>CAVPRK010000022.1:0-79001 GCA_963707815.1 uncultured beta proteobacterium
GGTCCGGCCGGCTGTGCTCGTGCTGCAGGCCGATCGCGTGTCCCATTTCGTGAAGCAGCGTCCCGGTGGCGCAGGTGGGGGGACCGAGGATCCTCTGCCTGCCGCCGACGCGCCCGAGCGACGAGGTGCACGCAGGCGCGCTGTCAGGCAAGCTGAGCGAGAACTCGACGTAGTCGGCTTGCGTCGAGCGCGCGACGAATTGCATGAACCCGGCGAAAGTGGCGTTGAACGAGGCAATCGCCGCCGGTACCCTGCCGTTCGGGTCGGCGGCGATCGTGTACGGGATCTCGACGATGCCTGACGGGGCCTTTGGCCACAGATTGGCTTGGTACCCGATCGCGAATGTCTTGGGCCGAAGGTCGCTCGCGGGGTCGTTCACGGCCCGCGTCAATTCGTCGGCGCGACCGATGATGATGTCGCCTTCGACCACCGCCCACCCGGCGATGACCTCGAACGCGACGCTTCGCCCGTCGTACAGGCCGATGCCTCGCTCGATGGGACCCAGGACGGCGCGCGGGGCGACTTGCGCGTGTGCGACGGACGAGCACCAGAGAACGATCCCGAAGCACAAGAGGGCCCGTGCAAGCATGCGCGCTCCCGTTGTTGTGTTTGGACGCAAAGGCGCTGTCCATATCACGCTAGCAAAATCCCCCGCACGCGGCAAATGCGAAAATTCCGTGCTTATGCTGCCGATTCGAACGACGACATGAGCCTCGCTGCTGTGCCTTCTCGCCACCGCCGCGCCGTATTGATGATGATCGCAGGCGCAGCCTGCTGGTCTACCGGCGGCTTGCTCGTGCGATCACTCTCCATCACCAACGCATGGGAGATAGTATTCTGGCGCTCGCTCTTCATGTCCGCGTTCGTCGCGCTCGTCCTCACGGTCCTGCACGGTCGCGCGATGCCCCGCCAGGTGCGCGCCGTCGGCGTGCCGGGGCTGGTCGCCGGGGCGCTCCTCGCCGGCACGTTCTTCTTTTTCATCGGATCGATCACGCGAACGACGGTCGCCAACACTTTCGTCCTGATGAGCGTGTCGCCGTTTCTCGCCGCCATCGCGGCGCGCCTCGTGCTGCACGAGCCGGTGCCGGCGCGCACGTGGCTCGCCATCCTGATCGCGCTCGCGGGCATACTCGTGATGTTCGGCGGCACGGCCGACGCGGACAGCTCACCGGCAACCTCCTGGCACTCGGCGTATCCGTGTGCTTCGCCGCGCAGCTCACCGTGCTGCGCAAGTTCCACGCGACGGTCGACATGCTGCCGATGGTAATGATCGCGGGACTGTGGTCGCTCGTCCCCGCCTTCGCGATGATGGGACCGGTCACCGCAAGCGCGCAGGATCTCGGGATCCTCGCCCTGATGGGATGCGTCCAGCTCGGCGCCGGCTGCCTCCTCGCGACGGCCGCATCCAAGACGCTGACCGCCACGGAGCTCGGACTGCTCGCGCTGATCGAGCCCATCCTTGGGCCTATCTGGGTATGGGCGCTCCTCGGCGAGCATCCCGGCGCGCCCGCGCTCATCGGCGGCGCGCTCGTGTTGTCGGCGGTCATTGCGAACCAGGCGCTGGCGGCGCGGGGCCGCACCGAAGAAGCAACGCAACCGTTGCCGGGGCCGTGAAGGGATGAACATGCAAACGCGGGTTCGCCTACTGCTGGTCGCAATGCTGGCTGCCACGGGCACCGCGCACGCGGCGCCGCGCTACGTCGCCGTGCCGCTGGCACCTCCCAGCGTCTGGGTCTTCGCCACAGCGATCAACTCGCAGGGTGCCATCACAGGCGGCATGCTGGAGGGCGGGATAGGCGGACATCGCGTGGTGTTCGTTCACACGGGGAGCACTCTGGTCAACCTCGGGAGCGTGCCGAATCGGTTGTT
The DNA here is from genome assembly GCA_963707815.1 of uncultured beta proteobacterium. Lineage (GTDB taxonomy): Bacteria > Pseudomonadota > Gammaproteobacteria > Burkholderiales > Casimicrobiaceae > VBCG01. Next base: position 1,870 of record CAVPRK010000022.1, read on the forward strand.
CAGCGACGGCATGGCAATCAATCCCTCCGGCCGCGTCGTCGGCACCGCCTTCGGCTTTGGCGTGGGCGAGGATGAAGCGATCATCGAGCGAGACGGCGCGATGCAACCGCTCGACCCTTCACCCACGCGAACGTCGCGTGCGACAGGCATCAACGCAAGCGGGCGGGTCGTGGGCGCCGCAGGCACGCTCAATCGCGAGACCGCCTTCCTGTGGGCGGACGGTGTCGCGCACGACCTCGGCACACTGGGCGGCGTGTTCAGCATCGCCAACGGCATCAATGCCAGTGGCGAGATTTGCGGCGAGAGCAGCTCCAGCACGACCTCGACCTACCACCGCCGCGCATTTTTCTACGTAGACGGCAGGATGACCGACCTCGGAGGATTGCCCGGCTTCCTGGAGAGCGGCGCGACCGCCATCAACGACGCCGGGCAGATCGTCGGCTATAGCTTTGGGCCCACATTCGAGGTCAGCGCAGTCATGTTCTGGCGCGGTGAAGTGCGCGAACTGGGCCGAGGCAGCTTCGCTCTTGGAATCAACGGCCTCGGGCACGTCGTCGGTGGTTCGCACGCCACGGGCGTTCCGTTCGGGATCGTTGCCTTCCTGCACGACGGCTCCAAAATGTACGACCTCAACGCGCTCGTGGTCTCGGGACTGGACGGCCGGGTCTTGAACGCGGCCGTCGGCATCAACGACCGCGGGCAGATCGTCGCGTACTCGGAAGGGATCCCCACAATGTCATTCAGATTGGACCCGCTGCGCGGAGCCGCCCGTCTTCGTCGTGTCAACGCTCTCCGGTTGGAGCATCGCATTCACGTGTCTGCTGCTCATCCTGACCGCCGCCACTCGCCGGCGCGCGCGTATCATGCGGCCATGAAACAGACCTTCCTCGACTTCGAGCAGCCGATCGCCGAGCTGCAGCAAAAGATCGACGAGCTCCGGTTCGTTCACGAGGACTCCGCGGTCGACATCTCCGACGAGATCTCGCGGCTCACGAAAAAGAGCCAGCAGCTCACCAAGGACATCTACGCCAAGCTCTCCGCGTGGCAGATCGCGCAGGTCGCGCGGCATCCGCAGCGGCCGTACACGCTCGACTACGTGAACGGCATGTTCAGCGACTTCCGCGAGCTGCACGGCGACCGCACGTACGCGGACGATGCCGCGATCGTCGGCGGGCTCGCGCGCTTCAACGGTGTCCCGTGCATGATCATCGGCCACCAGAAGGGCCGCGACACCAAGGAGAAGATCCACCGCAACTTCGGCATGCCGCGTCCCGAGGGATATCGCAAGGCGCTGCGTCTCATGAAGCTCGCGGAAAAATTCGGGCTTCCGCTGTTCACGTTCGTCGACACGCCGGGCGCGTACCCGGGGATCGGCGCCGAGGAGCGCGGGCAGTCCGAAGCGATCGGCCGCAATCTCTACGAGATGGCGGGGTTGCGCATTCCGGTGATCGTGACGGTGATCGGCGAAGGCGGCTCCGGCGGCGCGCTCGCGATCGCCATCGGCGACATGACGCTCATGCTGCAGTACGCCACCTACTCCGTCATCTCGCCGGAAGGCTGCGCGTCGATTCTCTGGAAATCGGCCGAGCAGGCGCCGGAAGCCGCCGAGATCCTGGGTATCACGGCGCCTCGCTTGAAGCAGCTCGGCCTCATCGACAAGGTGATCAGCGAGCCGCTGGGCGGCGCGCATCGCGACCACGCGGCGATGATGGTCACGCTCAAGAAAGCGTTGACCGAAGCGTTGCGCCATCTCAGCGAGCTGCCCGTCGACACGCTGCTCGAGCAGCGCGAGGACCGCATCCTCGCGTACGGCCGCTACAAGGAAATCTCGGCGGGGTGATTCGCGCCGCCGTTGCCGATTCGCTCGCGGCGCAGCTCGCGCCGGACGATTGCTTCATCGTCGCGCTGTCCGGCGGCCGCGATTCCGTCGTGCTCCTCGACGCGCTCGTCGCGACGCAAGACCCGCGAATGCGCGGCGCCGCACACGTGCATCACGGCATCTCGCCCAACGCAGATGCGTGGGCCGCGTTTTGTGAACAGAATTTGCCGCGGGCGCGACGTGCCGCTTCGCGTGCATCGCGTCGCCGTGCCGCGCGCGCCGCAATCGAGCCTCGAGTCCGAAGCGCGCCACGTGCGCTACGCAGCGCTCGTCGAGGCTGCGCGTGCGTGCGACGCCACCGTGGTCGCGCTCGCGCATCATCGCGACGACCAGGCGGAGACGTTGCTGCTGCAGCTCCTGCGCGGCGCGGGTCCGCGCGGCCTTGCAGCTATGCCGCAAGATGCGCGGCGACGCGCGCGGCGGTCCGCTGGTGGCGGCCGCTTCTCGACGTTTCGCGCGCGGACATCGATGCGTACGCCACGGAGCACGGACTCGCGTGGGTCGACGACGAGAGCAACGCGTCCGTGCATCACGCGCGCAACGCCATCCGGCACACGGTGATGCCTGCGCTGGCGGCCGTGTCGGGCGAATCCCGCGGCGACGCTTGCGCGCGCAGCCGCGCACCAGGCGGAATCCGCGCGGCTTGCCGACGACCTGGCGGCGATCGATTCACGCGAAGCGTTCGACGGTGTCGACGCTTTCGCAGGTCGCGCTCTATCGAATGGCCGGTCATCGCGCTCGCAACCTGCTGCGCTGGTTCCTGCACGCGCGCGGCCTGCCCGCGCCGTCGTCGGCGCGGCTCGCAGCGATGCTCGACCAGCTTCGCGCATCGCGCGGCGATGCGATGACCCGCTTCGCGCACGCCGGCATGGAAGTCGGCGTCTATCGCGGCCGCATCTACGTTCACGCTTGTCCCCCTGCGCCCTACGACGTCCCGTGGGACGGCGCATGCGACGTCGATCTCCCGCACGGCGTCTTGCGGATCGCGCACGCCGAGGGCCAAGGCATCGACGCGCTGCGCATCCGGCGACGCGGCGTTTCACGTTCGTTCGCGCGGAGGCGGCGAGCGCTTCCAGGTCGCGGCGAACCGCCCGCGGCGCGCGCTCAAGTCCATCCTGCAGGATGCCGGCATTCCGCCTTGGCAACGCGAGGCGCTGCCGCTGGTCGTGTGCGGCGACGAAGTCGTCGCCGTGCCGGGAATCGGTGTCGACGCCTCGTGGCAAGCGCCGGAGGGCGCCCGCGGCATCGTGCTGACGTGGATGCCGCGAGCGCGCTAGTCGGCCTCGCCTAGTCGGCGTAGACGCCGGCCTTCTTGATGATCGGCGACCAGAGGTCGATCTGCGACTTCACGTGCTTGCGCGAGCGCTTCCGGCGTGGCGCGCTCGACCGCGACGGGCTCGGTGCCGAGCTCGGCGAGCCGTGTCTTGACGTTGGGATCCTTGATCGCCGCCTGCAGCGCCTGCGACAGCTTGTCGATCACGGGCTTCGGCGTGCCCTTCGGCGCGTACAGACCGTGCCAGACCGACGACGTCGAAGTTCGGCAAGGCCCGACTCCTGCATCGTCGGCACGTCCGGCAACGACGGCACGCGCTTCGGCGTCGTCACCGCGTAGACCTTCATCTTGCCCGACTTGATCTGGCCGGTCGTGTTGGTCGTCTGGTCGCACATGAAGTCGACCTGGCCGCCGAGAATGTCGTTCATCGCCGGACCCGTGCCCTTGTACGGCACCGTCGTGAGCTCGGTCTGGATCGCGGTCATGAACAGCATGCCGCACAGGTGAGACGCCGACCCGACGCCCGCGTTGGCGTACGTCACCTTGTCCTTGTTGGCCTTGACGTAGGCGACGAGATCCTTCATGTCCTTCGGCGCAAAGTCCTTCTTCGAGATGATGGTCATCGGCACGTCGGTGATGAGGCCGATGGGCTCGAAGTCGTTGATCGTGTCGTAAGGGAGCTTGCGGTACAGCGACGGCGCGGTGGATGTGGCCGATGTGATGGAGAAGCAGCGTGTAGCCGTCGGGCTTCGCCTTGGCGACCTTGTTGGCGCCGATCGTGCCCCCCGGCGCCGCCGGCGTTCTCGACGATGACCTGCTGCTTGAGGTTCGCCGTCATCGATTGGGCGACGAGGCGCGCCACCGTGTCGGTCGGGCCCTCCCGCTGCGAACGGCACGATGATGGTGATGGGCTTGTCCGGATACGTTCTGCGCCGCGGCGACGGCCGCGACGGCGGCCAGCACCAAGCCGGTCGCAAGTTTGGCGATGCGATGCATTTTTCTCTCCTCCAATGGCCGAGATGCCGGCGTTCGTCGACGGCCCGCCAGGGCCGCCATCGTAAACCACGGTCAACTATCGTAACCCAGTCCGCAATTGAAGCCGCGGAGCCCGCGGCCGACCCTGACGGGGATCAAGCGTCCGTGCTAGAATATTGGGTTTATTCGAGTAATTTTGCGAATTCTTTGGTAACGGAGCAATAAATGGCGGTCGAACGCACGCTTTCCATCATCAAGCCGGACGCGGTCGCGAAGAACGTCATCGGCGAAATCCTGGCCCGCTTCGAGAAGGCCGGGCTCAAAATCGTCGCCGCGCGCATGGCATGGCTGTCGCGCGCGGAAGCCGAGGGATTTTACGCGGTTCACAAGGAGCGGCCCTTCTTCCGCGACCTGGTCGATTTCATGACCTCCGGCCCGGTGATGATCCAGGTGCTCGAGGGCGACAACGCGATCGCGAAGAACCGCGAGCTCATGGGCGCGACGGATCCCGAAGAAGGCGGCGCCGGGCACCATCCGCGCCGATTTCGCGCAGTCGATCGACGCCAACGCGGTGCACGGCTCCGATGCGCCGGAGACGGCGCGCACGCGAAGTTGCGTACTTCTTTCCCGCGCTTGCCAGTCTACAGCCGCTGAGGATCGCGTGACCGGGTGAACCTTCTCGACCTCGACAGCCGGGGCTTACCGCTTACTTCGCCGAACGCGGCGAGAAGCCGTTTCGCGCGCAGCAGGTGATGCAGGTGGGTCCACCAGCGCTTCGTCGACGACATCGGCGTCGATGACCGACCTCGCCAAGCCGCTGCGCGAGACGCTCGCCGCGGCGGCGACGGTGCAAGGCCCGACGTCATCCGCGACACCACCGCCGCCGACGGCACGCGCAAGTGGCTGCTCGACGCCGGCAACGGCAACGCGGTGGAGACGGTCTACATCCCCGAGGACGACCGCGGCACGCTGTGCATCTCGTCGCAGGCAGGCTGCGCGCTCGACTGCGCGTTCTGCTCGACCGGCAAGCAGGGCTTCAACCGCAACCTGACGACCGGCGAGATCATCGGGCAGCTGTGGCACGCCAATCGCACCTTGCTCGCGGACGGGATTACGAGTCCGTGGGTGGAGCAAGGTCGCGCCGCCCATCACCAACGTGGTGATGATGGGCATGGGCGAGCCGCTCGCCAACTTCGACAACGTCGTCCCCGCGCTGCGCCTCATGCTCGACGACAACGCATATGGCCTGTCGCGCCGTCGCGTCACGCTGTCGACGTCGGGCATCGTGCCGCTGATCGATCGCTTGCGCGAGGAATGCCCCGTCGCGCTCGCCGTGTCGCTTGCACGCGCCCAACGACGCGCTGCGCGACCAGCTCGTGCCGATCAACCGCAAGCATCCGCTGCGCGAGCTGATGGCGGCGTGCCAGCGCTACCTGCGCGCCGCGCCGCGCGACTTCGTCACGTTCGAGTACGTGATGCTCGACGGCGTGAACGACACACTCTCGCATGCCCACGAGTTGGAGGCGCTGGTTCGCGACGTGCCGTGCAAGCTCAACCTCATTCCGTTCAATCCGTTTCCGGGCAGCGAGTTCCGCACGAGCCCTCGCGGGCGTATCGCCGCGTTCCAGAAGCACCTGCAGGACGCGGGTATCGTGACCACGGTCCGCAAGACGCGCGGCGACGACATCGACGCCGCATGCGGGCAGCTCGCGGGCCAGGTCAAGGACCGCACCAAGCGGCGCCTCGCGACGCGCATCGTGCCGGTGGCCGCGCAATGATGCTGGCGCGCATCCTCGCAGTCGCCGCCCTGGCCGCGATCGTTGCCGGTTGCGAGTCGACGTCCAAGACCCCGGCGCCTCCCCCGACGCCCAGCATCCCCAAGCCGCCGCCGATGCAGGAAGCGCCGCCCGCATACCGCGCGCAGCTGCACGCCGATATCGCGGCGGGCTTCTACGAGCGCGGACAGATGAAGGTCGCGCTCGAGGAGCTCGAGGAAGCGGTGAAGCTCGATCCCAAGAACGCGAAGATCTACAACGTCTACGGTCTCGTCTACGCGGTGCTCGGCGAGGATGCGAACGCGGAGCGCAATTTCCAGCAGGCGATCGCCTTGGGGCCCAACGACTCGGAGATCCGCCAGAACTGGGGCTGGTACCTGTGCACGCACGGCAAGCCGCGCGAGTCGATCCCCGAGTTCGAGATGGCGATCCGGAATCCGCTGTACAAGAGCCCCGACGTCGCGCTCACCAACGCGGGCAAATGCTCCATCGAGTACGGCGACAACCGCCGCGGCGAGGATTATCTGCAAGCGCGCGCTGACGATCAATCCCGCGAACATTTCCGCCGCGTACAACCTGGCACTCCTCACGTACCGCGAGTCGCGCACCGACGAAGCACGCGCGCTGATGCGGCGCGATCATGGCGGCGCCCAATCCCGCGCCCGACGCGCTCTACCTCGGGATGTGCATCGAGCGCAAGGCGTCCGATCGCGTGACCGAGGCGTCTTACGTGCAGCAGCTCAAGACGCGCTACCCGGACTCGCCGGAAGCGAAGGCGATCCCCCCGGGGACGTGTCAGTGAGCGCGGCGGCCGAGCGAAGCGAGGGAGGCGTGCAGCGCGCGTCGCCGCGCGAGCGTGAGTCGCCGACGCTCACTGTTTGCACCTCCGACATCTTTGGCGGAGGCCACCAGTGAGCGATCGGACGTGAACGCGAACGAAGACGTCGAGGCGAGCGGAGGCACCGCCGCGCTTTCCGCCGGCGCGATGCTCCGCCATGCCCGCGAAACGGCCGGCTGGTCGATCGACATCGTCTCGCAGCAGTTGAAGCTCGCGCCTCGCCAGGTGCAGGCGCTCGAAGCGGACGACTTCGCGCAGCTTCCGGGCCGCACGTTCGTCCGCGGATTCATGCGCAACTACGCGCGCCTGTTGCATCTCGACGCCGACGCGCTCTTGTCGGCGCTGCCCGAGAGCGCGGCGGCGCCCTCGCTCGACCGACCGACGTTGGCGGCGACGACCCGCACGATGGGCGACCTGCCGTCGGAAGCGCCACGCTCCAAGCCGTCGAGCGCGCGCTGGGCGATCCCGCTCGCGCTCGTGGCCATCGTCGCGATCGCGCTCGCGTACGAGTTCGGGCGTCCGCTGCTCGAGCGCGGCAAGAGCGCGCTCGCAGGTCGCAGCTCCGCACCTGCGCAGAAGGCCGCGCCCGGGACCGGCTCTGCTGTTACGCCTGCTGCCGCGCCCGCCGCGGAGACGGCGCCAATCGCAACGCCTGCGTCCACCGCAACGTCGCAGGAGACCGCGCAAAGCGAGCCGCCGACGATTGTCGCACCGATCGCGCCCGGCACGGACAACGCCGCTCGTGTTCGTGTTCCGCGGAACCTCGTGGCTCGAGGTCCGCGACGCGAAAGGGACGATCGTGCTGTCGACGATGGGCTACCCCGGTGCCACGCATGCCGTCGGCGGCGCGTTCCCGCTCGATGTCGTGCTCGGGAACGCAGAGGTCGTTACCGTCACGGTGCGCGGCGCGCCTTTCGACACCACGCCCTACGTGAAGCAGAACGTCGCGAAGTTCCAGATCAAGCCATGACGCGCCACCCCACGCGACAAGCAGACATCAGCGGCATCCGCATCGGCGGCGCTGCGCCGATCGTCGTGCAATCGATGACCAACACCGACACCGCGGACGTCGCGTCCACGGTCGCGCAGGTGAAGGCATTGGCCGAAGCCGGTTCCGAGCTCGTGCGCGTCACCGTGAACACGGCCGAGGCCGCGGCGGCGGTGCCCGCCATCCGCGAGAAGCTCGACGCGATGAACTGCGACGTGCCGCTGATCGGCGACTTCCACTTCAACGGCCACAAGCTCCTGACCGAGTATCGCGAGTGCGCGCAAGCGCTCGCCAAGTTCCGCATCAATCCCGGCAACGTCGGCAAGGGAAGCAAGCGCGATCCGCAGTTCACGGTGATGATCGAGAAGGCCATCGAGTTCGGCAAGCCGGTGCGCATCGGCGTCAACTGGGGGAGCCTCGATGCCGATCTCCTCGCGCGCATGATGGACGGCAACGCGAAGCTCGCCGCAGCCGCTGCCAGCGGAGGCGGTGATGCGCGAAGCGCTCATCGAATCGGCCATCGGGAGCGCGCGACGCGCCGAGGACCTGGGGCTCGCAGGCGACCGCATCGTCCTTTCGTGCAAGGTCTCCGCGGTGCAGGACCTGATCGCGGTCTACCGCGAGCTCGCCCGCCGTTGCGACTATCCGCTCCACCTCGGCCTTACCGAAGCGGGCATGGGGAGCAAGGGCATCGTCGCGTCGACCGCCGCGATGGGCGTGCTCCTGCAGGAAGGCATCGGCGACACGATCCGCGTCTCGCTCACGCCCGAACCCAACGGCGATCGCACGCGCGAGGTCATCGTCGCGCAGGAGATCCTGCAGACGATGGGGCTGCGCTCGTTCACGCCGCAGGTCACGGCGTGCCCGGGCTGCGGTCGCACGACGAGCACGTACTTCCAGGAGCTCGCGGAACGCATCCAGTCGTACCTCCGGGCAGCGATGCCCGCCTGGCGTGAAAAGTATGCGGGCGTGGAAGACATGCACGTCGCGGTGATGGGCTGCGTCGTCAACGGCCCTGGCGAGTCGAAGCTCGCGAACATCGGCATCTCGCTGCCCGGCACCGGCGAGACGCCCGTGGCACCCGTCTATGTCGACGGCGAGAAGACCGTGACGCTCAAGGGCGGCCGCATCGCGGAAGAGTTCGAGGCGCTGGTCGAGGCTTACGTGCGCGCGACGTACGGCGGCGAGCCGGCGGTCGCCCGCGCTCAAGCCGCAGAAGAAAACGATCGCCGTCAAGGCCGTCGCCTAAGCTGCCGTGGGTACGACTTTGCAGGCCGTGCGCGGCATGAACGACGTGTTGCCCGACGAAGCGCCGCTCTGGGAGCGCTTCGAGGACACCGCGCGCTCCGTGTTCGCCCAGTACGGCTATCGCAACATGCGCGTGCCGATCGTCGAGCCTACCGCGCTCTTCGTGCGCGGCATCGGCGAATTCACCGACGTCGTCGAGCGCGAGATGTACACGTTCGAGGACAAGCTCAACGGCGAGTCGCTCACGCTGCGCCCGGAAGCGACGTCCGGCATCGTGCGCGCGACGCTGCAGCACAACCTTACGTACGACCGGCCGCAGCGCGTTTGGACGAGCGGTCCCATGTTCCGCCACGAGCGGCCGCAAAAGGGGCGCTACCGCCAGTTCCACCAGATGGACGTCGAGGCGCTCGGATTCGCGGGCCCCGACGTCGACGCCGAGCAGATCGTGATGCTGGCGCGCTTGTGGAAGGCGCTCGGCCTGCCCGGGATCGAGTTGCAGCTCAACTCGATCGGCGACGCGGGCGAGCGCGCCGCGCATCGCGAGCAGCTGATCGCCTACTTCGAACGCCACGCCGACGTGCTGGACGGCGACGCGAAGCGCAGGCTGCACGCCAATCCCTTGCGCATCCTGGACAGCAAGAACCCCACGATGCAGGCGATGATCGGGGAGGCGCCGAAGCTCATCGATTTCATCGACGGCGAATCGCGCCGGCATTTCGACTCGCTGACGCGGATGCTGGGCGACGCGGGACTCGCCTACGTCGTCAATCCGCGCCTCGTGCGCGGCCTCGATTACTACAACCGCACCGTCTTCGAGTGGGTGGCCACGAGCGCCGAGCTGGGCGCCCAGGGCACGGTCGCGGGCGGCGGCCGCTACGACTATCTCTTCGAGATGCTCGGCGGCAAGCGGAATTACGCGTGCGGCTTCGCGATCGGCATCGAGCGCATGATCGTGCTGCTCGCGGCGGCGGGCGCGAAAGCGCAAGCGGCGCCCCTCGCTTATGTCGTTCACGACGGCGCTGACGCCGGGGCGCTCGCGCGCAGCCTCGCCGAACGACTGCGCGACGCGGGGATGAGCATCGTCGTCAACGCGGGCGGCGGCAGCATGAAGTCGCAGATGAAGCGCGCCGACGCGAGCGCCGCGCGGTACGCGCTCATCATCGGACAGGACGAAGCAAGCACGGACACGGTGGCGGTGAAGCCGCTTCGGGAGGGCGGCGAGCAATTCGCGGTGCCGGCACTCGAAGTCGCGCGGCGCCTGGAACAAATGAGCAGAGGGTAATCATGGCAGTCTACGATCTCGAAGAACAGGAACAGCTGGACGACCTCAAGGCGTGGTGGCACCGCTGGGGCAACGTGGTCACCGCCGTCGCGGTCGCTGCGTGCATCGCCGCGGCCGGCGTGCAAGGCTGGCGCTGGTGGGCCGCGAAGCAATCCGAGGAGGCATCCGCATTGTTCACCGGGCTTTCGCAAGCGGTGCGCGCGCAGGACCTGCCCAAGGCCAAGGATGCAGTCGCGCAACTCGAGGACAAATACTCGCGCAGCGGCTACTCCGCGCGCGGTGCGCTGGTGCTCGCGAAGATGCTCTTCGACAGCGGCGACACCGCGGCCGCGCGCACGCAGCTCATGTGGGTGATCGACAAGTCCGACGAGGCCGATCTCAAGGAGATCGCGCGCTACCGCCTGGCGGAGCTGCTGCTCAACGACAAGCAATACGACGAAGCGCTCAAGATGCTCGACGCGAAGCACGGCGCGCCCTACGCGGGCCTGTACGCGGACCTGCGCGGTGACGCTCTTTCCATGGCCGGACGCGCGGCGGAAGCGCGCGCGGCGTACGTCGACGCGCTCGCCAAGCTCGACGCCAAGTCGACCTACAAGCAGTACGTTCAGGTGAAGCTCGACGCGCTCGGCGGGCCGAACGTGCCCGCGCCCGCGCCGACGGCGCCGTCCGGCAGCACTACGGCGCCCGCGCCTGCGCCTGCCGCGCCCGCGCCGGCCGCAGCTCCCAAGAAATGATGAAGCGCACGCTCGCCGTCGCGCTCGCCGCGCTCGTCGTGCTGGCGGGCTGTGGGACCGCGCAGAACTTCTCGATCTACGACTACCTTCCGGTGCCGCCCGCGTTCTCGCTGCGCTGGCTCTGGAATACCAAGAAGCCCGGCCCGTTGCCGGAACTCAAGGCAAGCGCCACGGCGTCGGTCAATTGGCAGGCGTCGGTCGGCAAGGCAGTTCCCGGGTTCGCTCCCGTCGTCACCAACGACGCGATCTACGCCGCATCGACCGACGGCACGATCGTGCGCATCGACCCCGCGAACGGCCGCCAGGTGTGGCGCATTTCCGCGAACAAGACGCTTTCGGGCGGCGTCGGGGCCGATGCGGGCACCGTCGCCGTCGGCACCGACAAGGGCGAAGTGCTCGCGTTCGACGCCGACGGCAAAGCGAAATGGACGGCTCGCGTCTCGACCGAAGTGATCGCGCCGCCGCGTGTCGGGGACGGTGTCGTCGCGGTGCTCACCGGCGACGGCAACGTGCACGCGCTCAACGCCGCAGACGGCGCGAAGAAATGGGTGAACCAGCGGACCGCGCCGGCGCTTACGGTGCGCAACTTCGCGGGCGGCGTGAGCACGCGCGGCGGCCTCTTCGTCGGCACCGCCGGCGGCCGGCTCCTGGCGCTCGACATGAACACGGGCATCGTCGGATGGGACGCGACCGTCGCCAATCCGAAGGGCTCCACGGAGCTCGAGCGCATCGCCGACGTGACCTCGCTTCCGCTGATCGACGGCCAGCAGGTCTGCGCAGTCGCTTACCAGGGACGCGTGGCGTGCTTCGATATCACGCGCGGCACCATCAACTGGTCGCGCGACGTGTCGAGCCTCTATGGGCTCGCCGGCGACAGCAAGAACATCTATGTCACCGACGACAAGGGAGCGGTGCACGCGTTCGACCGCAGCACCGGCGCGTCCGTGTGGAAGCAGGATCGGCTTGCCGAGCGCAAGATCGGCGGGCCGCAAGTGATCGGGAGCGAATTCGTCGCGGTCGTCGACGTCGAGGGCTACGTGCACCTGCTCGCGTCGAGCAACGGCGCTTATGTCGGGCGCCTCGCAACCGACGGATCGGCGTCGACGTCGCAGCCGGCGCTCTTCCTGTCGAGCATCCTGTTCCAAACGGCCAACGGCAACCTTTACGCCGTCACGGCGAAGTAGGGCCGTGTGTTACCGACGATCGCGCTCGTTGGAAGACCGAACGTCGGCAAGTCGACGCTCTTCAATCGCCTGACCAAATCGCGCGACGCGCTCGTCGCCGACTTCCCCGGCCTCACGCGCGATCGTCATTTTGGCCGCGCGCGCCTGGGCGATCGCACGTACTTCGTCGTGGACACGGGCGGCTTCGAGCCCAAGGCAACGAGCGGCATCCTGCACCAGATGGCGCGCCAGACGAAGCAGGCGATCGCCGAGTCCGACGTCGTCATCTTCATCACCGACGCGCGCGACGGGCTCGCGCCGCAGGACGCGGTGATCGCGGACCTGCTGCGCAAGTCGGGGCGTCCGGTTGTGCTCGTGGTCAACAAGGCGGAAGGGCTCCCTCCGGATCGCACGGTCGCCGAGTTTCATGAGCTGGGACTGGGCGACCCGGTCGCGATCTCCGCGGCGCACGGCGAGAACGTGCGCGAGCTGATCGAGCACGTGCTCGACATGGTCCCCGCCGGCGAGGACGAGGAGCCCGCGCCGCCTGACGAAGACCGCGAGCGGCCGAGCAAGATCAAGGTCGCGATCGTCGGCCGCCCGAACGTCGGCAAGTCCACGTTCGTCAATGCGGTGCTGGGCGAGGAGCGGATGATCGCCTTCGACGAGCCGGGCACCACGCGCGATGCGATCTCGCTCGACTTCGAGCGCGCCGGGCAGAAGTACACGATCATCGACACCGCCGGCATCCGCCGCCACGGCAAGCGCTTCGAGGCCATCGAGAAGTTCTCCGTCATCAAGACGCTGCAGGCGATCGAGGACGCGAACGTCGTCGTGCTGCTGCTCGACGCGGAGCACGCGATCACCGAGCAGGACGCGCACCTCGCGGGCCACATCCTCGACGCGGGCCGGGCACTCGTCGTCGCGATCAACAAGTGGGACGCGGCAAACGCCGACGCCCGCGAGCAGGCCAAGCGCGACCTCGAGCGCAAGATGGGCTTCCTCTCGTTCGCCGCGCATCACTTCATCTCGGCACGCGATGGCAAGGGCGTGGGACCGGTGTTGAAGTCGGTGCGCGAAGCGTTCGCCGCCGCCATGGTCAAGCTGCCGACGCCGCGATTGACGCGGACGCTGCAGCTCGCGGTCGAGCGCCAGCAGCCGCCGCGCGCCGGCTTGGTGCGTCCGAAGCTGCGCTACGCGCACCAGGGCGGCGTCAACCCGCCGCTCATCGTGATGCACGGCACCGCGCTGCGCACGTGCCCGACGCCTACCGCCGATACCTGGAACATTTCTTCGCCGAGGCGTTCCAACTGCGCGGCACGCCCCTTAGGATACAATTCAAGGTCGGAGCCAATCCGTATGCGTGACGTCGTAACGGCGGCGGTGACAACAAGATAACGGAGCTCACACCATGAGCAACAAAGGGCAAATGCTACAAGACCCCTTCCTGAACACGCTGCGCAAGGAGCACGTTCAGGTTTCGATCTATCTCGTCAACGGCATCAAGCTGCAGGGCCAGATCGAGTCCTTCGACCAATATGTCGTCCTGCTCAAGAACACCGTCACCCAGATGGTGTACAAGCACGCGATCTCGACCGTCGTCCCCGCGCGTCCGGTCGCGATGCCCCATCACGCTCCGAATCACGACGCTGAAAGCTGACGCCGGCGCCGGACGGCGCCCCTGATGTTCGAGCGTCCGAGCCGCGGCAATCGCGCGCTGCTCGTGGCGCTCGACTTCGGCGGCGGCGACCGCGCGTATCGCGAGCAGGAGCTGCGCGAGCTCGCCACGTCCGCCGGTGCCGATGTCGTGGGCATCGTCACCGGACGGCGCGCGCGCCCCGATCCGGCCTACTTCGCCGGCAGCGGCAAGGCCGACGAGATCGACGCGCGCCGCCGCGAGACCAACGCCGATCTCGTGATCTTCGACCACACGCTCTCCGGCGTGCAGCAGCGCAACCTCGAGGAGAAGCTCACGTGCCGCGTGGTCGACCGCACGAGCCTCATCCTCGACATCTTCGCGCTGCGCGCGCGCAGCGCCGAAGGCAAGCTGCAGGTCGAGCTCGCCCAGCTCGCGCATCTTGCCACGCGCCTCGCCGGCGGATGGACCCACCTCGAACGGCAGAAGGGCGGCATCGGCTTGCGCGGGCCGGGTGAGACGCAGCTCGAGACCGACCGCCGCCTGATCGGCCAGCGCGTCAAGGTCCTGCGCTCGCGCATCGCGCGCGTGGCGCGCAGCCGTGCCGTGCAAAGCCGCACGCGTCGCCGCGCGGAGGTGCGCACGGTGGCGCTCGTGGGCTATACCAACGCCGGCAAGTCGACGCTCTTCAATCGCCTGACCCGGGCCGGGGCCTTCGCGGCGGACCAGCTCTTCGCCACGCTCGACACCACGCTTCGCAAGGTGCATGTGCCGGGCGGGGGCGCGACCGTCCTGTCGGACACCGTCGGGTTCATCCGCGACCTGCCGCACGACCTGGTGGCGGCGTTCCGCTCCACGCTCACCGAGGCCGCCGACGCGGACCTCCTCCTGCACGTGATCGACGCTGCCTCGACCGAGCGCGACATGCAGGAGCGCTCCGTGGACGAGGTGCTCGCGGAAATCGGCGCGGCCGAGGTGCCCCGCATCCGCGTCGTCAACAAGATCGACGCGACCGGTCTTTCCCCCGGGATCGAGCGCGACGCGTGTGGTACCATTCGTCACGGTTCGCTTGAGCGCCCTGACGGGCGCCGGGTGCGACGATCTGCTGTCCGCACTCGCCGAACGTTTTCCCGCCGGCGCAGGCCACGCGCCGAGCACGGCAGAGGCCGCCGAGCTTCACGACGAATGACGGTTGCGGGTTTCGGCAGGCACCCCCACATTCTTCTGGTTCGCTACACGACTCCTGACGTAACCGATGTCGCTCAACGATCCCCAATGGGGCAAGCGCGGAAACAACAATAGCGGCGGTCCGCCGGACCTCGACGAGATCTGGCGCAACGTCAACCGCCGCATGGGCGACCTGCTCGGCCGCCGCGGCGGCGGCGACGCCGGCGGCGGCCCGCCCCGGCGCGGACTCGCCATCGGCGGCGCCGGGCTCATCGTCGCGCTGGTCCTCCTCGTGTGGCTTGCGAGCGGCTTCTACATCGTCGACGAAGGCCGCCGCGGTGTCGTGACCCGCTTCGGCAAGTACACCGAGACGACGCAGCCCGGCCCGCGCTGGCACCTGCCCTTCCCGGTCGAAGCCGTCGACATCGTCGACTTCTAGCAGGTGAGAACCGTCGAGATCGGCTATCGCAACTCGCCGTCGAATCGCAACGCCAAGGAAGCGACGATGCTGACCGAGGACGAGAA
Source organism: uncultured beta proteobacterium (assembly GCA_963707815.1). Classification (GTDB taxonomy): domain Bacteria; phylum Pseudomonadota; class Gammaproteobacteria; order Burkholderiales; family Casimicrobiaceae; genus VBCG01. The sequence goes on from CAVPRK010000022.1 coordinate 17,353, forward strand.
CATCATCGACATCCAGTTCGCGGTCCAGTACGACCTCGTGAGCGCCGAGTACTTCGTCTTCAACAACCGCAAGCCGGAAGACATGGTGAAGTTCGTCGCCGAGGCCGCCATCCGCGAGGTCGTCGGCCGATCGAAGATGGACTTCGCGCTGTACGAGGGACGCGAGCAGATCGCAACGCAGACGCGCGAGCAGATGCAGAAGCTGATGGACCTCTATCGCACGGGCGTCAACATCCAGAAGGTCACGCTGCAAAGCGTGCAGCCGCCCGAGAAGGTGCAGGCCGCGTTCGACGACGCGGTGAAGGCCCAGCAGGATCGCGTCCGCCTCGTCAACGAAGGCCAGGCGTACGCCAACGACGTCGTGCCCCGTGCCCGCGGCCTCGCGTCGCGCCTCCTCGAGGAAGCGAACGGCTACAACACCGAAGTCACGCAGCGCTCGGAAGGCGACGCGTCGCGGTTCCGCTCGATTCTCACCGAATATGCGAAGGCCCCCGGGGTCACGCGCGACCGCCTCTACCTCGACATGATGCAGTCGGTGCTCGGCAACTCGAGCAAGGTCATCGTCGACCAGAAGGGCGGCGGCAACCTGCTCTACCTCCCGCTCGACAAGCTGATGCAGCAGACCGCCACACCGCCGGCCTCCGACGCGCCGCAAATACCGCGCTCGTCCCAGCCCGTGGTGCCCGAGCCGGCGGCCCCGGCCGAGCCGCCACGCAACCGCGACGGCCTGCGCAGCCGCGAACGGTAGGAGGGCACGTCGAAATGCGAATCACCATGCCCCTCCTCGCCCTCGTCGTCGCGCTGATGCTCGTCGCGTCGCAGGCGATCTACACCGTCAGCCAGACGCAGTACGCGATCAAGTTCCAGCTGGGCGAGATCGTCGACGTCAACAAGGACGCCGGCCTGTACTTCAAGGTGCCGCTCGTGCAGAACGTGCGCTATTTCGACCGGCGCAACCTCATGCTCGAGAACTCCGACGTCGACCGCGTCGTGACGTCCGAGAAGACGCCGCTCGAAGTCGACTTCGTCGTGCTGTGGCGGATCACCGACGTGACGCACGTATTACGTCGCCGTGCAGGGCAACGAGGACCTCGCGCGCGCGCGGCTGTCGCAGACGGTGCGCAGCAACCTCGCCGAAGAGTTCAACAAGTCGACGATGCACGAGGCGATCAGCAGCGGCCGCGAGCGCATCATGAGCGAGACGCGGCAGAAGGCCGACCAGGACGCGCGCAACATCGGCGTCGAAGTGGTCGACGTGCGGCTTCGCCGCGTCGCGTTGCCGAGCGACGTGACGGGGCCCGTGTACGCGCGCATGGAGTCGGAGCGCCGCCGCGTGGCCAACGAGCTGCGCTCGCTTGGCGCTGCCGAGTCCGAAAAGATCCGCGCCGACGCCGACCGCCAGCGCCAGGTGATCCTCGCCGATGCTTACCGCCAGGCGCAGAAGATCAAGGGCGAAGGCGACGCCAAGGCATCGGCCATCTATGCGTCCGCGTACGGGCAGAACCCCGAGTTCTATTCGTTCTACCGCAGCCTCGAGGCGTACAAGGCGACGTTCCGCGGGCGCAACGACCTCATGGTCCTCGAGCCGACCGGCGAGTTCTTCCAGTACTTCAACAAGTCGGGCGCGGGACGCACGCCACCGCGTGCCCCGGCGAAGTAGCGCACCGGATTCGCGCGCCAAGTCCGCCCGTGGATTCGCTGTGGACGGCCTTCGCGTTGCTGCTGATCCTCGAAGGCATCCTCCCCTTCTGCGCGCCTTCCCTCTGGCGCGACACGTTTCGCAAGGTGACCGAGATGTCGGACGGGCAGTTGCGCTTCGCCGGCCTCGTTTCGATCACGATCGGCCTGGCGGGACTCATGGTCATGCAACATGCGTAAGTGGATCCTGCCCGAAGCGATCGAGGACGTGCTGCCTGCCGAGGCCGCGCGTGTGGAAGCGCTGCGTCGGGCGCTCCTCGACCACTTTCGCGTGCGCGGGTATCGCCTCGTGCAGCCGCCGCTCGTCGAGTTCCTCGACTCGCTGCTGACCGGCACCGGACGCGACCTCGATCTCATCACGTTCAAGACGGTCGATCCGCTGTCGGGACGAATGCTCGGCCTGCGCGCCGACACGACGCCGCAGGTCGCGCGTATCGACGCGCATCTCCTGAACGAAGGCGGCGTCACGCGCCTGTGCTACGCGGGCAGCGTCCTGCGCACGACGGCGGTGCCGGGCGAAACGCGCCAGGTCGTGCAGATCGGCGCCGAGCTCTACGGCCACGACGGCATCGCGGCGGACCGCGAGATCATGCAGCTTCTCCTGTCCGCGCTCGACGTGGCAGGTGTGCGCGGGCTCCATCTCGATCTCGGTCACGTCGGCTTGTATCGCGCGCTCGCGCGATCGGCGGGACTCGATGGCACGGGTGAAGGCGACGATGCCGATCTCTTTGCAGCGTTGCGCGACAAGGATGCGCCGGCCGTGCACGATCTCACGGACGCGCTGCCTGAGCCCGCGCGCGGTGCGCTGCGAGCACTCGCGTCGCTTTACGGCCCCGCGGACGCGACCCTCGCCACGGCCGCCGGCGTATTGCCCGCGCTGCCGGAAGTCCAACGCGCGCTCGCCGCGCTCGCTACGCTTGCGTCGTCGATGAGCCACGTCGACGCGATCCACGTCGACCTGGCCGACCTGCGCGGCTATCACTACTACACCGGGATCAAATTCTCGGTGTTCTCGCAGGACGACAACGGCGCGGCGGTCGAATGCGGGCGCGGCGGACGGTACGACGGCGTCGGACATGCGTTCGGGCGTGCGCGGCCCGCCACGGGATTTTCGATCGACCTGCGCAGGCTCGCCTTGCGCCTGCCTGCCGCGCGCAGTCCGCGCGTGATCGTCGCGCCGGCAGACGACGACGCGACTCTCGCGGAAACAATCGAAGACCTTCGCGCGAAGGGCGAGGCCGTGGTCGTTGCGCTGCCCGGCGAAGCGCATGAAGGCGCTCAGCGTCTAGTCCATCAGAACGGGACGTGGCGCGTCGAATGAAATCGCACAGACGCGCGGCGCGTTAGCGCGCTCGCGCGTTACATCAGAGGTTTTCATGGGGAAGAACGTAGTCGTCATCGGCACGCAGTGGGGCGACGAAGGCAAGGGCAAGATCGTCGACTGGCTCACGGAGAGCGCCACGGGTGTCGTGCGCTATCACGGCGGCCACAACGCGGGGCACACGCTGGTGATCGGCGGCCGCAAGACGGTGCTGCGCCTCATTCCGTCCGGCGTGCTGCGTCCGAACGTGGGCATCTACGTCGGCAACGGCGTCGTGCTCTCGCCGGGCGCGCTGCTGCAGGAGATCGGCGAGCTCGAGTCCGCGGGCGTCAACGTGCGATCACGGCTCAAGATCTCGCCGGCGTGCCCGCTCGTGCTGCCGATCCACGTCGCGCTCGACCAGGCGCGGGAAGCGTCGATGGGCGACGAAAAGATCGGCACGACGGGGCGCGGCATCGGCCCCGCGTACGAAGACAAGATCGCTCGCCGCGCGCTGCGCGTGCAGGACCTGCTCGACCCCGATCGCTTTTCCGCGAAGCTCGAAGCGCTGCTCGAGTTCCACAACTTCATGCTGGTCAACTACTACAAGCGCGACCCCGTGCAGTTCGCCAAGACGCGCGACGAGGCGCTGTCGCAAGCGCTCGAGCTGCGGCCGATGGTTGCGGACGTCGCGGGGCTCCTGCACGAAGCGCGAGAGAGAGGCGAGTCGCTGCTGTTCGAGGGCGCGCAAGGCGCGCTGCTCGACATCGACCACGGCACATACCCGTACGTCACGAGCAGCAATTGCCTCTCTGGAGCGGCGGCAGCTGGCTGCGGCATCGGGCCGCAGATGCTCGACTACGTACTCGGCATCGTGAAGGCGTACGCGACGCGCGTCGGCACCGGGCCGTTTCCGACGGAGCTCACCGACGACATCGGCGCCGGTCTCGCAAAGCGTGGCAACGAGTTCGGCTCCGTCACCGGACGCCCGCGCCGCTGCGGCTGGCTCGACCTCGCGGCGCTCAAGCGTTCCCTGCAGCTCAACGGCGTGGACGGCCTCTGCATCACCAAGCTCGACGTGCTCGACGGAATGGACGAGATCCAGGTGTGCACGTCCTACCGTCTCGACGGGCGCGCGGTCGATCTCATTCCCACCGGCGCCGAAGCCGTGGCGCGGTGCACGCCCGTTTACGAGACGATGCCCGGCTGGAAGGAGTCGACCGTCGGCGCGCGGTCGTTCGCGGCGCTGCCCGACAACGCGCGGGCGTACCTCAATCGCATCGAGGCGTTGACCGGTGTGCCGATCGCGATGGTATCGACAGGCCCGGATCGCGATGAAACAATCCTCGTCCATCATCCTTTTCATTGACCCGCCGTGCGATGAGCCTCAAGGTCACCTGGGACGAGTACAACCGGCTGGTCGAGCGGCTCGCGCTCGCCGTGTACGAATCGGGCTTCCGGTTCAACCAGATCATCTGCATCGCGCGCGGCGGACTGCGCGTAGGCGACGTGCTGTCGCGCATCTACGAGCAGCCGCTCGCCATCCTGTCGACGCACTCGTACACATCGGAAGGCGGCACGATCCGCGGGGAGCTCGTCATCGCCGAGCACATGACGATGACCAAGCCGCGGCTCGGCGACCGCGTGCTGCTCGTCGACGACATGGTCGACTCCGGTCACACGCTGGAGGCCGTGCACAAGGAGCTGCCGAAGCGATTCCCGCACATCACGGCACAGCGCACCGCGGTCTTGTGGTGGAAGGCGTGCTCGGTGTTCAAGCCCGACTATTTCGTCGAGTACCTTCCCGACAATCCCTGGATCCACCAGCCGTTCGAGGTGTACGACAACCTGCCGCCCGACGGCCTCAAGGCACGCCTGGGTTCTTCAACCTAGGGGAATTGCGGTACCCTTCGCATCCTGCGTTTAGCGAAGGGGGAGTCGACATGCGCAGCACTCTTTACGCGATGGCTCTGCTGGCCGCGGCAGGCGCCAGCGCACAAACCGGATATTTCCAAGGCATCACGCCACGTCCGCCGGACGTCTTCTCGCTGCCCGCGAGCATGACCGTGACGCGCACCGCTCCCGCGGGCGGCGCGCCGGAGGTGGTTCCCGCGATGTACACGCACGTGAGCACGCACAAGGACGCGCGCACGTTCGAGTGGGCAAACCTCGCCGTGCTGTTCAATCATGCCGACGCCGGCGCCAACGTCGCCGCGTACGCGCAGGCGCGCAAGTTCGGCAAGGGCGTCACGTGGGCGGGCGTCATGGAGGTCCAGGACGCGAACGGGTATGGCGGATTCCACGGCCTTCAGATCGACGCATTCACCACGGGGCCGAGTCCCGCACCGGGAAGCACGGGAGGCGACCGGATCGGTCTCGACATCGTGATCGGGCGCGCGTTCAACCAGGGACCGAAGGCGACGGTGGACTACGGCATGCTGATCGCGCCTTCGGGATTCAACGACGACGAAGCTGACATCAATTTCGGCGTGCACGTGATGACGCAATGCCGCTTCGCCTGCTACGCGATGCGCGCGGGCAACAAGTTCGCGTACGAGGAGTCTGCGACCATCGCGAGCAAGTTCGACCCCGCGACGGGTCGGTGGGGCTTGTACAACGGGGACAAACCGTTGTTTGAAGTGGATGTAGGCTCGGGCGAATTAAGAGTGAACGGCCGTCCGGTCGTAGTAAGTTACAAGGAATGAAATTCTGCAAATACGAAAAGAATCGGGGTCGCTGCGCGACCCCGTATGTACCGGCTTTAGTCATTACCTACGTTGGTGCCCAGGAAGGGACTCGAAGGGACTAGCGGAAAACGGCCGTAAATCGGCATTCCTGCCCCCAGTCCTACCCCCAAGCGGATAAGATACGCACCCCAAACGAAACGGGCGCCGAAGCGCCCACGTTTACGCGTTACGGCTACGTCTGTCGTCTCGCAAGGCCTCCCGCGCCGGCGTCATCTGGTGCCACCGGCAACCGGATCGCGTCCTGGCGCGTTCTACGCGGCCTGCAAGCGATAATCCGGCGATGCCTGCACCTCTACGCATCGTCGTGCCGCTGCCGAACCTGACCACTGACGAGCGGCGCTCCGCCTAGGCATCACGCTCACCGACCTCGAGGAGCAATGTCCCGTATCCCGCGCCGCCTCTCTCTTACGCCGACGACTTCCGACGAATCCGACGAATCGCGTATCGACGTTCTGATTCCCCGCGTGGCTATCGGGGTGGCTGCGGCGTGGTTCTTGGTCGTCGCACTCTACGCCTGGAATTTTGGCCGCAGTGGTTTGTCATCCAGCAACGAGCACTGGGGTCAATTTGGAGACTATGTAGGCGGACTGCTAAATCCAATTCTCGGGACATTGACGCCGTAGTGGGCGTGAATCTCACCGGCAGGCAACGGCAATCGTCACTTAGTCTTCTGCGGTCCGAGTGGAATACTGAGTGTCGCAAACAGCGCAAAGCCTTCGACCCGGTGCTGTGCCCAGAACTCCCAGTAACCGCGCAGATTAAAATACGCCGGCTGATCGTTGAACTTGAACGAATACCCGACCTCGGGGCCGACCGACGCAACGCGCGACTTGAACGCACCGACCCTGTCTCCGCTGCCGCTGTCGCCCGTCAACTGGTAATACACGTAGCCCGCGACGCCAAGTTCCCAGTTCGCAGAAAGGAACTGGGAGACGGCCCAATCGAGATGGGAGTCGATTCCGTTCCTGTAGTTGGTGTGCGTGTTCTCCCAGTTATAGGTTACGCCTGCCACCGCGGAGAACTCGAGGCCGGTCTTGTCGTTGAGGTAGGTGTAGCCGCCACCGGCGTCGATTGCCGCATGCCCGATACCAAGGTTTGCAAGACGACTTGACTGATACGCGCCTACCGGAATGTCGCCGGTCAGGTACGCCATCCAGTTGTCGTTTCCCTGCGTCCACGCGAGGCTCGCGAAGGGATACAGATCGGTGCCGCCCGTGATCGAGTCGGAACGACTGGCGGTGATGCCAGGCGGCATCAGCGTGATGTCCACCGACGTGCGGGTGTAGCCGGGACCCCAACCGAGTCCGACGTAGGGCTGGCCGCCCAGGATCTTCGTGTCCGGCGCATAACCTGGTTGCAGCATCAGCAGTACGACATCCGACTTGACTCCGCCGACCAGCGCATCGCCTTTCTGGAAGGTCTTCGACTTGTCCGCGCTGCCGGTGTAGTAGTACGGGTTCGCGACCAGCGACCATCCTGGCGCCGGTGGGACCGCGGCCAGACTCGCGAACGAGCCCGACCACCAGAACGGCACCCCGCCTTCGTCGGCTCGGGCGCCTGGCGCGGAGGTGAGCGCGACTGCGAACAGCACCGTCGCGCCCGCGGATCGGCATGATGACCTCATCGTCAACCCCGCAAGATCAATCACTGCGCCCGCGGAATTGCGTGATATTGGCCGCCGGTGGATTAGGGTACTTCTTCACCGTTTCGTCGCATCTCTTGACCTCACCGAACACTGCGCCGGTCCATCCGCAAGTGTTCCCAACCGGTTCTCTCATTGGATGCCTTCTTCGGCGGATAGGGGGTGGCTTGAGGCTGCCAGCCGCCGGGCGGAAAGCTCGCGTCATAATGCGGGCAACTCGTTGCCCCGGCGGCTATCTCTGCATTGCAAGCGGGCATTTGGGCAATTTTGCATTGCTGAGCGAGAGTGTGCGTACTGAAAACTCGTAAAACGAAGTGTGCACGTGACTGCGTGGTAACAAAACGCTCAAAATCGCGTTGAAAGGAGTGTGCTCGACGTAATACACTTTGCCACGGTCGCGTGACAGTTTACCTCTCGTCAATTGAATCGCCCACACTCGGCCAAGACGAGTCGCATAGATGACGTTGCTAAACTGCTCCAAAGCGATCCTTCGCAACCTGCGCCGCATAGACTGCTCGGCTGACCTGCTCCCCGATTTCTAGTCCACGGGAAGGCGCACAATTTGTCGCTCGGCGACGAATTGGAGGCGTCGATGAAGAAGTCGCGGTTTACCGATGAGCAGATCATCGGGTTGCTGAAGCAGGCGGAAGCTGGCACGTCGGTGAAGGACCTGTGCCGCAAGAACGGCGTGACGGCTTGGACGTTCTACCGCTGGCGATCGAAGTTCGGTGGGATGGCGGTACCTGACGCTCGCAAGCTCCGTGAGCTTGGAAGAGGAAAACCGACGCCTAAAACGGCTGGTCGCCGACCAGGCACTCGACGTCCAGATGCTCAAGGAGGCGCTATCAAAAAAGTGGTGACGCCAGAGGCCAAGCGAAGCGTCGTGGGCCTCTGGCGATCGCAGCATCAGATTAGCGAGCGACACGCTTGCCGATTGCTTGGGCTGTGTCGAGCCACGCAGCGCTACGTGAGACGACCGGAGCGCCGACCTGAGTTGCGGCAGCGGCTGCGCGAGCTCGCGGAGCAGCGGCGCCGATTCGGTTATCGCCGATTGCACACCATGCTTGAGCGCGAAGGCGTGACGGTCAACGTCAAGCACGTTCAGAGGCTCTATCGCGAAGAAGGCCTGTCGTTACGGCAACGGCGCGGACGTCGCCGCTATCGAGGCGTCCGCGTTGTGACGGCATTGCCGACCCGACCGAACCAACGCTGGTCAATGGATTTCATGACCGACGCGTTGGCCGATGGCAGACGTTTTCGTGTGCTCAACGTCGTCGACGACTTCACCCGCGAATGTCTTGCCATTGAGGCTGGACGTAGCCTGACTGGACGCCATGTCGTTGCCGTTCTCGATCGGCTGGTCCGACAACGCGGAGCGCCGGAGGCGATCGTGAGTGATAACGGTCCGGAATTCTGCAGCCGAGCAGTCGACGCCTGGGCCCATGCCGAACGGGTGCAGCTTCGCTTCATCCGGCCCGGCAAACCCGTCGAGAACGCATATGTCGAGAGCTTCAATGGACGATGCCGCGACGAGTGTCTCAACGAGCATCTGTTCGTAACGATCGAGGAGGCGCGCGTCGAACTCGAAAGATGGCGCGTCGATTACAACACGGCGCGTCCGCACAGCAGCCTCGGCAAACTGACCCCCGAGGAATTCGCTCAGAACCACCGGGTCAGCTATGCTGCCGATTCGGATTCTGTGCGCTTATCCGTGGCATAGATTTCGGGGAGCAGGTCACGGCGCCTGTGCTTTTCCGTTCGTCGGCCTTTTGGGGGAGACCAGTATGGCTTCATCGTTGAGTCGGTGTTGGTTGCTGTTCGGTGCATGGGTTTTACTTTCCGCCGCACCGACATTTGCGCAAGGCAACAAGCCCAACGTCGTCTTCATCCTGGCCGACAACGTCGGCTACGGCGACATGGGCCCGTATGGCGGAGGCGAGTTGCGGGGATATCCGACACCACGCATCGACCAGCTCGCTCGCGAGGGGTTGCGACTGACGCAGTACCTGGTCGAGCCCGGCTGTACCCCTTCGCGCGCCGCGCTGATGACGGGCCAGTATTCGATCCGCAATGGTCTCTCGCTCCTCGCCCTGCCGGGCGGAGCCAACACGCTGCCGGCCAAGGCGTACACGATGGGGCAGTTGTTCAAGGACTCGGGCTACGCGACTGCCATGTTCGGCAAGTGGCACCTCGGGATCGCCCCGCAGAGCCTGCCGGGCGCGCACGGCTTCGACGAGTTCTACGGCATCCCGCCGGACGCCTCGTGGGATGACGCGGCGAACGTCCCGCAATTCCTGCAAACACAAAGCGCCGGCAACATCCCCGAGAAGGACCTGATCGAGAAGGGGCCGTGGATCTATCAGCAGAAGGGGAACGGCCCTCTGCAGAAGGTCAAGCCCTTCACGCTCGCGGTGCGCGCGGAAATCGACACAGAGGAACTGCTGCCGAGATCGATCGAATTCATGAAACGGCAAGCTGCGAGCGGCAAGCCATTCTTCCTGTATCTGCCGTTCTCGATGGGCCACGCACCGAACCTCCCGTCCAAGCAATTCGCCGGCAAGTCGGCCGTCGGACAGTACGGCGACAAGATGATGGAAGGTGACTACCACGTCGGGCAGGTGCTCGATGCACTGAAGGAGCTCAAGCTCGAAGACAACACCATCGTCGTTTTCGCGTCCGACAACGGTCCCACGGGCCACTACTTCATGACCTGGGACGCCTCGGGCCTGGGGTTGCCCGACATGGGAAACTCGGGCCCGTTCCGCGGCGCGCTAGGCGAGGCGACCGAAGGCTCGATCCGCACTTTCGCGTTCATCCGCTGGCCCGGCAAGGTCAAGCTTGGTACCAGCTCGAACGCGATGTTCTCGATCATGGACTTCATGCCGACTTTCGCGGCCATCATCGGAGCCAAGCTGCCCACGGATCGTGCGATCGATGGCGTGGACCAGACGGACGTGCTCTTCGGCAAGAGCGCGGTGGGCAACCGGGAGTCGCTGCTCACCTTCATGGGTCCGGACATCGTGGCCGTGCGCTGGAAGCAATGGCGGGTCTACCTCAAGGACATGAACCCGACCGGAACGGAACAGCAGAAGCTCGGCGGGTTGTCTATCAACGCCGCACCCCTGTATTACCCGAAGGTCTACAACATCCAGGTCGATCCGCACGAGGATCTGCAGCTTCCCAACTACCTGTGGGCCATGGGGCCTCCACTCAGAGCGATCGCGGAGTACGAGGCGTCGGTCAAGAAATATCCGAATCCGCCTTCCGGGAACCTGACGGATTTCAGAGGACGGGTGGGAGGGTGACGAATCTCGGGGAGCGGTGTTCGCCAAAGACAAACGATGAACGTGCGGATCGCATCACGAGCGCAACCTCGCCGCATCGCAGGCCGCATTTGGTATTCGCGACAATTTGCGCGGTACTCGCGCCAAACCTCGCACTTCTACTTCGGAGACGGCCCAGCGTCTGGGTCCGACAGCAGATGGCCGTTACCGTCAAAGCGAGACACCGCTGTTTACCCCCCGCCATTTCACGCGCAATTCGGTCAGGTTGCGGGTCGCGCAACCCTTCGCGGTGAAGTCGTGTGCGGGAAAGTGTCCCAGCCCTGTGCGGACTTTTGTGGGTACCTAGCGGGTTAAAACGGGTTTATCGCCTCCCTAGTTTCGGGGAAATGTGATGAGCTGAGCCTCCGAAACTTTCCCAGCGGGGCGAAGGTTGAGGTGTGCGCATGCTACTTCCAGTGTCCCCATTGGGCATGGATTGCCGAGTTTACCGTCGGCCTCCGCCTCGGGCCGAAAGCCGAGACCCCAGATGAGGCATGGTGCCGACTAGACGAAGCGTCTGGCCTCGAACGACCGCTAACGGCAGATCTAGGCAATGTCGGCTAGTGGCCGGTCAGCGACCTTCGAATCTGAACGCGAGTGGTTTGATCATCGACTGTCGCAGTTCGACCCCGAACGGTCTTTTGAGGTGGCGCAAAGCGTTCATTCCAGACAAGCGAGAACAGACGTTCGTCACTCGCCCAGGAGCACCTGCAGATCCTGGAACAATTCCTCGCGCTTAAAGCCGACTCCGAGGTACCGCACGCGCAGACTTCCCTGCCGGTCGATCAGCGACGTCACAAACAGGTGCTCAACCCTCCCGCTGCGGGTGGCTCGCTTTCGTAACGCGCCGTAGGCACGTTCGACTTCCTCGACCATAGGCCGCGTGCCGGTAAGAAAGCTCCACCCTGGCACGTTCGCCCCATGAGTTTTGGCATAGTCCCGCAGGACCGCCGGCGTATCGATTTCCGGATCGACGCTGATCGAGACGAAGTGCACGCGCGAATCAAAATCGGGGCCGAGCATCGCTTGCAGCGACGCCATCTTCTCAGTAAGTACCGGACAAGCCCGATTACACCTTGTGTAAATGAAGTTCACGACCACCACCTTGCCGCGCAAGCCCGTTAGCGTGAACGGGGCACCGTTCTGGTCCAATAATGAGAACTCCGGCGCGGGCCCCGCGACCGGCAGTCGAGCGTTCTCGCTTGAGTTGTGCGCCCATGATGCGGCTGACACCAACAAGAGCAGCACAACGGACATAATCCGAGAAGCACGCGAGAGCGGCGTCACGGTGTGTCTCCATAAACATCGAGCGATGCACTGTTCAGGAATCCGATCACCGACGTTCCTCGCTGCTGTTTGTCTTGCGTTGTAAACCAGTGCGAAACGCTCGACGCCTACGAGACAATTGAGCGTTTGCTTTCGGCCGTGACCGTCCTGCTCGCTTCAGAGTCCCGGCTTCCCAACTGCGATCGTGCGATTCACGCTACGGGGCTCCGGCGGGATGTCTACCACTGGACGCGTCGGCCTTCCCTAGACGCACAACGACTGTTTCATGGAAATTTGGACGACGACACGACCGGCTGCTCCTGGCCGTTCAGCGACCTTCGAGTCTGAACGCAAGTGGTTTGATCATCGACGGGCGCAGTTCGACCCTGACCAGCCGCGCATTTCTCCATAGCGGACATTCGAAGTGTCATTAGCTCAGGCTTGACCGGACGCACGGCGCAGCCGGCAAGCAGGACTGCACCGAGCACCGGCCCAGGCGGCGCACGCAAACGTTTCTCCCTGCTGGACAATCGCGCGCGCTATCCCTGCAACAAGCAAGAGCGCCCTTGATCGCTGCAAGACGCTGAGCGCTCCTTCTAACCCTTCCCCGGATTACTCCGTCGCGGACGCCCTCCGCTGTGCTGCATCGCGCGCCTGCAGAGTATCGTAAATTGGTGGGCTGCCCAGCATGGAGGGAACGGCGATGGCGCTCGCGCACGCGGTTAGGAGCGGCACGAACAGACTGGTCGCCCCCGTCATTTCGACCACCAAGGCAACGCCTGTCGTAGGCGCACGCACGACTCCAACGAATAGTGCGCCCATACCGACCGCGGCAAATGCCGACAGAGGCGTCGTCATTGCAGGAATCAGCGTTTCGACCGCCATGCCGAACAACATGCCCGCCGCGGCGCCTACGACAAGCAGCGGCGCGAACAAGCCGCCGGGAAGCCCGGGTGCATAGCATAGCGGCCCGAGCAAGAGTCGCACCGCGAGAAGGAATCCAAGCGCCCCAAAAGAGTGGTCACCGTCGAGCACTCCCTGCACCTGGGACTCACCGCCGCCGAGGACGTTCGGCCATAGCCATGCGAGCAATCCCACAACTCCGCCGATGATCGCGGCTGGAATCTCCGGCGGGACACGCCGCACGCGATCCGCAAGGTCGAGGCCCGCGACGATCATGCGGTTGTAAGCAACGCCGAGTGCACCCATGGCCCCACCCAGCACGAGGAACATGAGGTAGCCGGGGAACAGCTCGACCTCGATGGTCGGCACCGAGAACACCCGGTGATCGCCCATGAGCGACCGCATTACGGCCAACGCCGCACTGCATGCCGCAAACGTTGCAACGGCGACGCGCAACTCGAAACGCCGCAGGAGCTCCTCGAACACGAAGATCGCGCCCGCGAGCGGCGCGTTGAATGCGGCAGCGAGGCCCGCGCCCGCGCCGGCAGCCAACAGCACCCGGGCATCGCCGGCGCGGAGCTTGAACATGCGCCAACACAGATGGCCGATTGTGGCCCCCATCTGCACCGTTGGTCCTTCGCGGCCGAGCGCCATGCCCGTCCCGAGTGTCAGCACGCCGCCGATGAATTTGACCGGAAGCACGACGGCGCGCATCGGGACAACGTCGCCGCGGATAACCTCCTCCACGCACTGCACGCCGCTACCTGAAGCCTCCGGTGCGTAGCGCCGGACGAGCCAGCGTGCGACGAAAGCCGCCGCGGCGGCGAGCAATATCGGCGCGAGCCAGCCGACTGCCGGCGAACCATGCGCCCAGTCGAGCATGCTTGTGCGAAAACGCTCTGCGGCGTCGAGCGCGAGATGGAACGCGGTGCCAACCAGTCCGGCCAGCGCCCCGACCGCGAGGCCCGCTGCCGCGAGCACGAGCAATCGCGCATGGTCCTCTTCGGTCAACGAATTTCGTCCAGACGTCAAGGCGAGCCTTGCCGGACCAGTCACGCCACGTCAAGCGCGATCCCGGTGTAGATCGCGTTGCCGACCGGGGCGCTGGGGTCGACATGACCCCATTCTAGGGCCGTTCACACAGGACCGTCACTCGCGATTTCGGAGTGAATGTCAGCTATGTCAGCTATTGGAAAACGGCCCCAACGGCCGCTCGTGGCCGTTCAGAGACCAGTCGAGTCCGAACGCGAGCGGCTTAATCGTCAACGGCTCGCAGTTCGACCCACAACAGCCGGTCGCAACTTTCAAGAGCAGCCGTTCAATGAATCAAGTTACCCGGCGAGTGCGCAGATCGGGGGACCGCGCGCCCATACCGGAACGGCCGCGCCGCATGGGGCTGCGATCGCAATGCTGGTGAGCCCCGGGCTTGCTCCTACTGCACTGATTAAAGAACGTGACTCGAACAAGAGCAGTCGCAACTGGATTGCCGTATCCGCCGCGATCAACGAGCCGGAAATCCGGCGTTATAGGATTTCGGCGATGTTCTCGCGTTCATCCATTTCGGCGACAAACTCCTTAAGCTCGGGTCCAAGTGCATCGTGCGCCGAGACCATACCAATGGGGTGCCCGTTCTCAATGACCGGAACATAGCGAAACCCGCCCTCGTACATCATGTGCAGTGCATGTCCGAGGGGTTTGTCGGGGCCAATGGTCTGAGGGTCCGCAGTCATCACGTCGGCAAGCACGGTGGTTTTCGGATCGCCTTGTTCGGCCGTCACTCGGAAGAGTGCGTCGCGCTCGGTGAACATGCCGACAAGACGCTTCCTGTCACATACCATGAGTGCGCCCGTCTTTTGGTCTCTCATCAAGCGGGCGGCATCGCTGACCGTCGTTGTACTCGGAGCAGTCAGGATCTGTTGATTCTCGATAATCGTTCTGATCGATCTCTTTGGCATAGTAGTTTCCGTCAATTTGCGCGAGATGGGTGTGCTTGCGCCAGTCAGTGAGCTCTATCCGGCCTCACTCTTATGTTAATTCGGCATCCGCATCCGTCGCTACCGGCAGCCGGCGCGTGCGCGCCCCCCGAGTGGCCCGATATTTTGTCGGCGCGACGCCTACGTATTAATAGAGTCGTCTCGGCGACCAGTTCCCCTGGTGTGCCCGCTCTGGGCGCCAAGATGCGCGTCACGGCCTTCATCACCGACCCGCCCGCGATCACATCGTTGTTTACTTGGGTGCGCGTGGCACCACCTTCCATCGCTCCCGTCCGCAGTGCGCCACCGATGGATCCGCGCGATGGCGCTTGGAATCTCGTCGAGCGTCCGCTTTCAGTTACGTGTTGTGAGACAGCTATTGGCCGTTCAGCGACCATCGAGTCCGAACGCGAGCGAGCTTGATCGTCGACGGTCGCAGTTCGACCCACTCGGGTCATTCAGCGTTCATCAAAGAAGACATCCTGGCAATTTGCCATTCTCCGGTACAAAGACGTTCAGGGGTGGTCAACACAAACTGGTCAATCGCGAATAACTGACAAGGCCCGCCAGGCACGCTGACCCGGCAAAATGCTTGCGAAATACCTTGACTCAATCGGTGACCGGGCGCACCGTGAGGATGAACGGAGAGGGCAGCTTCAACCCTTCCGCCCCTGCCAGGTTGGACTTGCATCCCTTGGCAATTCCCAGGCATCCCCTAGCTTGCGCGATGCCGATTCATAGCCGGTCGAGCACCTGGCGAACTTCGCTTATGACGCTTGCGCATTGCTGCGCGCGTGCCTAAGTCCAAGCGAATTATCTATTTGGGATTTCCCTACGTAGGGTTAGTCGGTTATCAAACCGTCGGCGCTGTTAACCCACGAAAGGGGCCCGTACGTTAGCAGGCTTTGACGAGATATCGGTGAAAGCCACGAGGTACGCCGATGTCTTGGCTCAGCGACGAGACGCCGCATGTTGTGGCGCCATCAACCTATTAGGATGACAGCTATGGACATGTTAGAACCCGGCAAATTCGGCATTGGGGTGCCATTCAAGAAACGCTACGAGAACTTCATCGGCGGGCAATGGATCGCGCCGGTGAACAAGCAATATTTCGATAACACAACGCCGGTGACAGGCAAGGTTTTCTGCGAGGTTGCGCGGTCTTCCGCCGCCGATGTGGAGTTGGCACTTGATGCCGCGCACAATGCGAAGGCTGCCTGGGGCAGGACATCGACTACCGAGCGAGCGAATATCCTCAACAAGATCGCCGATCGCATCGAGGCGAACCTGCCCATGCTGGCGGCGGCGGAGACCTGGGATAACGGCAAACCCATCCGTGAGACGATGGCCGCGGATCTGCCCTTGACGGTCGACCATTTTCGCTACTTCGCCGGATGCATCCGCGCGCAGGACGGCGGCGTCAGCGAAATCGACCACGAAACCTTCGCCTATCACTACCACGAGCCCATTGGAGTCGTCGGACTAATCATTCCCTGGAACTTCCCGATCCTGATGGCGACATGGAAGCTCGCACCAGCTTTAGCCGCGGGTAACTGCGTCGTCCTGAAGCCGGCCGAACAGACCCCGGTGTCGATCCTGATGCTGGTCGAGCTGATCGCCGACTTGCTGCCCCCCGGCGTGCTCAATGTCGTCAATGGTTTCGGCCTGGAAGCCGGAAAACCACTTGCCTCCAGTAACCGCATTGGCAAGATCGCGTTCACTGGAGAGACGACGACCGGCCGCCTGATATCGCAATACGCCAGTCAGAACCTGATTCCGGTGACACTCGAGCTTGGCGGCAAGTCGCCCAACGTCTTTTTCGCCGATGTGATGGAGAAGGACGACGGCTTCTTCGACAAGGCGCTCGAAGGTTTCGCGATGTTCGCGCTGAACCAAGGCGAAGTCTGCACCTGCCCTTCCCGGGCTCTCGTGCAAGAGTCGATCTATGAGCGCTTCATCGAGCGCGCGATCAAGCGTGTTGCTGCTATTACCCAGGGAAATCCGCTGGATCCGACAACGATGATCGGTGCCCAGGCGTCGAGCGAGCAATTGGAGAAGATCCTCTCCTACCTCGATATCGGCAGACAGGAAGGCGCGAAATGCCTTATTGGCGGTCAGCGCGCCCGACTTGAGGGCGACCTCAAGGACGGCTATTACATTCAGCCGACGGTGTTCAAGGGACATAACAAGATGCGCATCTTTCAGGAAGAAATCTTCGGTCCCGTGCTCTCGGTGACCACTTTCAAGGATGAGGACGAAGCACTAGCCATCGCCAACGACACGCTCTACGGACTCGGTGCCGGTGTCTGGAGCCGCAACATGAATACCGCGTTCCGCATGGGTCGCGGAATCCAGGCTGGGCGCGTGTGGACGAACTGCTACCACCACTACCCGGCGCACGCGGCGTTCGGTGGCTACAAGCAATCCGGTATCGGCCGCGAAAACCACAAGATGATGCTCGATCACTACCAGCAAACCAAGAACGTGTTGGTGAGCTATAGCGAGAACAAGCTAGGCTTCTTCTGATCCTCGACTATTTTTGCCCCGTACCGCCCCGCCGGCGATACGGGGTGTCGATCTCTTCACGATGGTCTGGAGGCTTTCATGACCGAGCAAATCTTGCGCGTCACCGCGACTGACTCCGCACGAGCATTGATCACCACCTTGCGCGAGAAGCACGGCGACTTGATGTTTCACCAATCCGGCGGATGCTGCGACGGCAGTGCGCCGATGTGTTATCCGAAGGGGGAATTCATCATCGGTGACTATGACCGATTGTTGGGTTACATCGGTGACGCACCGTTCTACATAAGCGGGCCGCAGTTCGAGTACTGGAAACACACTCAACTGATCATCGACGTGGTGCCGGGTCGAGGCGGGATGTTTTCGCTCGACGGCCCCGAAGGTCTGCGCTTTCTTACACGCTCGCGCCTGTTTACTGAAACCGAGTGGGCCAAGCTCGCGACGATCGAGAACGAGGCGGCCCCGTTGGCTTAGGGCAGATTTCCTTCCCAAGGAGAGCCGACGTAGCCCGGATCTATTCCCGCCCGCACGTCCGGTCGTCGTGTTCACGCCGACACGTCCGCTTTATAGAAAACTTCGCTCACGACCTGACCGTCGGGAATTGGCCTTCAGCGACCTTCGAGTCTGAACGCGAGTGGTTTGGTGATCGACGTCGCAATTCGACCCAATCCAGCCGCTCGTCTGCTCCAAAGCAGCCGTTCAACGAATGAAGTTACTTGTGGCCAGGCGATGGCGCGAGTGTGCGATCTACGCGGTCGATCATTGAATCACCTCGTCCGCGCGCAGCAGCAGCGACTGTGGGATCGTCAGGCCGAGCGCCTTTGCCGTCTTGAGGTTGATCGACAGCACGAACTTGGTTGGCTGCTGAACGGGAAGGTCGGCCGGTTTCGCGCCTCGCAAGATCTTGTCCACAAAGTACGCGAAGACGCGATCATTCTCCGCGCTGTCGAACCCAAGCGACAGCAAGCCGCCAGCCTCCACATAGGCTCTGCTCGCAAGCAATCGTCGGGAGCGCATGCCGAAGCGCGGCGCGCATGAGCAGGACCCGGTTCGAGTAAAACAGGACTTCCGGGCGACAATCAGCGCCTGCGCCCGCCGTCGAGCCACTTCGGCGACCGCGTTCTCGAGTTCGCTGGCCGCTGCAACGTCAACAATGATCGGTTGCACGCCGAGCGATCGATACATCCGTTCGCGCTCCTCGCGCATGATCTCATCATAGGGATTGCGCCGAATCGACGAGCACGCCGATCCGTTGCGCGGTTGGCAATAGCTCGCGCAGGAGTCCCAGACGCTTGGCGTCGAGCTCGGGATCAACGATGGAAAAGCCGGTGATATTGCCGCCCGGCTTGGCCAGACTCGCGACGAGACCGGCGCGGACGGGGTCGCCCGCGACGATCATGACGATAGGAATACGGGTCGTGGCATTCTTGGCCGCGATGGCGGCAGCCGTGCCCTCCGTCCCGATGATTTCTACATTGAGCCGGACGAGTTCCTCCGCATACGGGCGGAGCAGCTCGGGCTTACTGCCAGCGTAGCGGTATTCGACGACCAGGTTTCGCCCTCGATCCAGCCAAGCGCGCGCATGGATGCCCAGAACTGCTGAATCTCGGCGGGAGTTGGGCCGACATCGGAGCCCCAAGATGCCTATGCGGCGGACATTTGTCGCGGGTTGCGCGCGCGCACCGAGCGTCCCGCCGAGAAAGAGCGTGCCGCCGAGCATTGCGAGAGCGCCGCGACGATGCATGGACTCACTTCGCCGACGAAAGGAATGCAACCATACTACGCATTCGCGGCGATTTCACCCTCGACCGCGAACGGCTGCTTGTGGCCGAAGGCCAACGACACCCATTGTCACCGCAAGCATTAAGTCTTACGACTACATGAGAGAAAATCTGATGGCGTTGCATGCGTTCCGGCGTAACGATTGTTTCGCGGGATTTTCCGCAACGTTAAGGTTGATCATGAACAAGGATCAGATCACAGGCAAGGCAAAGGAAGTTGCGGCAAGGTGCAACAGAGCGTCGGCGAGGCCACCGGAAGCACTTCACAACAGATCAAGGGTGGCGCTAAGCAGGTAGAAGGCAAAATCCAACAGGGCGTCGGCGACGCGAAGGAATCTCTTGAAGGAAGCCGACCGCAAGACGCGATAAGACCGGAATGGTGTCCCGGTTGTCTCTTGCTAGGGCATCTCGTCTGGTTCGGGTGCGATCTTCTGCGCGCTGTTCGGGCGACGGCTCGTGGCCGCACTGAGACACTCGTCCGCCCTTGGACGTCGTGCGCCGGGTTCCGGCGTTACGTGCAACTGGCCGGCTGCGGACGCGTGATCCTTCAGGAATGCGCGCCCTACCGCGTCGGCAGGAACGGCAGCACAAGCTCGCGTGCATCGACGCGCGCCCCGATGCGGGCCAATAGCAAATACGAACCCACGAGCTTGCGATGCAGAAACATGGTCTCGGGAGGTGGCGAGCGCAGGAGCCCGCGCCGGAACGCGAGATCGAATCCGAGCTCGCGCACGCGCGAAGGCAGGTCCGACTTCGGAAAGTCGTACCGGCCCGAATAGCGCAGCGGTTCGCAGACGAGGAAGATGACGTCGACCACCGCCTGCAGGCGTTCCGGGGAGTCATCGGCCGCGGCGTAGCCGATCCGAATGGCCTCGCGTGCGACAGCGGCGCGATCGCCGTCGATCACGCCACGGGTGATGCGCGCGTAGTTTGCAACGAAGGCCGCGCCGAAGCGTTGCGTCGCTCCGAAATCAAGTAGCGCCACGCGCCCACTTGCCGGCAGATACAGGTAGTTCGCGAAGTTGGGATCGGTCTGCATGACGCGGAACTCGAACAGCTCGCGAAACAGAAGGCGCTCGAGAAGGGATCCGACGGCATCACGCCGAGCCTGCGGCGCGTCGTCGAGCACGTCGAGCGGCTCACCCTCGACGAAATCCATGGCCATGACCCGAGACGTCGTCAGGTCCCAGTGCACGCGCGGAACGAGCAGCGCCGGCTCGTCGGCGACCAGTCGCGCGTAACGTTCCAGAAAACGCGCCTCGCTGACGTAATCGGCTTCCTGTGCAAGCTGGCGCTTGGCCTCGGCCGCCAGGCCCCCAACGTCGAGGTCGAGCGGCAGCAGATTGAAAAGTCGCAACAGCACCGCGACGTTGTCGACGTCGCTCGCAATCGAACGGGCCACGCCGGGATACTGAATCTTCAGCGCAAGGTCACGCCCATCCGGTGTGGTTGCGCGATGCACTTGCCCGATCGAGGCGGCCGCAATGGGCTCGTAGTCGAACGTCGAGAATCGTTGTTCCCAGCCTTTGCCGTACTCGCGACCGAGCACGCGCCGAAGCTGTTGCAGAGGCATCGGCGTGGCCTGTGCGCGCAATACTGCCAGAGCTTGTGCGAACTCCGATGGCAGGACATCTTCACCTTGGAGCGAGACCAGCTGACCGATCTTCATGGCCGCGCCGCGCAGGCGGGCAAGCCGAGCCGCGAGCCGTCGCGCATTGGAAGCGGAAAACAACGCGCTTCCAAGGCCACTGGTTTCGCCACGTGCGAATCGCTTGAGTCCCTCGGTGGCCGCGCCTACAGCGAGCTCTCCCGCCGCAAGACCTATGAGTGCAATCCGGCCGAGACGGGTTTGAGGAATCGGGGCGGGTAACGGCTTACGCATCGTTGAGTACGTCGTGGTGTTCATCCGCACCGCGGAGCGGCCGTGGCGCACCGTCGCAATGCAGTAGCCCAAACCGATGGAAAGCGGAAATGATCCGGCTTTCGATCTCGCGTGCTCACGCACTACTGATTTTTCGCGGGCGCACCAGGAAGGACAGCGGCCACACCTTCCGGGTTGATGTTGAACGCCAGGAATGTCAACGGCACAGCACCCGGGTTTCCCCACTGGTGCACAAGACCGAACGGTTCGTAGATCAAAGAACCGCGTGTCTTGGCCTCTAACGTTCCTTCGACCGTGTTTGCGCCCGTTCCAGAGATGATGTAATAAAGCGCCGCGCCTGATCGATGGTGCGGCGCATTGGAGGGCATCTCCGGCGGAAACGTAACTCGCGTCAAGTTGAGGTCATAACGGCCGGGCTTCAGCGCGGGAAGTGGTGCTTCGGTTCGATAGAGCTCTTGCACGACTGCGGGTGGAGCTTCGAGCGGTTTATCGAGATCCGCGTTCGGGGCGAGCAGGAAGTGCAGAAAGGTCGAAGGCCCACCGTCTCCCGCCTTCAGCATCGCTGTGTTACCGCTGGCGATAAACAAACCCTCACCCGGGCTTAATGTCTTGACCTCTCCACCGATCGAAACCTCGGTCGACCCCGAGAGCTGGTAGAGGATCCCGATGGTCGGAGAGACGCTGCTACTTGCCCCTGAGGGAATAGTGACACTTACTGCCTTGAAGTGGACCGGCGTATCCCCGACCATCGGCAACTTGGTTGAGGCCACTACCGTTCGCGCAGTCGCCGGTGCAGCGGGTGGGATTTGTCCTGCGGCGGGGTCAGCGAGTGCTGCCGAACAAACTAAGAAACTTGCAACGAAAGTTCGCCGATCCATCACTGAATCACCTCGTCGACGAATGAAAGTCCAACCATAGTACGCCCACCGGCGGGCGACTGCTTTCGAGATGTTTTCGCGTCGCTGCCGAGTGTCTCCAGTTGGCCCGAACACCGCCACGACCAGATCGCGCGCAGCCTCAATCTCAACGTACTTTGTCCCTCGAACCGAGTACGACGTACGCAGGACGAAGGATGAAGGAATTGCGCCTCTCCGTCCCGACCACTTCGTACAAGGTACCGCGAGCGCAGGAGCAAGGGCTACGAGCTAAGAGCGAAGGCCGCGACTGGATGCCTGCAAGCGCCGCATGCGTTCGTAGTGCGTGGCGGTGTGAACCGGTGTCACACTTCCCGATGGTGGGTATTCTCTGAAGCAGACGATTTGGTTAGTTGGCGACCGCCGCTAGACAGCGAAACCTGCGAGCAATGCGCAACGAGTCATCGTTCTATATCAGCTTAGCTTCCAGTCGAAGCGACCGCGGAATCGGGAGGTCTAGTGACCGCGATGATTGGCAACGTACGTCCAGCCAGCGAGTTGCACGCGTTCGCTGTTGGGCTCGACCCCATGTGCGACAAAAGCGAAGACTGCGGAATAGAGTTACCCGCGTCTTGGTTGCGTACCTGCAGACGTCGTGCCGTCGAGTGGCTCCAGGGTGATGGGGAATAGGTCGGGTGCCCCCCGGATGAGGCGCGCAACGCGGGCAGCTTCATCAGACCGATTGGCTCGGCGCCACCAAGAAGCCGCAAACATGGCGATGACCCCCAGCGTGACCTGCTTTTCGCGAGACACCTGGGCGAGCGCTTCTTCCGCTTCCTGAGCTGCCTGAGCGAACAAGCGCCGCGCCGTCGCTTCATCGCCTCGATGCAACGATGACTGAGCGGCCGACGCAAGTTTCCTGCTTCGGTGATGATGGTCAAACCAAGTCATGGGGCTCTTCCTGCAACCAATCCATCCTCTGTAGGGAACAACCCGGCAACGCGATGATACTGGAAGGCGAGTCCGCACAGTGTTGCCGCCTGAACTGCAGAGAGTCCTCGCCCGCCCAGGGATGGCAGGGCGAACGTGTTGCAGGTTCGCTACACCATGCCCCAAAAGAAGAGTGATAACGCAACAAGCCCTTGACCCTCGGCTAAGGGAATTTCACCATCTACTTGTGCAATGCAACAAAGGATAGCCGCCTTTAGCGGCTGATAGGTGGATGTGAATAGCTTGATTGCTCAGCAGTTTCCGCCAGCAAGCCGTGACAATGAGCAAAGGCACCTTGGACCGGACTATGCCGTTGGTTACCGTCAGAGCCCTGGATCATGGTCTGGCATTGGAACGGACGTTCCTACAGCTGATCCCCCTTCGCTGGATTCAGCGGGCGAGATGAAAAGTGGATCGGCGATGCCGGCATCCGCGCGTGCGAAACAGGAGGGGGAACGAATGCAATCAGCGGCGGGTCCAAGAGTTTGGCCGATGACCCCGGTCTCGTAGTACCGGTTATCGCATCGCCCGAGGAGGTCTTTCGTGCTCGGGAGCTACGAGAACAAATTAAGAGAGAATATTTGAATCGACCAAGCCAACATGACTCCCTGTGGTGTGTTGGAGTCGACTAAGGAACTGCGGGCCCAGCAGCATCGCCCGAGAAACAAACCAGGCGTCAAGCGCCCGTCTCGCGCGCTAGCTCGAGCGTCAACAGGTGAACAGTGCGATCAGTCACTCGGGCGTCACCTTGCGACTAGAAACCAGCCTGGGCGGTTCTACGACCACGAAACGGCCACTCGCCGACGTCTCGGCCGCCGCCTCTTGCCGTTGGCCCTTCTTGCCTTGATTCGCCTCCGCGAGACGCAGGTGCTTGGCCAGCATGTCAGCGGCGCGTAATCGATGGCCCAAGGGCAGGCTCGTATCCCGCCACACCGCGTCCAGAAACGCTAGCTCGTCGGCCGCCACGATGTCAGCCAGGACCGGAGGCACCCCACTCCCCGGACGATAACCACCTTTTATTGACTTCTGATTATTCATTGATCCCGACTATGGCACGGAGAATAATCTGCGAATGTCACCCGAAGGTCTTTCCGGGATTGCCCGCAAAAGTTCTCGCGATACCCCCCCTGGCTGTTCCCCCGGTCATGGTGTCGCGCTCCGTTAAAGTGATGGTGCGGTGCACAGTACCAATTGGTACCAACTGGTACGATGTACCGATCCGTATACGTTGGTGAGTACCAACTGGTACCACTCCCTTTAGGGAGTACCAGTTGGTACCTCGTACGGCCGTACCTATTCCGGCTGTACCTCATGGCCTGGTCAATGCCACGATGCCGAGCGACTCCTTGACTCTTCCTGCCTCGATCAGCTTCTTGATCTCGCGATAGACCGACGAGTCGGGATAGCGCCCCTGGAAGTGGTGCGCAATCGCGCTCTTCCTTTTGCCTGCCGGGACGCTCGTCGAATAGCTCGACAATCGCGCCGCCAATCTCGCTGGGGCGCTTGCCCGGCGCCGACTTAGGCGGCGCGTCTGCGCTGACCACGACGCACGAGGTAATCGGCTTGCCCCACTTGCCGATGCCCATCTCGACCACGTCCAGCCGGAAGCCGATGCGGTCGCCCTTGCCGGCGATGTCGCGCTGCTTGGTGATCTCGGCCGCGCGCGTGCCGGTTGTCTCGTCTGCCGTGATCTCGATCTCGGTATCGGTCGCGGCGCGCATACCGGACCATCCGCGCATACCCTTGGCCGCGTCCTTCCCGGTGTGGTGGATCAGCAGGAAGTCGACGGCGCAATCGTTGCGGATACGGTCGACGTGGCGCACGACGATGGACATGTCCGCGCCGCTGTTTTCGTTGGCGCCGGCGCATAGTCGGGAAAGCGTGTCGCCGACCACATGACGCACTTGCTGCCCTAGCCCCGCCTCCAGCTTCTTGACGAGCCGGATAACGCGCAGCGTGTCGGCTGCGGAGTCGTACAGGTCGATCGGCGACTTGACGATGGCGAAGCGCGGCACTTTGCAGCCGTGGTGGCGCTGGTAGGCCCGAAGGCGTCTGCGCACGGATGCCGGCGACTCGGTCGCGAGATACACGACAAGGCCCCGCTCGACGTTGCGGCCCATCCATGCCGCGCCGCGCGCGATGGCGCACGCGATGTCGATCGCAAGGAATGTCTTGCCGCTGTTGCTGTCCCCGTACAGGCATGACATGCCGCCCCGCGTGAGTACGCCTTCAAGGATTTCGTCGACGTCGTCGCCGTCGTCGGGGATTCCGTCGGCAAGGTCATACTCAAGGCCATCGTCGCGTGCCTCGTCCGGCCGGGCGAATTCGCGTGCGTTCGCGTCCAGGTTGTATGCCTCGAAGCGGGCGTTGAGCTCGCTGGGATCAACGGCGCTGTTGTCGCTCATCGTTTCAAGCCTTGCCCCGCTGCTACATGGCGCGTTTGGTCGTTAGGGTCTTCGCCATAGGCGCGCGGGCGTAGGACGTTCACGTTGATGCCGCCGCCGCGCCAACGGCGGTAGCACGACGCTGCGGCCTTCAGGCCCGCTTCGTCGTGGTCGGCGAAGATCGTCAGCGATTCGATGCCGGCCAGCGTTGGAAATTTCCCCATCAGGCCCGCGTCGATCGTTGCCCACATGGGCTTGAAACTGTGCGCGGCGGCGAGCGCAGACTCGATGCCTTCGGCGATGCCGAGCGCCATCGTCACGCAGTCATCGGGCCATAGGCGAACGCACACGGGATCGTCACTGCCGCCCAGGCGCATCTTCTTGATGGACTTACTCTCGCCTGGTCGGAACCAAATGCGATGGATGCCGATGGGCGCGTTGCCGATGACAGTCGTTACTTTCGCGACTAGCGCCGGCAGCTTTGCCTCGACGTCCGGACACCATAGAGCCGGATGGAATCGCAAGTCGCCGTCGGCAGGCGGCAGCACACAGAAGCGCGCGGTGAGGTAATCGGCGCCTGGCGTGCCTGCGAGCGGTACTGACTCGCCCCATATGCGCCAGGCGCGCGATCGTGCGTCAGCGTCAGCGCGTGTCCCTCGCGGCGTCGGCACGGGATGCACTCGCCGTGTGCCGTGCGTGCCGCCAACGGCGCCGCAGCGGAAGCAAACCCACACGGCCGAGCCGTCGTTGCTCACCTTGACGGATAGCGCCGAATCCTTCGGCCCCTTGTCGCAAGCCGGACACGGCAGGCGATGCTGTCCGGCAGGCAGTCGCGTCGTGTCGACGATCATGGCGTTTCCCGTAGCGCTGCGATGCCGGATTCCGCAGCTTCGATCGCTAGATCGGTTTCGCCGTCGCGCGCATAGGTGGCGGCATCGAGAAACCAATTGACCGCCGAGCGTGACGGAACGAACGGACTTGCCGGTTCGTCGCGGTCGGTGTTACCTTCCACGAACGGCGCCGCTTTCTTCCCGAAGGTGATCGCCGCCAGCCCGCTGCTCATCGCGCCCGCCAACCAGCGGGCGCTTTGCTGTGAAATCGTCCAAAGCCGCGACCACGGCCTGCGACCAGGCCCAGCGCCCGCCCTTGCTCGTAAATTCAACCGCCGGCTGATAGCGCGGTAGGCCGCGATCGTCGAGAAGCGGCTTCCGGCGGTCGTCGTCGAGCATCAATTTCGACGGCGGATTCGCCCATCGTTTGCCGGCGGCCTGGTGAATGCTGCAGCCGAAGAAAATCATCCCGTTCTCTAGCTGCACATCGCAGAATCCGACCAACGAACGGCGCGCCATCGGCGCGAAGGAAAGGATCTTCACGCGGTCGCTTCCGGCTGGGCGGCCTTCGCCTTCGTTTCCGTGATGGCGGCAGCGTTCAGCGCGTCGACGATGGCCTGCGCTTCGTCCTCGGACCACCATTCACGGCCGCGCTCGTGATCACGACGGCCGCGAGGGATCTTGCCTTGCTGTTGCAGGATCCCGAACCACGTCGCACCGAAACCCAAGGCGGTCCGCAGTTCGCGACGGTAAACGCGACGAGGTAGCATTTGCTGTCTCCTATGTAACGGTGGCATTTACTGCGCACCATGGAGACATCATTGCAGTCGCACGGGATCTAGTCGCCTACGTCTTTTGCTGGCTTTTCGCGTCGTGCTTTCGCCGCTCCCGTCAACGCTCGCTGCAGTGCCGCTCGTCCCTCGTCGGTCCGTTTAGCAGCGGCAATCATGGCGTCGAACTGTTTACCATCGTCGAAGACGACACGCCCCTCGATGGCTGGATCATCGTCATCGCGAAGGTCGGCGAGGGCCCGATCAAATCGCTTTAGCAGAGTACGGTCGTCCGTATTAGGTTCGTCGTGATATGCCGTGCGAACCGCGTCGACGCGCTTCATCTTGAGCGTGACCATCAGATCACGCGCGATCCGCGCCTTTGCTAGGCTCTTGCACGAGCGTCGTGGCGCCTTGCGCTGACCATCGCGCACCTTGTAGAGCAGGGACATGATCGCAGTCGCGGCGGCGAGCGGAAGAATCTTGTATTCCGGTCGGCCGTCAAGGGCGAGACGATGCCCATACAGCGCGCAGATCATCATGTCGATGTAATCAGCGGGCTCCGGTGGCGTGTGTTTGTGACCTGGGCCGCGCGTTCGTGTCCCCGCCGCCTTCTTGGTAGGCTTCGCCATGACGGTCATGGCAGCCGCATTCCCCACGCGGTGCATTGATCCGCCCAGGCCTGCAGCAAATCGCGCCGCTGCGGCAAATACTTGCTGTGGTTGTACGCACCGCGCACACCGCCGATGTGGTGCGACAGCGCCAGCTCGATGACGTCGGGGAGCGCTTCGTGCTCTTCGTGCGCCCATGTGCTGAACGCGCCGCGAAATCCGTGAACGCTTTGCCGTCCGAAGAATCCGGCGCGCGCCAACAACGCGAGCAGCGCGTTCTCGCTCAACGCCCCGCCTGCGCTGTAGCCGGGGAACAGCAAGGCGCTGTCGTCGGATCCGGTGCGGATTTCCTGCGCCCGCTCGAGCACCGCCTGCGCCTGCGTGGATAACGGCACGATGTGCGGGTCGCGCATCTTCATGCGCGTGGCCGCGATTTCCCACTGCGCCTTGCGGATGTTGATTTCGCCCCACGTCGCAAAACGCATTTCGCCGGTGCGACACGCGGTAAGGATCACCCAGGTGATCGCCAACTTGGTCGGTAGCTCGCTGGGAACCTGGGCCAATGCCGCGAACAGCTTCGGCATTTCCTTGAGCGGGATCGTGGCCCGATGCTTCGGTCGCGGCACCTGGGTTGCCTCGCGCAGAGGGCTAGCCGGATCGCTCTTGGCCGCGCCGATGCTGATCGCGTAGCGCATCACCTGGCCCGCAATCTGGCGACACTTGCGCGCTTGCTCGTGGCAGGGATTGCGGCGGCTCTGCGCCCCGCGCTGGTGGATAGACTCGATCGCCCGCAACACGTCCTGCGGCTCGATATCGCCGACGGCCATGTCGCCGAGCGTCGGGAACAGGTCCCGCTCCAGTCGCCAGCCGGTGGCCTTGCGGTAGGACTCGGACCAGCCGGATTGCTTGGCCAGCCACTTCGCGGCGACCACGCGGAAGGTCACGCCCTGCACCACGCCCGCTTGCGCCTTGGTGGCCTTCTTCGCGACGTTGGGGTTGAGACCGGCCGCGAGCCACGCCTTGACCTTGGCGCGCTCGTCCCTGGCTTGCTTGAGCGTGTACTCGTCCTCGGCGCTACCGTAGGCCCCGATGCTGTAAGTCGATTCCTTGCCGGCGTGGCGGAACTTCACGTACCAGCACGCCCGGCCGTCGGGGGCGTTGAGATACAGCCCGCCGCCGTCGAACAACTTACCGGGGCATCCTTTGATCCACGCGGCGATGGCGCGATCGGACAGCTTGTCCGTGCCCCTGGTTGCGGTGGGTCGCGGTGCGAGCGCCGTGCCCTTGCGGCGGGCCGGGATATACTCGCCCGCGCTGGTGGCGGGAGTGACGGCGGTTTGCTGCCTACCCCCAAGTCCCCGGGTACCTGCCCCCATACCTACCCCCTGTGTGCTGTGGCGGAAAGTGTGGGGTAGTGTAGCAGGGTGTGGGGTAGGTAAGGGATTCTCGGAGCGGAGTGTGTGTCCTTAGTGTAGGATAGTGCGCAGTACCGACTGTCTATCTGGTGCCCAGGAAGGGACTCGAACCCCCACAGTGTTGCCACCGCTAGGACCTGAACCTAGTGCGTCTACCAATTCCGCCACCTGGGCTTTTAGTTAGGCAACGGCAACCTTCGATTTTATAACTTTCAAGCGATTCTTGTCAAAATCACCTAGAACACATCTCAAGTCCAACGCGCCGAACGCTCGCCGCGCGCGCGACGATTCCGATCCGCCTTCGCTGCCCTCGCGCGACGACATCCTGCAGGCGCTCGGAGCCGCAGGCGCGCCGATGCCTGCCGAGGAACTGTCGCGCGCCCTGCGCGTCAAGCGCGTCGCGCAGGAGGCCTACGAAGGCCGGCTCGCCGCCATGGAGCGCGACGGCCAGATCCTCACCAATCGCAAGGGCGAGCTTTGCGTCCTCGCCAAGCTCGATCTCGTCGTCGGCATCGTCCAGGGACATGCGGACGGGTTCGGCTTCCTGGTTCCCGAAGACGGCGGCGACGACCTATTCCTCAACGCGCGCGAGATGCACAAGGTGCTGCACGGGGATCGGGCCGTGGCGCGTGTCTCCGGCGTAGACCGTCGCGGACGCCGCGAAGGCGAGATCGTCGAGGTGCTCACGCGCGCCAATCGCGAGATCGTCGGGCGTCTCCACGAGGAACGCGGCGTCTACTTCATCGTCGCGGAGAATCGGCGCATCAACCAGGACTTCCTCGTCCCGCCCGATGGCGTGGGCAAGGCGAAGGTCGGCGAGATCGTCGTTGCCGAGGTCATCGAGCAGCCGACCGGAAAGAACGAGGCCGCCGCGCGGGTGACGGAGGTGCTCGGCAATGCGACCGATCCAGGCATCGAGATCGAGATCGCGCTGCGCAAGCACGCATTGCCGTTCGAGTTCGGCAAGGAGGTCGTCAGGCAAGCGCAACGCCTGCCGGCCGAAGTGCGCCCAGCCGACCGCAAGAACCGCGAGGACCTCACCGCGTTGCCGCTCGTGACCATCGACGGAGAAACCGCGAAGGACTTCGACGATGCGGTGTATTGCGAGAGGAAGGGGCGCAACTACCGGCTCGTCGTGGCGATCGCCGACGTCGCGCACTACGTGCGCGAAGGCGACGCCATCGACAAGGAGGCGCGCGAGCGCGGCACGTCCGTTTACTTTCCGCGCCGCGTGATCCCCATGCTGCCCGAGGAGTTGAGCAACGAGCTCTGCTCGCTCAAGCCCAAGGTCGATCGCCTGTGCATGGTGTGCGACATGGACATCACGCCGCAGGGCGCGATCAAGGCCTATCGCTTCTACCCGGCGGTGATGCACTCGCGTGCGCGTCTCACGTACACCGAAGCATGGTCGTGGCTGTCTGACCCGACGGCGGCGATATCCAAGGAGGCGAAAGCTCTGCTCCCGCACATCGAGAGCCTTTACGCGCTCTACAAATCGCTCGCCGCGGCGCGCGGCAAGCGCGGCGCAATCGATTTCGACACAGCCGAGCTCGCGATCCAGTTCGACGAGCACGGCAAGATCACCGCGATCGTGCCCGCGCCGCGCAACGACGCGCACAAGCTGATCGAGGAGTGCATGCTCGCGGCCAACGTGTGCGCCGCCGACTTCCTCACCGGGCGCAAGCAGGTGACGCTCTTCCGCGTGCACGAGCCGCCCCCGCCGGACAAGCTCGCCGCGCTGCGCGAATTCCTCGCAACCTCGGCATTGCACTTGTCGGGCGGCGAGAAGCCGACCGCCGCCGATTATGCGAAGCTTCTCGACACCGCGCGCGACCGCGCCGATTTCGATCTCCTCCAGACGGTGCTGCTTCGCTCGCTGTCGCAGGCGCAGTACCGGCCCGACAACGAGGGCCACTTCGGCCTTGCGTACGAGGCGTATGCGCATTTCACGTCGCCCATACGCCGCTACCCGGATCTGCTCGTGCACCGCGCCATCAAGTCCGCGCTCGCCAGCGCCTCGTACACGCCGGCGGGCATGACGTGGCAGCAGCTCGGCGTGCATACGTCGATGACGGAGCGCCGCGCGGACGAGGCCTCGCGCGACGTCGTCAACTGGCTCAAGGCGCACTACATGCAGGACCGCGTCGGCGACGAGTTCGACGGCATCATCAGCGGCGTCACGAGCTTCGGCCTCTTCGTCACGCTCGATGGCCTCGCGATCGACGGCCTCGTGCATATCACGGAGCTTGGCCGCGACTACTTCCACTTCGACGCCGGGCGCCACGCGCTGGTCGGCGAGCGCTCGGGACTCAACTATCAGCTCGCGGCCCGCATTCGCGTCAAGGTCGCGCGCGTCGATCTCGAGCAGGCGAAGATCGACTTCGTTCTCGCGGACGAGCAGCCGAAGCAGGCGTCGCAGCCGCGACCCGTCTTCGCCGAGCCGCTGTCGCGCGAGGATCGCCCGCGCAAACCGCGCAAGCGCTGATTGATACCCTGGGCCGGCTCGGTCGACGAACGCCGCCGCTCGTCGGTTGTCGTTTCACCGTGCATCCTGCGAAAAAAGCCTTTTATATATCAACGACCAAGCTAACTGCACGCCCATCCAGCCGTCGGGAAGTCGACGACAACGCACGAGTCGCGTGCTATTTTCGCCCGCGCACGTGGTCATCACTTCCGTTAGCGGAGCGCATTCGTGAGATTCTTTCGACGGGTCCGGCGTTACACCGAGTTCGCCATGCTGTTGCATTGGCTCGTCGCCGCCGGCATCGCGTTCCTCTACGTTCACGGATTCGACATGATGCGTCTGCAGGGGGCGGAGCACCTGGGACAGCTCAACCTGCACCGATCGGTAGGTATCCTGGTGTTCGCGCTGGTGCTCGTGCGCATATGGTGGCGGATCACGCACCCTCCACCCCTCGTTCCCATGCCGAAGGTACAGGCATGGATCGCGCACTACGTTCACATCCTGATCTATGTGCTGCTGGTCGTGAACGGGATCGCGGGATCCGTGGGCTGGATTGCGAGCGGCGATCCCGTCGTGCTCTTCGGCGTGCAGTTGGCGCCCGAGCGGACTCCGTCGCCCGCGCTCAACCACCTGTGCATACAGGTCGGACTGACCACCGTCCGCATCCTCGCGGTGGTGATCGCCCTCCACGTCCTCGCGGTCGTCAAGCACGAATGGCTCGATCGCGACCGGCTGCTGGAGCGCATGGAGCCCGGTCCGCCGATCCTGCTGCCGCTACGGCCGAGGGACATCGCGCAACGGATCCGCGAATGGCGGAGCCGGCGACGTGAACTTCCGGCCTCGTCCGACAACACCCGCGCGCCGTAGGACGCGAGAGCCGCCATCGCGCGAGGATCGGCCGCGCAAGGGCAAGGCGCGGCGCCAAGGCTTGCGGGTAAAGCCTCGCATCCACTATGCTCGTCGCAACGTGAGCACACTGCAATTCGGGAGACGGTCATGACTTGGTTCTGCAATCTGCGTCGGCTTGCAGTCGTCGCATTGGCGATCGTCGTCGGTTCGTGCGCGACGCCGACCGCGCCACCGCCCGCCTCGCCGCCGCGGCTGGTCGTGTTCATGGTGGTCGATGGCTTGCCGCAGCGCCAGATCGTCGACTATCGCAGCCAACTGGCGCCGGATGGCCTCGCGCGCTTCCTCGATCGCGGCGCGTGGTTCTCGGACGCGCACTACGGCTATGCCTTCACCGTGACCGCCGCCGGTCACGCAAGCATGCTGACCGGAACGTACGCCTATCGCCACGGCATCATCGGCAACGATTGGCGCAACCCGCAGACGGGCGAGGTCGAATACTGCACCGGCGACACGCGCTACACGTACATCGGAAACAGCACCGACAAGCTCGATGGAACCAGTCCCAACAACCTTCTCGTCGAGACCGTGGGCGACGTTCTGAAGCGCACCGACGCGCGCTCGAAAGTGATCGGCATCTCGGGCAAGGATCGCGGCTCCATCCTGCCCGCCGGAAAGACGGGCACTGCCTACATGTACATGTCGAAGTCGGGCGAGTTTGCGTCCACGACTTTCTACATGAAGGAGCACCCCGCCTGGGTCAAGGAGTACAACGCCGCCAAGCCCGCGAATCGATACTTCAAGCAGGCATGGAAGGCAATGCTCGAAGAGGGCAGCTATGCCCAGTCGCTGCCGGACGACCAGGCGTGGTTCCTCGTCAAGGGGGCGAAGCTGCCGATGACCATGGGGGCGGCGCAGGACAAGCCGGACGGCGCGTATTACAGCGCGCTCCTGCGCAGTCCGTACGTAGACGAGATGTCGCTCGAGTTCGCGCGCGCCGCGATCCGCGGCGAAGCGCTCGGGCAGGACGATTCTCCCGACATTCTTGCGGTGAGCCTGTCCGGCCACGACTACGTCAATCACGCGTTCAGCGCGGAGTCACGCATCTCGCACGACCACCTTCTGCAACTCGATCGCCAATTCCAGGCGTTCTTCAGGGACCTCGACGCGATGGTCGGCAAGGACAACTACGTCGTCGTCCTGACCGCCGATCACGGATTCATGCCCGCTCCGGAAACCAGCAAGGCCGCGGGGCGCAACTCCGGGCGCATGAGCGGCAGCCAGTCGCTCGCGCGCATCAACGCTGGCCTCGCGGCGAAGTTCGGCGAAGGCACGTGGGCGAAGTACTACTCGGCTTCCGCGCTGGTGCTCGACGACAAGCTCATCGCCGCGCGCAAGGCCGATCGCCGGGCGGTCGCGGAAGAAGCGCGCGCCCTGCTCCTGAAGGAAGAAGGCGTCGAAGTTGTCTACACGCGCGAGGAGCTCGAGGGCAATACGAAGGCGGGCGCGCCGTTCTTCGACCAGATGCGAAAGTCCTGGAACCGCGAGCGATCGGGCGACTTGCAGGTGGCGCTCAAGCCTTACTGGATGTTCACCTCGAGCACTGCGGCCACCACGCACGGCTCGCCGCATCCCTACGACACGAACGTTCCGCTGCTGTTCTACGGCCCCAAGTGGGTCAAGGCGGGCAAGTACGGCGAGCGCGTCGAAATCTCGGGCATCGCGCCGACGCTTTCGCTCATGCTGAAGGTCCCGCCGCCGTCCGCTTCGGAAGGAACGGTCCTGCCGCTCGTTGCGCGTTAGGATGGGGACCCGCGGGTCCCCATCCGGCGCTGCGCTATTTCGGCTGCGGCACGATCCGCAGGTAGGGCTTGGGCGACTTCCAGCCGTCGGGATACTTCTGCTTCGCCTCGTCGTTGGAGACCGAGCCGGCGATGATGACGTCCTCGCCCGCCTTCCATTGCGCAGGCGTCGCCACCTTGTGCTTGGCCGTGAGCTGCAGCGAGTCGAGCACGCGCAGCACCTCGTCGAAGTTGCGGCCGGTGGTCATCGGGTAGGTGAGGATCAGCTTGACCTTCTTGTCGGGCCCGACCACGAACACCGAGCGGATCGTCGCGTTGTCCGCCGCGGTGCGCGGCTGGGCGCCGGTCGCGTTCGGATGGATCATGTCGTACAGCTTTGCGACGTTGAGATCCTGGTCGCCGATGATCGGGTAATTGGGCGCGGTGCCCTGCGTCTCCTCGATGTCCTTGGCCCAGCGCGTGTGATCGTCGACCGGGTCGATCGAAAGGCCGAGGATCTTTGCGTTGCGCTTGTCGAACTCGGGCTTGATCTTGGCGAGATAACCGAGCTCGGTGGTGCACACGGGAGTGAAGTCCTTCGGATGCGAGAACAGGACCGCCCACTTGTCCCCGATCCACTCGTGGAAGCGGATCTTGCCCTCCGTCGTGTCCGCCGTGAAATCCGGCGCTTCGTCACCGATTCGAAGTTGCATGGCGTAGCTCCTTGCGTTCGTTGTCGTCTCGTGCGAGGCGAACCATCTATAATATTCCAACGCTGCATTGCCCGATAGAACGCGCCTCGCTATTGATAGCTCCCGCTGATCTCGTGGTCCAGGCGCCGGCACTGGAGGCGGGCAATCTTGCCGATCTCGCGCGGCGCAGCGGCGCGCGCGCCGTCGTGCCCGTCGGCAGCGGCTCGCCCCACGCCTATCGCCTCGTCGACGCCGCGCACGATGCGCAGTTTTTCGCGGCCGCACGGGAGGCACGCTTCGACGCCGCGCTGGTGCCACGCGAGCGAGCGCATCCGCGACGTCGGCGTGCTTGCGATGGACATGGATTCCACGCTGATCACCATCGAATGTATCGACGAGATCGCCGATTTCAAAGGGATCAAGCCTGACGTCGCAGCGATCACGGCGAGCGCGATGCGCGGCGAGATCGACTTCGCGCAGAGCCTGACCCGGCGCGTGGCCTTGCTCGCGGGACTGCCCGCGGCCGATCTCGCGAGCGTGTACGACGAGCGGCTGCGCATCTCGCCAGGGGCCGAGAGGATGCTTGCGGCGTTCAAGGCCGCCGGTGCGGTAACCGCATTGGTGTCGGGCGGCTTCACCTTTTTCACCGACCGCCTGAAGTCCCGGCTCGGACTCGACTTCACCCTGGCCAATCGCTTCGAGGTGCGGGACGACAAGCTCACGGGACGGGTCGACGGCGACATCGTGGACGCGCAAGCCAAGGCGCGCGCGATTCGCGAGCTGCACGCGCGACATCCCGGCCTGACGGTGGTGATCGGCGACGGCGCGAACGACCTGCCGATGTTCGCCGAAGCGGATGTGTCGGTCGCGTATCGCGCGAAGCCCGTCGTGCGCGAGAAGGCAACGCACACGATCGATTTTTGCGGGCTCGACGCGGTCGTGAATCTGTTCGTCTAGACCTCGTCGATCCACGCCGCCTGGATCGCTTCGAGGATCTTCTCGCCGCTGCGCGCGGGATCGTCGTCGAAGTCCGGCAGCTCGACCACCCAGTGGTGCAGGTCGGTGAAGCGCACGTCGCGCGGATCGACGTCGGGATGCGCCTCCGCGAGCGCGATCGCGATTTCGCGCGACGTCGGTCCACTTCATCGTTCATCGCCTTCCTTCGCGTGGTTGATCGTGTACTTCGGGATCTCGACCACGAGCTTCTCGTCCTCGACGATCGCCTGGCACGACAGCCGCGACACGGGCGTCGAGGCCCCACGCGCGGTCGAGGAGGTCGTCCTCGTCCTCCGTCGACGGCGACAGCGAATCGAAGCCCTCGCGGACGATCACGTGGCACGTCGTGCACGCGCACGACTTCTCGCAGGCGTGCTCGATCTCGATACCCTGGTCGAGCAGGTTGTCGAGGAGCGACTTGCCGGTCACGCCCTCGAAGGTCTTGCCTTCGGGACAGATCTCGGCGTGCGGAAGGACGACGATCTCGGGCATGGTGATGGCGGCTCATTCCGATAGCGCGTCGATGCGCTTGCCGGTCGAGCGCGCGCGAGCACGCTGCGGTCCATGCGGCGCGCCGGCGAATCGCTCGGTGACGCGATTGAGCGCTTCGACGGCTGCGCGCAGCGCGAGGTGGTCGCTCGCCCGCGCGCCTGGCCGCGAGCTCGGCCAGCGCCGCGTCGATGGTCGGCGCGCTCGTCGGCGTCGACGAGCTCGCCGTCGGCGGCGAGCGCCGTGCGCGTCGCATCGACGATGCGGTCGGCCTCGACCTGCGCCTCGCCGAGCGCGCGCGCCTGCATGTCGTCGGCCGCGTGCGCGAACGACTCCTGCAGCATGCGCGCGATCTCGTCGTCGCTCAGTCCGTACGACGGCTTCACGGTGATCGCGGCCTCGCACGCCCGTCGTCTGCTCGCGCGCGGACACCTCGAGCAGGCCGTCGGCGTCGACCTCGAAGGTCACGCGGATGCGCGCGGCACCCGCGACCATCGGCGGAATGCCGCGCAGCTCGAAGCGCGCGAGCGAGCGGCAGTCGGCGACGCGCTCGCGCTCGCCCTGCACGACGTGGATCGCCATCGCGGTCTGGCCGTCCTTGAACGTGGTGAACTCCTGCGCGCGCGCGACGGGAATCGTCGAGTTGCGCGGGATGATCTTCTCGGTCAGGCCGCCCATCGTCTCGAGGCCGAGCGAGAGCGGGATCACGTCGAGCAGCAGCCAGTCGTCGTCGCGCTCGCGGTTGCCGGCGAGCTTGTTCGCCTGGATCGCCGCGCCGAGCGCGACGACTTCGTCGGGATTGAGATTGGTGAGCGGCGGCTGGCCGAAGAACTCGCCGACCGCGCGCCGGATCTGCGGCATGCGCGTGGCGCCGCCGACCAGCACGACGCCCTTGACGTCCTCCGGCGCGCAGCTTCGCGTCGCGCAGCGCGCGCTTCGACCGGCTGCATCGTCTTGTCGACGAGATTCGCGTGATCTCGGTGAACGTCGCGCGCGTGAGCGTCACGCTCACCTTCGTCCGTCGGACAGCGTGGCCGCGACGATCGCACTCGTCGTGGTCGGACAGGTTTTCCTTCGCCTCGCGCGCCTTGACCAGCAGCAGCCGCGCGTCGGAGGGCGACAGCGGCGGCAGCTTCGCCGGCTTCGATGATCCAGCAGAACACGCGATGGTCGAAGTCGTCGCCGCCGAGCGCCGAGTCGCCGTTGGTCGCGAGCACCTCGAACACGCCTCGCGACAGGCGCAGGATCGAGATGTCGAACGTGCCGCCGCCGAGGTCGTAGACGGCGTAGACGCCTTCGGACGCATTGTCGAGCCCGTAGGCGATCGCCGCCGCCGTCGGCTCGTTCAGCAGCCGCAGGATCGGCAGGCCCGCGAGCGTCGCCGCATCCTTGGTCGCCTGGCGCTGCGCGTCGTCGAAGTACGCGGGCACGGTGACGACCGCGCCGTCGATGGCGCCGCCGAGCGACGGCTTCGGCGCGCTCGCGCAACGCGCGCAGGATGTCGGCGGAGATCTCGACCGGCGACTTCACGCCGGCGCGCGTCGCGATCCGCACCATGCCGGGCGCGTCGACGAAGCGATACGGAAAGCGGCGATCGTCGTCGAGGTCGGCCAGCCCGCGGCCCATGAACCGCTTGACCGACACGATCGTGTTCTGCGGATCGCTCGCCTGCTTCGCCATCGCGGCGTAGCCGGTCGTCGACGCCTTCTTCGCCGTAGCGCACGATCGACGGCACGAGCGGACGGCCCTCGTCGTCGGGCAGCACGACGGCGAGGCCGTTGCGCACGGTCGCCACCAGCGAGTTCGTCGTGCCGAGGTCGATGCCGATCGCGCGCTTGCGCGCGTGCGGCGCGGGCGCTTCGCCGGGCTCGGAGATCTGCAGGAGTGCCATCAGTCGTCAGACTAGCGCCGCCATGCGCGTCGACGTCGTCGGCGAGCTTGGCCAGGAACGTGAGCTCGCGCACGCGCGGCCTGCGCCGACGCGTAGTCGCCGCCGCCATCGAGCTCGCGCGCAAGCGCGATCCTCGATCTCGCGCGCGTCGGCGAGCACGGCCTCGCGCAGCGACGCGAGCGTGCGCTCGTCCGCGTCCGCCAACGCCTCGCTCGCCTCTTCGCGCCGCTCGAGCTGTCGCTCGAGGAAGTCGAGCGGCAGCTGCGTGTCCGTCTCGCCGACCGCGTCGACGCCGTTCAGCGAAAGCAGGTACTGCGCGCGCTGCACGGGATCCTTCAGCGCGCGGTACGCCTCGTTGACGCGCGCGGACGCCTGCAGCGCGAGGCGCTGCTCGGCATCGCTGGCACCGGCGAAGCGGTCCGGATGCACCTCGGTCTGCAGGGCGCGATACGCCGCGTCGAGCGCGGCCGCGTCGACGCGATAGCGCACGGGGAGGCCGAAGAGGTCGAAATGGTTGCGGGAGAAGTCGATCATTTCCGAATCCTCCCGCGGCGGGAGGGCGCTGCACACGGCTAGACGTTGAAGGATTCGCCGCAGCCGCACTCGTCCTTGACGTTCGGGTTGTTGAACTTGAAGCCTTCGTTCAAGCCTTCCCGCGCGAAATCGAGCTCGGTGCCGTCGATGTACGGGAGGCTCTTCGGATCGATGACGACCGTCACGCCATGGCTCTCGAACGTGATGTCTTCAGGCTTGGCCTCGTCGGCGTACTCGAGCTTGTACGCGAGCCCGGAGCAGCCGGTCGTGCGCACGCCGAGGCGCAGGCCGATGCCCTTGCCGCGCTTGGCGAGGAATGCCGAGACGTGATCCGCAGCCGCCGGAGTAAGTGTGACCGCCATGTCAGATCTTCCGTCAGTCCGCCGCGAGCTTGTCGCCCTTGGCCGCCGCCTCGTCCTGACCGTGCTTCTTGCGATAGTCCGCGACCGCCGCCTTGATCGCGTCCTCGGCGAGGATCGAGCAGTGGATCTTGACCGGCGGCAGCGCCAGCTCTTCGGCGATCTGCGTGTTGCGGATGCTCATCGCCTGGTCGAGCGTCTTGCCCTTCACCCATTCGGTGACGAGCGACGACGACGCGATGGCCGAGCCGCAGCCGTAGGTCTTGAACTTGGCGTCCTCGATGAGGCCGTCGGGCCCGACCTTGATCTGCAGCTTCATCACGTCGCCGCACGCCGGCGCGCCGACCATGCCGGTGCCGACGTCGTCGTCGTCCTTCGGCAGCGAGCCGACGTTGCGCGGATTTTCGTAGTGGTCCAGTACCTTGTCGCTGTATGCCATGTCAGTTGCTCCTCAGTGCGCGGCCCACTCGATTTTCGATATGTCCACGCCCTCTTGTGCATTTCCCAAAGCGGGGACAGCTCGCGCAGCTTTTCGACCTTGCGCTTGATGAGCTCGATCGTGTAGTCGACGTCGGCCTCGGTGGTGAAGCGGCCGATGGTGAAGCGGATCGAGCTGTGCGCGAGCTCGTCGCTGCGGCCCAGCGCGCGCAGCACGTACGACGGCTCGAGCGACGCCGACGTGCAGGCCGAGCCCGACGACACGGCGATGTCCTTGATCGCCATGATCAGCGACTCGCCTTCGACGAAGTTGAAGCTCACGTTCAGGTTGTGCGGCACGCGCTGCTCCATGTCGCCGTTGACGTAGACCTCGGCAATCTGCGCGAGGCCCTTCCACAGCTTGTCGCGCAGCATGCGGATGCGCTCGTTCTCGGTGGCCATCTCGGCCTTGGCGATGCGGAACGCCTCGCCCATGCCGACGATCTGGTGCGTCGGCAGCGTGCCCGAGCGCATGCCGCGCTCGTGACCGCCGCCGTGCATCTGCGCCTCGATGCGCACGCGCGGCTTGCGGCGCACGAAGAGCGCGCCGACGCCCTTCGGCCCGTACGTCTTGTGCGCCGAGAACGACATCAGGTCGACCTTGAGCTTCGCCAGGTCGACGGGAACCTTGCCGGTCGCCTGCGCGCGCGTCGACGTGGAAGATGATGCCCTTGCCGCGGCAGATCTCGCCGATCGCCGCGATGTCCTGGATCACGCCGATCTCGTTGTTCACGAACATCACCGACACGACGATCGTGTCCGGACGCAGCGCCGCCTTGAACGCTTCGAGGTCGAGCAGGCCGTCCGGCTTGACGTCGAGATACGTGACCTCGAAGCCCTCGCGCTCGAGCTCGCGCATCGTGTCGAGCGTGGCCTTGTGCTCGGTCTTCACCGTGATGAGGTGCTTGCCCTTGTCCTTGTAGAAGTGCGCGGCGCCCTTGAGCGCGAGGTTGATCGACTCGGTCGCGCCCGACGTCCACACGATCTCCTTCGGGTCGCAGTTGACGAGCGCCGCGACGTTCTCGCGCGCTTCCTCGACGGCCGCCTCCGCCGTCCACCCGAACGAGTGCGAGCGCGACGCGGGGTTGCCGAACTCGTCGGTGAGGTACGTGATCATCTTCTGCGCCACGCGCGGATCGACCGGCGTGGTCGCGGAGTAGTCGAGGTAGATCGGCAGCTTCATTGGCTTCATGGTCAGACAGGTTCCCCAACGGGCACCTTGGGTGTCGGACGATGATCCTGCAGCACCGAGACGTCGTTCGGCTGCTGCTGCTGGGTCTTGACGAGCTGCGCCAGCGTCACGCCCGAGAGGAACGTGAAGATGTGATCGTTGAGCGCCGCCCACAGGTCGTGCGTCATGCAGCGGCGGTCGTCGTGGCAGTTCTCCTTGCCGCCGCACTGGGTCGCGTCGATGGGCTCGTCGACCGCGATGATGATGTCGGCCACCGAGACCTGATCGTGGGGCTTCGCGAGGTTGTAGCCGCCGCCGGGCCCGCGCACGCTCTCGACCAGGCCGGACCGCCGAAGCTTGCCGAACAGCTGCTCGAGGTACGATAGCGAGATCCGCTGTCGACCGGACACGGCCGCGAGGGTCACGGGCCCCGACCCGCCGTGCATCGCGACGTCCATCATGGCGGTCACCGCAAACCGGCCCTTGGTCGTCAATCGCATGTGAATTCCTCTCGATCGCGCGTCCAAGCAGGCCTGTTGGCCGGATTGTCTTGGACAAATCGCATTGTGCTATACCCAATCAATTTAGTCAACTAAATATCCGAGGAGTTCACTCAAGCATTTTATTGATGGGCTGTGGATCGAACGCCTCCGCGACCGCCTTGGCGTCGCCGCACTCGACCCCGTCATGCTGCAGCTGCGCCACCAGCCGGTTGAAGCGCTCGTCCACCGCATGCGGCGTGATCCAGGAGCTGGTGAATTGCCTGAACCATGGGGTCGTTCATGTCCGCCGCAATGGCGTAGGCCGAGAATCCCATCTTCGCGGCCTGGGCCTCCCGGCGTTGCTGGTCTTCCTGGTTGACGATGCGGGCGGGAATGCCGACCGCCGTCGCGTTGGCCGGCACGTCGCGGACGACGACTGCGTTGGAGCCGATCTTCGCTCCATCGCCGATCAGGATGGGCCCCAGGATCTTGGCGCCAGTCCCGATCACCACGCCGCGGCCCAGGGTCGGGTGACGCTTGCCCTTGTTCCAGGACGTTCCCCCGAGCGTAACTCCATGGTAAAGGGTGCAATCGTCGCCGATCTCCGCGGTTTCTCCGATCACCACGCCCATCCCGTGATCGATGAAAACGCGGCGACCGATGGTCGCGCCGGGATGGATCTCGATGCCTGTGAAAAAGCGCCCCCAATGGGCAAGCCAACGCGCGAGCCAGCGGAACCCTGCCCGCCAAAGGCGATTGGGGACCCAGCGATGCCAGACCAGGGCATGCAAGCCGGGATAGCAAGTGAGCACTTCCCAGCGGCTGCGAGCCGCAGGGTCCCGGTCGAACACGACGGCGATGTCTTCGCGCAGGCGGTCGAACATGGCGTGATTATCGCATCCTTGTCCGATTATTTTACTCAAGTATTACGCAAGCGCAGCATCGCTGCGGGGACGCCCTTCGACCCGTCTTTCCCGCCGAAATCACCGTAGCATGATGGCGGCGACGAGAAGTCCCATGATGGCCGCAGCCATCAGCAGCATATAGAACGTCGCGACGACCATCGCGCGCGCGAGCCCGCCCCACCAGCGCCCGCGATACACGACCTGCCGCGCGCGCATCGCGTAGAAGAACGACCCATATGACGAGCGCCCAGCGTGCGAGCCCGAACGGAACCAGCAGGAAGAGCAGGATCATGATCGCCGCGAACGCATGCAGATGCGCGCTGTAGACGAGATGCTCGGCGTATCGCTGCGGACGCCCCGGGTACTTCTTGCCGCGGCCGAGGTACGCGATCTTCATCAACAGCGCGAACGCGGGCATCAGCGCGACCATCGCGTACGGACCGTAGCGCAGCACTCCCGCGTACAGGCGCTCTGCTTTCTCGTCCTTCGACAGGTTGCGAAAGTGATCCCAGCGCTTGGCGACCTGCGGCGGCACCGGGATGTCCTGGCCGTTCCAGCGCAACGCGAGGTTCAGGTCCTTGTCGAGCCCGAACAGCGTGTCGCCGTCCTCGGTGTCGACGATGGCCACCTTCGGTCCCTTTCGCCCTTTGAGGGTCGGGTCCGTCGCCGCCGGATCGGGGTCCACCATCACGACCTCGTCCTTGAGATCGAGCGGCGACTGGATGAGGCCGATCACGGCGAACAGGAGCAGGTACAACACGAGGAACAGCCGAGCGGGGCGGATGTAGCGCTTGCGCCGGCCGGCGAAGTATTCGCGCGTGAGATATCCCGGGCGTCCGACAAGCACCGCGAGCGTTCGCCACAGGCGGCCGTCCATGGCCACGTAACGCCCGGCGGCCTCGCGCATGAACGCGCCGAACGTCGGCAGCGCCACGCGCGTCTCCTGCCCGCAGTTCGGGCAGAAGTGGCTCGTGGCGTGCGCGCCGCAGTTGCGGCACGTGTCGGCAGACGGTATCGCCGGTGGCGGAATCTCCACCGCGCCCTCCCTCGCCGTACCTTCCATTACACTCTCGCGCCAATACCATGAGGGCATCAAGCATAACGTTTAACGTCGCGGCAGCGTGCTGCGCGCTCGGGGTCGCACTCGCGAGCGCGCATGCATCCGCCGACGACAGTCCCGCGGTCGCGCCGTTTGCCGCGACGCCGATGGCCGTCGTCGACGAGATGCTGCAACTCGCCGCGGTCGGCCCGTCCGATTACGTCGTCGACCTGGGGTCGGGGGACGGGCGACTCGTCATCGCCGCCGTCAAGAAGTTCGGCGCGCGCGGCGGCTTCGGCGTCGACATCGACGAGTCGCTCGTCGAGTACTCCAATCGCAAGGCGGCGGAGGACGGCGTCGCCGACCGCGTCGAGTTCCACGTGCGCGATCTCTTCGTCACCGACGTGGGCGCGGCCACCGTCGTCACTATCTACCTGTTGCCGATCGCGATGGACCGGCTCGAGCGCAAGCTCGCGGCCGAGCTTGCGCCCGGCACGCGCGTCGTCTCGCACGACCATCCGCTGCGGGGATGGCGCGCCGAGCGCGTCGTCGCACTCGACGTGCCGGAAAAGAACGACTACACCGGCCGGCGCAGCACCGCCCTTTACCTTTACGTGGTCCCAAGAAAAAAATGAACGACGCAACCGTTGAAGCACCGCGCACACTGCTGCGCGGCAGGGACGCCGTCGCGATCATCGTCGGCATCGTGATCGGCGCGGGCATCTACCGCACGCCGCCGATGGTCGCCGACGTGACCGGCGACGCCGGATGGATGCTCCTCGTGTGGGTCGCGGGCGGCGCCGTGTCGCTGGTCGGCGCGCTTTGCTACGCCGAGCTCGCCACGACGTATCCGCACACCGGCGGCGACTATCACTTCCTCACGCGCGCGTTCGGGCGCAACGTGAGCTTCCTGTACGCTTGGGCGCGCGCGACGGTCATCAACACGGGGTCGATCGCGCTCCTGTCGTTCGTGTTCGGCGATTACCTGTCGCGCATCGTCAGTCTCGGGCCG
Organism: uncultured beta proteobacterium; assembly: GCA_963707815.1. GTDB lineage: Bacteria > Pseudomonadota > Gammaproteobacteria > Burkholderiales > Casimicrobiaceae > VBCG01. The sequence continues at coordinate 61,383 of CAVPRK010000022.1, forward strand.
CACTCGGCCGCGCTGTGGGCCGCGATCATCGTCGTCGCGCTCACGGTCGTGAATCTCGTCAGCCTCGAAGCCTCGTCGCGCACCCAGAACTGGCTCACCGTCGCCGAGGTCGTGGGGCTCCTGCTCGTCATCGTCGCGGGCGTGATCGCGTCACCTTCCGGCGCGCCATCATCGTACTTCGCGTCGAGCCCACCGCTCGGCCTCATCGGCCTGGCGATGGTGTTCGTGCTGCTCACGTACGGAGGATGGAACGAAGCCGCGTACCTGTCCGCGGAGGTGCGGGGCGGGGACCGCGCGATCGTCGGAACGCTCGTCGTCAGCATCGCCATCATCACCCTGCTCTACGTTGCGACGAACGCGGCGCTGCTCGCGGGGCTCGGGCTCCCCGATCTCGCGAAGAGCAAGGCCGCGCCGGCCGACGTCGTCACCCGTGCGTTCGGCACTGCCGCCGGGCAGGCACTCGCGGGGTTCGTCGCGGTCACCGTGCTCACCTCGATCAATGCGACGATGCTCGTCGGCGCTCGCACCAACTACGCGTTGTCCGGCGACTGGGCGTCGCTGCGCATCATCGGCGGATGGAACGCGGCGCGCGGCGTGCCGGTGCGCGCGCATCTCGTTCAAAGTGCGATCGCGCTCGCACTGGTCGCCTTCGGCGCCGCGCAGAAGGACGGCTTCGAAGCGATGGTCGAGTTCACCGCGCCCGTGTTCTGGGGATTCCTCACGCTCGTGGGAATCGCGCTCTTCGTCCTGCGCTCGAAGGACCGCGAGCGCAAGCGTCCATTCCGCGTGCCTTTCTATCCGGTGACGCCGGCGATCTTCGTCGCCGTGTGCGCCTACCTGTGCTATTCGAGCATCGGCTACGCGGTGAGCCGCAGCGCGATCCACGTGAGCATGCTGGTGATGGCGGCCGGCGTCGCCGCTCTGCTGCTCGCGCGGTGGAAGGCGCGTTAGCGCGGCGTTCGGCCGATCAATTCATCGACGCGCGCAAGGATGCCGCGCAGGACGTTCACCTCCTCGCGCTCGAGCCCCGCGCGCCCGAACAGCCGGCGCAGCCTCGGCATCAGGAGCCTTGGCCGCTTGCGGTCGAGGAAGCGCATGTCGGCGAGCGTGCGCTCGGCGTGGGCGTACAGCGACTCGACGTCGTCGTGCGTCGCCCGCGCGAAGCGCGGCGCGCGCCACACGTCGCCCTCCCCGGCCGCGATGCGAAGCTCGTACGCCGCGACCTGAACGGCCGCCGCGAGGTTGAGCGACGCGTAGTCGGGATTCGCGGGAATCGTCGCGGCGATGCCGCATTGCGCGAGCTCTTCGTTGGAGAGTCCCGACATCTCCGTTCCGAAGACAAGCGCGACCTCGCCGTCGCGCGTGCGCGCAATCGCTTCCCGCGACGCTTCGCGAACCGACATCACGCGTCCCGCAAATGCGCGCGGCCGCGCCGACAGCCCGATCGCGAGCGCGCAGCCGGCGAGCGCTTCGGCAAGCGTCGCGGCGACGGCCGCGCCTTCCAGCACCGACGCCGCTCCGGTGGCGAGCGCAAGGGCCTCGGCGTGCGGAAACTTCGCCGGCGCGACGAGCACGAGGCGCGCAAGGCCCATCGTGTACATCGCGCGCGCCGACGCGCCGATGTTGCCCCGGATGCGACGTGCGCACCAGCACGACGCGCATGCGCGCGAGCGGCGAGTCGAACCGGCCCGGGTAGAATGTTCGTCATGCATCCGATGCTCACGACGGCCGTGAAGGCCGCAAGACGCGCCGGCAACATCATCAATCGCGGCGCGCGCGATCTCGATCTTCTCACGGTCACGGCCAAGGGGCCCAAGGACTTCGTGAGCGAGATCGACCACGCGGCGGAAGCCGCGATCGTCGAGACGCTGCTGTCGGCGTATCCCGATCACGCCGTCCTCGCCGAGGAAGGCACGCGCAAAGGCGCCAATCCCGACGCCGAGTACGTGTGGATCATCGACCCCCTCGACGGCACGACGAACTTCCTGCACGGCTTCCCGCAGTACTGCGTGTCGGTCGCGCTCTCGCACCGCAACGTCATCCAGCAGGGCGTCATTTACGACCCTGTACGCAACGACCTGTTCACCGCCACGCGCGGGCGCGGGGCATTCCTGAACGACCGTCGAATGCGCGTGTCGCGTCGCACCCATCTTCGCGAATGCCTGATCGGCACCGGGTTCCCGTTCCGCGACGGCAGCTACCTCGACACCTATCTTCAGATGATGAAGACGATGATCACGCACACGGCCGGCCTGCGCAGGCCGGGCGCGGCCGCGCTCGATCTCGCTTACGTCGCCGCGGGCTTCTACGACGGGTTCTGGGAGGTCGGGCTCAACCCTTGGGACGTGGCGGCCGGAAGCCTGCTGGTGCTCGAAGCCGGCGGCCTGATCGGCGACCTCGCCGGGGAACGAGAATTACCTCCATGGCGGCCAGATCATCGCGGCCAATCCGAAGGTGTTCGCACAGATGGTCGCGACACTTGCGCCGTTCCGCGACGACATGGTCCGCGAGCGCGCCGCCGCTCGTCCAAAAGAGTAATACTTTTAGTCGCTTGGACTTCCAATCCAAGGTGGCGCCGGCGTATGCTCGCCGCATAGAACGTCCCGTGCGGGCACGGTTCCCGCTTTCCTAGAGAATTCGGTCCGGCGGGACTCTTCGGGGAGCTTTCCTGATGTCGACTTTTTCGCTCAAGCGCGCGGCGGTGGTGGGTGCCGCGCTTCTGGTAACGGCGGTCGCCGCGCAGGCGGAGACGGTGTCGTCGCTGCGCGTCATGTTGCACCCGTACGCGGCAGGTTGGGGAGAGCTCCCTGCCGCGCAACAGGCGCGCCTCGAAGCGCTGACCGGCACGAAGCTCGCGCTCACCGGGAGCACGCGCACGGGCGCGATCGAGCTCTCGCTCGCGAAGCCCGTCGACGAAGCCGAAGCCAAGGCGATGATCCGCAAGCTGCGGGTCGACCGCAGCGTGCTGTGGGCCGAGTCGATCGTACCTGCCATGGCCAAGCGAAGGGCCAAGCTCGCGGACGCGGAGGTGCAAGGCCAGCGGCTCATGGTGCGCCTCAAGGCGGATGCGCCACCGGTGAACGCCGACTTCCTCGACCGCCTCGGCAATCGCCTCGGCATGCCCGTCAGCTTCGAGCGGCAGATCGCGCAGGTCGCGGTGCTGAGCTTGCCGGTCGCGCAGTCCGCGGAGCGCCTGGCCGAGATTGCGCGCACGATCGAGGGGGAAGCGGAGGTGCAGTACGCCGATCCGGTGCGCAAGGCGCGCGCTTTCGCCGCGCCGAACGATCCCTATTACTCGGCGCAATGGTCGCTCATCGGCAGCGTGGCGGGCATCAACGCCGAGACGGCATGGACGCTGCAGCCGAACGCCGCCGGCGTCACGGTCGCGGTGGTCGATACCGGCATCCTGCCGCATCCCGACCTCGCAGGACGCGTGCTGCCCGGTTTCGACTTCATTTCCGACGCGGGCCGCGCGCGCGACGGCACCGAGCGCGATCTCGAATCCGCGCGACGAAGGCGACTGGAGCAGCGGCGAGTGCGGTCCGCCGGAGTCGAGCTTCTTCCACGGGCTGTTCGTCGCCGGCATCATCGCGGCCAACACGAACAACGGCATCGGCATCGCCGGCATCGCCGCGAACGCCGACGATCCTTCCGGTGCGCGTGCTCGGCACGTGCGGCGGCACGTTCGAGGACATTTTCGCCGGCGTGCTGTGGGCGTCCGGCGCCAACATCGAAGGCGTGCCCGCGAACCAGCATCCGGCCAAGATCATCAACCTGAGCCTCGGCGGCTACGGGCCGTGCGACCAATCGATCCAGGAAGCGGTCGACGATGCGCTCGCGCACGGCGCGGTCGTGGTCGTCGCAGCGGGCAACTCGGCGCTCGAAGCCTACGATTTCGCGCCTGCGAACTGCAGCGGCGTGATCACGGTCGGCGCACACGGCGCGCACGGCCTCCTGACGAGCTATTCGAACTACGGTCCGCGCATCGACGTTACGGCGCCCGGCGGCGATCTCCCTTTCAACGATCTGATCGTCGGCCTGCATTACGAGGGCGCAACGGTCCCGACGAATCCGACGTACACGTTCGCGCGCGGCACGAGCTTCGCGGCACCGATGGTGTCGGGAGTCGCAGCGCTGCTTCTTGCACGCGACGGCATGCTGACGAGCGGTCGCGTGCTGGACCTCGTCGCGGGTACGGCGCGCGACTTCCCAACCGATTCGCAATGCATCGTGCCCAGGCTCTGCGGCGCCGGCATGCTCGACGCAGGCGCGGCCGTCGGCAGCGCGATTCCAGGCGCCGGCGGCCCGCCCGGATCGGTCAAGGTAGTCGAGTACTACCGCGCGGATCTCGACCACTACTTCATCACGGCGGACTCGAACGAGATCGCGGCCCTAAATACCAAGGCATCGGGCGTTTTCAAGCCGACCGGCCTGTATTTCTACGCGTACCCCAACCTGCAAGTCGCACCGGCCGACGCCAAGCCCGTGTGCCGCTTCTATGCGTCTCTCGCGGTGTACATCGACTCCCACTATTACTCGGCCAATGCGGACGAATGCCTGGCCGTGCTGCTGAACTGGCCGGGCATCTGGACCCTCGAAACGGGGGCCGCCTTCTACGTTCAGGTCCCCGACGGGAAGGGCCGCTGCCCCGAAAGCACGCTGCCTGTGTACCGGTTCTTCGACAACCGCCGCGACGCGAACCACCGCTACACGGTCGACTTGTCGGTGCGCCGCGCGATGCAGAACCGGCAATGGGTCTCGGAAGGCGCGGGGCGGCGTCGCGTTCTGTTCCGCTATCTGACGCTCCGCGTTTAGCGCGTGGGTCGGGCTTCAGCCCGACGCGTCGCATCGAGTCGGACTGAAGTCCGAACTACGACCCCATTCGGCTATCCGTCGAAGCTCTCGGGGGTGTGGGTGGGCGCGGGCGACGCCCACTCCTTGATGAGCACGAAGGCCAGGGCCAGCAGCACCGGCCCGAGGAACACGCCGATAAAGCCGAACGCGAAGACGCCGCCGAACACGCCCAGCATCACGAGTATGAACGGCAGGTCGCTGCCCCGGCTGATCAGGATCGGCTTCAGCACGTTGTCGACCGACGAGACGATGAAGAAGCCCCACGCGAGCACGAAGATCCCCCACGCCGTTTCTCCGGCGCCGAAGATGAGATAAAGGCCCGCGGGAATCCACACCAGCGGCGGCCCGATCGGCACGGGCGACAGGAAGAACGTGACGAGACCCAACAGCGGCGCCGCCTTGAAGCCCGCGATGTAGAGTCCGATCGCCATCAGCACGCCCTGGGCGAGCGCGGTACCGAGGATGCCGTACACGACCGCGCGCGTCGTCGCGCTCGCAACCCCGAGCATGTGCTCGCCCCGCGTCGGCGATATGCGCAACACCGCCGCGCGCACGCGCGCCATGATCGCGTCGCCGTCGCGATAGAAGAAGAACGCGATGAACACGGACAGGGTGAGCTGCAGCAGGCCCTCGCCGACGACCGCACCTGCGCGAAACGCGAACTGCGCGGATCGGCTCCACGAAACGCCGAAGCTCCTCCAGCAGCCCGCCCGTATCGTGCGCGAGCGACATCCAGTACGCGGACGCGCGTTCGCCGATGAGCGGGATCTTTGTCACCCACTCCGGCGGCTCCGGCGGGCCGCGCGCGATCACGCCACGCGCGAATTCGCCCAGGCGATCGGCATTCTCCGCGAGCGTCGAGCCCACGATCACGAACGGCGCGACGACGACGGTGAGGATCAGGAGCGTCATCATGGTCGCAGCGACCGTCGGGCGGCCGGCGCGGCTCACCATCCAGTGAAAGACCGGCCATGTCGTCGCAACGAGGATCGCCGCCCACGCAATCGCGGAAAGGAAGGGCAGCAGCACGAGGTACACGCCGGCGACGAGAACCGCCAGCACGACCAGCGTGATCGTGCGATCGATGCGCGAGGGTGCTTGCATGGCGTGAGCCCTGGGGTCGAGCGATTATGCCTTATGATCTTTCGGGGGCATTGCGCCGAGGAGGAGATCCGCATGAAGAAGTTCAACGTGGTCGTTGCAACCGCACTGATGCTCGCCGCCTTCACCGTCGCCGCGCAGACGTACCCCGCGCGCCCGGTGAAGATCATGGTAGGCGCCAACGCGGGCGGCGGCACGGACATCATCGCGCGGATGCTTGCCGACAAGTACCAGGCGTCGATGGGCCAGCCGTTCGTCGTCGAGAACAAGCCCGGCGCGTCGAACACGATCGCCGCGGACGCGACTGCGAAAGCGGCGCCGGACGGTCATACGCTGCTCGTCGCGACCAACACCGGCCAGGCGATCGCGCCGCACCTCATGAAGCTCGGCTTCGACACCAACAAGGACCTCGTGCCCGTTGCGCTCATCGTCGTCGTGCCGAACGTGCTCGTGGTCTCGCCGAGCGTGCCGGCGGGCAACGTGCGCGACCTCATCGCGCTCGTGAAAGCCAATCCCGAAAAGTTCGCGTACGGGTCGTCGGGCGTGGGCAGCACGCAGCATCTTGCAGGCGAGGCGTTCGACCTCGCGGCAGGCACCAAGGCCGTGCACGTTCCATACAAAGGATCGGCGCAGGCGCTCACCGATCTCGTGGGGGGTCAGATCCAGCTCGACTTCGACACGACGTCGTCGGCGATGGCGTTCATCAAGAGCGGCAAGGTCAAGGCGCTTGCGGTGATGAGCCCCAAGCGCACGCCCGAGCTTCCCGACGTGCCGACACTTACCGAAGCGGGACTGCCCGGCGTGGAGATGACGACGTGGTACGGCCTCTTCGTCACCGCCGGAACGCCCAAGCCCGTCATCGACAAGCTTTACGCCGAGACGATGAAAGCGATCAAGGATCCCGAGGTCGCGAAGAAACTCGTGGGCCTGGGCGGCGAGCCGGGGAACGTATCGCAGGCGGAGTTCGCGGCACTCGTGAAATCCGACTACGACCGCTTCGGCAAGCTCATCAAAGACGCCAACGTCAAGCTGGAGTAAAGCGATGACCAAGCCCACCATTGCGCTTTTCACGGGCGACCCCGCGGGCATCGGGCCCGAACTCGTCGCCAAGCTGCTCGCGGAGACCGACGCGCTGCGCGATGCCAACGTCCGCCTCATCGGCGCCCGTTCGGTGATCGAGGGCGGGATGCGCGCGGCAAACGTGAAGGTCGACGTCGAGCCGCTCCTCGTCGACTGGCCGTACGCGAACGCCACCGGCTTCGCGCGCGGCGAGGTCTCGCAGAAGAACGGCGAGTACATGCTCGCGGGCCTCGCGCTCGGGCTGCAGCTGTGCGAGCAAGGCGCCGCCGACGCGATGTGCTTCGCGCCGCTCAACAAGGCCGCGCTGCGCGCGGGCGGCATGCAGCACGCCGACGAGCTCCACTACTTTTGCGAGAAGCTCAACTTCACGGGCCCCTCGGTCGAGTTCAACGTGCTCGAGTCGCTGTGGACTTCGCGCGTCACGTCGCACGTTCCGCTGAAGGACGTGAGCGGGCTCCTCACGCGCGACGGCATCGCGGAAGGCGTTGCGCTTCTCACGCGCGGCCTCGCGTCGTCGGGTGTGGCCAAGCCGCGGATCGCGGTGTGCGGACTCAATCCGCACAACGGCGACAACGGCGCGTTCGGACGCGAGGAGATCGACATCATCGAGCCCGGCGTCGAGCTCGCGCGCTCGCAAGGCTATCCGGCGGATGGCCCGTATCCGGCAGACACCATCTTCGTGCGCGCGACGCGCAAGGAGGGCGGCTACGACGGGGTGCTCACCATGTACCACGACCAGGGGCAGATAGCGATGAAGCTCATGGGCTTCGATCGCGGCGTCACCGTCCCGGGCGGATTGCCGATTCCCATCGCTACGCCTGCGCACGGAACGGCGTACGACATTGCCGGCCGCGGCATCGCGAATACGGGCGCGATGCGAAACGCGTTCGCGCTCGCGTGCAAGATGGGCACGACGCGGCGAGTGAGCGAGGCGGGCGAGGCGTAGCCGAGCCAAGACCCGAAGGGCCGGCGCCGAGCGACCGAGCGGCGACCGACGACACAATCTCGCGCCCTCTCGTCGACAGTACGTGGAGGGAGCGAAGCACGCACTAGCCGAACGTCACTTCGCCGATCCAGCCGCGCTTCCGGCGGGCAAGCCGCGACTCCACCGTCTCGCCTTCGAAGCTCGCCGGCGCGCGGTCGAGCCGCGCCGGATCCACGCCTTCGAAGCAATTGACGTTCACGACCGCGTAGACACGGCCGTCGATGGTCGACGTCACGAGCGGCGGCACGCCGCAGCGCGCACAGACGTGGAAAGTGGCGGTGCGCGTGCCGAACTCGTAGCGCGACACGAGCGCATCGTCGGCAATCTTCACCGCAAGCCGCGACCCGGCATGCGACGTCCAGACGCCGCCGTGTCTCACGCAGAACGTGCAATCGCACGCGCGCGCCGGAATCCTTGCCGCGTCGCCCGCCCAGTCGAGCTCGAAGGTGAGATTGCCGCAATGGCACCCGCCACGGATCTTCATTTCATCAGTTCCCGAATCGGACCGAGGCGAGAAACTCCGGCGGACGTCGCGCCTTGGTGATCTGCTCGAATGCGTACGCGAGCCGGATGAGCTTCGCTTCGCTGTACGCGCCGCCGAAAAACGAGATGCCCGCCGGCAACCCGAAAGCGAACCCCGCAGGCACGGTGATGTGCGGATAGCCCGCCACCGCCGGCATCTGCGGTGCAACCGCCGGACGCATGGTCGCCGTTGGCGTAGTCGATCATCCACGGCAGCGGTCCCGTCGGCGCGACGAGCGCGTCCAGACGGTCCTTCGCCAGCGCGGCGTCGATGCCCTGCGCCCGCGACAGCGCACGCGCGGTAGCAAGAGCCTTGCGATAGCGCTCGTCGGTGAGCGGACCCTTCGACTGCGACTCGATCAGGATCTCCTGACCGAAGTAAGGCATTTCCGTCGCGGCGTTTCGCGTGTTGAACTCGATCACGTCCTCGAGCGAGTGCACGGGCGCCGAGGGCCCGAGGTCGCGAAGATACGCATTGAGGTTGCGCTTGAACTCGTACTTGAGGATCTCGAACTCGGCAGCGCCGATGCGTTCGGCGGACGGCATCTTCATTGCATCGACGACGATCGCACCGGCGTTCCTCATCGCCGCGATGCCTTCCTCCACGACGCGATCGACGCGATCGTTGGTTCCGAAGCACTCGCGCACGATGCCGATGCGCGCGCCTTTCAGCCCTGCGGGATCGAGCGCTCGCGTGTAGTCCTGCGCCTTGCCCCCGCTCGCGCGCGTGGCCGCGTCGCGCGCGTCGACGCCGGTCATTGCGGTGAGAAGCACGGCAGCGTCGGCAACGCTGCGCGTCATCGGCCCAGCCGTGTCCTGGCTGTGCGAAATGGGAACGATGCCGCTGCGGCTCACGAGCCCGACCGTCGGCTTGAGACCCACGAGGCCGCAGCACGACGACGGGCTGGTGATGGATCCGTCGGTCTCGGTGCCGACCGCGATCACGCAAAGGTCGGCCGCGATCGCAGCACCAGACCCGGAGCTCGACCCGCTCGTATTGCGGTCGAGCGCATAGGGATTGCGCGTCTGCCCGCCGCGCGCGCTCCATCCGGAGGTCGAGCGCGTGCTCCTGAAGTTCGCCCACTCGGAGAGGTTCGTCTTGCCGAGGATCACGCAGCCTGCCGCACGCAGGCGCTCCACGACGAACGCGTCGCGTGCGGCGCTTCGCTCGGCGAGCGCGAGGGAGCCCGCGCTCGTGCGCATGCGGTCCGACGTGTCGATGTTGTCCTTGAGCAGAACGGGCACGCCGTGAAGCGGCCCGCGCGGGCCCTTCTCGCGCCGCTCGCGGTCGAGCGCTTCGGCGACGGCAATCGCGTCGGGGTTGCGCTCGATCACGGCGTTGATGGCCGGTCCGGCACGGTCGATCGCGTCCATACGCGCGAAGTAGCGCTGCGCGATCGACGCGGCGCTCTGAGCGCCCGTTTGCATGAGTGCGCCCAACGAGGCGACGCTCGCCTCGGCCATGTCGGGCGGCAATGCCGCCTGTGCGTTCGCGTCGCGCATCTGCGTAACGAGCGCGGTCCCGGCGGCGGCGAGGCGAAGGAGCTCGCGCCGGTCCATCACTCGAATCGCGCGGTGAACGGAAACTCCGACGTGCAGGGCTTGCCCGCGCACGTCGCCGGCTTGTACTTGATCTTCATGAGGACCGTTGCCGCTTCCTTGGAAATGCGCTGGCTCGGCGTTGCGTAGATGCTCGTCGATTGCGGCTCGCCCTTCTCGTCCACGCGCACCGTGAGGAAGAGCTCGCCCTCGCCGACTGCGCCATCCGCAAGCGCGAACACGAGCTCCTTCGCGACGGGCAGGAGGCCATCGGCCGGGTACGGCGGCTCGTCTGCCTCGGCAAGGTCCGTGAAGAGCGCACGGAAGGCCCGGCGCTGCTCCGGAGTGAGCTTGTCGTAAGGGTCGGTGGCCGGGATCGTGAGCTTCGGCAATTCGCGCCGGATGCGCGACCCTGTCGTCGCCCGCGCCTGCGTGATCGGAATCGTCGCCTGCGCCAGCATGTCGGCCGGCGCCATCGCGGCGCTGCATGGAATGGCGAAAGCGGCGGCGATCGCTGCCGCGAGGGGTGCAAGTGTCTTCATGGCGATCCTCCCCGTCAATATTGCCATGCGCAGTTTGGCAGCGGCACGCGATTGCAGTAGATTGACCCTGAAAACGAGGAGGAATCCGGATGTCACGCATCGCGATTGCGGCGCTCGCCGCGGCTCTTGTATACGTTCCCGCGCAAGCGCAGGAGTATCCCGCGCGTCCCGTCAAGATCGTCGTGCCGTTCGCCGTCGGCGGCCCGGCGGATATCTACGCCCGCTACCTGGGCGCGCACCTCGGCGAGTCGCTCGGCCAGCCGTTCGTGATCGAGAATCGCCCGGGGGCCGGCGCTGTCGTCGGTACCGACGCCGCCGCGAAAGCGGCGCCAGACGGCTACACGCTGTTGCTCATGTCGAACGCGCACACGGTCAACGAGACGCTCATCCCCAACAAGCCCTACTCGCTCACCCGCGATTTCGTCGCGGTGGCGCCGATCAATTACTCCGACCTCATGATGGTCGTACATCCGAGCGTGCCGGCCAACACGCTGCAGGAATTCATCGCGCTCGCGAAAGCGCAACCCGGCAAGCTCAACTACGCTTCCTCCGGTCCCGGCACGCCGTATCACATGGCGGGCGAGCTCTTCAAGTCGATGGCAGGCGTGGACATCGTCCACGTGCCGTACAAGGAAAGCTCCGCCGCGCGTACCGGCGTGATCGGCGGCCAGGTCGAGATGATGTTCGACGCGGTGACGACGATGAACGAGCAGGCGAAGGCCGGCAAGGTGCGCGCTCTTGCCACGAGCGGGAAGACTCGCTCCGGGGTCACCCCGAACTTGCCTGTCGTGTCCGAGGCGGGCGTGCCCGGTTACGAGGCGGTGATCTGGCTCGGCGTCATGGCGCCGAAGGGTACGCCGCCTGCGGTGGTGAGCAAGCTCAATGCGGAGATCGCAAAGGTCGCCAATCGCGCCGAAACGCGCGAGGAGTGGGCAAAGCAAGGCGCGTCCGCAATGACAATGTCGCCGGAGGAGTTCACGAAGTACGTCGCCGGCGATATCGCGAAGTGGGAAAAAGTGATCAAGGTCTCCGGCGCCAAGCCCGATCGCTAGACACCGTTTGATCGCGCGGCGCGGCCGCGCTAGAGTGCCGTATATTCATACGGTCTCTCGCATGCGCTTCCGCGTCCTCCGTTTGCGCCACCGCGGCCGTCCGCTGCCGCGTCGCGAGTGGCAAGGGCGCGAGCCGCAGGTTGGCGATCTTCGCGTCGAGCAGCTGTACGACGAGGAGCTCCTGCGGCATCTGCGTCTTGCGCGGCTCGTGGACATCCAACGCACGGCCGGACACGAGGCGCTCCCGGCGCTGTACGACCCCGTGCTCGTCGCCATGAGCCCGCAGGCATTCACGCTGATGGGATTCGAGCGGATCGAGGGCGTCGAGTACGCCCAGTCCTGGCACGTCGCGCTGCCTTGATAGGGCGGACTTTGGTCCGCCGCGATAGCCCGTCGGGCTGAAGCCCGACCTACAGCCCTTCTGAAGCAGCGAGCCGAAGCGGCATGGGGGACGCTTCCTCGTGCGCGAGCGCGCGCGCGATATCGTCGGAGCTCACCGGCTTGACCAGATGCGCGTCGAAGCCGGCGTCGCGCGTCTGGCGCCGGTCCTCTTCCTGGCCCCAGCCCGTCAGCGCGATGAGCCTCGGCTGGCGCAGCTGCTTGTTCGCGCGCACGCGCCGCGCCACCTCGTAGCCGTCGATGCCCGGCATGCCTAGATCGAGAAACACATAGTCGAGATCGTTGGCGTGGATCTTTTCCAGCGCCTCGGCGCCGCCGTGCACGACGAGCGTGCGATGGCCCATCTCCCTCAGCACCAGCTCGAGCGCCGCAGCGGCATCGCGATTGTCGTCGACGAGCAGCACGTGCCGCGGCGTCGCGGCCTTGTGCGGCAGCGGGATGGGCTTCGGATCTTCGCGCGCTTGGGCGACCGGCAGCCGCACGACGAACTCCGAACCTTTGCCGGTGCCTTCGCTCAGGACATCGATCGCGCCGCCATGCAGCTCGACGATCTTGCGCGCAAGCGCGAGACCCACACCCAACCCGCTGTTCTTGTCGGCCTTCGCATGCCGGCCGCGCACGAACATGTCGAAGATGCGTTCCTTGAGCTCGGGCTCGATGCCGCGGCCATTGTCGCGCACGCGAATGGCCACGGAGCTTTCTTCACGGTCGATGCTGACGCCGATTTCGCCGCCTGTTGGCGTGTAACGCACCGCGTTGCTCAAGAGGTTGACGAGCACTTGCGTGATGCGATGCGCGTCACCGTTGATCACGGTGCCGACCGCGCGACGCTGGACGGTGAGACGATGCTCCCGCTCGTCGATCTGCGGCTGGGCCGTCTCGATGGCGGTATCCAGCATGCGATCGAGGTCGACGGGCACGCGCTCGATCGCGATCACCCCTTTGGTGATGCGCGCCATGTCGAGGATGTCGTCGACGATGCGCGTCAGCTGCGCGGTCTGCCGCTCGATCATCTCCCGCATGGACGCTTGCGACGGATGGTCGGCGGGAAGGCGCGCCATGAGCTGCGCCGCGTTGCGGATCGGCGCAAGCGGATTGCGGAGCTCGTGCGCGAGAACCGCAATGAAGTCGCCGACGTTGCGTGCCGCTTGCTCCAGCGACTGGATGTGGCGGCGGTCCGACAGGTCCTGAGTGATGTGCGCAAAGCCGCGCAAGCGCTTGTCGCGCTCGTACAGCGTGGTGATGATGGTGCGCGCCCAGAAGCGCTCGCCGCTCTTGCGGACGCGCCAGCCTTCGCTCTCCGCACGGCCGGTGCGGCGCGCAACCGCCAGCTCCTCCCACGGCAGCGTCGCGCGCTCCTCCTCGGGATAGAAGCGCGAGAAGTGCGCACCCAGGACTTCCTCGCGCGCGTACCCGGTGATCCTTTGCGCGCCGGTATTCCAGCTCGTCACCACGCCGTCGACATCGAGCAGGTAGACCGCGTAGTCGGTGACGCTCTCGACGAGAAGTCGGAAGCGCTCCTCGCTTTGCCGCAGCGCTTCTTCGTGCATGCGGCGGCCGGTGAGGTCGCGCGTGATCTTGGAAAAGCCGATGAGCCCGCCAGTCTCGTCACGCAGCGCGGTGATGACGACGTTCGCCCAGAAGCGCGAGCCGTCCTTGCGAACGCGCCAGCCCTCATCCTCGAAGCGGCCCTCGACCGACGCCATCCGAAGCTCGCGCGCAGGCCAGTCGCGTACGACGTCTTCCTTCGTATAGAACGAGCTGAAGTGCTTGCCGATGATCTCCTGCGCGCGGTAGCCCTTCAGCCTCTCGGCGCCGACGTTCCACGTCCTGACATTGCCTTCGGGATCGAGCGCGAACACCGCGTAATCCATGGTCTGCTCGACGAGCAGGCGATGGATGTCGTGGTCGGGGAATGGCGGCGCTTCGGAAGTCATGCGGCAGGTGCGGGCGAGAAGATGCCTCGCCGAAAGGAATTCCAAATGGTGCCCGGGGTGCCAGAACGCGTCTGTAAGTCGTTGTCCTACTTTGGCGCGGGTCCCGCCGATCGGTCGGTGCAATCTCACAGAATTGTCGGACTGGCTCCTGCTTACCGGTATTCACTAACGCGATACAACGCGCCATCACTTGAATTCGGAGGAAGAGATGCCAAGCAAGCCGCAAGTCGCAGTAGAACCACGCCCGGACGGTCGTTGGGCAGTGCAAACCGACGGCACGCAACGCGCCGATAGCTTGCACGACCGCAAGTCGGAGGCCGTCGCGCGCGGGCGCGAGCTCGCGGAGAACAAACAGACGGAGCTCGTGATCAAGAGCGAGCGCGGCAGGATCGAGGGCAAGGACAGCCACGGACGCGACCCACGCAACATCCGCGGCTAGCGTGCTGCCCTGGCGTTGGCGGATGCGCGATGGATGGGAATGCTCTATCCATCGTGCGAACCAATAGGGTTCTCAACCTCAGTGGTCCGCCATGAACAAGACCCGTGGCGAAGCGCTTCGAGAGCGCATAAGTTTCAAACGGCGGGCGCACACTGCAAGCGGGACCGACATTAGTGTTGCACGCGACAGTCTGCAAGACCGGAAATCGAACGCGGTAAAACGGGGAGAGAACCGGGCCGGAAGTTCGCGGCGACGGCCGGCAAGATTCGTCTCCCCTCGTGCCAACCACACCGCTTGTCTCACTTTTCCTGTCTACGAATCACCAACAATTCCGTTTTCGGGGGTAATTCTGCGGGTGACTCGCTGTCTCGTTAGTGGCTACGCCCCATAATGTGAATGTCAGCGCATCCGCCAATTTGTGTCCAGGATTGGTCTGCACGGTCCCGATCACCGCGACATTTCCCTCTCGATACGTCCTCGCCAGAACAAGGAGTCCGGTGGCGGAATGACGGAGCTCGAAGCATGTCCTACCGGGCGGGCGACCGCCCGAGACAAGTCTTTTGGTCGGGCGAGATGCCTTGTCTGGCCGATCGCGATGACCGCGACGGGAGCCGCCGTCACGGTGTTGCTTCTCCTCCTTCTGCTGGCAACGGAACTTCTCCCAAGCGCTCCCATGCAGCGGAACCTGCAGCGCTCCATTGCTCAAGGATCGCTACAGCCAGAGGATTGGCCGTGGGACCGGACGCGCGGCGTCAACCAATACAATGATTGCCTGCTGGTGATGATGGCGCGGTTCCGGCAATCGCCACTGTCGTCGACCGTCGCCCCCCTCGTCGTCTTCAACGACT
This sequence comes from uncultured beta proteobacterium, assembly GCA_963707815.1. Taxonomy (GTDB): domain Bacteria; phylum Pseudomonadota; class Gammaproteobacteria; order Burkholderiales; family Casimicrobiaceae; genus VBCG01. The sequence goes on from CAVPRK010000022.1 coordinate 76,681, forward strand.
ATCCCGTTCCCTTGCTGGATGGGCAGGGGAACAGGCGTACGGAATGCTCGATTGCCATCGAGGCCGTGCAGTCAGCCTCTCCGCGCGATGCCCGTCAACCCGAACTGGGTGCCCGAAAATCGCGAGTTCAAGCAGAAAGCAAAGACCCTCCTCGAACGCCTGCGCTAGCGGTATAGTTCCCGCTCACGAGGTGACGACATGACTCGACTCACGCGCGCGCTGGCGCTGGCCGGGATCGGCATGGTTCTGCTGCCTGCCACCATCGGCTCTCAGGGCCAGCTCAATCCGAAGGCGGTTGAATTCGTCAAAGCCGCCGACATCAAGTGGGTCCGCAACGCCGCGGGCACACAGGAAACCGCCACGCTCTTCGGCGACCCGACGAAGCCGGGCATGTACGTCCAACGGTTACGGTGGCTCCCCGGCAACATGAGTCGCCCGCATTTCCACCCCAACGATCGCTTCTTCGTCGTCATCGAAGGCACGTGGTGGCTCGGGTCAGGCGAGAAGTACGAATCCGAATAGCACGGTGGGTGTGCCGGCCGGAACATTCGTCGTGCACCATGCCGGCGAAATTCATTACGACGGCGCCAAGGACGCGCCCGTGGTGATTCAAGTGATGGGCATGGGGCCGAACACGTCGACGCCCGCTGAGAAGAAATAGTTGGTGGTTGGTAGTTGGTGGTTGGTGGAGAACCCCGAGTCCACCACTAACCACCAACCACTCACCAATTAGAAATCGATCTGCGCGCTGATCTTCGCGAAGCGCGGCGTGAGCACACCGGTCGGCCGCGGGAATGGCAACGCGGTGCTGTACACCGCGTTGCTGGTCAGCGCGGGATTCGCGTTCAGCAGATTGTAGACGTCGACGCCGACGTTGGTCCGTGTCCGGCCAAACCGCAGCAGCTTCGCAATCCGGAAGTCCACCTCATTCAACCGATCCCCGTACATCGTCCCCGGCTCGATGAGGTTCACTACGACACTGCCCCCGGGCGCAGAGAGGTTGCGACCGAGCTGCGTGGAGACCATCGCGTTGGTCACAGTGAAATTGGCCGCCAATGGTGCGCCCTGTTCACTCCGGAACGTGCCGCTCACCAGCACGTCGATCTTCGGCACGGTATATGTCGCCAGGCCGGTCACGCGAGTCGTGAAGCCGGTTGACGTGTGGCAGAACGGGAACACCGGGCTTGCGTACACGTTGCCCGGGCCGCTCGCGTTCGCCGGCGTCACGTAGTTCAGCTCAGGGTTGGCGTTCCTGATTCCACACAGGTCACGCACGGTTTGTCCGGTCAGCAGGCCGCCCTGCACCGTGAGACCGTTCCGCGGCCGCGCAGTGACGTTGAACAGGATGCCGTTGTAGTGCTGATACCACTCGCCGAAGTTCTCGGCCTTGGTGAAGTAGTCATTGACCTGACCGAACTTCGCCGGCACGACGTCATAGAGGTCGGAAATCGTGTAGCCTCCCCCGCCTGGCAGACGCGTATCGGATGGCGCAGTGACGCTGAACGGCGTGAAGTCGGCAGGCACCGTGGCGAGGTTGTCGTCCACGAAAAAGTTGTCGAGCCAGCGGCGGAAGTAGCCGATTTCGACCGAGACACGCGGCAGCACTTCCTGCTGCACGGAGACGCCGAACTCCCAGTCCGCTGGACGCACGCCCCATCCCTCGAGGGCAGCGGGATCGAAGTTCCGGCTCGAGGTCGCTGTGCCGAAGTTGCGGTCGCTGATGGCGCCGCACGAATCGCCGCCCGCGGCCAGATTGTTTTGCGCGTCGGGACTGGACAGGTTGCAGTCAGGAATGAAGTTGCCGTTCCCATCGGTCCATGAGCGTGTGATCGGGGGACGTCCAAGCTCCGTGCTCCCCGCCATGCGTGACGTCGGATTGGTGATCGAGTAGTTGCCGTTGTTGTTGCTGGCGGCATCCAGATAGCGTCCGAGGTTCACTTTCAGCGCCGTCTTGCCGGTGCCGAACAGGTCATCGCCAGACCGAGGCGCGGCGAGATGTCGTTGTAGCCAACCACACCAGCCGTTTCCGGAAAGACAATCGGCGTCGGCAGGAACCGCGTCGGACCGACCACTTGTTCCGGCGAATAGCTCCACGCGTGGTCGAACCTCAGCGCACCCTGCAGCGTCATGCGGCCCAGCGTCCATTGCTCCTGTGCGTAAACGGCGTGATAGCGCGTGCGCAGCTTGCGCAGATTGGAGTGCAGTGTCAGCGTGATCAGGTTGTCGCGTCGTTATTGAGGCGGTAGGCGACCTTCTCATCGTTCGTGTAGTATTGCTCATCGTCGGCGTAGAAGGTGCCCTGGTAGCCAACCTTCATGTTG
>CAVPRK010000023.1:0-177739 GCA_963707815.1 uncultured beta proteobacterium
GATGCGGTCGACCGCGCTGACCAGGAGATGCTTCAACTCCTGGAACGTGCGCTGGCCGCGCGAGCCTTGCTCCGCAATGTGCAGGACCTTCGCTTCCGCTTCGTCGAGCACCATGCGCGCATTGCGTCCGAGCGGATTGAACGCGGACTCCGCAATCTCGCCCGCGGTCGCGGCCAGCTGCCGCAGGATCGATCGCTCGCGAACGATCTGCGCGTAATGTCGGATGTTCGCCGAAGAAGGCACGTTGGCGACAAGGGCTCCCAAGTACGCAAGCCCTCCGACGTAGTCGAGCTTCTGGACCTGTCCCAGGGCTTCCGACAGGGTCACGACGTCGACCGGCTTGCCGTCGGCCGCGAGCGCCAGCACGTGACGGTAGATGACGCGATGCGCGTCGCTGTAGAAGTCGTCCTCGGAGATGAGGTCGCCGATCCTGTCCGCGGCGTCGTTGTCGAGCAAGAGCCCGCCGAGGATCGACTGCTCCGCCTCGAGCGAGTGCGGCGGCAGCTTCAGTGCTTCTATTTGGGGATCGTCGGGCATGGCGAACCGCAGGAGAAGGAGCCAATTCTACTTGGCCCCGACTCCTTTATCACTCGACCGGACGGATAAGGCGCGACGCTTTGCGCGCAGCTATGCTGCTTACGCGGATTGCGTCGGGTTTTCGCCAACCACGGTGACGGTGATGTGCGCGACAACATCCGAATGCGGCGCGACAGTGATCGGAAACTCGCCCACGTGCTTCAGCGGTCCCTCGGGCATGCGGATCATGGCCTTCTCGACCGTGATGCCCTGCCCCTTCAGCGCTTCCACGATGTCGGCGTTGGTCACCGAGCCGAAGAGCCGCCCATCCACGCCCGCCTTTTGCGAGATGCGGATGTTCTGGCCTTCGAGCTTCTCGGCCACGGCTTGCGCGGCCGTGACCTTTTCATTCGCGGCCGCTTCGAGGTCCGCGCGCTTGGCTTCGATCGCCTTCAAGTTCTCCGGCGTGGCGCGCTTCGCCTTCCCTTGCGGGATGAGGAAGTTGCGCGCGAAACCGTTCTTCACCTTGACCACGTCGCCCAGGTTGCCGACGTTCGCGATCTTCTCGAGGAGGATGATTTGCATGGCGCGTCCCCCTTAGTGACGGTCGGTGAACGGCAGGAGTGCCAAATACTGCGCGCGCTTGATCGCCGTCGACAGCTGACGCTGGTAGCGGGCCTTCGTGCCCGTCACGCGCGCCGGCATGATCTTGCCGTTTTCCTGCACGAAGTCCTTGAGGACGTCGATGTCCTTGTAGTCGATCTCCGTGACCTTCTCCGCCGTGAACCGGCAGAACTTGCGCCGCTTGAAAAGCGCATTGCCGCGGTCACGCTTCTTGATGTCCTTCTTGCCTTTGCCTTTACCTCTTCCCAGGGGACGGGGCATGCTCGTTTCCTTCCGTTTTACTCGATATGCGTTATGTGCATGGCGACAGTGACACCGGTCCGGTAGCGCCGCGCGAGGAACCCTTCGCAGCGAACTTCGCTACCGACCGGCCGCCGGGACAGCGCGAGGGCCACATCCGCGAACGCCACCGCATGAAGCTCGCACTCGACCTTGCGCTCCCCTCCCGCTTCCGCCTGCGTCGATGCGTGTTGCAACGTGCAATCGATGGCGGGAATGCCCGCGGGGGTGTATCGGAGCGGGTCGCGCTGTGCGAGGGTGGCGTCGAGCGCGAGCCGGTTTTGCCCCGGCACGTCGTACTCGCGTTGTCCTCAGTTTTCCTTGCTAGTCCGCGGCCGGCGCCGGCGCAGCTGCAACAGCAGCCGCAGCAGCGGACGCGCCTTCCGGCGTACCTTCACGCGCAGAGTCGCGTCCGGTCAACGAGCGCGCCTTCTCTTCCTTCATCATGGGCGACGGCGCTACCTTCGCTTCCGTCGTCGCCACGATGAGGTGGCGCAGCACCGCGTCGTTGAACTTGAACGCGTGCTCGAGCTCGGTCAGCGTCTCCTTGTCGCACTCGATGTTCATCAGGACGTAGTGCGCCTTGTGAACCTTCTGGACCGGGTACGCGAGCTGGCGGCGGCCCCAGTCCTCGAGACGGTGGATGTGGCCTTTGCGATTGGCCACCATCGTCTTGTACCGCTCGACCATCGCGGGCACCTGCTCGCTCTGGTCCGGGTGGACGATGAACACGATTTCGTAATGACGCATGCAGAAGGCTCCTTTCGAACGTTGATGGACGGCCGCTGTTGTTCGAACGAATGGCTGTCCTGGGCCTCCCCGTCTGCGGGCGGGTGAGGCAAGGGAACCTGGAATTTTAGCGTATTTCTTGCCTTTTGGGCAAGACAGGCCTACGGGACCGCGGCAACCGACTGGCGCGCCGCGGCCGCCAGCGTTCCGTCGCGCTCCGACTTGGCCATCAGCGACAAGGCCTTCACCCGGGCATAGAACTTGGGCAGATCGTGGCCTTCGGCGGCCAGGATCGCCTTGAACGCCGGCACCTGGCCCGTGTAGAGCGCGATGGACGAGATGCTCGCGTTGTTGGGGCCCGCGCCGCCGACTCCTCCGAACCAGCGGTCGTACCCCGCGAGTCCGGGTTCGCCCGCCTTCGCGTGCTCGTAGCCGTCGCGCATGCCCGCGAAGGCCTGGGCCTTGCGCTCGCGCTTCTCCACGTCGCTCGCGTTGCTGGCGTACACCTCCGTCAGCTGGACGCGCGTCCTGGTGACGAGATCGCGGAACACGACGCGCAACCGCTCGCTGCGGTCGAACTGCGCCGTAAGCTGCTGATTGCCTTGCGTCGCGAGCCAGCGCCGCGTGCCCTCCTCCTCGACGGTCGCGGCGAAGGATTCGTTGAACTGGGTATCGTCCTTCACGTACACGACCTGGTGCGCGAGCTCGTGGAACACCATGCGCGCAACTTCCGTCTCCGGCCACCGCACGAACGTCGACAGCACGGGATCGTCGAAGTACCCAAGCGTGGAATACGCGGGCACTCCCGAGAGCCATACGTCCTCGCCCGCGGCCTTGAGGCGCGCAGCCTCGTCCCTGGCGTCCTGCTCGTTGAAATAGCCGCGGTAATTGACGCAACCGGCGACCGGGAAGCACCATTGCTTCGCCTTGAGCGACAGCTCCGGCGTCGCGAATACGTTCCAGACAACGTACGGCCGTCCCAGATCCGAATAACGCGTATAGCTTCCGTTGTCGGGCAACGCGAGCTCACGGATCGCGTACGCCCTGATTTCCTGGACGCGCACCAGGCGCTGCTTGAGCACCGCGTCAGTGGATTCGTTGATCACCTCGCTGATGGGCTTTGCCCGGGAAAGGATCTCGAGCTGCCCCGAGGCGCCCTGCCAGTAGTAATCGGCCGTGTCCATGGCGCCGCAGCCGGCCAGGAGGGCAACGAATGCAAAGGTGAAATGACGCACGCTATTTCCCGAGGTAACGTGAAAGTCGCTGGATGCCGTCGGCGAGCTTGGCGTCGTCGATCGTGTAGGCGAGCCGCACGTGCTGCGAGGCGCGGTGGACGCCGAAGTCGATGCCAGGCGTGAATGCCACGCCCGAACCTTCGAGCACGTCGCGGCAAAATCGTTCGCTGTCGTCCGTGAGGTCGCTCACGTCGGCGTAGACGAAGAACCCGCCGGTCGGCATGACGGGAATGCGGAAGCCAAGGTTGCGCAGCGCGGGCACGAGGAAATCCCGCCGCTTCTCGAACGCCTGGCGCCGCGTTTCGAGGATCGCGAGCGTCTCCGGCGCAAAGCATGCGAGCGCCGCACGCTGCGACGGCGATGCGGGCGAAATGTAGAGGTTCTGCGCGAGCTTCTCGATGTCGCGCACATGCCGTTCCGGCGCCACCAGCCAGCCCAGCCGCCATCCCGTCATGTTGAAGTACTTCGAGAAGCTCGAGATCACGAACGCGTCGTGGGCGAACTCGAGGACGCTGCGCGGCTTGCTGCCGTACGTGAGCCCTAGATAGATCTCGTCGACGATGAGGTGTCCGCCGCGCTCGGCGACGGTCGCGGCGATGCGCCGCATCTCGTCATGCGCAACGGAGGTGCCGGTGGGGTTCGACGGCGACGCGATGAGCGCGCCGCGGGTGCGTGAATCCCAATTGTCGGCAATGAGCGGGGCCGTGAGCTGATAGTTGGTCTCCGGCCCGACCGGGACGCCGACGGGCTCGCCCTCGAGCACGCGCACGAAGTGACGGTTGCACGGGTAGTTGGGATCGCCGAGCAGGATGCGATCGTCGCGGTTGACGAGAAGCGCGAGCACGAGGAGGAGCGCCGCCGACGATCCGGCGGTCACGACGATGCGCTCGGGCCCGACGTCGACGTCGTAATGATCGCGATAGTGTCGGGCGATCGCTTCGCGCAGCGCGGGCAGGCCGAGCGCCGACGTGTAGTAGAGGTCGCCTGCCGCAATCGCCTTTTGCGCTGCTGCAATCACCGGCGCCGGTGTCGGAAAATCCGGCTCGCCGATTTCCATGTGCACCACCGTGCGGCCGGCGGCTTCGAGTGCACGTGCGGCGGTCTGCACCTCCATGACATGGAAAGGCGCGATCTCCGCAACGCGCGCGGCGGTCCTGATCCGAGACTCCATCGAAAGTACTAACGCGGGGCAAGCGCGAATCCGTTATGGTACGCCTCATGCGCTGCCGGGTGAGCCCATTCATCGTCGCCGCGGCGATCGCGGCACCGCCGGCGTTTGCTCAAATGTACAAGTGCGCAGGGGACCGCGCCAGCCCGATTTACCAGGATGCGCCATGCCCGGAAGGCCGCGAATTGCGCAATTTCGTGACCGATCCGGCGACCGTGTCCGTGGTGCCGATGCGGCCTCCCGCCGGCAGCGCAACCCGCGTCGCGCCGCCGCCGCGCGAGAAGCCCGTCAAGGCCACCAAAGCCGACAAGAAGGCCGGCAGCCTGGGCGACCCCACGGAGCGGCGGCACCTTCAACTCGGCATGCACGAAGGCGAAGTGCTCGCGCGCCTCGGCACGCCCGACCTGCGCAGCGGCGGTGGCCGCAAGCTCGCGCGCTGGACCTACATGCCGGTGCCCGGCGATCCGCAAACGCTCACGACGGTGGTGTTCGAATACGGGAAGGTAATCGAGGTGGAACGCAAGGTGGTGCCCTGATGCGAAGGCGTTCGGGGAAGCGCTCATGAGAGCGCTGGTTCAGCGCGTGCGAGAGGCCGACGTCACGGTGGACAGCGCGATCGTCGGCGCCATCGGCCGCGGCATGCTCGTGCTCGCGGGCGTGACCGAGAGCGACGACGCCACCGACCGCGAATGGCTCGCGCGCAAGATCGTGCAACTGCGCATCTTCGACGACGAAGCCGGCGTGATGAACCGCAGCGTCGTCGAGTCCGGCGGCGAGATCCTTGCGGTCTCGCAGTTCACGCTTTACGCATCCACGCGCAAGGGCAACCGCCCGTCGTACATCGCCGCCGCGCGCCCGGAGGTCGCCCAGCCCGCGTTCGATGCGTTCGTCGCGCTGCTCTCCGAACTGCTGGGTAAACGCGTCCCGACCGGCGTATTCGGCGCCGACATGCAAGTGCGGCTCGTCAACGACGGGCCGGTGACGATCTGGCTGGATTCGAAGGCGCGCGAGTAACGCTGACGCCCTTCGCTTTACTCGCAGAATATCGGATCGGAGCGCCGATCACAGCCGCTTCGCGGCCCGTTCAGTCGCGCGCGCCTGCGAACGTCGTCGCCAATCCCAACATCATTCAAGAAGACTGCGAAGCATCCACGCGTTCTTTTCGTGGATCTGCATGCGCTGGGTCAGGAGGTCTGCCGTCGGCTCGTCGCCCGCCTCGTCCACCGCCGGGAACACCGAGCGCGCGGTGCGCACGACGGCTTCGTTGCCCTCGACCAGCAGCCGCACCATCTCCTCCGCCTTTGGCTGGCCGGGCGTCTCCTTGATGCTGGCGAGCTTCACGTATTCCTCGTACGTGCCGGGCGCCGGATACCCGAGCGAGCGGATTCGCTCGGCGATCTGATCGTTCGCAAGCCACAGTTCGTTGTACTGCGTCTCGAACATGAGGTGCAGGGTGTTGAACATCGGCCCCGTGACGTTCCAGTGGAAGTTGTGCGTCTTGAGATAGAGCGTGTAGTTGTCCGCGAGAAGCCTCGAAAGCCCGGCCGCAATGGCGGAACGGTCTTCCTGCGAAATGCCGGTGTCCATCGGCGGGGGACTGACGGATTTGTCTTTCATCGCTGTATTCCTGTGTCGTGGGGAAACCCTGTTGTTCTATTGTGCAACAACACTCCATAGCCTGTCAGGGCAGGTCGAACACGAGGAGCTCCGCCCGGGCCGCATTGCCGATCCTCACCTCCGGTTCGTCCTCGAGCAACGCCGCGTCGCCCGCGCTCAACGCCTGGCCGTTGACCTCCGCGCTGCCGCGCGCGACGTGCACGTACGCGCGCCGGCCGGGCGCGACCGCAACCGTTGCGGACTCCGTGCCGTCGAAGAGGCCCGCGTACACGCGCGCATCCTGGTGAATGGCTACCGCGCCCCCCTTGCCCGGCGGCGCGGCGAGGAGCGCCAGCTTGCCGCGCCTCTGCGCGTCCGTCAGGTGCGACTGCTCGTACGACGCCGGAATGCCCTGCTCGGCCGGAATGATCCAGATCTGGAGAAAATGCACCGGCCGTTCGCGCGACGGGTTGAACTCGCTGTGACGCACCCCGCGCCCCGCGCTCATGCGCTGAACGTCGCCGGGCACGATGACCGAGCCGTTGCCGATGTCGTCGCGATGCGAGAGCTCGCCGTCGAGCACGTAAGAAATGATCTCCATGTCGCGATGGCCATGCGTACCGAAACCCATGCCCGGCTGCACGCGGTCCTCGTTGATCACGCGCAGCGGACCAAAGCCCATGTGGGCTTCGTCCTGGTAGTCGGCGAAGGAGAAGCTGTGATGCGAGTCGAGCCAGCCATGGTTGGCGTGGCCGCGCTCGGATGAAGGTCGAAGCGTGATCATGCGAAGTTCCCCGCAAAGACCGGAACTGTAACGCAGCCCGGAAGGGCCGCTACCAGCGCACGGTTGCGCCCAGCAGCAGTCCCACCCGCGCCGCTGCGCGATCGAGCCGGGCCTGGATACCGGCGTCCACGTCGAGCCACGGCGTCACCGAATAGATGACGCCGGCGCGAGCGAACGCCGGCCACTGGGACTTGCCTGGATCTGTGTTCGAGTACGCCGCCGCCTCGACGAAGCCGCGCAGCGGCCGATCGTCCGGCCGCGTCAGCGCGATCGAGAAGCCGCCGAGGTTTCGGCGGGTGCCGGGTTGCCGTGTGTAAACGTAGATCGCGTTGGCATACACCGCATAGGCGTCGAACTTCAGCGCCGCGATGCCGATCGCATGCGCTCCGAGCTCGTCGCTGCCGAGATCGCCGTCGCCGGCCGGCAAGTCGAGACCCGCGCGGACGCCCAGCGCGTAAGCATCGGTCTCCCGGAACCGCCACTTGACGTCGATCAGCGCGCTGCCCTGCCCGATGACCGACGGGCCCTCCGTGGGTGTCTGTTCGAGACGGGCCACCTGCCCGATGAGATCGACGCTGTCGGTGACGCCGATTGAAAACTGGGGCGCGAAGATTGCATTGCGCCCGGGAATCGATGGGTCGCCGCGGAAAGCGCCAAAACCAAGCTCGAGCTCGAAATGTCCAGTTCCCTGCGTGCCCGGGTCCTCGGTGACGAACGGATGCGCGGCGTACGCGAGCGACGGCAGCGCCATCGCGACCAGCGCAACGCCGAGCTTCATCGTCAGAGCTTGTACGCCGCTTTCGCGAAATCGTGGGCGAGCCCGGGCGCCAGGTCGAACGCCTCGTCCTCGCCAATGCGGTGCTCCACCACCAGCGTGGCCAGGAACCGGCAATCGATCCGCCGCGCGACATCGTGCCGGGCCGGGATCGACAGGAACGCGCGCGTGTCGTCGTTGAAGCCCACCGTGTTGTAGAACCCGGCGGTTTCCGTCGCCTGCTCGCGAAAGCGCAGCATGCCTTCGGGGCTGTCGTGGAACCACCACGGCGGGCCGAGCTTCAGCGCCGGGTAATGCCCCGCGAGCGGCGCAAGCTCGCGCGCGTACGACGTCTCGTCCAGCGTGAAGAGGATGATCGTGAGCGCGCGCTCGTTGCCGACGAGATCGAGCAGCGGCTTGAGCGCACGCACGTAGTCCGTGCGCGTCGGGATATCGGCGCCCTTGTCGCGGCCGAAACGCGCGAGCACGTCCGGGTTGTGGTTGCGGAAGCTGCCGGGATGTATCTGCATCACGAGCCCGTCCTCGAGGCTCATGCGCGCCATCTCCGTCAGGATCTGGCCGCGGAATGCTTCCGCTTCCGCGGGCGTGATGGTCCGCGCGAGGGCGCGGTCGAGGAGTCGCTGCGATTCCTGCGGCGTCAGGTTCGACGTTTGTGCGGTCGGATGCCCGTGATCGGTCGACGTGGCGCTGCCCACCGACTTGAAGTACGCGCGGCGGTTGCGGTGGGCCGCGAGATATCCGTTCCACGTGGCGGTATTCTCGTTCGCGAGCGCGCCGAACTGCGCGACGTTCTCCGCGAACCCGGGAAACTCGGGATCGGCGACCGGATCGGGCCTGTACGCCGTCACCACGCGCCCGCGCCATCCGGACTCTTTGATCTTGCGGTGGTGCGCGAGCGGGTCGAGCGGCGATTCGGTCGTCGCGATCACTTCGATGTTGAAGCGCTCGAACAATGCGCGCGGCCGGAACTCGGGGCGGGCGAGGCATGCATTGATTCGGTCGAAGGTGCGGTCGGCGCTTTCGGGCGTCAGGCGCTCCTCGATGCCGAATACCGTGAGGAACGCGTGGTCGACCCACATGCGGGACGGCGTGCCGCGGAACAGCTGATAGTTCGCGGCGAACGTTCGCCAGATCTTCCGCGCGTCGGTTTCCACCAGCCCGCCGTCGCTGCGCGGAATGCCCAAAGCCTCGAGCGGAATGCCGCTGCTGTAGAGCATCCGGAAGACGTAGTGGTCGGGCGTGATGAACAGTGCCGACGCATTCGTGAAAGGCGTGTCGTCCGCGAACCACGCAGGATCGGTGTGGCCGTGCGGGCTGACGATCGGCAGGTCCTTGACCGTCGCATACAGCCTGCGTGCGAGCTCGCGCGTGGCGGGATCGGCCGGGAAGAGCCGGTCGGGATGGAGGGCGATGGGGATAGGCATTCAGGCAACACCTAGGTGATGCGCGAGCGTGACCTGCGCGCCATCTTCGAACAACGCGATCACGCTCTTGCGAACCGCTTCGCGGAACGCATAGTGCGCGACAAGATCGGCGCCGAACACGCTCGCGAGATCGAGAAAGCCGTCGGCGACCGGACCGGGGTCGCCGTTGGCTTCCAGCACGATGTCGCGAAACGTTTCCGCGAGCGGGTCCTGCACCTCGATGCGGCCCCCGTGCTCGTCGCTGCCGCTCGCGTAACGGATCCATCCTGCAATTGCGAGCGGCAGATGCACGAGCGGTGCACCAGCGGCGAGGCGTTCCCGTGCAGTCGCAAGCAGGCGTTGCGGAAGCTTCTGCGAGCCGTCCATCGCGATCTGCCGTGTCTTGTGCGGAAGCGCTGCATTGCGGAAGCGCTCGAGGAGCTGCGCGCAGTAGCCGTGAAGATCGATGCCGGGCGGGCGGGCGAGCGTCGGCACGATCTCCTCCTGCATCTGGCGCTCGATCAGCGTCGCGATCAGCGGATCGCGCGACGCCTGCCACACGAACTCGTGCCCGAGCAGGAAGCCCAGGTACGCCAGCGTGGAATGGCTGCCATTGAGGAGGCGAAGCTTCATGAGCTCGAACGGCGCGACGTCGTGCACGAACTGCGCGCCCGCGTCTTCCCACGGCGGTCGCGGCGCGAGGATACGGTCCTCGATCACCCATTGCGCAAAGGGCTCGGCGGTCACCGGCGCCGCGTCGTGAACGCCCAGCCTGCGCTGCGCCTCGGCGACGTCGGCGTCGGTGGTTGCCGGCACGATGCGGTCGACCATCGTCGACGGAAACGTCACGTTGTCCTCGATCCAGCGCGCTAGCGAGGCGTCGCGCTGCTGCGCGAACGCATGCACGAGTCCCTCCACCATCCGACCGTTGTGCGGCAGGTTGTCGCAGCAGACGAACGCGAGCTTGCCCGCGTCCGCCGCACGCCGCGCGGCAAGTCCCGCGACGACGATGCCGATCGCCGACTCCGGCGCGTCGGGATACGCGAGGTCGTGCACGATGTCGGGGTGCGATGCGTTGAGCGCGCCGGTCGCCGGATCGTGGCAATAGCCTTTCTCCGTGACGGTCGACGACACGATCGTGACCGCCGGATGGGCGAACCGCGCGACCAGCGCAGCGCGCGACGTTCCCGCGAACACCGTGTCGCGCACGGCACCGATCACACGCGCGCCGACGCCATCGCTCGTGCGCTCGAGGTAGGTGTAGAGGCCATCCTGCGCGGCCAGCGGCTCGATCGCGCGCGGCGTCTTGAGCGAAACGCCGCAGATGCCCCAGCGCGGATCGCTTGCGAGCACGTCGTCGGTGTACACGGCCTGGTGCGCGCGATGAAAGGCGCCGAGTCCCAGGTGAAGGATGCCGATCTTGACGCTGGCCGGATCGTAGGCAGGCTTCGCGACGTCCGATGGAACGCTTGCGAGCGACGCGAGGGACAGGCGGTCAGGCATGCTGGGGATGTTCTTTGACGCGCGATACGAGCTGTGTCGGGTTGACGAAGCGAAGCGCGATGAGCAGCCAGACCAGCGTCACCGCCATGTAGATCATCGCCATCGCGTCGACCGATTGCGGCGCGCGCACGCCCGCCGCGAATACCGCATAGTACAGCGCTACGACGAGCGTCTGGGAATCCGAGCCGGCGGTAAGGAATGTGAGCTCGAAGAGCGCGATCGTGCGCACGAGCACGAGCAGCGATGCGGCGAGTATGCCCGGCGCGAGCAGCGGAACGAGGATGTGCATGAACATGCGGCCCGTGCTGGCGCCGAACACGCGCGCCGCAGATTCGAGGTTCTGATCGATCTGCTCGATGAACGGCGTCATCACGAGGATCACGAACGGCGCCGCCGGAATGAGATTGGCGAGGATCACGCCCCAGATCGTCCCGGCGAGGTGCGCCTGGTAGAGCACGGTCGCGAGCGGAATGCCGTACGTGATCGGCGGCACCATCAGGGGGAGCAGGAACAGCAGCATCAATGCGCGCTTGCCGACGAAGTCGCGGCGCGCCAGCGTATAGGCCGCGGGAACGCCGATCAGGAGCGCCAGGAACACCACCGCGAACACCACCTCGATGGTGACCAGCAGCACGTCGAAGAGCTGGAATTCCTTCCACGCGGCGGTGTACCACGACGTCGTCCATCCGTCCGGGAGCCACGTCCCGAGCCAGCGCCTGGCAAAGGAGCTCGTCGCGACGGCCGCGATCATGAGGCCGATGTTGACGACGAAGATCGTCATCAACCCTAGCAGGAAGCCGCGCCAGGCCTTGTCGAGCCAGACTTTCATCGAACGCTCATCATCCTTTGCCGCCCGTCACCGGGCCGCGATAGAAGAGGTTGCGAAGCGACAGCACCGCGGCGACGATGACGAGCTGCACGAAGCCCATGACCATCGCGATCGCGGAGGCGAGCGAGTAGTCGTACTGCTCGAAGGCCGCTTCATACGCCGCGATCGAGATCACGCGCGTCGGTCCGGCCGGAGAGCCTAGCAGTACCGCTGATGGAAATACGGAGAACGCCTGCACGAACGCGAGGCAGAAGCACATCGCGAGCCCCGGCGCTAGGAGTGGCAGGTAGATGTGGCGGAATTGATTGCGTGAATCGGCGCCGAGGGTGGCCGCGGCACGCGCGAGCACCGGATCGATGCCGGTGATATACGACAGTATCAGCAGGAACGCGAATGGGAACCCCGAGATCACGAGCGAGATCAGCACGCCCCAGTAGTTGTGAGTGAGCCGGATCGGTCCTTCGTATAGGTGAAAAAACTGCAGGAACTGCGATAGCCATCCCTTCGGGCCGAAGTAGAGAAGCATGCCCTCTGCGATCAGCACCGTGCCGAGCGTGATCGGCACGACGAGGATGGTCGTGACCCATCGCTGATACCGCGTTTTGACGCGCATCTTGAAGGCGATGGGCAGCGCGATACCAACGTTGATGATCGTCGCAGGCAGCGCGAGCTTCAGCGTGATCCAGATCGTCGGCCAGAGATTGTCGGTGGTGAAGAAGTGATGGTAGTTCGCGAGCGCCCCGCCCTCCTTCGGGTTGAACGACAGCCACAGCCCGTAGAGGAACGGATAGACGAACAGCAGCAGCATGAACGCTGCCGCCGGAATCACCAGCAACAATGTCCTGTCGAAGGGGGTTCGCGCGAGCGCGCTCATCATTACGCCGGATAGACCAGCGCGCGTTCCACGGGTATATGTACGCTCACGCTCTCGCCGCGGCGCAGCGTCACCGGACCGCGCGCGTGAAGCACCGTGCCCGACGGCGTCACGATGTCGAGCAACGCGTCGCGTCCGCCGTACTCGACGTTGTCGATGCGGCCGCTGATCGTGTTCGGGCCGCCGCCGCTCGCGACGACGACCTCTTCGGGGCGAATGGCCACCGCCCCTCGATTGCCGGCCACGGGCTGCCTTTGTATGCCCGTCAGCTTGAAATCGGGACTGGACAGCACGATGCGGTCGCCGTCGCGCTGCGACACTTCGAGCTCGAGCACGTTGCGATAACCCATGAAGCGCGCCACGTGCAGGTTCGCGGGCTGCCCGTAGACGTCCGGCGGCGCGCCGATCTGCTGCACGACGCCATCCTTCATCACGACGATGCGGTCGGCGAGCGACAGCGCCTCGTCCTGGTCGTGCGTGACGTAGATCGTGGCGCGGTCGAGTTCGCGATGGATGCGCCGGATCTCGGCGCGCGTCTCGATGCGAAGCTTGGCGTCGAGGTTCGACAGCGGCTCGTCCATCAGGATCAGCGGCGGCTCGATCACGATCGCGCGCGCGATGGCGACGCGCTGCTGCTGGCCGCCGGACAGTTGTCCCGGCAGCTTGTGCGCCTGCCCTTCGAGCTGCACCATCTTGAGCGCACGCGCGACGCGCGGCGCCGCTTCGCTCCCGCCGACACCGCGCATGCGCAGGCCGAAGCCGATGTTCTTCTCGACCGACATGTGCGGGAACAGCGCGTAGTTCTGGAACACCATCCCGAACCCGCGCTTCTCCGGCGGCAGCGTGTCGATGCGCGTGTCGTCGAGCCAGATCGACCCGCCGGAGAGGTTCATCAATCCCGCGATGCAGTTGAGCGCGGTCGACTTGCCGCACCCCGACGGCCCGAGAAGGCAGATGAACTCGCCCTTGCGTACCGTAAGCGTGAGTTCGTCGAGCGCGTTGAACGCCTTGCCGCCTGCGCCTGCGAAGCGGCGTGTGACGCGGTCGAGCTTGAGTTCGGAGAAGTCGTGTTTCATGGAAATATATATGCCCCTCGAGCAACCCTCTACCCGCGCGTGGGGAGAGGGACGGCTCCAGCGGCCCGTGCTACTTGGTCTTCTGCGCGCCTACCTGCTGGTCCCAGATGCGGAACGCATCGACCTGCGCTTTCGCTTCCAGCGATTGCGTGTGCGGGAATTCCTTCAGCCAACCTTCGTATTCGGGACGGCCGAACTCCTTGATCGCGTCCTGGCTTTCCTTCGGCGCCATCGACAGCGACACGTTCTTCACCGCAGGCCCCGGATAGAAGTAGCCCTTGTCGTAGGTGTAAGCCTGCGCCTCCGGTGTCAGCATGAACGCCATCACGTCGAGGATCACCGCCATCTTCTCCGCGGACACGCCCTTCGGCACGATCATGTAGTGCGCGTCGTTCACCCACGTCATGCCCTTGAACGGCGTGACCTTGAAGTCCTTCGGAACGATGCCGAGCACGCGCGGATTGATGTCCCATCCGGTCATGGTCAACGCCATGTCGCGCGTGCCTTCACCCAATTCCTTCATCGTAGCCGTCGTGCCCGTCGGGTAATACTCGATGCACGAGTTCAGTTCCTTGAGATACGCCCACGTCTTTTCCCAGCCGTTGACCGGATCCTTGGGGTTCTTGTCGCCGAGGATGTACGGCAGCCCCATGATGAACGTGCGTCCCGGGCCCGAGTTCGCCGGACGCGCGTAGATCAGGCGATTGGGATTCGCCTTGCACCACGCGAGGAGTTCCTGGGGCGTCGTCGGCGGGGTCTTCACCTTGGCTGGGTTGTATTCGAGCAGCGGGCCCGCGGGCATGAACGTGATCGGGATGCCCTGATCCTGCGCGAGCTTCTGCATTTCCACAGCGGGCGGCTGGTAGTTGGCCGTCAGATTGGGAAATTTCGCCGCGTGGTCGGGCAGAATCTTGACGAGCAGACCCTGCTCGATGCCGGCGGCGAGGACGTCCGTGCCCGTCAGCACGATGTCGATGTCGCTGCGGCCCGCGCCCTGCATCGCCTTCAGCTTGCCCGCGATCTCCGGTGCCGGCGCCTTTGTGAATACGAACTTCGCCACTTTGTCCGGATTCTTCTTGGCGTATAGCTCGAACGCATCCTGCGTCAGCGCGAGGTTGCCCGCGGGGTCGACGATGGTGATCGTCACTGGCGCCGCGAACGCGAGCGGCGCGAGGCAAAGCGAGACGGCGGCGGCGACGGCGTGCAGGAAATGCCGGCGCGGTGTGGTGCTGGTCATGGTGCCTCCTTTGGAAACGACATGCAAGTGTAGCGAGAAATTGCGTCAGCCCAGATAGCCGAACGCGCGCGGCAGCCACATGGAAAACCCGGGAACGTACGTGACGAGCATCAGCGCCGCAATGAGGGCGCCGTAGAACGGCCAGATCGTTCGCATCACGTAACCGATCGACACGCCGCCGATGGCGCAGCCGACGAATTGCGTCGTGCCGACCGGCGGCGTATTGAGGCCAAGCGCGCAGTTGATGAGCATCACCATTCCGAACTGCACGGGGTCCATGCCGAACTGCTGGCAGATGGGCAGGAAGATCGGCGTGCAGATGAGGATCGTCGCCGCCATGTCGAGGAACGTGCCCAGGACGAACAGGATGAGGTTCACCAGGAAGAAGATCGTCCACGGACTGGTGGTGAGGGCGGACAGCGCCTTGCCCGTCAGCTCCGCAACGCTGTACAGGCTGATGAGGTAACCGAAGGTCGCCGATACGCCGATCAGGAGCAGGATGGTGCCGGTCGTCTTGACCGCTTTGGCAGCCGCCTTGAGGAAGTTCTCCCAGGACAGGCTGCGGTAGATGAGCGTGGTCATGAGCAGCGCGTAGATCACCGCGACCGAGGCGGATTCGGTCGCGGTGAACACGCCGGACAGGATGCCGGTGATGATGATGACGACCACGAACAGGCCGGGAATCGCCGCCACGAACGACGACAGCACCATGTCCCATCCCGGGAACTTTCCGGCGGGATACCCGCGCTTGACCGCGACGACGTACGCCGCCGTGAGGTTGCAGAGCGTAAGGATCAGCGCCGGTACCACGCCCGCGAGGATCAGCGCGGCGATCGACACCTTCCCGCCCGCCGCAAGCGAATAGATGATCATGTTGTGCGACGTCGGCATCAGCGCGCCGACCAGCGCCGCGTGCGTCGTCACGTTCACCGCGTAGTCGGCGGCGTAGCCCTCGCGCTTCATCATCGGGATCATGACGGCGCCCATCGCCGAGACGTCCGCGACCGGCGACCCGGACACGCCGCCGAACAGCGTGCACGCGACGACGTTGGACATGCCGAGCCCGCCGCGGATGTGGCCGACGAGGCTCTTCGCGAACGCGACGATGCGGTCGGCGATGCCGCCGTAGAGCATGAGCTCGCCCGCGAAGATGAAGAACGGGATCGCGAGGAAGCTGAACACCGTCATGCCCGACGTCATCCGCTGGAAGACGACGGCGACCGGCAGGCCTTCGTAGAGGATCGTGCAGACGGCGGAAAGGCCGATCGCAAACGCGACCGGCACGCCGAGGATCAGGAACCCCAGGAACGATAGCGCAAGTATGGTCAGTGCCATGCCGGCTCCACTTCGGTGCCGTGGACGATCGCGACGATGTGCTCGATCGAAAAGAGCAGGATCAGCGCGCCCGCGATGGCCACGGGCACGTGATTGAGACCTTCCGAGATGCCGAGCGTCGGGAATCTTGTAGTCCATCACCGAGATCGCGAGCAGCGCGCCGTTGTACGCCATCAGCGCGCCGAAGATGCCGACGAGCGCGTGAATCACGATCTCGAGCTGGTTGCGTACGCGCTCGGGAACGAGGACCAGCAGCGACTCCATGCCGATGTGGCCGGCGTCGCGCACGCCGACCGCCGCGCCGAACATCGTCACCCAGATGACGAGAACGAGCGCGAACGCCTCGGCCCAGGTCGGCGTGTCGTTCATGATGTAGCGGCCGAAGACCTGGATCGACACGCAGGCGACGATCGCCATCAAGGCCGACGATGGCGATCATCAGGAGGTACTTCGCGAGCGGCGCGCAGAAGCGAGTCAGACATGGGAACCAACGAGGAAGAGCGGGCGCGGATGGCGATCCCCGGGGACGCCCGCGCGCCCCGGGGACTTGACGACGCATTAGTTCGATGCCTGGACCTTCTGCACCATCTCCTTGAGCTTCGGATCGGTGATGAACTTGTCGTACACGGGCTTCATCGCGTCGGCAAAGGACTTCTTGTCGACTTCGACGATCTGGGCGCCGCCCGCCTCGACCTTCTTGCGCGACTCGAGCTCCTTCTCGTCCCACAGCTTGCGCATGTAAGGCACCGATGGCTTGGCGGCGTCGCGGATGATCGTCTGCTCGTGCGGCGTCAGCCCGTCGTACACCTTCTTCGACATGAGCAGCATCTCGGGCGCCATCGAGTGATCGGTGATCGCGTAGTACTTCGCGACTTCGATAGTGGCGCGCGGTGTCGTACGACGGCCAGTTGTTCTCCGCGCCGTCGACCACGCCGGTCTTGAGCGCCGTATAGACCTCGGCGTAGGGAATCGGCGTCGCGTTGGCGCCCATCGCCTGCAGCAGCGCGACCCACAGGTCCGACTGCTGGACGCGGATCTTCATGCCCTTGACGTCGGCGATGCGTCTTGACCGGCTTCTTGACCGTGTACAGCGAGCGCGAGCCCGAGTCGTAGAACGCGAGGCCGATGAAGCCCTGCTTCTCGCACGCCTTCAGGATCTCGTCGCCGATCGGACCGTCGAGCACCTTGCGCATGTGCTCCTTCGACTTGAACAGGAACGGCATCGTCGGCACCATCGTCTCGGGGCAGATGTTGTTCATCGGCGCGACGTTGATGCGCACGAAGTCGAGCGCGCCGATCTTGGTCTGCTCGATGGTGTCCTTCTCGCTGCCGAGCTGGCTCATCGTGTAGACCTTGATCGAGTCCTTGCCGCCGGTCTTCTGCTTGATGATGTCGCTCATGTACTTGACCGCCATCACGGTCGGATAGTCGTCCGGATGGACGTCCGACGAGCGGAATTCCTTGGCCGCCGCGGGCAGAGCGATCGCCGCGGCGCAAAGCGCCGCGGCAACTGGGGTGAGTCGCATGTTCATTCGTTCTCCTCCGTTCGCTTACGTTGACGCGGTGTGGCGCGCTTCCGCTGCGCAATCGCGCGGCGCGCGCCGTTTGGAACCGTTGCGCCGGGGACGATCTCGTCCCACCGGCGCTGGAACTCGCGCTCGACGCGCGCGAGGTGCTTGTGCATCGCTTCGCGCGCGGCCGCGGGATCGCGGCGCTCGAGCGCGTCGATGATGGCCGTGTGGTCGACGAGCGTCGCCTCGCGGATCTTCTGCGTGTGAAAGTATGTCTCGATGCGCGACCACAGCTTGCCGCGCCGCTGCTGCCACAAGCCATCCGTCACGAGGGCGAGCGAGCCGTTCCCGGTGGCGGCGGCGATGCGCACGTGGAATTCGCGGTCCGCGGCGTCGCGCTTCGCGAAGTCGTCGGAGTCCTCGCGCATGCGCACAACGGTTTCGCGCAGCTGGGCGATGTCGGCTTTCTTGATGGTGCGCGCCGCCAGCGCCGCAATCTCGCCCTCGATGAGGCGACGCGCGGCGAGCAGCTCGAAAGGGCTCGGCCCGTCGTCGTCGAGTCCGACAATCTGCGCAGCGCCGGGGCCGGCGACGAAGATGCCCGATCCCACGCGCACCTCGACGCGCCCCGCGATCTCGAGCGAGATGATGGCCTCGCGCACGGACGTGCGCGATACGCCGAGGAGCGATGCCAGCTCGCGCTCGGCCGGCAGTCGCGACCCCGCGGGGAATTCGCCGTTGTCGATGAGCGTCGCGATCTGACCGGCGATCTGCCGGTAGAGCCGCAAAGGCTCGACGGTATGGAGGGGCAAGGGCTCGGATCCTCGACGGTGCGGGGCCGGATTCTGTAGTCCGGGCCTCTAGGCGCCCGCGACTCTAGCGCGCGCCGATGCGGTGGTCAAGTGGTCCAGCCACTAGGCCATGGAAGCGACGTAGTGCCCGGACCGGCCGCCCGATTTCTCGAGCAGCCGGACACCCTCTATCCGCATGCCGCGATCGACCGCCTTGCACATGTCGTAGATGGTGAGGAGCCCGGCCGTCGCCGCGGTCAGCGCTTCCATCTCGACACCGGTGCGTGCAATGGTTTCGGCGGTCACCTCGATGCCCACGGCCGGTTGTTCCTCATCGAACGAAAATTCGACGGCGACGCGCGTGAGCGGCAACGGGTGGCACAACGGGATGAGATCCGCGGTGCGCTTGGACGCGGCGATCGCCGCGACGCGGGCGACCAGCAGCACGTCGCCTTTGGCCACCGTGCCGGCGCGAATGCGTGCCAGCGTTTCGGGCTGCATGGCGATGCGCCCGGCCGCGCGCGCGACGCGGTGTGTGACATCCTTGGCACCCACGTCGACCATGTGCGCCTGCCCCTTGCCGTCGAAGTGGGTAAAATGCTGCGCCTGGACCGCCACCGCCTGCTTTTTGCGCGTCACGTCGACGTAGGCCGTTGAACTCGAAGGGGCAAGGGGCATCTTAACACTCGATGAACGAGGTCCTACCGCGCCCGCGTACCGTTCTCGCCCGCCGTTTCGTCGCGGCGGCGGTCGCGGTTGCCCTGACGACGACACCGCTCGCGCAAACCGCGCTGCCCGCACCGGCCAAGCAGGAGTCGCCTGTCAGCACGCCATCGGGGAATCTCTGGAACCAGCTTCCCGCGGCGCAGGAGCCCTTCGCAATCCCCCGTCCTTCCGATAGCGCGCTGCGCGGTCCCGACGTCAACGGGTATCGCGGGTCGCTTTTGCCGGATCTGGGTGACTCCTCGCAAGTCGCGTTCTCACCCGCACAGGAACGAAAGGTCGGCGAGCAGATCATTCGGCAGCTGCGTGCGCAGGGCGGCTACATGCAGGACCCCGAGGTCAACGATTACCTGAACGAGCTTGGCCACCGGCTCGTCAACGCGGGGCACGACTCGAAGCAGGACTTCGAATTCTTCGCGGTGCCTGACACCACGATCAACGCGTTCGCGCTTCCGGGCGGTTACATCGGCATCAACACGGGCCTCATCGTGCTCGCGCAAACGGAGTCCGAGCTCGCAAGCGTGCTCGCGCACGAGATCTCGCACGTCACCCAGCGCCACATGGCGCGAATGATCGACAATCAGAAGAACTCGATGTTGATGACGCTCGCGGGGCTTGCGCTCGCGGTGCTCGCGTCGCGCGCGGGCGGCAGCGGCAATTCGAGCGCGACCGTTGCCGCCATCCAGGGGACGCAAGCGCTTGCGATCCAGAACCAGCTCGACTTCACGCGCGAGAACGAGTACGAGGCCGACCGCATCGGCTTCCAGCGCCTGGTCGCTGCGGGCTTCGACCCCAACGGCGCCGCCGGCCTCATGGGGCGGCTGCAGCGGTCGGCGCGGTTCGTAGAAGGCAATGCGCCGTCGTACCTGCGTACCCACCCGATCACGTTCGAGCGGATCGCCGAAGCACAGGCGCGAGCGCAGGACCTGCCGTACAGGCAGGTTGCCGACTCTCTCGACTTCCATCTCGTGCGGGCGCTCCTCAAGAGCTACCAGGGCGATGCGCGCGCGACCGCCGCAAGCTTCGAGGACGCCCTGCGCCAGCGCAAGTACAACAACGAGATCGCGGAGCGATACGGCCTCGTCGCCTCGCTGCTGCGCGCGAAGGACATTCCGCGCGCCAGGACCGAGCTTGCAAAACTGGAGCGCATGGCGCCTCCGCATCCGATGATCGAGGCGATGGCCGGCAACGTGCTGATGGGAGCGGAAGAGTATGACGCGGCGGCGAAGCGATTCGCCGCCGCGTTGCAGCGCTACCCGAACAAGATGCAGCTCGTGTACGACTATCCCGAAGCGTTGCTGAAAGCCAAGCGGCCCGCGGAAGCTGCGGCGTTCGCTGAAGCGCAGCTGACGCGCTTTCCCAACGACGGTCCGCTGCACCAGGTCGCCGCGCGCGCGTACGCCGAGCAGAACATGCGACTCCTCGAGCACCAGCATCAAGGAGAGTTCTATGCGTGGGCGGGCAATCTGCCGCTTGCGATCACGCAATTCGAGCTCGCGGCGAAAGCCGGCGACGGAAACTTCTACCAGGTGTCCGTCGTGGAGATGCGCTTGCGCAAGCTTCGGGCCGAGCAGGCGGATCTCAAGAAGGACGCGTTCGGGAGATCGTCGGGGTAGCCACCGGCTTCGATTGAAGCAAGCGACGGCTATCGCGTTGCGAAGAAGAGGTACGCAATGAAAATCGCGCTCACAGCGACGACGCCCCATCCCACGAGGTCGAGCATTCCGACACGGGTCAGCAGGCGTCTCAGATCCCTACGTCCAGGCAGTAACATGTTGATGATGGATTCTTGGCGCGGTAGCAGAAGATTGTCGCGCCGACGCGGACCTCGCGAATGCGTCGCGGGGACGTAAACTTGCTCTCTCGGGACAACGCCAGGCACGGCGCTTTGTCCTGTCGCTTCTGCAAGTACAAGCACCGTCTGTCGGACGTCATTTGCAGCGCTGAAACAGAAACTTGCGAAGGGTCGGCGGACCCCGCAGCCTGGCAGGCGAGCGCCCGGGCTAGCGCATGCCGAAGAGGATCGCCGAGCGACAGCGCAAGGTGAAATCAACGCACGGAAGCCTTGACGAGAATCAGGGCTCTGAGACGCGAAACGATCAACCCCGTGCGCGCAGACTCTGCAGCCGTGACTTAATTTGCGCTCGAGCTCGGCCCCGCGCTCCGCGTCGGTTCGCTAATGGACCAGCTCCATCGTGTCGTTGAGCGGCAGGGCCATCACGCGATGTCCCTCCACTACGTCCTCACGCGAAGTGCCGAGTTTCTCGGCGATTCGTTCGGCCGTGAGTTCCATGCGGTGAAGGTCGCGCACGCGGAAGGCGAATTAGAGTGTGATTTGCATGTCGCTAAGTTCACAACTTTGGGCCAGTGCTACGTGGTTCAGGGAATGACGGAGATCGGAACCATTGCAGCCGGGCGGTCCCTTAAGAAGCAGCGGGTCGCCAAAACGAGTTATCCCGCCACCGCGACCAGCAGCGCGGAGAACTGAGCGCCGCCTCGCACAAACCTGCGCGGCGGCACTCGATCAGTTCAAAGACGACGCCTGGTCCCACTGGCTCGCGCATTTGCGTCTTACTTCTCCGGCCCAGCCTCAATGCGGCCATACAGCCCGTTCTCCTCGTCGTTCGTTCCCGCCGCGAAGAAAAGCGTATCGGTCGGCTGGTGCTGAACCCCCGGTCCGAAGGCGATGCCCCACAGGCCGTCGAGCCTCACGTCCTTGTTGTTGCTCATGCGCAAACGCCCCGCGTGGTTTCCGTTCGTCGGATCGTAAGCGTTGATGACACCGTCTCCGAAGTTGCCGACAAGCAACATGTTGCTGAATTTCCCAAAGCCCGCGGGAGCAAGCGCCATTCCCCACGGTGCGTTGAGTTGGCCCCGCGAGATCAATCGCTTTAGCAAGAATCCGTCAGCATCGAAGACGTTGACGATGCCTAGGCCCTGTCCCGTCGTTTCCTCGTCACCCGATTCGAGCAGCGCGTAGGCAACGTAAAGATTGCCCTGGATGTTCATGATGTTGAAGGGACTGTAGCCTTTTGGAAGCTTGGGATCGGCGAACGCTCCGGGGACCGTCGTAGGCGCAAATGCGGTGTTGTAAACGTCGATCTTGCGACCAACGAAGTCCGCCGCGTAGAGCAGGTTCGCCGTACCGTTCCCGGCGATGGCGACGCCCTTGTAGTTCGCGTTCGCGGTGACCTTGACGATCGCCGTGGTGATCCCCGGCGCCCACGCGGTAATTGCGCCGTCCTCACTCGCGAAGATGAAACGCGCAGGCGTCGGGTTGGCATTCGACGGCGGCGCGTTGGTGACGACCATGAAGTCGTTCGTGCCGTTGAACGTGATCCCCGTCGGCGTGCCCAGGCCGTTACCCGTCGCGGGCGGGATAGTGACGATCAGGGATTGCGGGACGCCGTTGCCGTCGTACAGCGTGGACGTGCCCGTGTGGTTGTTGGCGACCCAGACGAAGCCATTGGGGTTGAACGCGATGCCCCACGGGTTCTTAAGATTGAGATCCGTGCTCGGGGCGACACCCGCAGCGTCGGCGACCAAGTCTGTCACCTCGTAGCGGCTCGGATCAGCAGAGCTCGATGCGGCCAGTGCGAAACTCACGGCGAATAATGTCGCGTGAAAAGCCCGGCGCGCGAGTGGAGAAAATTTGTCCATGACCATTCCTTCCGCGCGAGACGTTGAGTAAAGACGGTGGGCGGCGATGACGGCCAGCTTCCGTCGAACGGCGAACCTTCCTTTCGCATGACACTGGAAGGTATTTACGCAAACAACGACACTCGCGCGCTATTCCTTGCTGGGACCGCAACGAACGCGAATTCGTAGCGCGCGCCGACTGATGAACTCCGTGTTCGTGCGGCTCCGGAAACTTTTCCGGAGCGCATGCCGTGCGCTACGTGGAAACCCCTAGGAGTGATGCGAGAATCGGAGTGGCCGTGCTCGTTGCGGTGTTTGCCGGACAGTCATCGGCAACGCTCCCGTTCGCTTCGAACCCATTGCCTTTCCTGAAGCGCTGCAGGCTGGTAAACGGGGTTCCACCGGGTCGACAGCCTTCCGTGATGCGTTGGCCGTCTCGGGTCACTCCTGGTCCCAAGCGACCTACCCGGGAAGGTGTCAAGCGCATCACGCGTGTCCGCACATGGGTACATGGACGGCCCGGCGGCGAGCGTTCGCTCTCGGGCCTCTCGCGCCGACTATGCGCAGACTCACTCGCCGACGTGAGAAGAGCAAACACCCTTACACGCAGTACGGCAGGCGCCGCCCCGCCTCGCGTGACATGCGCGCCGCGGTCGCCGAAACTCTTTGCGGATGTACTCGTTGATCGATTCACGCGTCGTTTCGTCGCGTGTCGTTGCGCGACCTTGCGAGACGAGCTCCGCGGCAATGGCGAGACCTACCTCGAACACGGTGTGCGGTCGATGCGTTGTCGAGCGGCGAAAAACGCGCGCGGCCCCGCAAGCAGTTTGACGTTTGTCATGCTTACGTGATCGACGCCGACAGCGAGAACGCCGCAGGATGACGCACGGCCACATCGAGGGTCACCACGCACCGCACGCCGATGATGCCTGCCTATGAAGCCCGGTCCCCAGAGCCCCAGCACAACAAGCGAGAAGTCACCGACGAGCATGCTCGCGGTCGGCACGCTCGGTGTAGCGAGACCCGGCATACGTGCGACGCGGCCGCTGTCCCATATGAATCCGTTGCAGCTCGCGCGTTCGCGCCCGGACAGCAGCTTGCGCACGGCCGGCGTCGTGACAGCGGCGATGGATGCATCCTCCGCGCTGGCGGTGCTCACCGCAGTCTTCGGTGCCAGCGCAACGGCCGAGAGTCCACTGCGACTCGGTCACCTGGGACGATTCGAGCTCGAGCCAATGGCCCGTGCTGGTCGTCGTGGTTCGTGGGATCGTCACATTGCCGACCAGTCCGGAAATCACCTGGACCCCGGCGCGCGCGGCCACGCTCCACGGCCGCAAATGTCCTGCGCCTGGTCAACGCCGCGGTAGCCGTCGGCCCAAACGATGAAACGCTGATCGCGTGGCTTGACGTTTTCGATCGCACGATCGGTGAATCTCATTCTTTCGCTCATGTGCTGACGGTTGGCGCTTGGGTTAGCAGGCCCGCAGCGCGCCAATGCGATGGGGTGAGACAGCGCGCTACAGAGAATCGTAGCTTAGCCGTTCCGCCGGTTTCGAATTCACGAGCCGAGTGCTGCGGCATGCAACGACTTGCAACGCAGCCTACCCTGTCGCTTCTGACAGTAGCCGGCGCCCACGATTGCGTTCGAAATTCGCGTGGCGACATGCCGTCGCGCGCGAAGGAGAACGCCCATGAAGCTGCTCGTCGTCGACGACCATCCGCTCATCGTCCATGCGCTGCGCGAGGTACTGCCCGGCCTCGACGAGGACATCGACGTCCTCTCGGCGCACGACCGCGACGAAACGCTCGCGCTCCTCGCAAGGCATCCCGATTGCGCCCTCGTCCTGCTCGACCTCACGCTGCCGGGTGCGCACGGCCTCGACCTCCTCGCCGAACTGCGCAGGAGCCACGCGCGCCTTCCTATCGTCGTGCTCTCGGCCACCCACGACCGCGCGACCGTCGGTGCGGCGCTCGCTGCCGGCGCGCGCGGCTTCATCGCCAAGACGGCCGATGCGACGACGATGCTCGATGCCGTGCGCACGGTCCTTGCCGGCGGCCGTCACGTCACGCGCGACGTCGCGCCGAACCGGCCGCGCGAAATCGACGGCGTGAACATCGAGGTGCTGGGCCTCACGCAACGGCAGAGCGAGGTAATGCTGTTGCTCGCTCAGGGCAAGCCGAACAAGTCGATCTGCCGCGATCTTCGTCTGTCCGAAGGCACGGTGAAGGTGCACGTCAGCGCGATCCTCAAGGCGCTCAACGTGCACTCGCGCTCGCAGGTGATCGTCGAGCTCGCGCGGCGTGGCATCCACGTCGACCGTCCCGGTCTTGGAAACTAGCGCGCCGCCGTGGCCCTCGCGTCGATACCGCGTGCCGTCCGCGCCCGTGCGCGCGCGGACCAGGTTGCGCAGCTCTACGCGAGCTGGCAGCGGACGACGATTTCCATGCTGCTGGGCGCCGCCCTCCTCGCCTTCGTGCTCTGGGGCCATGTGTCGCCCGCGTTGCTCGCCGGGTGGTTCGCCCTGATCGCCCTCAACCAGGCGTGGCGCGGCTGGCTCGCCCATGCCTGGCGACGCAAGCAGCCGGGGCTCGAGGCGATGCGCCGTTGGGGACAATATTGGTGGACGGGGTCGGCGATCGCAGGTGGCCTGTGGGGACTTGCGGCAATCGCGATGTTTCCGGCATCGCCCGCGCACCAGTCGCTGCTGATCGTATGTCTTTTCAGTGTCGTGCTGGGCGGACTCAATCTCACGGCGGTCTACCGCCCCGCGTTCTACGGTTTCGTGCTGCCCGCCCTGGTCCCTCTGATCGTGCGCGTCGCTTTCGAAGGAGACGAGGTGCATTGGTACCTCGCACTCGTGATGAGCGTCGTGCTCGCGTTCGTGCTCGCATTCGGGCATCAGCTCAACGACGTGCTGACGCGCTCGATCGCGATGCGCTACGAAAACCTCGACCTCATCGAAGAGCTGCGCGCCAAGTCGCGCGCGGCTAACGAGGCGCGCGCATCCGCGGAAGCTGCGAATCGCAGCAAGAGCCAACTGCTGGCGGCGGCGAGCCATGACCTGCGCCAGCCGCTGCACGCATTGGGCCTCTATATCGCGGCGCTCGCCGCGCGCGCACAGGAACAAGCATGGCGACCGCTCGTGTCGAGCATCCAGCGCGCGGTCGCGGCCCTCGAAGGGCAATTCGAGCAGCTGCTCGACCTTTCGCGACTGGAAGCCGGCGCGCTGACGCCTACCCAGGCGCGAGTGACGTTGGCACCGCTGTTCGCCAGGATCGCCGACGAGCTGCGGCCGCACGCGGATCACAAAGGCATCGAGCTGCGCGTCGCAGATACTCGCCTGGCCGTTCGCAGCGACCCAGCGCTTCTCGAGCGCATCGTGCGCAACCTGGTGGCCAACGCGATTCGCTACACCGAGCGCGGGGGCGTGCTGCTCGGCGCGCGCCGGGCTTCGGGGAACGTCGCGATCGACGTCGTGGATACAGGCGTCGGCATTCCGTCACCGCTGCAGTCCCGCATCTTCGAGGAGTTCTATCAGGTGCGCGATCGTCAAACGAGCCGCGCGCACGGCGGGCTGGGCCTCGGCCTTGCGATCGTTCGGCGCCTTGCGACACTGCTCGAGCATCGCATCGACGTCGCATCTCGCGTCGGTCGCGGCTCGCGCTTCCGGGTCGTGACAGAAGCCGCCGCGCCGGTGCCCGTCAAGCGTGCGTGCGCGACTGCGGTACGCGGCGAGCGAGGGCTTTCGTCGATGCACGGTGCGGTCGTCGCAGTCGTCGACGACGACCCTTATGCCGTCGACGCCATGAGCGCGCTGTTCGAAACGTGGGGGGCCCGGGTGGCCGGCGGCAGCGCGCTGCCGGATGTCCTCGATGCGCTCGGCAAACTCGAGCGCTATCCGGACCTCCTCGTCGCAGACCTGCGGCTCGCCAACGGCGACTGCGGCGTCGAGGCGGTGCATCGCTTGCGCGACGAGCTCGGCATCGTCGTGCCTGCCTTGTTGGTGTCGGGCGATACCAGTCCTGCGGCCGAGCGCGACGCCCGCGCGGCCGGCTTGCCGCTGCTCGGCAAGCCGGTCGTCCCGGCAGTGCTGCACGCGGCGGCGGTGGGGTTGCTGGCAAGGGCGTAGGCCAAACCGTCGCCGCATCCGGTCCACGGTTGCGCAAAGGAGGGGAGCTCGCCGGCCCGCGATAATATCGTCCTCAAATTCGGGACAATCGAGGACGTCATGACGCTGAAGCTGCAAGACCGCATTGCGCTCGTCACCGGCGCGAATCGCGGTATCGGCCTCGCGGTCGCACGGCTGTTCGCTCGGGAGGGCGCATCGCTGCTGCTCGCCGGGCGCAATGTCGAGGCCCTGGCGCGAACGCGCGATGAGATCGCTGCGACCGGCGGCAACGCGCGCGTGTTCGCCGTATCACTGGACGATCCTTCGTCGGTGCGTAACCTCTCCCGCGAGGTCGCTGATGCCGTGCCGCGGCTCGACGTGTTCGTGGCAAATGCGGCATCGCTCGGCGCACGGGTTCCGCTGGTGAAGTATCCCCTCGATGTGTGGCAGCACACTTTCCGGACCAATGTCGAAGCGAACCTGCTTCTGCTGCAAGCGCTGGATCCCTTGCTCAAAGCCTCGGATTCCGCGCGCGTCGTCATGCTATCGGCCGGCGTCGCGCGGCAGGGAAAGGCAACGACCGGCTCCTACGCCGTGAGCAAAGCGGCGCTGGAAGCGATCGTGCGCATCTATGCGATCGAGACGGCCGGGACGTCCATTCGAATCAATGTCGTCAATCCTGGTCCGACGCGTACGACGATGCGGGCGCAAGCCGCACCGGACGAAGATCCCGCAACGCTCAAGACGCCCGAGGACATCGCGCCCCTGTTCGTCGAGCTCGCCGCAGCGGAGTGCCAGCGCCAAGGCGACGTGATCAACGCGGACACGTGGTTGGCGGAGCGCAAGAAGACATGAAAATCGTGAATACGACTCTTGGATGGATCGCCGTCGCGTCCCTGATGATTGCCGCGACTCCGGCACTGGCGCAGGCCGAACCCTATCCGAGCAAGCCCATTCGATTTGTCGTCGCGTTCCCGCCAGGCAACGCGACCGACATACTCGCGCGGCTGTTCGCCGACAAGCTGTCGCAGTCCATGCAACAGCCGATCGTCGTCGAGAACAAGCCCGGCGCCGCCGGCATTATCGGGACGGAATTCGTCGCCAAGGCGCCGGCCGACGGATACACGGTGCTGATCGGCCAAAGCGGCGCGCTGGCGGTAAACCCGTACCTGTACAAGCTCAACTTCGACCCGCAGAAGGACCTCGCGCCGGTCACGCTGTTGATCACCGGAGCCACCGTGATGGCGACCAGTGCGGAGTCACCCTACAAGAGCGTCAGGGATTTCATCACCGTCGCAAAAAAGGACCCCGGCAAGCTCACCTATGCGTCCTATGGCGCCGGGCACATCTCGCATCTGATCGGCGAGATGTTCAAGGCTTACGCCGGTATCGACATCGTGCACGTCCCCTACAAATCGGGACCCCTGCCGGACGTCATCGCAGGTCGCGTCGACGTCATCTTCGAAGGAACGGCCGTCGCCGTGCCGCAAATCAACGCAGGTCGGATGCGCGCGCTCGCGGTGATGGGCGCGAAACGCAGCCCGGGGTTGCCGAACGTGCCAAGCGTCGCGGAGGACCTCCCGGGGTTCGATGCACCGGGATGGGTGGGCGTGATGGTCCCTGCGGGCACGCCGCAACCGATCGTCGATCGCCTCAACAAGGAATTCAATGCAGCACTCGCATCGCCGGACGTGCGTCAAAAAATCGCCGGGATGCTGCTGGAGCCCACGGGTAACTCGCCTCAGGAGTTCGGAGCTTTCATCCGAAACCAGTCCGAGCGATGGGGCAAAGTGATCCGCGAGGCGAACATCAAGGTCGACTAGACCGCCGCGCGGCGGTTGACCAAAAAAACTGCCGCCCGAAGGCGGCAGTCCTGTCCTGCCAAGCTGCTCCTGCGATCAGCTGTTGCCGCCTTGCCGTTGCTGGAACTTCTCCTTCATCTTCTCGCGGAACGCGTCCATGCGGTCGACGCGCGTCCTGACCGCGTCGCGCACGACCGCCTTCTGCGCCGGCGAGAACGTCGCGTACAGCGCCAGCCACTCGTCGCGAACCTGCTTGCGAGCCGCTTGCGCGTTGGCTTGCGCAGCGTCGGCAACCGAGGCCACCGCGGCGAAGTTCGGCTCGGGCTTGGCAAGCTCCGCCGTCAGCGTCGCGTGCACCGAGTCCATCGCGGCACGGGCGTTCTGGCGCGCGGTCTTGCCATGCGCCACGGCGGCGTCCCACGTCGCTTGCTGCTGCGTGTTGAGATTGAGCTGTGCCTTGACTTGCGCGAGCACGTGCTCGATCTCGAAGCCGCCGCGGCCGTGGCCGGGATGGCCATGACCGCCGGGACCGCCCGGCTGCGCGAGGGCCGCGTGCGAGCCCAGGGCAAGCAGGGCGGCCGCCATGACGCCGGTCCAACGGGGAATACGGGAATTCATATACTGTTTCCTTTCAAACTGACAATTGTTGCGGCAAACGCCCTCGGCGCGGGGGCCCATCCTGACGCTTGAGGACTCGCAACATTCGAACCGGATTGTTGTCCATCGTTCCGTCCGGGCGAACTCGTGTTTGCAACGGGAAGTTGCCCGGCGCCCCCGCCGTTACAATCGCTTACAGTTGCGCGTGCGGGTTGCACCCGCATCTTCGTTAAATACGACATGACAGCACGCAACGGCCCCGTCAAGATCCTCGTCGTCGACGACGATGTCCGGCTGCGCGATCTTCTCACGCGTTACTTGGGCGAGCAGGGGTTCCAGGTGACCGCGCTGGCCGATGCGCGCGACCTCGACCGCAAGCTGCAGCGCGATCCGCCGCGCCTCGTGGTCCTCGACCTCATGCTGCCCGGCGAGGATGGGCTCGCGGTATGCCGCCGCCTGCGCGCGGCGGGCGAATCGGTGCCCATCATCATGTTGACCGCGAAGGGCGAGGACGTTGACCGCATCGTCGGTCTCGAGATGGGCGCCGACGATTACCTGGCCAAGCCGTTCAACCCGCGCGAGCTCGTGGCGCGCATCCAGGCCGTGCTGCGGCGACAAGGTGATCACGTCGTGCCCGGCGCACCGTCGGAATCCGGCAACATTCCCTTCGGCCGCCACACGCTCGACCTCGCGGCGCGCAGCCTCTCCTTCGAGGGCAAGAACGTCACGCTGACGAGCGGCGAATTCTCGCTGCTGCGAGTGTTCGCGCAGCACCCGCGCCAGCCACTCGCGCGCGAGAAACTGATGGTGCTCGCCCGCGGCCGCGATCACGAGCTCTTCGACCGCGCCATAGACGTCCAGGTCTCCCGCCTGCGCAAGCTCGTCGAGCCCGACCCCGCCAACCCGCGCTACATCCAGACGGTGTGGGGATTCGGTTACGTCTACATGCCGGACTCGCCCGACACCGGCGCCACGGCGGAAGCGGCGCCCGGCGACAACGCCCCGTGAGGCTGTTCCCGCGCTCGCTCTTCGGGCGCCTCACGCTGCTGCTCCTCGCGGTCGTGGCGCTGGCGGCGCTGGCGAGCGTGGTGCTGTTTCGAGTCGAGCGCACGAGCCTCCTCAACCGCCAGCTTTCCGAGACGAAGGTCGTACAGCTGCAGGCCATACGTGCTGCGCTCGCCGCCGCGGACGATCCCGAGCGCAGCGAAGCACTGGAAGAGCTGTCGCGCGAGTACGGCGTGACGATCACGCTCGAGACCGACCGCCCGATACGCGGCCAGCCGCCGGACGGCCCGTTCATGCGTGACGTCGCCGAGCGGTTGCGCGTGCAGCTGGGACCGGAAACCGAGATTCGCTTCGCCCCGCGGCGTGAATTGTTGTTCGTGCGCATCATCGCGGGCGACACACCCTATTGGATCGGCGTGCCCGTGCCCCGCAGCCCTCCGGCCGACGACGCGCCGCCGCGCGGGCTGATATGGTTGATCGTCGTGCTCGCCCTGCTCCTCACGGCCGCGTTCGGCTTCGCGCGCTATCTCGCGCGTCCATTGCGGCAGCTCACCACCGCTGTCGGGCGCGTGGGTCGCGGAGAGCCCGGGCCGCCGCTTCCCGAGACGGGGCCGTCGGAGATCGCCGCCGTGAACCGCGGGTTCAACGCGATGGCCGCGAGTCTCCGGCGCAACGAAGAAGACCGCGCGTTGCTTCTAGCGGGCGTTTCGCACGACCTGCGCACGCCGCTCGCCCGCCTGCGCCTCGGGATCGAGATGACCGCGCGCGACGACGGCATGCGCGAGGGGCTGGTCGCGGACATCGAGGAAATGGACAGGATCATCGGCCAGTTCCTCGACTTCGCGCGCAGCGCGGACGGCGGCGCCATGCCAATCGCTGACTTGAATGCGTTGGTCGCCGCGGCGACCGAGCGCTACGCGGACAAGGGCGTGACCTTCACGGCCGGCAACGTTCCGCCGCTTGCCCTGTCGCCTACCGCGATCTCGCGCGTCGTGGCCAATCTCATCGACAACGCGCTCGCGTACGGCGCGCCGCCGATCGAAGTATCGACCTCGGCAAAGGACGGCATGGCGTGCATCGAGATTGCGGACCGTGGGGCGGGCATCCCCGCTTCCGACGTCGAGCGCTTGAAGCAGCCGTTCACGCGCTCGACCGCATCGCGGGCGCGCGCCGACGGTGCCGCGGGCGCGGGGCTCGGGCTCGCGATCGTCGACCGCATCGCGCGCGCCCACCGCGGCGCGTTCGATCTCCTGCCGCGTGAAGGCGGCGGCCTCGTCGCGCGTGTCTCGCTGCCTCTTACTGCTGCGCGTTTGCCTGCGGCGTGACGAGGACGACCGCCTCGGCGGCGATGCCTTCCTCGCGGCCCGCGAAACCCAGCCGCTCCGTCGTCGTCGCCTTGATCGACACGCACGCGGGGTCGCAGCCCAGGTCGGCCGCGACATTGGCCCGCATCGCCGCAACGAACGGCGCGAGCTTGGGCGCCTGCGCGATCACGGTCGCGTCGACGTTGCCCACGCCGTAGCCGCGCGCGCGCACCAGCGACACCACATGGCGCAGCAGCCCGCGACTGTCGGCGCCCTTCCACCTGGGATCGCTGTCGGGAAAGTGCACGCCGAGATCGCCGAGCGCCAGGGCCCCCAACAGCGCGTCGCAAATCGCGTGCAGCAGCACGTCCGCATCGGAGTGGCCGGCAAGGCCGCGCGGATGCGGCACGGTCACGCCGCCGATGACGAGCGCACGTCCCTCGACCAGCGCGTGCACGTCGTAGCCGATGCCGATTCTCATGCGCCGCCTCGTTGCAGCGAAGCGGGCTGCGTGGCAGCACGTGTCGGCGGCCGGGCACTCGATCGGCGACGCGGGCCTCGCCCCGTCCTCACTACGCTCGGCGCCGTTCTCATGCACCCTCCTGGGAAGCGAGGATCGCCGACGCAAGCGGCAAGTCCTCCGGAAACGTGATCTTGATGTTCGCAGCGCTGCCACGGACGAGACGCGGCGCGACGCCCAGCGCTTCGACTGCCTGCGATTCGTCGGTGCATTGCATGGCACCTTCCTGCGCGAACGCGCGTCGCAGCGCGTCGAGGCGAAACATCTGCGGCGTCTGCGCCTGCCAAAGACCCGCGCGCGGGACCGTCGACGCGACATGCGGCGCATCCGCGAATGCCTCGCCGCGCTTCAACGTGTCGGCGACCGGCAATGCAAGGAGACCGCCTACCTCGTCGCCTTCGAGGGCTTCGACGAGGCGCGCAAGCGCGTCCGCCGGAACGCACGGCCGTGCCGCGTCGTGCACCACGATCCAGTCGTCGCCATCGTAATCGGGCGCCAGCGCATCGACGGCTCGCGCGACCGTCTGCGCGCGCGTTTCGCCGCCGCACCGAAGGATGGAGACGTCGGTTGGACGATCGGCGATGCGTTCGTATTCGCGATCGCCGGCCGCGAGCGCGACGTAGATCGCGTGAGGCCGCATCGCCCGCAGCCGCGATAGCGTGCGGAGGATCACGGGTTGACCGTCGAGCAGCGCGTATTGCTTGGGTGTCGCGGTGCCGAAGCGCGTCCCGCCACCCGCCGCCGCCACGAGGACCACGATCCTGTTCATATGAGGAGCGCCAGGCGTTCTTCGTCGAGCGGGACGAAGCCGAGCCGCTCGTAGAACCGCCACGCACCCTCGTTGTCGCGGTGGCATCCGCAATCGATGCGCGTCATGCCCTCCGCGCGCAAGTGGTCGCGAAGTTGCGCGAGCATCGCGCCGCCGACGCCCCTGCCTTGCCAACCGGCATGCACCGTGACGTCGTCGAGCTTGGCCACGACGCTGCCGCGCGAGGTGGAGATCGCGTGGCACACGACGCAGGCGCCGACGGCGGCGCTCGTTCTCGTAGCGCAAGCCAGACGAAGCCGATTTCCGGGCGCGCGAGGAACAACGCGATCGCGCGGTCGAGCGCCGCGACGCCGCCGTCGCCGTACGCGCGCCGAAGACGCGCGGTAGTGCGCGTCGTCGCGCAGGAACGCGCCGAGCAATGCGCGTGCGTCGGCCGCGTTGGGCTGCGACATGCGCGCGCAGCGGATCATTCGACGACGAGCGGCTGCAACGCGGCGCGGATGCGCGCAGGGATTTCCGCCGGCGTCACTGTCTTGCGATCCACCCATACGTGGACGAAGCGTCCCGTGGCCGCCGGGTGCGGCTCACCCTGCCGAAAGAGCGCGATCTCGTACGTCACCGAGCTCCGACCGAGCCTGGTCACGCGCATGCCTGCATCGATGCTCTCGGGAAAAGTGATCGGGCGGAAATACCGGCACGAGGTCTCCACGACGAATCCGACCGTCGCGTCGTTGCGGATGTCGAGGCCGCCATCGTTGACGAGATGCTCGTTCACCACCGTGTCGAAATACGAGTAGTACGTCACGTTGTTCACGTGGCCGTACGTGTCGTTGTCCATCCAGCGCGTCGGGATGGCGAGGAAGTGCCGGTAGTCCGCGCGCGTGTGCTCGCGAGGATCGCTCATCGTGATCGTCAGGGGCGGGCCGAACATCCGCTCATCGAGGAGCTCGATCCAGTGACGCACCGGCGTTTGCGTGCCCGATTCGAGGTGCGTGAGGCATCCGATGTTGGCGGTGACGATCACGTCCGGGCGCGGCGCCTCGAGCGCTTTCAGCTTGTTGGCCTTGAGCTGGCCGGCCAGCACCGGCTGCAGGACCGAGTACGTGCCCGCCGACCCGCAGCACGTGCTCGTGTCGGCGACGGGCAGCAGCGAGTGGCCGATCGCGAGCAGGATTTCCTCGACCTGCCCGCGGATGCGCATGCCGTGCTGCAGCGTGCACGGCGAATGGAACGCGATGCGTTGCGCGCCCTGGTCCATGGCGATCATCGGCGCCAGCTTCTTCCACTCCGGCATCACGATCTCGATCGGGTCGCGCGCGAGCTCCGCGATCTTCTTCGCCTTCGCCGCGTAGGCGGCGTCGTGCGCGAGGAAGTGCCCGTACTCCTTCACCATCACGCCGCATCCGCTCGCCGTGACGACGATCGCCTCGAGGCCCCGATGAACGAGCGGCCACCACGCGTCGATGTTGCGGCGGACTACGTCGCGCGCTTCGTCGTCGGCCGCGAGGTGATGAGGCAATTGCCCGCAGCATCCGGCGCCGGGCACGCGCAAGGGCGAGATGCCGATGCGGTCGAGCACCCGCGCGCACGCGGCATCGATGTTCGGCTTGAGCGAGGGCTGGACGCAGCCCTCCATGATCAGCATCTTGCGCGGGTGACGCGGCGCCGGCCACTCGCCGCTCTTCCCCGCAGCCGGGATGTAATCGCCGAGCTCGCGCGGCAGCAGGCCCTTCACGCAGCCTGCCCATCGTGAGCGCGCTTCCGAACAGCGAGCGGGACATGAGCGTCTTGCGCAGGACGTAGCGCTGCGCGGCTTCCGCCGGCGTGCGCCCGACCTTCGCTTCGACCAGCCGGCGCCCGATGTCGACCAGCCGGCCGTATTGCACGCCCGACGGGCACGTGGTCTCGCAATTGCGGCACGTCAGGCAACGATCGAGGTGGAGCTGCGTCGTTGGCGGTGACGGGCTCGCCCTCGAGCACCTGCTTGATGAGGTAGATGCGTCCGCGCGGCCCGTCGAGCTCGTCGCCCAGGAGCTGGTACGTCGGGCACGTCGCGGTGCAAAAGCCGCAGTGCACGCACGAGCGCAGGATTGCGTCGGCTTCGCGGCCGTCGTGCGTGTCGCGGTACTCGGGGGCGAGATTCGTCTGCATCAGGGCCCGTCACGCTATTGTACGAACCGTCCGTAATTGAACACGCCGTGGGGATCGAACACCGCCTTGATCTTACGATGGACCACGGCGAGCGTCGTATCGAGCGGGTGGAAGGCGCCCGCAATCTTGTCGTCGGCACGAAACAGGGTCGCATGGCCGCCCTGTGACGCCGCCCAGACACGCAAGCGTCCGCGGATCGACACGCTCGTTCGCGGCCAGCCAGCGCAGCGCGCCGCCCCATTCGATGAGTTGCTCGCCGCCCAGGTCGGTGTAAGGCGCCGTCGAACGCACGGAGAGTCGCCACAAGGGATACCCGCCCTTCGCGGCCTCGACGAAGAAGCGATGCGCCTGGTCGCGCACGCTCGACCAAAACGCGTCGGCATCGGCCTGCACTTCGCCGCCCAGTCTGGTCATCGCCGCGCGCACCGCGGGTTGCGCGCCCGACAGCCGCACCATGAACCGGCCGTCGTGAAAGCACGTGCCCGACAGCGGAAGCGGCTGCCCGCCCCACTCGTTGGCGCGCCGGATGGCCTCGTCGGCGGAGCACTCGAATGCGACCGTCGCCTCCACGCGCGGCATCGGCACGCACTTGATCGAGACTTCCGTGATGACGCCGAGCGTACCGAGCGCGCCCGCCATCAGGCGCGACACGTCGAAGCCTGCCACATTCTTCATCACCTGTCCGCCGAACGTGAGTTGCTCTCCCGCGCCGTCGAG
The DNA here is from genome assembly GCA_963707815.1 of uncultured beta proteobacterium. Taxonomy (GTDB): domain Bacteria; phylum Pseudomonadota; class Gammaproteobacteria; order Burkholderiales; family Casimicrobiaceae; genus VBCG01. The sequence continues at coordinate 35,602 of CAVPRK010000023.1, forward strand.
AATCTTCACGCCGAGCACTACGTCGCGCACGGCGCCCGCATACGGGCGGCGCGGACCGGAGAGTCCCGAGGCAATCGCGCCGCCCAGCGTACCGCCCGGGCCGAAGCGTGGAGGCTCGAAGGCCAGCATCTGACCACGCGCGCGCATCGCACTTTCTATGGCGGACAACGACGTTCCCGCACGCGCGGTGATCACGAGCTCGTTCGGCTCGTAGTCGATGATGCCTGCGTACACCTTCGTGTCGAGCACGTCGCCTTCGAGCGGCCCGCCGTAGAAATCCTTGGTCCCGCCGCCGCGTATGCGAAGCCGCGTGCCTTCCGTGCCTGCGGCGCGGATGCGTGCGGCAAGCGACTCGAGCGCGAGTCCAACATTTGCTCTGCTGCAATCTTGTCGCGATACAGGATGCGGGGCTCGTCGGCTTCGATGATTTCCTTTTCGGCGAGCGCTTCGGACTCCCACTCGCGGAGGAACGGATGCGCGAGCAGCGACTGCAGGTATTCGCCGGCAACGCCCGCGGGCTGCACGTCGTACGTCTGGAAGCGGAACGCGACCGGCGCATAGAAGACATCGGCCAGCGTGAACTCGCCCATGAGATAAGGCCCCGCGCGTCCGAAACGCCGGCGCGTGTCGGTCCAGATATCGGTGACGCGCGCGATGTTGGCCGCGAGGCCTTCCGACCACGGCCGCACGTCGACGCGCTCGCGGATGCACATCGCCATTTCGCTGCGCAAGGCACTGAAGCCGGAGTGCATCTCGCATGCGATCGAGCGCGCCCACGCGCGCGAAACGCTATTGTCGGGCCACATGCCTCCATGCCGCTCGGCCAGGTATTCGCTGATCGCGAGCGAGTCCCATACCTGGACGTCGCCATCGTGCAGCGCAGGCACGAGCGCGGTCGGCGAGAACGCGCGGTTGTCGGGGTTGTAGATCCCGCTCAGCTGGATCTTGATCTCGCGAAACGGCGCACCGGAGAGCCTGGTCGCGAGCCAGCCGCGCAGGGACCAGGACGAGTAGTTCTTGTTGCCTATGAATAGGGTGTACATGTCGAATCAGAGTGTAGGTCGGGCTCGAGCCCGACGGGATATCGCGGCGACTAAAGTCCGCCCTACAGCGGAACCGTCTTTCCGGGGTTCATGATGTCCAGCGGATCGAAAGCGCGCTTGATCGTCTTCATGAGATCGACCGCCTCGCCGTGCTCCGCCACCAAGGCTTCGAGCTTGTGCATGCCGACGCCGTGCTCGCCCGTGCACGTGCCGCCCATCGAGATCGCGCGCATGCTGACGCGCTTCGCGATGTCCTCGGCCTTCGCGCGCTCCGCCGCGATCGCGGGATCGAACAGCACGAGCACGTGGAAGTTGCCGTCGCCGACGTGGCCCACGATCGGCGCGATGACGCCCTCGCGGTCGAGGTCCTCGCGCGTCTCGAGCAGGCAGTCGGCAAGGCGCGAGATGGGCACGCAGGCGTCGGTCGAGAACGCTTGCCTGCCTGGCGACAGCGAGAGCGCGGCGTAGTACGCGTTGTGGCGCGCCTTCCACAGCCGCGTGCGGTCTTCCGCCTGCGTGGCCCACTGGAACGCGCTGCCGCCATGTTCGTCGGAGATCTGCTGCATGAGCTCGGCCTGCTCGCGGACACCGTTCTCGGTGCCGTGGAACTCGAAGAGGAGCGTCGGCTTCGCTTCGTAGCCCTCGAGCTTCGAGTACTGGATGCACGCCTGCATCTGCAGCGCGTCGAGGATCTCGATGCGCGCGACCGGAATTCCCATCTGCATGGCCTGGATCACGGTGCCGACCGCCGCCCTGAGGTCGGGGTATTGGCAAACCGCCGCGGAGATGGCTTCCGGGATGCCGTACAGGCGAAGCTGGATCTCGGTGATGACGCCGAGCGTACCTTCCGCGCCGACGAACAGATGCGTGAGGTCGTAACCGGCCGACGATTTGCGCGCCCGCCCGCCGGTGCGGACGATGCGGCCGTCGGCGGTGACCACGGTCAGGCCGAGGACGTTTTCACGCATCGTCCCGTAGCGGACCGCATTCGTGCCGGATGCGCGCGTCGACGCCATGCCGCCGATGGTCGCGTTCGCGCCCGGATCGATCGGAAAGAACAGGCCCGTACCCTTCAACTCCGCGTTGAGTTGTTCGCGCGTGACGCCGGCCTGCACCCGGCAATCGAGGTCGTCGCCGTTGACGGCGAGCACCCGGTTCATCTCGGAGAGGTCGATGCACACGCCGCCGTAGAGCGCGGTGACGTGCCCCTCGAGCGAAGTGCCGACGCCGAACGCGATGACGGGAATTCGCGCGGCATGGCAGAGTCGCACGATGCCCGCGACCTCCTCGTTGGTGTGCGGATACACGACGACGTCGGGCAGCCCGATCTCGGGCATCGCTTCACCGTGACCGTGCTGCTCGCGAATCGCAAGCGCCGTTTTCGCGCGCGTGCCGAAGTCGCGGACGAGCGCGTCGACAATGGCAGCGACGTCGGCGTCGTTGGCTCGGGTGCGCAGGGGATCGCGTGCGTTCATGGCTCCTGGTCCTAGAAACGGGGTAGATCCGGATGCACCAGCTGGCCGCCGTGCACGTGCATGCGGCCCATCTCGGCGCAGCGGTGCAGCGTCGGAACGGCCTTTCCGGGATTGAGCAGCCGATGCGTGTCGAACGCTTCCTTGATGCCGTGGAAACGCGAAAGCTCCGCGGAACTGAATTGGCTGCACATCGTGTTGAGCTTCTCCACACCCACGCCGTGCTCGCCCGTCACCGTGCCGCCGACCTCGATGCAGAGCTCGAGGATGCGGTCGCCGAACGCGATGGTCCTGGCAATCTCGCCTTCGCGGTTCGCGTCGTACAGGATGAGCGGATGCAGGTTGCCGTCGCCCGCATGGAAGACGTTCGCGCACTCGAGGCCGAATTCCTTCGACCACTCGGCAATCGCTTTCAGCACGCGCGGAAGCGCCTTGCGCGGGATCGTGCCATCCATGCAGTAGTAGTCGGGCGAGATGCGCCCGACCGCAGGGAACGCGGCCTTGCGTCCGGACCAAAGCAAGAGCCGTTGCGCTTCGTCGCGCGACACGCGCACTTCGCTCGCGCCCGACTCCGTCAAGAGGCGACGGATGTCCGCCATCTCGGCCGCGACTTCCTCGTTGGTGCCGTCCGATTCGACGAGCAGGACGGCTGCCGCTTCGAGCGGGTAGTTGGCATGCACGAACTGCTCGACCGCACGCGTGGCGGGCTGGTCCATCATCTCGAGGCCGGCGGGAATGATGCCTGCGGCGATGATCGCGCCGACGGCTGCGCCTGCTTTCTCGATGTCGTCGAACGCAGCCAGCGCAACTTGCGCGAGCTGCGGCTTCGGCAACAGCTTCACGGTGATCTCGGTGATGACCGCGAGCAGTCCCTCGCTGCCGTTGACGAGCGCCAGGAGATCGTAGCCCGGGCTGTCGAGCGACTCGCCACCGAACTCGACGACGTCGCCGGTGACGAGCACACCGCGCACGCGCCGCACGTTGTGCACCGTGAGGCCGTACTTGAGGCAATGCACGCCGCCCGCGTTTTCGGCGACGTTGCCGCCGATGGAGCACGCAATCTGCGACGAAGGATCGGGCGCGTAATACAGGCCGAGCGGCGCCGCGGCTTCCGAGATCGCGAGGTTGCGCACCCCCGGTTGCACGACGGCGATGCGCGCGACCGGGTCCACCGTGAGGATGCGCTTGAACTTTGCGAGCGAGAGCACGATGCCCGACGGATCGGGCAGCGCGCCGCCGGACAGGCTCGTGCCGGCGCCGCGCGCGACGACCGGCACGCGCGCCGCGTGGCACGCCTTCAATATCGACACCACCTGCGCCTCGGTTTCCGGCAAGGCAACCGCCGCCGGCTGCGCGCGAAAGAGCGTGAGGCCGTCGCATTCGTACGGCTTCGTCTCCTCCGGCGTCAGCAGCAGCGCGTCCGGCGGCAGGATCGCCGCCAGTTCCGCTTGCAATGCGCGGTCGAGCATCGGGAATCGTCCAATCGGCGAAGGCGAGGCAGCCGTTCGCGGTCGGGACGATTATTTCATACGGGAGGGAGTTTCATACGAGAGAGAGCGCGCGGACGAGCACGCGCTCGGTCGTCCCCAGGATGCGTTGCCGGGCGTCGGGCGAGGCGACCGCGCGGGCGACCGAGACCGCGCCGGCGCAGCTCGTGTACACGAAGAGCGCCGCTTCCCGCCGGGTCATGCCGTCGATCTCGGGAAAGCGCGCAGCGATGCGGTCGAGCAAAGCGCCCGTGTGCGCCGAGAACGCGTTGCGCGTGTCGCGCTCAGCCCGGGCGAGTTCGGGCAGGAGCAGCGTCATGGGGCAAGCGTGCTCGAGGTCCGGATCCTCGGCCTGCGCCAGGTATTGCGAGATGAGGGCGCGTACTCGCGCCCGGGCGTCTGGGATCCGATCGAGCGAGGCGAGCATGCGCTCGACGCTGCGGGTGAGCCCGAACAAAAGCGCTTCCTGTGCCAGGGCCTCCTTCGAGGGGAAGTGCGCGTAGAAGCCGCCGACGGTCAACCCCGCGCGACGCATGACCTCGGACACTGACACCGACTCGACGCCTTGCGCCTTGATGAGGTTATCGGCCGCCTCCAGGATGCGGCGGCGGGTTTCCCCCTTGTGCTCTGCGGCGTATCGTGCCATGATCATTATAATATTATATTTGTAATGTAATTGCAAGGAATGGTCATGGCAAAACTCGCAGCGCTTCCCATCTACGCTCCCTACGTCCTGCCGGACGGCCGCCCGCTGCGATTCGGCCCCGTCTCCCGAGCGTCGCGGCCGCTGATCGAGCGCGCCGTTGCGCGCTTGAGTCCCCTGACGAGCTACCGGCGCTTCTTCACCGTTCGCTACCGGCTTTCGGACGCCGAGCTCGACGCGCTGACGAACCTCGACGGCGTCGACCGCTTCGCCGTGGGGGCATCGATTCGCAACGGCTCCGAGGTCGACGGCGTGGGCGTGGCACGCTTCGTTCGTGACCGCGAGCGTCCGCGCGTTGCGGACCTCGCGTTGCTGGTGGTCGATGCCTTCCAGGGCGTCGGGGTCGGACATACGCTGCTCGCGCGCCTCGCGAGCGCGGCGCTGGCGCGAGGCATCGACACCTTTCGCGGCATGGTCCTGATCGACAACGCGCCGATGCTGCGCCTGCTTCGCGCACTCGCACCGGGCTTGCGACTCGCTCGCGTGGACGACTACTACGAGGTCGAGGCGCCGCTCGTCGCGGGGCCCTTGAGCTCGATGACGTTTCCGTCCGGGTCCTCGACATAGATCGAAGGACCGATGCCCTCGGCGCCCACGCGCTGTTCGGTCGTGCCGGCGGCGATGCCATGCGACGCAAGGTGCGCACGTATGTCGGATTCGTCGAATGGGTCGACGCGGAAGCAGAGGTGGTCGACGTTGCGCCCTTCCGCGCCCGGGGCCGCCCCGCCGGCCGCGCCGAGCTTGCCGTCGACCGGCACGAGGTCGACCATCGAGCGGCCTGCGCGTAGTTGCCAAAGGCCGATGCCCGGGCGCGCAAGCTCGACCGCGCAGCCCAGCACGTCGCGATAGAACACGAGCGATCGCGCGAGATCGCGCACCCGCAGTACCACGTGGTCGATGTCGCGAATCGCTATCAAACGCAGCGGCCGCCGTCCACCTCGAGGCACGCGCCGGTGATGAACGACGATTCGTCCGACGCGAAGAACACTGCCGCGGTGGCGATGTCCGATGGCTGCGACAGTCGCCCGAGCGGAATCGACGCCACGAACTGCGCGCGCTTTTCGGGCGTGTCCTCCCCCATGAACTGCGCAAGCATCGCGGTCTCGCCCGCCACGGGATTGATGACGTTGACGCGAATGTTGTCCTTGGCGAGCTCGGCCGCCATCGAGCGTGACGTGACGATCGCTGCCCCCTTGCTGCCGTTGTACCAGGTAAGGCCCGGGCGCGGGCGCACGCCGGCGGTCGACGCAATGGTGATGAACACGCCGTTGCGCTTCGTGCGCATGTGCGGGACCGCGTGCTTCGCGGTGAGGAACAGGCTTTTCACGTTGACCGCGTAGATGCGGTCGAACTGCTCTTCGGTCACGTCGAGCATGGGCTGGTTGCGGTGCGTCGTGCCCGCGTTGTTCACGACGACGTCGAGTCCGCCGAATTCGGCCAGCGCAAAGTCGACCATGCGCTTGACGTTGGCGTCCTTGGTGACGTCGCCGACGATGAAGCGCGCGTTGGCGCCGATGTCGCGCGCGACGCGCTCGCCGTTCACGGCGTCGATGTCGTTGACCACGACCTTCGCTCCTTCGGCCGCGAAGCGCTCGGCGATGCCTTTGCCGAAGCCGGATCCGGCGCCGGTGACGATGGCAATCTTGTTGGGGAGTCTCATGTGTTCAGTCGTTATCCGCCTCGCGGCAGTCCTTGGGCTCGTTGGCGAGCCATGGCTTGACGTCGACGTCCACCCAGTTCGCACCGTCGCGCCGCTGCATCGCCTTCACCGCGTTCAATGCCATCGCCGTATAGCCGCCGGGGGCCTTCTGGCTCAGGAACACCATCGTGCACTTGTTGGCGGCAATGCCGACCTTGCCCTCCAGCCATCCCGCGCCGAGCGAGGGATTCTTCACGCGGACGACCGTGTCCTTCGGCAATGCTTGTGCGACAACGACACCCACCGCGAAAACTTGCGCCGCAACGAGCAGCGCACGCAGTATCTTTCCCATCCTCGACTCCTCGTACTGACAAGTCGGCCGCCGAATCGGCGTGTCGTCTCGTCTCAATCGCTCGCGAACGCGCCCTTCGGGCCTTTGCTCGCAGACGCTCGGCCGCTCGTTCATTCGTTCCTTTCGCTAACCGTGCTGCAGCACGACCGTCTTCAGTGCAGTGAACCCGTACAACGCTTCAAATCCCTTTTCCCGGCCGTAGCCGGATTGCCCCATACCGCCGAACGGCAGCTCGACCCCGCCGCCGGCGCCGTAGTTGTTGATGAACACCTGTCCCGCGCGAATTGCCCGGGCCATGCGCAGCTGGCGGGCGCCGTCGCGCGTCCACACCCCGGCGACGAGGCCGAAGTCCGTACCGTTGGCGAGCTTGACCGCATGCGCCTCGTCGTCGAACGGCATGGCCGCCAGCACGGGGCCGAACACTTCCTCGCGGGCAAGGCGCGCACCGGGCGGCACGTCGCGCACGAGCGTGGGCGGAACGTAGTAGCCCGACGCCGGAGCGTTTCCGGATACCGTTCCCTGCCCGGCGACCGGCAGCTTCGCGTGCGACGCTTCGTCGAGGAAGCCCCGCACGCGTTCGAGCTGCGACGCGCGGATGAGCGGGCCGCAATCGAGGTCTTCGAGCGCGGACCCGACCTTCAAAACTGCGAATGCGCTGCCGAGACGTTCGATCACTTCGTCGTAGCGCGATCGCTCCACGAGCAGCCGACTGCCGGCGGAGCACGTCTGTCCTGCGTTCTGCACGATCGCGTTGACCATGGCCGGCACCGCCGCGTCGAGGTCGGCGTCGGCGAAGAAGACCTGCGGTCCCTTCCCGCCAAGCTCCAGAGTGACCGGGCAATGCCGCTTCGCCGCTTCCTGTGCCACCAGCGAGCCGGTGGCCGGCGAGCCGGTGAACGACAGGTGGTCGATGCCCAGGTGACGCGCGAGTGCGATGCCCGCCTCATTGCCGAGGCCGGTGACAACGTTGATCGCGCCTTCGGGAAAGCCCGCTTCGGCAGAAAGTTCGGCAATGCGCAACAACGAGAGACACGCATCTTCCGCCGGCTTGACCACGCACGCGTTGCCGGCCGCGAGCGACCCCGCCACGCTGCGCCCGAAGATTTGCATCGGGTAGTTCCACGGAACGATGTGCCCGGTAACGCCGTGCGGCTCGCGCCAGGTGAGGACCGTGTAGCCCGGCGTGTACGGAATGGTCTCGCCGTGGAACTTGTCGCACGCGCCCCCGTAGAACTCGAAGTAACGCGCGCACGCGACGACGTCCGCGCGCGCCTGCTTCATCGGCTTTCCGCAGTCGCGCGCCTCGAGCAAGGCGAGCTCGTCAACGCGATCGAGGATTGCGCGCGAAAGGGCGGCGAGTTTCCGGCCTCTCTCGACGGGTGCGAGCTTGCCCCACGCGCCATTGAACGCAGCGCGGGCCGCTTGGACGGCGCTGTCGATGTCGGAAGCGTTTCCGCGGGCAATGGTCGCGAACTGCGTGCCGTCGGACGGATCGATCATGGGCAGCATGTCGCCGCCCGCGGGCGCGCGCCAGGCGTTACCGATGAAATGTGCGGCGGCTACCGGGATTCCTGGTGCGTTCATGTCTTCGGCTTGGACCCCGCCGCCCCCATCGCCTCCCTTCCAGGCAGGAACTTGTGCGCGAGCGTCTGCTCGTCCACGCGCGGCGCATAGACGATGCCGTCGCGCGTTGCCCAGATGCTCACCTGGAAGTGCAACGGAATGAGGCCGGTTTCGCCGATCGCGAGCTCCGCGGCGCGCTGCAGGTACGCTTCGCGCTTGACGTCGTCGACGGTCATCATCGCGTCCTCGGTCAGCGCGTCGACCTTGGTGTTCGAATAGCGGCCGCGGTTCGCGGTGCCGAAGCCCTTGTCCTTGTTGAACGTCATGAGCAGGGCCTTGAGCGACGACGAGGATTCGCCGGTGCCCGTGCTCCAGCCGACGAGGAGCATGCTGAACTTGAGGTCGGTCGCTTGCGGGAAGAACGTGGCCGACGGCATCGCCACGACTTCGGTCGGAATGCCGCCGCGCGTCCACATCTGCGCGATCGCCTGCGCGATCTTGGCGTCGTTGACGTAACGGTTGTTCGTCGCGTGCAGCGTCACCTTGAAGCCGTCGGGATATCCGGCCTCGGCGAGGAGCTTCTTGGCACCCTCGGGATCGTAGGCCTCGACCTTGAGGTTCTTGGTGGCGCCGAACAGGAAGTCGGGGACGAGCTGGCCGGCGGGAATGGCCTCCTTCTCCATCACGCGCTCGACGATCGCGGGCCGGTTGATCATCTTCGACAGCGCCTTGCGAACGCGCGCGTCCTTGAGAGGATTCTTGTCGAGGGCCTTGCCGTCTTTCCCCGTCACGGTAGGCGTCACGTTGCGGTCGCTGTCCATGTGCACGTACATCAGGCGGTCCGACGTCTGGCGGAAGACCGAGAGCTTCTTGTCCTGCGCGAGCTTCGCGACGTCGGACGTCGGCACGTTCTCGATCACCTGCACGTCGCCCGCCAGCAGCGCCGCAACGCGCGCGGCGTCCTGCGTGACGATGCGCAGCGTCACCTTCTCCCACGGCGTCTTCCCGCCCCAGTAGGCGTCGTTGCGCGCGAACTCGAGGCGGTCGCCCTTGGTGAACTTGACGAGCTTGTACGGGCCGGTGCCGATCGCTGCCTTGCCGGAGTTGAAGTCCTCGGTGCTCGAGTTGGCAAATTGCTTGTTGATGATCGCGACCTGCGTCATGTCCGACGGCATGAGCGGATACGGCTGCGCCGTCTTGAAACGGATCGTGTACGGATCGACGACGTCGATCTTCGTGATCTGCTTCGTGTACGCGGTGAAGGGCGACGGGCTGTTCTGCACCTTCGGGACGCGCTCGATCGACGCGACGACGTCCGCGGCGGTGAACTCGCTGCCGTCGTGGAACTTCACGCCCTTGCGCAGCTTGAACTCCCACGTGGTCGGGTCGATCGCCTTCCACTCGGTCGCGAGGCCGGGAATCATCTGCGACTTCTCGTTGCGCTCCACGAGATAGCCGTAGAGATGGTTGGCGACGTTGTTGTTCGGCGTGAGGTTGTGATAGTGCGGGTCGACGGCGGTGACGTCGGTGCCGAGCCCGATGGTGAGGTTCGCTGCGGCGAGCGAACCCGCGGTCGCCAGAAAGGCGAACGCGGCAAGCCAGCGGATTGAACGCATGCGCAAGGTCTCCGGGAGGGGGTGGGCGTCTCGAAGGATAGCGCAACGGTCCCCATTTGTAACAACGCGCAACAGTGGAAACCCCGGCGTCAACGGGCAGTCCTATTGTCACGTTGTTGATCGCGAAGGCCCACAGAGGGCCGTGAAGGAGAGAGATCCATGAACCGCACCAAGATGCTTGTCGCCGCTGTGGGCACCGCCGCCGTCGGCGCTGCCGCCATGTTCTCGACTGCCGCTTCCGCAGGCGGCAACGTCTCATGGAGCGTGTCGGTGGGCGGACCCGGGTTCGCGGTGAACGCCGGCCAGCCCTATTACGGCGCACCGTACCGTCCGTCTTACAGGCCTCACTACTACCGCCCGGCGCCCGTCGTATACCGGCCCTACTACAGGCCGTACTACGCGCCGCGACCCGTGTACGTTGCGCCTCCTGTCGTGTACACGCAACCGTACTCGTACTACCCGTCGCCGGTGGTTCCGGTTCCTTACTAGTCACGTGAGGGTCGCCGATCCGGCAACCCAACGGCGCCTTCGGGCGCCGTTTTTGTTTCCGCATGGCGACGCTGGATACGTCCTACGTCACGCCGCGCGCACTTCCGACAACGACACCATCGAACGACACGTTGTTCGACGAGCAGCATCGATGCCACGCTTGGCGTTGCAACGTTTACATCGAAGGAGGCATGCATGAAACCGTATTTCAAGATGCTCGCAGTGGCCGGCGCCGTAGCTTGCGCAGCCACCGCTTCCGCGCAGGTCACGTTCTTCGAGCACGACAGCTTCCAGGGGCGGCAGTTTTCCGCCAACCAGCAAGTGGGTAACTTCGACCGTGCAGGCTTCAACGATCGCGCATCGTCGGTGATCGTGCGCGGCGGCTGGTGGGAAGCCTGCGAAGACGCGCGCTTCGGCGGGCAATGCGTCACGCTTCGCCCCGGCAGCTACGCGAACCTGGCGGCGATGGGGCTCAACGACCGCATTTCGTCGGTGCGACCGGTCGACGGGCCGCGTTACGGTTCGGGTTCGGGCTCGTACAACGAGCCGCCGCCGCGTTACGCGCAGGATACGTACGACTACCGGCGCCGTAACAACGAGCGCACGTACGAAGCGCAAGTCACCTCCGTACGCGCGATTGTGGGACCGCCCGAGCAGCGCTGCTGGGTGGAACAGCAGACCACCGGAGCCTCGAACAACGCGATTCCGGGCGCCATCGCCGGTGCAGTCATCGGCGGCATCCTGGGTCACCAGGTGGGCAGCGGCCGCGGACGTGACGTCGCAACCGGCGTCGGCGCGCTCGCGGGCGGCGCCGTGGGCGCCAACGTCGGCAGCCAATACGGCGGTCAAGGCTATACGCAAGACGTTCAACGCTGCGCCTATACGCAGAACAGCGGACGTCCCGACTACTACGACGTGACGTACAACTTCCGCGGACACGAGCATCGCGTGCAAACGACGACGCCGCCGGGCGCGACCATCGTCGTCAACGAGAACGGCGAGCCGCGCGTCTGATAGCACTCTGCACCAGCGGTGCGCGCGCGTGCCGCCCGCTGGTGCAGTCTTGTTTCAAAGTGTAATTCCGCGAAACCCCTAGTACCGAGGTCACTTCACATGCCCTAGCCTCTTGGGCTAGCCGTGAACGACCTTCCGCCGACCCTTCGCAACATCCGCGATTTCTATCTCAAGGACGCCCTGCCTTCGGCGCCCGAAGTCGCCCACCTGCATCGCAAAGGCCTCGCCAACGGCCAGCGGCTGTTCGGCATGACCGACCTGCGCCGGCATCTCGACAATCCCTTTTTCGACGTCGACTACCTCACCCTGTTCCTTCGCGGCAAGCCCGTGGACCTGTCGGAAGCGTGCGTCTACAAGGTCGTACAGCGACGCAAGCTCACCTTCTGCGACCGCCGTGTCCTCGACCGTCACTTCGCGGACGGCGCGGCATGTGTGTTGGAAGGACTGGACATCCTGGATCCAGGCGTCAATGCTTTCGCCTCGGTACTCGACAAGGCGCGCCCTGCGACGTTCTGCAATGCGACGGCGTTCTATTCGCAACACGGGAACGAGGCGTACCGCGGCCACGTCGACACGGACGACGTGCTCGTGATGCACGTCGAAGGTCGGAAGCGTTGGCGCTTTCACGCGCGCCAGTCCCCACGCCGCATCGAGCTGACCGACCTCGATGCCCATCGCATGGGCCCCGTAATTGCGGAAGTGGTCATGGAGCCCGGCGACGTTCTGTACCTCAAGAGCTTCACGCCGCACGCCGTCGAGACGATGACGCCTCACTCCCTGCATGTCTCGTTCGACCTGTGCGACAGGCAACCATCGATCGAGGCTGTGCTCTCGCTGCTGTTGCGGCACTTCGATCGCAATGCCGCCACGCCTCACGTCTCGAACGAGGAAGCGCTTGCCCACCTGACGAAGCTTGCGCAAAGCTCGCCGTATGTCGAAGAGCTTCGCGAGCTCCTTGCCGTCGAAAAATCGGGACACAGCCTGTTCCGCCGGTTGCTCTCGAGCAACCGTGTCATCCACTTCGACGCGCTCGCCGCCGGCTCGCCGGCTGGAAGCGCCATGCCCGCCGCATTGGGCACGATTGCCACCACCTCGGTCGCGAAGCCCGACGGCAGCTTGAAGCGCTCGAGCGGCAGCGATTGCACGAGCGAATGAGATGCGGCGAGCGATACCGCCGGGGAGCACCAGCGAAACAGCATCATCGAGAGCCTCCGCAGGGAACGTGAAGCGATCATTCGGGAGGATCGCAAGGATGGGTTAGCGCCTGGGACGGTGCTATGCTTGCCTTTTAAGGCTTGGAGGTTCGGCATGAACGCTCCCGGAAACCTCGCCCAAGTCAGTCCCGCGCTGCGATCCCTCGATCTCATCCGCACCCTCGTCGCGTACGACACGACGAGCCGCGATTCGAATCTCGCGCTCATCGATTGGGTGCGGGACTACCTCGAAGGCCATGGGTTCACGACGAGCCTCACCTTCGACGACGACAAGCGCAAGGCAAACCTGTTCGCTACGCTGGCGGCGGCCGACGGCAACGTCACGGACGGCGGCATCGTGCTGTCCGGCCATACGGACGTCGTGCCGGTCGACAACCAGCCGTGGGACAGCGATCCATTCACGATGACGTTGCGCGACGACCGTCTGTACGGTCGCGGCGTGACCGACATGAAGAGCTTCTCGGCGGTAGGACTCTCGTTCGTGCCGGAGTTCGTGCGCCGCGGCGTGCGCAAGCCGCTGCACTTCGCACTTTCGTACGACGAGGAAGTCGGATGCATCGGCGTGCGGCGGATGATCGCGGACATCGTCGCGCACGGCATCCGGCCTGCCGGTTGCATCGTCGGCGAGCCTACGGGGATGGAGCTCGTGGTCGCGCACAAGGGCAAGAAGGCGTGGCGCTGCCGCGTGCGCGGGTTCGAGGCGCACTCGTCGCTGACGCCGCACGGCGTCAACGCCGTGCAGATCGCCTGCCAGATCGTCGCCTACATCGCGCAGCGTGCGCGCGCGTTCCGCGACGAAGGCACCCGCGACGAAGCGTACGACGTGCCGTACACGACCACCCACGTGGGAATCATTCGCGGCGGCACCGCGCTCAACATCGTTCCGCGCGATTGCACGTTCGACTTCGAGATCCGTCACCTGCCGTTCGACGATCCCGACGCGTTCATCCGCGACGTCGAGGCGTTCGCTGCCCGGTTCCTGCCCGACATGCACGCGGTCGACCCCCATACCTACATCGCGTTCGATCACGTGTCGACCCTGCCGGGTTTCGATACCCACGACGGCAGCGACATCACCGCGCTCGGCCATGCCTGCAACGAGACGATGGAAGTAGGCAAGGTGTCGTTCGGCACCGAGGCCTCGCTGTTTCACGGCGCGGCGATCCCGACCGTCATCTGCGGTCCCGGGCACATCGCGCAGGCGCACCAGCCCAACGAATGGGTGTCGCTGGAACAGATCGCGCGCTGTGAAGCGTTCATGCAACGGCTCGTCGAGCGGCTATCCAGGTGACTTCCATCGAGGTCGAATTTCCCGCTCTCGAGCGGTGGGGAACGGGAAACACCGGCATTCCGTACGTGTGGCGATTCGAGTCGCCGCGCGCCGGGCCGCGGGTGACGATCCAGGCGCTCACCCACGGCAACGAGGTGTGCGGCGCGATCTGCAACGACTGGCTCCTGCGCGAGGAGGTGCGTCCCACGCGCGGCACGCTGACGCTCACGTTCGCCAATATCGACGCGTTCTGCTCGTTCGACGCTGCCGATCCCTTCTCATCCCGCTGCGTCGACGAAGACTTCAACCGCCTGTGGACGGCGGACGTGCTCGACGGCCCGCGCACCTCGGCCGACCTCGTTCGCGCCCGCGAGCTGCGGCCTGTGTACGACGACACGGACTTTCTGCTCGACCTGCATTCGATGACCGATCCGTGCCCGCCGCTCGCGCTCGCGGGCCGGCAGCGCAAGGGACTCGAGCTCGCGCAAGCCGTCGGCGTTCCGGAGCACATCGTGATCGATGCCGGCCACGCGGCCGGCAAGCGGCTGCGCGACTACGGCGCGTTCGACGATCCGGTGGACGCGCGCAACGCGTTGCTCGTGGAGTGCGGGCAGCATTGGGAGCGGGCCGCGCCCAAAGTCGCGAAGCAGGCTGCGCTGCGCTTCCTGCGTTACTTCGGCATGGTGGATCCTGCGTTCTTCGACAAGCACGTCGATGCCGAGCTCCCGCCGGCCCAGCGCGCAATCGAAGTGACCGATGTGGTGACGATCGAAAGCGACGAGTTCGCCTTCGCCCAGCCGGTCGCCGGACTTGCCGTCATTGCGAAAGGCGGCTCGTTGCTTGCGCGGGACGGCGCGCGCGAAGTGCGCACACCCTACGACGAAGCAGTGCTCATCATGCCGACGCGACGGCCGCGCAAAGGCGAGACCGCGGTGCGCATCGGCCGCTTCGTGAACTAGGTTTTCTGCACCGCCGCCTGTGCGGCGGCGACGAGCTCCGCGCCGATCGAGGCCGTCCAATTCGCCCAGACCCGGTCGACCGCTGCGCGCAAGGCGGCACGTTGCGCAGGCGTGGGACGCACGACATCCACGCCCTGCTTCACGAGCTCTCCGAACGCGGCATCCTCGCGCGCAAGCGCCCCCGCCTCGCGCGCGGCGTCGGCGGCAGCGGCGCGTACGGCCGCTTGCTGCGCGGGGCTCCACCGCGACCACAGCGATTGCCGAACCGCGAACACCATCGCATCCGCGAAGGCGCCCCATCGCGTGACGAATTTCAAACCCGACGCGGCGACGCGCGCGGCTGCGAGCGTGGAAGCGGGGCCTTCCTGGCCGTCGAGCTTACGCGCGGCGAATTGCGCCTGCGCGTCCGCAAGAGGCATCGACGCGGGACGCGCGCCGAGGGCGGCCAGCGTCTGAAGAATGAGCGGGATGGGCACGGTCCGGATCGCGCGACCCGCCAGCGCCGCCTGAGCCGTGACGCCGCCGTCGAATGTCGCAATGGCCCGCTCGCCGAGCGCCGCGGTCGATACCACGACGACGCCTGCGCTCGCCGCGGCGTCTTCGATACGCTCGCGGACGGCGGGCGCGCTTGCGAGCGCCTCCTGTTCGCGCGGCTCCGGCGCGATCCACGGCAATCCGTACACGCCGAACACCGGCAGCTGGGCAGACCATGCGAGCGCGGAACCCACGGCCATGTCGACCGCGCCGTCCCGCAACGCGCCGAACTCGCGCAGCGCGTCACGCGCCGCAAGCGCCGCGCCGGGATAGTGGCGGACTTCGTGCACGCCCGCGGCTTGCTCGTTCAACAGCGCCGACCAGCGCTCACCTGCTTTACCGAGCGCGAACGCCGGACCGGTGGCGGTGCTCAAGCGAAACTCCGGGATGCCCTGCGCGGGCGAAGTCCCCGCAAGCGCCAGCGCGGACAGGACGAACGAGCGTCGCTTCATCGCAGGAAGTGTAGCAACGTCAGTCGAAAGGCACGCCTTCCGGATCTGGCAGGTCGAGCCAGTAGCGTCCGCGCTGCGCGCGTGCGGATATCGTGCGAAGCGAGTGGCGCGCGTCGAATGCGACCGTGAGAGCGCCTTCGAGATCGGTACGCGCGACCGCGACGCCGTGATTCGTGTAGCGCGCGACGATATCGGGGCGCGGATGACCGAAGCGATTGCGGTAACCGCAGCCGACGATGGCAATGTAAGGATCGACTGCGCGCACGAACGCGTGCGTCGAGGACGTGCGCGACCCGTGATGAGGCATGACGACGACGTCGGCGCGCAAGCGGTCGCGTTGCGTCGCGACCAGGCGGGCCTCGCTGCGCGCTTCGATGTCGCCCGTCAGGAGCGCGCTGCCGTGCGCCGAATCGATGCGCAGCACGCACGAGCGATCGTTCGTCTTCGCGTGCGCGTCGTCGTACTCGTCGGCGGAAGGATGGAGGACCGTGAAGCGCACGCCGTTCCACATCCAATGCTGCCCCGCGACGCACCGGATCGGGCGGCGCGCACGCGCGACGATGGGGTGGTCGTCAGGCAGCGAGGATGCGAGCCACGTGACGGGGACGGCGTCGAGCAGCCCCAGCGCTCCCCCCGAATGATCGAGGTCCTGGTGGCTCACGACCAGGCCGTCCACGCGCCGCAGCGCGGATGCCCGGAGGTAGGGCGCGACGATGCGCGCGCCGGCGTTGGCGGTCTCGGTGAACTGCGGGCCGGTGTCGTACACGAGCGTGAAGTCGCGCGTTTCCACGACCGACGCGAGGCCTTGCCCGACGTCGAGCACCGTGAGGCGAAACGCGCCTTCCATGAGGGGCGCCGGACGCACCACGAACAGCGGAACAAGCCACACGATGCCCAACGCGCGCGCCGGCACGGCCGACGGGGCGAGCAGCCACACGACGCCGAGACAACCCGCGACTACGGTCCAACCGGGCGGCGCGTGCTGCTGCCATGCCGCATCCGGCATCGCGGCGAGAATCTCGAGGAATCGCATGAGCGGGACGAGCGCCGCGTGTGCGAGCTCGAAGAAGACATCGAGCGGCACGAAGATGCCCGTCAGCGCGAGCGGCACGATCACGAGCGTGACGGCGGGAATCGCGATCGCGTTGGCGAGCGGCGCGATGAGCGACATCTGCGCGAAGAGCGCGATGGTGAGCGGCGCGAGGCCGACGGTGACGATCCATTGTGCGTGCGCGGCCTCGCGCAGCACGCGCAGGAGGCGCTCGCGGCGCGACATCGCCTGCGGATCGCGCAGCCGCGCCGCGGAAGCGTAGAGGAGGAGCGCGACGGCGCCGTACGAAAGCCAGAATCCCGGCGTCAGCGGCGCCCAGGGATCGTACGCGAGCACGACGGCAAGCGCCCACAGCCAGACGATGCCGGCCGTGCCGGGACGCCCGATCCAGACGCCGCCGGCGGCGACCGCGAGCATCATGAACGTACGCACGGCTGGAACCTCCGCGCCCGCGAGGAGCGTGTAGGCGCCCGCCGCCAGCACGCCCACCGCGGCGGCAATCTTCCGTGCAGGGACACGCGACGTGAGCCGCACGCAGCGCCGCGCGAGTGCGAACGCAAGCCCGCCGGCGAATGTCGCGAATACCGTGACGTGGAGACCGGAGATGCTCACGAGGTGCGCGATTCCGGTGCGGTTGAACACGGTCCACTGCGACTCGGCGATCGCGCGCTGGTCGCCGATCGCGAGCGCCACGATCACCCCCGCATAAGCCTCGCCGTCGAGCGCGCGCATGATGCGGCCGCGCACGGATTCGCGGGCGCGTTGCACGTGATCGCGAAAGCGCCCCGCGAATGCGTCGACGCGTGTGCTGTCGGCGGCAAGCACGTACCCGGTCGCACGCAAATTTTGCTGCAGGAGCCATGCTTCGAGATCGAAGCCGCCGGGGTTGACGTTGCCGTGGGGTCTTCGCAGGCGCACGGTGAGCTGCCAGCGCTCGCCCGCGTGGACCACGGGAACCTCTTCCTCGTCGTCGCGCGCGGCAAACCATGCGAGCGAGATGCGCGACGGCACGCGCGCCCGCGGCGTGATGACGCTCTCGACGGCCAATGCGAAGCGCACGCCGCTGTCCGATGCGGCCGGGAGATCGTCGACAACGCCGACCACGCGGATGTCCTCGCCCTCCCATTCGCGCGGAAGCGAATCCCCAAGTCGGTGCTCGGCACGCAGAGCCGCATACGCGAAGCCCAGTGCCAGTGCGGCAATCACCGCGCCCACGCGGGTCGCGCGCGTTGCGGCGACGAGGGCCACACCCGCGATAGCGGTGAGCGCGAGCGGCAGCGGCGGCAATTGCGCGCGGTTCTGCAGCACGCACACGCCGCAGGCGAACGCGAGCAGGAGCCATGCGGTGAGCGAGCGCATCGCGGCAACCACGACGGAGATGCGCGAGAGTCTATGTCGCCGACGTACGCGCCGCGATAAGCCTTTAGGCCGACCCCTAAATAGGGACGTACCCCGTAATGGGGTACGTCCCTATTTAAGCGGCTGTGGCCACAAAATGAGCTGCGTGCAGCGGAAGAGCGCGATCTGGCGACCGTCCGCCTTGCGCGTGACTTCCGCATCCCAGACCTGCGTCGTGTTACCCATGTGCACCGGCCGCGCCCGGGCGACGATCGTTCCTTCGCGCGCGGTCGAGAAGAAGTTCGCCTTGAGCTCTACTGTGGTGAAGTTCTGCGCACCCTCGGGCAGGTGCGCGATACACCCGAACCCGGCGGCGGTGTCCGCCAATGCGATCACCGTTGCCGCGTGCAAGTATCCGTTCGGCGCAAGCAGCTCCGGCCGGATGTCGAGCTCGGCGTGCAGCAATCCTTCCTGCAAGTCGACGACACGGAATCCGACGAGCCCGGGCAGGCGCCCGTCGCCGCGATGCTGGAGCTGCTCGAACGTGATGTCGCTTCGCCGTGGCATGGTGTGCTGTGCCCTGGTCAGGTGTACGCAAGCAGCCGGCCGCACGCGACGACCGAGATCCAGATCACGATCGAGACCGCTGCCGAAAATCGTACGCGCCCCGGCGGCATCGCGCCGGTGTCCCATTGCGCGATCGATCGCCAGGGACCGGTATGCAGTATCCCGGCGTTGATGCCGGCGAGGAGGAGGAGGCCCATCTTGATCGCGAACACGCGATTGGTGAGAAAGTCCTCTGCGTGCGCCGTGAACATCAGCAGTCCCGTACACATCGCGACCACGAACGCCCCCACCGTCCACGGCAGCGCGTGCCGCGAAAGCCGCGCCACCGACACGTCCCGCGACAGCCCGAGCAGGCGGAGGTCGACGATGACGATCGATCCCACTACGAGGCCGAGCGCGAGGATATGGGTCGCCTCGACCGCCGGATACGCCCAAAGCGCCTCCCGCATCCACCGCGCGATGGACGACGCTTCGATCGCCTGCATGCCGTTCATGCCGTTACCGGAGTTCGACTGTCTTACCCGCGACGGTGATCCGCTCGGCCCGCATCTCGTCGGGCTTGGCGCGCGACGCGTAGCCCTCGACGGTCGCCTGGCCACCGACCTTCAGCGCGTCCTTGGTCAGGCCGCGCGCATCCATTCTCGACGGCGGCGCGAGCACGGCGATCCACGTCTTGTTGGCGGTCTTGAGCTTGATGTGGCCATGCGGGTGCTCGTAGCCCGCCTCCTCGATGGTGCCGGTGAGCTTGAGCGTCGTCTGCTGGTCGTACTCGCTCCATCCATGGTGCGCGAGCGCAAGGGGTGCGGCGAGCGCCAGGAGAGCGATGGCATAGGGTTTCATGGCAGTAAAAGAAACGCGTGGTCGAAGACGCAAGTGTACGCAATGTTCACTAGACGGGGACCGTGCGGCCGGTCTTGGCGGACTCCACCGCGGCGTCGGCCAGCGCCAATGCGCGCCGTCCGTCTTCGAGCGTGATCGAGGGCGCGCGTCGCGAACGGACCGCGTCTACGAAGTCCTCCAACTCGCGCAGGTAGGACACCGCATAGCGTTCGATGAAGAAGCGCAGGAGCGGATCCTGGCGGACGCCGCTCGCGTCGTAACGCTCGAGGCCGGTGGGCTGGTGATTGCGCGACACGAGCATGCCCTTCTCGCCGAACGCCTCGATGCGCTGGTCGTAGCCGTAGGTCGCACGGAAGCTCGCGTTGACGTGCGCGAGCGCACCGCTTCGCATCGTCAGCATCACCATTGCCGTGTCGGGGTCGCGATGCGGATTCTCCTTCGCGCCGAGCATCACCGCGGTGCGCGCGAACACCTCGACCGGCTCGTCGCCCGTAAGCCAGCGCACCATGTCGAAGTCGTGGATGATGGTGTCGTAGAAGATGCCGTTTGGCATCGCGGCCACGTAGTCGGGCGGCGAGATCTCCGGATCGCGGCTCGACAGCACGAGCATCTCGGCGCGTCCGATGTCGCCGTTGCGTATCGCATCGTGCAGAGCGTGGTGGCTCGGGTCGTAGCGGCGGTTGAACCCGACGTGGAACGGAACGCGCGTCTCGGCCAGGACGCGCGCGCACGCGTCGATGCGCGCCATCTCGAGATCGACCGGCTTTTCGCAGAAGATCGCCTTGCCCGCCCGAGCCGCACGCTCGATGATCGAGGCATGCGTGCGCGGCGGCGTACAGACGAGCACTGCGTCGACCGCGCCGTCGGCCAGCGCTTCGCCGAGATCGGCCGTGAACCTTGCCCCGTGCCTGGCAGCGAGTGCCGCGCCCGCCGTGGGGTTGAAATCGACGACCCAGGCAAGCCGGGTATCGCTACACGCGGCGACGTTGGCGGCATGCACCGGGCCGATGAAGCCCGCGCCGATCAGGGCGAAGTTCAGCGCGCGCCGCTCATCGCCGTTCACATGAAGCCGAGCTCGCCAAGCTCGCGGCGCAGCCCGTCGGGCGACTGGAAATGGATCCCGTGGATCCCGAGCGCACCGGCGGCGTGCGCGTTCCTGGGATTGTCGTCGATGAAGACGGTTTCGCCCGCCGCCAGGTCATAACGGTCGAGAAGAATGCGGAAGATGCGCTCGTCGGGCTTCATGCAGCGCTCCGCGCCCGAGAGCACGATACCGTCGAACCACGCGAGAAAGGGAAAGCGTTCGCGCGCGGAAGGAAACGTCTCCGCCGACCAGTTGGAAAGCGCGTAGACCGGGACGTTGCTCGACATGAGCTCGCGCAGGACGTCGACGGTTCCCTCGATCGCGCCCGGAATCATCTCGGGGAAGCGCTCGCGCCACGCGTTGATGAGATGCAGCTTGTCGGGATGCTTCGGCGCGAGCTCGGCGACCGCTTCGGCGAAGGATCGCCCGGCATCCTGCCGTTCGTTCCATTCGGGCGAGCAGACCTCGGAGAGGAACGTCTCCATCGCCGCGTCGTCGCCGCGGAACAGCTTGCGATACAGATGTCGCGGGTTCCAGTCGAGCAGAACGCCGCCCAGGTCGAAGACGACGACGCGGCGCTGGACAGCCACTAGGCTTCCGCGAGTGTGCGGATGTCGGCGGCCAGCGCGTCGACCGCTTCCGGCGTCATGTCCCAGCTGCACATGAGCCGAATGCCCGTGGCGCCCACGAATTCGTAGAACTTCCAGTCGCGCGCGCGAAGCGCCTCGATCATCCGACAGCGGAACGTCCATGAACACGCCGTTCGCTTCCACCGGCGCAAGGAGGCGCGTGCCGGGCACGCCGGCGACGGCGTCGGCGAGCCGCTTGGCCATCGCGTTGGCATGCGTGGCGTGACGCAGCCACGCGCCGTTGCGCAACACGCCGACCCACGGGGCCGCGAGATAGCGCATTTTCGACGCGAGCTGCCCGCCCTGCATGCGGCGCCGGCCGAATTCCTTCGCGAGTGCGCGATCGAAGAATACGATCGCCTCGCCGAACGGCAGGCCGTTCTTGGTGCCGCCGAGCGACAGCACGTCCACGCCCGCGCGCCACGCGATGTCGGCGGGTTCGCAGCCCAGCGACGCAACGGCGTTGGCGAAACGCGCGCCGTCCACGTGCACGCGCATCTTGCGCGCGTGCGCGAATTCGGCGATGCGCCACATCTCGAGCGGCGTGTAGACGGTGCCAAGCTCGGTAGACTCCGTGAGCGCCACGACCGACGGACGCGACGAATGCACGTCGTGCGGCGTGACCGCGAGCTTCTCGATCATGTCGATCGTGAGCTTCGCGTCGGGCGTCTCCGCCGTCAGAAGCTTGGCGCCACCGCTGAAGAAGCCGGGTGCGCCACACTCGTCGACGTTGATGTGCGCGTTCGCGCTGCACACGATCGCGTCGCTGTTGCGTGCCATCGCCGCAAGACCCAGCGAGTTGGCCGCCGTGCCCGTGAACACGAAGAACACTTCGCACTCGGTGTCGAAGAGCTCGCGTATCGCGTTGACCGCCGCCGCCGTCCAGTCGTCGCCGCCGTAAGCGGGCGCGTGACCCGTATTCGCTTCGGAAAGCGCGACCCAGGCTTCCGGACAGATGCCGGACCAGTTATCACTCGCGAACTGCGCCGCGAGACCCTTGGGCTCGCTCACAATCTTTGTTCGACGAACTCGCGCACCGACCGCAACGCCGCCGGCAATCCCTCGGGATCGGTGCCGCCGGCCTGCGCCATGTCGGGACGGCCGCCGCCTTTGCCGCCGACTTGCTGCGCGACGTGGTTGACGAGCTCGCCTGCCTTGACTCTCGTCGTGAGGTCGCTCGTGACGCCGGCGATCAGCGTGACCTTTCCGTCGGTCGACGCTGCCGAGCACGATCGCCGCCGACTTGAGCTTGTCCTTCAGCTTGTCCATCGTCTCGCGCAGCGCCTTCACGTCGGCGCCGTCGAGCGAGACCGCGAGCACCTTCGCCGCCCTTGACGTCGATCGCGCTGCCGGCGAGATCGTCGCCCGCGCTCGCCGCGGCCTTCGCTTTGAGCCGCGCGAGCTCCTTCTCGGTTGCGCGCGCGCTTTCCAGAAGCTGCGCGATGCGCGCCTCGAGTTCGGCGACCGGTGCCTTGATCGCGGCCGCCGCCGCGTTCGAGCTTCGCTTCCTGCGCCTGCACGTAAGCGAGCGCGCCCCGGCCGGTCACCGCCTCGACACGGCGGATGCCGGCCGCGACGCCGCCTTCGCCCACGATCTTGAAGAAGCCGATGTCGCCGGTGCGCGCGACGTGCGTACCGCCGCAAAGCTCGCGGGACGTGCCGATGTCGAGCACGCGGACCTCGTCGCCGTACTTTTCGCCGAACAGCATCATCGCGCCGAGCTTCTGCGCTTCGTCGATCGCCATGACACGCGCGTTGGTCGAATGGTTGTCGAGGATCTCCGCGTTGACGATCTCCTCGACGCGGCGGATCTCGTCGTCCGTCATCGGCGCGTTGTGCGCGAAGTCGAAGCGCGTCTTGTCGGGATCGACGAGCGAGCCCTTCTGTTGGACGTGGTGGCCGAGCACTTCGCGCAACGCCTTGTGCATGAGGTGCGTCGCCGAGTGGTTGCGCATCGTGCCGCCCGCGCGCGTCGTGGTCGACCTGCGCCGCAACGGTGTCCCCGACGCCAAGCTCGCCGGTCTTGACCTCGCCCACGTGGCCGAACACGTCCGGCTGTGACCTTCTGCGTGTCGGCCACCGCGAACAGCGTCAGGCACGTGCCGCCCTTGGTGAGCTCGCCGCGGTCGCCGACCTGTCCACCCGACTCGGCGTAGAAAGGCGTGCGATCGAGTACGACGATGCCCTGCTCGCCCGACGCGAGCGCATCGACTTTCGCGCCGTCCCTGTAGAGCGCTACCACGCGGCCTTCCTCGGACAACGTTTCATAGCCTCGGAAGGCGGTCTTCGGCCCGGAGTACTCGACTCGTCGCGCCCATCTTGAACGACGACGCGGCGCGCGCGCGATCGCGCTGCGCGTTCATCGCGCGCATCGAAGCCGGTCTCGTCGACGGTCAGGTTCCTGCCCCGCGCGATGTCGGCCGTGAGATCGAGCGGGAATCCGAACGTGTCATAGAGCGTGAACGCCGTCTCGCCGTCGAGCACCGTGCCGCCCGACTTCGCAAGCGTGTCGAGCGCGCCGCCCAGGATCTTCATCCCGTTCTCGAGCGTTTCGCCGAAGCGCTCCTCTTCCGCTTTCAATACTTCCGCGACGCGCTTCTTGTCGCGCGTGAGCTCCGGGTACGCGTCGCCCATCTGCTTGTCGAGGTCCTCGACCAGCTTGTAGAAGAACGGCTGCTTCTGGGCGAGCTGGTAGCCGTGGCGGATCGCGCGACGGATGATCCGGCGCAGCACGTAGCCACGGCCGTCGCTCGACGGGATTACGCCGTCGACGATCAGGAACGAGCAGGCGCGGATGTGATCGGCGATCACTTTGAGCGACGGATTGTCGAGGTCGGCGGTGTTCGTTTCGCGTGCCGCCGCCTTGATCAGCGCCTGGAAGAGATCGATCTCGTAATTCGAGTGCACGTGCTGCAGCACTGCCGCGAGGCGCTCCAGCCCCATGCCGGTATCGACACATGGCTTGGGCAGCGGCGTCATCGTGAACTCGCCCGCCGCGTTCTTCTGGCGGTCGAACTGCATGAACACGAGATTCCAGATCTCGATGTAACGGTCGCCTTCCGCGTCCGGCGATCCCGGCGGGCCTCCGGACACTTCCGGCCCGTGGTCGTAGAAGATTTCCGAGCACGGTCCGCACGGCCCGGTGTCGGCCATCTGCCAGAAGTTGTCGCTCGCGTACTTGGCGCCCTTGTTGTCGCCGATGCGCACGACGCGCTCGCGCGGGTACGCCGATCTCCCTGGTCCAGATGTCGTACGCCTCGTCGTCGTCGATGTACACGGTCGCCCACAGCTTCTCGGGCGGGAGCTTGTACGTCTTGGTCAGGAGCTCCCACGCGAACCTGATGGCGTCGCGCTTGAAGTAGTCGCCGAAGCTGAAGTTGCCGAGCATCTCGAAGAACGTGTGGTGCCGTGCCGTATAGCCGACGTTCTCGAGGTCGTTGTGCTTGCCGCCCGCGCGCACGCTGCGCTGGGCCGTGGTCGCACGCTTGTAGGGACGCTGCTCGACGCCCAGTGAATACATCCTTGAACTGCACCATGCCGGAGTTGACGAACAGGAGCGTCGGGTCGTCGCCCGGGACGAGCGAGCTCGACGGCACGTGCGTGTGGCCGTTGGCGACGAAGTACTCGATGAACCGGCGGCGGATGTCGGCGACTTGCATGCGTTTTCGGCTACGTTCTCGAGGAAAACGTGGCGCGGAATCAAAAGCTTGCATTGTACCGCGCGGCGGGCTTCCGCCGCCAGCCGGAGTATCAGCCGGTGCAGCGCGCCAGCAGCGATTCGCGCGTGGCGCCACCGAGCATGAGCGCGTCGATCAGGGGATTCTCGGCGCGGAAGTCGCGGCCGTAGAGCGTCGATATCGACGTGATCGCCGCGTCGGTTACGTGCGTGTCCGCATTGACGATGCGCGCAAGTGCGGCGTTGAACACGAGGCCGTAAGGTACGTCTTCGAGGACGAAACGGGTGTCGAGCGTCGTCGGTCCCGGCGGTCCGCCACGTCGGCGATGCAGCTCGGCAGCGATTTCGGCGAGGGTGGCTTGCGGCACGTCGAACGAGCGCTGGAAGTGAGCCTCGATGGGCAGGACTTCGCGCCCGAACGCGGCGGCAATGGTGCGCCGCTCCCGGTCCATCGCCTCGACGAGCCGCGCCACGGACGGCGTGAGATAGCGATACTGCGGCCAGGCCTCGGCGTATTCGATGCGGGTGAGATTGGCGAGCGCCATCGCCGCGTGCGCGACCGGATTGATATTGGCCAGGGTGACGGCCAGCACGTCTTCCGCAGTGTCGAAACGATCGCCGAAGAGCGCTGTCAGCGCGGCGAGCGCCTCGCTCGACCGATTGACGGGCAGCGACGCAATCGACACGCGCGTGCGCATGGTGTTGACGGATACGCCGCCGTCGATCGTGCGTGCGGTCGCGACCGTGGTGCCCGAAGCAGCGACGAGGGGCTTCTCGCCTGCCGCCGCAGCAAGCTCGGCCAGCCAAAGCGGCGCGAGGGATAGCGCGCCGCTGACGAACACGGTCTGACGCGAGCGCAGGTGACGCGCGATGCCGGGAAATGTCGCGGCATAAGCAGTCGCCGGCAGCGCGACGAGAACGACGTCGGCGTCCTCGATCGGCTGCGGGGATTCGCTGCGCGTGACGTCGAACTTGCCCTCGACGAGGCCCTTGGCAACCACGCGATCGCGAACATCGCCGGCGCCGCCGCGCGGCGACCACAAGGTGACGGAGTGGTCGTCCCGCGCGAGCAGGACGGCGTACGCACGCGCGATGGCACCGGCGCCGGCGATGACGACGTTACATTCGGTCACTCCGACTTTGACGTTCGCGGACTTGACGATCTTCGCCCAGCGCTCGGCGTCGTTGCGCACGTATTGCGTCATCTGCGCGCTCGTGCCGCCGACCGGATCCACGCCAAGCGTCGCAAGCTTCGCGCGCACATCCGGCGCGGCGAGCGCCTTGTTGAACTCGTTGTTGATGCGCTCGACCACCGCCGGCGGCGTCCCCGCGGGCACGGCGATGCCGATCCACACGGATACGTCGATGGGCACGCCAACCTCCGCGAACGTCGGCACGTCGGGCATCATCGGCGAGCGCTTGGGCGCCGTGACCGCGAGCGCGCGCAGCTTCTGCGACGACGTGTAAGGCTGCGCGGACGCCGTGGTGGTGAACATCGTTTGAACCTGCCCGCCCATCAGGTCGTTGAACGCGGGCGCTGCGCCCTTGTACGGAATGTGGGTGAGATTCGCGCCCGAAGCGGCCTTGAAGAGCTCGAGCGTGAGGTGCGTGTAGGTGCCGTTGCCCGTCGACGCCGTGTTGATCGACCCGGGCTTCGCCTTCGACATGGCGATGAGCTCCATAACGCCGCTCGCGGGCAGCGACGGCACCGCAAGCAGGACCAGCGGCGCGTCGCCCAGGTGGATGACGTGCACGAAGTCCTTCAGGGGGTCGTATCCCGCCTTCGGATTGAGCGCGGGCTCGATGGCCATCTGGGCACCCGTCGACAACAGGAGCGTGTAACCGTCGGCGGCGGAGCGCGCTTCTTCCTGGGTGGCAATGAGGCCGCCGGCGCCGGGCTTGTTCTCGACGACGACGGTCTGGCCGGTCGACTCGCTCACCTTTTGCGCGAGCAGGCGGCCAATCACGTCCTGCGATCCGCCAGGCGTGAACGGCACGAGCAGACGGATTGGCTTGGCAGGATACGGCTGCGCCCATGCCACGACGGGAAGCGCGAGGACAGCGAGCAGCGCGACGAGCGGTGCGAACCATGCGTGTTTCTCCGACGAGCGATCGGAGAAATTCTGCCCGATGTCGGGAAGGCGGACGACTAGAGGGCGTCGTCGGCTTCCCTGACCCCGACCTTGCGCAACACCGACAGAGCCACCGACAGCGGATATCCGCGTGCCTGGAGGAATCGCACCTGCCTCGCCTTGTCACGCTCGTCGCGTGGTGCCTGCGCCGAAGCGGCGCTGCCACAACGTGAGCGCGTCGGCGCTCTCATCGCTGCCCGCGAGCTGCGACAGTGCGTTCGCCGCGTCGTCAGGCGCGATCCCGCGCTCGCTCAACGCGTGCGCGATCGCACGTTTGCCGTAGCGGCCCTTGCGCTGGGCGACGACGGCGGTCGCGTATCGGGCGTCGGAGAGGTAACCCAGCGAAACGAGGTCGTCCAGCACACGCTCGATTTCGGTGGGCTCGATGCCTCGCCGGCGCAGCCGCTGCGCGAGCTCGGCGCGGCTTAGGTCGCGGCGTGCAAGCCAGCCGATCGCGAGCGCCTTTGCCGTCGGCTTGGGGCGCTCGGTCAACCGGGCCCGCCTTTAGTCTTCGTCGACCGGCAGCAGGACCGGGGCGGCCGGGCAACGGTACGCCGACCGCGGTGCGAATCTTGGCTTCGATCTCGTCGGCGATCTCCGGATGCTCGCGCAGGAACTCGCGCGCGTTGTCCTTGCCTTGCCCGATCTTGTCCCCGTTGTAGGCGTACCACGCGCCCGACTTTTCGACGATCTTGTGCAGGACGCCGAGCTCGACGATCTCACCTTCGCGGGAGATGCCTTCGCCGTACAGGATGTCGAAGAGGGCCTCGCGGAAAGGCGGCGCGACCTTGTTCTTCACGACCTTCACGCGCGTCTCGTTGCCGATCACTTCCTCGCCCTTCTTGATCGCGCCGATGCGGCGGATGTCGAGGCGCACCGACGCGTAGAACTTGAGCGCGTTGCCTCCTGTGGTCGTTTCCGGATTGCCGAACATCACGCCGATCTTCATGCGGATCTGGTTGATGAAGATGACGAGCGTTCCCGCGCGCTTGATGTTGCCGGCAAGCTTGCGCAGCGCCTGGCTCATGAGCCGCGCCTGCAGCCCGGGCAGCTGGTCGCCCATCTCGCCTTCGATCTCGGCCTTGGGCACCAGGGCGGCCACGCTGTCGATGACGATCACGTCCACGCCGCCCGAGCGCACCAGCATGTCGGCGATCTCGAGCCCCTGCTCGCCCGTATCGGGCTGGGAGATCAGAAGATCGCCGACGGCGACGCCGAGCTTGCCGGCGTATACCGGGTCGAGGGCGTTCTCGGCATCTATATAGGCCGCCACCCCGCCGGCCTTTTGGACCTGCGCCACGACCTGGAGGCACAGCGTCGTCTTGCCCGAGGACTCCGGCCCGTAGATTTCGACCACGCGGCCGCGGGGCAGCCCGCCGACGCCAAGCGCGATGTCGAGGCCCAGGGAGCCCGTCGACACGACGGACAGGTCGTTGGCGATCTGCGCCTCGCCCATCTTCATGATGGAACCCTTGCCGAACTGCTTTTCGATCTGCGCCAGCGCGGCGGACAGGGCTTTGCTTTTCTGGTCGTCCATGGGGGCCGAGTCGAGAGGGGGCATTTTCAGTAATCTCCGCGAGTATCGCCCGGCGGCCGGGCGGCCGGGAAGGCAGGCGAACTTTCAGTGCGGATCATGGCATAGAACGATCGTTCGATGCAAGTCATCCGAAGCACCTAATCCAGGCGACTTATTGCCTCGGCGCACACGATGAGCCCTTCCAGAGCCGCCACCACCGCCGCGCGCCGCACGTCCGCGCGGCCACCCGGAAAATAGCGGGTGATTGCGGTCGTGGGCAGTCCCTTCCCGGCCCACGCGAAGCACACCATGCCGACCGGCTTCTCCGGGCTGCCGCCGCTGGGTCCCGCGATGCCGGTGATCGCGACCGCAAGGTGGCCGAGGCTTTGCGCAAGCGCTCCCTCCGCCATCGCGCGCGCCGTCGCCTCGGAGACCGCCCCGTGCTCGCGCAGCACCGCCTCCGGCACGCCGAGCAGCGCCTGCTTCGATTCGTTCGTATAGGTGACGAACCCGCGCTCGAACCACGCCGAGCTTCCGGCAATGTCGGTGATCGCGCCGGCGACCAGGCCGCCGGTGCAGGACTCGGCGGTGGCGCACATCGCACGCTTCTGCAGCAGCGATTGCCCCAGCATGCGCGCCAGCGCCTCGATGCCCCCATCCGCGCTCACTCCTCGGCTCCTTGGTCGTTTTCCGCGATCCGAAGCGCCACCGGTCGCCTCGCGTCGGTCGCGCGGGACGCGCGCTACGCGTCTCCCTCGGCTTCGCCTCGGCCCCCGCCCTCACTCCCGGTCTCCTTCCCGCGCGCAGTAGTGGTACGAGTATGCGGTGGCGAATCCGAACTTGCGATACACCGCAAGCGCGGCGTGATTCTGCGAATCGACCTGGAGATACGCGTGCGAGGCACCGTGTTCCCATGCCCACGTGAGCAGGCGCGCGAGCAGCGCGCTCGCCACGCCCCGTTGCCGCATCTCGGGAGAGGTAGCCATGGAGAACACTCCGGCCAGCCCGTCCTCGAGCATCACCGTGCCTACGCCGACGGCGCGACCGTCGCGCTGCGCCATCAGGTAGCGCGAAGGCTGCGGCGTGTTGGCCATGCGCTCGTAATACGCGTCGCGCTGCTCGCGCGTGGAGTCCTGCAGCAAGGCGACGGCGTCGGCGAACGCGTCGATGCCGGGCGTCTCGATCTCGATGCCGTCGCAATCGCGCGGCTCGGGCGGATGTGCGAGCGGTCTCACCTGGACGAACGTCGGGTCGAATGCCTCGTAACCTCGTGCGGCGAGCTCCTCGCCGAGGTTCGCGGGATGCACGAACGGCGTCATGCGAAAGAGCACGGGCAGATCGCGCGCCCGGTACAGACGCTCGCAGTAGGCGATCTTCTGCGCGAGCGGCAAAGTGGAACCGAAGTGCGCGTTCACGCTGCGCGCGCGGCGCGCCTTGCCGGGAGAGACGCGCAAGAGCCAGCCGTCGTAGAAGTATTGGCGTTGGGTCTGCAGTGCGTTGAGGCTCGCCTCTTCCACGCGTCGCAGGTCCAGGTCGCTCACGACACGAGCCTCGATGCCAGCGCGAAGACGATGAGCGCGTAGCCGGCCGCGAGGATGTCGTCGAGCATCACCCCCACGCCGTTCTTGAGCGCCGCGTCCACCTGCCTGATCGGCGGAGGCTTCACGATGTCGAAGAATCGGAACAGGACGAACGCGAACGCGATGCGAAGCGGAGTCACGCCCGCGAAGAACAGGACGAGGAGGAACGCCACCACTTCGTCGATCACGATGCAGCCGTGATCGGGCACGCCAAGCGCGCGCCCCGTTACGCCGGACGCCCACGCGCCGACGACGAACAGCCCTGCGATCGCGAGCGCGAATCCGACGTCGCCGGCATAGCGCTCCAGCACGAGCGCGATCGGAATGGCAATGAGCGTGCCGAACGTGCCTGGCGCAAACGGAGCGAGCCCCGCCCCGCCGCCCAGCGCAATGAAATGCGCGGGATGATGAAGCATGAACGGCAACGTCGGCGCGGTCACTGGAAGTGGTCGAACGCGCGCGGCAGCGAGGCCGTGGGTTCGCCTCTTTCGTCGACGACACGCAGGCCCGACTCCCGGGTAACCACGCCGATGCGCGTCACGGCCACGTCGCATGCCCGGCCTGCCGCCGTCACGCGCTCGCGGTCCGCCGGCGCGGCGGTGAAGCAGAGCTCGTAGTCGTCGCCGCCGGCGAGAAGGCATTCGAGGGCGAGCGCGCGCTCGGAGGACAGCTTCGATCCCAGAACGTCGCCGCGCGGAATGGCGCCGATCTCGATGCGCGCGCCAACGCGGGACGCATCGAGTATGTGCCCGAGGTCGCCGGTGAGCCCGTCCGATATGTCGAGCCCAGCCGTCGCGATGCCGCGCAACGCCTCACCCAGCGCGACGCGCGGCTCGGGACGCGTGAGACGCGCGCTCAACCGGGCGAGCGCTTCGCGCTCGATTGTCGTGCGCCCTTGCATCGCGGCAAGCGCGAGCATCGCATCGCCGAGCGTCCCCGAGGTCCATACGTCGTCCCCGGGTCGCGCGCCGGAACGCGTGATCGCCTGCCCTTCCGGCACTTCGCCGATGATCGTCACGCACAGGTTGCGCGGACCGCGCGTCGTATCGCCGCCGATCAGCGTGACGCCGAAACGCTCCGCGAGCGCGAACAGGCCGCGCGCGAACGCCTCGAGCCAACGCTCGTCCGCATCCGGCAGCGCGCCGCCGAGCAGCGCCCATCGTGGCCGCGCGCCCATCGCCGCCATATCGGACAGGTTGACGGCGAGCGTCTTGTGGCCGAGGGATTCGGGATCGACGTCGGGGAGGAAGTGCCGCCCTTCGACCAGCATGTCGACGGAAATGGCGAGCTCGCACCCAGGCGCAGGCGCGACGAGCGCAGCGTCGTCGCCGATCCCCAACCTCACCGAAGCGTCGTTGACGGCGCGCGTGAAGTAGCGCGCGATCAGCGCGAACTCGTTCACTGCTGGATTTCTTTCTGCCAGCGATCCAGCAATCGCTTGCGTTCCGCCGGCTGCCCGAACTTCATCGGATCGACGTCGAGCGTCCTGGCATCCGCGAAGCGCGCGGCCTCGGGGCGGATCGTCGCCGCCGCGTTGGCGGGAATGATGATGTTCTTCGTGCGGTTGGCAAGCTCCTGCGCGCCGCGCGTGAGCGCCCAGTCGTAGAACGCGCGCGCTTCCTCCGGATGAGGCGCGCCGTTGATGATTGCCATGCCTCCGAGCGCGGCACCGGTCCCTTCGCACGGGATTGCGACGTCCACCGCGAAGCCCGCGAGTTGCTGCGTGACGAATTCGTGCACGAAGGTGACGCCGATCGCAACCTCGCCGCGCGCAACCGACGGTCCCTGCGCGGTTCCCGATTGCGTGTAGCGCACGACGTTGGGTGCGAGCCGCTTGAGATACGCGAATGCGCCGTCCTCGCCGTAAAGCGTGACGAGCGTGGCGAGGATCGTGTAGCCCGTGCCGCTCGTGATGGCATTCGAGAGCTCGATGTCTCTCGCGTACTTCGCGTCCGTGAGATCGGACCAGCAGCGCGGCGCAGGCACGCCTCTCCTCGCCAGCAATGCGGGGTTGCTGCCGAACCCGATGACGATGCGGTAGATCGCGGCGACCTTGTAGTCGGCCTTCTCGGTGGCGGCGCGCGCCCACGGCGCGAGCTCGGCAAGCTTCGAGGAACGATATTGCTGCAGCAGTCCCTCCGCCGCGGCCTGCAACAAGGGATCGATGGTGCCTCCGTACCACACATCGCCTTTGGGGTTGTCGCGCTCCGCGCGGATCTGCGCGTAGTACTCGCCGGTAGCCTTGCGCGTGATCGACGTGGCGATCCCCGCCTCGCGCTGGAACGTTTGCGCAGCGAGCTCGCATGCATCGGCGTCGTGGCTGCAGTACACGACGAGCGAGCGCTGCGCGTGCGCGGTCGCTGCCAGAAGGATGGCAACGACCGCGACGATGGCGCGAAGCATGCGAGTTAGCGCGCGGCGATCTCGGCCGCACGCAGGTCCGCGGCGACCTTGTCGAGCACGCCGTTGACGAAGCGATGCCCGTCCGTCGCGCCGAATCCTTTCGCGAGCTCGACGGCCTCGTTGATGACGACGCGATATGGAATGTCGAGTCGCGATTTCAGTTCCCACGCGGCGATGACGAGGATCGCGCGCTCGATCGGAGAAAGCTCCGCGGCCTTGCGGGCTAGATGCGGCTCTACCGTGGCGACGAGGGCGTCGTAGTCGCGCGTGACGCCCTGCCAGAGCTCTTCGAAGTACGCACGATCGGCGCGCTCGTACCCTTTGCTCGCGGCAAGGTCGTTGCGCACTTCCGCGGCGTCGTTGCCGGACAACTGGCGCTGGTAGAGGCCTTGCAGCGTGAGCTCGCGCGAGCGCCGGCGGGCGCTACTCGTCGTCATCGATCGCCTGCAGGAGATTGGCCATCTCGATCGCCGCGAGCGTGGCTTCGAAGCCCTTCTGGTCCATGCGGGCCTCGGCTTGCGCATCGGTGTCGCAGGTGAGGATGCCGTTGCCGATCGGAATGCCGAATTCGAGGCCGACGCTCGTCACGCCCGCTGCCGATTCGTCGGAGACGATCTCGAAGTGATACGTCTCGCCCCGGATGACCGCGCCCAGCACGACGAGGGCATCGTAGTCGCCGGTCTGCGCGAGCCGCTGCAGCGCGAGCGGCGCCTCGAGCGCCCCCGGCACCGTGATGAACGTCACGTTGTCGTCGGCGATGCCCGCTTCGCGAAGCGCGCGCACGGCGCCGCCGAGCAGGCCTTCGCCGATCGCGGGATTGAAGCGCGACTGGACGATCGCGATGCGGAGGTGACCACCCTTCACGTCGGGGGCGATGCGTTTCACGATGACGGCCTAAACCTGCTTGCGCGCGGGCAGCTCGGTCTCGTAACCCGTTACTTCGAGGTCGAAGCCCGCCATGCTCGGCATCTTGCGCGGCTTCGCGAGGAGCCGCATGCGGCCGACGTTGAGGTCGCGCAGGATCTGCGCGCCGATGCCGTAGTTGCGCAGGTCCATTTTCGGGGGCGGCGGCGGCGCTTCGGACACGGCGCGCTCGCGAAGCTGCGCCGCGCTTTCCGGGCGATGCAGGAGCACCATCACGCCGCGGCCCGACTTCGCGATCTGCGCGAGCGCGCCTCCGATCGTCCACGAGTGCGTCGCGCTGTCGGCGTCGAGCAGGTCCATCACCGACAACGGCTCGTGCACGCGCACGAGCGTCTCGACGTCGGGCGCGATGGGGCCTCGCACCAGGGCCAGGTGCGTCGCATCGGAGATCTTGTCGCGGTACACGACGAGGCGGAAGGCGCCGTGCGGCGTATTGAGAGGACGCTCGGCGATGCGCTCGACGATGCGCTCGGTCCGGCTTCGATAATGGATGAGGTCGGTGATCGTGCCGATGCGCAATCCGTGATGCTCGGCGAACACCTCGAGATCCGGCATGCGCGCCATCGCGCCGTCGTCGCGCATGACCTCGCAGATGACGGATGCCGGCACGAGGCCCGCCAGGCGCGCGAGATCGCAGCCCGCTTCCGTGTGACCGGCGCGCACGAGGACGCCGCCGGGCTGCGCCATCACGGGAAAGATATGTCCCGGCTGCACGAGATCGCTGGGCTTCGCGTCCGGTGCGACCGCGACCTGCACGGTCCGCGCGCGATCGGCCGCCGAGATACCCGTCGTCACTCCCTCGGCGGCTTCGATCGATGCCGTGAAGTTGGTGCCGTGACCCGAACGGTTGGCGGCCACCATGGGCCCCAGCCCCAGTCGCCGGCAGTGGCCTTCCTCGAGCGTGAGACACACGAGGCCGCGCGCGTGCTTCGCCATGAAGTTGATCGTCTCCGGCGTGACGAACTGCGCCGCGACGACCAGGTCGCCTTCGTTCTCGCGGTCCTCTTCGTCGACGAGCACCACCATGCGCCCGGCCTTGAGCTCGGCGACGATTTCGGGAACGGTAGCGAGCGGCATGGGGTTGCTCCTCGGAAGGAGCGGCGATTTTACCGCACGGGAGCTAGCGCGCCAGGCACGGCGACGTGCTCCGCCGCTTCGCCTGACGGTGCGTTCATGAGACCACCCTTCGCGCTCACTGGACTACCCTCCGCGCTATGCGCTGCGGGGCTGATTCGCCCTCGGGAGCGGCCCGTCGGGCTCATGCGCTCCGGTGTCTGTTCGCCCTTGGGACGGCCCGTCGGGCTCACGCGGAACCACAGCGCGTAGAGCGCGGGGAGGAACACGAGCGTCAGCACCGTTGCGACGACGATGCCGCCCATCATCGCCACCGCCATCGGACCGAAGAAGTCGCTGCGCACGAGCGGGATCAGCGCGAGCACCGCCGCGGCGGCGGTGAGCACGATCGGGCGGAAGCGGCGCACGGTAGCTCCTATCACCGCGTCCCACGGCCCATGCCCCGACTTGATGTCCTGGTCGATCTGGTCGACGAGGATCACCGAGTTGCGCATGATGATGCCGGCCAGCGCGATCGTGCCGAGCATCGCGACGAAGCCGAACGGCTTGCCGAATGCGAGCAATGCGACGACGACGCCGATCAGGCCGAGCGGCGCCGTCAGCACGACCATCGCCGTGCGCGAGAAGCTTCGAAGCTGGAGCATGAGGAGCGTCAGCACGGTCAGCACGAGGAGCGGCATGCCGGCGGCGATCGACCTCTGGCCCCTTGCCGAGTCCTCGATGGCGCCACCCAGCTCGACCCGGTAGCCGAGCGGCAGCGCGGCGCGAATGTCGCCGAGCCTGCCCTCGATCCGCTTGGCGACGTCCGGACCCTGCGCATTGCCGGCGACGTCCGCGCGCACGGTGATGGTCGGCAAGCGGTTGCGCCGCCACACGATGCCGTCCTCGAGCTCGTACTCGATGTTGGCGATCTGCGTGATCGGCACGGCGCGGCCGTTACGCGACGGAATCGCGAGGTCCTTGAGGAAGCTGATGCGCGCGCGCTCGTCGGTGTCGCCGCGCAGGAGCACCTCGATCTGCTTGTCGCGCTCGCGGAAATACGTGACCGAGAAGCCGGACAGCGAGTTGTTGAGGAACGTCGCGAGCTCCTGCGAGGAAATTCCGAGCACGCGTGCCTTGTTCTGGTCGATCGCGACCCGGATGACTTTCGACGGCTCGTCCCAGTCGAACTGGACCTGGGAGGTTTGCGGATCGTTGCGCATCACGTCCGCGACCTGCGACGCGATGGCGCGCGTCGTCTGGATGTTCTCGCCGGAGACGCGGAACTGCACCGGGAACCCCACCGGAGGACCGTTCTCGAGGCGCGAGACGCGGCCGCGAAGCTGCGGGAAGTCGGTGTCGAACGACGCAAGCAAGCGCGAGCGGACCTTCTCGCGATCCTCGATGCTCTTCGCCGTGACGACCACCTGCGCGAAGTTCGACTGCGTGAGCTGCTGGTCGAGCGGCAGGTAGAACCGCGGCGCGCCGCTCCCGACGTACGTCACGTAGCTCTCGATACCCTCGTCCGCGTCGAGCGCGGCCTCGAGCTTCTGCGCTGCGCTCATGGACGCGGCAAACGAGCTTCCTTCCGCGAGGCGCAGGTCGACCAGGAGCTCCACGCGCGACGACGCCGGGAAGAACTGCTGCGGGACGAGGCGAAAGAGGCCGAGCGCGCCGACGAACACGACGAGCGTGGCGGCAATCACCGTCTTGCGGTGGGCGACGCACCATGCGACCGTTCCCCGCAGGCGGGCATAGAACGGCGTCGCGTAGACGTCGTGGTCCGGCGCAACGGCGGGCGGCAGCGGCCGTCCGCTCAACCTCGACCACCAGCGCCGTACGAGCGACGGTTCGTGCATCGCGGCACCCTCCGGCAGCATCTTGTAGCCGAGATAGGGAATGACCACGACCGCGACGACCCACGACGCGATGAGCGCGATGGCGCTCACTTCGAAAATGGAGCGCGTGTACTCGCCCGTCGAGCTCTTGGCCGTCGCGATCGGGAGGAAGCCCGCGACGGTGATCAGCGTGCCGGTGAGCATCGGGAACGCGGTGCTCGTGTAGGCGAAGCTCGCCGCGCGGAAGCGGTCGAAGCCCTGCTCGAGCTTGATCGCCATCATCTCGACCGCGATGATCGCGTCGTCGACGAGAAGGCCCAGCGAGAGGATGAGCGCGCCGAGCGAGATCTTGTGCAGGCCGATGTCGAACAGCCACATCACGAGGAACGTGATGGCGAGCACGAGCGGGATCGACACCGCGACCACGAGCCCGGTGCGAAGGCCGAGACTCAGAAGCGATACCGCGAGCACGATGATCACGGCCTCGGCGAGCGAGCGCAGGAACTGGTTGATCGAGCGTTGCACGGCGCGCGGCATGCTCGCGACGGCCGCGAGCTCGACACCGACGGGCAACGCCTGCTGGATGCGCGCGGTCTCGCGCGTCAGCGCGTTCCCGAGCTCGATCACGTCGCCGCCCTTGATCATCGTGACGCCGATCCCGAGCGCTTCCTTGCCCTGGAAGCGCATCTTCTGCGCCGGGGGGTCGACGTAGCCGCGCGTCACCTTCGCGATGTCGCCCAGGCGGAACACGCGGTTGTTCGCGCGGATCGCGAGGTCGCGGATCGCCTCCACGCTGTCGAAGGCACCCGTGGGCCGCACGTAGATGCGGTCCGTCGCGGTGTCGAACGCGCCCGACGGCGCCACGACGTTCTGGCGCGCGAGCGTCTCGATGATCTGGGCCGGCTCGACGCCCAGCGTCGCGAGCTTCGCGTTGGACAGCTCGATGAATATCTTCTCCTCCTGCTCGCCGAAGAAGTCGACCTTGGCCACGCCGGGGACGCGCAGGAGCTCGGCGCGCACCTTGTCGCCGAATTCCTTGAGCTCCCGATAGCCGAACCCGTCGCCGGTCAGCGCGTAGATGTTCGTGTAGGTGTCGCCGAACTCGTCGTTGAAGAACGGGCCCTGGATGCCCGCGGGAAACTGGTTGCGGATGTCGCCGATCTTCTTGCGCACCTGATAGAACGCATCGGTCGCCGACGACGGCGGCGTGGAGTCCTTGAGTGCGAAGAACACGAGCGACTCGCCGGGCTTGCTGTAGCTGCGGATGTAGTCGAGGTGGGGCAACTCCTGCAGCTTGCGCTCGACACGGTCGGTGACCTGCTGCTCGACCTCGTTCGCGGTGGCGCCCGGCCACATCGTCTTCACCACCATCACGCGGAACGTGAACGGCGGGTCCTCCGATTGCCCGAGCCGCTCGTAGGCGAGCACGCCCGCCACGGCGAACACGAGGATGAAGTAGAGGACGAGCGTGCGATTGCGCAGCGCCCACTCCGAGAGGTTGAAGCGCGAGCCGCGCGGCGGCTCGGGCGTGCGTTCGTAGGACATTGGCTCAGATCCGAAGGGCCGCCCCGAGGAACTGATGCGCCCCCTCGGGGGCAGCGAGTGAAGCGAGCGTGGGAGTCGTTCCATCGCCGTGCGCTGGGGCGGCGTGGTCGCGGTCGCTCCCGCACCGCCTTCGTACGGCCGCACGACCTGCCCGGGGACGAGCTTGTGCACGCCGGCGGTCACGATCCAGTCGCCGCTGCGAACGCCCGACGTGATGACCACGCCGTCTTCGCGGTACTGGCCGATCTCGACCGGCGCGATGGCGACTCTTCCGCTCGCAGGATCGTAGCGCCACACCGCCGGCTTGCCTTCGTGGTGATAGATCGACGTGAGCGGCAGGAGCGCGACGTTGGATTCGCCCGCGCCCATCACGCCGACGTTCGCCGTCATGCCCCATTGCACGGCGGCGTCCGCGGCATCGATCGTCACGCGCACGGCGAACGTGCGGGTCGTGGGATCCACGGCCGGCGAGACCTCGCGCACGCGGCCGCGATACTGCTTGCCGGGCTGCGCCCAAAGCGCGACGACGAGAGTGCCTGCGTTCTTCACTTCGCCGATGCGGTTTTCCGGAACGCTGATCGCGACCTCGCGCTCTTCCTCGCGCGCGATGCGCACGACGGACTGCCCCGCCGTCACCACCTGGCCCGGCTCGGCGTTGACGGCCGTCACGACGCCGTCTTCGTTGGCAACCAGGGCTGCGTAGCTCGCCTGGTTCTGCGAGACCGCGAGATTCGCCTTGGCCTGCTCGAACTTCGCGCGATTGGCATCGAGTGCGTTGCGCTTGGCATCGAGCGCGGAGGCGCTGATGAACTTCTCGTTGTGCAGGTTCTGGTAGCGCTGGTACTCGGCTTGGGCGAAACGAAATTCGGTCTCCGTCGCCGCGACCTGCGCCTTTGCGGCCTCGGCCTGCAAGCCGACGTCGGAAGGATCGAGGCGCGCGAGCACGTGACCTTTCTTCACGCGCGCGCCGACGTCCACGGTCCGCGCGATGATCTTGCCACCGATGCGAAAGCCCAGGTCCGTCTCGTGACGCGGCTTGACTTCGCCTGCGAACACCGCGGCGCTGCCGGTCGCACCGACGGTGACCTGCGCGAGCTGCACCGGCCGGACGACCTCCTTCGGGGCCGGCGGCGCACCGCACGCCGCGAGCCCAAGGGCCATGGCGAGAGCGACGATCCAGATCGGATGCTCGCAGCACTTCGCGCGCGAGGCTGACTCGCCCTTGGGAGCAGCCCTTCGGGCTCATTGGGCACCTCCGGCGATGGTCCCGTTCCAAAGCGCCAATAACGCGCGATCGAGCTCCTCGGGATAGGTATACGCGAGCGCGGGAGGGGGTCCGCCGGGTCCGTCGGACATCGGACAGATGACCGCGCCCGACATCTGCCAGAGCCCAAGAATGAGCGCATAGCTGTGCCGCAGGAGCGCGAGGCCGGCGCCGGGCTTCAATTGCGGAAAGTGCCGCTCGAGCCCCGCCCCCGCCTGCGTGAGACGTTCGGCCATCCGCTGCTTGAAGGCGAGCGCGGGCTCGGGAGGAATACTCTGCCCCATGAGGCCGAAGCAGCGGGCGGCGAGCGGCAGGAACAGCGGCGGCTCGACGATGTGCTCGTGGGTGAGCGCCAGCACATCCGCGATGCGTACCGGCTCGTCGCGTGCAAGGCGCGCGCTCAGCGCCCGGAAGAAGCCGTCGATGTTGCGCTCGTGCACGGCGAGCAGGAGCTCCTCCTTGCTCGGGAAGTAGAGGTAGACCGTGCCCTTGGCGAGACCGGCCTCGTCGGCGACATCGGCCATGTTGGCGATGCGGTCGGGCGAGCGCGCGAGAAGGCGCGCCGCCGCGTCGAGAATGGCGTGGTGCCGCTCCTGCTTGTCTTCGGCCTGGATGGCCCGTTGGCGAATGACCATATGCCCCTCAGCTGACGGACCCGCAACTGACTGCGGGTCACTTAGACGCCAGCCTAAGTGACCGCGGGTCAGTTGTCAAGGCCTGATCAATAAGAGGGCGAGTGTCGCGAGCGTGAGGTCGCTGCCGCGGTCCGCGTGGTCCAGCTGGACGGTGAAATGGTTCCGGCCGGGATGAAGAGCGGCCCGTCGAGCGGGCGCCGGACGCCGCTCCACGCATCCCACAGCACTTGCGACTGCCGCACGAATTCGGTCGTCTCGTCGGTGCCGCATGCGATCACGAAAGGCGCGCTCGTCCGGCTGCGATAAGCCAGCGGCGACATGCGCCACGCCTCGGCCTCGTCGAGCTTGAAGTCGATGTTGAAAGAGAAGTCCACGAGGGGACGCAGATCGTGCACGCCGGACAACGAGACTCCGCCGGCCAGCGGCGACGTCGTAAAGCCGAACAACGACCAATCCGTCGCGAACATCATCGCGGCCAGATGGCCGCCCGCGGAGCTCCCGCCGACCACCAGCGGCCCCGCCGATCCGTGCTTCGGGCCTTCATCGGCGAGCCACTGCACCGCGCGCCGGCATTCGTCGACGATCGTCGCGATGGAAACCTGCGGACACAGGTCGTACTCCATGACTGCCACTGCGATGCCCTGCTCGAGAAAGGGTCCCGCGACGAAGGAATAGTCCTCCTTCGACAAGGCGCGCCAGTATCCGCCATGGATGTAGAGGTACGTCCCGCGCGGCGTGCCCGACGGCAGGAAGAGATCGAGGAGCTCGCGCGGATTCGGTCCATAGCGCAGGTTCGTCTTCGGCGCGTAGCTCTCGCGCGCGGCCTGCGACCAGGTCGCGTACGTGACGAAATGCTGCTGGTGATCGGCGACCGCCGCGCGGTTGTTGTAGCCGCGCTCGATCTCTTCCTTGTTCATTCGATCACGACGGTCGAGCGGCGTCAGCCCTTCGATGCGCCCTTCGAGGCGATCGCCCTTCACCACCGCGCCGACGCCCGCGGGCGTGCCCGAGAACACGAGGTCGCCCGGCAGCAGTTCGTAGTAGCGCGACAGGAACGCAAGCGTGTTGGGCACGTCCCAGATCATGTCCGACAAGTCGCCCTGCTGGCGGCGGATGCCGTTCACGTCGAGCGTGATCGCGCCCCGCGAGAGGGGGCCGGTCTGCGACACGGGATGCAGCGGCGCGATGGGCGCCGCCTGCGCGAACGACTTGCCGATGTCCCAGGGACGCTTCTTTTCGCGCATCTCGTTTTGCAGATCGCGACGCGTCATGTCGAAGCCCACCGCGTAGCCGAACACGTAGTCGCTCGCGTTCTCGACGGCGACGTTCGCGCCGGCCTTTCCGATCGCGACCACCAGCTCCATTTCGTGATGGAAGTTCGACGTGGCCATCGGATAGCGGATGCGGCCGACCTCGGGCGCAACCACGGGCACGATCGAGTCCGCCGCTTTGGTGAAGAAGAACGGCGGCTCCTTGGTCGCGTCGCCGCCCATCTCCTTGGCATGCTCGGCGTAGTTGCGGCCGACGCAATAGATGTGGCGGACGGGAAAACGCTGGGACGTGCCGACGATGGGGACCGAAGGAATCTCCCAGAGCGGAATGGCTGCATTCATGCTTCAAAATCCGGTTGTAGTTGCGGGGCCGCGTTCGCGAACGCGGGCAATTTCCGGCACTCGGCATCGATGCGAACGAGCGTCGGGTACGGCGAGAGGTCCATGTCCACGCGCCTTGCGTTGGCAAGCTGCGGCACGAGGCAGATGTCGGCGAGCGTCGGCGCATCGCCATGGCAGAAGCGGCCGGTCGCGGGATCGCGCGACACCGCGATTTCGAGCGCCTCGAGCCCCACGTCGATCCAGTACTTGTACCACGCGTCCTTCTGCGCTTCCTCCACGCCGACCGTGTGCAGGAGGTAGCGCAGCACGCGCAGGTTGTCGATCGGGTGGATGTCGCAGGCGATGGCCTGCGCGAGGCTGCGCACGCGCGCGCG
This sequence comes from uncultured beta proteobacterium, assembly GCA_963707815.1. Lineage (GTDB taxonomy): Bacteria > Pseudomonadota > Gammaproteobacteria > Burkholderiales > Casimicrobiaceae > VBCG01. The sequence continues at coordinate 77,471 of CAVPRK010000023.1, forward strand.
TTCCGCCGGCGATCCTGGGCAGGAACGGCGGCGACGGCACGGTCTCGTCCAGGTACTCGACGATCGCAAGCGATTGCGTGAGGACCTTGCCGTCGTCCGTTACCAGCGCCGGCACGAGTCCCTGCGGATTGACCGCGAGATAGTCCTCGCCGCGTTGCACTCCCTTGCGCAGGTGAACGAACTCGCGCTCGGGTGCGAGGCCTTTCAAGTTGAGCGCGATGCGTACGCGGTATGCCGCGGACGAGCGGAAGTAATCGTAGAGCTTCATCAGAATGCCGAAATGCCGGTCTGCGCACGTCCGAGAATCAGCGCGTGCACGTCGTGCGTGCCTTCGTAGGTGTTCACGGTCTCGAGGTTGAGGACGTGCCGGATCACGTGGAACTCGTCCATGATGCCATTGCCGCCGTGCATGTCGCGGGCGACACGCGCGATCTCGAGCGCCTTCCCGCAGGAGTTGCGCTTCATGATCGACGTGATCTCCGGCGACGCCGTGCCTTCGTCTTTCATGCGGCCCAGCCGCAGGCAGCCCTGCAGCCCGAGCGTGATCTCGGTCTGCATGTCGGCAAGCTTCTTCTGGATGAGCTGGTTGCTGGCGAGCGGCCGCCCGAACTGCTTGCGGTCGAGCGTGTACTGCCGTGCGGCGTGCCAGCAGAACTCCGCCGCGCCAAGCGCGCCCCACGCGATGCCGTAGCGCGCGCTGTTGAGGCATCCGAACGGCCCCTTGAGCCCCTGCACGTTCGGGAGCAAGTTCTCTTCGGGGACGAACACCTCGTCCATCACGATCTCGCCGGTGATCGACGCCCGCAGCGAGAACTTCCCTTCGATCTTGGGTGCGGACAGTCCCTTCATTCCCTTGTCGAGAATGAAGCCGCGAATGATCCCCTGGTCGTCCTTCGCCCAGACCACGAACACGTCGGCGATCGGCGAATTGCTGATCCACATCTTGGCGCCGGAGAGCTTGAAGCCGCCCGGCGACGTGCGTGCCCGCGTCTCCATCGATCCGGGGTCCGAGCCGTGGTTGGGCTCGGTGAGGCCGAAGCAACCGATCCACTCGCCGGTGGCGAGCTTCGGCAGGTATTTGCGGCGCTGCGCTTCGCTGCCGTACGTGTAGATCGGGTACATCACGAGCGAGCTTTGCACGCTCATCATCGAGCGATAGCCCGAATCCACGCGCTCGACCTCGCGGGCAATGAGGCCATAGCAGACGTAGTTGAGCCCCGCGCCGCCGTACTCCGGCGGGATGCTCGCGCCGAGGAGCCCGAGCGCGCCCATCTCGCGGAAGATTTCGGGATCCGTCGTCTCGTGCCGGAACGCGTCGCGAACGCGCGGCATGAGCTTGTCCTGCGAGTAGGCATGCGCCGTGTCGCGCACCATGCGCTCCTCCTCCGATAGCTGGGAGTCGAGCAGCAAGGGGTCGTCCCACTTGAACTGCGGACGGGCGGTTTGCGCGACGCGGTCGGGAGCGTTCATGGCGGGGGGTGTACCGAGGGACGACGGTATCCATTATGCCCTCCGCTCGGCCATTCGGATGATGGCGGCGGTGATGACCGCGTTCGTAAGGTGGCCCTCTCACGACTTCAAGAGGAGCCGCCATGGGTCGTCCCGCCGCCGCGCACGGGCTCACGTTGCTCGAGCTCCTGATCGGAATGTCGATTGGCGCAATTCTCCTGGCCGTCGGGTTGCCGACCTATCGCGGGTGGATCGACGACCTCGAGATGCGGGACGAGGTGGCCCGCCTCACCAATGCCATGGCGCTCGCCCGCGCCGAGGCGCTCAAGACGGGACGCCGAGTGAATCTCTGCCCGTCGAGCGATGGCGCGCGCTGTGCCGAGGACGGACGTTGGGAACAGGGCTGGATCGTCTTTTCCGACGACGACGGCGACGGCGATCGCGCAGACGAGGAAGCGGTGATCCGAGTCGAGCCCTCCTCGCGCCGGGGGTTCAGCGTTCGCGGCAACCGGCCGCTTCAGGACTACGTTTCGTACACCGCATTGGGCGCCACCCGCATGGTGAACGGCGCTTTGCAGATGGGAACCTTCACGGTTTGCCGGTCCGGGCGCAACGCTGTCGAGGCCGTCTTGGCCAACGGAGGCCGGGTGCGCGTTGCCCGCACCGGGACGCGCTGTCCGTAGGTCCGCCAAAATTGCCCGCGCCGCCGCCATTCGTTGACCGGACGCGATTCATGGGCAAAATCGGCAATCACGGAAGCACCTGCCCAAGACCCGAGCCGTCCATTCCCTCTCGACGGCCACTTGTCAGCACCCGACGCCAGGCCCATGCGCTTCCTCTACTATCCGCATGCGTAAAAAGGGGATTTCGAAAATGTCTTCATCCTGTCGTCGCCGCAGTCTCGGATTCACGCTGCTCGAGGTGCTCATCACGGTCGTCATCGTGGGCATCCTGGCGGCCATCGCGCTGCCGAGCTATGAGTACTTCGTGACCCGGAGCCGCATCGTCGAAGCGACTACGGCGTTGGGCGACATGCGCTCGCAGATGGAAAAGTTCTTCATGGATAACCGCACGTATGACTCGGCCGGGAAGTGCGCGATCGATGCGGCGATGAGCACGTACAACGCGAACACTGCGAACAAGTTCGCGCTGACTTGCGCCGGCGACGCAGTCAGCTACGTGATCACGGCGACGGGCGGCGGGCCCATGAGCTCGTTCGCGTACACGATCAACCAGCAGAACGTGAAAACGACTACCGGCACCAAGTGGGGCAAGACCTCTGGAAACTGCTGGGTGACTCGCGATGACGGCAGCTGCCTATGAAACGACGCATCGCCCGTGGCTTTACGCTGATCGAGCTGCTGATCTCGATCGCCATTGCCGGCCTCCTCATCGTCCTGGCACTGCCCAACTACGCGGTGTGGTTGGCGGACTCCGAGGTGCGCGCGGGGGCCGAATCCATCGTGTCGGGCCTGCGGTTCGCGATGGCCGAAGCCGTGAAGCGGAATGCCCCGGTGGAGTTCGTCCTTGACCCCACGACTGGCACGGGCGGATGGGTCGCGCAAAATATCGGCGGCACCGAGCAGTACCAGGCCGCCGGGCTCGCCGAAGGCGCTCGCCGCGTCGAGCTGACGGTCGTGCCGGCGGGCATGAGGACCGTCACGTTCAGCGGCCTGGGACTGATCGTCTCGCCGAATGACGATGCGACCGCGCCATTTGAAACGATCGAATTCAAAATATCGGGCGTAAGTTCGCGCACGCTGCGGGTGCTCGTCGGCGGAACGCGCACCGGCATCAAGATCTGCGACACGGCATTTCCCGCCACCGACCCCAAAGGCTGCCCGGCCACCGGCGGGTGAGACTCCATTCCATGCGCATCCCTCAATCTTCTTCGTCGCGCCCGCGCGGCATCCGCGGTTCGTTCATGCTCGAAGCGCTTATCGCCATACTGATCATCGCGCTCGCAATTCTCGGCATTGTCGGCCTTGTCGCGCGCTCCATACAGAACGTGGACGAAAGCAAGTATCGCGGAGAGGCCGCCGCGCTTGCCGCGAGCTACATCGGCCAGATGTGGGTGGACAACCGCACGCCGGCCATGCTGAAGGCGAAGTATGAAAGCGGCGGGCCGGGCTTCTTCGACCTCGACAACATGGCCAAGAGCCGCATTCCCGGTGCGCTGACGCCCACTGTCACCATCGATCCGGGCTTCACGATCAACACGTCCAACGTCACGGTGACGCTGCAATGGAAGCTGCCCAGCGACTCCGCAACCCATCAATACCAGATGTTTGCCGTCGTGGGAGCGAACAACAATTGAAGCAGACCCAACGATCTTCGCCCCGCGTTCAGCGCGGCGCCGGCATGGTCGAGACCATGGTGGGCATCCTCATCGGCCTCATCGTGGTCGTGGTGATCTATAACCTCCTGTCCGTCACGGAAGGCTACCGGCGCATTACCGAAGGCGCGTCGGACGCTCAGATCACCGGGCTCGTCAGTCAGCTGATGGTGGGCCGCGAGCTCGGCAATGGCGGCAACGGGATCAGCATTTCCGCAGCCGATCCGACCACCAGCACGGGGCTCATCAATTGCGACTCCGCCAAGGCGTACGTCGGCGCAGTGTGGCCGTTTGACAATTTGTGGCGGCCCATTCCGATCATGATCAATAACGGCGGCGGTAACGACACGACGCTCGACAGCTACCGCAGCACCTCGGATTCCTTCATCACGTTGTACGGCGGATCGCCGCATGTCGCATGGGGCGTGCCGTTCGCCGCCGACGCGGCGCCCGGTGACCCCTACGTCGTGCAAACCCCCACGGGGTTCAGCTCGCCGGTGCCGGCCGCAAGCAACTACCGCGTCGTGGCCATCAATCCGGTAACGGGCGATTGCGAGTCGACCGTCGTCACCGACGCGACGGCGCCCGACGTCAACGGATTCGTGACGTTGACGCATGGCGGCGCGACGAAGAACTACCTGTCGACGGTCGAACCCGTGTCCCGTCTCGTGAACCTGGGCCCGGTGAACCAGGCGCGCCGCACGCTCTACGAAGTCTGGAACACGAAGACTGGCGTGACCTGCAACTCGGGCGCCGATACCGCCCCGTGCCAGCTGTTTTCGACGGACCTGCTGGCCGGGGGAGTGCGCAATCCCATCGCGCAGAATGTCGTGCTGATGAAAGTGCAGTACGGTATCGACCTCAGCACGCCGATCGACGGCCGCATCGATTGCTGGGTTCCGGCGATCTCCGACGTCGGCGCGCTGGATCCTCTTCCGTGCGTCGTTCCGGGCGGGCTGAAAACCGATTACACGCCCGCTTCCGTGCGCAATTTCACGCTGCAGGACTTGCAACGCATCGTCGCCGTTCGTTTCGCCATCGTCGTGCGCAGCGACGAGCCGGAGCCCAAGCTCGCCGCCACCGACCTCAAGTTCTCCAATCGTCCCGATACGTACCTGTTCAACTGCGCAGCGGACGACAACACCTGCCAAGGCCGCATCCTGCTGTCCAACACCATCGTCCAGGATGGCTGGCGCTATCGAACCTATGAAGCCGTGATGCCGCTGCGCAACGCCATCTACAACGCCCTGCCATGACGCCATTTACCGCACGCTCTCGCCGTCGCCACGCCGCGTTTCCAGCTCCTGCGAAGCAGCGGGGCGTCGCGCTGTTCGTGGCGCTCGTCGCCATGCTCGTCCTGACGCTCGCGGGACTGGCGCTCGTGCGCTCCGTCGATACGGGCGGACAGGTTGCGGGCAACGTCGCGTTTCGCACGGCGTCGATCGTCGCCGCCAACTATGCGATCGAGGAAGCGGTGTACAACCTCTACAAAGCGCCTACTCCGATCATCGTCAACAACGACGACACCGGCCAAGCACTACTACTCGACGCTGCAGGCCAACGAGCTGACCGACGGAACTCCGGAGGCGCTTTCGGGCCCGTATCCGCCGACCAAGTACTCGATGTCGGTGTGGACGGACCCGACGACGAACGTCGAGGTTCGCTACGTCATCGAGCGCGTGTGCACCGCCGATGCCAAGGACAAGGCGCCGACCATCGGCACGTGCGACCTGCTGCCCCCGAAAGTGTCGCCCGCCGGCACCGATAACGAGACCAAGCGCATTCCCCTGCCCGTCATTCCGCACTATCGCGTCACCACCCGCGTTGATGTGCCGAACACCAACGCAACCACCATCGCGCAGACGTTCCTTCGATGACAAAGCGCCTGCCAGGAGCCGTGAAGATGTCGTCCATCCACCGCCCGCATAGCCGATTCGCGCGTTGCCTTGCAACGGCGCTCGCCCTGTCGATGCTGACCCCGCAGTGGGCCACCGTCGCATATGGCGCCAGCACCCCGCTCGCCGACGTGCCGATCGCCGCGAAGGTCACGGCCAAGCCCAACATCGTCTACACGCTCGACGACTCCGGGAGCATGGCGTTCACGTACTCGCCGGACTTCTCGATCCTCAACTATTGCAAGGGCAACGCAGCTACCACGGCGTGCACGGTTTCGCGCAACGGCGCCGGCGCCGGCGGCAATTTCTTCGATCCGCCGTTCTGGGCCTCCGATTTCAACCACCTGGCGTACGACCCGAACGTCGTGTACCAGCCGCCCGTCAAGGCAGACAAGCTGCCGTTGACCAACAACGTCGGGACCGTCACGGATGCCCTGGGCAACCAGAATGCCGCGGGCACGATGGCGAAGATCCAGTCCGACCCCTACCTGGCCGCAGGCACGACGGTCAATCTTTCGGGGACCGTCGTCGTCCCGCTCTACTGCAATTCCGACTGGCCGCTCGACTTGACCATCGGCGCCAACGCCCAGTACGACTCGACGAAGGGCAGGGACTGCCGCATCAACGGCACGAAGTACGACCCGATCGGTTCGTCGCCGGCAGCGGCCGCCGACTACAACTATCCGTGGCAGTACAACGCGGCGCCGGGCGCGTTGGCGGCGCAGTATTTCTTTGCGCAGGGCGGCACCAAGCCGATCTGGTGCAATGCTGCGGCTGCGGGCTGGCCCACGGTGACTTGCGCCATGTACTGCCCGCTCGGTACTCCGGTCAACACCACCGTCCCCCAGACCTGGACACCGACGGGTAACACCACCGCTTGCTGCACCGCCGTGGGGAGTCCTGCCGGATGTGGTGCGGTTTCGACATATACGATTCCAGGCTGCAACACGAGCGCGATCTATTGCTCGCCGGGCTTGGGCAAGCCTGGCGAGTGCGCGAGCGGTTGCGCGTGTAATCAGTTGGTGAACGGGCGTACCGGCACCTGCAGCTACGTCGATCCCAACACCGGAAGCACGGTTTCGAATGGCACCAAGAACTGCACGGGCGCCGGATGCATTACAACCTGTCCGAACGTCAACATCGTCACCGGATGCACAGTCGGAAGTCCTAGCAACGAGTGCTCGGCGACGACCGGGCTACTGCAATGCCTATCTGAAGGGCAGCACGACGACGACACTTCTCGACGACGCCAATCTGGTCAATGGCGGGACCGGCACCGTCTGCCGGCACAACAACCAAGCCTATGGGGCAACGGCGGCCGGACCCGCGACTTACAACACGGCAGCGTTGGGCGGCTTGGCGTCGTGGCACACGAAGGTCACCGCCACCGCAGGTGCCGCGACAGCATCTGAAGTGGGGCTTTAGAGCGGGCCAGGCATGTCCCGGGATGGCCACCACGGCCAACGTTCCGCGCCACTACTACGTCGTCGATTCCGTCCAGTACTGCAATGCCACGATCGGGACGAACAACGACAAATGGAGAGGCTTCGGCACGGGAACGTGCCAGGACAAGAACGACCTCACCACCTACAGGAACGTGAAGTACGGCAAGTTCACGCGCAAGGACCTCATCGCCGCCGGCGCGCCGTTCGCATACACCGACATGGTCACGGGCGCGGCCATGACCCGGACGCTCGCGGAAGAGCAGCAGAATTACGCGAACTGGTTCGCGTACTACCGCACGCGCATCCTCGCCGCGAAGAGCGCATCGTCGATCGCGTTCTCGTACCTCGACGACACGTACCGCGTCGGGTTCCAGAACCTGGGCAGCGAGATGTCCCCGAACGGCATCGGCGCAACCTCGATGAAGTGGGTCGACGTCGGCGACTTCACGGGTACCGCCGCGGGCACCACGCGCGGCGACTGGTACAGCACGCTCTTCAACATCGCCGTCACGACGTACACGACGCCGCTCATGAACGGGATGTACCGCGTCGGCAATCTCTTCGAGAAGGGGACCGCAGCGGGCGTCCCAGTGGGAGTGACTCCTCTGCCAGGCTCGGCCAAGGATCCGATCATTTTGACGTGCCAGAGCAATTACCACATCCTCTTCACCGACGGGTTTACGAACCAGGCGGTGCTGCCCATCGGTGCTGGCAACAAGGACCTGACCATTCCGACGTGGACCGGTATCGTGCAAACGCCTCCCGATCAAGTGCTGACCACCCTGCCGGCAGGAACGAACTGGCCAAAGCCCTTCGCCGAGACCGCGCCTGCGATGGGCGAGACGCTCGCCGACATCGCCGCGGATTACTGGGCGCGGGATCTTCGCAGCGCCATGAAGAACGACGTTCCGGCAAACTCGGGCAAGAGCGGCGGCGATTCCGACCCCGGCAAGGACGTCGCGTGGTGGCAGCACGTCAATTTCAACGCGCTGTCGTTCGGATCGGAGGGTGTGCTGGACGCCGTCGACCAAAGCGCCACGCTTGCGGCCATCAAGGCCGGTACGCAAAGCTGGACGCGCACGACGCCCAACCCCAACCTGCCGACCAACCCGCCCGGCAATCCGGGGGCGAGCGCGGTGGACGACCTCTGGCACGCCACCGTGATGGGACGCGGCAAGTTCGTGTACGCGCGCTCCCCCATCGAGGTGGCTTACGGCCTCGCCAACATCCTGTCGGGCATCCAGAACCAGCGCAAATCGCGTGTGGGCGCGGCGTTCAACGGCCAGGTCCTGGATTCGACGAACAACATCATCTACCAGGCCACGATCGAGCCGGGCTGGGGCGGCGATCTCCTGAAGGTCAAGATCGATCCCAAGACCGGCGCGGAAGTGTCGACCCTGTGGCAGGCGGGTGCAGTGCTCACGACGATGCTGACACCGGCGTCCACGACCGACGAGCCATGGTTCTCGCTGCGCAAGGTCGTGACCATGAACGACGAAACGGGCAAGGGCGTGCCGTTCATCGACACCAAACTGTCGACCGGTCAGCTCAAGTCGTTGAGTTCCGACCCCACGCAGCAGAAGAAGGTCATCGCCTACTTGCGCGGGGGCGATCGTTACAATGCGGGCGCCCAGGTGATCGAGGGTGTCAAGATCGGGCAATTCCGCTTGCGCTCCACCAAGCTCGGCGACATCTCCAACGCGCAAGCGGTCGTGGCAGCCCCGCCGACGCGCCCCTACGTGAATACAACGGATCCCAAATATTCGACGTTCAAGGGGACGTACGCGTCGCGCAAGGAGATCGTGCTCGCGGCCGCCAACGACGGCATGCTCCACGCCTTCGACACTGCCGACGGCAAGGAGCTGTTCGCGTACATCCCCAGCGCTCTCTTCCGCGGTGATTCGAGCAGCGTGACCACGCAGGACGTCACGGGCATCCAGTCGTTGACGTACCAGGACGGCGGCGTCCCGATCTTCCGTCATCGGTTCTTCGTCGATTCCTCCCCTCGCGTCGCCGACGTCGATTTCGGCAACGGCTCCGGCGATTGGCACACCATCGTCGTCGGCGGTCTCGGCAAGGGCGGCAACGCGTACTACGCCTTGGACATCACCGATACCGACCCCGCCGACGAGACCGCGGCCGCAGCGAAAGTGCTGTGGGAGTGGCGCAACCCCGACAACGACGATTTCGTCGATCCGACCACCAAGATGCATCGCCTTCAAACATCGCCGGGCTATACCTACGGGCGGCCGGTGATCGTCAAGACGCGCGCTTTCGGATGGGTCGTCATGGTCACGGGCGGCTACAACAACAAGTCCGGGCTGGGCAAGCTGTACTTCCTCGACCCCAAGACCGGCGCGACGTTGCATACGTTGACGACGACCGCGGGCACCACCGCGGATCCCTCCGGACTCGCGCAGATCCATGCGTTCGTCAAGGACTATCGCAACCAGGTGGCCGAGCAGGTCTACGGCGGCGACCTGCTGGGCAATCTCTGGCGATTCGACGTCAGCGACGCGAGCACGAGCAATTGGAAGGTCGATTTGCTGGCCACGCTGGTCGATGACACCCCGAGCAAGAAACCTCAGCCCATCACGACTGCGCCTCAGATCGAAATCGACCTGAATAACGGCGTCGACCGGTACGTTCTGATCGGGACGGGGCGGCTTCTCGACACGAGCGACCTGACGACGCCGTCGCCGCCCCAGACGCAGACGATGTACGCGATCCGCGACGGGACGATCGACGTGATCACTCCAGCGGGCAGCCTGCCCATCGTACCGAGAACGGACCTCGAGCCGATCAATTCGGATGGAGTCAGCGCGATCGTCGGCGGCGCGCCCAATGGGTGGTACCACGACCTGCCTTCGGCGGACCCCACGAAGGCGGAGCGCGTCGTCGTCGATGTGCAGGCCGACCTCAATATCGCGGCCTACATCGGAACCCAGGCGCAAAACGATCCGTGCGTCATCTCGCTGCCTGCCACGCTCTATGCGCGCGATTACACGTCCGCCAGGTCGCTTCTCGAGCAAGGAGGCGCGATAGTGCCGTCCATCGTCATGGCCGCGGGAGCGGTCGGTGGATTGCTCGTGGGGCGCGTCGATCCCGTCTCGGGAGCGCAATCGCTGGGTTGGCTGCTTTCCAAGGAAGTTCCAGGGTCGGAGCCTGTCGATATCGCCAATCCTGTTAAGGGTCCCGGAAACCGATTGACATGGCGGCTGCTCACGGGTCAGCAATAGCGGCCGACGGTTGCATCGATACGCCGGCCCTCCGAGCGCGACAGCGCGTCGGGGGGCCGGCTCGTCTCGCGCACCGCGAGTGACCGCGCTCCTCGCCGGCGGCGGTTTTCGCATCGGTCGCCGTGCACGCAGCGCTCGTCATGATCCCGGTGGGCTCGGGGTCGATGCGCAGCAGCGCAGGCGGGCCGTCGGCCGTTCCGGCGCGGCTGCTGGTGACCGAGACATCGGCTCCCGCGTTGCCGATTCAAAGCGTCGTGCCCACGCCCGTCATGCCGATGACGGCGCCGCTCATGCCCAGGCGCCTGGCGCCCGTGAACACCATCGTCGAGGCGCCCGCGTCGGATCCTTTGGCGCATGCGGACATCGGCATCTCGACATCCCGTGCCGCGATCGCGACCCCCCTCGTCGCTTACGCGCGGCTAGGCGACCTTCAAGCGCGCTGGCAGTCGGAATTCCCGGCGGAGGTCGAAATGCCCGTGCGCATCCACGGCGAGATCAAGGTGCCCTATCCCGCGGCAGCATTGGAGCAACGCATCGAAGGAAACGTCGTCGTCTGGGCGATCGTCAATCCGGACGGGACGGTGGAGGATGTGCAGCTCGTCGAAGGCGACGCGGTGTTTCGCGACGCCATCGTTGCCGCACTGCGCGACGGACGCTACCAGCCCGCCGCCAACCGCGGCGAGAGCCTGAGTTACCCCATCGCGCTGGAGTTCAGCTTCTCCCTCGCCGATGACAGGCAAGGCGCACCCGTCGCGTCGAGCCGCTAGCCAAGCATCGGCATGTGAAAGCCCGGCGCGGCGCTGCCGTCGTCGGGCCACCTCGAGGTGATCGTCTTGCCGCGCGTGTAGAAGCGCACGCCGTCCATGCCGTGGACGTTGAGATCGCCGAACAACGACGACCGCCAGCCGCCGAACGAGTAGAACGCCATCGGCACGGGAATCGGGACGTTGACGCCGACCATGCCGACTTCGATGTCCTGCTGGAACTTGCGCGCGGCATGACCCGAGCGCGTGAAGATCGCCGTGCCGTTCGCGTAGGGATTGGCGTTGATGAGCGCGATGGCGTCGTTCAGCGATTCGACCCGCACGACGGACAGCACCGGGCCGAAGATCTCGTCGCGGTAGATCGCCATCGACGGCTTCACGCGATCGAACAGCGTCGGGCCCGACGAAGAAGCCGTCGCCGGCAATGCCGGGATTGCGCCCGTCGACGACGAGTGTCGCGCCTGCCTCCACGCCGCCGTCGATGTAGCCCTTGATGCGGTCGCTCGCGGCGCACGTGATCACCGGACCCATCTCGATGTCGCGGCGTCGCCCGGGCCGACCGTCACGCGGCGCGCGCGCTCGGCGAGCCGCGCCACCAGCGGGTCGGCCGCCTCGCCGACGGCGACGATCGCCGAGATCGCCATGCAGCGCTCGCCCGCCGAGCCGTAGCCCGCGCCGATGATCGCCTCGGTCGCGAACGCCGAGGTCCGCGTCGGGCAGCACGACCGCGTGGTTCTTGGCCCCGCCCAGCGCCTGCACGCGCTTGCCGTTGCGCGCGCCGGTCTCGTAGATGTACTTGGCGATCGGCGTCGAGCCCACGAACGAGATCGCTTTCACGAGCGGGATGGGCGAGCAAGCGCGTCGACCGCTTCCTTGTCGCCGTGCACGACGTTGAACACGCCGTCGGGCAAGCCCGGCTTCGGCGAGCAGCTCGCCCATGCGGATCGACAGCGTGGGATCGCGCTCCGACGGCTTCAGCACGAACGTGTTGCCGCAGGCGATCGCCACCGGGAACATCCACAGCGGCACCATCGCCGGGAAATTGAACGGCGTGATGCCGGCGCACACGCCGAGCGGCTGGCGCAGCGAGAAGCTGTCGACGTCGGTGCCGACGTTCTCGCTGAACTCGCCTTTCAGCAGGTGCGGAATGCCGGTCGCGAACTCGATCACCTCGATGCCGCGCGTGACCTCGCCCTCGGCGTCGGCGAGCGTCTTGCCGTGCTCCTGCGTGATGATCTTCGCGAGGTCCTTGCGGTGCGCGTCCATGAGCTCGCGGAAGCGCATCAGGATGCGCGCGCGGCGCAACGACGGATGCGCGCGCCACGCCGGGAACGCGCCGCCGCGGCGGCCCGACCGCGGCGTCGACGTCGGCGGCATCGGCCAGCGGGAACGTGGCGGATCACTTCGCCGGTCGCCGGATTGGTGATCTCGCCGTAGCGCTTGGTCGCCGCGGCGCGTGCGTGGCCGCCGATCCACAGCGGCAGCCGTTCGAGCGTGGTCAGGTCCATGGTTTCTCCTTCTCAAGAGCGAAAGTCTACGCGCAGCAGGCGGAAAACGTGAGCCGACGATACCCGTGCGACAGTTGACGTGGACGAAGCAACAGCCGCCTGGTCGGCCGGACGGGGCGATACACTGCAACGCATGACGAGGAACCCGCCGTTCCCCGACCGCATCACGATGGCCGCATGGGCGCTGACGGCCCTGACCCTCGTTCTCGTCCTGTTGGTCCACCTGCTGCCCGGCGCTGTTCGCGGGCCTTCTCGTATACGAGCTCGTCCATCTCGCCTCGCCTTACCTGTCCGCGCGGCTCTCCGGTCATCGCGCGAAGATCGTCGTCGTCGCGTTGCTCGCAGCGGCGGTCGTCGGCATCGTGACCGCCGCCAGTTTCGCGATCGTGGTGTTCATGCAAAGCGACCCGGACCGCCCTGCCGCGCTCCTCGCGCAGTTCGCCGACATGGTCCTGCGCGCGAAGGACGACGCTGCCCGATGTGGATCGCCGATCTTCTTCCCGCCGACCATGACGAGGTCAATACGACGCTCGCGGGCTGGATGCGCGCGCACGCGGCCGACCTCGAGCTCGCGGGGCGCGATACCGGACGGGCGCTGATCTACGCGATCCTCGGCATGATCGTCGGCGCGATGGTCGCATTGCAAGGCGAGATCGAGCGGCAGTCCGCTCGGGCCGCTCAGCCGCGCGCTCGCGGCACGCGCCGCCAACCTGTCGAGCGCGTTCCGGCCGCGTGGTGTTCGCGCAAGTGCGCATCTCGCTCATCAACACCGTCTTCACCGGCCATCTATCTTGTCGTGATCCTGCCCGCGTTCGGCGTCGACCTGCCGCTGCGCAAGACGCTCATCGTCATCACGTTCGTCGCGGGCCTGCTGCCCGTCGTCGGCAACCTCATCTCGAACACCTTCATCGTCATCGTCGAGCCTGACGTACTCCGGCGAGATGGCGCTGCTCTCGCTCGCCTATCTCGTGGTCATCCACAAGCTCGAGTATTTCCTCAACGCGAAGATCATCGGCACGCCGCATCCAGGCGCGCGCGTGGGAGCTCCTGGTCGCGATCCTCGCGATGGAGGCCGTGTTCGGCGTCGCGGGGGTGATCGCCGCACCGATCTACTACTGCTTCATCAAGGACGAGCTGGCCTCGCGGGACTTGTCTAGATCAGTCGCCGCGCTTCCTGCAAGCGCGCCACGTAGCGCGCGACGAGGTCGATCTCGAGGTTGACGCGGTCGCCCGGCGCCAGCGTCTTGAGCGTCGTCACCGCCAGCGTGTGCGGGATGAGGTTGACGGAAAAGCGCGCGCCGTCGACCTCGTTGACGGTGAGGCTCACGCCGTCGACCGCGATCGATCCCTTGCGGCGCGATGAAGCGCGCGAGCTCCGCCGGCGCCTCGACCTCGAGCGCAAGCTCCCATGCGATCGCCGGCGACCGCGGCGAACGCAGTCACGACGCCCACGCCGTCGACGTGGCCCGCTGCATGAGGTGGCCGCCCAGGCGGTCGCCGAAGCGCAGCGCCAGCTCGAGGTTGACGTCGCCCGCGCGGTCGAGTCCCGTCGTGCAGCGCAGCGTCTCCGCCGACACGTCGAACGTGAGCGTCGCGCCCTCGATCGCGACGACGGTCAGGCAGCAGCCGCGCACCGCGACGCTGTCGCCGACGGCAACGTCGCCGACTGCGATGCGAACGCCGGTGTCGACGGCGAGCCGCAACGCCGTCGCCCTGCGGCGTCGACCGCCGCGATCCGCCCGACCATCTGCACGATGCCGGTGAACATCAGCCGGTCGTCGTTCCGCACGCGCGCGACGATGCGCAGGTCGTCGCCGACGCGTCGCACGTCGTGGAACGCGAAGCTCGACGCGCGACGGCGAGCGCTGTCGAGCGGTGCGACACGCTCGAACATGCCGCGCGCCGGATCGCCGAGCACCGACGGCGCGACGTACAGCAGGATCTCGTCGACGAGTCCGGCGTCGAGCAAGCGCGCCGTTGAGCTTGGCGCCCGCTTCGACGTGCAGCTCGAGGATGTCGCGCTCGGCGAGCGCGCGCATCAGCGCCGGAAGGTCGACGCGCCGTTGCGCGTCGGGCAGCGACATGCTCTCGACGCCTCGGGCCACGCCGGATTGCGCGCCGCCCGCGGTCACGACGAGCGCCTGCCGCCGGCGAGCACGCGCGCCGTCGGCGGCGTCTGCGCCGTGGCGATCGACGACCACGCGCCGCGGCTGGCGCGTCGTCTCCACCGCGCGCACGGTGAGCGCGGATCGTCCTGCAGCACGGTGCCGATGCCGGTGAGGATCGCGCAGGCGCGCGCGCGCCAGGCGTGACCGTCGGCGCGCGCCTCGGCGCCGGTGATCCATTGGCTCGTGCCGTTGACGAGCGCGGTGCGGCCGTCGAGGCTCGCCGCCACCTTGACGCGCACCCACGGCCGGCCGCGCGCTCGATCACGCGACACGAAGCCGGGGTTGAGCTCGCGCGCCTCGTCCTCGCGCAAGCCGATCTCGACGGCGATGCCGGCGGCGCGCAAGCCTTGCGCGCCGCCGGCCTTGCGCGGATTGGGGTCGCGCATCGCCGCCACGACGCGCGCGATGCCGGCCGCGAGCACGGCGTCGACGCACGGCGGCATGCGTCCGTGCGCGTTGCACGGCTCGAGCGTCACGTACATCGTGGCGCCGCGCACGTCGGCGCCGCGCCGCGCGGCGTCGGCGAGCGCCGCGACCTCGGCATGCGCGCTCGCCGGCGCGCTCGTGGAAGCCTTCGCCGATGACCGCGCCGTCGCGCGCGATGACGCAGCCGACGCGCGGGTTGGGCGTCGTCGTGAAAAGGCCGCGCTCGGCGAGCTCGAGCGCGCGCGCCATGTGCGCGCGATCGGTCGTCAGCGAATGGCTCGATGTCGCGCGCTAGAGGCCGCGCGACGCGCCGGGCGCGGCCGGCCGGCGGCGGCGTCTCGACTTCGCGCAGCGCGTCGCGGAAATCGGACACGTCCTGGAACGACCGGTACACGGACGCGAAGCGGATGTAGCCGACCTTGTCGAGCTTGTAGAGCTCCTGCATCACCATCTCGCCGATCTGCGCGCGACGGGATCTCGCGCTCGCCCAGCGCCAGCACCTGCGCGACGATGCGATCGATCGCGGCGTCGACGTATTCGGTCGGGCACCGGCCGCTTGTGCAGGGCGCGCGCGAAGCCGACGCGGATCTTGTCGGCGGCGAAGTCGGAGCGGTTGCCGTTGGTCTTCACGACCTGCGGCAGGCGCAGCTCGACCGTCTCGTAGGTGGTGAAGCGCTTCTGGCAGTCGAGGCAGCGGCGGCGGCGGCGGATCGAGTCGCCGGCCTCCGACACGCGCGAGTCGATGACCTGCGTCTCGCGCGCTGCCGCAGAACGGACATTTCATCGCGGCGATTCCTGCGAAGCCTAGCGAGTCAGGCGTCCGGTAGACCGGGAACATCTTGGCGAGCGCCGCGACGCTGGACGCGCGCCTTCTGCGAGCGTCGCGCCGTCGCTCGGGCGCGCCCAAGCACGTCGGCGATGAGATGCGCGAGCTCCTCGCACTCGATCTCGGTGAAGCCGCGCGTCGTGATCGCCGGGCTGCCGATGCGGATGCCGGAGGTGACGAACGGCTTTTCCGGATCGTTGGGAATCGCGTTCTTGTTGACGGTGATGTGCGCGCGGCCAGCGCGGCCTCGGCGTCCTTGCCGGTGATGCTTCTTCGCGCGCAGGTCGACGAGGAACATGTGGCAATCGGTGCCGCCGGAGACGATGCGCAGGCCGCGGTCGGTCAGCACGCGCGCGAGCACGCGCGCGTTCTCGAGCACGCGCTCCTGGTAGACCTTGAAGTCGCGCTGCAGCGCCTCGCCGAGCGCGACGGCCTTGGCCGCGATCACGTGCATCAGCGGACCGCCCTGCAGTCCCGGGAACACCGCGGAGTTGATCGCCTTCTCGTGCTCGGCGCGCGTGAGGATGAGGCCGCCGCGCGGGCCGCGCAGCGTCTTGTGCGTGGTGGTGGTGACGTAGTCGGCGATGCCGACCGGCGTCGGGATACACGCCCGCGGCGACGAGGCCCGCGTAATGCGCCATGTCGACCATGAGCTGCGCGCCGACGGCGTCGGCGATCTCGCGGAAGCGCTTCCAGTCGATGATGCGCGAATACGCCGACGCGCCGGCGATGATGAGCTTGGGCTTGTGCTCCTGCGCGAGGCGCTCGGCCGCGTCGTAGTCGATGAGCTCGGTCTCCGGATGCGAGCCCGTAGGGCACGACCTTGAACCACTTGCCCGAGATGTTGACCGGCGAGCCGTGCGTCAGATGGCCGCCGTGCGGCAGGCTCATGCCGAGGATCGTGTCGCCGGGCTTCAGCGCCGCGAAGAACACGGCCTGGTTGGCCTGCGCGCCGGAGTGCGGCTGCACGTTGGCGGCGTCGGCGCCGAACAGCTTCTTCGCGCGGTCGATCGCGAGCTGCTCGACGATGTCGACGAATTCGCAGCCGCCGTAGTAGCGCTTGCCGGGATAGCCCTCGGCGTACTTGTTGGTGAGCTGCGAGCCCTGCGCCGCCATCACCGCGGCGCTCGCGTAGTTCTCCGACGCGATCAGCTCGAGGTGGTCTTCCTGCCGCTGGTTCTCGCCGGCGATGGCTTTCCAGAGTTCGGGATCGGCTGTCTCGAGGGTGGTCGAGCGGCGGAACATGGCGGGACGGCGGCGCCAAGGGATCGAAGCATCGCGATTTTAGCATCCGGCACCCGTCGGGACGTCCCTGGGCGCGTCCGCAGCGCAATTCCACCCGTATAATCCCGCGTCCGCGCACGGGCTGCTCGCGTGCAATGCGGCGCCCGTCAGACCGCGCGCCGTCATACATCGCAACCAGCCGGAGGACTCGCGTGAACGCCCTGCTCGCCCTGTCCCGCGCCATCGACGCGCTCAACGAGCGCATCGGCCGCGCCGTCTACTGGCTGGTGCTCGTCGCGGTCCTCATCAGCGCCGCCAACGCGATCGTGCGCAAGGCGTTCGACATGAGCACCAACGCGTTCCTCGAGATGCAGTGGTACCTGTTCTCGGCGATCTTCCTGCTGTGCGCCGGGCTACACGCTGCTGCGCAACGAGCACATCCGCATCGACGTCATCGCCGGCCGCTTCTCGCAGGCGCACGCAGACCTGGATCGACGTCTTCGGCACGGTCTTCTTCCTGTTGCCGATGGTCGCTGCTCATCCTCTACGAGTCGTGGCCGTGGTTCGTGCGCGCCGTGGCAGCAGCGGCGAAGTGTCGCCGAGCGCCGGCGGGCTCATCCTCTGGCCCGCCAAGATCCTGGTGCCCGTCGGCTTCGCGCTGCTCGGGCTGCAGGGCATCTCGGAGCTCGTCAAGCGCATCGCGTTCCTCGCCGGCGCAGGGCCCGATCCCGCACCGAGAAGATCGTCACGAAGACCGCCGAGGAGGAGCTCGCCGAGGAGATCCTCCGCGCGCGCGGCGAGGCGGATCTCGCGCGCGAGATGGAACAGATCGCCACCGAAGGAAAGGACAAGGCCAGCCATGACCGCGTTCCTCATCGCCAACATGGCGCCGCTGATGTTCGCGGCGCTGGTCGTCTTCCTGCTGCTCGGCTACCCGGTCGCCTTCGCGCTCGCGGCCAACGGCATCGTGTTCGGCCTGATCGGCATCGAGCTCGGGCTGCTGTCGCCCGTCGCTGTTCGGCGCGCTGCCGGAGCGGATCTGGGGCGTCATGTCGAACGACACGCTGCTCGCGGTGCCGTTCTTCACCTTCATGGGGCTGATCCTCGAGCGAAGCGGCATGGCCGAGGACCTGCTCGACACGATCGGCCAGGTGTTCGGCCCGATCCGCGGCGGCCTCGCCTACGCGGTGATCTTCGTCGGCGCGCTGCTCGCGGCGACGACCGGCGTCGTGGCCGCGTCGGTGATCTCGATGGGCCTCATCTCGCTGCCGATCATGCTGCGCTACGGCTACGACCGGCGCTTCGCCTCGGGCACGATCGCGGCCTCCGGCACGCTCGCGCAGATCATCCCGCCGTCGCTCGTGCTGATCATCATGGCCGACCAGCTCGGCCGCTCGGTCGGCGACATGTACGCGGGCGCCTTCATCCCGGGCATCGTGCTGGCGGGCCTCTATGCGGGCTACACGCTGCTCGTCTCGTCGTTCAAGCCGGCCTGGGTGCCCGCGCTGCCGCCGGAGGCGCGCACGCTGCGCGAGCCCGACGGCTCGCCGGGCAACGCGGTCGCTCGGCGTGCTCGTTCCTCGTCTCGGTCGCCGTGCGGCGTCGCGTTCTGGCAGCTCTACTACAACCGGCTGCACCCCGAGGTCGGCGACCGACATGCGGCTCGTGCTCTGCGTGAGCGTCGCGGACGGCGGTCGCGTTCGTCGCCGCGGTCCTCAACAAGCTCACTGAAGCTCGGCCTCCTGTCGCGGCTCGCCGAGCGGGTCACGTTCGTGCTGATCCCGCCGCTCGCGCTCATCTTCCTCGTGCTCGGCACGATCTTCCTCGGCGTGGCGACGCCGACCGAGGGCGGCGCGATGGGCGCGACGGGCGCGCTGTCATGGCGGTCGCGCGCCGGCGGCTTCGACTGCAAGCTGCATGCGGCAGGCGATGGACATCGACCGCGAAGCTGACGACGTTCGTGGTGTTCATCCTGATCGGCGCGCGCGTCTTCAGCCTGACGCTTCTACGGCGTCGACGGCCACAAGTGGGTCGAGCACCTGCTGACGAGCCTGCCCGGCGGCCAGCTCGGCTTCCTGATCGTCGTCAACATCCTGGTGTTCCTGCTCGCGTTCTTCCTCGACTTCTTCGAGCTGTCGTTCATCGTCGTGCCGCTGCTCGGACCGGTGGCGGACAAGCTCGGCATCGACCTCATCTGGTTCGGCGTGCTGCTCGGCGTCAACATGCAGACGTCGTTCATGCACCCGCCGTTCGGCTTCGCGCTGTTCTACCTGCGCAGCGTCGCGCCGGCGCAGGGAGTACATCGACAAGGTCACCGGGCAGCGCATGGCGCCGATCACCACCGGGCAGATCTACTGGGGCGCCGTTCCCTACGTGATCATCCAGCTGCATCATGGTCGGCGCTGGTGATCGCGTTCCCGCAGATGGTGATGGTCTACAAGTCCGACGCATCGACCGTCGATCCCATCGAAGATCGAGATCAACATTCCGCCGACCGACCAGGGAGCGCCACCGGCGATCGAGATCCCGGGTCCACGACCAACGCGAGCCGGCGAACGGAGGGCGATGCCGCCAAGAGCGGCGACCCGCTGCAGAACATGCTGAACCAGGCGCGGCGCCGAAGGAGGACGAGGAAGCGACGAAGGCGCGGCGAAGTGCGCGAGCGCTGGAACCGACGCCGTTCACGCAGTGAACCGCCGCGCAAAGAAAAGCCCCGCGCACGCGGGGCTTCTGTGCGCTTCATCGCGCAGTCGGCTTCTACGACTTCTTGGCGGCGCCGCGGCCGCCTGGCCGACCTGCGCCATGTAGTTGTCGTACGTGTTCTCGGTCACGCGGAACCAGAGGATCTGCTCCTTCTGGAACGCCGACAGGTTGTCCCAGAGCTTCTTGAAGTTGGCGTTCTTCGCGGACGTCTCGGCGTAGAGCTCCATCGCCGCCTCGTAGCACGCGTCCATGATCGCCTTCGAGAACGGGCGCAGCTGCGTGCCGCCGGCCACCAGCTTGCGCAGCGCCGCCGGGATTCTGCGCGTCGTACTTCGCCATCATCCACGTGTTGCCTTCGGCGCAGCCGGCGCGCAGCGCCGCCTTGTATTCCGCCGGCAGCTCGTTGTACTTCGGCGTGTTGGCGAACATGTGCAGCGCGGGGCCGCCTTCCCACCAGCCCGGGTAGTAGTAGAACTTCGCGACCTTGTTGAAGCCGAGCTTCTCGTCGTCGTACGGACCGACCCATTCGGCGGCGTCGATCGTGCCCTTCTCGAGCGCCGGATAGATGTCGCCGCCCGCGATCTGCTGCGGCACGACGCCGAGCTTCGTCAGCACCTGGCCCGCGAAGCCGCCGATGCGCATCTTGAGGCCCTTGAGGTCGGCGACGGTCTTGATCTCCTTGCGGAACCAGCCGCCCATCTGCGCGCCGGTGTTGCCGCACAGGATGCTCGTGATGTTGTAGCCCTTGAGGAACTCGTTGAAGAGCTGCTCGCCGCCGCCGAAGAACCACCAGGCGTCGAACTGACGCTGGTTGAGGCCGAACGGAATGGCGGTGCCGAACGCGAACGTCGGGTCCTTGCCGACGTAGTAGTAGGGCGCGGTGTGGCCGCACTCGACGGTGCCGTTCTGCACGGCGTCGGCGACCTGCAGGCCGGGCACGATCTCGCCGGCCGCGAACACCTGGATCTGGAACTTGCCGCCGGTGACGTCGCTGACGACCTTGGCGGCGGTTTCGGCCGCGCCGTAGATCGTGTCGAGCGACTTCGGAAAGCTCGACGCGCAGCGCCACTTGACCGTGGGCGCGGCCTGCGCGAACGCGGGCGCGGTGCCGGCGGCGAGGATGCCCGCCATGCCGCGTGTGCTGAGAAAGGAACGACGTTTCATGGGTAATCTCCTCCGAACTGTGCCGGCGCCTTGCCGGCGGCGCCGGTTGCGGCTGCGCGCCTTGAGGCAGGGCGCTTCATTTGCCGGCCACCGGTCGGGCGCCGGTGCACTGGTTAGCGCGCGAGTTTGACGCCGAATTCGCGACAGCGAACACGGCGGCCGCGTCGTCTGGAGTGCTCGGCCGAACTCAGCCACGTCGAGCTTGCGCACCGCGTTGAACATCGCCCACGACCAGCCGGCCTGCTGCTCGAGCGTCTGCGTGAAACGGATGAGATAGCGCGCATTGCCGGTGTCGAGCTCGACCATGCCGCCGGTCGTGAACTTGTCCTCGGGGCCGATCAGGCTGCGCTGCGCGGATTGGCGGTTGTCCGGATGCGCCGGCAGGTAGACGCCGAAGAACGGCTTGTCGCCTCCCGCCGCGATCCGACGTCCGACGGCGTCACCCAGCTTCGCATCAGGACGCGCACCAGGCGCCTGCGCGATGATCTCGACGCCGACCGTCACCTCGTCGACCTGCAGCCGCTGCATCCGCCGCACGACGCGCCAGCATCCACACGTCGCCTTCCTTGATCGCGACGAGCTCGCCCAGGCGCGCCGGCGCGTCCTTCGACGGGCGCCATCAGCCGGCAGCCGGTGTCGCTGCGATCGATCATGCGCCACGTCGTGCCGCGGATGCGCCGCGCGACCGATTCCGGGATTGGCATGCGGATTGACGATCTGCGTGACCTCGTCGTAGCTCGCCGCGACGCCCGGCGTGCGCGCCTGGTCCGGGCAGCCGATCGATCTCCGCGACCGCGCGCGTCAGCGACAGCAGGCCGACGACGACGCGCACTTCGGTGTCGGCTTGCGAGCGCGGCGCGCGCGGCGCTTGCGCGATCGCATCGGGTCCGTACAGCGACGCGAGCCGCATCAGCAGCAGGCGCTGCTCGCGCGCGCGGCAGGTCGCCGGGCTGCGGCATTTCGCTCGTCCTGCTCGGGCAGCCAGCGCAGGCGCTCGACGATGCGCCCGTACACCGGCGCGGCGTCGAGGAACATCACGCGCCCGCCCGACTGCGCGCGGTCGCGCCGGCGCAGTCCCGCGGAGCCCGTGAGATCGACGACGAACGGCGCGCCTTCCGACGGCGGCGGCGTCAGCGTCGAGCGTCGGCGTCCAGTCCTCGAGCTGGCGCGCGACCCATTCGACCTGGTCCGGCGTGAAGTTGCCGGAATCGAGGCGCATCAGGAGCAGCGTCTTCAGGTACTCCTGCTCGAACGACACGCCGGGCTTGGCGAACGCGCCGACGCCGAACACGAGCTGCTCGCGCTGCCAGCCGCGCATGCGCGCGAATTCGTAGAGCTCGTGGAATTCGCGCCATTGCGCGGGAATCCAGTGGCTGTAGCGAAACAGCCGGAACTTGCCGTCGAGGCCGCGGTAGTGCGCGAGGCGCACGATGACCCACGGCAGGATGGCGCGCCACCGCTTGTTGTCGGCGCGCGGATATCCGGCCTTCAACGCGAGCGTGTAGGCCGCGATGAAGGCCTTGACGAGATCGAATACCGAATGCCAGAGGCGCGACTCTATGTTCGTGCTCTTCTGGTAGTTCTGCGTGTACTGCTGCGTGAGCTGCGCGATGATCGGCTCGACGCGGCCGTCGATGCGCAGCAGCGCTTCGACCTGGCCGGGCCCCGCATCCTTGCGAACGCCGGGGAACGTCGACGACGAGCTCGAGCGCCTCCTTCTGAAGCGAGCCTGCGTCGACCGTCGGCAGCTGCCCGATCCAGCGCGCCGCGTTGTTGGCGCTAGCGAGCGGGTCGGAGAACGACCGTAACCACCGCACCATCGGCCGCACTCCACCGGATCGTGCCGAGGTTGATCCCATGACTAGTGGCCGGCCACCGTCATGCGATCGATCAGAATGGAGCCCGTGTGGCGCGATCCGCGCCGGTCGACGTCGTTGCCGACGGCGACGATCCCCTTGAACATGTCGCGCAGGTTGCCGGCGATCGTGATCTCCTCGACGGGATAGGCCAGCACGCCGTCCTCGACCCAGAAGCCCGCGACCCCGCGCGAGAAGTCGCCCGTCACCGGGTTCACGCCCTGCCCCAGTTGCTCGGTGACGACGAGCCCGCGGCCCATGCGCGCGATCAGCGCGGGAAGGTCGTCTTCACCGTGCGAGAGCACGAGGTTGTGGCTGCCGCCGCCGTTGCCGGTCGACTCCATGCCGAGCTTGCGCGCGGAATAGGAGCCCAGGAAATAACCTTGCACGATGCCGTCGCGCACGACGTCGCGCGGCACGGTCGCGACACCCTCGCTGTCGAACGGCGCACTGCCGCGCGCGCGCAGGAGATGCGGCTCCTCGCGCAGCCGCACGTGCGGCGCGAAGACCTGCTGGCCGATGGAGTCGAGCAGGAACGACGATTTGCGATACAGGCTGCCGCCCGACACGGCCTGCACGAAGAAGCCGATGAGGTCCGCTGCTTCGGGGGCCTCGAACAAGATGGGGCATTCGATCGTGCGCAGCTTGCGCGCGCCGAGCCTTCGAACCGTGCGTTCGCCTGCAACGCGGCCCACGTCCTGCGCCGACGCGAGATCCGACGGCGCGCGCGCCGCCGAATACCAGTAATCGCGCTGCATGGCGTCGTCCTGCTCGCCGATCACCGAGCAATCGATGTGATGCCGCGACGTGCGGTAACCGCCGGCGAAGCCCAGCGAGTTCGCGTACACGAATTCCGACTCGCTGCGCGCAACCGTCGCACCTTCGCTGTTGGTGATGCGCGTGTCGACCGCCAGCGCTGCCGCCTCGGTTTGCCGGCCGAGCTCGACCGCCTCCTCCACCGACAACGCCCATGGGTGGTAGAGATCGAGGTCGGGCCAGCTTTTCGCGAGCCTCGCGGGATCTGCCAACCCGGCCGCGGGATCTTCCGCCGTGTACCGCGCAATCGCCAAAGCCTTGTCGACGGTCGCGCGAATCGCATCGTCGGAAAAGTCGGCCGTGCTTGCGTTGCCCCGCCGCTGGCCCACGAACACCGTGACGCTGATTCCCTTGTCGCGGTTGTACGAGATCGTCTCGACGGCCTCCTTGCGCACTGTCACGCTTTGCCCGATGCCCTGCGAGACCTCGGTCTCGGCGGCGGTCGCGCCGCCGCGCTTCGCGGCATCGAGCATCGCCTGTGCGATGCGTTCGAGCTCGGCGGTCGCAACGGGAAAATGGCGGGCGTGCGCGGCATGCGGGGCAGCGCCGGGCGCGTTAGCGATGGTGGCGGTCATGTCAGTTCCGACGGGCCGCCCCGAGGAACTGACACGCCCCCTCGGGGGGCAGCGAGCGTAGCGAGCGTGGGGGCAGTCATTCCAGGTGCAATCGAAGGGGAGGGTTATCATAGCAAAGGGTCCTGCCAGCCTCGGCGGGCAACCCCGCCACCATGAGACGACATTCCGACGAACAGTCGCCCACAAGCGACCCGCGGCAGGACGAGGTCAGCAAGACGCGGCGCAAAGCCCAGATGCACGCCCTGCAGGACCTGGGCGAGGCGCTGGTCGCGCTCGACCCCGCCAAGCTCGCGCAGCTCGACCTCCCCGAGCGCCTGGTCGACGCGATAGGCCAGGCGCGGTCGATTCGGGCGCACGAAGGGCGACGCCGGCAAATACAGTTCATCGGCAAGCTGATGCGCGATATCGATCCCGTGCCCGTCCGCGAGGCCATCGAGCGATTTGCCTCCGGCGTGCCTTCCGATCGCGCCGAGTTCGCGGCGGCCGAGCGCTGGCGCGAGGAGATGCTGCGCGACGACGCAGCGGTGACCCGTTTCGCCGAAGAGCGTCCGGCGGCCGACGCCGCGGCGCTGGCGTCGCTCGTGCGCGATGCGCGCGCCGAACGCTCGCGCGGTGGTCCGCCGCATCGCTATCGCGAGCTCTTTCGCAAGATCCGGGAAGCTCAATGACCGACGCGCTTTTGATCGGGCTCGTGTCGATCTCCGACCGCGCCTCCGCCGGCGTGTACGAGGACAAGGGACTGCCGGGGCTGACCGAATGGTTCGACGCGGCGCTCGCGACGCCGTACCGGATGATCCAGCGCCTGATCCCCGACGAACAGCCGGTCATCGAGCGCACGCTGGTCGAGCTCTGCGATGTCGAAGGGTGTCACCTCGTGCTCACGACGGGCGGAACGGGCCCCGCGCCGCGCGACGTGACGCCGGAAGCGACTCTCGCGGTTGCGCACAAGGTGATGCCGGGATTCGGCGAGCAGATGCGGCAGGTGAGCCTCAAGTACGTGCCCACCGCGATTCTCTCGCGCCAGGTCGGCGTCGTTCGCGGCGGCGCGCTGATCCTCAACCTGCCCGGGCAACCGAAGGCCATCAAGGAAACGCTCGATGGTGTTTTCCCCGCGGTGCCTTATTGCATCGACTTGATCGGCGGGCCGTACATCGAGACCCACGAGTCCGTGTGCAAGGCGTTTCGCCCGAAGAGCGCCATGCGGCCGCGCGTCGACTAGATGGCGCGGGTCACCCGATCACGGCGTCCGCACGATTGAGGAGCGTCTTCGGAATGGCGAGGCCGAGCGCGCGCGCGGTTTTCTGATTGATCACGAGCTCGAATCGCGCAGGACGCTCGATCGCGAGCTCGCCCGGATTCGCGCCTTTGAGGATCCGATCGACGTAGCTCGCCGAGCGTCCGTACAGGTCGTCCGCACTCGGACCGTAGGACATGAGACCGCCGTCCTCTACGTAGAGGCGCAACTCGTAGAACGCCGGCAGGCGGTATCGCGCCGCCGTTTCGATCAATCGTGCGCGCTGGGCGCCCAGGTAGGGTGACGGCAGCACCAGCATCGCGCCGGCGCCTGCGCTTTTCGCCGTCTTGAATGCGCCGTCGAACTCGGTCTCCCGCGTCACCTCGAGCGTGCGCACGTCGATCCGAAGGGTTCGCGCGGCCGATTGCGCCGAGCTCAGGATCGACGGCGAAGACGACGTGTGCCGCAGGAATGCCACGCGTGACAGATTGGGCACCGCTTCGGTCAGCAACTGCAGCTGCTTGGTGACCAGTTCCTCGTATTGCGAGGCCAATCCGGTCGCGTTGCCGCCGGGACGTGCGAGGCTGCGCACGAACCCTAGCGCAACCGGGTCGACGAGGACCACGAAGACGATCGGGATCGTGCTGGTGGCACGCTGCGCGGCCATGATCGCGGGGATGCCGGACACGACAATGACGTCGACCTTGGCGCGGACCAGGTCGGCGGCGAGATCCTGCAGCCGATCGGTGCGCCCCTCCGCCCATTGGAACTCGATGGTGATCGTCTGGCCCTCGATCCAGCCGAGATCGCGAAGCCCGCGTCGCAACGCGTCGACTTGCGGTGCGGCCGTCGCCGCACTGCCGTTGCCGAGGAAGCCGATCCGTGCGGGCTTGGCGGACTGGGCATGCGAAACGGAGACGAGACCACCACCGAGCAAGGCGGCAGCGACGAAAGTTCGCCGATCGATCACGGCAGTTCACCTTTCGGCGGGCGGGTCACCCAACCATAGCACGCGACGCGAGTGGATCTTCGAGCGTCGGCTCGCCAGCGCAATGCGATCAGTCGTCGCGTAACAGCTCGCTCCTTGCCGCAGGCTCCTGCCGGTAGAACGCCGCGAATTGCTGGTACACGGCCCTGTACTCGTACCGCAACAGCTGCGGCTCGACGAAGAACACTTCCGACAGCACCGCGAAGAACTCCGCCGGACTTTCCGCCGCGTAGGGGTCGATGGCCGTGCGGTCGCCGCGGTCGACGCGCTTGCCGAAGTGCTCGTACGCCGCGAGCATCGTGCGCTTCCAGATGTGCGGCGCCATCTCCGGCGGCAGCGGCGGACAGCCGTTGGCCGCGCCGTTGCGCATGTCGAGCTTGTGCGCGAACTCGTGGATCGCGAGGTTCATGCCCGCCGCGTTCCAGTCCTGGCTCGCCTCGACGTCCGCCCACGACAGCACCACCGGACCGCCTTCGATCGCCTCGCCCGCCATCGCCTCGTCGTTGGTATGAACGACGCCCGCGTCGTCCTCCCATTCCCAGCCCGGCACGAACTCGTCGGGATACACGATCACGCTTTCCCATCCGTCGTAGTACATGAGGTCGAGGTTCAGCACGAGCACGCAGGCCTGCAGCGCGATGACGACCCGCTGACGCGGCGTGACGCGATGGCCGCGCACGCCGACGATGCTTTTCGACGCGAGGAACAGCACGACCTTTTCGCGCATGCGCGCGAGCTCTGCGTCGGTGTACATCGCGAGGAACGGCAGCGACTCGAGCGACTCGCGCCACAACCCCTCCGGAATCGCGTGCGTGCGCAGGATCTTTCGCTCGCGCCAGCGCCGGTACGCAGTGAACATGGGCGCGGCGGATTACTTGGCGTCGCTGACGCCCGCGCCGTCGCCGTCGAACAGGGGCGCGGTGCCCGAGCATAGGCTCCGACTCGTGCTCCGGAAGCGCTTCCACGTCGCGCAGCTTGCGCGCAATGGTCGTCGTCTTGCCCCGCGCCTCGTCGAGCGTGTTGCTCGCTTCCTGCAGCTTCTTTTGCGCGCGTGTGAGCACGTCGCCGAATTTCTGGAACTCCGTACGCACCGCGCCCAGCACGCGCCATACCTCGTTGCTGCGCTGCTCGATCGCCAGCGTGCGAAAGCCGAGCTGCAGGCTGTTCAGCAGCGCGAGGAGGTTGCTCGGCCCGCACAGGACGACGCGGTGGTCGCGCTGCATCGTCTCCGCCACGCCGGGCCGCGCCATGATCTCGGCGTACAGGCCTTCCGTCGGGACGAACAGGATCGCGAAGTCCGTCGTGAACGGCGGTCCGACGTACTTGCCGCGGACTTTTTTCGCCTCGACGCGCACCGCCTCGGCGAGCATCCGCCGCGCGTCCTCCGCGGCTTGCGCATCGGCGCGCTCGAGCGCCTCCTGCAGGCGCTGCCACTCGTCCAGCGGGAATTTCGAGTCGATCGGCAGCCAGCACGGTTGCGACTCGCTGCGACCGGGAAGGCGGATGGCGAACTCGACGCGCTGGTTGCTTCCGGGAATCGTCTCGACGTTGGTCGCGTATTGCTGCGGCGTGAGCGCTTCGGCAAGAAGCGCTGCGAGCTGCACCTCGCCCCAGGTGCCACGCGTCTTCACGTTGCCGAGCACGCGCTTGAGATCGCCCACGCCCACCGCCAGCGATTGCATCTCGCCCAGGCCGCGATGCACTTGCTCGAGGCGCTCCGACACCAGTTTGAACGATTCCCCGAGTCGCTGCTCGAGCGTGGCTTGCAGCTTTTCGTCGACGGTCGCGCGCATCTGCTCGAGCTTGGCCGCGTTGTCGGTTCGCATGACGTCGAGGCGTTGCTCGACCGTCGTGCGCACGGATTCGAGCGCGCCCGAGAGCTCGCCGCGCAGGCCGGTGGCCCATTGGCCCTGCTCGGTGCGCGCATTGGCAAGGTCCTGGCGGATGTCGCGCTCCACGTGCGCGATCTGCGTCACGACGGCATCGAGCCGCGTGCGAAGCTCGGACGCGTCGCGCAGCGATTCGCGCGTCTCCTGCTCGCGGCCGCGCGCAATCGCGCCCGTGCGCACGACGAGCATCGCGATCAGCGCCGCGATCACCACGAGCACGGCCACGATCGTGAAGAACCAGGTCTCGGGCATGAGCCAGTCTAGCAGGCGCGGCTCACGCGGTCAGCGCGAGCGTTGCGAACGTCGCGAGCCAGTGCGCGCCGACGTAATCCGCGCTCGCGAGGCCCTGCATCCCCGCGGCGAGATGGGTCGCCGCCGATGCCCGGAGCGCGGCGCCGCGCGGGTCGCGCGCCGGCAACGCGCGCGCGATTCCCTGCATGCACCATGCCCGCGACAGGTTGAGGCCGTCCAGATGCACGATATAACCGTCGCTCCGGTCGTCGACCGTGACCGGCGCGAGCGTGCAGCCGCCCGGAAGGAACGCGTCGAGCCAGCGCGCAAAATCGTCCGTCGCGAGCACGCGCCGCATCAGGTCGGCTTCCATCAGCACAGGCGAGAGAAAGTCGATGCCGGAGGGCTCCCATTGCACGGGCGCATCGCGATCGTGCGCGAACCAGCGCATCGCCGCGTCGGTGCATGCCGCGCGCAGGCCGGCGTGCCGCGTCGCGTCGGCATAGTCGATCGCAAACGCCAGACCGAACGCGCTGTTCGGATGCAAGCCATGCCGGAGCGGGTAGCGCTGGCGAGGAAGGTAGTCGAGGTAACGCACGACGAACGCGTCGGCCAGCGGAGCAAGCACGCGCGACCAGCGTTCTTCGATGAGCTCGCGCGCGAGCTCGAGCAGCCACGCCCAGCCGTACGTGCGCTCGAACGCGGCGGACTCCGGACGCGCGAGGTAGTCGCATTCCGCTTCGACGTTGCGCACGGTGAAATGCGCGTCGAACACGTCGTCGATCGCCGCCCGCTCGGGCAGCGACGGATGGAGCCGGCGCACGCGCGCGAGCGTCCAGTGCATGTGCACGCAGGAGTGCCAGTCGAAGCTGCCGTAGAACGCAGGGTGCAGCGCGCGCGGGCCGCGCACGTCGTCGCAATCCCCCAGGACATGGTCGAGCTTCGCCGGGTACTCGCGCGCGACGTTCGCAAGCGCCGTGCGCGCGAACGACGAGGCCAGCTCAGCCGTCAGCGCCATCCGCGAAGCGCTCGCGGAGCGCGTGATCCGGCGCCACGAGCATCGCGATGTCTTCCGCCGGATGCAGGCAGGAGATCTGCATCGCCACCGCAGGATCGGGATGCGGCAATCCGTTGCGGTTGAGCCACAGCGCACGAATGCCCGCCGCCGTCGCGCCCAGCACGTCCTGCACCCACGCATCGCCGATCATCACTGCTTCGTACGGGTCGCATCCGAGCTTCGTGAGCGCGAGGCGGAAGATCTGCGGGTCGGGTTTGCCGACGCCGACTTCCTCCGACGTCACGAGCACGTCGACGTGCGGCGCGAAGCCGAACGTCGCAAGCTTCTCCTGCTGCTCGGCCACGGTGTTGTTCGTGACTACGCCCACGCGCAGGCGCGCATGCAGCAGCGTCACGAGCTCGAGCGCGCCCTCGACGCACTTGCGGCTTCCGTGATACAGGCGCCGATGCAGCTCCGCCGCGGCGGATGCACGCTCCGCTCCGTGGCCGGCGAACGCGAAAAGGCGGCGATAGCGCTCGATGCGCGCATCGGCGACGTCGCGCTTGCCGAGTACGACGTCGTGATGTATCGAGTCGAGGATGCGCTGGTTCTCGCGCACGAGGTCGTCGAGCTCGCGCGAGCGCAGCGCCGCGAACCGCTCGCGCACGCCGGCGATGGCCGCACGGCTTGCGTGCTGGTGGTCTACCAGCGTGTCGTCAAGATCGAAGAGGACGGCACGAATCATCGCATCCTGATCACGCCGCCTCGCGCGCCGCCTTCTTGCGCTCGTGCTCCTTCAGGAACCGCTTGCGGATGCGGATCGACTTCGGCGTCACCTCGACGAGCTCGTCGTCTGCGATGAACTCCACCGCGTACTCGAGCGTGAGCTCGATCGGCGGCACGAGGCGCACCGCTTCGTCGGTGCCCGACGCGCGCACGTTGGTGAGCTGCTTGCCCTTGATCGGGTTGACGACCAGGTCGTTGTCGCGGCTGTGAATGCCGATGACCATGCCTTCGTACAGCATCTCGCCCGGCGACACGAACATCCGGCCGCGATCCTGCAGCTTCCAGAGCGCGTACGCGACCGCGGGGCCGTCCTCGGCCGAGATCAGCACGCCGTTGCGGCGCTCGGGGATCTCGCCCTTGACCGGCGCATAGTTGTCGAACACGTGGCTCATCAGCCCCGTGCCGCGCGTCATGTTCATGAACTCGCCCTGGAAGCCGATCAGGCCACGCGCAGGCACGCGGTACTCGAGGCGTGTGCGGCCCTGGCCGTCGGATTCCATGTTCGTCAGGTCGGCGCGGCGGGTGCCGAGCGCCTCCATCACCGCGCCCTGGTGACCTTCCTCGACGTCGACGGACAGGTTCTCGTACGGCTCGCACACCTCGCCGCCGACTTCGCGCAGCACGACGCGCGGCCGCGACACGGCGAGCTCGAAGCCCTCGCGGCGCATGTTCTCGATGAGGATGGTGAGGTGCAGCTCGCCGCGGCCCGACACGAGGAACGCGTCGGTCTCACCCGTCTCCTCGACGCGCAGCGCCATGTTGACCAGGAGCTCCTTCGCGAGCCGTTCGCGCAGGTTGCGCGACGTCACGTACTTGCCTTCGCGGCCGGCCAGGGGGGACGTGTTCACCTGGAAGTACATCGACAGCGTCGGCTCGTCGACCATGATGGGCGGCAGCGCCTCCGGGGTATCCACGGCGGCAAGCGTCGTCCCGATCCCGATCTCGTCAATGCCGGTGACCATCACGATGTCGCCGGCACTTGCGGTCTCGATCGCCTTGCGCTCGAGACCCGCAAACCCCAGCACCTGCACGATCTTGGCCTTCTTCAGCGTTTCGCCTGCCGAAGCGTTCTGCGCGAGCACGGCCACCTCCTGCCCCGGGACCATGGTGCCTCGGCGGATGCGGCCGATCGCAAGGCGGCCGAGATAGCTCGAGTAATCGAGGGCGCTCACCTGGAACTGCAGCGGGCCGTCGACGTCGCCGACGGGCTCGGGCACCGATCCGATGATGGTCTCGAACAGGGGGCGCATCGTGGCGTCGTCCGCGGGTACTCCGTTCTTTGCGACTTTGACGTCGAGCGTCGCCCAGCCGTTCAGCGCGGACGCGTAAACGACCGGAAAGTCGAGCTGCTCGTCGCTCGCGCCGAGCTTGTCGAACAGGTCGAACGTCTGGTTCACCACCCACTCTGGGCGCGCTCCCGGGCGGTCGACCTTGTTCACGACCACGATCGGCTTGAGGCCTTGCTGCAGCGCCTTCATCGTGACGAAGCGCGTCTGCGGCATCGGGCCTTCGACCGCGTCGACGAGAAGCAGCACCCCGTCGACCATGCCCAGCACACGCTCCACTTCACCGCCGAAGTCGGCGTGCCCCGGCGTGTCGACGATGTTGATGTGATAGTCGTGGTAGTCGATGGAGCAGTTCTTGGCCAGGATCGTGATCCCGCGCTCGCGCTCGATGTCGTTGCTGTCCATCATCCGCTCGGCGATGTGCTGGTGCTTGGCAAACGTGCCGGCCTGGACCAGGAGCTTGTCGACAAGCGTGGTCTTGCCGTGGTCGACGTGGGCGATGATGGCGATGTTGCGGAGGTGCTCGCGATTCATGGTGCTTCTGTTCAAAAGTGGGCTTCGCGGCCGGGCCGCGAAAAACCGCATATTGTACGATGCAAGGGACGGGCCACGCCACTAATATTTTGAAAAAAGAATAACTTAGGCTATAATCCTGATTCGGGCGGCCGTTCCGGTCACCGCCCACCACGCGCAGGCTGGCGCCCCTTGGGTACCGCCGACGCGCTTTCTCAATCGTCATAGCGAACGCTGCCTGGACCGGAAGCCGCGAAGACAAGCGGTTGGCCGCGCCAGGAGTTTTCATGAGTGCCACGAGCTTTTCGGAGCTCGGCCTCCGCCCGGAGATCCTCCGCGCGGTGACCGAGTCCGGTTACACCACACCCACGCCCATCCAGGCGAAAGCCATTCCCGTCGTTCTCGAGGGCCGCGACATCATGGGCGGCGCCCAGACCGGCACCGGCAAGACCGCCGGGTTCGCCTTGCCGATCCTCAACAAGCTGATGCGCGCACGCCAACACGAGCCCGTCACCGGCGCGGCATCCGGTGCGTGCGCTGATCCTCGCGCCGACGCGCGAGCTCGCGATCCAGGTCGAGGAAGCGGTCCAGACCTACGGCAAGTACACGGGCCTGCGCTCGACCTGCGTGTACGGGGGCGTCGACATCGAGCAGCAGCTGCCGATCGTGCGCGCGGGCGTCGAGATCCTCGTCGCGACGCCCGGCCGATTGCTCGACCACGTCGAGCAGCGCAGCGTCAACCTTTCGCAAGTCGAGATCTTCGTGCTCGACGAAGCCGACCGCATGCTGGACATGGGATTCATCCCCGACATCAAGCGCATCATGGCGCTGATGCCCGTGACCGCGAAGCGGCAGAACCTGCTCTTCTCGGCGACGTTCTCGGCCGAGATCAAGAAGCTCGCCGACCAGCTCCTGAACCAGCCCGAGCTCATCGAGGTCGCGCGCCGCAACACCGCGGCAGAGACCGTCGAGCAGAGCGTCTACAAGGTCGCGCAGGACGGCAAGCGCCCGCTCCTCGTGCGGATCGTGAAGTCGCGCGACCTCAAGCAGGTCCTGTGCTTCGTGCGCACCAAGCACGGCGCCTCGCGCCTTGCACGCCAGCTCGAGCGCGACGGTCTCATCACTTCCGCGATCCACGGCGACAAGACGCAGGGCGCGCGCCTGGATGCACTCGCGGCATTCAAGGAAGGCAAGCTCGAGGTGCTGGTGGCGACCGACGTCGCCGCACGCGGCCTCGACGTCGACGATCTTCCGCTCGTCGTCAACTACGAGCTGCCGCACGTGCCCGAGGACTACATCCATCGCATCGGGCGCACGGGACGCGCGGGTGCGACCGGCGAGGCGATCTCTTTCGTCGCGCCGGAAGAGGAGAAGTACCTGTCGGAGATCGAGCGACTGCTGAAGAAGAAAATCGAAGCGCGCTCGTTCGATGGATTCGAGGCGCCCCCGTCCCGGACGCGAGAAACGCGCGAGCCGCGCGCACCGCGTGAAGCGCGTGCACCGCGTGAAGCGTCCGAACCGCGTGCATCGCGTGAGACACTCGAACCGCGTGAAACACGCGTTCCGCGCGAAACGCGCACATCGCGCGAAATTCAACCTGCGACGCCAAGCCGCCACCAGCAGGAGCGCGATGAGGCCTACGCGCGCAATCCGGACCAGCCGCCGGCGCGTTCCCACGTTGAGCGCCCGGGGGCGAAGCCAAGACCGGTTCCCGCGCTGCTGATGAAGCGCAAGGCTCCGCAACCCGCCTAGTGAGCAAGGCGGCCGAGACCGAACGTCGAGGCAAGGCCCGCTGGGCGCGCCGGCGCGTGAGCGTACACGCGCGACTCACAGGCTCTTGCAAGCCAGAGGTCGCGCAAGGAGCGCGCTAGCCATTGCGGATCGTCGCGTATTGCCGCGGCGGCTTCGAGCCCGAGGCCGCCGCGGACCTGCGGCGCGCCGCCGCGCGCATTGGCGAATCGGTCGACATCGCGAGCACGCCGCTGCAAGGCTTCGTGATCGCGACGACGGGGCTCGCCGACCCCGGCGCCTGGCATCGCGCGTTCACGGACGCGCCTCCCGTATTCGCGCGCACCGTATTTGCGGGCCAGGGACCTTTCATCATCGCGCAAGCCGATTCGAAAACGCGCGCCGACCGCGTGACACCTCTCCTGCGCGCGATCGGCGACACGTGCAAGCCGCCGTGGCGCAGCGTGTGGATCGAGTATCCCGACACCAACGAAGGCAAGGCACTGTCCACCCTCGCCCGCGCGTTGACGGCGCGCATCGAACCCGCGTTGCGCGAGTCGCTGCGTCCGGACGCGATTACGCGGCTGCGCATCTTCCTGCTCGACGGCACCACTGCTTATGTCGGCGAAAGCGATGCGCGCATTGCCGACTGGGCGCTCGGCATTCCGCGGTTGCGGATGCCGCCCGGCGCGCCGTCGCGCTCGACGCTCAAACTCGCCGAAGCCTTCGCCGTGTTCCTGGGCGAGCGCGCGGGCGAACTCTTGCGCCCCGGCATGCACGCGGTCGATCTCGGTGCGGCGCCCGGAGGATGGACGTGGCAGCTCGCGCAGCGCGGCCTTCACGTCACCGCGGTCGACAACGGCCCGCTCAAGGGGTCGATCCGGGACGACGCCCTCGTGCGGCACGTGCGCGACGACGCATTCCGATTCGCGCCGCGGCGTCCCGTCGATTGGCTCGTGTGCGACGTGGTGGAGCAGCCGGTTCGCATTGCGGATCTGGTCGGGCGATGGATCGGCGGCGGACTCGCGCGCCGCGCGATCTTCAACCTCAAGCTGCCGATGAAGAAGCGCTACGACGAAGTCAGGCTTTGCGAGCAGCACATCGCCGCTGCGATGCGCGACACGCCCTTCACCCTCGCGCTACGCCAGCTCTATCACGACCGCGAGGAAGTGACCGGTTACCTCAGCGTCGCGACACGATGACCCGCCTGCCGTCGCGGTCGACGAGGCGCATGGGAAGTCCAGTCTGACGCAGCTCGTCGTAGGTGGAGTCCATCATGATCGCGTAAGCGTCGGAGTCGGCGCGCCAGCGCTCCTCGAACTCCTCGATCCGCGCGATGTAGTTGCGCGGCGCGTTGGCAATACCCCACGCGATCTCGCCCTGCTCGCGCACGAGCGTCACCGTCCGTCCGAGGTAGAACGGGACGGTGTGATCGAACATGTCGACGCTGTAGAACTGCAGGTCCGGGCGGAACGCGCGATGCCTCTCGTCGTCCGTGAGACGTTCGATCAAGCGTTCCGACGAGAAGTACTCGTCGATGTGCGCGGCCAGCACGGCCGCGCACTGGCAGGCGGCAATGCTCGACACTGCAATGACGGCGAGCGCGCGCAAGCGCAGCCCACGCGCCTGCAGGCGAAATGCGACGAGCCCGCCGCCCACCAGGAACGCGACCGCGATCATGACCCACGGCGTGCCGGTCAAAAGGTCGGCGCGCACCATCGGCACCTTCACAAAATGCGCGGCGGGCCAAACCGCGGCGCCGATCACGAAGCCTGCGACGACGAGCGTGCGCGCCCCATGCCGCAGCGACGCGTCGAAGCGGCGCGCGAGCGGCACCGCCGCCCCGAGCGCCACCGCGCCGATCGCGGGCAGGATGTACGCCGGAAGCTTCGACGAGGACAGGCTGAAGAACACGAGGATCGCCACCGCGGAGCACCACGCAAACCGCTGCGCGTCGAATGCCGGCACGACGCGGGCCGGACGTTGGCGCTCGTGCCACATCGCCGCGACCATCGCCGGCAGCCAGGGCATGAGAAACGCAACCGAGACGGGAAAGAAGTACCACCACGGCCCGGCGCGGCGATGCCCCGGCTGCGTGTAGCGCAACAGATGCTCATGGATGAAGAAGAAGTCGGCGAACCCGGGGTTGCGCAACTCCGCGAGCACGAACCACGGCGCCGCGATGGCGAGGAACACGGCAAGCCCCGCAACGACGTGCACCCTTCTCAGCAATGCTAAGTCCCGCGCGATCGCGACGTACAGGGCGAGTGCCAGGATCGGCAAGGCGATGCCGACGACACCTTTGGTGAGCACGCCGAGCGCGCACAGTGCCCACGCGAGCAGCATGAAGCGGCGCCGACTTCGCGCGTCGCTACGCGCGTCCTGCGCGACGGCAAAGGCGCACAGCGCACCCGTCATGAACGCCGTAAGCGTCATGTCGAGCGTGACGAACTGCGACCCGAGGAAAAACCCCCAGCACGAGCCGAGCACCGCAGCGGCCACCCAGCCGGCGCGGGAGAAAACAGCCGGCGCGCGGTCAACAGGACGGCAACGACCGTGAGCAGCCCCGCCAGCGCAGGCCACAGGCGAGTGGTCCATTCGTCCGGGCCGGCGACGGCGAACACCGCGGCGGTGGCCCAGTACTGCAACGGAGGCTTCTCGAAATACGGCACGCCGTTGAGATGCGGCGTGACCCAGTCGCCGGTCTCGAGCATCTCGCGCGGAATCTCCGCGTAACGGCCCTCGTCGGGGAAGTAGAGGCCGCGAAGCTCGAGGAAGCCGAACCACAGCACGCCGACAACCGCGAACACCACGAGCAAGCCGTAGCGCAGTCGGCGGCCTTCGCGACGAACTCCGCCGAAGGCATGCCGTTCTGTCAGTACCAAGTCCACCACGAAACTATCCCAGCCGCTGGATCTGATCGCGCAGCTTCTCGAGCGTTGCGGTGTGGCCGGCGAGACGCTCGCGCATCTGCGCCACGACTGCCGCGGGAGCGCGCGCGACGAAGCTCTCGTTGTCGAGCTGCGCTCGCGTTTTCGCGAGGTCGGACTCGACGCGCGCTTTCTCCTTGCCGAGCCGCGCGAGCTCCTCGGTCTTGTCGATCTCGACGTGCAGCATCAGGCGGAAATCGCCGGCGATGCTGACCGGCGCATCGGTTTTCGGCAACTCATCGACGACACGGACCTCGGAGACCTTGCCGAGCGCGACGAGATACGGCGTGATCTCGCCCAGCAACGTGCGATCGCCGGAAACGAAGAGCGGAGGTCGCTTGTCGGGCGAGATCTTCATCTCGCCGCGCAGCCGCCGGCACGCGTCCACGAGCGACTTGAGTATCGCCATGCGCTCGTTCGCGTGCGCGTCGACGCGGTCGAAGTTGGCTTTCGGAAACGGTTGCAGCGATATCGAGTCGCCCGTCTTGCCCGCAAGCGGCGCGACCGTCTGCCACAGCTCTTCGGTGATGAACGGGATGAAGGGATGCGCGAGACGCAGCGTCGCCTCGAGCTCGCGCACGAGCATCGAGCGCGTGC
Source organism: uncultured beta proteobacterium (assembly GCA_963707815.1). GTDB lineage: Bacteria > Pseudomonadota > Gammaproteobacteria > Burkholderiales > Casimicrobiaceae > VBCG01. The sequence goes on from CAVPRK010000023.1 coordinate 115,043, forward strand.
CGCGCGCGGCCCCGTCGTCGCCTTCGGCATCGGCGGACGCGAGCTGGACCTTGGCAAGCTCGACGTACCAGTCGCAAAACTCGTCCCACACGAATTCGTACAACGCCCGCGCCGCAAGATCGAAGCGATACGCGTCGAGGTTGGTCGCGATGTCGTGCTTGGCTTGCTGCAGGCGCCCGAGCAGCCAGCGGTCGACGAACGAATGGGTCTTCGGCAGCGACTCGTCGAGGCCGCAATCCTTGTCCTGCACGTTCATCAGCACGAAGCGCGTCGCATTCCACAGCTTGTTGCAGAAGTTGCGGTAGCCGTCGCAGCGGTTGAGGTCGAAGTTGAGCGTGCGGTTGAAGGTCGCAAGCGACGCAAACGTGAATCGCACGGCGTCGGCGCCGAATGCCGGGATGCCATCGGGATAGACCTTGCGCGTGCGCTGCGCGACGCGCTCCGCCTGCCGCGGGTCCATCATGTTGCTGGTCGCCTTGGCGACGAGCGTCTCCGCGTCGACGCCGTCGATGAGGTCGATGGGATCCAGCACGTTCCCCTTCGACTTCGACATCTTGTTGCCTTCCTCGTCGCGCACGATCGCGTTGATGTACACGTCGCGGAACGGCACGCGCCCCGTGAAATAGGTCGTCGTCATGATCATGCGCGCGACCCAGAAGAAGATGATGTCGAAGCCGGTCACGAGCACCGACGAGGGCAGGAACGTGGCGAGCTCCTTCGTCTGCTCGGGCCACCCGAGGGTCGAGTGGCACCACAGCGCGGAGCTGAACCACGTGTCGAGCACGTCGGGATCGCGCGTCAACGACCCGGGCTCGCGACCGAGCTTCGCCCGCGCCTGCGCCAAGGCCTCGGCTTCACTGCGCGCGACGTACACGTTGCCCGCGTCGTCGTACCACGCCGGGATCTGATGGCCCCACCAGAGCTGGCGCGAGATGCACCAGTCCTGGATGTTGTTGATCCAGTGCAGGTAGGTGTTGAGCCACTCGGCGGGGACGAACTTCACGGTCTCGCCCGCGCCGGGCGCACCCGCGGGCAGTCCCGCGTCGCTCACTGCGGCGAGGCACAGATCCTGGATCGACTTGCCGGGGAAGTACGGGTGCGTCGGCGGCGCCGGCTTCTTCATGTCGACGAACCATTGGTCCGTCAGCATCGGCTCCACGATCTCGCCGGTGCGCCCACAGCGCGGCACGACCATCGTGTGCGCCTTCTCCGACGCGAGCAGTCCCGCCTCCGTCAGGTCCGCGAGCACCGCCTTGCGCGCGACGTAACGGTCCAGGCCGCGGTATTTCGCCGGCGCGTTGTCGTTGACCGTCGCGTCGAGATTGAAGATCGAGATCGGGGCAAGGTCGTGCCGTGCGCCGATCGCGTAGTCGTTCAAGTCGTGCGCGGGCGTGATCTTCACGGCGCCGGTCCCGAACTCGCGGTCGACGTAGGCATCCGCGATCAGCGGAATCGTGCGGCCGGTCAGCGGCAGCGTGATCGCCTTGCCAATGAAATCGCGGTAACGCTCGTCTTCAGGATTGACCGCGACGGCGACGTCACCCAGCATCGTCTCCGGGCGTGTCGTGGCCACCACGACACTTCCGCTGCCGTCTGCAAACGGATAGCGGATCTGCCAAAGCTTGCCCTGCTCTTCCTCGCTGTCGACTTCGAGGTCCGACACTGCCGTGCCGAGCTTCGGGTCCCAGTTCACGAGCCGCTTGCCGCGGTAGATGAGCCCGTCGTCGTACATCCGCACGAAGGTCTCGAGCACGGCGGCCGACAATCCCTCGTCCATCGTGAAGCGCTCGCGCGACCAGTCGGCGGAGGCCCCGAGCCTGCGCATCTGGCGCGTGATCGCCGATCCGGACTCCTCTTTCCACGCCCACACACGTTCGACGAACGCGGCGCGACCCAGGTCGTGGCGGCTCTTGCCTTGCGCTTTCAGCTGCTGCTCGACGACGATCTGCGTGGCGATCCCCGCGTGATCGGTGCCGACCTGCCACAGCGTGTTGTCGCCCCGCATGCGGTGGTAGCGGATCATGAGATCCATGAGCGTCTGCTGGAACGCATGCCCCATGTGCAACGTACCGGTGACGTTGGGCGGCGGCAACTGGATGCAGAACGCAGGCGCGCCGGGACGCATCGACGGCTTGAAATAGCCGCTCGCGTCCCAGTGCGGATACCACTTCGCCTCGATGAGCGAAGGCTCGAAGCTCTTTGCCAGTTCCATAGGGTGAAATTATAGCGGCGCGGGGTCTTGCGACCGCCGCCCTGATCGCTATTACAAAGAACGGGCGGCCGCGTTCACCCGGCCGAGCCCGTACTCCATCAGGAGTTTTTTATGTGCCGCGGCGCCAGTTCTCGATCTCGCGCTCGATGGCCTCGGCGACGTAAGAGCGCAGCAGCTCGCCGACGTGCTGGTTGATCGTCCTGACGAGGTCCGCGCTCGCGCGGTCGACAATGGGTTGCAGGCGCGCACCGAGCTGATCGCGCAACCCCGTGTCGGTGAAGAGATCGATCCGCTGCAGCACCTGCATGCGAATCTCCTCCGCAATCGCTGCCCAGCGGGCATCTTCGTCGGCCTGGCGTTCGGCAGGCGAAGGGCCCGCCTCGACGGCATCCTCGATTGGCGCGCCTTCGTGGACGGGTGGCGTCGACAGCTCCACAGGCTGCTCCATCTCGGCCGGGGCAAGCTCGTCCACTTCGGGCTCGTCGATGATCGTGTCGCTTTCCGGGCTCCACTGCGCTACCGGCGCTGCAGACGGCAGCTCCACTTCCTCGATGGCCGCTGGCACCGCAGGCGGCGGCTCCACTTCGACGATGTCCGCTGGCACCGCAGGCAGCGGCTCCGCCTCGGCGATCGCTTCCGGCGCCGCGGGCGTCGCCACTTCGACGATGGCCGCCGGCGCGATTGGTTCCGGTGTCGGAGTGGCCGGTGGCGCGGCCTCGCTGGCTCGCTCGGCGAGCTCCTCGTCGAAAGAAGCCTCCAACTCGGGCGGCGCCTCGACTTCGATCTCTTCGCTCATCCCTTCGAAGGGCGGCACCATCGCAATGGAATCGGGTTCCTCGCCGATCACGGACGGCTCTTCGCCGCCGAGCTGCAGCCAATCGGACGCCTCGCCCTCGTCGACGACCGGCACTGCGGGCGTTACCGCGGCCGGTGATGGGGTGCTCGACACGTGCTCCGTCAACATGGGAACCGTGTCCGGCGCGACGCGTTCGGGGAGCGCCGGCCGCAGCCGCGCCGGACGTCCGGGACGAACTTCGGGCACCGCATCCGTCAGGACGGGAATGTCGTCCATGAGCGGCGAGCGATTCCGCCGCATCAGCGCGTCTGCTTGCTCGAGGAGCTCGCGCGCGCTGGGCATGTGTCAGCCCCGGATTTCTCTCATGTCGTGCGCGCGAAGCTCGTAGCCGCGCTCACGATAGAACTTGTATCGCTCGCGGCCGGCCGCCGCATGCTCGGCGCCGACGATTTCGGCCAGCCGCTCGAAACGGCTGAAGAACGGGGGCGGCGCGTCGTGCAGATTGACGAGCACGGCAGCGGGTCCGTCGTGTTCGAGCCGGTGATCGATCCACACGGGCGTTTCGGCGGCGAGCGGGCTGTCCATCCGGCAATGCGGCAGAAAGCCCGTCGCAGGCAACATCCAGAGAAGCTTGTCGAGCGCGTCCGTCATCGCGGCATCGGGCGTCAGCACGCGCGCGCTGCCGTGCGTCGCCGCGGCCTTGGCGACGATGCGCGCGGCAATCGCGAGACGATCGTCGACGTGCGTATAGAAATCGATCGTAGTCATTCGCGCGAAGGGCCGGGGCCTCGTTGCACCACCCACGGCATGTGAAGCTTCTCGCGTCGGCCCGTTACGCTCGCGCGGCGACGCGCCCTTCGGGCCTTGCCTCGACCTGCGGTCTCTGCCGCCTTGCTCGCTAGGCCCCGAGCGCGAATTGTGCCCCCTCGGGGGGCAGCGAGCGAAGCGAGCGTGGGGGTCGTCATCTCGCGCGTTGTCATTGCGGGGGATTCTCGTGCGCCAGGAGCCATGTTGTCAGCATCGGTACCGGCCGGCCGGTCGCGCCCTTGTCCTTGCCTTCCTTCCAAGCGGTGCCCGCGATGTCGAGATGCGCCCAATCGTACTTGCGCGCGAACCGCGAGAGGAAGCACGCCGCGGTGATGCTGCCGCCCGCTCGCCCGGCAATGTTTGCGAAGTCCGCGAAGTTGCTCGACAGCCCGTCCTGGTAGTCCTCCCAAAGCGGCATCTGCCAGGCACGGTCGTACGCATCGTCGCCGGCCGTCAGAAGCGCACGCGCCAGCGTCTCGTTGTTGCTGAAGAGCCCGCTTGCGACGTGTCCCAGCGCAATCACCATCGCGCCCGTGAGCGTCGCGATATCGACCACCGCCTCGGGCTCGTAACGCTCCGCGTACGTGAGCGCGTCGGCGAGGATGAGGCGGCCTTCGGCGTCGGTGTTGAGCACCTCGATCGTCTGCCCGGACATGCTCGTGAAGACGTCGCCCGGCTTGCTCGCCCGTCCCGACGGCATGTTCTCGCAGGCGGCAATGAGACCTACGAGATTGACCTGCGCCTTCAACTCGGCGATGGCGCGAAACGTGCCGAGCACCGATGCCGCTCCGCACATGTCGAACTTCATCTGGTCCATGTCGAGCCCGGGCTTGAGCGAGATGCCGCCCGTGTCGAATGTGATGCCCTTGCCCACCAGCACGCACGGCTTCTGCTGCTTGCGCTGCGATTGCATGTACTCGAGGACGATGAAGCGCGGCGGCTCGTCGCTGCCGTTGGTGACCGAGAGGAACGAGCCCATCTTGAGCTCCTCGATCTCCTTGCGCTCCAGCACCTTCACCTGCACGTCCGGGAACTCTTCGCCCAGCTGCTTCGCGCGATCGCCGAGGTAAGTCGGCGTGCACACGTTGCCGGGCAGATTCCCGAGATCGCGCGCGAGGTCCATGCCGTGCGCGATCGCCATGCCCTGCGCCGCCGCCTTTTCGCCCGCTGCGAGATCGGACCGCTGAGGCACCGAGAGCGTGAGCTTGCGCAACGGACGCCGCACCTCGGTCGGCTGGCTCTTCATCTGCTCGAAGCGATAGACCGCCTCCATGGCGACTACCACCGCGTGCTCGACGCGCCACACGACCTCACGCCGCTTGACCTTCTCCTCGGTCAGGTAAAGCACTGCCTCGTACGAACCCGTTTCGTTCAGCAGCTTGACGGCGGAGCGGATGGCGCTCCGAAACTCACGGTCCCGGAAATCGCGCTCCTTGCCGAGGCCCACCAGCAGCACACGGTCGGCGAGCGTGCCGCGCACGTTGTGGAGAAGAAGCGTCGCGCCGAGCTTTCCTTCCATGTCCCCGCGGCGAATGATCTCGCTGATATAGCCGTTGCTCGCCCGGTCGATGAGCTCCGCCGACAGCGACAGCTTGCGATTGTCGAACACGCCCACCACTACGCAAGCGCTTCGCTGCTTCTCGGGGCTGCCGCTTTTTATGGTAAATTCCATCGCAATCCCTCGTCTCCCGCTCCATCGTTTTGTTAGGGTTTAAGGTCGTGCCGCGCATTATCGGCAAATCCCCTTTAAAAAGTCAAAGATTTTCCCCGCGTCATGATTTTCAGGCGTAGCCTGGTACGCGAACTGACCGCGACCGCGATTGGCCTGTTCGTGGTGCTGCTGGGGATTCTGTTCACGCAATCCGTGATCCGCATCCTGGCCCGCGCCGCCGGCGGCGCCGTCGCGGCGGACGGCGTTCTCGCGTTGATCGGCTTCAACGCGATGTTTTATCTCAACATCCTGCTCTCCGTCGCGTTGTTCCTCACGGTGCTGCTGACGCTTTCGCGCTGGTACCGCGATAGCGAGATGGTCGTCTGGTTCACCTCCGGCCAGTCGCTCACGGCATGCCTTAAGCCGATCCTCTTGTTCGCCGCGCCGTTCTTGGTCGCGATCGTGCTGTTATCGCTGTTTCTATCGCCTTGGGCCGAGCAGCGCAAGATCGAGTACGAGCGGCAGCTCGAGTCTCGCGACGAGCTCTCGATCCTGTCGCCCGGGCTCTTCCGCGAGTTCCGCCGCGCCGGCATCGTCGTTTACGTCGAGAGCATCAACCCCATCGACGGCCGCATCCGCAACGTGTTCCTGCACTCGGTCGACGACAAGAAGGACGCGACGACCGTCGCGCGCCTCGGGCATCTCGTCGAGGAGCCCAACGGCGACCGCTTCGTCGTGCTCGAGGACGGCCGCCGCTACGAAGGCCTCCCAGGCTCTGCCGAGTACCGCGTCATCGAGTTCGACAAGCTCGGGCGGCGCATCGAGCCGGCCGAGGTGCGCGCGCTGCCCACGTCGGACAAGTCCGTTCCCACCGCGGCCTTGCTGGTCGCCGACGGGCGTACGCAGCGCGCCGAACTGTTCTGGCGCCTCTCGGTGCCCATCCTTGCGCTGGTGCTGACCCTCCTCGCGATCCCGCTCTCTTTCGTGAATCCGCGGCTCGGCCGCTCGTTCAACCTGGTCGCCGCGGCATTCCTGTACATGCTCTACACGAACTGCATCAACATCGTGCAGAGCATGATCGCGCAGGGAAGGATCGACCTGTGGACGGGATTGCTGATCCCGCACGTGACGGCGCTTGCAGTCGTATTCCTGCTGTTCCGCCACCAGCTCTCCATCACCGGGTTGTTCGGCAGAGCCCCCCGGGCCGCCTAGCCACCATGCGCACGCTGACGCGCTACATCGGGCGCGACGTCCTCTGGTCGACGCTCCTGCTGTTCGTCGCGCTGATCGGCCTCTTCACGTTCTTCGACCTCATCAACGAGATGCGCGACGTCGGGCGCGGCGGCTACACGATCAGCGCCGCGCTCATGTACGTGACACTGCACGTGCCGCAGCGCATCTACGAGCTCTTTCCCGTCGCCGCGCTGATCGGCACGTTGTTCGCCGTCTCGCAACTCGTCGCCAATTCCGAGTTCACCGTGATGCGGGCATCGGGCGCTTCGATCCTGCAGGTGGGCTGGGCAGTGTTGCGCGTGGGCATTCCGCTCGCGATCGCGACCTTCGTGGCGGGCGAATACGTCGCGCCGCCGGCAGAGCGCCTCGCGCAGACGCTGCGCGCCGCTGCCATGGGCAACGCTACGGGCGTGGTGGCGCAACAGTTCGAAAGCGGCTTCTGGTTCAAGCAGGATCTCACCTTCGTCAACATCCGCACGGTGCTGTCCGACATGACGCTCGTCGGCGTGCGCATCTACGAATTCGACCGCGACCTGCGGCTGACTTCCGTGCGCAGCGCGGAGTCCGGACGGTTCGCCGGCGACGGCCGCTGGCAGCTCGAGAAGGTCAAGGTCACCGAGATCGGGCGCGATTCGGCGAAGACGTCGTCAGAGCCGACCTGGATGTGGAACTCGGTGCTGCAGCCCTCGATTCTCACGGTCTACCAGGTGGCACCGGAGCGGCTTGCGCTGTCGACGCTCTACGACAACATCCGTGTGCTCGGCACCAATGCGCAAAAGACTTCGCGCTTCGAGATCGCTTTCTGGTCGAAGGTGCTCTATCCCGTGGCCGTGCTCGTGATGATGATGCTCGCGCTGCCATTCGCGCAGTTTCAGCGGCGCCAGGGCGGCGTCGGCTTTCGCCTGTTCGCCGGGACGATGCTCGGCCTCGCGTTCTGGCTCATCGAGCGCCTGTTCTCCTACCTGGGCGTGCTGAACGACTGGACGCCGATCTTCTCCGCGGCGTTCCCGCTCGTGGTATTTGTTTGCGTTGCCGTCGCGATGCAGTACTACATAGAGCGCCGCTGACGCGATAGCGCCTCGACGGCGCGCCGGAGCTCCGCGATCTCGCGCGCCTGCTCCTCGATTTTCGACTCGAGCTTCGCGTTCAAACCCTGGATCGCCGCGAGCGCGACACCGTCGGCGTCTTGCATGCCGATCATCTTGTCGTCGTCACCAAGACCGAACGCCGCCATGAAATCCTGCGCCATCGGGCCGTAATGGCGCACGTGCGAGTTGCCGCCCTTCGGGCTCCACGCGTACACCGGCATCGCGGCAAGCTTGTCGAGCACCGCAGCACCATCGAGAGGCACGAGATCCTGCTTCAAGCCCCGATCCGACGAGCAGCTCCAGGCGCTTCCCGAAGCCGTTGCGCACGTCCAGGTCGCCGCACCTGTGCCGTCGATGCCGAGCACGAAACGCACGCCGCCAGTGGCGCGGACCGAGAAGCGATTGTTGGTTCCGTCGGCGAAGTCGAAGTCGTTGCCGTCGGCGAGGATGATCGCGCCTACCCCCGGGTTCGAACCGAAGAAAGTCTTGGCGCGACGTCCGATCGCGACGCTGTAGGGGCCGCGCGCCTCGCTTTGCACCCCCGCGACGAAGCTCCATGCGCCGCTCGCGACATTGAAGTTGCCTCCGCCAACCGTGCTGTAATTGCCACTCGCATTGTTGAACGAGCCTCCCGCGAGCGTGCTGTAGTCGCCGGACGCGACATTGCTTCCGCCTCCGCCCACCGTGCTCGCCAGTCCGGAGGCGGTGTTGACTTGACCGCCGCCGACGGTGCCGCTGACGCCGCTCGCCGTGTTCGCGCCGCCCCCGCCAATGGTGCTTCCGGTGTTGCTGGCCGTGTTGGAAGACCCCCCACCGACGGTGCTGGAACCTCCGCTTGCCGAGTTGAACAAGCCTCCGCCGACCACCGCAAATGGCCGATCGATCGCAGTTCCGGCGTTGTCTCCGGCCAGGTTGGCATAGCCGCCGCCGACGGTGCCGTAGGCGTCGGTGACGCGGTGGGGCGCCTCATTGGAGAAATCTGGGTCCGTGTCTCCCAGCGGCACGCCGCCGCCACCGATCGTCCCGCCCCGCACGCCCGCCATCACGCTGTTCGCGGGACTGCCGCCGATGATATTGGGGCTGACCACGTTCGGCTCGTAGCGCATCACCCGCGCGTTGTTGACGCGCACGTCGAGCGCGTTGTTGTCGGTGGTGCCGAGGATTGCGGTAGATCCGAACGCGTTGCCGTTCTGGACGAACGCATTGACCGGGCTGTCGTCGACTTCGCATACGACCGTCCCATCGGCATTGATGATGCGAATGCTGCTCCCCGTCGCGCACGTCCCGCTCACCCGCGATTGGATCACCGCCGTGTTCACCGACAGCGTCCCGCTCGTCGTGATCGGCCCGCCCGAGAGCCCGCCCCGCTCCCCACGCTCGTCACCGTTCCCGTCCCCACGTCGTCGGTCTCGCACGTCACCGTCCCGTCCGCCGCGATCGCGCGAATGCTGCTGCCCGCCGTGCAACTGCTCGACACCCGCCGCTGCAGGTACGTCGTGTCCGCCGCGATCGTTCCGCTGCTCGTGATGGTCCCTCCCGTCAGCCCCGTCCCCGCCGTGATGCTCGTGACGTAACCGCCCGCAGGCGACCGGAAGTAACCCACAACGTCCATCGCCACGTGCGCCCCGAGACCCCGCACTTGCACTGCGATCTGCTTGTTCGCGAGGTTCGGCAGCGCGGTGATCGCCGCCGTCGTGAACGCGTTGTTGCCCAGGTACACGAGCGTCGCCGTCCCACCGAACACGCCCCCCTGCGGCAGGATCTCGATGTCGCCCGAGCCGCTGGTGGTCGGGATGCCGAACACCTGCAGCTGGATCGCGCTCGGCGACGCGCTTGCCGGCAGCTGCGTCAGGCATTGTCCGTTGCCGCCCTCAGCGTGTACGTGCGTACTTCGTTGGTGGCGAACGGACCTCCTCCGTGGTACACCGCCGGGAACGTTCCTCGCGTCTCGACCAGTCGGCACGGGGTCACCGGCACGTACACCACGTCCTGGTTCGCATCGCCCAGCGCCTTGGCGTGCAAAATCGCGGGCTTCACCTCCGCCTCGCTCACGAGCGCGGCGGCGACCACGTTGCGCAACCCGTCGAGGCTTCCTGCGAGACTCGCGGCAAGCAGCTGGTCGGCGCGCATCGCCATCAGAAGAGCGCGCAGCTGCTCGCCGTCGATACCCGCGTTCGCGCGCGCCAGCGCGTCGCCCCATTGCGTGACGATCCGCTCGACGACCGTCGCGCGGTGGCGGTCGATCGCGAGCAGCGGCGACGGCGGAATCTCGGTCGCAGCATCCGCCCTCGGGACCATCAAAGCGAGCGCACAAAGCAGCAGGACGGCCTGCAGAGCGCGGGGAACCAGCAGCCTCATCGTGCATCTCCTGTGGGATTGGCGGCGCGACGCGATATCGTAGTGCACCCGGCGAGAAAGGAGCCGCGGCGTCCCGGTAATTTGTGCGGCGCTGCAGCGGCAAACGCTAAGAGTGCCCAGCCGCGCTCATGCGTTTAGAATCACTTGCATGAACGTCACTATCCTCGCCGCCAACCTCCGCGTGAAAGCCGATATGCCGGTCGAAATCGCAGCGACCGTCGACGGCGAAACGTTGCAGGTCGCGCTCGAATGGGCGCTCATCGAGCGATGGCTCGGCCAACTCGCCAACGATGCCGGAGCCGTCCGCAATGCGATCCATCAGCGCCGCCAGGCCATCGAGCGCGTGATCCAGTCGCGCGTCTACGCACACGGCGTCCCGATATCGGGAGAGATGACGCTCGGCCTGCGCGATCTTGGCGGCCGGATGTAGGGCACTCCAAATGCAAAAGGCCCGGCAGTGCCGGGCCTTTTGTTTTCTGAGCGAGCTTGGGGCCGTTACGCCGGCTCCGCTTCCTTCGACACGACGTTCGCGAACTTGTCCTGCTTCGCTCCCTTCGTGCGGAACTCGACCTTGCCGTCGACGAGCGCGAACAGCGTGAAGTCCTTGCCCATGCCGACGTTGACGCCGGGATGGATCAGCGTGCCGCGCTGGCGCACGATGATGCCGCCGGCGCGAATCACCTCGCCGCCGTACACCTTCGTGCCAAGACGCTTGGCGTGGGAGTCGCGTCCGTTGCGCGAGCTGCCGCCTGCCTTTTTATGTGCCATGGTGGGTGTCCTTTATCCGACGATCGCGTCGATCGAGAGCTCGGTGTAGTTCTGCCGATGCCCTTGGTGCTTCTGGTAGTGCTTGCGGCGGCGCATCTTGAAGATCTTGACCTTCTCGCCGCGACCTTGCGACACCACCGTTGCCTTGACCGTCGCACCTGCGACGTTCGGCTGACCGAGACGGACGCTTTCGCCTTCGCCGATCATGAGAACCTGATCGAGGATCACTTCCGCGCCCACGTCCGCCGGTATCTGTTCTACTTTGAGTTTTTCGCCGGGGGCAACCTTGTACTGCTTGCCGCCGGTTTTTATGACCGCGTACATGAGTGAACTCCGCTATTTGAGACTTCCCCGCGAAACCGGGAAAGCCTTGAATTATAACGACTAACACCATAGCCTGTCAAACCCGGCCGGACCGCTACGCCTGCCTCGGGGCGCCTTGGTAAAATTCGAGCTTTTCGCGTAATCCGGCCTTTGACCCTCGCCTTCCTCAAGCCCGCGATCGGCGCCGACATGGCAGCGGTCGACCGCGTCCTGCGCGCCTCGCTCGCGTCCGACGTCGTGCTGATCCGCCAGGTCGCCGAGTACATCATCGGCGGCGGCGGCAAGCGCCTGCGCCCCGCGCTCCTGCTCCTTGCGCGCGGCGACCGGCTACCGGGCACGCAACACCACACGCTCGCGGCAGTGATCGAGATGATCCACACCGCGACGCTTCTCCACGACGACGTGGTCGACGAGTCCGACGATGCGGCGCGGCCACGCGACCGCCAATGCGGAGTTCGGCAACGCCGCGTCGGTGCTCGTCGGCGACTTCCTCTATTCGCGCGCGTTCCAGATGATGGTCGGCGTCGCGCGCATGCGCGTGCTGGAGATCCTCGCCGACACGACCAACGCGATCGCCGAAGGCGAGGTGCTGCAGCTCATCAACGCGGGTGACGCGGATCTCGACGAGGCGGCGTACCTCAACGTGATCTACCGCAAGACGGCGCGGCTGTTCGAGGCGGCGTCCCGCATCGGCGCGGTGCTTGGAGGCGCGCCGCCGAACGTCGAGGACGCGCTCGCACGCTACGGCATGCACCTTGGCACCGCGTTCCAGCTCGTCGACGACATCCTCGACTATTCGGGCGACGCGGAGGCGATCGGCAAGAACGTGGGAGACGATCTCGCGGAGGGCAAGATGACCCTTCCGCTCATCCACGCGCTGGCAAATGGCACAGCCGAGGAGGGGGCGGTGATCCGCCATGCCATCGCAGGCGGCGGAAGAACGGACTTCGCGCCTGTCGTGCCGCGGCCCTCGCCCGCACGGGAGCGCTCGCCTACGCGCGGGCGCATGCCCAAACGGAGGTGGAGCGGGCGCAGGCGTGCCTGGCAGCACTGCCCTCTCCGGACCTCTAAAACTTTGCGTAGAATTGACGACTGTTCGCTTCAACGCGCAGCGGGTGATGCCGCGCGCCCGTCGCATCCTCGGGGTGTAGCTTAGCCTGGTAGAGCGCTACGTTCGGGACGTAGAGGCCGGAGGTTCAAATCCTCTCACCCCGACCATCAAATCAAGCATTTATGAGGCGCTAGTCGACACCAAGTAAGTGCAAGGTAAGTGCAAACGCCCCGATCTCTATCCGTGCGTTTTGAGTTCTGGCGGCGAACTCGCTCTCGGACGTCCTAGTACCAGCCGCCTCCGTTGCGTGCGCCTAGCGCGTTCTACGGGGTCCAGAAACGACTCGGGCGCCGATTGCAGCCAGTGTTGGGCTGACGAAGCTGCCATTCGCCTGCAAAGCTGCACGGCAAGAGCAGTCGCACTAGCGCAGAACCCGACTCTGCGCCGCTTCCTCCACGAGCTTCTGCGCGTCCTGGGGTAGCAGGAATCGCTCCTTCGCTGCGCGCTCGGTCGCCTTGCGTACGGCCTCCACGTAGCCATCGTGATCGCGGTAACGCTCTTCGAGGGACAGTCGCGGATCGCCGTTCGCCTTGCGTTCCGCGGCGGTCTTTGCGAACGGCACCATGCCGCCGACGTAGTTGCAGATCTCACCCTGGTGGAATGGGCGCGTGCCGCCGGCAGTGATGTTCCAACCGAGGTAGGTGCCGAGCGGCGCATCGAGCAGCGCGACCGGTACACCACCCAATTCGTTGCCGTCCTCGTTCACCTTGGGCGCATACATCGGGAGGACGCGGCGGATGGGCGGCGGCGCGTTCGTCGCGACCCCCGAGCCATCGACAGGCTTGAAGTCCGGACCCCAATCGTAATCGAGCACCGGCATGATGAAATCCACCTCGGGCACCGTGGGTCGCAGCTGCGGAATCGTCGGAAAGCCCAGATCGGATTTGTTGGCTGGCACCAGCGTGCCGTCGGCGAGCTTGGGCCATCGGCTTTCGGGCGGTTCGACGCTCTTCATCACCCAGTCGCGGAAGTGCACGCGCAGCGCGTTCACGGTCTCGGTGTGCGGCATCGGATTGGCGCCCAGCATGCCCGTGCCGTAGTTGTTGCCGGGGCAACTCGGCCCCGTGGTCGGCAGCGCAGCGCCCGGGATGCTGGTGTCGAAGCCGCCGGCGCCTCCACCATGATTCGAACTCGCGATGTAGTAGCGACGAACGTTCGCAGGCAGCGGCAGATCAGCACGCGCGTCGGTGCCGATCCATTCGGGTGTGAGCTTCAACGCCCACACTTCCGCGGAACCGAAGTGCTCGATGATCTTGGGGCAAGTGTTGGTCGCCTGGCAGCGATCGAGCAGGCCTGCGGTCGGTCCGCCGCGCACGGGATCGGCGTGGGGTAGCCACCACTGCGGCCCTTCGCTGCCGGCCTGGTAGAGCTCGAGCACGCCGTCCGGCTGCGCCCAGCGGAAGTTCAACGCGATGCGCCGTCCCGCGATGATCGGCCACAAGCCGTCGTGCACCTGCCTGCCGTTTTCGTCGCGATTGAATCCCAGGTGCAGCCAACCGCGCAGGAAGTTGCCCGATTGCGATACGCCGCGACCAATGCTGTGGGTGACGAGTCCCGCTACAGGATTGGGCGTGCCCGTGTCGTCGGCGCGCGCAGTCTTGAAGAAGACGCCCACGTCACGCCACGCCGCGAAGCCGACACCAAGTGCATACGCGTCGGCCGAGGTATAGACGACCTGATAGAGCTTCCCCGCGTCGAAGCCATTCTTCAGGCAGATCTGGGTGGGGCTGGGTGTGCCGGGGAACGGATTGCCGGCGTCGCACGTGGCCCACGCCCAATCGGTCGGCGTGATCACCGTCTCACCGATCACTTCGCCGCGCGTGGACTCGGCTACACGCGACACGAGCCGCGACTTGGTCGTATCGAGGCTCACCGGTAGGTACGGAACGGGGTTGGTCTGGACGATCAGCGGCTGCGAGCCCGGGCCGCTGCGATTGACGATGCGCCCGAGTACGTTGCCGGTGATCGGCGTCCCGTCCGCCTTGCGGGCGATCGGCACCTTGAGCCACAGCGGTTGGCTGACCGCCGCGGTTGGACGTACCGCGGTGGCACCGGCGTTGTCTCCCTGCCACGCGCTGTGGACGTCGATGTCGCCAAATCCGCGCTCGGCCACCACGTTTGGACGCCGCAATCCTCGGTTGGGAACTTCGTGCCACATGAGTCCGCTGGCGCGCGCGGGATCGACGGGCTTAGTAAGAATGAACGTCGTCACGTAACGGACTTTGCCATCGGCATCCTTCGCGAACGCGATGTCGTTGATGATGGCGTTGGCCGGAGACGCGGGGTCGAGCTCGCCGAAGGCGCGCCCTGCGAGCTGCTCGCAAGCCATGCCGCCACAGTCCGCTGCAGGCAGGGGCACGACTTCGTCGATCACGATGCGCGTCACCCGTGCGTACGCCGTGCTCGTTGCGAGCGCGCCCGTGACAATGGCAAGAGTGATCGTTCCCCGTTTCATCGTTTATCCCTTCGGTTCGACGAATTGGCACCAATCGAGCGCAGGAACTATACACGCCCCAAGCGCGCGGTTTGCGGCATTGGCTCGGCACGTCGGAGATCGTTGAGTCCTGATGCTCTCAGGACGAAAATTAGCTACGAGGTTTGGAATCCAAAATGCCCGCATTGGTAAGAATGACTCCCGGACGTGTCGGCACGTCCCGCTACCATGCGGCCGCAGATCCTTGCACTCAGTGAAGGCACGCGCGAGTTTCAGTACGACGGGCGCAACTAGAGTCCCACCACGAATTGTGCGCGCGTCGCCGCCGAATCGGCGCCCAGCACATGAGTTAACGACAATCCACCTACCTGGCCGAGTATTTCAAGCGACCCGCTTGTGGATCAGCTCGTGCGCAACGCCGGCGCACTGCGGACAGTGGCGTGCGTCCCACTCGATCATCGAAGCCTCGCCGTCGGGATGCGGCACGACGCGGTAGCCGCAGAGCGAGCGGCGTTGCGCGTAACCGTTTCCGATGAGAGCGAGGTGCTTGCCCTGCCAGCCGTGAGTCATCCCAATGGTGAACTTGACCGCATCTCTGCCTTCTGCGAGCGCGAAGGGGCTGCTCTCGCGCCGTGTCGACTTCCAAGGTACCGGTCTCATCGGAATGATGCCTCGCACGACGACAGCCGCGATCCGGCGATCCGCCGCCCCACTGGTGAGTCGGACGGCACCAGTTGCGCGCCATGTACCCTGTTCATGCTCTCTCCTCCTTGGATCTGATGACGACACGGCGTTGTCGCGCTTGGACGACGGAGCGGTTTCGTCTTTGGGGACGCAGGTTTGTTCCTTTGCAGCTCGCACCTACTGCTTAACGAGCCCAAGTTTCCATCCTGAGGCCCGACAGCGCTTCGCCCTGCGCGTCAACCGCTTTACTGGACGCGCCAATCCGATGAGTTGAGCAGGTCAGCGGTTCGGCCGGGGAACTCCGCCTGTCGCGAAACCATCGGCCCTGCTTCCATTAGGACTTGATCGATTCGAGCTGCGCCCGGTCTCTGCAGCGAAGCAAATTGGGCACAAAGGCCAAGCGTGTGGCGCAGTGGGTATAGCGGGTGCACGTTCCGGCCAGATACTCGCGCCTCACACATTAGTACAAGGCGGCGCGCTCGAGACCGGGGCGCGCAGCAATCTAATGAGACAATCGCAAGATGAATGACACCCGACTTCGCCCGGACTACAGCATTTTCAGCCACTCAAGCGGCGAACCGCTCCATACGGTCGAGATGCATGTGCTTGCTCGAGCGTATCGGGCAGCGTGGCGGTCACTCTTCGCGAGCGATCCGCTCGGTCCTCACGTCATTGCTCCGCTCGACGTGCTGTTTGTGTTCTCGGCGGAAGTATGGAGGGCGACAGCTAGCGCCCAGTCGGCTCGACCGGCGCTCCTGCTATAGTCGCCCGACTTCCATTCGCGTCCACGCACCGTGAAAGACGCAACGCTCGCCAGTATGGGCCAGATCGTCTGGCGTTTGATCGAACGACACGATCTTGCGCCTGAGCCGCTCTTCCGGGCGGCGGGGATCGACCCGGGGATCATTCACGATCCGCATGCACACATCGCGCGCCCGAAGAGCGATGCGCTGATGCGGGCGCTGGCAGAGCGGATTGCCGATCCTGCATTTGGCCTGCAGGCCGCACAATGCTGGCACCCGTCGAATCTGGGCACGCTGGGATACGCCTGGCTGTCCAGTTCAACCCTGCACACGGCCCTGAAGCGCGTAGTGCGCTATTGGCGCATCGTCATTGCCGACGTGGCAGTCAGACTGGAGGAGACGCCAGAGGGCGTTGAATTCGTCCACACGCCGCCGGAGCTCGACAGCACTCCCGACGGAATTCGGGGCGACATCGTGATGGCGATCATCTACGACATGTGCCGGACCAATTTCGGCCATGCGTTTAGCCCCCGGCGCGTGGCGTTCCGACATCCGGCCCCTGCCGATGCAAGACCATACGAGACGCTGTTCGGTTGCCCGGTCTCATTCGGCGCGGATGCCAACCGGCTGCTCATCGGCCGTGCCGAAGCCGACCATCCACTTCCGACCGGGAACCGCGACCTTGCAGCAGCCCATGACCGCATCCTTGTCGAGCAGCTTGCCCGTTTGGATAAAGGGAACGTAGTCGCGCGCTTTCGTGCCTCGCTCCTGGAGCGAATGACTTCGGGCGAGTTTTCGGAGGAGGACATCGCGCGCGATCTGCACATGAGCCGCCGTTCGCTGCAGCGCCGGCTCGCGGAGGCTGACGCCAGCTACCAGTCTCTCGTCGACGATACGCGGCGGGACATGGCGCTGAGGTATATCCAGGATCCCGCCAAGTCCGCTACCGACATCACCTTTCTCCTGGGCTATTCCCAGCAGAGCGTGTTCACCCGCGCCTTCCGAAGGTGGACGGGCATGAGTCCGTCGGAGTACCGCTCCAGCAAGTCCTCGGCGAGCGCCTAGGTCGAAGGCGCGTTCAAGGGTGATTGGCGGCCTTTGGCCGCACCACTCACGCCTCGAACCAACCCGTGTCGCCGCGGGTGTTCGAACCGCAGGCGTTCGATCAGAACGCGTACGACGCGCGGATTCCGAGCACCGGCTGCGTCTTGTAGTCCGACGACGATAGCGTCGCGCCGTTGCTGTCGAGCACGCGCATATTGCCGTCCACGATGGCGCCTGCGTAAAAGTCGATGGTGGCCGCCTGCGACGGCGAAAAGGCGAGGTGCGCGAAGATCGGCACGCCCTTGTCCTGGCCGATGCCGTTGGGCGTCGGGCCGTCGCGCCGCAATCGAAACCGCGAGTCGCGAAACGCCACGCCGACGCCAACGTCCCAGGCTTCGTTGATCTCGTAAGTAAGCTCGATGCCCGGGCCGCCGGTCGGCCCCGCTTCGAGGGGATTGGACAGGAGCAGCTTGTCGTTGATCTGCCAGTTCACGATCACGAACGGGAAGAATTGCGTCCGGTTCACCTGGCGGAAAGCCGCTGCGCCAAGTCCGACCGTCAACGTTCGCGAGTAAGTGTAGATGGCGCCGAGGACCGCGCCGTACGAAAGCCCGTTGCTCGCGCTCGCACCGGTCTCGTAATTCCACTCGACCTGCGGCGAAACCAGGATCGACAGCGTGTCGGAGTAGGCGTAGCGCATGCTCGCCGCGATTGACGGCTGGTTGATCTTGCCCCACGGCGCCGACGATCCCAACGCATTGGGCGTGCCGAAGTTCCAGTCCTCGTATACGTACGCAATGCTCACGTCGGCACTCGTGCGGGTCCCGAACGCGCGCCCGAGCTTCGCGCGCGCCGAAACCGCGTTTACGGAAAAATCGCCGCCGCCGTCGAAATCGGCGCGCAGACGCGCAAGCCCCGTGGCCGACACGCTCGACAGCGGCATTTCTTGCTGCGCCAAGGCCAGCGTCGGCATCAGGGCAAGGCACGTCACTGCCAACCCACGGCGAGCGCGGTTGTTTGTCATCGTCCAGCTCCGGAGCGCTGCGAGCGCGTCAAATCATCGGGAGATCGAGCTTGTTCGCACGCGCGACCTCGATTGCCTGCTCGTAGCCCGCGTCCGCGTGACGCATCACGCCAGAAGCAGGATCGTTCCACAGCACGCGCTCGATGCGTTTAGCAGCAGCTTCCGTGCCATCGCACACGATCACGACACCCGCGTGCTGCGAATAGCCCATGCCCACTCCGCCGCCGTGGTGAATCGACACCCAAGTGGCGCCCCCGGCAGTGTTGAGCAGCGCGTTCAGCAGCGGCCAATCGGATACGGCATCGGAGCCGTCGCGCATCGATTCCGTTTCGCGGTTGGGGCTCGCGACACTTCCCGTGTCGAGGTGATCGCGCCCGATCACGATGGGCGCTTTGAGCTCGCCGCGCGCGACCATCTCGTTGAAAGCAAGTCCGGCGACATGCCGCTCGCCGAGACCCAGCCAGCAGATGCGCGCGGGCAGTCCTTGAAAAGCGATGCGCTCGCTTGCCATGTCGAGCCAGCGGTGAAGATGCGCGTTCTGCGGGAAGAGCTCCTTTACCTTGCGGTCGGTGGCGCGAATGTCCTCGGGATCACCCGACAGCGCGACCCAGCGGAACGGTCCCTTGCCCTGGCAGAAGAGCGGGCGAATGTACGCGGGCACGAAGCCGGGAAATGCGAATGCGTCGCGCACGCCCTCGTCTTGCGCGACCTGGCGAATATTGTTGCCGTAGTCGAACGTAGGGATGCCCTGTGCGTGGAAATGGAGCATCGCTTCGACGTGCGCTTTGATCGATTCCTTGGCGCCCGCGACCAGCGACGCATGCTGCGCGCTGTCTGCCTGCGCGACGCGCCAACGCTCGACCGTCCAGCCAGCGGGGAGGTATCCGTAGACAAGGTCGTGCGCGGACGTCTGGTCGGTCACCATGTGCGGCCGCACGTTCCGTCGAGCGAGCTCGGGCAGGATTTCGGCCGCGTTGCCGAGAAGCCCGATGCTCATGGGCTTGCGCATCGAGCGAGCCTGCTCGATCAGCGAGAGCGCGTGGTCGAGATCGTTCGCCTGCACGTCGAGGTAGCGCGTGCGAAGGCGCATCGCGATGCGCGACACCTGGCATTCGATCGCAAGCATCGATGCACCCGCCATCGTCGCTGCCAGCGGTTGCGCGCCGCCCATGCCGCCCAAGCCGGCGGTGAGGATCCACTTGTCGGCGAGGTCGCCGCCGTAGTGCTGGCGGCCCGCCTCGGCGAACGTTTCGTACGTGCCCTGGACGATACCCTGGCTTCCGATGTAGATCCAGGAGCCGGCGGTCATCTGGCCGAACATCATGAGACCCTTGCGGTCGAGCTCGTTGAAGTGCTCCCACGTGGCCCAGCGCGGCACGAGGTTGGAATTCGCGATGAGCACGCGCGGCGCATCGGGGTGGGTCTTGAACACACCGACCGGCTTGCCGGACTGGATGAGCAGCGACTCGTCCTCGCCCAGCTCGCGTAACGCGGCCACAATGGCGTCGAAGCATTCCCAGTTGCGCGCGGCGCGGCCGATGCCGCCGTAGACGACGAGCTCCTTCGGATTCTCGGCGACGTCCGGATCGAGGTTGTTCATGAGCATCCGAAGCGGCGCTTCGGTGAGCCAGCTCTTTGCCGAGCGCTGCGTGCCGTGAGGCGCGCGAATTACTCTGTCGGCATGTCTGGTCGCGTCGTCACGAACCATAGGTGTCTCCTCGTTACGCGATTGTCGCACCGGGCGCGAGCGACGCGAAATCGCCGGACAGGACGCGCGCTTTCACGGCGGCGAGATCCGGCGCGAAGGCGCGGTCGCGCTCCCAATACGGCGCGCACTCGCGCACGATCGCATGCGCGCGCTGCAGCAGCTCGGACGTCGCGAGTGGCCGGCGCATGTCGATGCCCTGCGACGCCGCAAGCAGCTCGATCGCGACGATGGCGGACGTGTTCTGCGCCATCGGCAGCAATCGGCGCGCGGCGTAGGTCGCCATGCTGACGTGATCTTCCTGGTTCGCGGAGGTCGGCAGCGAATCGACCGACGACGGATGGGCGAGCGCCTTGTTCTCGGAGGCGAGCGCGGCGGCAGTCACCTGCGCGATCATGAATCCCGAGTTGACCCCGCCATCTTCGACGAGGAACGGCGGCAGCCCGGAAAGATTGGTGTCCATCAGGAGTGCCGTGCGCCGCTCCGAAATCGCGCCGATTTCGGCGAGCGCGAGCGCCAGATTGTCGGCGGCGAACGCGACCGGCTCGGCGTGGAAATTGCCGCCCGACAGTATCTCGCCGCTGTCCGCGAACACCAGCGGATTGTCGGACACGGCGTTCGCCTCGACGAGCAACACCTCCGCGACGCGCCGCATCTGGTCGAGGCACGCGCCCATCACCTGCGGCTGGCAGCGCAGGCTGTACGGGTCCTGCACGCGATGGCAGTCCACATGCGAAGCGCGGATCGCGCTGCCGCGCAAAAGGTCGCGGTAGACCGCGGCTGCATCGATCTGCCCGCGATGCCCGCGCACGGCGTGAATGCGCGCATCGAACGGCGTGTCGCTGCCGAGGCACGCGTCGACGCTCAACGCGCCGGCCACGAACGCCGCGGCGATCGCGCGTCCGGCGGCGAACAACCCATGCAACGCGAGTGCGGTGGACACCTGCGTGCCGTTCAGAAGCGCGAGCCCTTCCTTCGGCGCCAGCGCGACCGGCAACAGGCCGCGCGACGCGAGAGCCGCGGCGCCGGGCATCGCGCGACCGTCTACGATCGCCTCGCCCTCGCCGATCAGCACCGAGGCAAGGTGAGCGAGCGGCGCCAGATCGCCCGAGGCGCCGACCGATCCCTGGCACGGAATGCAGGGAACGATGCCGGTGTTGTTCATCGCGACCAAGCCGTCGATGACCTCGGCGCGCACGCCCGAGTAACCGCGCCCAAGTGAAGCGACCTTCAGCGCCACGACGAGTCGCACAGTCGCCTCGTCGAGCAGGTCGCCCGTGCCGGCGCTGTGCGAAAGCACCAGCGCGCGCTGCAACTCGGTCAACCGCGCATCGTCGATGCGCGTGCGCGCGAGCAAGCCGAATCCCGTGTTGACGCCGTATACGGTATCGCCATGCGCGAGCACCCGCGCGACGGTCGCGGCTGACGCGTCGACAATCGCGCGCGCGGACGAATCGAGCGACAACGAGGCCGGCGCGGCCCAGATACGGCGCAGCGAGTCTAGCGTCAAGGCGCCCGGCGCGAGCACGACGGAGGTCACATCTGCCATGGCGCGGATGTTACCGTGTCCCGGTGTAATGCATAATCGCCGGCATGGTGCGCTGCTGGATTTCGCTCGTGCTTCTCGCGGTTGCGGTCCCCGCGTGGGCAGACGACGCGCTTTGGGCGCTGCTCTCGAAAGGCGGCCAAGTCGTGCTCGTCCGACACGGTCTCACGACCCCGGGCGTCGGCGATCCGCCCGGATTCAAACTCGGCGAGTGCGCCACACAGCGCAATCTCGTCGACCAAGGACGCCGCGAAGCCGAGCGCCTCGGTGCGGCGTTGCGGGCGCACAACGTTCCGGTCGCGCGCGTCCTGTCGAGTCCATGGTGCCGCTGCATCGAGACGGCGCGCATCGCGCTCGGCACCGATCCTGCGCTCGATGACACGCTTTCGAATCTCTTCGACCACTCGGCCAATCGCGAAAAGCAGGTCGCGCAATTCCGCAAGCTCGTCGCGAAAGCCCCCGCGCAGGGCAACCTCTTCCTCGTGACCCACGGGTCGACCACTGCCGCATTCACCGGCATCAACCAGGGGACGGCGGAAATGGTGATCGTCACACCCGAAGGCGGCGAGCGATATCGCGTGGCCGGGAGGCTCGCAGTACAGTAAGCAAGTCCGGGGGTGACCACCCCGCTCGCCTCCCATAAGCCCATGGTGCAGAAATCGGAACGCCAGCACTGGCACGGCTTACAGAGGCATGCACCTTGTCGCGCAGCGCCTGCACCGATCAACGTTGCGTCGTGAAACAACAACGGGCGCCGAAGCGCCCGTCCTCTTTCAGCCTTACGGTCCAGCCTTGGCTCGCTACCTCAATAGCTGATCCGTCCGACGGATGTGTACAGCCCACATTCGTGACGTTCGACGCGGTGCCTTCGAAGAAGCTGCTGCCCGACGCGTTCTGGAACCGTCCCGTTCCGTCCGTGAACGTCTCGATGCCTTCGAACGTAACGGCCCCGTCACCAGGTTGAATTCACCTGTTCCAGCAAGTGTCGCATCAAGTTCGTTGCCATTCGCGGCGACGTAAACGGCCGTTGCGATGAGCGCAACCGGCAGCACACCGTTGACAGAGGGGATAGCGGGCGAAGGTTGAAAAGCACTACGTACAGCTGACGCTGGAGATGGTTACGCCGAAGGAGTCGGATCATCCTGCCGGGCTGGTAAACTCCGCGCGCCATGGTTTTCGCGTCGCCGCTATTTCTGTTCGTGTTCTTGCCGCTCACACTTGCGGCCTATCTGGCCTTCCCGAAAAATTGGCGGAACGGTGTGCTGCTTGCCGCCAGTGTCGCATTCTACGCTTGGGGCGAGGCGCCGTATTTAGCACTGGTCCTCGCGTCGATCGCATTCAACTACGCGCTGGGCCGTGCCATTACCGACGCCGCCGAGCCGCGACGTCGGCGCGCTTGGCTGATCCTCGCCATCGCGGGCAATCTGGCAACACTCGCGCTCTTCAAGTACGCGAATTTCGCAGTGGCCAACATCAATGCACTGGCGCCCGTGCTCGCGATCACGCCTCTCGCCATCGCCTCGATTCCACTGCCACTGGGGATCTCGTTCTTCACTTTCCACGCAATCTCCTACCTTATTGATGTCTACAAGCGGAACGCCAATGCCGAGCGCAACGTGCCTCGCTTCGCGCTCTACATCCTATTGTTCCCGCAGCTGATAGCGGGCCCCATCATTCGCTGGCGAGATATAGCCAGTCAGCTCGCACACCGCGATGAACGCCTAGCCGACTTCGCGTACGGTGCGCGCCGGTTCGTGTTGGGTTTGGGCAAGAAACTGGTGATCGCCAACACGCTCGGCCACAACGCTGACCAGATATTTGCTCTGCCGCCCGCCGACCTGACCACACCGCTCGCCTGGCTCGGACTCGTCTGCTACACGCTGCAGATCTACTTCGATTTCTCCGGGTACTCCGATATGGCCATCGGCCTGATGCGCATGTTCGGATTTCGCATTCTCGAGAACTTCAACTACCCTTACATTGCGCAAAGCGTTCGCGAGTTCTGGCGGCGTTGGCACATATCGCTGTCGAACTGGTTCCGCGATTACCTGTACATTCCGCTCGGGGGCAATCAATGCAGCGCGCCCAGGGCCTATGCCAATCTGGTCATCGTATTCCTCCTGTGTGGCCTCTGGCACGGCGCGAGTTGGCCCTTCGTGCTCTGGGGCATCTGGCATGGCGCCTTCATCGTGGCCGAGCGAATGGGTCTTGATCGTATCCTGCGCAGAATTGGCCCGTTCGCCCATTTCTATGCTCTTGCGGCTGTCATGGGAGGTTGGGTGCTGTTCCGTTGCGAATCGCTGACGCAGGCAGGGACCTACTATGCCGCCCTCCTGGGTTTCGCCCCGAGCGATCCGTCGCGCACGACGCTGCCCCAAGCCCTCGATCTGCTGGTAATCGCCACGATCGCGGCGGGAATCGCATTCTCGACACCGCTGGCGCGCATTATCGGTGGCTGGCGCGACCGCCACACGCGCAAGCCCGGCACTGCAACGTCATTGATTCTCACGGTGGATGGCGTTTGGGTGGCGGCCGTCGGGTTGATGAGTGGCGCATTCCTCGCAGCAGGGACCTACAATCCCTTCATCTACTTCCGCTTCTGATGAACGGCACCGTCGATCCCCTAGCGCTGCCGGCGGTCCCACCGCCGGCGCCGGCGAGCCATCCGCATCGCGACCGAATCGTGGCAGTGTTGTTTGTGCTCGCCGTCGCCTTGCCGGGACTCGCACTGGTCAATACGTGGTCGAAGGCAATCACGACGTTCGAGAACCGAGCGATGGCACCGTGGCCGGCATTTGCGCGGACACGCGCATTCACCCACGCCTTCGAACTGGCGTTCGCCGACCGCTTCGGCGCTCGCGATACGCTGGTGCGCCTGCACCGCGTGGCGATGCTGCGTGGTTTCGGCATATCGGGCCTCGCCACTGTCCTGCCGGGACGCGACGGGTGGTACTACTGGCTCGGTGAAGACGCGCGGTCGCTCGATCGTCATTATCGTCGCACGTTGGAATTCCCCCAGGCCAGCGTGGATGCGACCATCAATGAGTTGAACCGGCGCGCCGAATGGCTGGCCGCGCGAGGCATCCCCTATGTGGTGATGATTGTGCCGGAGAAGTTCACAATCTATCCGGAGTATCTGCCGATCTGGGTTCGCGCCGGTGACGGACCGACGCCCTATGATCGCATCGCCGCGGGCATCAAGCAGGCCGGTCGTGCGACCTTTATCGATCTGCGTCCTGCACTGCGTGCGGAAAAGGACCAGCGGCGCTTGTATTACAAGACCGATTCGCACGGACGACGCTGGCGCAGGCCTCTTCAAGATCGAGCGTCCTGCCGATCAGGTCCGGCAAGCCCCGCAGCGCGTTCAGCAGCCGGGCGGCCGCCTCGGTGTCGCCATTGGAGCGCCGCTGGCCCGCATAGCATGCGAAATGGGCGAGCACCATGAGCTGGGCGATGAAGGCCTTGGTCGAGGCGACACCCAGTTCCGGACCGGCGTGCAGCGGCAGCGCCAAATCGGCTTCGTTCGCCATGCTGCTGGACATGACATTGACCAGAGCCAGGGTCGGCATGCCTTGCTGCTTGACCATGCGCAGGCAGGCCAGGGTATCGGCGGTTTCGCCCGACTGGGAAATGAACAAAGCCGCCTCGCCCGGCACCGATGGCCTGCGGCGGTAACGGTACTCCGACGCGATGTCCACTTCGACTGGCAGGCCGGCGACGCCTTCCAGCCAGTGCTTGGCGACCAGACCGGCATAATAGGACGTGCCGCAGGCCACGATGGTCAAGCGCGACAGGCGCTCGATATCGAAAGGCAGGCGCGTGAAGGACTCTCCAGTCCGCTATAGGCCTTGACGATGCGCTCCGCGACCTTGGGCTGCTCGTGAATCTCCTTGTGCATGAAGTACCGGTGTCCGTTGAGCGACGCGCATTCCGGATCCAGATCGACCATGACCGGGGCGCGTTCGACGGGTCGCCCGTGCCGATCGAAGATCGAAGCGCCGGCATGGGTGATTTCGGCGATCTCATCGTCGTCGAGATGGATGATGCGCCGCGTATGCGGAACGACCGCCATGACGTCGGACGCGACGAACGACTCGTTGTCGCCCAGGCCGACGACCAGCGGACTGCCGCGCCGCGCCGCGATCATCAGATCATCGTGTCCGGCGAACAGGATGGCGAGTGCATAGGACCCTTCCAGCCGCTCCAGTGTGTCGAGCACGGCGTCGCGCGGCGACAGCCCCTGTTCGAGCAGCATATCGATCAGCAGCGGGATGACCTCGCTGTCGGTCTGGCTCGTCGGCATGCGGCCGGTGGCGATCAGCCAGTTCCGCAGTTCATTATGATTTTCAATGATTCCATTGTGGACGACAACCACGCGGTCGGTGGCGTGCGGGTGGGCGTTGGCATCGGTCGGCGCGCCGTGAGTCGCCCAGCGGGTATGCCCGATGCCGATTGTTCCGATGATCGGCTCGCCTTCGATAAGGGAAACGAGGTTGGACAGCCGTCCCGACGCGCGGCGCCGATCAATTCTGCCGCTTGCCAGGGTCGCGATACCGGCGGAGTCATAGCCCCGGTACTCCAGGCAGGCAAGTCCAGCCAGGATTGGTTTGATCGCCGGCGTGGCGTTGATAACCCCGAAAATACCGCACATTATCTTCGCTGCTCCTGAATGAATTGAATACTGACGCGCTGCCGGTGAAACGTTCGGTTCGAGCACGGCCCGATAAATTTCCAGCAGTACTTGTCAGTGATGGCGGCCTGCAAGACTTCAGCCATCTAGAGAGTGCACACAATGCTCAGTACTGACAGAAATACACAACTTTAAGGAGAGCTATTACTTGTGACTATATGATTTTACCTATTTTGCGTATTATTCCGCGGTCTGCGAACACGGCAGGAACACAGTATTCAATCCAGTGGTTCTCCGATATTCCGCGAACGCGCGGAGACTGGAGAGCGGCGGCTTAGCCCGCGGGACATTGGTGTAGCCGGATTGAACCGGATCCCGACCCTGAAGGGGCGCGTAATGAGGATGATTGGCGCCGCCAGCTACCCCCGCCTGTGAATCGCGAAGATGCGGTTCACCGGCTGGACGCGGTTGGGACCTTCGCCACAATAGGCCGTCCGGCTTCGCCGGTCGCATGTCAGCTACGACAGCATGCCGCATATTTGCGGCATTAGCGTTTAATCCTGCGGGATTCCTTAGAAGCTCATGCGGGTAGCCAGGAGCAGGACATCGCCCTGCACCTTGCGCGTTGGCAGTTCAGAAGTGTAGTGCACGTAGTCGGCGCCGATGAGGAGCCCTGGGGCCAGGACGTAGGATACGCCGGGACCGATGCCGTCGAACATTCTGCCGTCCGTGGTCCACATTCGGGCATACTGGATTCCCACGGCGAAACTGTCGTCCTGAAAACTGGCGCCGACGTTGAACCCATCATCGATGCCACCACGGGCGCCATCGTAATTCGTGTACCCGCCGCCGATGGTGACGCCGGCGTAGCCCGCTTGTCCACCCACCTGGTAGCCGAAGGTGTCGCCGGGCGAGGTGCCGGAACCGCTGTTGCGGGAGTGGACCACGGTAGCGCCGCCCAGGAGGCTGACATCGCCGATTTCCGTCACGTAGTTGATCCCGCCCTCCAGAAAATCGGAAGGATCCGTCCGCTGAGCGACGACGTTCTGACCCTGATCAATCTGGGGCGCGTAGCTCACGCCCACCTGCAGCCCAAGGTAACGGGGCGTGTAGTAGGTGATCTTGGTCGCCTTTTCGCTCGCGGCGGCATAGAACGGGGGTGCAAGGTCCTGGATGGACTCGGTCGTGAATTGATCGTAATCACCGTCGAGCTGGCCCAGGCCAACGCTGGGGGCGTGAATGGCCATCTTTGACATCGCGCCGTCCTCGTCTCCCAGCTCGATCCTGCCCCATTTCGCGGCGATGAACAGGTATGCCTCATCCATCGAGATCACGGACCTCGTGTTGTCCGGCACCTCAAGCTGGATTTCCGAGCCATATTTACCCATCTTAGATTGAGAATACCAAGAGGTAGATCAGCACAACTGGCGAAGCTCCGGCCGTTGTCCTCTGGTCTGCGCACGACGGCACGAGGATCGTCCAGATCGCAAGACCGCGACCCTGGCACTCGTCACTGACGAGCCAGAAGAGCGCCGCCGCCTGGCGCGGGGTTCCGGCGCCGAAACGGTGCCGGATCACCAGCCCCAGGTTGTGGGCGGCGACCTGGATCAGGTAGCGCTTTTCGACGTTCTCGGCACCGCGCAGCCAGGTGCGGCGCAGGCCGCCGATGTCGAGGATGAGGGCGAAGCTGCGCTCGACCTTCTCCGCCCTCAGCTTGAAAGCCTGGCGGGCGACCGTGCTCTTGAGCCGCGCCCGGTTGTTGTAGACCGCCCGCCGGGCCGCGTCGTCACCGTGCCAGCGGGCGAAAGCCTTCTGCTCCTTCTCCGAGATGCGGCTCTTCCAGGCGCTGTCCTCCAGTGCCTTCAGGCCCTCGCGCGAATGATAGCCCTTGTCGGCGATCATCTCGGCCGGGGTCTCCGGCGTCGGCGCCAGGCCGACGAGATCGAGCATGGCTTCGGCCTGTTCCAGCGTGGCGGCGAGGGTCTGGGTGTCGCCCTGGTCGGCCGGATGGATCCGGGCCGCCACGATCACGCCGGTGTCGAGATCGACGGCGTGCTCGGGCTTGTAGGCGAGGTGCGTGGTGCCGTCCTTCATCCGGGCGATGCGCGCCTCGGGATCGGTCGGCGACGCCCAGTCGGCGTTCGACAGGGTCTTGTTCTTGCGGGCGCGGTCGAAGCGGATCAGATCCTCGGCACTCGGCGTCTCGATGCCGCTCTCCCGGGCCAGACGCCGCAGCATCTCCTGGTAATCCTCGCCGGTATCCCGCCGCACCAGGCGGCGCAGCGCGGCATTGGCCTCCTGGGTCGAGGCATCAACGCCGATCCGCTTGCCGCGCACCAGATCGTGCTTGTCCGCGATCTCGAGCAGGAAGCCGAACACGGCGTGATGGATCTCCAGCGGCAACCGCGACCGGGTCACGCTGAGCGTCGAGTGGTCGGGCACCGTCTCGCCCTCCGTCAGGCGCAGAAAGCGATGCAGCGACAAGGAATCGGCGCAGCGCCAGGCGATCTCGCGCTCCGACTCCAGGCCCTCGAACTGGCCGACGAACAGCATGCGGAAGTAGCGCCCCGGAGGGATCGACGGGCGGCCAACGCCGTCCTTGTAGTACGGCTGGCACAGCATCTCGACGGCTTCGTCGAACTCCGCTTCGGCCAGCACCTCATTGCACCAGTCGTAAAACGCGTGTCGGGGCGCCAGGTCCACCGCCAGACGGCTCCCAGTGCCAGCCGCCTTCAGGCGATTGCTCAGCCGTCCCATTGCCATGCTGTCACGTCTCGATCTGCACCACACCGACGTGCATAGATTCAGCACGAGCGCCGGTTTGAGAGCGTTCCATTATCCATCTGGCCGAGCACCCTCAGACGAAGCTCGACGTCGGTTCTGAAGGCCCGATGGATTTCCCCCGGTTTGTCATTGTCGAAGATGCCGGCCTGGAATGCTACCGATCCGCCAAGTTCGGTTGTCAATTGGGCGTCCGCCCGCCCAGGTGCCGCGAGGGCGCAGGCCAGTGCTACGACCGGCATCGCTATTCTAAGGCTGGTCTGGTTCACGTTCAGAATTCTCCAGAAAGAACGGATTGCTGGCGACGTCGTGTCCCGCGCACTCGTGAAAGTCCGGGGATTCGGCGGACGTCACCTTAGGCTATAAAATGGATGTCAGAATGAGATCACCTTAAAATAGTAACAGTGTGACCATGCAGCCACGGCGCATAGATTTCTTGAATGTCTAAAATTTTAACGGCATGGGTTCCGGCAACATGCAATCAGAAAATGCGGCATTTGCAGCTTGCCGGAACCCGAATGACTATCCGCCGGTCTACGGCGCCGTGACTCAGGCGTACACCTTGCCGGCCCTGACGGCCAACTCGGCTCGCTTCCTCATGCGGAACCGGCCGGCCCATCCATCGCGCCGCTCCTGGCGGCTGCGACTGATACCGAGCGCATCGGTGGGCACGTCGTCGGTGATCACCGAGCCGGCGCCCACCATGGCACCATCGCCAATTCTCACCGGCGCCACCAGCGCCGAGTTGGAGCCGATGAACGCACCCGCGCCGATGTCGGTGTGGTGCTTGCCGAAACCATCATAGTTGCAGGTGATGGTGCCCGCCCCGATGTTGGCCCTCGCGCCGACACGGGCGTCGCCGATATAGCTCAGGTGGTTGACCTTGGCGCCGGCCTCGATCACCGCCTTCTTGATCTCGACGAAGTTGCCGATGTGGACGCCCTCGCGCAGGTCAGCGCCAGGCCGCAGGCGGGCATAAGGGCCGAGGGTGGCGCCCGCGTCCACCTTACATCCCTCGAAGTGGCAGAAGCCCTTGATCTCAACGCCGTCGCCGATGGTCACGCCCGGACCGAACACGGTGAAGGGGCCCACCGTGACATCGCGGCCGAGCCGGGTGTCGTAACTGAAGTGGACCGTGCCGGGATCAACCAGCGTCGCGCCGGCCCTCATGGCGGCCTGGCGCATGCGCTCCTGGGCGATCTTCTCGCAGGCCGCCAACTCGGCGCGGCTGTTGACCCCGAGGAATTCCGTCTCGTCACCTTCCACCACCAGGCAGCGCTGACCATCGGCCCGCGCCAGGGCCACCGCGTCGGTGAGGTAGAACTCGCCTTTGGCGTTGTCGTCGCCGATGCGGTCGAGCCATGACCATATCCGCTTACCGTCGAAGGCCATGACGCCGGAGTTGCACAGATCGATCCGCAACTGCTCCGCCGTCGCCTCTTTGGCCTCGACGATGGCCCGCAGCCCGTCGTCGTCGGTGATCAGACGGCCATAGGTGCCGGGATCGGCCGCGCGGAAGCCGAGAACCGCCACGCCCGCTTCCCGCTCCTCGCGGGCGCGGATCAGGCGCTCGACCGTTGCGGCGGTGATCAGGGGTGTGTCGCCGTAGAGCACCACCACCGTGCCGTCGAAGTCCTGGAGGGCTTCGCGGGCCTGGCGGACGGCGTGCGCCGTGCCCCTGCGCTCGTGCTGGACCGCGATGCGGCGCCCCGGCACCGCGTCGGCCACGGCGCTCATCTCGGGACCCACGACGACAACCACCGGATCGAGGCCGGCCGCTTCGGCGGTCGCCGCGACGTGGGCGACCATGGGCCGTCCGAGAACCGGATGGAGTGTTTTGGGCAGGGCCGACTTCATGCGCGTGCCCAATCCTGCCGCCAGAATGACCGCGGCCGCGCGTCGATCGTGATGTGTCATTGTGTTTCTCCGTTAGCTTATTAAGCGGCGATCTGCAGAGGCGAGGCCCCCTCGATGATGCAGCACAGGTCGGAGACGATGGTTTCCACGAGACGTTCGTCCTCGGCCTCGACCATCACCCGGATCAGGGGTTCGGTGCCCGACTTCCGGAGCAGGATGCGGCCGGAGCTCCCGAGGCGGTCGCGCCACCCGGCGACAGCGGCCGTCACCGGCTCCGCCTGCAGCATGTGGTTGGCGGTGGCTTTGTCGGCCAACCGGACGTTGCGCAGGGTCTGCGGGCAAGGCTCGAAGACACGGAGCGTTTCGCTCGCCGGCCGGCCGCTCAGCACCAGTTCGGCCAATACCTGCAGGGCGGCCACGGTGCCGTCGCCGGTGGTCGAG
Source organism: uncultured beta proteobacterium (assembly GCA_963707815.1). Lineage (GTDB taxonomy): Bacteria > Pseudomonadota > Gammaproteobacteria > Burkholderiales > Casimicrobiaceae > VBCG01. Next base: position 146,280 of record CAVPRK010000023.1, read on the forward strand.
TGGGTGCCGAGCACGATGTGGCCCGACTGCTCGCCGCCCAGGCTATAGCCCGCCGCACGCATCCTCTCGACCACGTAGCGGTCGCCAACGGCGGTGCGCTCCAGCTTCAGGCCTTCCGCTTCCAGGAAATTTTTCAAGTCCCAGGTTGGACATCACGGTGGCGACGACGGTGTCATGGGCCAGTCCGCCCCGGCGCTTCCAGGACCGGGCGATCAGGCCGAGCACCTGGTCGCCGTCGATCAGGCGGCCCCGCTCGTCGCAGAGCACCAGGCGGTCCGCATCGCCATCGAGCGCGATGCCGATATCCGCGCCATGAGCCAGGACCGCCTCGCACAGGGCTTCGGGGTGCTGGGAACCACAGCGGTCATTGATGTTGATGCCGGTCGGCTCGACGCCCAGCGTGATCACTTCGGCGCCCAATTCCCACAGGATGCTGGGCGCGGTCCTGTAGGCCGCGCCATGAGCGCAATCGATGACGACTTTCAACCCGTCCAGCCGCAAGCCCCGGGGGAAGGTATTCTTCACCGCCTCGATGTAGCGTCCGCCCGCGTCGTCCAGCCGGCTGGCGCGGCCCAGGTCGCGCGCCGCCGCCAGGCCGTTCAGCTGGTCGCCGTCCATGAGGGCCTCGATCGCGAGTTCGGTGTCGTCCGACAGCTTGAAGCCGTCAGGGCCGAACAGCTTGATGCCGTTGTCCTGGAAAGGGTTGTGCGAGGCCGAGATCATGACGCCGAGATCAGCCCGAAGAGACCGCGTCAGGTATGCTATGGCCGGTGTCGGCAGCGGGCCGACCAGGATGACATCCATGCCGACCGAGATGAAACCGGCGGTCAGCGCCGGCTCCAGGAGATAACCCGACAAGCGGGTATCCTTGCCGATCACGACGGTGTGGCGGTGGTTGCCGCGGATGAACTGGCGGCCCGCCGCCATCCCAAGGCGCAGGGCCGTCTGCGCGGTCATCGGGTCCAAATTCGCCTGGCCGCGCATGCCGTCGGTTCCAAAATACTTTCGTTCGGACATCGTCAGTTCCTTAAAGATGGAAAGCGGTTAAAAGTCATTTGTGCGGGCGCTAGACGGACCCGGCCCCTTCGGGCGCCCCCTGCCAGAGAGGGAGCGCCCGTCCACGCCGTATCGTCACGAAGTTGCCGCGAGGGGCTCAGGCTCAAGGGCCCGAGCGTTACGCGATGATCAGGAAGTCCTGATACTGAAGCGTGACGCTGTTCGTGAAGGTCGCGATGGAAGCAGCAGCCACCCCGGCGCTGTTTCCATCGGCGTCCCACAACAAGGTGTGCGAAGTCGTGTTGTAGACGAACGCCGCGTGTGACTTGGTGGAAAGCCCACTGGCGTTCGCTTCGAACCAGTCGGCGTTGAGGGCGCCCGTACTCAATCCGTAATCCGCCCCCTGCACCACGATCTTGTCGAGCTGGGTGCGCGAAAAGTCCGTCACGGTGTCGATGCCGCTTCCCGGCTTGGTGAACACGAACTGGTCGGCGCCAGCGCCACCGGTCAGGGTGTCGGCGCCAGCGCCACCGATCAGGGTGTCGGCGCCCCCAGCGCCACTCAGAGCGTCGTTGCCGGTCCCGCCGGTCAGGACGTTGGCGAGCGCGTTGCCCACGCCGACGAAGGCGCCGGTTCCCGTGAAGATGAGATCCTCGACATTCGCGGCCAGGGTGAAGCTCAGGAGATCCGTCTTGACCGTATCGCGTCCGGCGTTCGTGGCCTCCGTCACCGTGTCGTTGGCCCGCACGATGTAGATGTCGTCGCCGGCACCACCGACGAGGGCGTCCTGGACGGTGTCGGCCCCGCCATCCAGCGTATCGTTTCCGGCCCCGCCGGTGAGGGTATTCGCTCCAGTGTTGCCGGTCAGCACGTTGTCCAGGGCGTTGCCGGTACCGCTGATCGCGCCCGTGCCGGTCAGGATCAGGTTCTCGACGTTCGCCGCCAGGGTCAGCGTCACCGAACTCTGGACCGTGTCGGTGCCGGCGCCCGCCGCCTCGACGACCCGGTCGCCGGTGTTGTCCACGATGTAAAGGTCGTTGCCCAGGCCGCCGGTCAGGGTGTCGGCACCGGCCCCGCCATCCAGCGTGTCATTGCCGATGCCGCCGGTGAGGGCGTTGGCGAGGGTGTTGCCCATGCCGACGAAGGCGCCGGTTCCGGTGAAGGTGAGATTCTCGACGTTTGCCGACAGGGTGAAGCTTGTCAGATCCGTCTTGACCGTATCGGTCCCGGCGCTCGCCGCTTCCGTCACCGTGTCGTTGGCCCGCACGATGTAGGTGTCGTTGCCGGCACCGCCGATGAGGACGTCCAGGACGGCGTCGAGGCCGCCATCCAGCGTATCGTTTCCGGCCCCGCCGGTGAGGGTGTTCGCTCCGGCGTTGCCGGTCAGCACGTTGGCCAGCTCGTTGCCGGTGCCGTTGAGCGCGTCAACGCCGGTCAGGGTCAGGTTCTCGACGTTGGCCGCCAAGGTCAGCGTCACCGAACTCTGGACCGTGTCGGTCCCGCCCCCCGCCAGTTCGATCACCTGATCGCCGATATTGTCGACGACGAAGGTGTCGTTGCCGGAGCCCCCGATCAGCACGTCGGCACCGGCCAGTGCCATTCAGGACATCGTCGCCGTCCAAACCGTTCAGCGTGTCGTTACCCGCTGTGCCGATCAGCGTGTCGTTGCCGGCCGTGCCCGTGAGGGCCACGCCGGCGGGGACCAGATTGACCACGACGTTGTGCTGGCCCAGCCCACTGAGCGCCAGATCGAGCTTGTCGCCGGTCAGGGTGAAGCTGTCCGCGCCCGTGACCTGGACGGTCATGGCCGGTCGGATCCTTCAGGTCGACCAGGACATGGCCCTCGCCGACGATCGAGAAGCTCAAACTGGAGCCGTCGCCGGTCAGGCTGAGCAGTTCCGAGCGATCCGCCAGATCGGTGATGTGGGTGACGTCGTCCGGGGTGGCGCCGAGCGCGATCGTGAAGCTGCCACCGGCCCTGGCCACGAAGACGCTGTCGCTGTCGTAGGCGTACCAGTTCGTCACGCTCTTGATCGTGCTGCCCGTCCCCAGGTCCAGCGCGAAGGTGCCGAGGCCGCTGCCGGTGGTGCCGACGGTCGCCGAAACGGCATTCGCCACCGCGTCGTAGCTGTAGGACAGGGTCGACTTCTCGAAGCTTTCGACGCGCCGCGCCAGGTCGGCCAGCGTCACGAACTCGGAGCCGGCCTGGGCCGCCCGCGCGATGAAGTTCGTGAACATCTGCGTGGTGTAGGAGGGTGTCACGCCCGAATCGAGCACCCAGTTGGTCGGCCCGTAATCGTGCCAGGGCCAGACGATGACCGGCAGGTCGGAGTGCGCGGTCAGGGACGGCCCACTCCTTGGCCCACGCCGCCTCGGCCTGCTCGACCGTCAGCTTCTGGAAGCCGACCAGGGTGAAGTCGAACGAGGTGTTCGGCGCGATGTAGACGGAGTTCATGTCGCCGGGCGTGAGATAGCCGATGGCGCCGGGATAGCCGGCGCCGATCAGCGAGGCGCCGCCGCTGATGTAGGGATAGTACTGCGCGATCTGCCGCGCCGTGTCGATCGTCTCGGGGGCGCCCGGTACCGCCACGCCGATGTTGGTCAGCCCGAGCTGCTGCTCGATCACCTGGCGCGACTGCTGGAACTCGAACTGGAACTGCGCCGCGGTGAGGAGGTTGGTGTTCTCGGGATGGGTGTAGGAGTGCGAGCCGATCTCGTTGCCCATCGCCAGCATCTGGTCGTAGTAGACCTTGGAATAGGCCCAGTCGGTGGTCTGGCCCTGCCCATTGTTGTTGCCGATGTCGATGTAGTAGGAGCCGACGAAGTTGTAGGCCTGCTTCCACTGGGCCAGGATCGGCAGCAGGGTGTCGTAGATGCCTGGCCCCGTATCCGGGTGAACGTCGGCGCTCTCCATCGCCTGGTCCATGTCGACCCGGGAGGCGACGATCGCCTTGTCCCGGCTCATGTGCAGGCTCAGCTGCGGCCCGCTGGCCGGCTGGGTGGTCCAGTCCAGGGCATGCGCCAGCATGTTGTTGTCGGCCAGCATGCCTTCGGTGGCGAAGTGGACGTTGTGGCCGCCGGTCGTGGTGGCGAGCACCGCGTTGTAGGTCTGGCCGTTGACCACCTGGCTGGCGAGCGTCGTGCCCAGGCCGTCGGTGCTGGTGAAGTACGAGGTGCCGATGTTGGTGTACTGGTGGATCAGCTCGCCGGCGGTGTAGCCGGCCATCATGGGATTGGTACTGGTGCCCGCGACGACGTCGACGGTGACGCCGCTGGCGCCATCGACGCGGCTGATGTCGAGCAGCGCCTTCATGCGGGCGTAGGAATCGCCCGGCAGCGCCGCCCCGGTCGCGTCGTTGGTCATGAAGTCGCCGGCGGTGATCAGGCCGACATGGTAGTTCTTGACCAGCGTCGTCAGGGTGTCCTGGATCGCCGTGACCTTGTCGGCGGGGACGTTGCGGAACGAGGGGAAGATCAGGGTGTCGTAGGTGGCGAGCTTGGCCAGGTCGGTGAGATCGGCCTCGGTCAGCAGGTCAAAGGGCACGCCGGCGGCGGCGGCCTGGTTCTGGACCGCCATGAAGAGCTGGGAATAGGCGGTGGCGCTGAAGTACTGGGCAGCGGTGGTCGCCGAGAAGACGATGCCGACCTTGTGGCTGGTGTCGGTGACGACCGGCAGGGTGGCGGTGTCGATGACGGTGTAGGGGCCGGCGGCGTAGTCTCCGGGCAGGAAGGTGGTGTTGTTGACGTCGGCCAGGACGTTGACCGACGTGGCGGCGCTGCCGATCTGGGCCAGCGGCAGGACGAACTCGACAGCCGTCTTGTCGGCGCTGAACGCGTAGGTCAGGGGCGTGGGGCTGGCGAGGGTCTGGCCGTCGGCGCCCGTGTAGAGGTAGGGCTTGCCGTCCGCCGCGAAGGTGATGTTGTAGTCGTAGCCGCCATAGGTTCCAAACACCTTGTAGCCGGTCAGAGCGCTCCGGTCCGTGTCCAGCCAGACCGTGGTGGTGGCGCCGATCGCGACGGGCGCTTTCAGCGCGAAGATGAGGTTGCCGCCGGTCAGCCGGCTGTAGAGCTCATAGCCGGCCGCCGTCGTTCCGGTTACGGTGAGACGGTCGGCCGCGGTCCAGTCGGTGAGCGACCCGTCGAGGGTCAGCGTGCCGACGACGGGGGGCGGCGTCACGACGGTTTCGGCGACCTTGTACGAAACGCCGGCATAGTTATTCGACAGGAAGACCTGATCGTTGACGTCGATGTAGGTGGTCAGGGCGTGCGGCGCGCCAGCGAGCAGCGATGACGGGACCGCGAATTCCAGGGTGGTCCCGTCGGCGCTGAGGCTGTAGTCGATGGCGGCGCTGACCAGCGTCTGGCCGGCGGCGCCGGAATAGAGCGCCAGCTTGCCGTCGGCGCCGATGTTGACGTTGTACTCGGCACCGCCGGCCCAGCCCCAGATCTGGTAGCCGGTGCTGGTGTTCTGGTCGGTGTTCAGCCAGAAGGTCGTGTTGGCCCCGATCTTCACGCCGGTCGGCGCCTTCAGCGCGAAGACAAAGGCGTTTCCCGCGTACTGGCCATAGACCTCGTAGCCGGCGACGCCGTCGGCCGCCGTGTCGAGGCGGTTCGCCGCCGACCAGTCGGCCAGCGACCCGTCAAGGGTCACCGTGCCGTAAGCGGCGGCGAATTCCAGCGGCACGGCCTTGCCGTCGATGATGGCGGTCCCATGATCGTTTTCGGATTGCAGCGCCGCGATGGCCGCTTCGGTGACCGGAGTTCCGGTGACGAGCTGCGAGAAGATGGCGCCTTCATCCCCGGGAGCGTCGGTCGGGTTGAACTTGGCATCGAGCAGGTGGCCGAATTCCTCAAGCAGGACGGCGCTGATTTTCGAGGGATCGGCGCTGTTCGCGAGGAGAAAGTCCTGTGACAGGAAAATCGTGCCGGTGCTCTGATCGAAGGCGCCGTACGCCCCATTCAGCTCATTGTTTTCCAGAATTGAGATCCGGAGGGATTCACGGCCGGAGACAATGTCATCAATGAAGGCCGAGGCGGCCTCCGCATCGATGGAGGACCCGAAGGCGATGCGCATCCGATCCGCGAAACCTCCGCCGCTCAAAAAACTCCGCAGCAGCGCAAAGGAGGTTTTTTGCCCCAATCCTACTATTTCAAGCAAGGAAGAGTTTATTGGTTCAGCTTGCATGGATCGGCGCCCTTGTCCGTGGTGGCTGTTTTGAACATAGATCTGCTGCTTCTTTAGCCGAAATAGTGTCTGTTCTGCTTTTTCGGCGATGAGAAGCTTGCTGTTGATCTTGATGCGCACATAGGTGCGGCGGTTTTACTAGATTATCATTTCAAGTCATCTAGCGAGAAATAGACAAAAGAGCTATCACGCTAATTTCAATTAAAATTATTATAGTCTTTCCATCAGAGGGAATTGGCCTGAACCGCTGAAGACGCCAAGGAGCCAAGGAGATGACTTCCGGATACCTCATTCGCGACGGTCGCCCTTCCACGCCAGAACAGCGCCCGTCACAACTTCGCCGTCAGAATTTCGGTTGCGGAACCAGACGGTCCAGGGAACGATCAGCGACGTAGGCCATGAATCGAGCCTCCGCCGCCCGCGCCCGGTAATCCTGAATGTGTTCGCGGTTGGTCAGGTATTCGACGGTCAGTACCAGTTTCCCGGCCGCGGCGGCGTGCTTCAGAAGCCTTATGCCAGTCTCGATTTCCCGCTGGGGATTGGGACGGTCATTCTCATCGCCGGCGTAGAACAGGTCCTCCTTGCCGATGCCGTCGATGGCGGCCAGATAACCGGGTTTTTCCAGCAAAATCTCGCCATTCTGGGGGAAAATCAGGAAACCCGGTTTTTTTGATTTCGCGTAGGCCGACAGGGCCGTGACGAAACCAACCATGTCGGCGACGGCGGTGGAGCGGGAGGTCTCATAGTACTCAAACGCGTCGACGATATCGAGATAGACGCCGTCGAACCCCGCGGCGATGATTTTGTCAAGGTAAGCCTCCGGGGCGCCAAAGATCAGCGCCCGCCACTCCGGGTTCCAGTAACGGACCTTATAGTTGCCGGGCCAGTCCGGGTTTTCCTTCTCGAGCCAGGCAGGCGGCTTCATTTTCCATTTTGCATCCCAGTAGTAACGGTAATCCTCGGCTTCTCCAATGCTCATGTAGGAAAGAACGACGCGCCTCCCGCCATCGGCTTTGCGCCGCATCGATTGAACGTCGTTCAAGGAATGGGCGCCCTTCTCGGTGCCGTCGCGGGAATAGTCGATCACCACGAGGTCGAAGGGCGAGGCCGCGATTTCAGCCGGGAACGGCGCCCTGAAGCTGGTAGGCCCAGTTCCGGACCTTCAGCGGGCCGGCGGATTGGGCGATGCCGTGACCGGGCAGCCAGCAGGTGGCGATGAGGGCGAGGGCGAGGCCCGCGAGGCGGGGCCGGGAGTGGCGGGGCATGCTTGTTCCTCTCACCGCACCGAGGGGTTGTTGGCGACGAAGGCCAGGTAAGGCAGCCGGTTTACCGACCGGTACAGCGTGACGGCCGAGACGGCGAAGCACAGGGCCGATGCCACGAAATACCCAAGCCCGTAGTACGCGAACCCGAGCGGCAGGAATGCCGCCGTCAGTCCCACGTTCGCCACCGCGAAAAGAAGCTGAAGCCACAGGTAGGGGCGCCGCAGATCGAAGTAGAGCAGGAGAATTGAGATGCAGATGAAGGAGACGTGGAACCCCGCCCCCAGCGTGCCCAGTCTGAAGATGGAAAGCTGCACGTAGTGAAGCCGCGCGAGTTCGATGATGGCCGGCGCCAGCACCGCGACGGACACCGAAACGACGACCTGCAGGATCAGCAGTTGACGCCCGCCCGCCAGCAGGCTGTCGACGATCCGCTGATGATTGCGGCGGATCTGAGCGAGCGTGTCATGCTGTTCGATGCTTGCATAGAAGGCCCGGTAATGATCGAGAAACTCGGTTTTCACGAAGACCGTGAACAGGGCGATGGCCGGCACCATCGTCAGAAACGCCAGGAACATGGCGCTGTCGTACAGCGGGTATTGCCGCATGAGTCCGCCAAACGTCCGTCCCTCGGGGGACAGCCACATGACCCACTTGTCTCCCCACACCGCGGCCGGCGTGACGAACCCGGCGACCGCCAGGTGCCAGTAGGTCCGGAACTGTCCCAGCGAAGCCACGGGCAGCAGCGGCCCGGCTGGATATGACCGCAGCACATGGGCGATCAGGGTGAATTCGATCACGGCCAGGCCGGCGGTAAATCCCAGGATCAGTCCCGCCATGCCGAACTTGACGGCCAGCCCGATGCTGGCGGCCACCGCCGTGATCATCCCGATCAGGAAGGCGCCGGTCACGACCTGGATGTCCCGCTGTTTTACCTGGAACACGCCCCCGACCCAGATGCCCGCGACCACGAAGTAATTTCCAATCGCGGCGATCCTGACCGCGGGAGCCAGATCCGAAGCCAGGCCATAGAAGGGAACGGCCGTCAGCGCGCCGACGCCAGACACGAGCGCCAGGGTGGAAATCAGGATGCCGCGGCCGCTGGAAGTCGTTCCGCTGTAGAGCGAGTTCGCCAGAATCCGGGTGGCGACGAGCAGGATCGGACCCGACAGAACAAGCGAGAAGGCGAAATTGTAAATCAGGATCGATCGGAATACGGCCATCTCATGCGGATCGACGTAATCCAGTCCCAACAGACTGACCGCCGCGACGGCGGCAACGGTCATGATCCAGGGGCCGGACGTGATCATGGCGGCCTGAACATAACCCAGCAGCATGTCCGACACGTCGTCGCGGCGCACCAGGTGGCGCAGGGACAATGAAGCTCCAGCCATCATACCGACTTTCTCAGGTGGTTGCCCGGCGCGTCGTTAAGCAGATCCCGGTACAAATCGCCGTAGATCCGATCGATCACACGCTTGTTGTAGTAGCGCGAAACCCGCTCGCGCATCGCTTCGCCGCACCGGTTGCGCCAATCCGGGTCCCGAACCATCCTGCCCAGGGCCGCCGCGGTCGCCTCGGGCGAGGCCACGGGCGTCACGGCACCCCCGGGACCCAGCCTGGGTTCCTCGTCGGCGCGGCCCAGGATGAGTTCGCGGCATGCCCCGACATCCGTCACGACCGAAGGAATGCCGGCGGCGCCGGCCTCCAGTACCGTCAGGGGCTGAGCCTCGCTGATGCTGGTGAGGACGATCGCGTCGATCTGGGGGAGATAATCGTCCAGCCGGACCCGGCCGGTGAACCGAAGATTCCCGTTCAGCCCCAGATCGGCCGCCAATTGCCGGCACTCCGCGGCGTAGGCGGGGTCCTCATCCTCCGGCCCCATGATCAGGGCTTCGACTTCCGGATTGTCGCGGCACAGCAACGCGCAGGCCTGGATATAGGTCTTGACGTCCTTGATGGGCACGACCCGGCCGATCAGGGCGACCGTCGGCCGGCGTCCCTGGGTGATACGGGGCAGCGCCGAAAAGCGGTCATAGTCGATGCCGTTCGGGATGATCCTCATGCGTTCCGCGGGTGAGCCGAGCCGGCTCTGCAATACCTGATTGCCGCCGTAAAGCGTGATGATCTGGTCGCAGGCGTCGTAACAGGCGCGCGCGTAGCTGATGAAGGTGTCGATCCACAGATCGCGCAGATCGCGGCCCTGCCGTTTCAGGCCAAGGCCCCGGTCGATGCCGTCGAACAGCCAGTCGGCCATCATGATCTCGATCCGGCGCTCGTTGGTATAGATGCCGTGCTCGGTCAGGATGGTCGGGCGCCCGGTTTCCAGCTTGGCGCGGGTGGCGAGCAGTCCGGCATAGCCGGTCGAAATGGTATGGTAGACCGCGGCGCGCGGCAGCGGCGCCGTCATGACCGCGAACAGGCCGCCCACCAGCGCCCGCCAGCTCCAGAAGTAGTCGAGCATCGAACTTTCCGGGATTTCCCGATCATAGGCCCGGCACAGGACCTCCCAGGCTTCCGGAGAGTTCAGCAGCGCCGCGCGCCCGGCCTTCCCGACATGGGGCGAAAGCAGGCGGCTGATCTCGGCGACGTCCTGAAGCCCGCCGGACCGCTGCAGATTTCGCAGGGCCGGGTACAGATCCTCGAACAATTTCCCGAGGCCGCGCGGGTTTTTGATCCCTTGATCCATCTCCTGGAGATGAATGTGGCTGATCCCCAGGACATTGTCCGGCAACTCGTACTTCAGGGTTCGCGGGGCGCGCTCGGCGACCAGGGCGACCAGATGGAAAGTCAGTTCCGGCCGGGCCTTGATCAGATCATGCACCCAGGAGGAAACGCCGCCCGGCACATAGGGGTAGGCGCCCTCGATGATGAGGCAGACATCGGCCATCTCGCCCGATGGCGTCTTTTTGGGTTTGAACGGCAACACCGGCATCAGACGGTCTCCGAGGGAATTGCCCACAGCGCCGCCATGCGGCTGATCTGGGCGGGAAGATCGGTTCGCACCATGGCGCTCCTGAAAAGCCGCCGAAGCTCCGGCCAGCCTGAAATCTGGTGGAGAGCCTCGCCGTAGGTCAGGATCTCGTCGGCGGACAGCGGCTCCATCAGCGATTCCAGATGCCGGGCGGCTTCCCGTGGGTCGCGGCGGCGCAGCTGGACTTTCGCGATGGCCAGTCTGATGTCACGGCGCAAGGGAGCCAGCGCCACGGCCTGGCGCAGATGCGACAGGGCTTGTTCCAGATCGGCCGCGGCCCGCTCCGGCGGGCATAAGCCGGCTTCCGCATGTCCGAGCAGGTGCCGGGCGAGCGCCAGACGGCAATCGGGATCATCGGGGTGCTCGGCCACGCGCGCGGTGTATTGCGTCAACCCGGCCAGGAACAGATCCTCGATCCGGGCGGCCGCCGTCGCCGCCTGTACCCGGATTGCGGCGTCCGGATCGTTCAGCGCCAGGCGCAGTGCGGGAGCGAGCGGCGGAGTGAACCGCCGGGTGATGATCGCCAGAGCCGCCTGCTTGTCCTGGAAGGAGCCGAGGGCGAGAATGTCCCGGAAGGACGCCAGGCCGGCAGAGCGGCCGGACAGTTCCCGTCCCGCCACGATGGAATCGTGCAGCCGTTTCGAGATCTCCCCGGCCGTCTCTCCGGCTGCCCCTTCGCCGGCCGATGCTTCGGACGGGCGGCGGGTATCGGCCATCATCGCGGCCAGCATTCCCAGCGCGCCGAACGGACCGGTCCCAGCCGTCGCGATCGCGAGCAGCAGGAAAATGGCGGCATCCGCGTCCCGCCGCCGGCGCCAGGCCAGGCCGGCCAGGAGCAGTCCGACACCGACATGGCAGGCGACCAGGGCTGAAATGGGCGGATCGAGGAAGACGGCCGAGAGAGTGATCGGCGCCTCCGCCAGGACCGCGCCCAGGGCGGCCGCAGAAGGCGGCCCGTGGTCCGGCGCCGTGCGATGGGGGTTCGCTCAGACATTGGCTCGGTCCAGGTTGGCCAGTTCCGGACTGGCCGGGTCCAGCTTCTGCGCCCGCATCGACAGCATGGTCGGCGCGGTGATATCCGTCTCGCCGAGCTGTCGGAGGATCGCCTGACGCAAGCCTTCCGTCATCACGATGGGATGTTCATGAGCGCGATGGGGCAGCAGGATGACGTATTCAAGTTCGTCGGCCTGCCGGTCGAAGGCGAGGGCCGATGGTCCTCCGACCTCGACCGCGGCCTCGCCCAGGGCGGCCGCGAACCGCTTCAACCCGTCCGGCTGCAAGGCCAGGTCCCTTGGCGCCATCACGGTGATGGCCAGGGTCTGGAAATTCAGGCGCTGGCCAAGGACGCCCAGGAAATGAGCCAGCCGGCCGTAAGCCTCCGGTGCGAGCAGGCGGCTGCCTTCGCTGCAAAGCCGCGCCTGTCCGAGTCTCTTCGAGGTGACGCTGGGTCGCGATGACCATGCCGATCCAGTCGCATACCCCCTGGAACACGCCGAGCGTCTCCAGGGTCATGTCCTGGAAGTCGATCTGTTCGATCTTGAGCATGCCCAGGATCTCGCCGGTCGAGCTGTCCCGGAGCGGACCGGCGAGCACGCCCTGGTCGCCCAGCAGGGCTTCATCCTCGGGCCGCGCCACGCACAGGACGCGCCCCTGCCCGATCACGCCGCGATAAAGCGCGCTGTCGCTGTCGAAGCTGCGCAGGAAAGGCGTGACCTTTTGCCAGCCCTCGGTGCTGACGCCCCTCAGCGTGTCGCCCTCGATCAGGAACAGTGAAAACGCCCGCGGGGAAAGGACACCCTTGATAACCCGGTGGGCGTTGCTCAGAGCCTCTTCCGCGAAAAGGTTGACGCCGGCCAGCGCCTCGCAGGTGGCGGCAAGTGTTCTGACCTGCCCGGCGACCCGCATTTCCAGGCCCATCTTCGCGCCCTTCATATTCTGGTAGGCCGCGGCGATGGTGTCCCGCTCGGTTTCGACGCGGTCATGCTCCTCAAGAACTTCCTGCACGCGCCGGAGCTGCCGCGACCTCATTTCGCCGATCACCAGAGCGGCCGCCAGCCAAAGAAGGGGTTGGGCGCTGAGGTGCAGCAGGTAGCTGAACCGATCCTCGCTGAGCATCTGCTCCGGCAGATTGCCGACCAGCAGACAGGCGCTGGCCGTCAGGACGGCGAGCAGACCGGCACTGGTGCCGAACTGCAGGCTGAGCAGAATCACCGGTATCCAGAAAGGATGCGGCTGGAGGGCGGCGAACCGATCGCCTTCCAGCAGGGTGTAATCGATCGCCAGGGCGGCGGCGAAGAAGCCAAGGATCTGGAGCAGCGCGCTCAGCGGGACTTCGGCTCCCTGGCCACGCCAGCGGCTCCAGCCGCTGGCGCGAGGTTGGCGGTCACGGCCTACGAAGCGGGCTTCGTAAAGTCCGGTTTCATCAGTAATCGAGGACATTGCGGGCCAGCCTCAGTTTTCCGTTGTCGATCAGTACGGTCGCGTAATGGGCGAGCAGGACGGGATTGCCGGGATCGGCGCGCAGCATCCGGTCGAATGCTGAAAAGCTGCGCCACATGTTGCCGCTGCTGCCGTCGATCCGCGCCGCCCTGGCGGCACGCGCGATATCCGGAGGAACCGGCACGTCGGCGACGAAACGCTGCAGTTCGGCCCGGGCCGAAGCGACCTCGCCGGATGCCAGCAGCGCCTTGGCCCGGATGAAGTTGAGCCGGGACTGATCGGCTGGGCGGCCAGGCTCCGCGGCGGACCGGCCGAGGGTGACGACCACGCCGGTTCCGGTGGTCTCGACACGGGGTTCGAAACCGGGGGAAAGGCGCAGAAGCACGCTGTCGTAGCCATAGCGGAGAGTTTCGACCGCATTCCCCAGCCGCGACCCGACTTCGGCGATCGGCGCATCGGCCAGCGGACGGTTGAACCGCAGCGTCAATTCCGGGTTTGCCCATTCCGACCGGGTGACGACCGGTTCATTCCAGTTCAGCGAGAGAAATCCCGATCCGCCGCCATCCAGACCGGCCTGGATCTCGGGAGGCAAGGACTTGGCTCTCGCGGCCGCGTTCGCCGCCGCGCCGCCGCGTTCACGGGGGAAGGCGCCAGCGGAATGGCTGCCATCATCAGGAAGGGCAGCGCCGCAAGTGATTAGATTCATTTTCATAGTTCAGATGCCCGCCTTCAGGACAGTCAGGGCCAGATCGGGTCGTCCGGCCTTGATCAGGAGATCGGCATACTCGGCGCGCAGTCCGGGATTGGCAGGATGTTCCTTCAGAAGCTTGTCGAACACCGCCGTCACACCGGCGGGATCCTTGATCCGCGCGCGGATGCGGGCTTCGGCCAGATAGCTGGCCTCGGTACGCTGCGACGTCTCGGCGAGCTGGTCGAGGGCGCGCCGGTAGTAGATCTCCGCTCCGGCCTTTTTGCGCGCGGTCAACAATTCGGCATAAAGCTGATTGGATTCGAAATCGCCCTGTTGGGCACTCAGCAGGCGGCTGAAGTGTTTCTCGGCGTCATCGAGCCGGCCGGCGGCGAAGGCGATGGCTCCCGCCTGCTTGAGCGCCAGGGGGTGGTTGGGATCCACGGCCAGGACCGCCGCCCAGGCCTGCGCCGCGGCTTGGGGCTGACGGCGGTATTCGGCCAGTTGGGCGTAGCGGACGAGCTGGTCCGGATCACGCTCCGCCCGCACCGCGGCGCTGATCGCCGCGCCGAGTTTCGCAGGGTCGTTCAGTTCGGCCAGCGCCGCGATATACGGCTCGCGCATTTCCGACAAACCGGCGGGGCCTTCCGCCTCGATCACCGCCACGGCACGCGCGGCGCCGCCGAGACTGACGAGATAGCCGATCCAGACGCGGCGGTCGTGCGCCGTCTTGGCGGCCCGGTAGCGGCCCTCGATCCAATCCAGCGACTCGGCTCCCGGCCTCGGCCCCCACAGGAAGAGCAACTGGCGCATGTCCGGCCCGTCGGGCGGCTCGGTCGCCGCGATCTCCCGGTAGGCCGCTTCCGCCGGCTTGCGCGCACCCGTTTCCAGCAGGCGGTAGGCGTAGCCCCGCCGCTCGGTGACCGGCAGGCGCGGGTTGGCCGCCAATTGCGTCATGAGCTCGGTCGCCTGGGCCTTCTGGCCCAGCTTGATCAGGGCTTCGAGATGGACCGAGGCCGAGGCGCCGCCGCGCGCGATCGCGCGGGCACTCAGGGATGTGACGGCTCTTTGCGGATTTCGCGCATAGAACAGAGCGACCCGCTCATCGACCTCGGCATCGCTCAGGTCGCGCCGCCGCAGTTCCGCCTCAAGGAAATCGGCGAACTGGTCGCGCGCGCCGGCGCCGACCCGGTCAGCGGCATCGGCGTAAGCGTAAAGCCATGCCCCTTTCCGCTCGCGGGCAAGCCTCTTCAGGTAGGGCAGCGCCTGGGCATCGGCGCCGAGAGCGATCAGCCGGTGAACCGCGCCCGTCGCCTCCTTCTCGCTCAGGACACCGGCTTCCAGCTTGCCGCTCCAGAACCGGATCTGCTCCGGCTTGTTGTCCATGGCTTCGAGCGCCGCGATGTAAAGATAGTCCGCCTGGGTCAGGCTTTGTCCCGGCTGGGACGCGCTCTGAGCCGCCGGTTTTCCGGCCGCAGCCTCGACAGCGCCCGACAGGGCGATCTGAACGCCGGAAGCGAGGTTGGTCGGGGTGACCCTGGACGTCGGGCGCCACGCGGATCAGCACGCTGTCGTAGCCGTATTCCACGGTCTCCACCAGGCCGCCGAGAACTTCCTGGATCCGGGCGAACGGCACCGTCCCAAGCGGCTGATCGAAACGCAGCAGCAATTCCCGCGCCTTGACGTCCCGCTCGGTTTCGACCTTGACCGGAACCGGCCACTCCAGGGCGATAACGCCGCCCCGGTCGGTCTTCGTCGCTTCCAGTCTGGCGTCCGCGGCGGCCGGAACGGGCATGAGCAGTGCCGCGCAGCCGCAGGCCGCCAGCGCCGAAACGGCGGCATTCCGGAATTGACTTGTTCCCCAGCTCTTCTTGACCGACTTCATGACACGGGTCCTCGGCTTGAGTGTAAGCATGCTTTTCGATCGGTATGGGCGAATTCGTTGGCGCACAGGCCCAGGATCCTGGCTTCGACGAGACTGTTTGTCTCCCAGAGCGGTCGGGGTGCATTTGAAGCCATTTGAGTGTTGACGACCACGCTCGCGTGCCCAGGCCGACGGTATGGACCAGGCCGCTTCGGACCTGCTGCGGTTGTGCGCAAGCGCCAGCGGCTGTTGAAAGGAATGAGAGGCGCTGATTGACGGCATCCAGCGCCTGATCCAGCAGCAGCGCCTCTTGGTTGGAGGAGTGAGCGCGGGGATCAGACGGCATTGGATGCTCCATCGGATTTGAGAAGGTCGGGGGGCCGAGGTTTGGATGCTTCAGGAGAGGAGCAGAGCTGAGCGAGAGTGCCGGTGTGACGCCAGGCGAAGATCGCGGCTTCGGTCCGGTTGCGGCACTGGAGCCGTGCCAGCAGTTGGCGGACTAGGAGTTTGGTGGTCGGCAGGGTGGCGCCACGGGACTTGGCGAGTTCGTCGTCGGTCATGCCTTCCGCCAGCAGCGGCAGCAGCGACAGGTGCGCCTCGGTCAGGGTATCGAGCAGGGTGAGGCGGTGCTGATCCGCCGCCATGGCCGAAATCATCGCCGGCGCCACGATGGCGTAGCCGGTAGCCGCCAGATCCAGTTTTAGTTTGAGATCGTGGGCCGATCCGCTCCACACGAGCCAGCCGTCAAGCAGCGTCACGAATTCCCGTATCTGTGTCACCTGGGCCGGCATGAAGATGCCTAGCGTATGGATGCCGCGCATCAGGCCGGTGTTGCCGGCAGAAATGATATCCTGCAGCCGGTCGAGCGAGCGGATGCTGAGCAGCAGTGTTTCCGAGCCCCAGCGCAGGGATTCAAGATCCTCCAGTCCTTCGATACGTCGGATCTTCAACCCGATGTCCCTGGTCAGGGTCGGCTGGACCTGCGGCATGGCTGACAGGCACCGCTGGAAAGCGGTGTAACTTTTATTGGTTTTACCCTCCTGGTTCAGGCGAGGTCCGGGCGTGGCGGCGCCGCGGGCCGCAGGGGAGTGAGTAAGCACTCTGCTGTCCTTTTAATTTGCTGACTATGAAAGCGGCCGGCTGAAACTTGATTTGCCGCACCGTTGACGTTTCGGAATGCTAGTACGTGATCCTCTGCTTCTATGCTATCGAATGGGCTTTCGATTACCCCTTGTAACGTTCTTTTAACAAATATACCCCTAAAATGCTTTCATAAAATAGAGAATTTTAAACACTTTTTAATATAGCTCTATAGTTTTAGCGGTTTGGTGTCGCCCAATTCGAAAGGATTAGAAGTCTGGCGCGACCAGTGAGAGTCGGTGCGCACCAAGCGTCCCAAATGCCGGCGCAGAACCCCTCCAGTCCCTGTAACAGGCGGAGTTCCTGTTCCCGGCTAGGCGCTGCCGCTCGATCTCATCGACGTGCTGGCGCAGGAACCGGGGGTGCTGGTCACTTCGCTGTCGCCGCTCCTGGAGTTCGGCGAGTTCAATCATGCCGCTTTGATAACCCGGATAAGGGGTTTTCGCGCGACTAAGGGATTGTGCCTGAAAAGCTTTTTGAGGTAAGCGGCCATCGCTGAGTGGACGGAGGCGATGATGTTGGATCGGATCGTCGAGGTTTTTTGCGAGGTCGATGATTTCTGCCAGGCGTTCCTGCCACAATGGGAGGCGTCGCTGTTGGGCCCCGGCGGGCCAGCGCCACGCGGGCCGCAGCCGGGTCTGTCGACCAGCGAGATCATCACGCTGCTGCTTGTGCTCCACAGTTCAGGCTTCAAACATCTCAAGAGCTTCTATCACGGCTTCGCCGAACCGCTGTTGCGCGGCTACTTTCCCGGTATGCCGTGCTACGAGCACTTCGTCGCCCTGCAGAAAAGTGTCTTCGTGCCACTGGTGTTCTTCCTGCTCAGCCACCTGGGGACCAGGACAGGACTACTACTTCATCAACTCCCACCGCCCTGCCGGCTGCGACAATCATCGCATCAACCGGCACAAGGTGCTTGCCGGTCTGGCCCAGCGCGGCAAGACTCGATGCGCTGGTTCTTCGGCTTCAAGCTGCCCCTGGTCTTCAACACCGACAATGAATAGTCGCACTAAAGCTGACCCGGCCATGTCCATGACACCACGCCGGTCCGGCGCTTACCCGGGAGCTGACCGGCAAGCTGTTCGGCGACAAGGGCTGTATCGGCCAGAAGCTCGCCGGAGCCTGCGCGCGCGGGCTGATGCTGTTCACCTGCGTCCGCAAGAACATGAAGTCGCTGCCCTGTCGTTGCAGGATAAAGCCTCTGCTCAATGCCCGGAACATGGCCGAGACCATCATCGGCCAGATCAAAGAGTTCTCGTCCCTCAATCTGTCCAAGCATCGATCCGTAGTCGATGCCTTCGTTCACATCATCGCCGCCATACCGCCTACCAGATCAACCCGTTCAAGCCCAAGCGCAACCTGCAGCCCCGATATCGTCTCCAAATCACAACCTGAAAACCCCTTATGGAGTTGATGAGGCGTTAATGGCTGGTTGCCAGTCACGCGCCGCTGCCGATATCTTCACTCCAGACGCACCCGTCCGCGTTTCTCATCACCAGCTCTAACAGCGGGATCACCACCAATACGCTCTAATTGAGATCTTACGCAACGCTCGACCAACCGAGCAGGCCGGGCAGGTCGAAGCCATAGCAGCAGTGACCCAGGTCGGCAACGCCAGTTTACAAATTCTACATCCATACCCGTCGATCCAGCCGTAAGGGGTGGTTTCCCGGCCGGTGATGTTTGACGGCGTTCTACCAGGAGGACTCCGATGCAATAATCTGATCAGGTTGCGCGCAACGACATCCAAAGTGCATCGCGCGATCCCGTAAGGGAGTCTACCAGTACGCTGCGTGCAACTGGCGCTGCAGCCATGGGACCCGCCCCCGCCATTGCCACGATGTGGTCAGCCGCCGCACCCAGCGACGGCACTACCAGTGGTTCCGAACCATACATCGGCTGCCGTCTGTGACTGCTCTTGCCGCCTGTATGGCGCGCCCTGGTGGTCACCAAGCTCGACCGGCTGGCGCGCAACATCGCGTTCATCTCGAAGCTGATCGAGAGCGGCATCGACTGGTCCGCCGCGACTTCCCAGGCCAACCGCCTGACCGTTCATATCCTGGCCGCCGTCGCCGAACACACCAGCAACAATGATCTCCCAGCGCACCAGGCAGCCAAGGTGTGCGGGATGGTGACGCGGTCAGCGGCCGCCGTCGTCCGCTCGCTGGCTGGGAGACCTTTGTAACCCCAGTGTTACCCGATGGCCGAAAAGGCCCATGACGGGCATTCGCAAGAGGTTGGTTATCGCGTTGATTTATATAGAGAAAAAATGGCGCGCCCTGCTGGATTCGAACGAGCAACCATCCGCTCGAAGGCGGGTGCTCTATCCAGCTAACTGGCGCCGCTTTTCGAGGCGTGGCCCCTGGCGCGTCTTCAGCGGACGCGGTCGGGGCGAAAATGTGGCGTAGTTGCGCGGGCGGATGCGGCGCTGGTGGGCGTCCTGGACCATGTATTCCCAACCCTTGCGGATCGCGAAAGCCATCGCCTCTTCCTTGGTCGGGAACTTGAGACGAACCTGATTGAGGGTGTCGCCGGAGGAATCCGACCCAGTTCGGGGTTCCGCGCGTGCCGTCGCGTTTTCGTCCTGAGAGCCCAATCATGACGTTGCCGCGGCCGGACTGCGTGGCCAACTTGTTGGGCTCATAAAATCGCACCTGCATGGTTCGCTGTTCCACGAGTTTCGCATATGGTGGGAGCACCGAGATTCAGTCGGGACCCTCTGCTCCCAAAGCAGATGCGCTACCAGACTGCGCTACGCTCCGCCGATGCGTGACATACAACATGATTGAGACGGCAGCAACCCACCGCTCTGAACTGTCCCAAGGAGTACACGCCGTATATATATATGTAACCCTGCGGCATCAGGCCACTCGTCCCGCCCTTACCTCGACCCTCCCCAGCCACAATCCGACAAGGTGCTCGGTTCAACTCAGCAATCCGTCTTCCTGCCAACATCGCCAGTACGTCTGGACAATTCGCTGCGTGAGCCGCCCGTTCTCGCCCGCCTGTCACGCCGAAACAGCAAAGCTGACCCACGGTCACTCAGATCGCACCGGAAGAAGGGCAGTTGCTGACCCTGGTGCTGGAACTGCTGCGGGCAAGGCGGACGCTCGATCCAGCACTTCCACCGGCTACAGTGCCCTGGTCGCGGCCCTGGCCGTTCCACCCCGAAGAGCAGCCATCACCTGCGATGTCGGTGTTCGAATGGACCGACGTGGCGCGGCGCTCGAAGGCGGGCGTACGGCAAGATGATTTCCGGCTGGTTCCGGCGACCGATACGCTGGCGGCCCTGGTCGGCGAGGGTCGCCGGCGTTCTTCGATTCGCGCTGATCGATGCGGTCGGGCTTGCCGACATGCCTGCGAGCGGCGCTGACCCTCATGCGGCCCGGCGGCGTGATCGCGATCAACAATACGCTATGGCGCGGCACGGTGGTCGATCCGGCCGCGACCAAGCCCCAACGAAATTCTTCGCGCCTGAACACCTTCGTCCGTCGGGATCGGCAGCATCCAGATAATGCTCCGCTGGGGGACAAGCCTGAGCACGCTGGCGCGGAAGCATTCCCGCTAAGGCGAGTCGGCGGTTACTTTGGGAGGCTGGAAAGCTTCGTGAACAACTCGGTCGCCGGCCCCGGATGCCGACTTCGACGCCATTCCGCCGCCGATCTCCAGCACGCCCTCGACCGGCCCGGCGGAACTGATCGTGTCGAGCAACTGGGGAACGGCGTGCTCGTGGACGTTGACCGATCAGGCCGTCCGTCCCGATGAAGACCATGTCCAGCGGGATCAGCGTGTTCTTCATCCACATCGACATCGTCTGGGGTGCGCGCAGATCGAACCAGCATGCCGGCGTAGCAGGCGCAACTGCTCGCGGAACATGACCCTCGCCGTAGCGCCAGCGTTTCCGCGATCTCGATCACCGAAGTACAACCTGCCGCCGGAGGCGGTTTCGATGGTCAGACGCCCAGTGCGGAATCTTTCCGAGGCGTCAAGCGGCACAGCCCGCCGCGACCAGCAGCAGGACGAGGGTGAAGATTCTGGTGATCGCAGCGGCCATGATCCAGCGCTACAGCAGAGCCTTGGATATGTAAAGCATTTGAGCATCCTGGCACATCACGTCACTCCAGAGCTGTTGTCGACGACGATCAGGATCTCGTCGCGCCGGGCCAGGGCGCAGCCGTAGCGGCAGTGGTGGATCGGCTGCCGATCTCCGGCGGATACTGGCCCTGCATGGTCCAGTTCAGCGCCCGCAGAACCTCCTCCGCGTCCGATGTCGCGGGCACGTCAGTCAATGCCGTAGAAGTGGCCCAAGAAACTCCGGCCCAACAACGGCCGACCGACCAGGATTATAGCCGCCGCCTCCAGCACCAACGCGAGCGCAGCGTCCGGATAGCTCAGCAACCACTGACCGGAGCGCAGTTCGATAGGCCAGGCCGCTCATGGGATCGTCGGCCAGGCCGTCCGCGCCGCATTGCATGACCACGGCGTGCGGGGGCGAACCGCGCGCCGATGCGGCATCACGCCTCGTCGACGATAAGGCCAGTTCGTATCGTTGAATTCGACGGGCACAGGCAGGTTGCGCGCGCTATCCGCCGCGCGGTCGTCCATCTTCCCCGTGTAGGGCCAGCGCCCGGCTTTCGTGGATCGACCGGTCATCACCCGGTCGTCGTCGGCGAAGGGTCTTCCACACCGTCGCCGTGTGGGCGTCGCAGATCGACGTAGTAGATGCTCGCCCCACCCGCCATCGAGCATCGTCAGGATACCCAGCACCGGAGTTCGTCGGAAATGAGCGAACCCGCTGGCATGGTCCGGCCTAGCCCGTGATGCGTGCCGCCGACCAGGATTGTAGACGACACCGCCGTCGCGCAGCCAGCCCGCCGCCCTCATCCTGCCGCCGATGCGGATGACAGGCCGACGGAAGCTCTCGGCAGAAGTCGGATTGCCGCTGACGCCCGATGTTGTAGCGGTCGCGTCTGTCGCGGGCATCGATGCTGGACCACCTCCGCCTGCCGCACAGTGTGAGATGTAGCTCACGGTCATGACATCGGCCAGTTGCTCCGGCGTCGCAATCGGGCTGTCGAGATACCGGTGGTCCAGCCAGCCCATGGCGCGGATCAGGTCGATCGCGGTCGATACGCGGGGGATCGCCAGCGGATGCCGCCGGCCGTAGGAGACGCGCGATAGATCTCGCTGCCGATGAACGAGGGTCGGTTCGACATGTTCGGTGAACTCGGCCGGCGTTCATGGTTCGTCAACTATATCGGCCGGACATCGCGATGCCCAGAGCGTCGCGGACTTTGCAATATACTGCCGCAACCTCACTGGGGGGAGCCGATGGTGGGCTCGAGGTCCCGAGTCTGGGACGACCCCTGGAACCTGATCCGGTTGATCTGTACCCGGCGTAGGGATCAGTGACCCATGCACGACATCATCCATCCGCATCGACAGGTCTGTCCTAATATCGGCGTGATAATCCGGCAGGCCCGCCTGATCTTCGACGGCGCCGCCGTGTTCGATGGGCTGGATTTCTCGCTGGAAGGCGGGCAGTGGAGCTGCTCTACTGGGACCCAGTCGCATCGGCAAGACCACGCTGCTGCGACTCGACGCGGGACTGGCCTCACCCGAACCCCCGACTGAAGTGACCGCCGAGGACGGGCGCCCGCTCGCCGGCCGCATCGGCTTCCTATGGCGCAGCAGGACCTGCTGCTGCCTTGGCTGGGGGCGCTGGACAATGTTCTGGTGGGCTCAAGGCTCCGTGGTGAGAAGATCACCCCTGCCCTGACCGGCCGGGCGCGGGAACTGCTCGACAAAGTCGGGCTTGGCGACCGGCTGCGCGCCCGACCGGCTGAACTTTCCGGCGGGATGCCGGCAGCCGGCTGGTCCTGCTGCGCACGCCTGATGAAGCCCGCATGGTGCTGATGGACGAGCCGTTCTCCACGCTCAACGCCATCACCCGGCTGCGGCTTCAGGAAGTGGCCGCCCGGCTGCTCACCGGCAACTGCTGCTGGTGACCCATGATCCGCTGGAGGCATACGCCTCGGCCGCAGCATCCACGTCATGTCCGGCCAGCCGGCGGAGATCGGACCGGCCATCATGCCGCCAGGACCGCCGCCGCGAGCCCGACGACCCCGCCCTGCTAAGTCCGGCAGGCGGAACTGCTGAGGCGGCTCGCGTCATGATCCGCGTGGTTCGGCCTGTCGTAACGGCCGTCGTGCTGATCGCGGCATGGCAGTTGCTGGTCTGGGGGACCGGCGTGCCACGCTCGTCCTCCGACCCGGTTCGGGTGGCGGCGGCGCTTTATGAGCGGGCCGGGATCGTCGGCTACCGCGCCATCTCCGCAGTTGTCGGAGATGCTGGGGCGGCTGGGCTGGGCGCTGGTGCCTTCAGGTAGTTGGCGGCGCTGACGCTCAGCTATTTTCCGCCCCGCCCGCCGCTGGCTGATGCCGGTGCTGGTGTTCAGCCAAGCGATACCCGTCTACGCTGCGCGCTTCCCGCTGCTGGTGCTGTCGATAGGCTACGGCATGCCTTCCAGTCGCAATCCAGGTAGCATCTTCTTCCCGGTGACATTCCACCCTTCGACGGGCTGCGCCGACGGAGCCGGGCTGGCTGGACCTCGCCCAGACCATGGGCGGATCGCGTCGACACTGTTCTACACACATCCGCCTGCCGGCAGCCCTGCCCGCCTTCGCCTCCAGCCTGCGGGTCGCGACGGCGGTGGCGCCGATCGGCACCATCGTGGGCGAGTGGGTCGGAGCATCGGCCGGCCTCGGGTACCTGATGCTGCACGCTAACGGCCGAATACAGGTCGAAGGTGCGATCTCCACCACTTCGTCCTCGCGGTCGTTTCAGTGACACTTTTACTTGTCGTGGACGCCCTGCTGCGGCGTGCCCTTCCCTGGCAACCCGATAAAAATCCAAATGAAGAGAGGGACTGATCACCCATGCGTATTCAGCGTCGCGGAAGGAGCCGCGCTGAAGCCGGTCTTGCCGTGGCCTTGATGGCGGCCGGTCTGGGCTGGCATTCGCTGCCGGCCCACGCCAAGCGCTGGCCGGTGCTGCTGGACTGGTTCGTCAACCCGGACCATGCCCCGCTGTATGTGGCGCGGGAGAAGGGCTATTTCACGAAGTCAGGCTGATATCGATACTGGTGGCACCACCAACCCCGACAATCGCCCCAAGCTGGTCGCCGCCGGAAAAGCTCAATCTCGGCGATCTCCTACCAGCCGCAGCTTCGGTGCGGGCCCGCCGAAGCCTGCCCTGACCCGGATCGGCCCGCTGATCTCCACGCCGCTCAGCACGGTGGTGGCGCTGGCCGATGGTCCGGTCAAGTCGGTCAAGGACCTGAAGGGCCGCGAGGTTGGGTTCTCCGTCGGCGGGCTGGAAGACGCGCTATTGGGCGCCATGCTGGAGTCCGGGCTGAAGCTGTCCGACGTATCGCTGGTCAACGTCAATTTCAGCCTGTCTCCGGCGCTGCTGTGGGTGAGGTCGATGCCGTGGTCGGCGCCTACCGCAACTCGAGACTGAATCAGATGGAGATCGAGGGGCACCCCGGCCGCGCCTTCTACCCGGAGGAGGAAGGTGCCCGCCCTATGACGAACTGGTCATCGTCGCCAACCGGGAAAAAATCGCCGATAAACGGCTGCCGCAATTCCTTGAAGCGGTCGAGCGCGGCACGCTGTACCTGATCAACCATCCGGACAAGTCGTGGAAGCTGTTCGTCAAGGCCAACCCGGAACTGGACGACGAGCTTAACCGGCGTGCGTGGCGCGACACCCTGCCCCGCTTCTCCCATAGCCCAGGCGCCCTCGACGACCGGCGCTATGTCCGCTTCGCCGAGTTCCTGAAGCAGCGCGAGTTGATCGGATCGGTGCCGAAGCTGGCGGAATACGCGGTCGAGCTGGTAGACGAAGCGGCAGCAGCCACGATGACGCTTTGCCGCATGCTCGCGTGTGCGGCAGTGTTTGACCATTATGCGTGCGCGGTATCGTGCAGCATCGTTCGATGCAACGCGCGCTGTCGCGACATTGACCATTCGTTCATCCGTTGATCGGCGCGAATGTCGGTCCGGTCACCTTCGCCCGTCTGATGGAACGGTTCGATACCCCCGGACAAGCGATCCGAGCACTGTCCCGAACTGGCGAAACGCCCAGGACAACACACGTTTCGCTAGATCCTGCAGGACGGAAGCGGAGCCGGAAATCACGACTGTGACCAAGTTCGGGGCGCGACTGATTGCCTCATGCCGAACCTGACTATCCGCAGGCCCTGGCGGCGATCAACGATGCGCCACCACTGATATCGGTCATGGGTCATGCCGCCCGTCTTCTTCGTAAACGCGCGGTCACGCCCATGGTTAATACCGCCGCAAGCGCGTCGATCAACGGCAAGCGGTTCGCGGAAATGCTGGCGCGCGACCTCGGCGGCGCCGGATATGGTGGTATCCGGGCTGGCGCGCGGGGATCGACGCCTGCGCCCATACCGGCGCGCTGTCCAGCGGCACCATCGCGGTGGTTGCCGGCAGGCTGACATCATGTACCCGGAAGAGAACCACTTGCTTCAGGAACGCATTGTCGAACAAGGCCTTGTCGTGGCGGAATTGCCCGATCGGTACGCAGCACCTGGCGCCCATTTCCAAGGCGGAAACCGGGATGATGTTCGGTCTTCCTGGCGCTGGGGGTGGTGGTGATCGAAGCGACGCTCGAGTCGGCTCTCTGATCCGCGCCCGCGTCGCCGCGGTTCAGGGTCGCGAGGTTTTCGCGGTGCCCGGTTCGCCGCTCGACCCCCGCTCGCGGGACCCAACCAGTTGCTGCGCGACGGAGCCACCGTGACGGAGCAGGGTCAAGACATCGTCCGGGCCTCCAGTTCGTCGATCCGCCGCCGCTGCCGGGAGGCGGCGCGACCTTTTTTTTGCACCACCGACCCGGGACATTCGAGATCGATGAGGGCAGGGACGGTCCGGGAAATTGGCGAACAGTTGTGGAAAGCCTCAGTCACTCACCGGTCCCCGTTGACGAACTGATCAGAGGGTGCCAATTGTCTGCGTCGGTAGTACGGATCGTGCTCACCGAACTCGCCCTCGCGGGCCGGGTTCAGGAGCTATCCGGAAATCAGGTCGTCCTGATTCAGCGATGAACTCGAGGAGCCCAGACGCAAACAAGAGGCGGAATTCGCTTGTCTGGCAGCAATCTAGTCATGGTCGAATCCCCGGCCAAAGCGAAGACGATCAATAAGTATCTTGGTCCGGACTTCACGGTTTTGGCCAGTTTCGGCCATCTCGGGATCTCCCTCCTAAGGACGGCTCGGTTCGTCCCGAGGAAGACTTTGCCATGTCCTCGAAGATGGGTGACCGCTCCAAGCGCCATGTCGATGAGATCTCGCACGCCATTCGTGGCGTCGACCGCGTCTTCCTCGCAACGACCGGATCGCGAGGGAGAGGCGATTGCCTGGCACGTCCAGGAGGTACTGCGGGAGGCGAAGCTGCTGGACAAGGTCGATGTCCGCCGCGTCACCTTCAACGAAATTACGAGGCGCGGTGCTGGATGCGATGCAGCATCCTCGCGACCTGAACCGTGAGTTAATAGAAGCCTATCTGGCACGCGGCACTCAACTATCTGGTAGGCTCGCGCTGCTGTCGCCGGTGCTATCACAGCTCCTGGATCGCGCTCCGCTGGCCGTGTCCAGTCGGTTGCCCTGCGTCTGATCTCCGAACGCCGAAGCAGGAGGTCGAAATCTTCCACGCTCCAGGAATACTGGTCGATCAAGGATCATGTTCAGGACCAGGAAGGCGCGCTGGTAAAATCCGGACTGACGCAGCTTCGGCGAGCGTGACAGCGCGCTCGGTCGAGGATTTCCTCGAAGCCGTCGTAGAACGGCTGAAGACGCTGGAGTATGCCGTACAGTCGATCGAGCGCAAGCAGGCCCGGCGCAACCCCTACCCGCCTTTCACGACATCGACCCTCCAGCAGGAAGCCTCGCGCAAGCTCGGCATGGGCGCCACCCGCACCATCCGGGTGGCGCAGAAGCTGCGAAGGCATGGGACTGGGCGGCAGCGGTAGGCCTGATCGCCTATATGCGGAACCGACGGCGTGCAGCTTTCCGACAACCACCGTGCCGGGCAGGTGCAGCCGGAGCTGGTGCAACCTGGCGGCTCCGGACCGGACTACCTGCCGGGCGACCACCTATCTACAAGCACGCCAGACGCCCAGGAGGCGCGCCGAAGCGATCCGGCCGACCGACCTGCACCGCCGGCCGGAAGATGTGGCGGACGACTGAGCGACGAACTGCGGCTCTACGAGCTGATCTGGAAACGCACCGTGGCGTCGCAGATGGAAAGCGCCGTACTGGATCAGGTCGCGGTCGATATCGCGTCGGCGGACGGCAAAGCGGTGTTTCGGGCGACCGGTTGGGTCGTGATGTTCGACGGCTTCCTGCGGGTCTATCAGGAAGAGCACGACGACTCGGTGGACGAAAAGACCGCCGCCGAGGAAGACGCCGAAGCGCGCCTGCCGCCGCAGGTGAAGGAAGGCAACCAGATCAACCGGGACGCCATCGACGCAGAACAGCGCTTCACCCAGCCGCCACCCCGCTATACCGAGGCGGTTTCGTCGAGCTGGAAGAGCTGGGCATCGGCCGGCCTTCGACTTTATGCCAGCGTGGTGGGGGTCCCTCAGGACCGCGACTATGTCGAGATCGACAAGCGCCGCTTTCGTGCCGCATGACCGTGGCCGGCTGGTGACGGCGTTCCTGTCCAGCTTCTTCAACGCTATGTCGGTACGACTTCACCGCCGATCTGGAAGCCGAGCTGGACGGCGAGTTCATCTACGGTGGCCGGCTCGACTGGAGGGCGGCCTGCGGGACTTCCTGGAAGACGTCTGCCGCGGCGGTCGAAGGAACCAAGGACCTGACGATCACCCAGGTCATCGACGAGTCCGACGAGTTCGCCCACTACTACCAAGCAACACCCCAACGGTAACGATCCCCGCGCTGCCATCCTGCAACAACGGCAGCTCGGGCTGAAGCTGAGCCGGACGGGTGCCTTGGGGCTTCGGCTGCTCCAACTACCCGGAATGCCGCTACACCCGGTCCCTGGCCGTCGGCCAGGAATACGGCGACGAGGAGGAAGCCGATGCGCCTGGCGGACGGCCCGCGCGAGTTGGGCTGGATCCGGAAACCGGCCTGCCGGTCAGCGTCCCGGCGCGGCCCTTATGGCGCCTATGTGCAGTTCGGTACCACCGCGCGAGGCGGCGGCTCCGGTGGAGATAGCGCCACCCGAGCAACCTGAGGCGAAGAAAGGCAAGGGCAAGGCGAAAGCCAAGGCCAAGCCGAAGGACGCGCCGAAGCCGAAGCGGGTATCGCTGCCCAAGGGCATGCCGCCGGCTGAATCGATTGGAAACCGCGCTGGAGTTTGCTCAGCCTGCCGCGATGTCGGCCCGCACCCGGAAACCGGCGAGATGATTCGGCGGGATCGGGCGGTTCGGACCGTATCTGAAGCTGGGATGGACCTACAAGTCGCTGCCGGCTGACAATGACGTGCTGAGCATCAGCTTCGAACCGGGCGGTGGTGCTCCTGCGAAGCCCGAGGACCCGCGCGGCCTGGCCGTGGTCGGCGAGCATCCACGCGACGGTGAGCTGGTCAGTTACTAACAATGGCCGGTTTCGACCCTGTGAAGCCGGGCAAGGTCATGGCGTCGCTGCCGAAGGCGATGGCGGCCAATGCCGATGAACTGACCTTGCAGCAGGCGGTCGAACTGCTCGGAGCGCCAAGATAGCGAAGGACGGCGGCAAGGTTCCCGCCGCCAAGGCTGCCAAGGGGAAAGCCGCAAAGCCCGAGGCGACGTACGAGGATGCCGTCGGCTCAAGCCGAAAGCCAGCCGAAGCCGGCGAGGAGCGCCGAAGAAGGCAGCCACCAAGGCCACTGACGCCGCAACCGCTAAACCGAAGGCGCGAGCGGCCGGCTAGGTCACTCGTAGGTCGGCGTTCGCCCGAAGAGGGGCAAACACCGACCTACCGAACTGGTATCTAGCTACAGGTATGCTGCAAATTCTTCAGGTGCAATTTCAACGAGCTCCGCCCATTTGGAGAAAATCGACACCCCCACTCAGCTTCATGAAAAGTCGACTGAAGAAAAACTTCCAGGAAAGCCAACCGCCTTCCCAAGCCGGAAGATGTTCTCGCCTTTCCATCCGGAACAGCTCCGTGCCGGTGGGTAAACGCGAGATCGCTCGCGAGTTCCACTTGCACGGGGACGATCGCATCGCGCTCAAGGCGCTGCTCAGGAGCTGGAAAGCGACGGCACCATCGTCAGGCGACCGTGCCCGGCGTCTCGGGCTCCTCCAACGGCACTGCCAGCCGTCAGCGTGCTTGAGGTGGTCGAGATCGATACTGACGGCGAAGTGCTGGCCCGGCCGATCACCTGGACGTCGGAAGAGCCTCCGCCGAAGATCTTCATGCAGCCGGAGCGGCGTGGGCACCCTGCCCTGCTGCCCGGTGACCGCGTCCTGGCTCAGCTTCACCGGCAGAATGACCGTGTCTATACGGCCGGACCGTCGCGAGTTCGACCAGGATCGGCGCGGTCCTGGGCATCTACGAGATGACGCCTGACGGAGCCCGGCTGCGCCCGACTGACAAGCGCCAGCGGGCGGAGTTTCTTCGTCGGCCTGCCACCCATTCCGGCGATGCGCGAAGATGGGTGCGCTGGTGATCGAGGTGCTCTACCTGCAGCGAGTTCGGCATGAAGCAGGCGAAGGTGGTCGAGCGGCTCGGCAACGTCAACCCGCGCTCCATCAAGTGATCCACATCCACGGCCCAGGATCTGCCGACTGTCTTCTCCCGAAGCGGCGCTTCGAAGGGCGGAGCACGCCGGAGCCGACCATCGAGCCATGCGCGACCCGCGACATCCGCTGTCGTTCATTCTCGACGGCGCCGACGCCAACTACGACGATCCGGTCGGCCGATCCGGAGGTCGAGGGCGGCTGACGCTATCGTCGTCGCCATCGCCGATGTGGCCTTCTATGACCGGCGAACCCGCAGGCGGACAAGGACGCCTTCCAGCACCAGCGCATCGGCTTCTTCCCCGACCGCGTCGTGCCGATGCTCCCGGAAGCGCTGTTCAACGACCTGCTGCTCGCTTCCGCCCTGGGGAAGACAGGGCCCTGGCGGTCCACATGTGGATCGATGCGCAGGGCGATCTGACGCGTCACCACTTCATCCGGGGGCTGATGCGCTCAGCAGCCCGCCTGACCTATCGGCGACCAGGAGCACCCGCGAAGAGCGGCAGGACGACACGACCGGCCCGTTGCTCGATACGGTCATAGCGCCGCTGTATGAGGCCTACGAGATCCTGAACGCCGCCCGCGCCCGGCGCGGCACGCTGGAACTGGATCTGCCGGAGCGGCGGGCGGCTCCTCGACGTGGCGGCGTCGTGGTGGCGATCACGCCGCGCAAACGGCTCGACAGCCACCGGCTGATCGAGGAGTTCATGATCTGCGCCAATGTGGCGGCGGCGGAGGCTCTGGAGGCGCGGAGCATGCCCGGCCTCTACAAAGTCCATGATCAGCCGTCGATGGACAAGCTGAAGTCGCTTCGGGGCTTCCTGCAAGGGCTTGGCTACAGCCTGAACAACGGGACGCTGAAGCCGACGGATTTTACCCGCATCCTGGACAAGGCGCGCGGAACCGACGAGGCATCGCTGATCAGCGAGGTCATCCTGCGCTCCCAGGCTCAAGCCGCCTATAACCCGGAAAATATCGGCCATTTCGGGCTGGCGCTGCGCCGCTATGCCCATTTCACCTCCCCGATCCGCCGGTATGCCAACCTGATCGTGCGTGGCCTGATCCGCGCCTTCGGCCTGGGGCCGGGCGGGCTGGACGACAATGAAGCGGCGCCGATGACGGAGATCGGTCCAGCGGTTTCCAAGACCGAGCGGCGCGCGGCGCTGGCGGAACGGGATGCCCTGGATCGCTTCACGGCCGCCTTTCTGGCCGACAGGGTCGGAGCAACCTTGGGCCGCATTACCGGCGTAACCCGCTCGGCCTGTTCGTCGAATTGGACGAAACGGGCGCTGATGGCCTCGTTCCCGTCAGCGCCTGCCGAACGACCAGTACGACCAGGGAAGAGGAGCACGCCCTGGTCGGCCGCATCGGCAAAGTCTACCGGCTCGAGCAGTCGGTGAAGGTGAAGCTGACCGAAGCCAATTAGGTTTTGGGGAGCACCCTCTTCGCCCTGCTGGAGCCCGAAAACGCCGATCCGGAGTGGCTGCGCAGGGGCGGCGGCAAAGGTGCTGGTGGTCAGATGGCGCCAGGAGGGGACGTACCAAAGGGGCACGCGCTCATCCACGTGGTGGATAGGCGGATGCAAGTGCAGGTGGCGGATCGAAAAGCACCGCCACTGCCTACCCAAGCCGGTCGAATTCGTGTTAAAAGTTAATCCTATGAACATATCGCCCTTGCAACAAACCCACACGGGGTCCGATCGGCCAGAGGCAGCTCCGCCGGCCAGCTCTGCTGGAAAGGGCTTCTGCGCAGTGCACGGCGTTGTGCGCCGGCGATACAGCGAAAGCCATCTGTTGCGCGTTGCTATGTGACGGTCGTGCCGGTATGCCCGGAGCTGCGCGGCTGGATATCGATGCTTACCGGGCGGACGACGCGCCGCCGTATTTTAGATCTTGCGGTGGGACATATCGTCGTACCGGGCATGCTGCTGCTGGAACCGTCATCCGCCTTCCTCGGTGCGCTGACCATTCGGGTGCCGGTCACGCTGCTGTTGACCTTGGCCTTGTTGCCCCGGTCACCGAGGGCGTGATCGGAGCGCAATGGGCGCTTTCGAATGAAGGCCGGTCGGCGGCGGGGCATATCCGGCCTGCTGCTGAGCGTCCTGCTCATCGCGGGATGCACGGCGAGCCCGACTTCGCTGGCTGC
>CAVPRK010000024.1:0-277060 GCA_963707815.1 uncultured beta proteobacterium
AGACGAGCGGGAGATCGAGCGCGTCGAGCCAGATGACAGGTCCGGTGCCTTCGTGACCGTGCTCGTGCCACAGCTTCGGCGGGGTGAGGATGAGGTCGCCGCGGTCCATCGGAAGCTTTTCGCCTTGCACGAGCGTATAGCCGCCCTTGCCCTCGACCACGAACCGTACGGCCATCGGTGTGTGGCGATGATTGGGCGCGGTTTCACCCGGCAGGATCAGCTGCATGCCGATATAGATCGACGGCGTCGCCTGCATGTTCTCGAGCCCGAGTCCCGGGTTGCACAGCACGAGCACGCGGCGCTCGGCCTTCTCGATCGGTGCGAGCTCGCCCGCGCGCAGGAGATTCGGTCGCACGTCCGCATACTTCCAGAGCGTGGGCCGGGTGCGGCGCGAAGGCTTGCCGTACGGCAGCACGCTTCGCAGCGCCGGCCACAACGGCAGCAGGTTGCGGCTGACGAGGCCGTTGTAATACTCGGCCGGCAGGTCGGCGACGGTGCCAAGCGCGGTGCTCATGAGGGGCCTCTTGCTACGAAGTGCGGCCCCCATTATCCCGCGCCTGCTCCCTCCAGGGACGCCGGCGAGAGGCTACGCGCGAGGCTCGCCCCGGTCGTTGACGGTGATCGTTGCTCCCGGCGCGAAGGAGAGCTGCGCCCGGTGGATCTGGCCGCGGAAGTTGTAGGTCACGTCCCAGTACGCGACGTGCGCACTGCCGGGAACCGTCTGGCACCGCTGCACGTTCTGGGTATACGTCTGCGACCCGCGGTTGACGTTCGCGCCTACCGCCGCGCCGCCGACGGCGCCGACCGCAGTGGCCACGTCGTTGCCGCGCCCGCTGCCGATCTGGTGTCCGAGCACGCCACCTACGACGCCGCCGATGATCGCGCCGGGGATGTTGGGCTGCGAGGAGGTCGTGACCTGCTGCGGTTCCATCCAGCAGCGCTGTTCCGGCGGCCCCGTCACGGCGCGCACCGCGACTACGTTGGCCTGGTACAGCCGCTCGCCGCCGCGCGGATAGTAGGGGTAGGGGCCGGGCGCCGGCGGGGGCGCATACGCGTATTGACGGCCGCCCGAGACGCGGCGCAGCGACGAGATGCGGTTGCCAAGCCCCATGGCCGCGAGCGTCGGGTACTGGCCAGGCCGCAGGACGATGCAGCGGCCGCGGAATTCCGAGTCTTCGCAGACCTCCCACGTTCCCCGGTCGACGATTGCCGACGACGCGCGGTCGTTGAAGCCGGTGCGGTCGAGGTTATGCATTGTCTGGTCTGCCGAGAACGAGCGTCCGGAGAAACGTTCCTGCGAATACAGCGTGACTTGCGCGGACACAGCGCCGGCGGCAAACGCGGCGACGACGGCGACGAGGGCCTGGCTTTTCATGGGAACCTTGACGGGGTTGACGTGGCACTTGAACGTGGCAGCGGGCCGGGGCGTTGACCGGTCCCCTCCGGGCATCGATTTTGCTCAAGATGGGGGACTTCTGGAGTTCGGAATGTTCTATCGCGTTGTTATGCAAGGCCGGACGCTGGGCGGCGCGGACTCCGCGGTCGTCAAGCGCGAGTTCGTCAGGGTGACGGGACTGCCGGTCCGCGTCGCGGATGACATGTTCTCCGGCATGCCCAACGTCATCAAACGCAGGGTCGAGCAGGCCGACGCCGAGCGCATCGCCGCGACGCTGCGCGCGATCGGTGCCGCCGCGACGGTCGAACGCGAGATCGGCACCCCGGACGCCGGGGACGCCACCCACGAAGGGATCGAGATCATCGCCGCGCCGCTCGGCAACGGGCCGCCCACGGTTGCGCCGGGCATGGCGCCACCCGAACCGGCGCCGCCGCCGCGGCAGAAGACTTGGGTCCGCCAGGTGTGCGCCAAGTGGCCCCTTGCGTTTGGCACACTTGCGCTGGTGGGTGCGGTCGCCTACTTCGCGGATGAGGTATCCGGCTGGGTCTCGAGCTTTCGTCCAGCCCCCGTCGCGGCCACGCCGAAGTCCTCGGGACGCGCGGCGTCCGCCGAACCTGCACCGGCCGCCGTTACGCTCAACCCCACGCTGTTGCACGGGCCGTGGCGGTGCGTCGATCAGCGCACCGGGCTTGGCGCGTACTGGAGCTATGCGGTCGACGGTGCGCTCGTCTTTCACGGCGACGTGCTTTCCGATCGACCGGCGGCGACCGCCGCCAGCGCGGCGACAGGCTGGAAGATCGAGGGCGCCAAGCTCGTGCACAGGCACGCGCAGGGCGAGACCGAGGCCTACAACGTCTCGCAGCTCACGTTGTCGCGGCTGCGTTACGCGGGCGAGCGCGGCCTCGAGATCGAGTGCCGCCGGCCTTGACGGCGAGGTTGGCCCTACTGCTTTAGTCGGTCCGCGGCTTCGATGAGCATCCTGCGCGCCTCCTCGCGGCGGTCCCCGACGAGCTTGCGCTGGTCGAGAATCAGCAAGAGTCCGTCCTGTTCCTTGCGGATCACCCGGCCCTCGCCGGACGTGTCGAGGATCCCGACGACGCGATGCGTGCGCACCGGCTTCGCGAAGCCCTTCACCGTGATCGTGCCGGTCTCCTCGGTGGCCACGTCGTCCTTCACCAGCGCAAACGTCTCGTGCGCGAGCAGGATGCCGCCCAGGTCGGCGTGCTGCTGCAGGCGGGCGGCCAGGTTCACTTCGTTGCCGATGATCGTGTAATCGATGCGATCGGCGCTGCCGAAGTTGCCCACCGTGCAAAAGCCCGTGTTGATGCCGATGCGCAGCTGGAACACGTGCTCCTGGCCGCGCTCGCGCCACTCGGCCTGCAGGTCGCGCATGCGTTGCTGCATTGCGATCGCCATGCGCACGCACGCGACCGCGTCCTCGCGTGCGCCGCGCGTCTGCGGGTCGCCGAAGAACAGCATGATGGCATCGCCGATGAACTTGTCGATCGTCCCGCCGTGCTCGAGGGCGATGGAGGACATCTCGCGCAGGTACTGGTTGAGAAGATTGGTGAGCTCCTCCGACTCGAGCATGTCGGTGGTCTCGGTGAACCCGGCGATGTCCGAGAAGAAGATCGTGAGCTTCTTGCGCTGCGCGACGACCTCGTCCGATTTCTCGCCGCTGAAGATCGACCGGTAGATCTGCGGCGACAGGTATTTCGACAGCTTGCGCGACAGCGACTCCAGCATCTGCGCCTTGTCTGCCGCTTCCCTGGTCGCCGTCTCCGCGCGCACGATGGCCTCGCGCAGCGCCGCCTCGCTGGCCTTGAGCTCGGTGATGTCGCTCATCACCGTGACGGTGCCGCCGTCCGCGGCCCGTCTGCGCGCGATGCGATACACGCGCCCGTCGGGTGTGCGATCCTCGAACGCGACGCTTGTCGGGTTGCGCAGGCTCGCCACGCGTCGCGCGACGTGGGCGTCGACGTCGCCTTCGCCGTAGTAGCCGTTTTCGGCGAGATGACGAAGAAGCGCTGGGTACGGCTTGCCCGGCTCGCGCAGTTCCGCCGGCACGGGATACCACTCGCCGAACCGAGGGTTGCAAATCACGATGTGGAGGTCGGCGTCGGTGTAGACCAACGCGCCCGGCATGCTGTCGAGGGCAGCGTGCAGCACGGCCTCTTTGCGCGCGAGCTCCTCTTCGGCGCGCTTGGCGTCGGTGACCTCCGTGATGACCGTCACGGTGCCGCCGCCTTCGGCGCGCCTGCGCACGATGCGGTACACGCGCCCGTCGGGGGTGCGGTCCTCGAACGGCTCGCCGGTCGGGTCCAGCAGGCTCGCGACACGGCGCGCCACGAGAGCGTCGAGGTCGCCGGCGCCGTAATACCCGTGCTCGGCGAGGTAGCGAAGGAATCCGGGATAGGGTCGGCCGGGATCGAGGAGCTCCTTCGGCACCGGATACATGTCGGCGAAGCGATTGTTGCGCAGGACGATGGTGCCGTCGGCATCGGTGTAGGCGAGCGCGCCCGCCATGTTGTCGAGCGCGACGTGCAGCTCCTTCTCGCGGCGCGCGGCGAGCCGCTCCGCGTCCTTGCGCGCCGTGATGTCCGTGTAGGCAAGCACGAGCCCGTCATGCACGATCGGCGTTGCTTGCACGAACAGCACGCGTCCGTCGGGTGTCGTGTGCTCGCGGGAGAACGGCGAACGCATGAGCTCGAGGCGCGCCATCGCGATCGCCTCGACGTCGCCGTCGCCATAATCGCCGCGGCGTGCGTTGTAGCGGAAAAGGTCGACGAGCTCGGTGCCTGGCTTGACTAGCGCCGGCGGGTACGCGCGCAGCGTGCGGAACGCCTTGTTACTCGCGACGAGCTTGAAGTGGCGGTCGAAGACCGCGAAGCCGAACTCCAGCGTGTCGAGCGCGGCGCGCACGAGCTGCGCGCCGCGGTCGTTGGCCTTCACACGACCTTGACGCTGAGATTCGGCAGTCCGTCGATGTGGCACTCGATGACGTCGCCCTTGACCACCGGGCCGACGTTCTCCGGAGTGCCGGAGTAGATGATGTCCCCGGGCATCAGCTCGAACGCCTCGGACAGCTTGCTGATCTGCTCGGCCACGCTCCAGATCATCTGATTCAGGTTCGCGTTCTGCTTGGTCGCGCCGTTGACCTTGAGCCAGATCGCGCCCTTTTCCAGGGGCGCGGCCGCGAGCGCCGGATGCAGCGGCCCGATCGGTGCCGAACGATCGAAGCTCTTGCCGATCTCCCAAGGCTTCTTCTCGTCGCCCATCGCGCGCTGCAGGTCGCGCCGGGTCATGTCGAGGCCGACGGCGTACGCGTACACGCATTCGAGCGCGCGCTCCTTCGGGATGTTGCGCCCGCCCTTGTTGAGCGCGGCGACCAGCTCGACCTCGTAGTGATAGTTCTTGGTGAGCGTCGGGTACGGGTGATCGGCAACCGTGCCGGGTGCCACGTTCTGGATCGCGTCGGTCGGCTTCTGGAAAAAGAACGGCGGCTCGCGCGTGGGATCCGAGCCCATCTCGCGCGCGTGCGCCGCGTAGTTGCGACCGATGCAATAGATGCGGCGAACCGGGTACACGTCGGTCGAGCCCGCGATGGCGATGTACGTGGGCGCGATGCTCACCACGGGCTTCGGGGTGGGTTGCGCAACGGTGGCGCAGCCCGCGACGACCCCTGCGGAAGCGGCGAGTCCGGCTTGCAAAAGCTGGCGGCGGTTGCGGCGCATGGTTTTCTCCTCGTCGTTGCGAGAGGGGTGCATCATGCCCCCAAACGAAAACGGGCGCCAATGGCGCCCGTTCCCGTCGCGGCGACAGCGTCCTAGACGCGGCGCTTGTACTCGCCCGTGCGCGTGTCGACCTCGATCCGGTCGCCGGTCGTGACGAACAGCGGGACCTGCACCTCGAATCCGTTCGCGAGCTTGGCGGGCTTCATCACCTTGCCGGACGTGTCGCCCTTGACCGCAGGCTCGGTGTAGGCAACCTCGCGGTCGACCGAATTAGGAAGCTCGACCGAGATCGCGCGCCCCTCGTAGAACGTGAGCTCGCACTGGAGCCCTTCCTCGAGATAGTTGAGCGCGTCGCCGAGGTTGTCCTTCTCGACGTCGTACTGGTTGAACTCGGGATCCATGAACACGTACATGGGGTCCGCGAAGTACGAGTACGTCACTTCCTTCTTGTCGAGCTGGATCGTGTCGAACTTCTCGTCGGCGCGATAGATCGTCTCCGTCGGGCTGCCGGAGAGCAGGTTCTTGAGCTTCATCTTGACCACCGATGCGTTGCGGCCCGACTTGCTGAACTCGGCCTTCTGCACGACCATCGGGTCCTTGCCGACCATGATCACGTTGCCGGCGCGCACTTCCTGTGCTTGCTTCATGTTGGGTTCCTTGGACACCCTCGCGTTGGGTTCGAGGCGCCGCTATGTCGAAATTGGGAAACCCATAATTATAAACGACTTTCGCTGTATTTGACCAGCTCACCGGCGAGGTCGGGCTGGCGCGCGAGCGAGCGCGCCCACGCCCGCGCCAGCACGCCCAGCGTGGGCATCGCCGTGCGGTACGCAGGCCAGGCATCGGCCGTCGCCTCCGGATCCCCGGCGTTCCATGCGTACCAGAACGCTCGCTGCGCCGCGCGCGGGGTATCGGGCAAGTCCGTCTCGATGCGCGTGAGAAACGCGTCCATCTTCGTGAGGTGCGCGTCGCCTTCCTGCGGGTAGATGTGCCACAGGTACGGTTGCCCCGCCCATTGCGCGCGCAAGAACGAGTCTTCGCCGCGTACGATGTTCAAGTCGCTCACCCACAGCCTGCGATCGAAACCATCCTGGTCGACGAACGGCACGACGGCGATCGTGAGGCGGCCGCGCACGAGCGGTGCCCCCGCGTGCGGCACGCTTCCACCGGTGTAGCGATCGAGGTCCGAATGCGCGATGCCTTGCGGAACGATGACTTCCACCGGCTCGTCGCCTTCGGCCCAGCACTCGAGCAGCGCGGGCAATGCCGCGTTGGCATAGCAAAAAAGCGAGACGGTCAACGCATCGGGCGCAGGCACGACACCGAGCGATTGCCACGTGCGCGTGCGTGCGGCGGTGTCCGCGCAAAATGCGTCGCGCGCCTCGAGCAGTCCCTCTTCGCGCAGGACGCCGCCCGTCTTCGAAGTGAATCCCGGGAACCAGAACCAGCGCGTCAACGGGAGCCTGGGATGGCGCGACGGCAGCCCGTGCGATGCATCGATCCACGGCTCCGCGGACAGATATTCGAGCACGATCCACACCGGCGGCCTGGCGCGTTCCGCCATGGCGTCGAGATACGCCTCGGGGAGGCCGCAGCCGAACGCCTCCACGACGACGTCGGGCATGGTGAAGACATTGGGCACGATGGTCGAAAGCGCGCGCACGCGGATGCCGCACGCGGCCTGGTCCCCGACGTTCTCGCGCACGTCGGGCACGAAGCGTGCAAGGCTCGCGACGTCGTCGATCCAGAGCGTGACCGCGATGCCGTGCTCGCGCGCGAGCTGGCGCGCGAGCCGCCATGACACGCCGGCGTCGCCGAAGTTGTCGACGACGCGGCAGAAGATGTCCCAGCGCAGGGAAGGCGGCATGGGGCTTGGGTTCCGCGAATTCCTGCCCCATTATCTCAACTCGTGCGCAGTGCGCGGTCTTCGAAGGAGCGGCGGTATGCTGGGAGCGGTTGT
The DNA here is from genome assembly GCA_963707815.1 of uncultured beta proteobacterium. Taxonomy (GTDB): domain Bacteria; phylum Pseudomonadota; class Gammaproteobacteria; order Burkholderiales; family Casimicrobiaceae; genus VBCG01. Next base: position 7,091 of record CAVPRK010000024.1, read on the forward strand.
CGTGGACGTCGTGTCGGACGTCGTATGCCCCTGGTGCTACATCGGAAAGCGGCGATTGGAGGCGGCCCTCGCGCAATTGCGCGAATCGAATCCGGACTTGCCGTTCGAGATCCGGTGGCACCCGTTCCAGCTCAATCCCGATCTTCCCGCGGAGGGCGTGGACCGCAAGGCGTACCTCGAAGCCAAGTTCGGCGGCCCCCAGCGAGCGAAGCAGGTTTACGAGCGCGTCATGGCCGCCGGCACGTCGGTCGGCATCCCGTTCGACTTCGACGCGATCAAGCGCCAGCCCAACACCTTGCAGGCGCATCGACTCACCGCCTGGGCGCAATCGCGCAACGAAGGCGACGCCGACGCCCTGGTGGAAGGATTGTTTCGCGCGAACTTCATCGAGGGGCGTTACGTCGGCAGCGTCGAGGAGCTCGTCGAGATCGCAAGGGCCGCGGGCTACGACCCCGCGGACGCGCGCGCGTTTCTCGATTCCGACGAATTGAAGGACGTGGTTGCGCGGTCGGATCTTCGCGCACGCGAGATGGGCATCGGCGGCGTGCCCTTCTTCATCTTCGACGGCAAGACCGCTTTGTCGGGCGCGCAGGAGCCTGCGGCGATCGTGCAGGCGATCGCGCAGGCGCGCGCCGCCGCTTGATCATGTCGGTATGGATGTAGGTCGCGCTTCAGCCCGACGCGTTGCATCATGTCGGACTGAAGTCCGACCTACCGCCCCCTCGGTAGGGCAGCGACGCCGAACGCAAGTGAGGCGAGCGTGGAGTGGTTTTCACCAGGAGCGCATGCGATGAGCGAAGCCGCAATGCTGCAGTCGATCGCCCGCGATCTTTACACGGCGGTGCTGTCGGACGTGCTGGACGAGCTCGGCCATCGCGACCAGGCGATGCCGCCGTCGATACGGCCGCTCGACGACGAGCTCGTCATGGTCGGACGCGCGCGTACGGGCGTCTACCGCGAGGTCTACAGCGTCGTGCCCGGCGCAAACCCGTATGCGCTCGAGATCGCGCTCGTCGACGATTTGAAGGCAGGCGACGTCGCCGTGCTCGGATGCGGCGGCTCGACTCGCATTGCGCCATGGGGCGAGCTCCTGTCGACCGCGGCGCGCGCACGCGGCGCGGCAGGTTGCCTCACCGACGGCTTCGTGCGCGACATCAAGCCCATTCGCCGCATGAAATTTCCCGTATTCCACGGGGGAATCGCGCCGCTCGATTCGAAGGGTCGCGGCATGGTCGCGGAGATCGACGTGCCCATCCGGTGCGGCGGCGTTGCCGTGTCGCCGGGTGATCTCATCGTCGGCGATGCCGACGGCGTCATCGTCGTTCCGCGCGCGGTCGAGGCGGTTGCCCTGGACAAGGCGTTCGCGAAAGTGCGCGGCGAGAACGACACGCGCGAGGAATTGGAGCGCGGCGCCAAGCTTGCCGACGTTTTCGCGCGGCACGGGATCCTGTAGCCGCGGGACGCTACTGCCCGGCCGGCATCGTCTCGGGTGCCTCGTCCGCGATGGGTGCCTTGAGCCAGTGGGTCACGGCGGCGACGCTGGGCAGCCGATAACGAGCCATGGTGCGCCCGGCGCCGACCTTGATCGTCCATCCGCCGAGCCGCTCGACCGTCGCGAAGCCGTGCTCGTCGGTCAGGTCGTCGCCCACGAACACCGGCAAGCGACCGGCGAACGGCGTTTCCGCCATGAAGTCGTCGATGGCGGCTCCCTTGTCGCGTCCTTCGGGGCGCACCTCGAGGAGCATCTTGCCGGCCTGCAGCTCGTAGCCCACGGCCTCGCGAATGGATTTGCGCAGCGTTCGATGCACGTGCGAGGCAAGCTGCGGCACGGCGCGATAGTGCAGGGCGATGGCCGCGCCCTTGTCCTCGATCAGCAGCTCCGGGTGCCGCTTCGCGAGAGCGCGAAAGAGCTTGCATAGCCTCGCGTAAGTCTCCTTGCGTGGCGCGTGCAGGTGAATGGCACCGGCCGCGTCGCGGCGCTCGCATCCGTGCTGGCCCGCCATTGCGAGCTCGAGTCCGGGAAACAGAAGGTCGGCGCTCGTGATCGCGCGTCCCGTCACCAGCGCGAGCGCGCCGCCCAGCTCGCGCGCAAGGCGCGGCAGCGCCTGCGCGACGGCCTCGTCGACGCGCACCGCGTCAGGTGTCTGCGCGAGCTCGGCGAGCGTGCCGTCGATGTCGAGGAAGAGCGCGCAGTCGCGCGCGAGCGCAGGCGGCGGCGGTCTGACGAATCGCGCCGGGCGCGGTGTCGAGAATTCGTCCGCGTCTTCGTGCATGGGTCAGACTATCTGAGCTTCGGTCTTGTCGTTGAACCGCTGGCGATGGCGCATGGCGGCCGCGTCGAGCAGCATGCGACCCGCCCACCGGTACACGTTGAACTCGCGCGTGATGTTGCGCATGAGGCGCATGCGGTCGCGCTGCTCCTCCGGCGACATCGCCAGGGCAACGCCCAGCGCCTGCGCGCACTGCTCGGTGTCGTAAGGATTGACGATGAGAGCCTGCGCGAGCTCGCGCGATGCACCCGCAAACTGCGACAGGACGAGCACGCCTTGCTCGTCCTCGCGGGCGGCGACAAATTCCTTGGCCACGAGGTTCATGCCGTCATGGAGGCTGCTGACGACGCACACGTCGCAGGAGCGCAGGTATTCGTAGACGGCGTCGGGCTCGTGGTGCTCGGCGAGCAGGATGATCGGCGGATGCGGCGCGTCCTTGTAGCGTGCGTTGATCTCCTCGACGCGCGCGTGGACCCGTGCCGCGTAGTTGCGGTAGTCGCCGATCGTCGCCCGTGACGGCGCGGCGATCTGGATGAAAGTGAACTTGCCGATCCACTGCGGCTCGAGCTCGAGGAGGCGCGCGACCGCGTCGATTCGCTCGACGATGCCCTTGGTGTAATCGAGCCGCTCGACGCCGACGCCGATCCTGTGGCTGCGCGGCATGTTGAAGCGCACGTGCACGCGCTCGCGCGCCTCGTCGACCGGCACTGCGCGCGCGAGCGGCACGGGCGGCCACTCGATCGAGATCGGATAACGATGCACCGCGGTGCGCCTTCCGCGGCACACGACTTCGGACGTCTCGCGGTCGATGCGAGCCTCGACGAAGCGATCGACCGTGTCGAGGAAGTTGTTGACGTGGAATTGCGTGTGAAAGCCGACGATGTCCGCGCCGAGCAGACCGTCGAGCAGCTCGACGCGCCATGGGCAGATCGCGAACGCTTCCGGATTGGGCCACGGGATGTGCCAGAACGCGATGATGGTGGCCTTCGGCAGGCGCTGGCGGATCAGGCGCGGCAGGAGGGCGAAGTGGTAGTCCTGCACGAGGACGACCGGGTCGTCGCTCACCGCTTCCTGCACGACGGCGTCCGCGAACTTCGCGTTGACAGCGCGGTATTGCTCCCAGTCCGCGGCGCGGAACAGCGGGCGCACGTGCGCGATGTGGCACAGCGGCCACAGCCCTTCGTTGGCAAAGCCTTCGTAATAGCCCGCGACCTCCTGCTCGCTCAACCAGAGCCTGCGAAGGTGATACGCGGGGCTTTCGGGCGGCACTGCGACGCGGTCGCTGCGATCGACGGTCTCGCGGTCGGCGCTGCCGCTGCCGTGCGCGATCCACGTGCCCGAGCACGCCCGCATCACGGGCTCGAGCGCGGTCACGAGTCCGCTTGCGGGATGTTGCACGCGGATACCGTCCGCAGTCTTCACGTGGATATAGGGCTCGCGGTTGCTCACGATGATCACGTCGTTGCCGCGCATCTCGCCGCGCAGCACCGCGCGCAGCGTGTCCTGCGTCCAGCGCTGCTGCGTCTCGTCGGTCGGGCGGAACTGGTGCTCGAGCTCGCGCAGCAACGCCTGCACGTCGCGCGCGATCGGGCGCAGCTCGGGCGCAGTGCCGGCGGACGGCCGCAGGATGCCTTCGCCGCGCAAAAGCGCGCGCAGTCCCGCGACCCATCCGCGCCAGGAAAGCTGCGCGATCACGACGGTGATCAGCGCCACGCTCAGGGTGAGCGCGGCGAAGAAGTAGAAGAGGTACCGACGCGTCTCTTCGCTGCGGCGCTCGATGAAGCTCATGTCGTGCACGAGCACGAGTTCCGCCGGCGTCGCCGTCTCCGCGTCGATGCGGCGGACGGCGACGTGGAGAACGCCTTTCGCGGTGCGCAGCAAATGCTCGCCGGGCGTCATGAAAGGTCCGAGCGCCGAGCAGCGGATCTCGCTCGGAAAGGCGCCGGTGGCAATGGGCGCGGCGTCGGCGGAAAGGCACAAACCAACCGCGTACAGGCGCTCGTCGCTCAAGAGCCGCTGGAAGAATCCGAGCACGCGCGCGGGCGACCCCGCTTTGATCATCTCCTCGAGCGGCTCCTGCACCGTGTTCGCGATGAGGTTGCTGCGCATGTCGAGATCGCGCACGAACCATCGCGTGGTGAGCGTGTCGACCATCGGCACCGCGGCGTACGCAAACAGCGCGAGCGCGACGATCAGCGGCACGAGGAAGCGAAGGGTCAGGCGCATGAGAGGGCCTCCGCCCCGGAGGGCGGTCGACGGGACCTCCATCCTACGCTCCCGCCGTTTGATCGGTACCTCGCCGCCGGTCCGCGACGCCTCGTAAGACATGTCCTACAAACCTTCGCTCTGCAAACGCAGGTTGGGGACTACATCGGCCGAAGCGGCTTGATGGGAGGGTGGGTGGTGTCTAACATCGCGGGCACAGTACTCGACGAGAGGCTCGCCATGATCGCCAAAATCCTGCTCGGTTACGACGGATCCGCCTCCGCGGAGCGCGCGCTCGGCTTTGCGATCGAGACGGCACAGAAGTACGGCGCGCAGCTGCACGTGCTCGCGGTAGCGCGCCCACCCGACCTCGGCACGGAGATCGAGGTCGAGCCCGTGATCGAGCGGGAGCTCAAGCATTACGAATCCGTGTTGGCCGGCATGGACGACAAGCTCGCGGGCGCCGGAGTCGAATCCCATTGCGAAGTCGTCGTGGGGCATCCGGCCGAGCAGCTCCTGCGCTACGCCGAGACCCACGGCATCGACCACATCGTCGTCGGCAATCGCGGGCGCTCGCTGTTCGAGCGCCTGCTGCTCGGATCGATCGCTCGCCAGGTGATGGCACACGCGCCTTGCAACGTGACGGTCGTGCGCGCGTGATCAGTCGAATCCGGTTCCCAGCGCGCGCAGTCGCGCGATAGCGTCGTCGTCGAATCCCCAATCGCGCAGTGCCGCGCGCCCGTGCGCGCCGCGCTCCGGCGGACAGCCGCGGACTTCCGGCGGTGTGCGCGAGAAGCGCGGTGCCGGCGCCGGTTGCAGGACGCCGTCGAGCTGGACGTGCGCGCCGCGCGCAACGCTGTGCGGATGCGCGGCCGCTTCGGCGAACGACAATACCGGGAAGGCGCAGGCATCGGCCTCTGCGAAGACCCGCTCCCACTCGGCGCGCGTCTTCTGTGCGAACGCTTTGGCGAAGCGCTCGCGCAGCACGGGCCAGCCATTGCGGTCGTGTTGCGCCGGCGACGGCTCGTCCGCGAGCCCGAGGCGTTGCAGGAGCTCCACGTAGAACTTGGGCTCGATCGCGCCGATCGCGAAGAATTTGCCGTCGCGCGTCGCGTACGTGTCGTACCACGGCGCGCCGGAGTCGAGGACGTTGACGCCGCGCGCGTCGCTCCAGCGATGCGCGGCGTGCAGCCCCCACAACATCGTGGACAGGAGCCCCGCGCCTTCGATCATCGCGGCGTCGACGACCTGGCCCCGGCCCGACGTCCGCGTTTCGAGGAGCGCGCACGCGATGCCGAACGCGAGGAGCATGCCGCCGCCGCCGAAATCGCCGACGAGATTCAGCGGCGGCACGGGACGCGATCCTTCGTGGCCGATCGCATTCAGCACGCCGGCGAGCGCGATGTAGTCGATGTCGTGGCCCGCGCGCGATGCGAGCGGGCCGGTCTGGCCCCATCCGGTCATGCGTCCGTAAACGAGCTTCGGATTGGCGGCGAGCAGGGCATCGGGACCGAGGCCCAGCCGCTCCATTACGCCGGGCCGAAATCCTTCGATGACCACGTCGGCCCTGGACGCAAGCGACACCGCCGCGTCCACCGACAGCTTCGACTTGAGATCGAGCGTGACCGAACGCCGGCCGCGCAGCATCACCTCGTGCCTGCGTTCGCCGGTCAAGCCAAGCGCCGGGTCACTTACACGGTCGACGAGCAGCACGTCGGCGCCCATGTCGGCGAGCAGCATGCCGCAGAATGGACCTGGGCCGATGGCCTCGAACTCCAGAACGCGGACGCCGGCGAGCGGTCCCATCAGAGTTCCCCCGTCATGGCCGCTCGATGGAGAGCGTCTCTTCCAGCCAGTCGAACATCCTGGCGAGGAACAGCGAGCGCGCGGCCATCGCGCAATGATCGCCCGCACCCTCTGCCGCAGTGAAGCGTACGAGTGTCTTCGGGCAAGTGAGGGCCTCGTGGATCCGAGGGCCGCTGCGCGAGCGGATCGTTTTCCTCGCAAGCGACGAAGGTCGGGCATCGAATGAGGCCGAGCCTGCTCGTCGTGTCGTAGTCGCGCGCGGTGGCGACATAGGCTTGCAATGTCGAAACGCCGTGGACCATGAACGCGCGTTGCACGATTTTCCATCGCATCGCGGGATCGCTCTCGACGTGCGCAACGTACGGCGCGAAGAGTGCGGGGTCGGCCGCGAGCGGGTTCGCGAGCGTGTCCGCGGGCAGCGAGGCAAACACCTTGCGAATTCCCCCAGCCAGTCCCGCGAGCCCGGGATCGGCAACCAACGCCGCGAGCCGTGGCTCGCCGGTCGCGGCGCGCAAGGCGAGGTAGCCACCGAGGCTCCATCCGGAAAGCGCGACGCGTGAATTGTCGACATTGGGCAGAGCGAGCACTGCGTCGATGACAGGGCGCACGACGTTCTCCCAATCCGGCCGCAGGAAAAGGCCCTGCTTGAGGAGCGCGCGCCCCTGGCCCGGCCCGTCGAACAGCAGGCAATGCCAGCCGCGCTTGCGCGCCGCCACGCCGAACGCGAGGTACATTTCGTGCACGGTCGAATCGTAGCCATTCGTGCACACGAGGATCGGTCGAACGCCGTCTCCGCCGCTGACGAAGTAGCCGGGGAGGGATGTGCCTTCGTAGGGTATCTCGAGCGGCGCCAGTGGAGGGTCGAGCGCGGCGGCTGCCTTGGCGAACGTAGTGGCTTCGCGGTCGAACGCCGCAGCGAGGTCGGCCGACACCGGATGTCCGTACATGAAGCAGTACGCAGTGCGATAGTAGTTTGCTGCACGCAGCCACGCCTCCGCGGCACTGACGCGATGGCCGCGCGCGTGCGCGTCGTCGCCAAGCAAGGCGACGCGGTCGGCCGTTGCCGTCCACTCGCGCGCCCACGCCGCCGTATCGCCTGCGGGAACGCGCTGCATGGTCGTGATGCATTCGCCGAAATCGGCGCCGCCGTGGATCGCGTGGTCGAGCGTTCGGACGGCCTGATCCTCGAACAGCGGATTCGTAGAGAGCATCGCCATCGCTCACCATTATTGCAAGGATCGCGGAGCGGCGTTGACCGATGGTGCCAATCTACGGATACTCCTCACCGGCGTAGAACCGCACAACGCTCAGTGGGCGACCCCAACAGCTCCTCGCACGCAGGTCCCGTCATGGACGCTCATGCGTTGTCCAAGGGTACGCGCGTGGCGGAGTTCGAGATCCTGGGCGTGCGCGGCCTCGGCGGTTTCGGAATCGTCTACCTGGCACTCGACCACTCCCTGCAACGGCAGGTGGCGATCAAGGAATATCTTCCGGGGCAGCTGGCACACCGCGACGGCACGCGCAACATCGTTCCCCACTCCGCGCAGCAGCGCGAGACGTTCGACGTGGGTCTTCGAGGCTTCATCCAGGAAGCTCGGCTGCTGGCACAATTCAATCATCCTGCATTGGTCAAGGTCTTCCGATTCTGGGAAGCCAATGGCACGGCGTACATGGCCACCGCCTTCTACGAGGGCGTCACTCTCAAGAGCGCGTATGCGGACACACGCCCCGGCCAGGAAGAAATCACGCAGCTGATCGCGCCGCTGCTCGATGCGGTCGAGGTCATGCATCGCGCCAACTGCTTTCACCGCGACATTGCGCCGGACAACGTCATCGTGCAGCCGGGCGGCGAGCCCGTGCTGCTGGACTTCGGTGCTGCGCGGCGCATCATCGGCGAGATGACGCAGGCGCTGACCGTTGTCCTCAAATCGGGCTATGCGCCGATCGAGCAATACGCTGACGATAACGCGCAGGCGCAAGGACCGTGGACGGATGTCTACGCCCTGGGCGCGATGATCCATTGGATGATCCGAGGCAAATCGCCTCCCGCCGCTGTCATGCGCGTCGTGCGCGACACGTACGTGCCACTCGCGCGCGACGCGCCTCCGGGCTTCGACCAGCGGTTCCTCGCCGGTGTCGATCGCGCTTTGGCGATGAAAGCCGAGGACCGTCCGCAGAGCATCGCGGAGCTGCGAACCGTCCTGGGTATCCCCGCGCCGAAGCCGGCCAGCGCGTCGCGCAGCTTCACTGCGCCGCCGGAGCCGGATGGCGAGGCGACCGTTCTGGCGCCGCATCCGCGCGATGGTCAACGCGCGAGAGAACGCAGGCGCCGGGTCGCCCTGTTCAGCGCGATCGTGGCGGCGGCGTGCGTCCTGACGGTCCTCATCGTGCTGAACGTGCTGGGACCGATTGCGCCGGAACCCAAGGTCGTTGCCACGGAGTCGAAGGCATCGCCAGCTTCGGTCCCCGTGGCTCCGGTTCTCGTACCCGCTCCCGCTCCCGTTCCCGCGCCGGAAGCCGGCCCAGCGGCCGCGCCCACGCCACCCGCGGTGAATTCACTGCCGCTGGTTGCGCCATCGGAAGCGGCCAAGTCCGCGCCAGCGCCTCCACCGACTGCGAAAGCGGCCGTCGTGGCTCGGCCGGCCACGGGAACCGTGCAGGCGCCTGCGTCGGCGGCCAAGTCCGCGATTACGCAACCGACGATCACCGATCCGAAGGAACAGTACGAGCTCGCGCGCAACCTTCAACGCGGAATTGGCGTCGAGAAAAATCCGTCCGAGGCCATCGTCTGGCTTCGCCGATCGGCGGACCAGGACTACACGCGCGCCCAGTTGGCGCTTGGCAAGGCGTACGAGAATGGCGACGGCGTGACGAAGGATGCGGCGGATGCGTTCGGCTGGTACCGGCGCGCAGCGGTGCGGGGAAACGTCGAAGCGCAAGTCAAGGTAGCGCAGTACTACAAGGACGGCATCGGCGTCGCCAAGGATGTGGCAGAGGCGCTGGTGTGGTACGGCAGGGCCGCGGACAAGGGCAATGCCGAAGCGAAGGACTGGATCGTCCGACTGCAGTCCGAGCCGAAGGCGGCGGCGACGAAGGATTCCTCGGCGAAAGCGACCCCGTCGTCCGCGCAGGTAGCGAAAGCGCCCACGAGTATCGCGCCGCCCCCGACGAGTCCAGCCCAGCAGTACGAACTCGGGCTCGATTATTGGCACGGTCGCAATGGAGTGGCGGTCGATCGTGCGGAAGGCATGAAGTGGCTTCGCGCGGCGGCCGATCAGGGATCCGGCCCGGCGCAGAACGCCTTGGGACTGAGGTACAAGGATGGGCTGGGAGTCGCCACCGACTATGCCGAAGCGCGCAAATGGTTTGAAAAGGGCGCCACGAACGGCAACGGCGACGCTCTCAACAACCTCGGTCACATGTACCTGCTCGGCCAAGGTATGAAGGCGAACGATGTGCTCGCCGCGGACTACTTCCGCAAGTCTGCCAATACAGGAAATGCCTGGGGAATGCGAAACCTCGCGTGGAGCCTGGAGAACGGGCGGGGCGTGTTTCGCGACCTCCCGGCAGCTGTCGAGCTGTATCGAAAGTCGGCCAGCGCAGGCAATACGGACGCGATGTTCCAGCTCGGACGTCTCTACGAGCGCGGAGAAGGCGTGAAAAAGGACGATAGCGAGGCGCTCCGCTGGTTTCGCCTGGCGGCAACCGGTGGCCACAAGGCCGCCGGCCAGCGCGTTGCGCAGCTTGAAGTCGCGAAGAAGTGAGAGGGAGCTAGCGCAGGAGTTCTCGCGCGAGCAGGTTGTGCCGCTCGACGAGCGGCCCCGTATCGACCGTCGTGACTCTTCCATCGCGCACGACGACGCGTCCGTCGACGATGGAAAGCCACGCACGCGACGGTGCGCAGAACACCAGCGCCGCGAGCGGATCGTGCAGCGCGCCTGCGTAGGCGAGGTCGTCGAGATCGAACGCGACGACGTCCGCGGCCATGCCGGGCGCGATGTGGCCGATGTCCTGGCGCCCGAGCACTCGCGCACCTCCGCGGGTGGCAATCCACAGCGCTTCCCGGGCATCGACAGCCCCGGCATGCGAGCCGACGCGCGCGAGCAGCAGCGCCTGACGAGCCTCGGCCAGGAGATGCGATGCATCGTTCGAGGCCGATCCGTCCACGCCGAGGCCCACGTTGACGCCCGCATCGCGCATCCGGCGCAACCGCGCGATTCCCGAGGCGAGGCGCATGTTCGACGTCGGGCAATGCGCGACACCGGTTTGCGTTTCGGCGAAGAGCCGGATGCCGCCGTCGTCGAGCTTCACGCAGTGCGCATGCCAGACTTCGCTTCCCGTCCACCCCGCATCGTGCGCATATTCGGCAGGCGTGCACCCGAACCGCTCGCGTGTGTACGCGACGTCGTCGTCGTTCTCGGCGAGATGCGTGTGCAGTCCGACCCCGTAGGCGCGCGCGAGAGCCGCCGATTCGCGCATGAAATCCTGCGATACCGAGAACGGCGAGCACGGCGCGCACGCGACGCGCAGCATCGACAAGGGTGATGGATCGTGGTACGCCTCGACGACCCGGCGCATGTCGCGCAGCGCATCGTCCTCGCGCTCCACGAGCGCATCGGGCGGCAGCCCGCCTTGCGACTCGCCGACCGTCATCGCGCCACGGCACGCGTGAAAGCGCAGGCCCACCTCGCGCGCGGCCTCGATGGTGTCGTCGAGCCGGCCGCCGTTCGGATAGAGATACAAATGGTCGCTTGTCGTCGTGCATCCCGACAGCGCGAGCTCGGCAAGAGCGGTGGTCGCCGACACGCGCAGCATCTCGGGGGTCAGACGCTGCCACATCGGATACAGCACGCGAAGCCAACCGAAGAGGGCGACGTCCTGCGCCGCAGGCACGGCGCGCGTGAGCGTCTGGAAGAAGTGGTGGTGCGTGTTGACGAGACCGGGCAGCAGGATCTTGCCGCGGCAGTCGATGACTTCGTCGGCGCCGGCCGCAAGCGTTTCCGGCGACCCCACGGCAGCGATCTCGCGGCCGCGCAAAAGCACCGATCCGCCGACGATCTCACGTCGCACGTCGTCCATCGTCGCGACCAGCGTCGCATCTTGCAACAGCAGGGTACGGGATTGCTGCACGGGTGAACTGTACAAGACACCGATGCGATAATCACGGCCTTCCCATGCCGAATCTCCGTACCGTAACCTTCGTTGCGTGCGTCGCATGCGCGATCGCGGCCTGCGCGACACGCCCGGTCAACGCGCCGATCACCGAGCTCAAGCGCGGCACGGGATATCGCCTGGAGACGCGCCAGTCGCAGGACCAGGACCGCGAGACGCTCATGATTCTCGCGTTCTCGGGCGGGGGAACGCGCGCGGCGGCGTTCTCCTACGGCGTGCTCGAGGAGCTACGTCGCACCGAAGTCACGCTCGCGTCCGGCAGGCGCATCCGCGTGCTGGACGAGGTCGACGTCGTGACCGGCGTCTCCGGCGGGAGCTTCACCGCGCTTGCGTACGGCCTGTACGGCGAGAGCCTCTTCGTCGACTACGACCAGCGCTTCCTCAAGCGCGACGTCGAACACGAGCTCCTCGTGCGATTCCTGAGTCCCGCCAACTGGGGCGCGCTGTGGTCCGCGGAATGGGGGCGCTCGGAGCTCGCGGCGCAGCTATACGACGAGATTCTTTTCGACGGTGCGACGTTTCGCGACCTGAAGGGGAGGCCAGGACCGCTCGTCGTCGCGACTGCCACCGATATCTCGACCGGTTCGCGACTCGGGTTCACTCAATCGGACTTCGATCTCCTGTGCTCCGACGTCGAGTCGGTGCCGCTGTCGCGTGCCGCCGCGGCGTCGTCCGCGGTGCCGCTCGTGCTGTCTCCTGTGACGCTCAACAACTATGGCGGCACGTGCGGTTTCGAATTCCCGTCGTGGGCACATGCGCTGCAGGGCCGCGAGCATGGTGCGCGTCCCGCGAACCGTGCCTTGTATCGGTACAAGGAGATGCAGTCGTTCCAGGACAGCGCGAGCCGGCCGTATATCCATCTCGTCGACGGCGGACTCGCGGACAATCTCGGGCTGCGCAGCGTGCTCGAAGTCATGGAAACGATCGAGAACGCGCGCGCGTCCGGACGGCGCACGCGCCTCGACGGCGTCCGGCGCCTCGTGATCTTCGTCGTGAACTCGCTGTCGGCGCCGAGAACCGACTGGGACAAGTCGCCGCGCCCCCCGAACGACCTCATGATCCTGCTGAAGGCGACCGGCGTGCCTATCGACCGCTACTCGTACGAGGCAATCGACCTGCTCACCGACATCACGGTTCGCTGGAACGCGCTGCGGGGGCAGCGCAATGCGCTCGCAGTGCCAGAAATCGACGTCTACGCGATCGAAGTGTCGTTTGCCGCACTGAGCGATCGCAGCGAGGCCGCCTACCTCAACGACCTGCCGACGTCGTTCGCGCTGACCCCGCAAGCCGTCGACCGGCTGCGGGCGGCGGGCGCGACCCTGGTGCGCGAATCGCCCGACTTCGCGCGATTGCTGCGCGACTTGGGCGCGGCCAGGTCGCCATGAGCGATCTCGCGCGACTTTTCGATGCGCAGCGCGCTGCGTTTGCGCGTGAGCGGTATCCATCGCTCGCGGTGCGCCGCGACCGGCTTGCGCGGTTGAAGAATCTGCTGACCAGGCACGAGTCGAGGTTCGTTGCCGCCGTCGGCCGCGATTTCGGCGGACGCTCGTCTCACGAGACGCGTCTCGCGGAGCTCTACGTCGTGGCCGCGGAGATCGCGGACGCGCACAGTCACCTCGCGCGCTGGATGCGGCCGCAGCGTGTCGCCACGCCGATCCATCTCAAGCCCGCACGCGCGCGCATCGAGCGGCAGCCGGTCGGCGTGGTCGGCGTGATCAGTCCGTGGAACTACCCCGTGCAGCTCGCGCTCGCGCCGGTGGCGGGTGCGCTCGCGGCCGGCAATCGGGTCTTGCTCAAGCCCTCGGAGCTCACGCCCGCGACGTCTGCCTTGCTGCACGAGCTTGCGTCCGAAGCGTTCGCCGCGGACGAGTTTTCGGTCGTGCTGGGCGACGCATCGGTGGGGCAGGCATTCGCCGGCACGCCCTTCGATCACCTCTTCTTCACCGGGTCCACGGCTGTCGGCCGCGCCGTCGCCCGCGCGGCCGCCGAGAACCTCACTCCGGTCACGCTGGAGCTAGGTGGCAAGTCGCCCGCGGTGATCGCGCCCGACGCCGATCTCGCTCTCGCGGCGCCGCGCCTCATGGCCGGCAAGCTGCTCAATGCGGGGCAGACGTGCATCGCGCCGGATTACGCGCTTGTGCCGGAGGGCCAGGAAGGCGCGTTCGTGCAACGCATCGAGCGCGCGGCAGCCAGACTCTATCCTGCGTACCTCGCGAACGACGACTACACCGCGATCGTGAACGACCGTCATCGCGCGCGTCTTGCCGCGCTGCTCGACGATGCGCGATCGCGCGGTGCCACCGTGATCGAGCTCAACCCGGCGAGCGAGTCGCCGTCGGCCGGCTCGCGCAAGATGCTGCCTGCGCTCGTGCTGGGCGCGAACGAGACCATGGCGGTCATGCGCGAGGAGATCTTCGGGCCAATCCTTCCGATCGAGACGTACGCGACGATCGACGATGCAATCGCCAAGATCAACGCCCGCCCGCATCCCCTGGCGTTTTACTACTTCGGCCGCGACGGCGTGCGCGCGGGCAAGGTGCTCGCGGAAACGATCGCGGGCGGCGTTACCGTGAACGACACCCTATGGCATTTCGCGCACAAGAACCTGCCATTCGGTGGCGTCGGTGCGTCGGGAATCGGCGCCTATCACGGCGAGGCTTCCTTCCTTGCATTCACGCATCGGAAGCCGGTGTTCGTTCAGCCGCGGATCGCGGCATCGAAGCTCCTGCATCCGCCCTACGGCGCGGCATTCGAGAAAGTGCTGGCGTTGCTGAAGCGGTTGAATGGGTAGCTAAGACGGCGGCTGACGGTCCCGAAGCAGACGGTCGCCACCTGCGAACCAGCCTCCACCGGCCGCGCCTTACTTTGACGCCACGACCGCCGGAGGTTTCCACGTGCCTTCGCCGGGCGGCAGGATCGAAGGCGGCGTGTCCTTGGGCCAGTACAGGCGCGTCACCAGGTAGACGGTGTCGTTGGGCGCCGGCAACCAGTTGGCTTCCTTCGCCTTACCGGGAGAGTCCTTCTGGATGTAGAGGGTGAGCGATCCGTCCGCGTTCTTCTTCATCGCCGGCAGCATCGGCGAGTTGATGAGGTAGCGATTGATCGGGTTCTTGATCAGGAGCTGGCTCTTGCCGTCGTACATCGTCACCGACCAGAACGCATTCACCGGCGGGAGCTGTCCGGCGGGGAAGGTAATCGTGTAGTTGTGCTTGCTGGCGTCGAGCGTCGCGCCCGTCCGAATCGATGCGGGTATACGGATACATCGCCTCGACGGCATCGTTGCCGTACAGGCCACCCTTCGCAGCGCCCGCACGCAGCAGCCAATCGCCCTTGAAGAAATGCGCGGTCGCCAAACAACGCACTGATGTTCCAGCCGTTGATGACCTTCGTTCCGCCGGCAAGATACTTGGTAACTTTGTCGTCACCCTCCTTCAAGCCCAGCAGGACGGCCGCCTTGTGCTCCGGGGAGAGGTCCTTGAACGCAAAGGTCTTGCCCGGCCCGATGCCAATGCTGGCAAGCTTGGCCCGGATCTCCTTGTCCTCTGGCGAGGGCGGGACGAACTGCAGCGCGGCGTCGAGATACTCGAAGTAGTTGTCCTTGATGCCGGCGGTCGTGGCCGGGACGAAGTCGATCTTCGGCGCGGCGGGCGGTGCGGGTTGCTTGAGGAACTGTGAAAGTGGCTGCGCCTTGTAGCCTGCCTGCACCTTCTCCACGTTCGGCATGTCCGCTGCATTGAAAAGCTGAGTCCGGATGAGGGTGAGCCCGAACGGCGTCGTCGAGGTGAACACTTTCTTGATTCCGGGAGGCGTTTCTCCTTTCCAGTCCGGGCCGACGACGAGGTAGTCGCCAGGATCGCTGCCCGTCGCGCGGCTCCCTATGTAGCCGTAGTTGTAGGTATTGCCGTCGATCAACTGCACCGAGTAGTAGCGCTTCTTTTCGACGGCCGGCACGGAAACCACCATCGGCTCCGCCCGCAGGTCCACCCAGAGAAACGAGTAGGGTGTGTCGCTGTTGGGCGTGATGACGGCCGTGTCCGCTGGAGTGGCGACGTGATGGTCGTTGTGGATTTCGTTGAACGGCGCCTTGAACTGGCTGGACTTCGTGTCCACCGCGAACTCATTCATCACCGCGTAATTCATCACGAGGGGCAGTCCGTAAATGAAGCCTTCCTCGGCGATCGCCTTGGTCTGCTCGATACTGGGCGCCGGAACGCCCTTGGCCACGTCCTTCTTCTCCGCCTGGGCAATCACGTCGTCTTTCTTCCCGCAGCCGGCAACAAGTGTCGTTGCGGTGGCGAAGAGAACGACCCATTTCAAAAGGGCCGAACGCCGCCCGGTGGCGTTCTCCCCTCGCCGCGTAGCCATCTCTTCCAGCGAGTCGCTGCCATGGATTGTGGCTATGCTGCCTAGTGCCTTCATCTGTCTGTCTCTGGGATTCCGCTTTAATGAATGCGACAAAGTGATGCTCTCAAGACTTGGTGACGCCCCGTCGGTGAGCGGCAGTGAACTGGGCCACGTTAGTCTACCCGACTTGACCTGCGCATCTGGGCGACGGTGGCGTCTGAACCATGTCCGCTTCTTTAATCGGGCGGCGTTGTCAATAGTCGAACCTCCGTGGTTAGTGAATCCGTCCCCCTTCGTGGGTCACGCTTCTTTCCGCAGTCGGTTGGACCGATAGTCACCGCTGCACGCATTGGTCGGACAGGGGGGAGAGCCTCGCTTTTGGACGCGCTTCAATGGCGCAGCAGACATACGCGGCTTCATCCAAACCATCGTCCACTGAGGAGAACAGTTCAACAGTTCCATCGATTAATTCGGTTTATTGTCCTTGCTATGCCGGTTCGGCGGACCAACGAAATTCAGTCCCGTCCATCCACATCTTGTGCATGATGACCGCGAGCACGATCGTCTTCACCTCGTTATCGAGTTTCAAATAGGTTCGATAGAGCACCTCTCTCGCGTCGAGCAACGGCAGCAAAGCTCGACCCAGCAGGGGCTCAGCTTGGATTTGCTCCCGAACCACAGCGTCATACGCCCCGTGCGGTACCTTGCTTGCTAACACAACACCGAACACCCTGAGCAGGCCGCGGAGCTCGTTTTCAAGGTCGCCGGGACCTTCGCTTCGTATCGCACGTCCCCTGTCGTCCACGATGCAAATCGAGATCGACCGAAGCGACACATCCAAAGCCGTGTAATAGGTCATTTCCCTCTCCTTCGCACGTTAACCCGTACGATTCTAGGGACAGTTCGACGAGCTGCTCGCCCGCCCGATTACCTATGCTCTTGGCCGTTCAGCGACCATGGAGTCTGAACACGAGCGGTTTGATGGTCGACGGTCGCAGTTCGACCCGAAGGTGCCTGTGACTTTGTCCAAAGCCGCCGTTGGCTAGTTTCTCGCGTGCGGCCCCACCCCAAATGGCGATCCGCTTCATGAAGCAGGCGAAGCGGCGTGCGGCGGCCGTCGAGGGGGCGACCGCCGTGTCCAGGAAGGCAGGTCGCTAGATCACCTGGAAATCCCAGCGCTGCGAGTCGTTGTTCTCGGCGCCGCGCGTGACCACGCGGAAGTCGTTGCCCGACGAGTCGTGTGCATCCACGAACCGGCCGCCGCTCAACTGCTGGATGGTGAAGGTGCCGTTGGCGCTGGGCAGGACGATCCACTTCTGCGTGTCGTTGTTCTGGTTCGGGCGCGTCACGACGTTGAAGTCCTCGCCCGAGTGCTCGTGGGCGTCCACGAACCGGTTGTTGCTCCGCTGGACCATCGTGTAGACGCCGCCGACCGGGCTCATGATCCACCGCTGCGTCAAGTCGCCCTGGTTGGGACGCGTCACCACGTTGAAGTCCTGCGCCGCGATCTCGTGCGCGTCCATGAAGCGCCCGTTACTCTTCTGGCGGATCGTGAACGTGTTGGCGCCTGCCGGGGCGAGCAGCCATTTCTGCGTGTCGTTGTTCTGCACGGGTCGCGTCACGCAGCGGAAGTCCAGATCCGCGATCTCGTGCGCGTCCACGAACCGCCGCGTGTTCAACTGGCGGATGGTCACCGAGCCGGTGGCGTCGGGGATCACGACCCAGCGCTGGCTGCCGTTGTTCTCGGCCGTTCGCGTCACGATCCGGAAGTCGTTGTTCTGTGCCTCGTGCGCGTCGAGGAAGCGGCCGTTGCTGCGCTGCCGGATCACGAACACCGTGCCGACCTTCGCGAGCTTCCATTGCTGCGTGAAGTTGTCCTGCGCCGGGCGCGTGACGAGCCGGAAGTCGCGTTCCGCGATCTCGTGGGCGTCGAGGAACCGGTTCGAGCTCTTCTGGCGGATGCGGAAGATGCCGTCGGGCAGAACGGCCGGAGGCAGGTAGAGCTTCTGGATTCCGTCGATGTCGTCGACCGTCAACACGCGCTTCGTCGTGTTACGCCGGATGGTCTTGAACATCACCGCGCTAGTCAGGTCGGAATGCTCCAGGCCGAGGATGTGGCCGATCTCGTGGAGCGCGACCGTCTCCACGTCGTGGGTGTTGGGCGCCGCGCCGACGTTCCACTGCACCTCGGTGTCGTCGAAGTGCAGCGGCCTCGGAAGGCTGTTGTTGATCACGCCGCAGCCGGGCGGAAAGTCGGCGTGGGCGATGATGGTGCCGACCATCGAGTGGTCCGGATCGTTGGCCGGCCGCCAGTCGATCAACACGTCCGGGCCGGCCGTGCGCTCGACCTCGGTGAAGGTGAAGGGGGTGGCCCCCGCCCACGTCGCAAAGGCCTGCCGCACTCCCTGGAACTCTGCCGCGCCGGCGATGTCACCGGTGCCGTCCTCGAACGCGAACGTCAGGTGCGGGGCCGGCCAGGAGCAGGTCGTCTTGAACTTCAGGCCCGCGCGCAGATCCGGTAGGCCGCACCGCGGCTCCGCCATCATGTCTCGCGTGGCCTCGTCGAACTCGCCGGTGACCGGCAGGGCGTGCCCCTTCTGGTAGAGCGCGAGGGCCGCCGAGACTCTCTCGTCGAGTTGCGGGCCTCTCTCGGCGGTCGGCGGCAGGTAGCCGAACCGCTTTAGGAAGTCGTGGACCACGGTGAACTGCGGGTTCGAATCGCCCTTGGCCAGCGTCGGCACACCTTGGACGGTCGGGGAAACGGGCACGGTCTTCGGCGCCATTGTGCGTACTCCTTCAGAGCTTTCGCCGACGGCAGACAGATGCCGGCGCGGGTGACCTCGGGGCGTCCACCGGTCCTTCAGTTGCAATGCCGGCCGCTCGAAGGCATCACAAGCGGCGCGGCGCTTACCGGCACGCTGGAAACAGCGGACATGTGCATCGAAGCCTTTGCGTAACAAGTATCACTTCATCGTAGTCGCGTTCTTATGATCCCGCCGTTCCCGCCGCGTGGCAACGCGACTATTCGCGTTGTAAGGCGCGCCGTGCACGACATCGACGTATACAAGGAAGCCGCGCCGGACAACCTCCAGCGCGTTGCCTCGAGGACAAGCGCATTATCAACGGCGAGGCCGGCGCAACGCAGAACGTGAACGAGCGGCTCCACTTATGTTCGATAGCGTCGCCGAACGACTGCTTTGAGTTCATTCTCCAAACGACCGCTCCTCGCCGTTCAGAGACCATCGAGTCCGAACGCGAGCGTCTTGATCGTCAACTGTCGCAGTTCGACCCAGACCAGCCGGCAAGCCTCACAAAATGCAGCCGTTCGGCCGCCACTTCAGCGGCCGCGCCGCTATCGGTGAGTCCCTACCACGCGATTATTCCTGGGACAGTCCCCGGTCCGATCGTTCCGTTTGTGCAAAAAGGCATTGGTACTTAGGATGCGGTTCGCGGCGCAAAGGTGCGACCGCGCTCACGAGGAGGGAATCATGCAAGACGTACATGAAGGAGCCGCTCGGCCGGTACGCGGCACGTACAGTCTCATCGCATGGCTTTGCGCATTGGTCGGGTTAGCCGCGGCGGCGTGGCCGATTGCGGCAACGGCGGGGGCGTTTCTGAATCTTACCGGCATTCCTGGTGAATCGACCGCCGAGGGGCACAAGGACGAAGTCGTTGTCCTGTCATATGACTTATCGCTCGTCGTGCCACCTTCGACTGATAATCGCCCGTCGAGCAGGTTGATCTGTCCGCCAGTGGCTGTGCTGAAAAATCTGGACCTGGCGAGTGCGGTGCTCGCAAAGAAATTACTTCAGGGCATCTTCGTACAACGGGCGGTGCTTACCTTGCAACGTGAAGGGGCGAATCCACTCGACTATTTCCTGCTCACCATGGACGAGGTCTTCATCAACGAGTTTTCACAGGTGACTTCGGCAGATCCGAGCCGCGTGGTGGAGAAAGTAGTGTTCACCGCCCAAAGATATGGCTTGGAGTACCGCCTGCAAACCAATACCGGTGGGCAAAGCATCGTCAAGGCCGGATGGGATTGCAAAACGGGCACGGTCTTCTGATTGTTTGCCGGTGCCGCCGCACTCCCTGAATCGGGCAATGCGGCGGCGAACCCAGCGCTGACGCGCAGCGCGGCCAGCCGCTCGTTCCGCGCATATCCGCAGGAAGTCGACGCACCGCGCGTAAGCCGCGATGACGCCTTTCATGCAGCCGGAAGGTCGTATGTCGGCGCGTCGGCTGCAGAGTTGATCCAAGTCGCCCGCTAATTCACCTCCCACCGCGAAGCGTCTTCGCGCAGCCGATGCCAGCTTCTGAGCATAGGTCCGCGCTTTAGGGTCGCGGATTCCTTCGGCATCGTGCGTTGAACCACCGAGGTCGACCCGTTGCTGCCCGTGGTGTTCCAAAGAAGCGGACGTTCATGGATTTCGGCCAAGTCACCTTCAATGTTCTGGGGCCACGAACGGGTCGTGTCGCCAACTCCTTCGGCGTTTAGCGCCCGGCCGGCTGCATACGCTGCAGTAGCGCGCCTTGCAAAGGACACTTTGGGGGTTTACGGTCTCTTATAGAAAGCGTGCTGTGGGAGCGTGATCGAGCCTTGCCCAACCTCCTTGAGGGTGACCTGCTGCTCCTTCCAGCGCGCCTGGAAATACCAGTAGGCAAAATTCGAACACGGTCGCCTATCCCATTCGAGCCATTGCCGGAAATTGTTATAGGTTTCTGCTGTTTGCGTTGCAACAGGAAGATCAGGCGCGTCAGTATCATAGAGTTCGTCGTTAATGACGGACGTGAGAACCTGCATTGTTGACAGCGTATCGTCTATCCAGACACCAAACGACTTCTTGTGTTTGTTCGGCGCGCCGTCAACATAATCGTGCGCCGTCAATTCGCGCCGCATACTGAACAGCGTGGGTTTGCTGGCTGCAAGAATGATTCTGCCGACGCCACGGGGGAGCAGTTTCGCAACGGCGATAACCTGCCCGCGGGCATTCTTTCCCATCGAGAATGACTGCACTTCGTAGGCGCCGCATTGATCGGGTCCTGGGAACGGCACACCCTCGCTCCACGGCTTTGCTTGTGGCGGTCGAGCCCCTTTGTGAGCACGGAGACATCGGCCCACATGGTCCACAGAACGAGCTTCTGGGTACTGGTTGCGATCGATGCGGTGATGGTTGTCGTTCCGGCCGCTTGACGCCTGACCCGTCGTTGATTGGGGTTGGCGGGAATGGGTTCGCCACCGCTCCAGGCAATCTGTGACCATTCAGCCGCGATGTTCCGCGGTGAGGTCTCGGCCCGCACGACACAATCTCCGCGCGGTGACGGATCGGGAATTTCTTGTGGGCCGAATACATCTCTCACGGTTAGCCAATTCGTGGCATCGATCGGCTTCGCATTGGTTACGGTGAGCTTAGAAATCGTGACCATGGTAATCGCCTTTGCTCGGTCAATACTCGGGTCATCGCTGGTGACGCGAATCCAGCGGCTTGATCGTCGACAGTCGTAGTTCGACCCAACTCGGCTGTTGGCTCGCAGAATTGCTCCGATGCTTACTGCTCGGGTTTCACCCCCGCAGTCGAAATCACTTTCGCCCACTTGGCAATTTCTTCGCTGAGGAACTTGCCCGCTTCATCGGGTGTGTTGCCGACAGGTTCGATGCCTATCGTCTCGAAACGACTCTTGATGTCAGCCGACGCGACTGCCTTTGCGGTCTCGGATGCAAACCGGTTCACGATCTCGCGCGGCGTCCCGGCCGGCGCGAGGAACAATACCCAGGTCGAGGCCTCGATCAGCGGACCGCCCGCTTCGGCAATGGTCGGGATCTCCGCGGCGCCGGCAACTCGCTTGGCGGAGAACATGCCGAGCGCCTTGATCTTGCCGCCACGCACCTGTGGCATCAACGTGCTGGGCACGTCAACCAGGATCTGGATGTTCCCGCCCATCAGATCCTGCAGCGCCGGCGCCGTGCCTTTGTACGGGACGTGGACCATGTGAACCCCCACAGTCTGATCGAAGAGCTCCGTGGTCAGGTGCGCCGCCGCACCCACACCGGAGGAACCGTAGGAGAGCTTGCCCGGATTCGCCTTGGCGTAGGCGATCAGTTCCTTGATGTCCTTGACCGGCAGATCGTTGTTCGCGGTCATGATGAGGGGCGCGATCCCGACCAGCGACACGGGCGCAAAGCTCTTCACCACATCGAACGGCAGCTTGCCTGCGTAGAGCGTGGCGTTGGCCGCGTGCGCGGCGATCACCGTCAGGAACGTGTAGCCGTCGGGCGTCGACTTCGCCGCGATGTCGGCGCCGAGAATCGAATTCGCGCCGGGCTTGTTCTCGACTGCGATTGTCCATCCCGTCTGCTCTGCCACCTTCTGCACGACCATACGCGTCGCGTTGTCGGTGATGCCGCCCGGCGGGTACGGGATGATCCAGCGGATCGACTTGGTTGGCCAGGCGGGGCCCTGGGCGTGGAGGACAGTAGAAGTGATCAGTGCGAGCGCTGCGAATGCCAGTCTCTGTAGTTGCATGATGACCCCTCCGAATTGCGAGATGCGGAACGCGAATAATCGGGAATGCCCGGTCAGTGAATCAACTCATCTGCGCGCAACAGCAGCGACTGCGGGATGGTGAGATCGAACACTTTGCCGTTTCCACGTCAGCGCATCGACTGAGGCCCGCGCGCCTGTTTTCGCAACCCCTTTTGCGCTCCCCACACGCGCAGCATGTCCGTTTGCGTGCCACGCCTCACCCCGCGCGGTTGTCCGCCAGGAAACACGCGCCACCGACGGCGGGGCACTTCACGCGGTAGCTTTTGCGCTGGTCGCAGCCTGCCACGTCGATCGCATACACGAGCATCACATTGCCGCCGGTGGCCCGCGACGGCGTCTCCTGCTGGCGATCGAGCACGGTGGGCGTCACGCTTGCGCACATCGTGTCGAGCTGCGCTCGGCGTACTGCCACGTCCACAGCGTGCGGCTGCACACTATCGAGATTCACACCAGGGGCCTGGCAGCCCACGAGCATGGCTCCGGCCAGCGTGACACCAACCCCGCGAAGATTCATCATCCATCCTCCCCTAGGCGACGTCCTATCGCCCTCGCGGAGCATACCTGACGGTCGCCAAGGCACGCGCTGGCTAACTTGAGTTGAAACACCGCTTTGGGAGATACCACGGAGCCACCGCTCCTGGCCCGAATGCTGCCTTCGCGATCAACTGCCTCGACCGATTCGACACGCACCTACAACATCAACCACGCCCAAGCCTCGAAGACCGCGCTATGCGAAGCGTAGTGGTCGATCTGCCCGACAGCCCCGCAGGTCCGCAGTTTGACCTGATGTGCGCCATCAACCTCTCGGTAGAATGTTCACATTCTGGTGAAACACATTGTCGGGATCGTACTTGTGCTTGATGGCCTGTAAACGCCGCAGGTTCGGACCATACGCGGCGGCAAGCGCGCCGTCGCCTACATCGTCCTGGTCGAGATAGTTCAGATAACGGCTGGACCCCACGAAGGGTGCGAAGCTCGCGTACGACTCTCGTGCCCACGCCTGTCCGCTCGCATCTTCGGCCGCATCCTTCCACTGCGAGAGCACGAGCACATTGAACCCGCTCGAACGCAACGCATAAGCAGTTTCCGTCGGCGGCACCCGCGTGGCGGCACCGTGGAAATGCTCGATGACGATCTGGCCCATCGGCGACGGACAGCGCATGAACGCGTCGACGAGTGCGTCGATAGCACCGTCGTTCAAGTCTTCGCAAAAGTGCGATTTCCAGTAGTTGCGAGCGCCCGACGGATAGGACGCATCGAGCATCGCGTTGAGGTCCGTGTACGGCAGTGGTCCCATCGCGTCCACCACCGGCTGGCCGAACGACTTGATGCGCTGCAGCGCTGTCTCGGCCACTCCTTTGTCGCCGAAGTGGCCCGCCGCAATCGCGACGAGCTTGGTCGCCGCATCGGGTCCGGTGATGAGTGCCGCGACAAGCATCAGGTCGTCTGTCGCCTCATGGGCCAACTCTCGATAGAGCTGGAGGACGTCGCGCGCGCGATCCACGGGCCAAGCCACGAGACCACCGTTCACGGTCGGCCCGACATCATGCAGGCGAAACTCGAAAGACGACGCGACGCCGAAGTTGCCGCCACCGCCGCGCGCGGCCCAGAATAGATCGGGATGCTCGTCGGCGGTCGCGCGAACGACACTGCCGTCGGCCAGCACGACTTCGACGCCTAGCAAGTTGTCGAGCGCCATGCCGTACTTCGGCATGAGCCATCCAAGTCCGCCGCCGAGCGTCAAGCCGCCCACTCCGGTCGATGACACGACACCGCCGGTCGTTGCAAGGCCGTACACCTGCGTTTCGCGGTTGAATTGCCCCCACAAAGTGCCTCCCGCCGCGCGTGCTTTGCGTGCGGCGGAATCCACGTAGACGTACTGCATGGGCGACAAGTCGATCATGAGACCGTTGTCGATGGTCGACCGCCCGCCAACGTTGTGCCCGCCGCCGCGGACCGCGATCTCGAGGCCTGCATCACGGGCAAAGCGCACCGCTAGCACGACATCTGCCGAGCCGCGACACTGCGCAACGAGCGCCGGACGCTTGTCCACGAAACCATTGTGTACGCGGCGCGCAACGTCCCACGCCGGATTGTCAGGCAAAAGCAGGTGCCCGCTGAAGCGGCTCGAAAGCTCGGCAACTCTTGGAGAAAGATCGGACATTTGCAAACTCCTGGCGATAGGCGACCGAAACACGGCCAGCGTAGTGACGGGACATTGCAACGCTACTTCACCTGCCGCCTCCGTTTGTTTCGTTTGTTTCACGATCGCCGGACGGTAATCGTCTTGGTAGCACGGACCGGCGTCCGGCGGCGCCGGCGATTGCTTCAGGAGGAAAGAACAAGCGGCCATCGCGAACGTGCACGACCGTAGCAGTTGGCGCCGAAGGATCAGCGTTGAGGCTGAAACTTGTCACGCCACCTGTCGCCTCGAACGGCTGCTTTCCGTCTCCGTAGGCAGCGACCGCTCCTGGCCCGCAAACCGACCAGGGCTCACAGCGATGTGGACCCGCAGCTTGGCGTTGCGTATGGCAGTGCCCTAGTATCGCGACGCAAGGCTAGTTTGTCACGAAGTGCTCGAACGCCGTGACGGCAGCCGACGACTCTGGTTTACATCCGAATACATTGCCACAAGACGCGATGACGACGATTCGCGCCCCATCCTTGTCGTCAGGCACTCTAGTAACTCTGAATGCCAATGCCGATCGCGCCAGTGTCGGTCCCTGTGTCTCGATGACAGTATCGGTAACCGTCTGCATGCGATATTCGCTGTTGTTGACCACCCACGCCTGCGCGCGCTGCCAATAGATCTCGCACTGCGCCTTGCCGACGCAGAGCACAGGGTTCCTGGACATGGAAGTGGCGCCGTAGTCGCTCGATATCGTTATCGGAGCGCATCCAGAGAACAGCCCTACGACGATGCACAGTTTCGCAACCGGCGGTGCGTACGTCATCGTTGACTCCGGTTTAGAGCAGATACCGCTAGTTTATTCTTGCTTCCGGCGGTCCCTGGCTAGTTCGTCACTCCCGAACGACAGACGATCGAGCGACCGCCCTTGCGGCAAATCCGCGACCCCGCTTCTGGCCGTTCAGCGACCATAGAGTCGGGCGCGAGCGGCTTGATCGTCGACGGTCGCAGTTCGACCCGAAGTGGTCGTAGCGCGGGACAGAACCGGACATTCCGCCGCAGTCAACGCGAGACGCTTGGCTACTCAATCATCCTGTCCGCGCGGAGCAGCACCGCCTGCGGGATCGTGACGCCGAGCGCCCGAGCGGTCTTCATGTTTATGACGAATTCGAACGTCGTCGGGCGCTCGATCGGAATGTCGGCGGGCTTCGCGCCCTTGAGGATCTTGTCGACGAAAACGGCGGCGCGGCGATAGAGTGCGAGAATGTTCGGGCCATAGCCGAAGAGCCCTCCCGTGTCGGCATACTCGATGAAGCTGATCGAGGGAAGGCGCTGCTTGACCGCGAGCTCCGCGATCCTCTTGTTGCTGGGGATGAGGGCCACGTCCTCGATCACCGTGAGCGCGTCGACGTTCTCCTTCGTCATTGCGGCGAAAGCGCCGTCCAGGTC
Source organism: uncultured beta proteobacterium (assembly GCA_963707815.1). GTDB lineage: Bacteria > Pseudomonadota > Gammaproteobacteria > Burkholderiales > Casimicrobiaceae > VBCG01. The sequence continues at coordinate 33,010 of CAVPRK010000024.1, forward strand.
CGCGGGGCTCCGCGCATCGAACTTCAGCAACGCCACGTTCAGCCGCTTGGCCGCCATTTCCATGGCTTGGAGGGACGGTCCCGTTCCGGCGTTGTCCGGATTCGCGAGCACCGCCACCCGGTGCGCGCGCGGTATCGCATCCTTGAGCACCTCGAGTCTTTTCGCCACGAGCTCGGTGACGAAGAACGTGTCGCCGGTGATGTTGCCGCCAGGGCGCGCCAGGCTCGCGACGATGCCGGTCCCAACGGCGTCGCCGACGTTGGTCATGACCACCGGTATCCGATTCGTCGCGGTTGCCTGCTTCGCGGCAAGGGCGCCGGGTACTGTATGGGTCACGATGACATCCACCTTGAGCCGGACGAGCTCGGCGGCGAGCTCGGGAAGACGGTCAAACTTGCCTTCGGCAAAGCGGAACTCGATAACGACATTCTTACCCTCGACGTACCCCAAGTCGCGCAGACCTGTCCGGAAGGCATCGACACGGGGTCCCCACGCCGCAGGCGTGGACACCCCAAGAAACCCGATCCGCGCGATCTTTGCTTGCGGCTGTTGGGCGGTTGACGAGAGAGGGGCAGCGAGAAGCGCGCCAGTTGCAAGTAGAAAGCGCCGGCGTTGGGTATGTTGCATCCGAGCCCTCAAGTATTCGCGATGCAACGAAGGCAAGCGCCGGGACGTCGCGAGCTAGGCGAGCAAACCTTAGGGAGAACGTAGTTTACGCTCCCAGTATCCGGGGTCGATAGCGTCTTCCAACGACCGCAAACGGTGGCTTCGCCGTACGGCGGATCTTGGCCGATTATGTTGAAAACACCCCTTGAACGGAGGGCAGATAACAGCCGTTCGCGTGGTTAAAGCGTGGATGGGCCCGCCACCACGCTGTTGGCAACGCATCACTCGATCACCTCATCGGCTCGTGCCACTATCGACGCCGGAAACGAAAGTCCAATCGTCTTCGCCGACTTCGGGTTTACTGTCAGAGCGAATTTGGTCGGCGCCTCAACAGGCATATCGCTCGGCCGGGCACCTTTCAGCAACCGATCCACGTAGTACGCCGATCGCCGATGAATCTCGAGCAGATCGGCGCCGTACGACATCAAGCCGCCGGTCTCGACATAGGCTCGCAACCAGTAGACCGCCGGAAGACGATGCTTCGAGGCAAGTCCGACGACTCTTTGCATGTTCGCCTCGAGCACAAGCGGATCGCCCCATACAAGCAGTCCCTCGATTCGTGCGCGTGCAATATCCGCGAACACCTTGTCAAGGTCGCGCGCCTGCTTTACGTCCAGCAGTTCCAGGCGAAGGCCGACTTTGGCAGCCGCTGCGTCGAGATTCCGACGGTCCGTTTCAGTGGGCATCGTGGAACCGCCGGTCAAGACCCCAACGCGAGAGATGCCCGGCACAACCTCTTTCAGGAGCTCGAGCTGCTTGAGCCGCAGATCTGGAAGGAGAAGAGTCAGCCCCGTGACATTCCCGCCGGGCCGGGCCATGCTGGCGATGACTCCGGTCTGGACGGGATCTTCGCCGCTCGCCGACATGACGATCGGGATTGTCGAGGTGGCCTGTCTTGCCGCCGCAACAGAGCTGGAGGCGCGCGCCACGATGACGTTGGCACCGAGCTGCACGAGCTCACGCGCAAGCCCTTCAAGTCGCTTACGCTCGCCCTCCGCGTAGCGATACTCCAATCGGACATTCTGGCCGTTGACCCATCCGTGCTCCCTGAGTCCGCGCTCGAACGCCTCGCGCGAAACGGCGGCATTCGCGTCGTTGGTACTCCCGGACGACAGAACCCCGACGATCGGCGAACGTGCGGGAACTTGGCCACCCGCGACAGAGCTGACGCAAAGGAAGCCCAGAAGAAAGATGAAAACTATGCGCCTGATATCCATAGTCAGCCGGCCCTCCACGGGCTGACACTGGAGTCTAGTATGGCTGTAGGGTCCGCCCACCGGAAGGTCAAATAGGTTCGTAGACCGGACTGCAGCTACCCACCCCGCGCGCCAAACACCCTCTTGAGCTCGTACGGCGTCGTGACTTCGAGCTGGTCGTACCGGCACGCGGACGGCCGCTTGTCCGGGCGCCACCGCACGAAGTGCGTCGCGTGGCGGAACCGGTCCCCTTGCAGGTGATCGTACTTCACCTCGCACACCCGCTCGATACGCAACGGCTCCCACGACAGGTCCTTCCCCGCGGACCAACGGCTCTGACCGCCGGGCATGCGCGTCGCCGCTGGGGCTTCCGTATTCCAAGACCGCCACGGGTGGTCCTCGAGCGCGTTCTTGCGCAGCGGCTCTAGCAACGTCGCGAGGCTGCGCCTCGTCGCCATCGTGAAAGCGGAGGCGACGCCTACGTGATGCAGCTCGCCGTTGCCGTCGTACAAGCCGAGCAGGAGCGAGCCGACTGCGTCGTCCGTATCCTTGTACCAGCGAAAGCCGGCGACGACGCAATCGGCGGTTCGCACGTGCTTCACTTTAAGCATCGCGCGCTTGCCCGGCGAATATCGCAAGCCGACGGGCTTCGCAATGACGCCGTCCAATCCCGCGCCTTCGAACGCCGCAAGCCACTGCTCCGCCTGAGCGCGCCGCGATGTGACCGGCGTGAGATGGAGCGGCGGCCTGGGCGAGGCAAGCATCGTTTCCAGCATCGCGCGACGCTCGACCTGCGGAACTGAGGTGACGTCCCGGCCGTTCGTCACCAGAACGTCGAACGCGACGAACGATGCCGGCTGTGCGGCCGACAGCATGGCCACGCGCGACGACGCAGGATGCAGGCGAAGCTGCAGGGCGTCGAAGTCGAGACCCTGCGGCGTAGCGATGACGATCTCGCCGTCCACGACGCAATCGGGCGGAAGCAGCTCGCCCAGCGCCTGATGCAGGTCGGGGAAGTAACGGTCGAACGGCTTGCCGTCGCGGCTTTGGATGTACACGTCGGCGCCGTCGCGAAACACGATGGCGCGAAACCCGTCCCACTTGGGCTCGTACAGGAATTCGCCCTCGGCCGGCAGCGCCTGCGCAATTTGCGCGAGCATCGGTTCTACCGGCGGTGCGATCGGCAGGGTCATGGGTCGAGCTTAGCGCGGCAGCGGTGCGCGCTCCATGCGTGTTTGTCTGATTCCCGAACCTAAGCGCCGGCTTTCTCGCCCCGCTCGTACACGATGTGCGCGCGCCCGACGAGCAGCGGGTCGAGCGACGCCGATGCGTCGCGACGTCCTTCGCCTTGTACGGCAACGAGTGCAGCAGGTAGCGCAGCGCATTGAGGCGCGCGCGCTTCTTGTCGTCCGACTTGATCACCGTCCACGGCGCTTCGGCCGTGTCGGTGTGGAAGAACATCGCTTCCTTGGCCTTCGTGTAGTCGTCCCACTTGTCCAGCGACGCCTTGTCGATCGGCGAGAGCTTCCACTGCTTCAGCGGATGCGCTTCGCGTTCGCGGAAGCGGCGGCGCTGCTCCTCGCGGCTCACCGAGAACCAGAATTTCACGAGGTGAATGCCGCTGCGCACCAGGCTGCGCTCGAATCCCGGCGCTTCATGCATGAACTCGTCGTATTCCTGCTCGCGTGCAAAATCCCATCACGTGCTCGACGCCGGCGCGGTTGTACCACGAGCGGTCGAACAGCACGATCTCGCCCGCCGTGGGCAGGTGCGTGATGTAGCGCTGGAAATACCACTGGCCGCGCTCGTCTTCGGTCGGCTTTTCCAGCGCGACCACGCGCGCGCCGCGCGGGTTCAGATGCTCCATGAAGCGCTTGATCGTGCCGCCCTTGCCGGCGGCGTCGCGGCCTTCGAACAGCACGACGACCTTCTGCCCGGTCTCCTTGACCCACGCCTGCAGCTTCAGGAGCTCCACCTGCAGCCGGTATTTCTGCCGCTCGTAGCTCTTGCGGGTCAGCAGGTTCTTGTACGGGTACCCGCCGTTTTCCAATCGTCGGCGAGCTCGTCGTCGGGCGCCCACTCCGGGTGATCGGCGTGTTCCTTTGCTCTCCTGCACGGCCTTGATCAGCGCCTGGCGTCGATCGGGATCGGCCGCGAGGATGTCCTGCAGCGCGCTCACTTCGGCTTGCGTCGCGGCGGCGGTGTTCTCGGCGACCGCGTGGTCCTCGATGCCGATGTCGCGCGCGGCCGATGTCGCGCGGTCGGCGCGGTCGTCCTTCGCCTCGCTACGCGGTTGCGCGAACGACGACGTTTGCTCAAGGCCGGCTGACGCTCGTTTTCTCGGAACGCGCGACGCCCTGAACGCGAGTTCACCGGCGTCCGCGCGCGGCGTGGACGTCGCGTGCAACGAGTTCGGACGTCGCGGCGCCAAAAGGGCGTGGCCCCTACTTGGAAGAGGGCAGCTTGCCAACCACGCCCTCGACGTAGTAGTCCATCTTCGACAGATCGCCGTCGGTGATCGTCTTGCCCGCCGCCAGCCGCTCCTTGCCCGTGTTGTCCTTCATCGGGCCCGGTGAAGGGATTGCAGCTTGCCGGCCGCGATCTCGGCTTCCGCCTTCTTGACGAGCGTCCTGCACGTCGGGCGGCACGACCTTGTTGAACGGCGCGAGCTTGATCATGCCGTCCTTGATGCCGCCCCACACGTTGTCCTGCTGCCACTTGCCGTCGACGACCGACTGCGCGACCTTCGTGTAGTAGTTGCCCCAGTGATGCGTGACCGCGGTGAGCTGCGCGTTCGGACCGTACTTCGACATGTCGGAGTGGTAGCCGATCGCGTAGACCTTCTTCGCCTCGGCCGCCTGCACGGTGGCGGTCGAGTCGGTGTGATGCGTGAGCACGTCGGCGCCCTGCGAGATCAGCGTGTTCGGCGGCTTCGGACTCCTTGCCCGGATCGAACCACGAGTTGACCCAGATCACCTTCACCTCGGCCTTCGGATTGACGCTGCGCATGCCGCGCGCGAACGCGTTGATGCCCATGACGACTTCCGGAATCGGAAACGCGGCGACGTAGCCCGCGACACCCGTCTTCGACATCTTGCCGGCGACGATGCCCGCGAGATAGCGGCCCTCGTAGAAGCGCGCGTTGTAGATGCCGACGTTCTTCGACGTCTTGTAGCCGGTGGCGTGCTCGAACTTGTTGTTGGGGAACGGCCGCGCGACCTTGATCGTCGGGTTCATGTAGCCGAACGACGTCGTGAAGATGAGGTTGTGGCCGGTCGGCGCGAGCTCGCGGATCACGCGCTCCGCATCGGCGCCTTCGGGCACGCTTTCGATGTACTTGGTCGTGACCTTGCCGCCGAGCGCCTTTTCCATCTCCTTGCGGCCCGGTGTCGTGCTGGAACGTCCAGCCGGCGTCGCCGATCGGGCTCACGTAGACGAAGCCGATCTTGAGCGGCTCGCCGGCCTTGGGGGCTGCGCGGCGGCGGGCAGCGCAGCGCGATCGCGCAGGCGGCGTGGCCGCCAGCGTCATTCTGCGGGTATTCAGGATCATCGGGTTCTCCTGGAAGCGGGGGCTTCAAGTCCGGAGGCGCATTTTACTGGAAGCGGTTTCAGCCGTCCGGATGAAACGGCTTGCCGAGCGATGCCGGCGCGTTGAGCTGGATGATGGCGGCGTCGCGCGAAATGATCGCCAGCACGAGGATCGTCGCGACGTACGGCAGCATCGACAGGTACTGCGACGGAGATCTCCACGCCCAGCGCCTGCGCCTGGAACTGCGCCAGCGTGACGCCGCCGAAGAGGTACGCGCCGGCCAGCACGCGCCAGGGCTTCCACGTGGCGAACACGACCAGCGCGAGCGCGATCCAGCCGCGCCCGGCCGTCATGTCTTCGATCCACGACGGGTTGTAGACGAGCGACAGATACGCGCCGCCCAGACCGGCGCACGCGCCGCCGAAGAGCACGGCGAGATAGCGGATGCGCGACCACCGGGTAGCCGATCGCGTGCGCCGATTGCGGCGACTCGCCGACGGCGCGCAGCACGAGGCCGGCACGCGTCCTGAACAGGAACCACTGGATGAGCGCGAACAGCACCAGCGACAGATAACGAGCGGATTGTGGCCGAAGAGACTGCCGATCACGGCAGGTCGGACATCCGGGAATCGCCAGCGGCTGGATCGGCTCGATGACCACGCTCACGTAGTCGAGGCCGATGAACGCCGAGAGTCCGACGCCGAACAAGCGACAGCGCGAGGCCCGACGCCACCTGGTTCGCCTGCAGCGTCAGCGTGACGACGGCGAAGATCAGCGACAGCGCGGCACCTGCGCACATGCCGGCGACCACGCCGAGCCACGGCGACTTGGTGGTGGCCGCGACGATGAACGCGACCACGGCGCCGACCAGCATCATGCCTTCGACGCCGAGATTCAGCACGCCCGACTTTTCGGTGACGAGCTCGCCGAGCGCCGCGTAGACGAGCGGCGTGCCGGCGGCGAGCGTGAGGAGGACGAGCTGCGCAGCTGTGTCCATCAGGCTTCGCGGGTGACGGTCGCAGGCGCACGCACGATGCGCAGCCGATAGTGGATGAACACGTCGGCGGCGAGCAGGAAGAGGAGCAGCGTGCCCTGGAACAAACCGGTCACCGACGACGGCAGCGCGAGCTTCATCTGCGCCGCCTCGCCGCCGAGGTACAGCAGCGACATGAGCAGGCTCGCGAAGAAGATGCCGATCGGATGCAGCCGGCCGACGAAGGCGACGATGATCGCGGCGAAGCCGTAGCCGGGCGAGATGATCGGCAGCAGCTGGCCGATCGGTCCGGCGACTTCGCCGACGCCGGCGAGACCGGCGCACGCGCCGCCGATCAGCATGCCCATCCACACCGTGCGCTTCGACGAGATGCCCGCGTAGTTGGCCGCGGCCGGCGCCAGTCCCGCGACGCGCATCTGGAACCCCGGCAGGCTCTTGCGCATGAACAGCCATCCAGCGGCAACCGCGAGCAACGGCCATGAGGAAGCCGACGTTGAGCCGCGTCTCCGGCAGCAGGTTCGGCAGCAGCGCGTGCTCGGTGAACATCTTCGATTGCGGAAAGTTGAAGCCCTCCGGATCGCGCCATGCGTCGTGCACGAGCAGCGACAGCACGAACGACGCGACGTAGACGAGCATCAGCGAGACCAGGATTTCGTTCGCGTTGAAGCGCGTGCGCAGGAACGCGGGAATCGCCGCCCACAGCATGCCGCCGACCATGCCCGCGACCAGCATCACCGGCAGCACCCATCGCGTGTCGACCTCGTGGAACGCGAGCGCGACGCCGCCGCCGAAGATCGCGCCCATGATGAGCTGGCCTTCGGCGCCGATGTTCCAGACGTTCGCGCGATAGCCGACGGCCAGGCCGACTGCGCACAGCATGATCGGGCTGGCCTTCAGCAGCAGCTCGCCGACGTCGTAGGACGTGTCGATCGGCTCGATGAAGAACGTGTACATCGCCAGCCACGGGTTCTTGCCCATCGACGCGAACAGCACGAAGCCGATGACGAGCACCGCCGCGGTCGCGACGATCGGCGACAGCCACCCCGCCAGCCGCGAAGGCTCGGGTCGCGCTTCGAGTCTTATCCTCACGTCGGCCCCGAAGGGCCGCCCCAAGGGGCCGATGCGCCCCCTCCGGGGGCAGCGAGCGAAGCGAGCGTGGGGGTCGTCACCGGATCACCCCTGCGGGCGAGAATGCGCGCTCCGACTCCACGTCCGCGGTGATGAACGACCCCGACATCAGCAGGCCGATTTCCTCGGCGTTGGTTTCGCGCACCGGCTTGGGATCGGACAGCCGTCCCTGCGCGATCACCGCGAGCCGGTCGCAGATCTCGAAGAGCTCGTCCAGCTCCTCGGACACGACGAGGACCGCGACGCCGCTGTCGCGCAGGTCGAGCAGCGCCTGGCGGATCTGCGCTGCGGCGCCGACGTCGACGCCCCACGTCGGCTGCGCGGCGATCATCATGCGCGGCTGCTGGCGGATCTCGCGGCCGACGATGAATTTCTGCAGGTTGCCGCCGGACAGGCTGCGCGCGACGGCGTCGGGCCCGCCCGCCTTGACGCCGTATTCGCGAATCGTGTCCGTCGCGTAATCGCGCACGACGCCGTCGCGCATGAAGCCGCGCGGTGACCATTGCCTTGCGATGCGCGGTGAGCAGCGCGTTGTCGGCGAGCGACATCTCCGGCACCGCACCGCGGCCGAGGCGCTCTTCCGGCACGAAGGCGAAGCCGAGCGCGCGCCGCTGCGCGGCATCGAGGCGGCCCGCGGGCTCTCCGAGGATCGTGACCGCGTCGGCGTCGGCGAGCGGCCGCTCGCCCGACAGCGCGGCCATCAATTCCTTCTGCCCGTTGCCCGAGACGCCGGCGATGCCAAGCATTTCGCCATGCGCGCACGGTGAGGTTGATGTTGCGACAGCGACGTGCCGAACGGATCGTCGGCCGGCAGCGTGAGGTCGCGCACGACGAGCGCGTCGGCGCCCGCCGCGGTGTCCGCGGTGCGCGGGATGCGGCAGGTCGCCGCCGATCATCATGCGCGCCAGCGACGACGACGATTCGCGCCGCGGATCGCAGGTGCCGGTCACGCGCCCCGCGCGCAGCACGGTCGCCTTGTGGCACAGCGCGCGGATCTCGTCGAGCTTGTGGCTGATGTAGAGGATGCTGCAGCCTTCGGCCGCGAGCCGGCGCAGCGTCTCGAACAGCTTCTCGACCGCCTGCGGCGTGAGCACCGACGTCGGCTCGTCCATGATCAGCAGGCGCGGATCCTGCAGCAGGCAGCGGACGATCTCGACGCGCTGGCGCTCGCCGACCGACATCGTGTGCACGTAGCGCGCGGGATCGAGCGGCAGGCCGTACTTCGTCGAGACGTCGCGGATGCGATCCGCGAGTCCGGCGCCCGCGCGGTCGCCTTCGAGCGCGAGCGCGATGTTGTCGGCGACCGTCAGCGTCTCGAACAGCGAGAAGTGCTGGAACACCATGCCGATGCCCAGGCGTCGCGCGCGCGCCGGGTTGGCGATGACGACGTCCCGTCCTTCCCACCGGATCGTCCCGTCGTCGGGCTTCACCGCGCCGTAGATGATCTTCATCAGCGTCGACTTGCCGGCGCCGTTCTCGCCGAGCACCGCGTGAATCTCGCCGGGCATCACGGCGAGGTCGATGTCCTCGTTGGCGACGACGCTCGGGTAGCTCTTGGTGATGCCGGTGAGGACGAGGCGGGCGGTCATCGTGCGAAGTAGGTGTCAGAGTCGCGATAGATTAGGGACGTACCCTATTTACTGCTGCGAAACTTCGGGGTACGTCCCTGATGTAGTCGACTCTGACCCTATTTTTTCGGCGATCGCGATGAGCTCCGCGGCCACCGCTACTGCGATCGCGCCGGGATGCTTGCTGCGGATCGGCACCGCACGGCCGATGGGACAAGTAATCCGCGCGATTTGCGGCGCGCCGTAGCCCCGCGCCAGAAGGCGCTTTTCGAACTGGTTGCGCTTGGATGCCGAGCCGATCAGCCCGAGGTAGCGCCAGTCGTCGCGCGCGAGCGCGCCGCAGACGAGCTCGAAGTCCAACGCGTGATCGTGCGTCGTGATCACGACCAACGATCCGCGTGGCGCATCGCGCAGCTCGGCGTTGGGCGAGTCGGTCGAGACGACCTCCACGCCCGACGGAATGTCCTGCGGAAAATCCGCCTCGCGCTCGTCGATCCAGCGAACGCGTGCCGGCAAGACGCCGAAGCACGTGCACGAGCGCGCGCCCGACGTGGCCGTTGCCGAACACGAGCACCGTAAAGTCCTCGGGAACGATCGTGTGAACGATGCGCGTCGTCGTTCCGTCCGTCACGACGCGCGCCTGGTCCCGGTCGGCGCTTGCGGCGACCACGGCGTGCGCATCGCGTCCGCCGCCGATGACGGTGACGAGGTCGAACGCGGCACCTTCGCGCTCGCGTGCTGCCGCATTGAGATCCACGCGCCGTTATCGCTTGCGATGACCGCGAACGCGAGCGTGGCCACGCCGCCGCAACATTGCCCGAGCCGCGCCGCGAGCGGGAAGCGTACGACCGACGGCGCGGGCAACGGCGATTGCGCGAGCGCGTCGCGGGCCACGCGGATCGCCTCGAACTCGAGATGGCCGCCGCCGATCGAACCGAAGATCTCGCCGGCCGAGACGACCATCACGGTTCCCGCCTCGCGCGGCGTCGAGCCTGTCGCGTTGGCTAGCGTGACGAGCACCGCGCGGCCGTAGCGCTCGACGCCTGCGGCGAGCTCGCCGATCCAGCGGGCGTCAGACATTCGCGCGCGCTCGCAAGCGGATATCCTCGATAGCGAACAGAATGCGCTCGTCGGTGGCCGGCGCGTCGAGCTGCAGCGCGCAGGTCCGATCCGCCACGCTCGCGATCGCGTCGCGCAACGCCTGAAACGCGGACAGCGCGAGCATGAACGGCGGCTCGCCCACCGCCTTGGAACGGTAGATCGTCTCCTCGCGGTTGGGCTCGCCGAAGAACTCGACCTGGAAGTGTGCCGGCACGTCGTGCGCGGTCGGAATCTTGTACGTCGACGGCGCGTGGGTCTGCAGCTCGCCCTTGTCGTTCCACCACAACTCTTCCATCGCGAGCCAGCCCCATGCCCTGCATGAAGCCGCCCTCGATCTGGCCGCGGTCGATCGCCGGGTTGAGCGAGGTGCCGACGTCGTGCAGGATGTCGACGGCGAGCAGCCGATGCTCGCCGGTGAGCGTGTCGACGGCGACCTCCGACACGGCGGCGCCGTACGCGAAGTAGAAGAACGGCCGGCCGCTCAGCGTCTTGCGATCGTAATGGATCTTGGGCGTCGCGTAGAAACCGGTCGCCGACAGCTGCACGCGCGCGAAGTACGCTGCGCGCGCGAGCTCCGCGAAGGGCAGCGTCCTGCCCGCGGCCATGGCCATGCCGTCCGCGAACTCGACCATGCCGGGATCGCAGTCGAACTTGCGCGCGGCAAACGCGGCAAGGCGATCACGAAGCGTGCGCGCGGCTTCGCGCGCGGCCATGCCGTTGAGGTCGCTGCCCGACGACGCCGCAGTAGGCGAGGCGTTGGGCACCTTGCTCGTGTCGGACGCGGAGACGCGCACCGTGGAGATGGGGACGCCGAGCTCCTGCGCCACGACCTGCGCGACCTTGGTGAAGAGGCCCTGGCCCATCTCGGTGCCGCCGTGATTGAGCAGCAGCGTTCCGTCGTTGTAGAGATGCAGCAGCGCGCCTGCCTGGTTGTAGTGCGTCGCCGTGAACGAGATTCCGAACTTGACCGGCGTGAGCGCGATGCCGCGCTTGATCACCGGGTTGGTGCGGTTCCATTGCCACGATCTTCGCCCGGCGCTCGCGATAACGCGACGACACCTCGAGCTTGGCGATGATGTCGGGCGCGACGTTGTCCTCGACCGTCATGCCGTACGGCGTGACGTTGCGCGACGTTCTTGCCGTACAGATTGGCAATGCGGACGTCCAGCGGATCGCGGCGGAGCGCGATGGCGATCTCGTCGATCACGTGCTCGATCGGGAACATGCCCTGCGGGCCGCCGAAGCCGCGGAACGCCGTGTCGGACACCGTGTTCGTCTTGCAACGAAAGCTGTGCAGCGCGACGTCGGGCAGCCAGTAGGCATTGTCGGAGTGGAACACCGCGCGGTCGTTGACCGGTCCCGACAGGTCGGCCGAGAAGCCGCAGCGCGACGCGAGCGTGAGATCGAGCCCGAGGATGCGACCGTCGTAGTCGAAGCCCACGTCGTACCAATAGGCGAACGCGTGACGCTTGCCGGTCGAGCGCATGTCGTCGTCGCGGTCGAGGCGCAGCTTCACGGCGCGGCCGGTCCTGCGCGCGACCAGTGCGGCGACGCACGCGAACAGCGACATCTGCGTTTCCTTGCCGCCGAAGCCGCCGCCCATGCGACGGCATTCGACAACGACGTCATGCGCCGCGAGGCCCAGCGCGTGCGCGACCATGTGCTGGACCTCGCCCGGATGCTGCGTGGACGTGTAGACGTGAATGCCGCCGTGCTCCCGCGGCACGGCCATCGCGATCTGGCCCTCGAGATAGAAATGATCCTGGCCGCCGCTTCGCACCGTTCCCTTCAAGCGGTGCGGCGCGCGGAGGAGGGCGGCCTCCGCGTCGCCGCGCGTCACGTGCACGGGCGGCAGCACGTACGACTCCGCGGCGAGCGCCTCGTCGATGGTGAGAATTGCCGGCAGCGGCGCAAGGTCGAGCTTGCCCAGCTTCGCGGCGCGACGGGCGATACCGACGTCGGTCGCAATCACGGCGAACACGGGCTGTCCCGCGAACTCGACCGTCTCGTGCGCGAAGATCGGGTCGTCGTGCTGGATGGGACCGACGTCGTTCACGCCGGGAATGTCCGCGGCGGTGAACGTCGCGACGACGCCCGGCTCGGCGGCCACGGCCGACAGATCGATTCCGTGAAGCTTGCCGTGCGGGATCGGGCTCACGCCCAATGCGGCATGCAGCGTACCGGTGGGTTCTGGAATATCGTCCGTGTAGCGCGCATGGCCCGTGACGTGCAACCGGGCCGAGTCGTGCGCGACCGGCGCACCGGCGACGTTGCGCGGCTGCGTTTCGCGCAGTGTCTTGTCGGGGGCGTTCACGTGAGCTGCTCGAGGTGCTCGATGCGCGTGCGCACCCGCGTCGCCGCAGTTTCAAGGTAGAACCGGCGCACCAGATTGCCCAGCGCGGCGCGGCGATAGGCGGCGGTGGCGCGCATATCGTCGATGGGCGAAAATTCGCGCGCGATCTCGCGCACGGCGGCATCGGCGGTCGTTTCGTTCCACGGCCGGCCCACGAGCGCGGCTTCGGTGGCCGTCGCGCGCCTGGGCACGGGCGCGACGCCGCCGCAGCCGATACGGGCGCTCGCAACGGCGCCGTCTTCGACATGCAGCGCGAAGCACGCGAACACGGCGGAAATGTCCTGGTCGTAGCGCTTGCTGACCTTGTACGCACGCAGCAGCAGGGGGTCGCGCCGCGCCGGCACGCGGATCTCGACGACGAACTCGCCCGCCTGCAACGCCGTCTTCTGATACGCGACGTACAGGTCGGCAAGGTCGATCTCGCGCGCGATGTCGCCTCGTCGGAGCACGACCGTGGCCCCGAGCGCGATGAGCGCAGGCATCGAATCGCCGATCGGCGAGCCGTTGGCGACGTTGCCGCCGAGCGTGCCGCTGTTGCGGATGGGGACCGATGCGAACCGCGCCCAGACCTCGTGCAGCTCCGGCCACGACGCATCGAGCGCGTCGAAAGCGTCCGTCAGCGTGACCGCCGCGCCGATGCAAAGATGCGACGGCGTCTCGCGAACCGCGCGCAGCGCCTCGACGTCCCCGGTGTAGACGATGTCGCCGACGTCGCGATGATGCTTGGTGATCCACAACCCGACGTCGGTCGCCCCCGCAACCACGCGCGCGTCAGGGTTCCGGACGAGGAGCTCCGCGAGCGCGTCGACCGTGCGCGGCGACCACCAGCGCCTGCCGTGCGACGCGTACGCGAGCGTTTCCGTTTGCGCAAGCGACGCTATCGAGGCCGCAAGCCGCGCCTCGTCGGCGGATGTCCTGCGCGAGCCGTCTTCCGCGACACCGCACGCACGCCAGTCGGAAAGCGGCGTCGCGTCGTACATCGCGTGCGCCGCGTCGACGATCGGCCGGTAACCCGTGCATCGGCACAGGTTGCCGGAAAGCGCATCCTCGATGACCGCCGTGGAAGGCCGGCACGCGTTCTTGAAGAGGCCGAACAGGCTCATCGCGAACCCCGGCGTGCAGAATCCGCACTGCGACGCGTGATGATCGACGAGCGCCTGCTGCACCGGATGCAGCGCACCGTCAGGGCCCTGGAGCGACTCGACGGTGAACACCGCTTTGCCGGCGACGGAGGGAAGCAGCCGGATGCAGGCGTTGACGGGCTTCCACGCGACGCGCGATCCGTCGCTCTCGGCGAGCACGACCGTGCACGCGCCGCAATCGCCCTCGGCGCAGCCTTCCTTGGTGCCGCAGAGGGCGCGGTGCTCGCGCAGGAACGCAAGGAGCGTCGTCTGCGGCGGCACGCCACTCACCGACACAGGTTCGCCGTTGACGAGGAAGCGCAGCGGAGCGGGTGGGGATTCGGCCGCGTGCATGGGAGTCGCTGTGGCTGGACGCCCATCGTCGCGCCAGCCGTTCGCATTGTCAACCGCTTCGTCGCGGATCGATCCAATCGGTATACAGAAATACCCAAATCGCGTATACGCCTTTTGTGCCCAAGCACGACGCAGTGACCAATCGAGGTGCCGAGTCGCACATTTGCGGTGCGGTGCGTGCGGCCATCCTCCAGCGCAAGCTGGCGCCGGGCACGAAGCTGCCCGAGGCCGAGCTCGGCCGGCACTTCGGCGTTTCACGCACCATCGTGCGCCAGGCGCTGCGCACGCTCGCGCACGAGGGGATCGTCGCGTTGCGCGAACGCCGGGTAGCCGTCGTTGCGCGGCCCTCGGCGGCGGAGGTCGCTCACGTGTTCGCGGCGCGGCGTGCAGTGGAGGGCGCGGTCGTCCTTTATGCGGTGGCGCGCATGACCCGCGCCGAGGTCGCGGCGATGAAGCGCCTCGTGCGCGACGAGGAGGCCGCTTACCGGCGCGGCGATCGCGCCGGCGGACTCACGCGATCGCTGGAATTCCACCGGCGGTTGGGCTCGCATTGCCGCAATCCCGTGCTCGGGCGCTACCTGGCCGAGCTCGTGCTGCAGTCGTCGCTCGCCGTGGCGCTCTACGAAGATGCGGACGCGGTGCACGCGCACGCCGATCACGTGGCGCTCGTGGACGCAATCGCGCACAAGGACGGCAAGCGCGCCGCGCGCCTCATGCACGACCATCTGGCCGAGATCGAGCGCAGGCTGCACCTCGAGGAGACCGGGGTACGATCGCTAGCCGATGTTTTCCGTCGCAATGGGGCTTCGGCCTCGAGTGGGGGTTGACATGCAGATTGCTCGATTCGGGCGGATGGGGTGGTGGGCAATGGCGCTTCTCGCCGCTCCGCCGGCCCTCGGGAGCGACTGGGTGCATGTCGGCCCGTCCACCGGCACGGTCAAGTCACTGGCGTACGACGCGGCAGGCGGTGTCCTCTACGCCGGTGTGTACGCGGGCGGCATCTTCAAGTCCACCGACGCGGGTGCATCGTGGGTCGTCGCGGCGCCGGCGATTCGGGGCGAGAGCGTCAACGCGCTCGCGTTGCATCCGGCGGCTCCGCGTCCCGGATTGAACGGGGTCTAGCTCGCGCCGACGAACCAGACCTTCGCGATGCCTTCTGGAGTCACCTCGTAGATCGCGGCGGCGTGCATCGTGCCGGAGGGCAAGCCGGTCACGATCTCCTGGTCGATCACCTTGTTGCCGAACACCATGCGGTTGACCAGCTCGGCATGGAGATCGGGGAGGTTGAATCGATTGTCGCGGTAATGCGCGGCGAGTGCCGCGCGGCCGACGATCGACGGCGCGGTGTCCGGCAGGCGAAATACCTGCACCTCCTCGGTGTACTCGCGCACGAAGCTCGCGAGATCGCGCGCGTTGTACGCGTCGAGCTGGCGTTGCGCGAAACCTTCGGGGTCGAAGGGCTGCGTCATTTCGTGGGCATTGTCCTGGCTGCCGGGTCGAGTGCAATGGGTGCCGAGAACGTCACGTCGTAGCTCCACTCCTGCTTGAACTCCTTCTGCGTGCCTTCCGTCCAGAAGCGGCCGGCTACACGCTTCTCGTCGTAGGCGCTGGGCTTCCAGCGCACGAACACGCCTGAGGAGATGAAGGCCGTGAACGCGGGATGCAGCGGCTCTGCGCTCATCACCTTGGCGTCGGGGTTCAGCTTGACGACGAGGGCAACGAGGCCGTCCTTGCGCGCCATTGTTTCGAGGCGCTCGGTGTTGCGCGCATCGGATACCGAAAGCTTGCGGTCCGACAGGACGACGATGACGTCCATGTAGCCCTTCTCGGTCGTGCTGTCGATCTCTTGCGCGATCGCGTACTTGAGCTCCGCGGATTTGCCGTTGGCAGTGAGCGTGCCCTTGACGTCCTGCGCGAAGGCGCCCGAGGCCAGAAGGGCGGTGCATGCCGCGACGATGAAGATCGATGGGCTCATGTGAGGTGTTCGCCGCGATCGGCCGGGTGATTGACGCCGTCCAGCACCTGGACCGGCCCGAGCTCGTACGGGTCGACGCCGTCGAGGCAGCCGACGTTGTACCCGTATTCGGTCGGCACCGACCGTCGCTGGTGGTGCGTGTAGATGCCGCATTGCTTGCAGAAATAGTGCTTCGCGGTATGCGTGTTGAACTGATAGAGCGCTAGCGACGCCTCGCCTTGCAAGACCCGGATTCCCGACAGCGGGACCGAGGCGACGATGGCGCCCCGGCGACGGCACATGGAGCAGTTGCAGCGGCGGGCGTCGACAATGCCGTCCGGAAGGTCGAGTTCAAGCACGACCGCGCCGCAGTGACACGAGAGCCGGTGCTTCGCATTGATCTCGGTACGGCCGACGGTCTTGATCATGTCGCTGTCTTCGTGGGATCGCCGAGCTTGCGATTGAGCGCGACCGCTTCCTTGACGAGAGCGCGTGCGGTCTCGGGCAGGATCGGAGTCGACTCATCCAGTACGAGCGTTGCCATCTCGAACTTGCCGCCCGGTTTCAACCGCGGCTCGATCTCGCGCAGGCGCTTGCCGCGCCAGAAGCCGAACAGGACGCGGTCGTCCTCGGCGCGGATCATGAACGCCGGGCCGACGGCGAAGTAGACGAGGTGTCCCCACTTGATCTTCTCGTCCACGCCTTCGGCCGCGGCGAGCGATTGCGCGCGCAGCATGGCGACGACATTGGCGTGCCACCCCGTCAGTGATTCGACGTAGTCGTCGGGTGTCGCTGCCGGCTCGGACTTCTTCATCGGCGAATCGCCTCTACGCGTCGTGCCTTGCTAGCGCAAGCCGAACGGCCAACCCGATCATCACGACGCCGCTGGCGCGATAGAGCGAGACGATCGCGCGGGGCCTTGGCGCGAACCACGACGAAAGACGTCCGGCGAAAACGGCGACCGGGCCCTTGACGAGGAACGTGAGCACGGCGAAGACGATGCCGAGAACGAAGATGGTCAGCGTCGGATGGCGGGCGTCGGACGCGACGAACTGCGGCAGGAATGCGAAGTAGAAGACCGCGATCTTGGGATTGCTGAGGTTGGACATCGCGCCGGTGACGAACAATCTTGCATGCGAGCGCGATGCCGTGCTTGCCTCTGCGAGTCGCGTGGCGCGCGTGCGCAAGAGCTGGATCCCGAGGAACAGGAGATACGCCGCGCCCACGAGCTTGAGACCGGTGAACAGCAGCTCGGACGTGCGAAGCAGGGCGCCGAGGCCGAGTGTCGCGAGCAGTGTATGGCCGACGAGGCCGACGCTCACGCCGGCGGCCGTCGCGATGCCCGCTCGCGTCCCGTGCGCGAGCGACTTCGACATGACGAGGATCATGTCCTGCCCGGGCGTGACGATGATCACGAGCGAGGCGGCGACGAACAGGGCCCAGTACGCGTCGAGCATGGAAGCAGTTGAAGTGTCGGTCTAGCTTCCATTCTGCACGCGATGGCGCTCGGCGGCCAGCATGCGGTGGAAAGCCGACGGAGCGCGGCGCTCACGCCATGCGGACACGACCGTCTCCACGTTGTCCTCGACGGCGCGTGTCCCGTCGATCTCGAGGTCGTAGGTGCAATCCACGTGAACGGTTTCATGGTCCCGGCGCGCTTCGCCCTGCCTGCGGTCCCCGCGGAGGCGCTCTCTCCGCTCGAGCTCGTCCACTGGACAATGAACCCCGACGAAGTAGACGTCGAGGTGCGCAAGCCCGCGACGAGCTCCGACATCCAGCGCGCGGTCTCGACGATGTGCTCGACGATGAGGTTGTTGCCCGCCCCGGCGAGCGCCGGCAGGCATCGGTGAAAGCCGTCGAAGAACGCGGGGCGCAGGTCGGACCATGCGAAATCGCCTCGCTTGATGCGATCCCGGCAGGACACCGAGCGGAAATGGTCGATCGAGTAGTGCCAGAAGGGCGCATCGATACGTGACTGCAGCGCGCGGCACAGCGTCGTCTTGCCGGCGCTCTACGCACCGCTGACGAGGATGATGCGCCCGGTGTCTTCGCTCATGCGCCGCGAGTTTCCCGCGGCTCGCGGGTCAACGTTTGCAAATGCGCTTCGTCGTCGAGCGCGACGGTCATCAGGTGATAGGTGTTGCGCAACGCCCGTTTGCGGAAGCCGCAGCGCTCGTAGAGCGCCACGGCGGGGTTCTCGGGATGCACGGTCAGCGACACCTGCCCGTAGCCGTGGGCGCGTGCCGCCTCGAGTGCCGCAAACATCAGCGGCCGACCAAAGCCGCGATGCTGGAATCGCGGCAACAATGCAATGCCGAGTTGAGGCGTGCGGACGTCGACGTACCCGAGGCCGACGCCCTCGGGCAGCAGTCTCACCCAGCACGCGCCCGCGTCGATCCCGTCCACCTGGGCGACCACGCCGACGTCGCCTGGCTTGCCCCAACCTTCGGCATAGATGCGCACCGCGGGGTGGTCGAGCACCTCGCGAGGGCGCATCGGCGCGGGCGGCGGGTCCCAGAGCGCGATGTGAAGCCAGTCCCAAAGCGACGCCTGGTCTTCGCCAACCAGTGGGCGCGTGCGGAAGGCAGCGTCAAGCGGAGGCGTAGTTGGAAACTTCGATGAGGTTGCCATCGGGATCGCGAAAATAGAGCGAGACGATTGCGCCCGTCGCGCCGGTGCGCGTCGCGGGGCCTTCGATGATGGTGACACCGCAGTCGCGCAGGTGCGTCGCAACTTCCGCCAACGATGTGGATGCGATGAGGCAAAGGTCCGCGGAGCCTGGCGTGGGCACCGAAGCTTTCGGCTCGAATTCCTTGCCGTGCGCGTGAAGGTTGATCTTCTGCTTTCCGAACGCCAGAGCCTTGCGATCGTTGCCGAAGGTGACGACGCGCATACCGAGCACGCGCGCGTAGAACTCGCACGCGACAGCGATGTCGGCGACGGTCAGCACGATGTGGTCGATGCGGTCGATGTTCATGCGTCGCGCTTCGTCGGAAGGACCATGCAGTCCGAGACCGGCTGCAACACGATCTCCGGAAGGGTCTCGGCGATCGCTGCGCGCATCTGACCGCTGGCCTCCGGATCGACCGATCCGCCAGCAAAGGCGCGCTCGCGCGCTGCAGCACTCGGCCATTGCGCGTAGCTGTACCAAAGCCCGTCTTGCCCACGATGCAGGCGCGAGCCCAGCGACCCGCGCTCCGCAAGCAATCGCTCGGAGATTCGCGACCATGCCGCGACGAACGCTTCCTCGGCGCCTTCGTGCAGGCGCCAGCGGTAGAGAACGGCGAATCGGGCGTTTGCGCTCATTCCGCGCATCGGCACATCGCGAGCGGCTCGGTCGCGATGTACGTGAGGTTGTTGGTGTATGAAACGAAACCTTTCTGCTTGCCGTAGAGGCGCAAAAGGCACGCGTCGCCGTCGCGCTGCAGGAAGAACGCGTAGTCGGCGCCCGACGGCGACGCCACGAGGAATGGGCGCGGACCCAGCGCGTACGATTGCAGTCCCGCCGTCGCGGATTCGGCGAGCTGCGCCGCGATCTCCGCGCGCTCGTCCTGCGCCTCGAAGATCTTCATGAAGCCGGCTGTCGTCGCCTGCCGGCAAGCCGGATCGGACAACGTCGTGACTTGCGCGACCGTCGTACAGCCGGCGGCCAGCGTCGTGACGGCCAGAAGTGTGGCGTTACGGAAAGAAAAGGGCCCGCGCGGGGCCCTCTTCGTATTGCCGTTCAAGGTCGCAACTACTTCGCGACCCGCGTCACTTCAGCGAGCAGCTTGTCCGCGCCCTTGCTGTGGGCGGCGTTCTTCATGAGGATGTCGGGCGGAAGCACGGCCTTGCCGTAGTACGCCTTGTCCCAGTCCGAGTTGCTCGACACGACCGTGCCGTCGAGGTTGAGACCGCCGTACACGCCCTTGCTGCGCGAGAACGCGATGAGGTCGGCCGTAACGTCCGACTTGGCGCCGGCGCCGACGGGGCCTGCCGCAACGCTGGCATCGCCGCCGAACTTGAACGAGCTCGCCATCAGCGAGTTCATGCCCTTGTCCGTCATCACGAGCGTGACCATCTCGCTCGCGGCAACGCCCGCCTGGAAGCCGATGCTCGCCGTGGCCAACGTGTAGAACGCGGGGCCGACCCACTTGCCGCCATTCTTGGCGACGAGCAGGGCACGCCCGCCCGAGCCGCCCACGATGAAGCCCGCCTTGACGATCTCCGGCGAAATCAGCACCGCCTTCGCCCGTCCGATGTTCTGCTGGAGCCACTTCATTTCCGGATCGCGCATGAAATTGTTGAGCGTCGTCGTCGCCTGGTCGACCAGGACTTGCTGGTCGCCCTGGGCATTCGCGTTGGCAATGAAACCGATCGCCGACGCGGCAATCATCGCGGCCCCGCAGAGCCGCTTCATCAAAGTCTTCATCTCTTCGTTCCCTCGTTGTGGTTGGTGCCCTGTCGGGCTCGTTCGTTGTTGCACGCTTGCGTGCGCCTCGGCGCTATCGCAAGAGTTCGATGCCGGTCGGCGTGACGCGTACGCGATCGCCGATCCGCAATCCGGGCGCCGACGTCTGCTGCACCGTGGCGTATGTGCCGTTGTCGTAACGGACTCCGATATCCCAGACGAGCGTCTGGTCCTTGCTTGCCAGTTCGTTGCCCACGAAGCCGCCGCCGATGGCGCCGACTACGGTAGCGACCGTCTTGCCGGTGCCACCGCCGATGAGGCTGCCGAGGCCGCCGCCGACGAGCGCGCCGCCGATGGCGCCGACGGCATTCGGGACGTTCTGCACGGTCCGCGTCTGGATGGACTCGACGGTGCCGACCGGGGAGGAAGGCTGCTCGCTCACCGAGTATGCGGGCGGCGTGTTGCAGGCCGCCAGCGTCAACGCGGCGCTTGCCGCGGCAACCGCCGCAATCCTGCGCCACAGGTTCGTCTTGATCATCGTGTCACTCCTGCAAGAAAGCTTTGCGAAGGTTCGGTCAATCGGGGATGGAATTGAGCAGGTACATCGCGGCAAGAAGGCCCGACGGACGTCCAAGCTTGCCCAGCCACTGCGCGAAGATCTGCTCGATCTCGCCACCCATGTACACCTGCGTCAGCGCGCGGTTCACCTCGAGCCTGAATCCCGAATCGTTGCGCGGAACGGCGAGGCCGTACGGCTCGAACGAGAGGTCTTCCGCGAGCAGTGCGAGCTTCTTCGGGTCCTTGGCTTGCGAGGCGAGCCCGACGAGCTTCACCTTGTCGCCGGCGAACGCGTCGACCCCGCCACTTTCGAGAAGCGCCGTGCCTTCGCTCGCTTCGCCGATCGGAACCAGCGTCGCATTCACGAGACGGCGCTGCAGCGTGTCGCGCAGCCGCGTTTCCGTGGTGGTCCCGCGCTGCACCGCGATCTTCTTGCCGCTCATGTCGGCGAGCTTGTTGATCGGCGAATCCGTGGTCACCAGGAATCCGCCGCCGTCGACGAAGATGAGATTGCTGAAGTCGACGTTGGCAAGGCGCGTGAGCGTCTCGGTCGTGTTGGCGCACTCGAGATCGGCCCTGCCCGAAGCGACCATCGCCAGGCGATCGGCGACCGTGCCGACCATCCAGTTGACCTTGAGGTTCGGCTCGCCGACGGCGCGGCCGACTTGCGCGATGACGCGCTTGCAGATGTCGATCGAGTAACCTGCCGGCTGGTTGTCCGAGCCGACGAACGAGAATGGAAGCGAGTCGCCCGAGAACGCGACGTTGATCGCCTTTGCCGCCTTGATCCGGGCCAGAGTGGGCGATGGCGCCTGCGCGGTCGCGGCGGTGGCGACGCACGCTGCGGCGATGAAAACGACGAGAGCACTTTTCACGGATGGCGCCTTCTGGCTTTTGTGAAGGAAGGTGCGCGCTGTGCCGGGAACGCCGAGGCGAATGTTCGGCGCAGCGAGGGCGGGCCGGCATGGCCGCATGCGCCGGAATTCTACACCACACGCATGCTAAACTCGACGCGATCCGCCCTCCCTCTTTCCCTATGTCAGCACGCACCACACTTGCGTCAGTCCTGCTCGCAGCCGCGTGGCTTGTCGCCGGCGATTGCTTTGCCGCCTCGCCGACGCTGGATCGCATCAAGTCGAGCGGCACGATCACGCTCGGCTATCGCGACGGGGCCGCGCCATTCTCGGCTCGCCAGCGCAACGGCCAGGTGCGCGGATACTCCGTCGAGCTCTGCGAGAAGATCGCGGCGGCGGTCGGGCGCTCGCTCGGCATCGCCGACCTCAAGGTCGTATGGAAGGCGGTCGACAGCGAGTCGCGCATCGCGGACGTCGTCGCGCGCAAGATCGACGCCGAATGCGGCAGCACGACCATCACGCTGTCGCGGATGGAGCGCGTCGACTTCTCGGTGCCGATCTTCGTCGACGGCGGCAGCGCGCTCGTGCGCGCCGGCCGCGATGCGCCCACCACCGTGGCCGCGCTCGCGGGCAAGCGCATCGCCGTGATGACGAGCACGACGACCGACACGGCGCTGCGCAAGGCGCTGGCGGTCGCCGGCGTGAGCGCCACGATCGTTCCCGTCAAGGACAGCGCGGAAGGTGTCGCGTCGCTGCTCGCTGGCAAGGTCGACGCCTATGCGTCCGACCGCATGCTGCTCGCCAAGTTGCGCCTCGACGACGCGAAGGGCAGCGAGCTCGCCTTTCTGGATAACGATTTCTCCTACGAGCCCTACGCCATCGTCCTGCCGCGCGACGATGCCGACTTCAGGCTGATCGTGAACCGCACCCTCGTGTCCTTGTACAAGACGGGCGAGATCGATCCCATCTTCATTCGCTGGCTGGGGCCGTACGGCAATCCCGGCGCGCTCCTGAACGCGATGTTCTATCTCAACGCTTTACCGGAGTGACGACCATGCGCGTGCTGCTGGTTGCCCTGTTCTGCCTTCTGCTCGGCGACGGAGAAGCGCTTGCGCAAGGGTCGCCGCGGCCGGTGTGCAATGGCGTGTGCGGCACGATCCAGCAGATCGCGCCCGTGGCCGAGCGCCAGGTGTGGACGCCGTTGGGCTCGGTGGCGCCCAACTCGGTGTCGCAGTCCGGGATGAGCGGCATGACGGGCAGCACGACGCAGATGCAAATCGGGCCTGGCTTCACCAACCAGGGCCTCGTCGTCATCGGCGCCGCAGGCGGCGCGGTGTACGCGCAAAAGCCCAACGAGTATCGCCGCACGCGCTGGGAAGTGACGCTCAAGATGGACGACGGCACGACGCGCGTCGTGTCGATGGCATACGAGCCGCTGTTCGTGCAGATCGGCGACTACGTGCGCGTGGCGGGCAACAACATCGAGCTCGTCAATCCCTGAGGCTTCGACCGCGGTGGAAACTGCAGCGCTCGCGGTCTCCGACGCGCCCGACGGACGATTGATCCTCGCGCTGTCGGGTCGCCTCGTCGCCGAGACGATCCCGATCGTATGGCGCGATGCCTTGCACGCAGTGCGCGGTGCGGTGTCGCGGCCCGTGACCGTCGACGCGGCGGGCGTCGATTATTGCGACGGCGCGGGGATCGCGCTTCTCGTCGACCTCCTGCGGGAACCGCGTCAGGCGCCGATCGAGGTTGCCAATCTCGGCGCCCGCGTACCGCGCGCTGCTCGCGCAATTCGACGCGCGCAACCTGGGAGAGGCTCTGAACCTCGAGCCCACGCGGCGCCCGGCGATCGAAGAGATCGGTCGCACCGCATCCATCGTCTGGCGCGACCTGCGCACGCAGATCGAGTTCCTGGGTCAGGCAACCGCGGCGCTCTTCGCCGCCATCCGGCATCCCTCGACAATACGGTGGCGCGACGTCGGCGTCGTGTGCGAGCGCGTGGGCGCCGATGCGCTCCCGATCGTCGCGCTGATCTCGTTCCTGCTCGGCGTCATTCTCGCTTTCCAGTCCGCGGTGCCGATGAAGCGGTATGGCGCGGAGATTTTCGTCGCCGACCTGATCGGCATCGGCATGGTGCGGGAGCTTGGCGCGCTCATCACGGCGATCCTGCTCGCCGGGCGCACCGGCGCCGCGTTCGCCGCGGAGATCGGAACGATGCGCGTGAACCAGGAGATCGACGCCCTGACGACGATGGGCCTGGATCCAGTCCGTTTCCTGGTGACCACGCGCGTCATCGCGGCCGTGCTGATGACGCCGCTTCTCACCCTGTTCGCCATGCTGGTCGGAACGTTGGGCGGCGCCTTCACGATGCTGTCGTACGGCGTTCCGTTCGTGACGTTCGTGAAGGAAGTCGACGGCATCGTCAATTTCGGGGATTTCGTGGCAGGCTGGGTCAAGTCGTTCGTGTTCGCCCTAGCCATCGCCGGCATCGGATGCCTGCGGGGCCTGCAGACTGCCGCCGGCGCTTCCGCCGTGGGCGATTCGGCAACGCGTGCCGTCGTATCGGGGCTCGTGCTGATCGTGATCATCGACGGCGTCTTCGCCGTCGTCTATTTTTTCCTGGACATCTGAGAGCTGGGTAACACTTGCCGTCGCTGCCCCCCGAGGCGCATCAGTCACTCGGGGCGGCCCTTCGGGATGACGAGCCCGATCCGATCATTCGCGTCGAGCGGCTGACGGCCGGTTACGACGGGCGCACCATCCTCGAGAACGTCACCTTCGACGTGAACCGGGGCGAGGTATTCGTGATCCTCGGCGGCTCGGGCTGCGGCAAGAGCACGCTCTTGAAGCACATGATCGGGCTGTACGACGTGGTTGCAGGACACGTTTACATCGAAGGGCACGACATCGTCGACGCGGAAGGCGAGGCACGCGACGCCATCCTGCACAAGATCGGGGTCATGTACCAATCGGGCGCGCTCTTCGGCTCGATGACGCTGCTCGAGAACGTCCGCCTTCCGATGGAGGCCTTCACCAGTCTCGACATGGAGCAGATGAACCTGCTCGCGCGCATGAAGCTGTCGCTCGTCGGGCTCGGCCAGTTCACGGGGCACCTGCCCAACGAGATCTCGGGCGGCATGCAAAAGCGCGCCGCGATCGCGCGCGCCATGGCGCTCGATCCCGCGATCCTGTTCCTCGACGAGCCGTCGGCGGGCCTCGATCCCATCACATCGGCGGAGCTCGACGCCTTGATCCGGCGTCTCGCGGAGAACCTGGACGTGACCTTCGTCATCGTTACCCACGAACTCGCGAGCATCTACGCGATTGCCGATCGTGTCATCATGCTGGACAAGCGCGTGAAGGGCATCATCGCCGAAGGGGACCCGCGCCGCCTGCGCGACGCGAGCACCGATCCATACGTACGCCAGTTCTTCCACCGGGAGGCGGACCTGGCGACGCCCGCATAACGCATGAGCCAAAAAGCCAATTACTTCAAGTTGGGGTTGTTCGTCATCGGCGCGATCGCCGCGGGCATCCTCGTGCTCGTCATCATCGGCAGCGGGCGATGGTTCGAGCGCAAAGTGATCATCGAGACCTACTTCAAGGAGTCCGTGCAGGGCCTCGACTTGGGCTCCAAGCTCAAGTACCGCGGCGTCACCATCGGCGAGGTCACCAGGATCAGCTTCACGTACACGCGCTATCAGCTCGATCTTCCGATCACCCAACGGGAACGCTACGTGATGGTCGAGGCCCAGGTGCAGCCGCGGTTGCTTGGCGGCCGCGCCGCTGCCGGCGACATGACGCAGGCCGAGAATGCGGCGATGGAGGTCGAGAAGGGCCTGCGGCTGCGCCTTGCGCCAGCAGGGCATCACCGGCCTCGCGTACCTCGAGATGGACTACGTCGAGCCCCCGCCTGCGGTGCTTCCCATCAGCTGGACGCCCGACAACGTGTACATCCCGAGCGCGCCTTCCACGTTCACGGCCGTCGTGAATGCGGCGCAGGACATCATGGAGAAGCTGCATCGCGTCGATTTCGAGGCGACGATCGCGCGCATCGACAAGCTGCTCGATACGGTGAACGATCGCGTCGGTGCGGTCGACGTGAGGAAGCTGCAGCAGCGCGCGGACAGTACGCTGGCCAAGCTCGAGAGCACGCTCGATCAGCTGCAGGCGAAGAAGCTCTCCGACGAGGCCGGCGCGCTCTTGGCCGAGTTGCGTCAGTCGAATGCGGAGCTCAAGAAGACGCTCGCCAACCCGGCGTGGCAGAAGATTCCGGACGAGGCCTCCGCCGCCGTGCAGCGCATGAAGGAGCTGATCTCCGATCCCAAGCTCCAGCGCACGATCGCCAACATCGACCGCATCACGGGGCGCTTCGACCGGATCTTCGGGTCGACGGACACCGACCTCGCGACGTCGATCGAGAACCTGCGGCAGATCACCGACAACCTGCGCGACCTCACCGAGGAAACCAAGCGCTATCCGGCGAGCGTCATATTCGGCGGCCCGCCCGCACCGCTGGGGAAGAAATGATGAACGCAACGCGACGTTCGTGGATGCTCGCCGCGCTGGCGGTGCTCGTGATGGGGATCGGCGCGTGCTCGCGGCCTGCGCCGGTCAAGGGAACGTTCCTGCTGGAGCCCGCGATGCCGCCCGCGGGTGCGAAGACGCACCCGGGGACGCTGCGCATCGGCACGGTGACGGTCGGCGCCGCGTTCCGCGGGCGGCAGTTCGTGTATCGCGAGTCGGAGCTCAAGTACGAGACGGATTACTACAACGAATTCCTCGTGGCGCCGGCCGCCAATATCGGCGAGGCGACCG
Source organism: uncultured beta proteobacterium (assembly GCA_963707815.1). Lineage (GTDB taxonomy): Bacteria > Pseudomonadota > Gammaproteobacteria > Burkholderiales > Casimicrobiaceae > VBCG01. Next base: position 59,597 of record CAVPRK010000024.1, read on the forward strand.
CGCGCGCGTTGGCCGCCGCCAGGGTCTTCACCACGGTGGTGCCATCAGGCACCGCTCTGGAGCCCGATTGGGTGCTCGACGTGTTCGTGGGCTCCTTGTACGGCGATGGTCGCAACATGCAACAGCCGGCGGCGGTGCTCGGCGCGACCTTCTTCCTGCGCAAGGGCGAAAGCGGTGTGCCGATTTGGAGCAAGAGCCTCGAGCGGCGCGTGCCGTTCACGACCGGCAGCGCGGCGTCGTACGTTGAGGGGCAGAATGCGGCGCTCGGCGAAATCCTTGCGGAACTTGCGCGCGACCTCGCAGGTCAATCCTTACCGAAGTAAGATTGATCCTTGTCATGTCGTCGTCGCGTAGCGCGGATAGGATCGAACCATGAGCGAAAAGAAAAGCGAACTGGGCGGCGGCTGGTGGAGCAAGAACCTCGACGACGTCGATCGCGAGGTCGCGCGGCTTGCCACCATCTGCAAGGTTCGCCTGCTCGACCCAGGCGTCATCCAGCGCGTGCTCGACAACGACGCGACCGTGTGCGGCACGTCCAACCCGGCGGCGTTCGACAAGCTCCGCCAGGCGCTCATGATGCATTACCACGTCCGCGACAAGGCGGTCGGCGCGATCGGCGAGGCGGCGACCGCAGGACGTCATCAACGAAATCGTCGCCAACATCCGCAAGCGGCTCGGCAAGCAGCTCGGGGGATAGCTCCGAGCACAGGTGTCCTCGCTGTCCCCGCCGTGCTTGCGAGTCACACGAGGTCACCCATGAACACCGAAGCAAAGCTGGCGCAAAGCCAGGACATCGCCACCAAGGTTTCCGTTCTGTTCCGCAAGCGCGCGGAGCACGCGCGCGACGAGTTCGCGCAACGCCTCGCCAAGGCCGCCGGCGACAACGGCATGCGCGACCCCGGCGTGGGCGCCCGCATGTGGACGGACTGGTACGGCTACGCCGTCGATGCGACGCAGCGCTCGATCCTGTTCTGGGACACCATTCGCCAGCGCGGCAACAAATTCGTCGAGCACAATCAGGCGGGCCTGCCGCCGGTGCTCCACTTCGAGTACGAGACCGTGGTCGACGGCCGCAAGCTCGCGCGTCCGGTGAACTACGCGCTCGTGCGCATCGTGCCGCCCGAAGGCGTGACGGTCGATCCGAAGCGGCGGCCGTACGTGATCATCGATCCGCGCGCGGGCCACGGCCCCGGCATCGGCGGCTTCAAGGACGACTCGCAGGTCGGCGTCGCGCTGCGCGAGGGCCATCCGGTCTACTTCGTCATCTTCTTCCGCGACCCCGAGCCGGGACAGACGCTGATCGACGTGTGCAAGGCCGAGAAGGCGTTCGTGCGCAAGGTGCGCGAGCTGCATCCGCAGAGCGCGAAGCCCGCGATCGTCGGCAACTGCCAGGGCGGGTGGGCCGCGATGATGCTGGCGGCGTCCGATCCCGACGACACGGGCCCGATCGTCATCAACGGCGCACCGATGTCGTACTGGGGCGGCGCATGGCAGGAGGGCGAGAACGACAATCCGATGCGCTACGCGGGCGGCATGCTCGGCGGCACGTGGCTGTCGTCGCTCGCGTCCGACCTGGGCGACGGCGTGTTCGACGGCGCGTATCTCGTCGAGAACTTCGAGAACCTCAATCCCGCCAACACGTTCTGGGACAAGTACTACCACCTGTACGCGAACGTCGACACCGAGCCGCCGCGCTTCCTCGAGTTCGAGCGCTGGTGGGGCGGCTTCTACCTCATGAACCGCGAAGAGATCGAGTGGATCACGCGCAATCTCTTCGTCGGCAACAAGGTGTGGAAGGGCACGACGCGCAGGCCCGGACGGCACGGCGTTCGACCTGCGCAACATCAAGGTCGCCGATCGTGCTGTTCGCGTCGATGGGCGACAACATCACGCCGCCGCAGCAGGCGTTCAACTGGGTCGCCGACATCTACGGGTCGCACCGACGAGATCAAGGCGCGCGGCCAGGTGATCGTCGGCCTCATGCACGAGAACGTCGGCCACCTCGGCATCTTCGTGTCGGGCAAGGTCGCGAAGAAGGAGCATGCGCAGATCGTGTCGGTGCTGAAGTCGATCGAGTCGCTGCCGCCGGGCCTGTACGCGATGCGCATCGAGGAGCGCAAGGCGCGCGGCGGCGAGACGTCGTACGACGTGTCGTTCGAGGAGCGCAGGCTCGAGGACATCGCGGCGAAGCTCAACCGCTTCGAGCGCGCAACGACGAGAAGCCGTTCGAGGCGGTCGCGGCGATCGCCGACTTCAACCAGCGCGCGTACGAGCTCTTCCTGCAGCCGCTCGTGCAGGCGATCGACCGGGCGAGTACGCGGCGAAGCTGCGCCGCCAGTTCCATCCGCTGCGCCTGCAGCGCTGGGCGCTGTCCGACTTCAACCCGTTTCTCGCGTGGCTCGGACCCGCAGCGGAGATGGTGAAGGCCAAGCGCGCGCCGGTGACGGCGGACAACAGCCTCGTCAAGGTGGAGAAGACCGCGTCGTCGGCGATCAGCGCCTCGCTCGACTACTACCGCGCGCATGCGCGACGCCATGAGCGAGGCCGCGTTCTTCTCGATCTACGGCAACGTGTTCTCGTTGTACGTCGCGGACAAGCAGGCGGCGCGGCCGGAACGCGTCGCCGAGCCGCGCGAGCTGCCGTTCGTGCAGGAGGCGCTGCGCTCGATCGGCGAAGGCGGCTATCCCGAGGCGCTCGCGCGCGTCGCGTGCCTGCTCGCGCGCAAGGGCGAGCCGCTGCTGCTGTCGCGGCTGTCGGCGAAGCAGGAGGTGCTCGCCGATTACAAGGACCTGTTGCCCGACATGCCGCCCGACCAGTGGCGGCGCGTGCGCGGCGAGCAGGAGATCATCGTGCGCTACGCGCCCGGACGAGGCGCTCGCGACGCTGCCGGAGCTGCTGCGCGACGAGGCCGATCGCGCGCGCCTCGTCACGCTCGTGCGGCGCCTGCTCGGCGACGAGCGCGTGCAACGCGCGCAGCCGACGAGCGATCAGCTCGCGATGATCGAGCAGCTCGGCAAGACGCTCGCGGTCACGCCGCGCAAGGCGCCGCGCAAGGCCCCGCGCAAGCGTCGCAAGCTCGCCGCAAGACCGCAAGGAGATAAGGGATCATGGAGCGCACGCACGAGAAGTATCAGAAGCTGCTCGATTTCTGCAAGGCGCTGCCGCCGACGCCGACGGCAGTCGCGCATCCGTGCGACGAAAGCTCGCTGCGCGGCGCCGTGGACGCGGCGCGCCTCGGGCTGATCGATCCGATCCTGGTCGGGCCGAAGGCGCGCATCGAGGCCGTCGCGAAAGAATTCGGGATCGACCTCGGCAACCTGCCGATCGTCGACGCGCCGTACAGCCAGGCGTCCGCGGCGATGGCCGTGCAGCTCGTGCGCGAGGGCAAGGCGGAGGCGCTCATGAAGGGCAGCCTGCACACCGACGAGCTCATGGCCGCGGTCGTCGCGCGCGAGGCGGATTGCGCACGGCGCGGCGGATCAGCCACTGCTTCGTGATGGACGTGCCGTCCTATCCCGAGACGCTGATCGTCACCGACGCCGCGATCAACATCGCGCCCACGATGGAGACCAAGGTCGACATCATCCAGAACGCGATCGACCTCGCGCATGCGATGCGCTTTCCCGAGGTGCGGGTCGCGATCCTGTCGGCGATGGAGACGGTCAATCCGAAGGTGCCGTCGACGGTGGAGGCGGGCGCGCTGTGCAAGATGGCGGACCGCGGCCAGATCACCGGCGGCATCCTCGACGGGCCGCTCGCGCTCGACAACGCGATCAGCCTCGAGTCGGTCAAGATCAAGAAGATCGACTCGCCGGTGGCCGGCCGCGCGAACGTGCTCGTGGTGCCGGATCTCGAGGCCGGCAACATGCTCGCGAAGAGCCTGTCGTTCCTGGCCGGCGCGGATGCGGCGGGCATCGTGCTCGGCGCGAAGGTGCCGATCATCCTCACGAGCCGCGCCGACTCCATCACGACGCGGCTCGCGTCGTGCGGCATCGCGGCGCTGGTCGCGCAGGCGCGGCGGGAGGCCGCGACCAAAGCGGTGATGTGATCGTGGCCGACGCGATCGCGGTCCTCAACGCCGGCTCGTCGAGCCTCAAGTTCTCGCTCTTCGCCGAGCGCAGCGGCGAGCTCGATCTTCTCGCGCGCGGCCAGGCGGAGGGACTGTTCACGTCGCCGAAGTTCGTCGCCAAGGACGGCGGCGGCAACGTCGTCGACGAGAAGGCGTGGGGCGAGGGCACGAAGCTCGGCCACGAAGGCGCGCTCGACCACCTGGTGAGCGTCCTGCGCGCGCACTTCTCGGAGCATCGCCTCGTCGCGGTGGGCCATCGCGTCGTGCACGGCGGTCTCGAGTACACGCGGCCGACGCGCGTCGACGCAGGCGTGGTCGATGCGCTCGAGAAGTACGTGCCGCTGGCGCCCGCTGCACCAGCCGCACAATCTGGCGCCGATCCGGCTCCTGCTCGCGCGCGACCCCGACCTGCCGCAGGTCGCGTGCTTCGACACGGCGTTCCATCGCGCGCAGCCCGAGGTCGCGCAGGCGTTCGCGCTGCCGCGCAGCGATCACCGAGCGCGGCGTGCTGCGCTACGGCTTCCACGGGCTGTCGTACGAGTACATCGCGCAGGCGCTGCCGCGTACGACGCGCGCGCCGCATCGGGCAAGACCGTCGTGCTGCATCTCGGCAACGGCGCCAGCATGTGCGCGATGCAGGACGGCCGCAGCATGGCGAGCACGATGGGCTTCACTGCCGCCGACGGCCTGCCGATGGGCACGCGCTGCGGCAACGTCGACCCGGGCGTGATGCTCTACCTGATGGACGAGCTGCACATGGACGCGCGCGCCATCGAGCGCACGATCTACCAGGAGTCGGGGCTGCTCGGCGTGTCGGGCATCTCGAGCGACATGCGCACGCTCCAGGAGAGCACGGATCCCCGCGCCAAGGACGCGATCGATCTGTTCGTCTATCGCATCGGCCGCGAGCTGGGCTCGCTCGCCGCCGCGCTCGGCGGGCTCGACGCGATCGTGTTCACCGCCGGCATCGGCGAGCACAGCGTGCCGCTGCGCGAGCGCGTGTGCCGCGACGCGCGATGGCTGGGCGTCGAGCTCGACGACGCAGCCAACGCGCGGCATGGACCGCGCATCAGCGCGCCGAGGCAGCCGCGTCTCCGCATGGGTGATCCCGACCAACGAGGAGCTCATGATCGCGCGCCACACGCAACGCACGCTCGTCCGGACGAAATGAGCGCGAAGGACGTGCGATGACCGACGACACGCCTCGCCAGGTGCTGAGCGGCCGCAAGGCGCTCGTGATCGGCATCGCCAACGAATCCTCGATCGCCTACGGCTGCGCGAAGGCGTTTCGCGAGCTCGGCGCCGACGTGGCGATCACTTACCTGAACGAGAAGGCGAAGCGCTTCGTCGAGCCGCTCGCGCAGGAGCTGGGCTCCCCGATCTTTCTGCCGCTCGACGTTTCGCTGCCGGGGCAGCTCGAGGCCGTGTTCGACGCAGTCGCCACGCAATGGGGCCAGCTCGACATCCTCGTGCACTCCATCGCGTTCGCGCCGAAGGAGGATCTGCAGGGCGGCCTCCTGCAATGCTCTGCGGAAGGCTTCGCCAAGGCGATGGACGTGTCGTGCCATTCCTTCGTGCGCATGGCGCGGCTCGCGGCGCCGCTCATGCGCGAAGGCGGCACGATGTTCGCGATGAGCTACTACGGCGCCAACAAGGTGGTGCCGACCTACAGCGTGATGGGGCCGGTCAAGGCCGCGCTCGAGGCGTGCTGCCGTTACCTCGCGTACGAGCTGGGGCCGCAGGGCATTCGCGTGCACGCGATCTCGCCCGGGCCGCTCAAGACGCGGGCGGCGTCCGGTCTCAAGGACTTCGACATCCTGCTCACCGAGGCCGCGCAGCGCGCGCCGCTCGGCGAGCTGGTCGACATCATGGACGTCGGCTTCGCGTGCGCGTATCTCGCGACGCCGTACGCGCGTCGCCTTTCGGGCGAGACGCTCTACGTCGACGGCGGCGTCAACATCATGGCGTAGCGTGAAAACGTCGAGATCACGTATCGGTACGACGCCACCGAGGACGAGGCGCGCGAGCGCCCCGAGGACGCCGAAGGCGCGCTCGCGCGCCTCGACGCGGGCGGCCGATCGATCGCGGCGTTGCTCGCCGACCTCGCGAGTGGCAGCGGCACTGCGCGACGCGTGATCCACGTCGATCCACGAGACCTGGGGTTCGCGCAGGGTGCGTCGATGGTGCCGGCGCAGCGTCCTTACGCTGCGGTGCTTGGTTGCGCGGATGCTCGCGTGCCGATCGAGCTCATCTTCAACGAGGGACCCAACGATCTCTTCGTCGTGCGCGTCGCGGGCAACGGTCTCGGCAACGAGGTGCTCGGCAGCTTGCGATACGCCATCGAGCATTTCGGCAGTCTCAAGCTCGTGGTGGTGCTCGGGCACAGCGGCTGCGGCGCCGTGGGCGCGGCCGTCGACGTGTTCCTCGAGCCGAAGGGGTACCTGGGCTTTGCGCGCAAGCATGCGCTGCGCGGCATCGTCGACCGTTTACTCGTCGTCGCCCACTCCACGGCGCGGCGGATGGCCGCGGTACATGGCGCGGATATCGCGCGCCATCCGCGCTACCGCGACGCGCTGGTGGAGGCTTCCGTGGTAGCGAACGCGGCGCTCGCCGCGCACACGCTGCAGCAGGAGCTCACGAGCGCCGAGCACGAAGTGCGCGCGGCATACGGCGTCTATGTCATCGACGAGCGGCGGATATGGGCTCCGCGGTCCGGCGATGCGGCCGCCGACTCACTCGCATATCCGCCCGCATCGGCATCGGAATTCGAAGCGTTCGCCGACGCCGTGGTCAGCTCGCAACGCATTCGCGGATTTCTTTCGTGAGCGAGAAGGTGGGCGAGGACCGGCAGCGACTCCTCGACCCGCTCGATCGCATTTCGGAAGTGTTGTTCGGGCTCATCATGGCGGTGACGATCGTGGGATCGCTGTCGATCGCCACGGCGGGCCGTGCGGAAGTGCGCACGGTGCTGATCGGGGCGCTCGGCTGCAACATCGCGTGGGGCCTCGTCGACGCGGTCATGTACGTCCTGCGCGGGATGGCCGAGCGCGCGCGGCAAGGACACCCGTCGCTGCGCCGCCGCGACCTCGTCGAAGCACTGGGTATCTTCGCGCTGGTCGTGCTGGCGACGTTTCCGGTGGTGCTGCCTTTCATTTTCTTCGCGGATACCGCGCGGGCGATGGCGGTTTCGCAAGCGACCACCGTCGTCATGCTGTTATTTGCAGGCCACGCCTTCGGTCGCTACGCCGGCCACGCGCATCCCTGGCGCCTGGGTGTTGCGATGGCGATATTCGGCGTGCTCCTGATCGCCGTGGTGAAGGCACTCGGTGGCTAGGCTCGTTTTTCTTGTAACGCTGGCGCTTTCGTCGCCGGTATTCGCCGAAGACGCGAAGTGGGGCGGTGCCGTCACCGGGTACTACTACGCGATGCGCGACGAACCGGACTTCGGCGTCGGCGTCGCCACGCTCGACTACGGTCGCCTGCACTTCGAGGGCCGCTGGAACTACGAGGCGACCAACGCAGGCTCGGCGTTCGTCGGCTGGAAGTTTTCGGGCGGCGAGGACGTCACGTTCGAGATCACGCCGATCGTCGGCGTGCTCTTCGGCGCGGCGCGCGGCGTGATTCCCGGCGTCGAGGCGAGCGTCGCGTGGCGGCAGCTCGACGTGTACGTCGAAGCCGAGTACGTCGACGACAGGCGGCAGCCCGGGTCGCGCTATTTCTATTCGTGGACCGAGATCGGGTGGACCCCGCAGGAGTGGCTGCGCGTCGGCCTCGTCGGCCAGCGCACGCACACGGTCGACACCGGGCGCGAGGTGCAATTCGGGGCGTTCGCGCAATTCACGGTGCAGAAGCTCACCTTCAGCGTGTACGCCTTCAATCCCGATTCCAGCGCGCGCTACGTGATCGGCGCGCTCACCGCGAGCTTCTGATGCGCGGTCTCTTTCCACCCGCGAGGTGGCTGCGCGAGTACCGCGCCGCGTTCCTGCGCGCCGATTTCGTGTCGGGCCTCACGCTCGCGGCGTATGCGATCCCTGTTTCGCTCGCTTACGCGGCGCTGGCCGGCCTGCCGCCGGTGTACGGCGTGTACTGCTACCTCGTCGCCGGTCCCGCGTACGCGCTGTTCGGATCGTCGCGCCAGCTTGCGATCGGGCCCACGTCGGCGATCTCGATGCTGGTGGGCACGACGGTCGCCGGCATGGCGATGGGCGACCCGGCGCGGTATTCGCAGATCGTGGCGCTGACGGCGCTCGTCTTCTCGGCAATCGCCGTGGCGGCGTGGGCGCTGCGGCTGTCCTCGCTCGTCAACTTCATCAGCGAGACCATCCTGCTCGGGTTCAAGGCCGGCGCCGCGGTCACCATCGCGATGACGCAGCTTCCGAAGCTCTTTGGCGTAAAGGGTGGCGGCGAGCACTTTTTCGAGCGCGTCGGCGTGCTCGTGTCGCAACTGCCGCGATACCAACATCGCGGTGCTCCTGTTCGGACTCGCGGCCATCGCGTTGCTCGTGCTCGGCGAGCGCCTGTTGCCCGGCCGGCCGGTGGCGTTGGTCGTCGTGATCGCGGCCATCGTCGCGCTGTCGGTGACGCCGCTCGCGCAGCAGGGCTTCAAGACGGTCGGCGTGCTGCCGGCCGGCCTGCCCGAGCTTTCGCTGCCCTCGCTGCGGCCGAGCGACGTCGACGGCATCCTCCCGCTCGCGTTCGCGTGCTTCCTGCTCGCGTACATCGAGGGCGTGTCGCCGCGCGCAGCCTCGCACAGCGGCACGGCTATGCGATCGACCCGCGGCAGGAGCTGCTTGGCATTGGGTGCTGCAAACGCCGCGGCGGCGATCGGGCAGGGTTACCCGGTCGCGGGCGGCCTGTCGCAATCGACGGTGAACGACAAGGCCGGCGCGCGCACGCCGCTTTCGCTCGTGTTCGCGTCCGGCGCGATCGCGGTGTGCCTCCTGTTTCTCACCGATCTGTTGCGCAACCTGCCGGATGTCGTGCTGGCGGCGATCGTGCTGGTGGCGGTGAAGGGCCTCGTCAACGTGCGCGAGCTGCGGCGAACGTGGACGTTGTCGCGCGTCGAGTTCTGGGTCGCCATGATCGCGTTCGCGGGCGTGCTGCTGCTCGGCATCCTGAAGGGCGTGCTGCTGGCGGCATTGGTATCGATGGTGCTGCTGATCCGCCGCGCCGCCGTGCCTCCGGTCGTCGCGCCTGGGCCGCCTGCCGGGCACGCATCGCTTCGCGGAGCGCGGGCGCAATCCCGACGCGCAGGACGTGCCCGGCGTCCTCATTGTCCGCGTGGAAGCGGGACTCTTCTATTTCAATGCAGGCCATGTTCGCGACGAAGTGCAGCGGTTCGTCGCGGAAGCGGGCGAGGGCCTTCGCGTGGTGGTGTGGGACCTGTCGACCTCGCCTTACGCCGACATCGCGGGCGCGCGCATGTTGCTGGATCTCGCGCGCGAGCTCGCCGCGCGCGGCATCGAGCTGCGCATCGCGGAGGCGCACGCGACGGTGCGCGACCTCGTGCACAAGGAAGACGATCCCGCGCTGCCGCTGCTTGCGGGCCGCGTCACGGTCGCGGAAGCCGTCGGCGTCTAAAACTTCGCCGGCACGCGCTTGTACGCGTAGTCCGGCTCCTTGTAGCCCTTCGCCTTGCCGCGCTCGGGCAGCTTGATCTTCTCGCGCGGCACGTCTTCGTACGGAATGCGCGACAGCAGGTGCGAGATGATGTTGAGGCGCGCGCGTCTTCTTGTCGTCGGAGTCGGCGACGTACCACGGCGCCCACGGCGTGTCGGTGGCCGCGAACATCGTCGTCGCGCGCGCGCGAGTAGTCGTACCAGCGGCTGTACGACTTCAGGTCCATCGGCGAGAGCTTCCAGATCTTGCGGCCGTCGTCGATGCGCGCCTTCGAGCCGGCGCGTCTGCTCCTCCTCGCTCACCTCGAGCCAGTACTTGAGCAGGATGATGCCGGACTCGACGATCGCCTTCTCGACGCAGCGGCACGACCTTCAGGAAGTCCTTCGACCTGCTCCTCCGTGCAGAAGCCCATCACGCGCTCGACGCCGGCGCGGTTGTACCAGCTGCGGTCGAAGATCACGATCTCGCCCGCCGCCGGCAGGTGCGGCAGGTAGCGCTGGATGTACATCTGCGACTTCTCGCGCTCGGTCGGCGCGGGCAGCGCGACCACGCGGAACACGCGCGGACTCACCCGCTCGGTGATGGCCTTGATGGTGCCGCCCTTGCCGGCGCCGTCGCGGCCCTCGAAGACGATGCAGACCTTGAGGCCCTTGTGCTTCACCCACTCCTGCAGCTTGACGAGCTCGACGTGCAGCTTCTTGAGCTCCTTCGTCGTAGTCCTTGCTCGGACAGCGGGCCGTCGCGCCGGTGTCCTTCGCAACTTCGTCGACTTTCGCTTTTCTCTTCGCCATGCTTGTTCCCCTCTTGGTTACCGGTCACGTGCCGACGGGCTGTCCTGCGCGCCGCCGCCAAACACATACGGAATGATGGTGAATCGCCGACAACACGAAATACGCGAGGACCGTCGCGACGATCGCGGGCGCCGCCTTGTTGAGCGCCACCACGAGCAGCGCGAGGCCGGCGTTGCGTGCGGCGGACGAGATCGCGGTAGACGTCCGCGTCGCGGGCTCCGGGCCTCCGAGCAGGTGTCCGGCGGCGAGCGCGAGCAGTGTCGCCAGAACGACCGCCGCGCCGACGCGTACCCCGGCGCCGATCACCGTTTGCCAGATGTCGACGAGCGCGAGCACGAGCAGCAGCAGAAGCAACGCCGCGCCGATCCGGTTGAGCCGCGGCTCGATGCGCATCGCGAGCGAAGGCCCCCATCGCCGCAACGCCATGCCGAGCCCGAGCGGCAGGAGCTGCGCCACGAACACCTGGCGCGCAAGTTCGCGCGGATCGATCATCGCATCTCCGGCGTAGTACTGATTGAGTCCCACGATCCACAGCGGCATCGACACGATCGCGGAGATGGCGAGTGCGATCTGCAATGCCGGCGCAAACGATCGATGCCCGCCGGCTCCGAGCGAGCGCCGCAGCGCGACGGGCGCGCCGGGTGCTATCGCCATGACCATCATGCCGATCTCGACGTTGCGCGGCAGGTCGAAGATGCGCGCGACGATCCAGACGATGCACGGAACGCAGATCAGCACCGAGAACAACGCCTTCAGCACGAGCGCGGGACGGTGGACGACCCAGCGGAATTCCGCCGACGACGATGGCGAGGCCGAGGTCGAACATGACGACCCACAGCGTGGCGAGGGCCACGACGGAAAGAAGCCAACCGGGAACGATGCCGTCGGGCACCATCTACGAACGATCCTTCCCGGCGATGACCGTCGAGCCGCCGAGCCCCTGCGCGTCCGCGATGCGGGCGAGCGCGCGGTCTTCGGCGAGGACAAACTTCTCGTCGATGGTCAGGTCGAGATAGCGCAGCTCGCGCAACAGCGAGGGGTGTCGGCGCTCCGGTAAAGAGACCAGGAGGTTTTCGATCATCGCGCGCATGCGGCGCATGATCTGCATGCTGCCGCCGCCGCAGGCGCGGATCTCGTTGCACGCAATGTGCACGTAGTCTTCCCAGTTGGGCGTGCGGAAGATGAGCCGCGGCGCACCCGTGCCGTCGGCGATCACCTCCCCGCGCAGCGCGCGCTTGCCCAGCATGCGCAGCAGGCGATGGACCTGGTCGATGGCGAGCACGGCCGTGGTCGGATCGTTGATCGCCGGCGACAATGCCTTGAGCGCGATGTCGACCAGGATACGGAACGCGAACATGGGGTCCTGCTCGAGCGTGCGCTCGATCCCGAAAGCCACGGTCTCGCGGACGGTGTGGTCGGCGATCGTGGCCGCGCCGCCGTATAGCGCGAACAGGGGATCGTCGACCGCTACGAAGTCGCCGACCTGCGGCAGGAACTCGATCACGCCCCCATGGCGTCGCGCGAGCGCGACCGCGAAGGGAAGGTCGACCGCAAGCACGATGCCCGCCTTGCCGACGTGCGTGACGAGCCGGGCCGGCGCGCCGAGCGTTGCGCGCAGGGGCGCCGACAGCGCCATGACATCGCCGCTCCCGATGGGATACACGTCCCGGATGACCTCCACGCCATCGTCGCCGACGTGCGCGACGACGCTGACGGGACGCAGGAGGCGCGCCGCATAGTCGATGAGAAACAGGAAGTTGGCGATGCACGCGATGCCCAGGATCGCGGCGACGACGGCGATGATCTGCGACACGGTTTCGCCCTGCCGGTTGAGCGCCATCACGCGCGAACACCAGCGCGAACACGAACAGCCCGACGCTGTAGCGCACGACGTTGTTGCGCAGGAGCATCGTCGCGATGATGCGCGGCGTGAGCTGCCCCCCGGCGACCTGTATCGCGACCAGCAGCGAGCCGAAGGTAAACACGAGAAAGGACAACGCAAGCGTTATCACCGTCTGGTAGAGGCCCGTTGCACCGGCCGCTCCAATGTCGGTGAATTGCCAGCCGAGCCAGTGGTCGACGCGGCGCAGGATGGGCACGGTCACCAGCACGAGAACGATCGCGATCAGCGGCACGGTCCACAGCGCCGATTCGAGATAGCTGTTCGTGCGATAAACGAGCTCCCAGGCGACCGTGCCCTTCACGCGGCGCGCGAGCCGGCGGCAGCGCACGCGCATGCGGGCCGCGGTTCGCCGTCGTGAACGCCTGGCGGGATTCAGCGTTGCGTCATGCGGGAGCATCGGGCAGCGTCAGAGTGATGTGCCTTACGCCGCCTTCGCGCCGCGCCTGCACGGGCCAGCCCGTGCGCGCGAACACGGCAAGCATCGCCTTGTTCTCGGCGAGCACATCGGCTTCGAAGGTGCGAATGCCCTGCGCCGCCGCCACGTTGGCGAGATGGCGGACCAGCAGGCTCGCGATGCCCTGCCCGTGGTAGTCCTCCTCGACGACGAAGGCGACCTCGGCGCTGTCTGGCGGGGCGACGACGTACCGGCCGGAACCGATCACCTTTTCGTCCGCGGTCACGACGAGGAGCACCACTTCGCGCGCGGGGTCGAACCGCATGATGCGGTCGAGTGCGGCTTCCGTGAGCTCGTTGCGGTAGCTGAAAAGACGCAGGTAGATCGACTCGCGATCGAGCCCCCGCACTGCCGCCGCGACGCGCTCGCGATCGTCCGGGCGCAGCGCCCGGACGGTGACCGGCAAGCCGTTGCGTAGCGTCTCGCTCGCGACGTAGTCGCGCGCGTCCGCCATCGCGGGCCTACTTCTTCGCCGGCTCGACGGCGACCGCGAATGCCTGCGTGAACGTGGCCTCGACCTGGTCGCCCACCGCGATGTTCTTGAACTGCGCGGGATCGGCCACGCGCAGGTCCACGGTCTGGTTCGGCCCCTTGAGCGTGACGACCTGCTTGGCCGGGTCGAGCGCGACCACGTTGGCGACGACGGTCACCTGGCGGCCGACCGCACCGCCGGGCGCTTCGCCCTTCTTTGCGCCGACCGCGTCCGTCTTCTCGGTCTTCGCCACGGTCTTGTCGCCGCCCTTCCGCAATTGCAGCGTGAGCGCCTCGACGTATTGCATGTCGACCTGGTCGCCGACCTTGAGATTGTCGAAGTTCTTCACATCGGGACCGGCCATGACCGTCATCTCCCGGCCTTGCGGGCCCTTGAGCGTGACGTCGCGCGTGGACTTGTCGATCGCGGTGATGGTCGCGGTAGCTTTGACGGTTTGCACGGCCACGCCCTTCCCGGGCGCCGTGCCGACCATTGCGCCGCCGGTTTGTGCTGCGGCGGTTCCCGCGAGCGCAACGGTGGCGACGAAACACAACGACTTCAACATGACTAGCTCCTTTGCTTGAGTGCGATTGGAATTCACTTCGTGACCGAGACCGCCGACCAGCCTTTGCCCGGGTCGAAGCGCTGCATTGCGGTGGCTCTCTCGGTCGTCTTCGGCCCGAGGTCGGCCTCGTAAACCTTGCCGTCCTGGTTGACGATGAAGCGTCATGATGCCCGAGCTGCCGTACTTCGCCGGATACGCGACCACGCCGAAGCCGCCGATGGCGCGGCCGTGCACGACGTAGTCGAACGCGGCCATGTCCGCCGTCTGCGCCTGGCCCTTCAGCATGCGGTAGTAATAGCCGTGATAGGCGGTCGGGCCCGACTTGCTGGCCTTGTAACCCTCGCCGGACGCCTGCGACGACGAGCGGCGCCCAGCGGGCTCGGCGCCTCGCCTGCCTTCGTCGGCCAGTACAGGCCGTCGCGCTTGCCCGGGCTGCTCATGAACTTGCGCGCGTACGCCAGGACGCCGTCGCCGTCGCGGTCCGCGGACGCGTAGTCGCGCTGCGCGTCCACAATCGCCTGCAGCACGTTGATCGCGTTGAGCTCGTTCTCGCCGATGCGTCGCGCGAGGAGCTCGGTCCTGCCTGCTGCGGTGTCGAAGCGCCAGCGCTCGCCGTTCTTCACCAGCGGGAACGCGAACGGAAAGTCGTCGTTGCCGAGCGTGAGCTTCGCGGTGTCGCCGTCGCGCGATGAGCGCGTGCTTTTCCGCGTACGCCGCCGACGAAGCGCTCGCGCCGCGGCTTTGTCGGCCACGGCGTCGCCGGATTCGATGGACTGGTCCGATGTCCCGAGCACCGCCTGGATCTGCTTCTTGTCGTGTGCCTTGACCGCTGCCACGAGCGCCGCGACCGCCTCTTCGGGAGTCGCGATACGTTTGCTCGGCCGCGAGCGCCCACGAAGGCAGCAGCGCCGACCAACAGCCAACAGGATCTTTCGCTTTCATCGCCGTCCCCCGCCGCCACGCCCGCCGCCACCGCCGCCGCCGCCGCCGTCCGCCGCCTCCGCCGCCGCACGCGCCACCGCCGCCACCACCGCCGCGCGAGGCGCCGCCGCCGCCGTAATTGCCCGGACGACCGCGCGGAATTCATGCTCGACGCGCCGCGGTTGCTGTAGTCGCGCGTCTGCGACGCTGTTGCGCGTGTCGAACGCCGACGACCCGCGACCGCTGTAATCGCCGCCGCGGTTGCCGCCGGCGCCGCCGTAGTCGCCGCCGCGCGCCGCCGTAATCGCCGCCGCGGTTACCGCTCGCGCCGCCGAAGTCGCCGCCGCGCCCGCCTTGCATGTCGCGGGTGGCTGCGCTGGCGCCGCGGTTGCCGGCGTCGCGCGACACTTCGCCGCGCTGGATGGCGCCCTGTCCCGCTTCGGCGCGTCCGCGGAATTGCTCGCGCGATGCGGCGTTCGACGTTCTGCCCGCGACCATACTGTTGCGCCACACCCTGGTCGCGATACGGCACGCCACCGCGGTGGTTGACGTTGTGGTTCCAGTTGCCGTTGCTGATGTTCGTGCGGTTGAAGTTGTTGTAGCGGTTCACGTTGACGTTGACGTCGCCGCGGCCCCAGTTGCAGTTGCCCCACAGCGCGCCGCCGACGATCACGCCAGCCGTGAAGCCGAGCAGCGCGCCACCGGCGACGTAGCCGGGCGGATAGTAGTAATAGGGCGGATAGGCGGGGTACGGCCACGCGCCGTACACGACCGTCGGGTTGTACGTCGGCACGTACACGACCTCGGGGTTGGTGGGCTCGATCTTGATGACGGTCGTGTTGTTCTCCTGCGTCGTCACGACCTTCTGCTGCTCGGAGTCCTTGAGCGCGCCCTGCGCCTGCGCCTTCTGGCGCAGCGCCTGCGCCGTGTCGAGGACCTCCTTCTGCTGCGCGAGGAACGCGTCGCCGAGCTTCTGCGTCCAGTCGAGCTTCTCGTTCATCATCGCGAGCACTTGCGGAAACACCGCGAGCGACTTGACGCGCAGGGTCCCACCGCTGCGCCTGCAGCGCATCCTCGAGCGCCTTGTCCTTGAGCGTCGGGATTGGCCTTCACCCAGCGCGCGGCCTCCACGACCTCGAGCGGGTAGGTCGAGGCCATCAGCACCTGCGCGAGCAGCGCGTCGGGATACAGCGCGATCGGCGCCAGCAGCTGGTCGAGCTCGCCCTGCGAGAACGATTTGCCGGTTGCGGCGGGGGCCGCGGCACTCGGTGGGGGCGGCGCCGGCGGAGGCGGTTGCTGTGCAGTGGCGGTCAGCGCAAGCGCCGCGCACAGTACCACTGCGATGAGTCTGCTGCTTCGACGCATGTAACGTCCCTTTTTCTGGCAGTACGTGTCACGGCAATGGCTGACTTCCATTGCAATGGTATCGAACGAGCGCGCGCACCCACATCCAGTCCTTTACCCGGTTCAAGAGGGGAAGTTCCGCGCTACCCGTTATAACAGCGCCGGAACGATGTCGACGAAGACGATCTTCACGATGGTCATGCCGGGAAAGATCATCGCGTACGCGATGTCCGGCCGCTCGGTGGGGGTGAGCTTGTTCGAGTACGCGAGGATCGCCGGGTTGCCGCACGCGCCGGACACGATGCCGGCCACCTGGTCGTACGGCATCTTGAATACCAGGAGCCCGAGGACGAGGATCGGCAGCACCAGCGCAACCAGCACGAGCGCTCCAAGCCCGAGCATCAGGAAACCGGTCTCGGTGACGGTGGCCGCGAACTTCGGCCCGGAGGCCATCCCGACCTGGGCGAGGAACAGCGTGAGCCCCAGGTTGCGCAGCACGAGGTTCGCCGACAGCGGAATCGTCCAGTTCATGCCGCCCGTGCGGCGCAGGTTGCCGAGGATCAGCGCGACGATCAGCACACCGGACAAGCCGACCGCGATCTTGCCGATGCCGGGGATCGGGATCTGGATGGCGCCGATCAGGAAGCCGAGCGCCATGCCGAGGCCGATGGAGACGTAGCTGAACTCCGCGGTGCCCTTGATCGAGTCGCCGAAGAACTTGCGCAGCGCCTTGAAGTCGCTGCGGTGCGCAAGCATGCCGATGCGGTCGCCGAACTCGAGCACGAGATCGGGCCGCGGCAGCAGGTCGGCGTCGCCGCGGCGGACGTGCGCGACGATCGACGCCTTCTCGCCGGGCAGGTCGAGATCGCCGAGCGCCCGTCCCACGACCGCGGGACGCGATGCGAACATCCGGACGTAATCGAGGTCGCGGCGATCCTTGGCCATGCGGCCGGGCGCCGCCTCGCCCAACTGCTTGCGCGCCTGCTCGAGACTTTCCTTGCTGGTCGCGACCACGAGCAGCACGTCGTCTTCCGCGAGCACGATCGTTTCGGACGCGGGCTCGTTCTGCTGCTGCCGCCGCAGGGCGGCGACGCTCACGCCCGCCGGGAGCGCTGCCGTCGTCTCGCCGAGCGTGCGCCCGAAGTGATCGGGATTGCGCAGCGCGATCTCCAGGAGCTCCATGCCGCTTCCCGTGGGCGCCTCGACCTTCGGCTTCAACACCATGAACACGATGTACAGGAAGATGATCGGGCCCGCGACGCCGAACGGGTAGGACACGGAGTAGCCGACCGCGGGATCGTCGTTGCCGAGCGTCGCGATGGCCGCCTGCAGCGTCGGCGTGCTCGTGCCGGAGCCCGCGAACAGTCCCATCGCGTGGCCGACGTTGAGGTTCAGCATCTTCACGAACAGGATGCTCACGAGCCCTGCGAGCAGCACGCCGACGAGCGCGATGAAATTGGCTTTGCGCCCGTTGGCGCTCGTGAGGCCGAGGAAGAACTGCTTGCCGTACTGCACGCCGACTGCGTAGAGAAAGAGCGCGAGCCCGAGCGTGCCCACCATCGGCGCCGGCGCCGACTTGGGCGCGAACCAGCCGATCGCGAGCGCGACGAACAGCACCGCGCCCACCCCGAGCGAGAACCCCTTGATGTTGATCTCGCCGACGAGATAGCCGATCGCGATCGTCAGGAACAGCGCCATCAACGGCTGCTGCTCCAGAAGCGTGCGCAGGAACTCCATCCTCTCCCTTTCAGTAGACGGTCAGGCCGCGGTTGCGGAACTGCGTGCGCACGCGCTCGGTCAGCGCGGCATCCGGCGGCTCGGACGTTCTCGAGCGGATAGTCGAGCCCGAGCTTGTGCCACTTGTCGCGGCCCATCTGGTGGAAGCGCAGGATCTCCACGCGCTCCACGTTCGTGAGTCCCGCCACGAATTCGGCAAGCTTCTCGACGTTGTCGAGGCCGTCGGTAGGCCCGGCACCAGCACGAAGCGGATCCACATCGGGCGCCCGAGCGCCGACAGCCGGCGCGCGTACTCGAGGGTGGGCGCCAGCGGCTGGCGCGTGACTTTCTCGAAGGTCGCCGGATCGCCGCACTTGATGTCGAGGATTTGAGGTCGATGTCCTGCAAGTCGTCGTCGGTGAAGCGGTCGCCGAGCCGTCCCGACGTTTCGAGGCAGTGTGCAGTCCGAGCGCCTTGCAGCGCCGGAAGATCTGCATGACGAACTTGCGCTGCACCATCGGCTCGCCGCCCGACATCGTGATGCCGCCGCTCGCTCAGCTTCAGCACCTGCGCGTACTTGCCGATCTGGCGCATCGCCTGCGAAACGGTCACCGGGTGGCCGTTGCGCTTGTGCCACGTATCGGGGTTGTGGCAGTACTGGCAGCGCAGCAGGCAGCCCGTCAGGAAGCCGACGAAGCGAATGCCGGGACCGTCCACCGTGCTGCCCACCTCGTACGAGTGCACGTAGCCGATGATGTCGTTGCCTCGTCCGACTTCCTCGATGTCGCCCGGATGGATCGCCATGTAATCGTGCGTGACCTTGCTCTCGGCGGCACCGTCGCGCGCGACGTGCAGCTGGTAACGGCTGCCGATCAGCGATTGGCTCATGGCGTCACGCTCCTACATGGCGCCGTGGAAGGTGCGGTTGATCACGTCGAGCTGCTGCTCCTTGGTGAGCTTGACGAAGTTGACCGCGTAGCCGGAGACGCGGATCGTGAGCTGCGGATACTTGTCCGGGTTCTTCATCGCGTCCTGCAGCGTTTCGCGGTTCAGCACGTTGATGTTCACGTGGAAGCCGCCGATCGAGAAGTACGCGTCCAGCGCATTGACGCCGCGCGCGAGCCGCTCCTCCAGGCTGCCGAGCGCCGACGGCACCACCGACAGCGTGAGCGAGATGCCGTCCTCGGCGTCGTCGTACGGGATCTTGGCGACCGACATGAGCGCCGCCAGCGCGCCGTGCGTGTCGCGTCCCGTTGGACGGGTTGGCGCCGGGCGCGAACGGCTGCGCCCTTCTGGCGGCCGTCCGGCGTGTTGCCCGTCGCCTTGCCGTACACGACGTTGGACGTAATGGTGAGCACCGACTGCGTGTGCACCGCAGTTGCGATAGCTCGGATACATGCGGATCTTGTTCATCATCATCGACACGAGCATGCTGCGCGATGTCGTCCGCGCGGTCGTCGTTGTTGCCGAAGCACGGAAAGTCGCCCTCGGTCTTGAAGTCGACGATGATGCCGCGCTCGTCGCGCACCGGCGCGACCTTCGCGTACTTGATCGCCGACAGGCTGTCGGCGGCGTGCGAGAGGCCGGCGATGCCGCAGGCGAGGGTGCGCAGGATGTCGCGGTCGTGCAGCGCCATCTCGATCGCCTCGTAGCAATACTTGTCGTGCATGTAGTGGATGACGTTGAGCGCGTTGACGTACGTCTTCGCGAGCCAGTCCATCATCGGGTCGAGGCGCTCCATCACCTCGTCGTAGTCGAGCACGTCTCCGAGGATGGGCGCCATCTTCGGGCCGACCTGCTGGCCGCTCACTTCGTCGCGGCCGCCGTTGAGGGCGTAGAGCAGCGTCTTCGGCAGATTCACGCGCGCCCCGAAGAACTGCATCTGCTTGCCGACGCGCATGGCCGACACGCAGCAGGCGATCGCGCAGTCGTCGCCCCACTTGGGCCGCATGAGATCGTCGGACTCGTACTGGATGGCGCTGGTGTCGATCGACGTCTTGATCGCGAATCGCTTGAAACCGTCCGGCAGCCGCGTCGACCAGAAGACCGTGAGGTTGGGCTCGGGGGCCGGGCCCAGGTTGTAGAGCGTGTGCAGCATGCGGAACGCGCACTTGGTGACGAGCGTGCGGCCGTCCTCGCCCATGCCGCCGACGACCTCGGTGACCCAAACCGGATCGCCGGAGAAGAGCTGGTTGTATTCGGGCGCGCGCAGGAAGCGGACGATGCGCCACTTGATCACGACGTCGTCGACGATTTCCTGCGCCTGCGACTCGGTGAGCACGCCCTCGCGCAGGTCGCGCTCGAAGTAGATGTCCCAGAACGTGGACAGGCGGCCGGCCGACATCGCCGCGCCGTTCTGCTGCTTGATGGCAGCGAGGTAGCCGAAGTAGGTCCACTGCACGGCCTCGCGCGCGTTGGTCGCCGGCCCGGAGATGTCGTAGCCGTAGCGCGTGGCCATTTCCTTCAGCTCTTCCAGCGAGCGGATCTGCTCGGAGAGCTCCTCGCGCGAGCGGATGATGTCCTCGGTCGAATGCCGGTCGTCGAGATCGCGCTTCTCGCGCTTCTTGTCGGCGATCAGGAAGTCCACGCCGTAGAGGGCGACCCGGCGGTAATCGCCGATGATGCGGCCGCGGCCGTAGGCGTCGGGCAGACCGGTGACGATTCCCGACGAGCGCGCCTTGCGGATCTCGGGTGTGTATGCGTCGAACACGCCGTCGTTGTGCGTCCGGCGGTACTTGGTGAAGATCTCGCCGACCCTTTCGTCCGGCTTGTATCCGTAGGCTTCGAGGCTCGATGCGACCACGCGCCAGCCGCCGAAGGGCATGATCGCGCGCTTGAGCGGCGCGTCCGTTTGCAGGCCGACGATGATCTCGTTGTCCTTGTCGATGTAGCCCGGGTCGTGCGCGAGGATGCTCGACGGAACTTGCGACACGTCGAGGATGCCCTTCTCGCGCTCTTGTGCGAGGAGCGGGCCGAGCTTGTTCCATATCCCGAGCGTGCGCTCGGTCGCCCCCGCGAGGAACGCGCCGTCGCCTTCGTACGGCGTGTAGTTGCGCTGGATGAAGTCGCGGACGTTGACGCGCTGTTGCCACGAGCCCGGCGTGAAGTCCCGCCATGCCGTCTCCGTCCGATCGCTTTGCGAACCCAGAACCGTTGCCATGATGCTTCTCCTTGCGTGCGACTACGGCACGACCTTGTTGAGCTCCGGTGTGCCAGCTTTCGCCTTGATCTTGGGCGGCGGCGGCGTCTTGTCGCCGGCGGCCTTGGTCGCGGCGTCGCCGGCGGCGCCCGTATAGCCTTTCGCCGTGCCGGCAGTCGCCGACTTCAATGCTTCCTGCTTGGCGGCGTTATCGGGCGTGACGCTCGGCGTGTCCTTGCTCTTGGCGGCTTTGGTGGCGTCGTCCGCTGCCGCGCCCGTGTAGCCCTTGGCGGTGCCCGCGGTGGCGCTCTTGAGGTTTCCGCGCGACGCCTTCTGCCTCGCGTTCGCCGCCTCGGCCGGCGTCATCTCCTGGGGCGGTGACGGGGTCTGGGCAACAGCGATAGCGCACGCAACGGCGGCGACCACCGCGACGATCGACTTGCTCATAGTGCTCTCCTCGGGACGGGGACGCTCGCTACTCGCGTGCGGCAACCCCGGAAAAATTGCATTGCAGAAAAAAGCTATCCGCGCGCGGCGATCGACGGAGGCGAGATAGGCACGGAGCGTAGATCCGTGTCTGCCGCGTTGGATTCTTTTCTTCTTGGCGAACGACCGAGCTCACCGGTAGTGTAGTCCACACCGCGCTCGGGGTGTCAACTCCATCGTCATTGCTCGAACTTGGGTTGGATGAGGTTCTCGAACGAGAACACCTCGTCCCATTTTTCCTGCGTCAGGAGCTTGCGCTCGGTCACGACGATCTCGTGCAACGACTTGCCGCTCTCGTAGCCCTCGCGCGCGATCTCCGCGCACTGCTTGTAGCCAAGGACTGGCTTCAGCAGCGTGACGATGCCGAGCGAATTCAGCACCATGTCACGGGTGCGTTCCGCGTTGGCGGTGATGCCGTCGATGCAGTGCAGGCGCAGCGTGTCGACCGCGTTCTCCATCGCCGAAATCGACGTGAAGAGCGCGAACGTGATGACAGGCTCCATCACGTTGAGCTGCAGCTGACCCGCGGATGCAGCAAGCGTGACCGTGAGATCGAGGCCGATCACCAGGAAGCCCACCTGGTTCACGACCTCCGGAATCACCGGATTCACCTTGCCCGGCATGATCGAGCTGCCGGGCTGCATCTGCGGCAGGTTGATTTCGCTGAAGCCCGCGCGCGGACCGGACGCCAGGAGCCGGATGTCGTTGCAGATCTTGGTGAGCTTGGAAGACGTGCGCTTCAGCACGCCGGAGAGGAGCACATAAGCGCCGGTGTCGGACGTGGCCTCGATCAAGTCTCCGGCGAGGATGAACTGGGTGCCGGTGATCTCGGAAAGATAGCGGGTCGCAAGCTCCGGATAGCCTGGGTGCGCCGTGACCGTGGTGCCGATCGCGGTGGCGCCGAGGTTGATCTCGTGCAGCAGCGCGCGCACTTCCGCGATGCGATGCACTTCCTCGCCGATCGTCGTCCCCCAGCCGTGGAATTCCTGGCCGAGCGTCATCGGCACCGCGTCCTGCAGATGCGTGCGGCCCATCTTCAGCACGCGATCGAACTCGGCGGCCTTCGCATGGAACGCGTCCATGAGTCGCGACAGCGAATCCATGTAGGCGGTCAAACGCAGGATCAGCGCGAGCCGGAACGCGGTCGGGTAGACATCGTTGGTGGATTGACCGAAGTTCACGTGGTCGTTCGGGTTGACGACGTGATACTCGCCCTTGCCGTGACCCAGCGCCTCGAGCGCCAGGTTGGCGATCACCTCGTTGGCGTTCATGTTGGTCGACGTGCCCGCGCCGCCCTGGATGAAATCGGTGACGAACTGGTCGCGCATCTCGCCGGCGATGAGCCTATCGCAGGCCGCAACGATGGCGTTGGCGATGCGCGCGTCGAGCACACCGAGGTCGCGGTTGGCAAGCGCCGCCGCTTTCTTCACATAGCCGAACGCCTTGACGAAGAACGGCTCCGCCGACATCGGAATGCCGGTGATGTGGAAGTTCTCCTTGCCGCGCAGCGTCTGCACGCCGTAATAGGCGTCGTCGGGGATTTCGCGGGCGCCCAGGAAGTCCTTTTCTGTGCGAGTCACCGTGACGATTCCTTAATTGAGAAGCGGGCGACCGGCGCGCGAAGTGCCTGCCGTCGGAGCCGCTTTTCCATCAGAAGTTTTCAGAACAATGGCGGAAAGCCGGTGTCGCGATCGGCCGGCGGCGGCGCAGTGTCGCCGGTCATCTTGTCCGCCTCGACCACCCAGCCGCCGCCCATCGCCTTGTAGATGTTGACGCTGGACGAGAACACCGACGCACGCAGCGACGCGAGCTGCAGCTCGGCGGGGAACAGCGACTGCTCGGCCTGCAGCACGGTCGTGTACGACGTGTAGCCGCCGTTGAACTGCAGCGTGGCGAGCTGCGCATAGCTCTTGAGCGCGTTCACGAGTCGTTCCTGCGCGGCCTGCTGCTCGATGAGCTTCTGGTTGGCGACGAGGGAGTTCTCGACGTCGGCAAACGCGTTCTGGATCGAGTACTGGTAGTTGTAAAGCGCCGCCTTTTGCGCAGCTTCTGCCTGTGCGACCTGGCCGCTCACGGCGCCGAAGCTGAAGATCGGTCCCACGAGCTGGCCTGCGTAGCTCCAGACCCGCGCGGGACCGGTGAACAAATTGGACAATTGCGAGCTCGACGAGCCGGCCGCGCCGGTGAGCGAGATCGCCGGGAAATACAGCGCGCGCGCGGCGCCGATCTGCGCGTTGGCGGCGATGAGCGAGTCCTCTGCCTGAAGCAGGTCTGGGCGGCGCGTCAAGAGCTCCGACGGCACGCCGGCCGGCACCTTCGGCAGCACGAGCTCGTAAACCGTCTTGCCGCGCGGGATCGGTCCCGGGTTGCGGCCGACCAGCACCGATAGTGCGTTCTCGGTCTGCGCGATCTGCGACTCGATCAACGGGATCTGCACGGCAGCGGTCTCGTATTGCGACTGCACCTGCGAGACCTGCATCTGCGACACCTGCCCGTACTGGAACTGCAGCTGGTACAGCCGCACCGACTCGCCGTATGCGCCGAGCGTGCGCTTGGCCACCGCGAGCTGCTCGTCGAGCCCGCGCAGCGTGAGGTAGTTGCTCGCCACGGAGGAGACGAGCGACAGGATGACGCCGCGGCGCGCTTCGTCGGTGGCGAGAAGATTCGCGCGAGCACCTTCGCTCAAGCGCCGGATGCGGCCCCACAGGTCGATCTCCCAGCTCGCGCTCAGGAGCGCCTCGTACGAGGACTGCGGATTGGGAATGCCGGCCGATAGCTGCGGCGTCGCGGTCGATTCGCTGACGCGCCCGCGGCCCGCGCTGCCGTTGTAGCCGAGCTGCGGGAAAAGCGACGAGCGCGTCTGAGTGAGCACGCCGGCCGCCTGCTCGACGTTGGCCGCCGCGACCTTGACGTTCTGATTGTTGGCGAGCGCGTCGGCGATCAGCTGGTCGAGCACCGGGTCGTTGAACTGATGCCACCACTGCGTGTTGGCGGTGTCGGCCGCATCCTTGGACTCGTAGATGAAAGCGTTCGGTGCGTCGACCGGCGGCTTCACGTAATCGGGGCCGACCATGCAACCGGCGAGCAGCAGCGTAAGCGCCAGAATGCCGCTGCCCCTCACCCCGGCCCTCTCCCCGCTCGCGGGGAGAGGGGGAGAAAGCGAGGCGGGCGAGCGCCAGCGAGCAAGGCCCGAAGGGCGCGTCGCCGAGCGACCGAGAAACGACCGACGACACTGCGCACCCTTATCTCCCTGCTCGCGGAGGGAGTGCCCGACAGGGCCGGTGAGGGATTTGCGCGCTGTCTCAGTCGTCAGCATGCTGCGGCGCCGGTGGCGGCGCTTCCTTCTTTTCCTTGTCCTTCTCCTTCTTCCCTTCCGTCATCCTGTCGAAGAGATAGAAGAGCAGCGGAACGTAAAGCATCGCGAGCGTCGTTTCTCCGAGCATGCCGCCGATGATGCCGGTGCCGATCGAATGGCGCGCGTTGGCGCCCGCCCCGACCGCGAGCGCGAGCGGGAGCACGCCGATCGCGAAGGCGAGCGAGGTCATGATGATCGGGCGCAGGCGCTGCTCGCCCGCGAGGATGGTCGCTTCCATGATCGACTTGCCCTGGTTGCGGAAGTCGATGGCCGCCGATACGCGCAGCACGGCGTTCTTGGCACCGAGGCCGATCAGCACGAGGAGGCCGATCTGGAAGTAGACGTCGTTGTCGAGGCCCCGCAGATGATTGGTGAGGAGCGCACCGAGGATCCCGAACGGCACCGCCGACATCACCGCACCGGGCAGCGTCCACGATTCGTATTGCGCGGCCAGCACCAGGAACACGATGATGAAGCCGAACACGAACGCGAGTCCCGACGTGCCGCCCGATTTCTTTTCCTCGAACGCGAGCCCGGACCACGCGAACGTGTAGCCCGGCGGCAGGACTTCCTTCGCGATCGCTTCCATCGTGGCGATTGCATCGCCCGAGCTGTAGCCCGCCGCCGCGTTGCCGTTGATCTTCGCGGCTGGGAATCCGTTGAAGTGCGGCAGGATGTCGGGGCCGGAGGTCCACTGCGTGGATACGACGGACGACAGCGGCACCATCTGGTTGTTGTTGTTGCGCGTGTAGAGGCGCGTCAGGTCCTCCGGGTTCTGCCGGTACTGCGCGTCGGACTGGACGATCACCCACCACACGTTGGAAAAGAGGTTGTACTGGCTCACCGTGAGCGAGCCGAACTGCGCCTGGATCGCGCTGTACACGTCCTGGATCGGAATGCCGAGCAGCTGCGTCTTCTCGCGGTCCACGCTGGCGCGGAGCTGTTGCGTGCTCGCGGTGTACGTAGTCGCGAGGCCGGTGAGCTTCGGGTCCTCGCGCGCCTTCTTGAGGAAGTCCTGCAGCACGCCCTCGAGGGCGACCGGATCGCCGGTGCCCGTGTCCTGGATCCAGAACTCGAAGCCGCCCGTGGTGCCGATGCCAGGGATCGCGGGCGGCGCGATGGGAATCACGATCGCGCCTTCGATCTTGCGCGCCTCCGCGAAGAACGACTGCAGGATCGTGCGCACGTTCTCCTTCTTCGCGGTGTCGATGTTCTTGTAGCGGTCGTCGAAGGGGCTGAAGGTCACGAAGATCGTGCCCGAGTTGGTCTTGAAGCCGCTGTCGAGCAGGGAATAGCCGGTCACGACGCTGCGCGTCTCGACACCCGGAATCGCCTTGAAGATCGCGTCGGCCTTGTTGGCGATCTCCTGCGTGCGCGAGAGGCTCGCCGCCTGCGGCATGATGATCGCCGCGAACGCGTAGCCCTGGTCCTCATTCGGAACGAACGAGGTCGGGATCACCTTGAACAGGTGATAGATCGAGTAGATGAACACCGCGAGCAGCACCAGCGCGATGACCGCGAACTTGATCACGTACGTGACCGCGACGCCGAACGCCTGCGTGACGCGGTCCACCTGGCGGTTGAACCAGGCAAACGGGCCTTTGGTCGGCGGCGGGTTGTGCTTGAGCAATACCGCGCACATGGCCGGCGTGATCGTCAGTGCGCAGAAGCCCGAGACCGACACGGAGATCACGATCGTGATCGCGAACTGCTTGTAGAGCTGGCCGGTGGTGCCCGGGAGGAACGCCGCCGGGATGAACACCGAGCACATCACGAGCACGACGGCGATGAGCGAAGTCGCGATCTCGCCCATCGATTTTATGGTCGCCTCCTTGGGGCCGAGGTTGTGCTGGTGCATGTTGCGCTCGACGTTCTCGCATACCACGATGGCGTCGTCGACGACCATGCCGATGGCGAGCACGAGGCCGAACAGCGTGAGCAGGTTGATCGAGAAACCCAGCGCCAGCATCCCGGTGAAGGTGGCGATCAGCGCCACCACGATGGCCACGGCACAGATCAACGTCGTGCGGAAGCTCTGCAGGAACAGGTAGACGATCAGGACCACGAGCACGATCGCCTCGAAGAGGGTGACGATCACTTCGTGGATGGACAGCCGGACGAAGTCGTTGGTGTCGAGGGCGATGCGGTACTCCATCCCGTCCGGGAAGGAGGCCTTCATGTCCTCCATCGTCTTGCGCACCGCCGCCGATACGTCGAGCCCGTTGGCACCCGGTTGCTGATACACCGCGATGAACGTCGCCGGCGTGCCGTTCATCTGGCTGTCGACGATGTACTGCTGGAGGCCGATCTCGGCGCGGGCGACGTCGCCGACACGCACTATCGCGCTGCCGTCCTGGCTCGCGCGCAGGATGATGTTCAGGTACTGATTGGGCTCGGTGAACTGCGGCTGCGTGATGACCGGGAAGGTGAGCTCGACCGGCCCCGCGTTCGGCTGCTGCCCGATTTGCCCGGCGCCGAACAGCTGGTTCTGCTGGTTGATCGCGTTGGCGATGTCCGATGTCGTGATCCCGAGCGACGCCATGCGATCGGGGTTCATCCAGATCCGCATCGCCTGGTTGGGCACGCCCATGATCTGCGCCTGGCCCGCGCCGTTGACGCGCTTCAGCGCGTTCAGCACGTACACGTTCGCGTAGTTCGCGATGTAGTTCGCGCTGTAGCGGTTCTCCTTCGCGTACACCGCGACCAGCATCATGATCGACGAGGACTTCTTCTGGACGTTGACGCCCTGCTGCACGACCGCCGACGGCAGCTGCGGCATCGCGAGGTTCACGCGGTTCTGCACCTGCACCTGCGCGATGTCGGGGTCGGTGTCGAGCGAGAAGTACACCGTCATCGTGAGCTGGCCGGTCGAGCTGCTGATCGACGACATGTAGAGCATGTTGTCGACACCGTTGATCTGCTGCTCGATCGGTGATGCCACCGAGCTTGCGAGCGTCGCCGAGTCCGCGCCCGGATAGGTGGCGGACACGGTGACCTGCACCGGGGTGATGCTGGGATACTGCGCGACCGGCAGCAGGTACATCGACACGCCGCCGGCGAGGCAGATGATGATCGCGACGACCGCCGCGAATATCGGCCGATCGATGAAGAAGCGCGAGAGCATCGGCCGCCGTCCGTGAGCTACTGCTTCATGGTGACGTCGACCCGGCGCGCCTGCTCGTCGCTGCCGCTGCCGGTGACGTCGGCCGGCGCCGCCAGCACGATGCGCTTGGACTCGACGCCCAGAGCGACCAGCTCATCGCGCACGCTCTGCGCCCGCTTCTTCGCGAGGTCCACGTTGGCCGCCGAGTTGCCGGTCTTGTCGGCGTAACCGGTGATGACGACCTGCGTGCCGATGCCGATGTACGCGGCGGCCGCGACGCGGATGGTGCGCCGCGCGTCCGCGTTGAGCGTGGACTGTCCCTTGTCGAAAAGCACGTGCACCGCGGAAGGCGTAGCGGCGGGATAGGCGGGTGGCGCCATGGTCTTGGCGACGGTCGTCGCGGCGGGCGGCGTGTACGCAGCTGCCTTCACGTCCGCGCCGGCGGAGAGCCGTACGCCCCCGTCCACGACCACCTTGTCGCCGTTGGCGAGGCCTTCGGAAATGAACCAGCCTTCGCCCTTCCATTCGCCGACCGTGACCGGCCGCAGCTCGGCCTTGTTCTGCGCGTTCACGACCCAGACGAAATGGCCTTTCGCGCTCTGCTGCACGGCGCGCTGCGGCACTACGACGGCGTTCGGCCGGATGGAGCCGGTCAGGCGCACGCGAACGTATTGGTTGGGCCGCAGCACGCCGGCGGGGTTGTTCACCGTCGCGCGCAGCAGGAAGGTGCCGGTGGTGGGGTTATACGACGGGTCCGCGAAGGTGATGGCGCCGGTGTACGGGAAGAGGTTGCCGTCGACCATTTCGACTTCGACGATGAACTTGCCGCCTTCGGGGAGCTTGAGCCTTCCGGCGCGCACGTCGTTGCGGATGCGCTCCATCTCGTTCTCCGAGATGCTGAAGTTGATCCACATCGGCGTCAGCACCGAGACGGTCGTGAGCTGCGCATTAGTGGGGCTCAAGTACGTGCCGTCCGCAACGAGCGAGTAACTCGATACGCCGTCGACGGGCGCGCGGATCGTCGTGTAAGAGAGGTTGAGCTGCGCCGTCTCGAGCTGTGCCTGCGCCCCCTGCACGGCGGCCTGCGCCTGCGCGTATTGTCCTGTCGCGTCGTCCAGGTCCTTCTGCGACAATGCCTGCTGCTGCGCGAGCGGTTTGGTGCGATCGAGATTCTGCTTCGCGACCACCATCGCCGCCTGCTGCCGCTCGAGCGTGGCCTTGGCCGCGTCGACCTGCGCCTGGAACGGCTTGGGGTCCATCTGGAACATCACCTGGCCGTTCTTGACCACCGCGCCTTCGGTGTAGACGCGCTTGTCGAGCCAGCCGGACACGCGGGCCTGGATGTTGACGGCTTGCACGCTCTGCGTTTGCGCGACGTAGACAGCGGTGACCGGCACGTCGGCGCGCTGCACCGTCAGCACGGTGACGTCGATGGGACCCTTTTCGGGCGCCTTCGGTGCTTCGCGGCCGCACGCGACGAGGAGGAGCGCGCAAACTGCAATGGCCATGCGCGCGGGGAGCAGGGCATGCGAACGATTCATGGCGATAACCCGGGCAACGCAGGATCAGCGATCGACTGAATGCGCGCGGGCGAGCAAGCGAGCCGCGCGGCACCGCCCACGTTTTACCGCAGATGGCGCGGTTTGTCGATTATGGAGCGGTGCCGACGAGCGGCGCCGGATACCTGTCGAAGCTTCCGCCCAGCGCGAGATGAAGATTGACGCGCTGCACGAGGCGCTCCGCCTGCACGCGCACCAGCGAGACTTGCGCGGAGTACAAGACGAGCTGCTGCTGCTGCACGCCGCGCAGGTCGCCCGACCCGACGCGAAATCGAACGTTCGCAAGCTCGAGGCCGCGCGCGTTCTCGCGCACGGCGGTTGCAAGGAGCGTCTCCCGATCCGCGAGGGCGAAGCCGTTGGAGAGCGCGTCCTCGACTTCGGTGAATGCGCGCAAGCCGGTGCGCGCGTACTCGGCGACCGCCTGCTTCTGCTCCGCGGTGCGCATCTCGACCTGCGCCTGCAGCTGGCCGCCGAGGAAGATCGGCTGCAGAAGGCTGGCGCCGAGGCTCACCAAGGGATTGTCCGTGCTCTTCAGCACGAAGAGCTCGCTGCTGATCGACGTCAAGCTTCCGGTGAGCGTGATGTGCGGCAAGCGCGCGGCCTTCGCTTCCTCGGTGCGATAGAACGCGCCGGCGACGCGGCGCTCCGCGGCAACGACGTCCGGACGGCGCTCGAGGAGCTCCGCCGGCAGTCCGACGGGAACGTCGCCCGGCCACCTCGCGAGCCGCGCAGGCGCTTCGATGGCGGCCGCGGGATAGCGTCCGACCAGCACTTCGAGCGAGCGCACCGCCTGCGCGTAGGCAGCATCGAGGCTGCGCTCCGTGTCGCGCAGCGTCGCCACGCTGGCCCGCGCGATCGCCACGTCGAACTCGTCGCCGCGCCCCACGCGCAGGCGATCGTCGGCGAGCGACGACGAGCTGCTCGGACGACACGCGTATCGCGGTCGCCTGTGCGCGCTGCATCCGCGCCTCGGTGGCAAGGAACCATCCCTTGGCCACCAGTGCGGCGATCGACTGGCGCGCGTACTCGGCGTCGAGTTGCGTCGCCACGTATTGCTGCTCGGCGAAGGCCTGTGCCGGCCGCGCACGCGTCCCCAGAGGTCGAGCTCCCAGTTGGCGAAGAAGCCGATGCCGGACAGTCCGCTGCTGTCGCGACATCTTGCCGCCGCCGCGGCCCAGCAGGTTCACTTGCGGATAGAGCAGGGAGCCGGAGGATTTGAGATACGCGGCTGCCTGCTCGACGCGCGCTTCCGCGATCCGCAGGTCGGCGTTGTACGCGACCGCCTCGCGCACGAGGGCATCGAGCTGCGGCGTCCTGAAAGTCCACGAGCCACGGCTCGCGCGACGCTGCCGTCGAGATGCCGCC
This sequence comes from uncultured beta proteobacterium, assembly GCA_963707815.1. Lineage (GTDB taxonomy): Bacteria > Pseudomonadota > Gammaproteobacteria > Burkholderiales > Casimicrobiaceae > VBCG01. The sequence continues at coordinate 90,458 of CAVPRK010000024.1, forward strand.
CCGCCGTGTAGCTCGCGGGGATCGACACGTTCGGCAACGCGTCCTTGCGCAGCGCCTCGCGGTCGGGCGGCGGCGCGAGCGCGCACCCGGCGAGGATGCCAATCAGGAACGCGAGCAGTAGAACGCGCATCTTAGTGCAGCTTGAGCACCAGGTAGTTCATGTACGAGCCGACGCGCAGGATCACCTTGCGCAGGATGTGCAGGAACTGCGCCGGACTGCGTGTAGATCGCCGCGTCGCCCGACGCGCCGGCCGCAAGGAAGAGCGCCTTGTCGCGTTCCTCGATGTCGAACTTGACCGCGAACTGACCGGGCGGCTGAATTGGCGAGCGTCGACATCGGAATGGTGCCGCTCGGTTGCACTGGCCCCTGGCCGATCGCCCAGATGATCGAGTCGACCTTGCCTTTGACGATACGCCCGGGATAGGTCTGCAGCGCGAACTCAGCCTCGTCGCCGGCTTGCACTTTGGTGAGCTCGTTCTGGCTGAAGAACGCGATGACCTGGCCGTCGGCTTCGACGAGGGACATCACGGGGTTGAGCGGCAATCCCGCGACGAATGCGCCCGGACGAAGCTGCAGGTTGATGACGTAGCAGTCGCATGGCGAGACCGTCGTGGTCTGATCGAGCAGCCACTTCGCGTTGTCGAGCTGGGCGCGGATCTGAGCGACCTGCGCGTAGGTTCCATCCACCTTGGTGCCGAGCTTCTGCTTGACCTGGCCGCACCGACGCCAATGCCTGCGCCTCGCTCGCTTGCGCCGCGGCCTGCTGGCTGCGCGCGGATTCGCGCTGTCCGACGAGCTCGGCGAGGTTGGCCTCCGCCTGCTCGAGGTCGAAGCGCGTGCCGGCGCCCGATTTCGCGAGCTCGCGGTTCTGCTCGACGCGCATGCGGGCCAGAGAGAGCTTTGCGTCGACCTCGGCGATACGCGCGCCGGCCTGGGCGATCGTGGCGCGCGCTTCCATCACCTTGGCGTTGGCTCCGGTCAGCGACTCCTCGGTCTCACGCTGCCCGCCTTGCGCGAGCGCGAGCTGTGCTTCCAGATTCGCCACGTCGAGCTGGTACGGCGTCGGGTCGATCTTGAACAGCACGTCGCCCTTGTGCACGAGGCGGTTGCCTTCTTCAACGGGAACTTCGAGCACGCGTCCCCTGCACCTGCGACACGATCGGGATCATGTACTTGAACACGCGCAGCTTCGCCGACGACGGCGCCACCACGTTCAACGTGAGGATCATCACCGTCAGCGCCACGATGGGGATGGTGACGACGATGACCTGCGACGTGATGTTCCACGGCAGCCACTTGAACTTGATGAAGATCAGCCAGACGAAGAACGAGTAGATGCCGAGCAGCAGGATTCCATTACGCCGCCCCTGCGCCTGCCTTTCGCGGCGCGCAGCGCGTCGAGGTCGGCACGAAGCGTCTGGAGCTCTCGGCGGCAGCTGGCCCCGCGACGCCATTTCATCCAGCTCGTCTCGCAGGTGGTCGATCTCCTCGCCGAGCAGGTTGCCCTCCTTCGCCTTAGCCCGCGCATCTCGGTGAAGTAGTCCTCGTGCTTGTCGGTGCCGTAGGCCATGCGATAGCGCGACGGGACGCGAGTACGCCCATATCCATGCGAGCGGCCACAGCAGGCCGCCGAAGAACGAGGGAAAGCAGGCACAGCGTATTGATCGCGTCCTTCTGCGGGTGATGCCGTTTCTCGGCGATCTTTTCCGGCAGGATGTGGATGAGCCAGAAGACGACGATCACCACCGACCGGCACGACGAAGAGGACGAGGATGGCGACCCAGTCGGCGGCCGTGTCGAGCGCGTCACCGGAGAGGAAGGCGGCGTTCGCGATGCTCGGCGCGAGAAGCGCGAGGATCGCGGCGAGAATACGGGGCCGGACGGGCATGCGGGCAAGCTCCGACGGACGAAACAATGTCGGAGTTTAGCGCGACGCGTCTTTCGCGTCCTGCGCAGTTGCGATTACGCGAGCTTCTGCGCGGCGACCACGAGGGCCGCGAGGAACAACGCTTCGGCAGCAAGGAGCGCGATCGCGCGCCCGCCGACCTTCTTCATCTCGAGCGGCGACGTCTTGAGCCCGACCGCAGCGATGGCCACGACCAGGCACGCACGCGCCACGTCGTTCATTGCGAAAGCAACCGTGGTGGGAATGAGTCCCGCGCTGCCGGCGGCGACCAGCAACATGAATACGATCAGAAAGGGCGGAAACAGCGGATCGCCGCGTCCTGCGCCCTCGGTGCCGAAACGATGACGCACGACGAGCGTGAGGACCAGCACGACCGGCAGCAGCATGGCGACACGCAGCATCTTGGTCAGCACCGCCGCGTCGCCCGCTTCGTGCGAGACGCTGTAGCCCGCGCCGACGACCTGCGCGACGTCGTGGATCGTGCCGCCGATGAACACCCCGGTCGCGTGCGCGTCGAGGCCCAGCCAGGCGGCGGCGGGCGGGTACAGGATCATGGCGATCGTCGAGAACGCCGTGACGCCTGCCACCGTGAAGACGAGCTCGCGCTCGGAGTTCTCGTTGCGCGGCAGCACCGTCGCGATGGCGATCGCCGCGGACGCGCCGCAGATCGCGGTCGCGCCGCCGGTGAGCACGCCGAAGCGGCGAGACTGGCCAAAGACGCGCGCTGCGATCATGCCGAAGACAATGGTCGCAACGACGGCCGCGACGATGACGAGGCCGTTCGTCCAGCCGATCGCCGCGAGCTGGTCGACGGTGATGCGCGCGCCCAGCAGCGCCACGCCGAAGCGCAGCACGCGACGCGCGGCAAAGTCCACGCCGGCTTTGGCGGCGCTCTCCATCGCGATCGAGTTGAGCGCCATGCCGATCAGCAACGCATACAGAAGTGTCGGGCCGCCGCGGTTCTCGGCGACGAACGCCGCCGCGATCGCAATCACCGCGGCCAGCAGCAGGCCCTGCCACGAACGCTTTGCTTCGTCGCGCAACGCACCCGCGCGAAGCGCCACCGTGTTCATTGCGACAGCTCGCGGATGAATTCCTCCGCGCGCGGCCACGGGCCGTAGCCTGCCGCCGGATTGAGATGGCCGACGGCGCCGACGTTCGACGAGCGTGCTGCCCCAGTACATCGCGAGCGACGCGACGCGCGTCGAGATCGGCGAGCGGATCGTTGGTGCTCGCGGCCACGATGCTCGGGAAGGGCAGACGCCTGCGCGGCGTCGGAAGCCAGCCATTGTCGAGCAGAACGTCCTGTGTCGGATAGCCCTCCGGCAACGGCCGCTCGAAATCGGGCGGCGCCGCGAGCAGCGCGCCCTTGATCGGGCGCGTGTGCCGCAGCGCCCAATGCACGGTGATCATGACGCCCGCGCTGTGCGACGACGAGCACGACCGGTCCGTCGATCGTTGCGAGCGTGCGGTCGAGCGCCGTCGACCCACGCCGGCGCAGCGAGAGCTTGTCGCGCTCCATGCGCGGCACGGAGCGCGCGTTGGGAAGCCTGGCCTCGAGCAGCGTCTGCCAGTGCTCCGCGACGTGGTCGCGCAGCCCGGGCACGATCAGGATCGTGGGCGCGGTCACTTCGCTTGCGGCCGACGAGCTGCGCGCGGATCACCTTCTTGTCGAGCTTGCCGACGCTGGTCTTCGGAATCGCGTCGACGAAGTGCACGCGGTCGGGCACCGCGTACTTCGAGATCGCGCCGCGCTCGGCGAAGTCCTGCGACGTGGCGGCGGATCGCGTCCTCCGTCGCGCTCGGCTGTCGGCCTTGCGCACGACGAACGCAACCGGACGCTCGCCCCACTTGTCGTCGGGCACGCCGACGACCGCCACCTCGGCGACGCCCGGCATGCGCAGGATGAGGTCTTCGATGTCGAGCGACGAGACCCATTCGCCGCCGGTCTTCACGACGTCCTTGATGCGGTCGACGATCTTGAGATAGCCCTCGGCGTCGATCGACGCCGACGTCGCCCGTGTGCAGCCAGCCGCCGTGCCACAGCTCCTCGGAGCGCTCGGGCTCGTGCAGGTAGCCCTGCGTGAGCCACGGCGCGCGCACGACGACCTCGCCTTGCGACACGCCGTCGTGCGGCGACGTCGTTCATGTCGGCGTCGACGATGCGCAGCTGCACGAACGGGATCGGGCGTCCGGCGCGGACGAGATACGGGAGCTTGCGCTCCGCGTCCCAATCGCATCATGTGCGGGCGCAGGTGCGCGAGCGTGAGGATCGGGCACGTCTCCGACATGCCGTAGCCGGCGATCACGTCGATGCCGCGCTCGACCGCCTTGCGCGCGAGCGTGCAGCGGCAGCGCCGAGCCGCCGATGATCACTTTCCAGCCCTGCGAGCTGGCCGTCGCGCAGCGCGCGGACTGCCCAGCATCATCGACAGGATCGTCGGCACGCAATGCGAGAACGTGACGCCTTCGCGCGCGATGAGGCCGAGCAGCACGTCCGGCACGTAGCGGCCCGGGTAGACCTGCTTCACGCCGAGCATCGTCGCGACGATAGGGAAGGCCCCACGCGTGGACGTGGAACATCGGCGTGACCGGCATGTACACGTCGCGCGCGGTGAACGTCGCGTGCGGCGCGTTGCCGAGCGCCTGCGCGACGGCCAGCGTGTGCAGCACGAGCTGGCGGTGGCTGTAGTAGACGCCCTTCGGCAGGCCGGTGGTGCCGGTCGTGTAGAACGTCGTGGCGCGCGTGTCCTCGGGAAGGTCGGGGAACGCGTACGACGCGACGGCGCGCGGCGAGCATCGCCTCGTACTCGGCGTCGAACGCGACGCTCGACGGCGGCGCGTCCGGCTGCGTCGTCGATCAGCACGAGCTTGCACGCCGGGCCGGATCTTGTCGCGGATCGCCTCGAGGATCGGCAGGAACTCCGCGTTGACCAGGATCACGTCGTCCTGCGGCGTGATTGATCGTGTACAGGATCTGCTCGGGCGAGATGCGCACGTTGACCGTGTGCAGCACGGCGCCCATCATCGGGACCGCGAAGAAGCACTCGAGGTAGCGGTGGCTGTCCCAGTCCATCACGCCGACGGTCGAGCCCGGCTTGACGCCGAGCGCCGGCGAGCGCCGGAGGCGAGGCGGCCGACGCGCTCGGCGAGCGTCGTGTAGGTGTAGCGCGACCTGGTCGGCGTAGACGATCTCCTGCGCGGGCGACTGCGCGACGCCGCGCGCGAGGATGTGGCGGATGAGTCAGCGGCGCGTCGTGCGCAGCGGCGGTTCGGTGGATGGCCAGGGCGTTCATGAAGTAGCCTCGTTCAGGAAGAATTCGCCGACGAAGCGCACATTGCGCGACTTCGTGCGAAGTAGTCACGAGCGTGCTCGCGCTCGCGCGATCGCATGGACGGGCGGCGCCGATGCGTGCGTCCTCGCGCACGACGCTCGGTCGGCAGCAGGAAGTGCGACAGCGCCGGGATGAGGACCAGCGCGCCGATCATGTTCCACAGGAACATGAACGTGAGCAGGATGCCCATGTCGGCCTGGAACTTGATGGGCGAGAACGCCCAGGTGATCGACGCCGGCGGCGAGCGTGACGCCGACGAGCGCGACGACCTTGCCGGTGAACTGCACGGCGCTCTTGTACGCCTTCGTCGAGCGGAACGCCGCGTGCGCTGCTGCGCGAGCTGCACCGACAGCAGGTACAGCGCGTAGTCGACGCCGATGCCGACACCGAGCGCGATCACCGGCAGCGTGGCGACCTTGACGCCCATGCCGAGCGCCACCATCAGCGCCTCGCAGAGGATCGACGTGATCGCGAGCGGCACGACGGCGACGACACCGCGCGCCAGCTGCGGAACGTCGACGAAGCAGAGCACGATCACGGCGGCGTAGACGTAGAGCGAGCATCGTGCGGTTGGCCGTCGCGCACGACGATGTTGGTGGCGGCCTCGATGCCGGCGGTGCCGGCGGCGAGCAGGAACGTGCGGTCCTTGTCGTCGTGCTGCGCGGCGAACGCCTGCGACGGCGGCGACCACGCGATCGAGCGTCTCCGCCTTGTGATCGGACAGGTACGCGATCACCGGCATCACCGAGCAGTCGAGGTTGAAGAGGTCGGGGTTGTTGACCGACGTCTGCTGGCCCGCGAAGTTGAGCACGTCCTGGTTGCGGTTGATGCGTCAGCCACTTGGGGCTGCCTTCGAACGAGCCCGCGGTGATCTGGCGCACGGAGTCGGCGAGCGAGACGGTCGTCTGCACGCCCGGCACCTGCCGCAGCGCCCAGCCGAGGCGGTCGGCTTCGACCAGCGTCTCGTACTTGAGGCAGCCGTCGCGCTCGGTCTTCACGATGACCGCGAACTGGTCCGATGACAGCGCGTAGTGGCTCGTGACGTACGCGGTGTCGCGGTTGTAGCGCGAGTCGGCGCGAAGCTCGGGCGCGCCCGGATCGAGGTCGCCGATCTGCGAGCTTCGTGCTCACCGCGAAGCCGCCGACGGCGAGCACGGCCGACGACGACGATCGGCGCCGTCGCGTAGCGGCCGCGTCGTGAAGCGGTCGAGGAGAAGCCACAGCTTGCCGAGCCCTCGGCCGCGCGTTTCCTCGCGCTCTTCGGCGAGGCTGCGCTTGCGCCGCCGTTGCGCTCACGCCGGCGTACGACAGGAGCACCGGCAGCAGCAGCAGGTTGGTGAAGATGAGCACGGCGACGCCGATGCTCGCGGTGATCGCGAGCTCGCGGATGACCGGGATGTCGATCACCATCAGCACCGCGAAGCCGACGGCGTCGGCGAGCAGCGCGGTGAGGCCGGCGAGGAACAGGCGGCGGAACGTGTAGCGCGCGGCGACGAGCTTGTGCGTGCCGCGGCCGATGTCCTGCATGATGCCGTTCATCTTCTGCGCGCCGTGCGACACGCCGATGGCGAACACGAGGAACGGCACGAGGATCGAGTACGGGATCGAGCTCGAAGCCGAGGAGCGCGACGAGGCCGAGTTGCCAGACGACCGCGACGAGCGAGCAGGCGATGACGAGCGCGGTGCTGCGCACGCAGCGCGTGTAGGCGATAGATGATCGCGGTGGCGATCGCGCGGCGACGCCGAAGAACAGCATGACCTTGACGAGGCCGTCGATCAGCTCGCCGATGAGCTTGGCGAAGCCGATCGACGTGCACGCGGACTTGGGCGGCGCCTTGCCGCGGCCGCGTCGACGCTGGCGAGCTCGTACTTCGCGCGGATCTTGTCCTCCAGGACGCGCGACAGGCCGTGATAGTCGATGCGCTTGCCGGTGCCGCGGCTCCTTGTCGAGGAGCGGCACGAAGATCATCGACGAGCGGCGGTCGTCGGCGACGAGGCTGCCCGAGGATGCCGGCGCGCGCGACGTTCTGCTTCAGCTGCTCGACGCTCTGCGGCCGAGCCGTCGAAGCTCGGCGGCATCACCGGGCCGCCGCGGAAGCCTTCCTCGGTGACTTCGGTCCAGCGCACCGCCGGCATCCACAGCGACTTCACCCACGCGCGGTCGACGCCGGGCGTGACCACGAGCTCGTCGTTGATCTGCTTCAGCGCCTCGAGGTACGCGGGATCGAAGATGTCGCCGTCCGTGTTCTCGACCACGATGCGCAGCGCGTTGCCGAGGCCGCGCAGGTCCTTCTGGTAGGTGAGGTAGTTCTTGATGTACGGCTGGCTCTGCGGAATCATCTTCTCGAAGCTCGCGTTCAGCGTGAGCTTCGTGCGGCGAAGAACCCGAGCACGACGGTGAGGATCGCGCAGACCGCGAGCACGACGCTGCGGTGGTTGAACACGAGGCGCTCGAGCGCGTTGCCGGAATTGCGGTCGAATTCCGCGAGCGTCGCGGACCACGGGCATCTGCTCGATGGTCGTCGATGGGCGGTCATGGCGGTCTTTCGGAGTGGGTGCATCAGCGCGCAATCGGCGCGACGCGCGACACGCCGCGGGCGCCCGCGAGCGCGAGCGGCCGTCGCCTGCGTCGGCGATGCCGGTGACCATCATGGTCGCCGGGAGGCGCAACGGCTTCGAACGTGCGCGCCGCCGTCGCGCGATACGGCTCACGCGCCCGCTCACGTCGGCGAGCGCGAAGCCGCCATCGGCAAGCCGAGTGCCGGCGACGATGGTCGCCGGCAGCCGCGCGTCGACCTTGCGTCCACGTCCTGCCCGCGTCGTCGCTGCGGAACGCGTTGCCGCGCAGGCCGAACACGAGCACGACGCTCGCGTCGCCGGCGACGCCGAGCAGCGTGCCCTGGTACGGCAGCTCGACGGCGCGGAAGCGCTGCGCCGACGCGTCGAGCTTCAGCACGAGGCCCGCCTTCGCCGGCGATGAACAGTCCGCCCGCGGCGGGGCGGATCGCATACAGGTTGAGGAACTTCGGGTTGTCGGTGCGGTCGAACCACGGCTTCCACGTGCTTGCCGCCGTCGTCGCGTGCGGAAGATGAGGTTGTACGCACCGACCGCGTAGCCCGCGTTCTCGTCGGCGAACCACACGTCGAGGAACGGCTTGTCGGCGCCCTGCGCGACGTTGCGCTTCGCTTCCGCGAGCAGCGCCTTGGTCGCTTCGGTCCGGGCTTGCGCGCGAGGTCGTCGACGATCGCCTGGTTGGCGCGCATGCCGTCGAGCTGCAGCGTCCACGTGCGCGCCGCCATCGTTCGCTCGCGAGGATCACGCCGTCGTGGCCGACGGCCCAGCCCTTGCGCTCGTCGACGAAGAACACCGCGGTGAGGTCGGAGCTCACCGGCACCGACGATTGCTGCCACGTCTTGCCGCCGTCGTCCGACACGAGCGATGTGGCCGCGCTGGCCGACCGCGACGAGCGCGATCGCCGGCGCGGGCCACCGCCTGCAGCGAGCGATTTGCTCGCGAGCGGCGACATCGGCGCCGGCAGCGTCGAGCACGTCGGCGAAGCCGCGCTGCGCGCCGCCGACGCTCGCGGCGATCGCGCAGCGCGAGGCAGGCGGCGAGGATCGTTACGCGGTTCATGGCGTTACCTCGTGGAATCGAAAAGTACCCCGCAGCGAACCAGCTGCACGGGGGCGAAGAGAGACTTCGTGGCGGCGGGTCCAGCCCGCCGCCTGTTGTCGGTTAGCGGATGCCGGCGCCGGCGAGCGACTCGGACGCCCATTGCAGCTCGGGCAGCGGGTCGATGTAGCGCATGCCGTCCGACATGCCGGCCGCCGCCGACCAGCGAGTACGACGCCCGACGCGAAGTCGTAGAACACGTAGTTGTCGACGTTGACCGCGTTGACGTCGTAGCTGTACGTCATGTTGAGCGAGCGTCGCGCGATAGAGCTGGCCCTTGCCGTCGTACTGGTCGGCGGCGAGCGCGACCCAGCTGTCCTCGTCGAGGTAGAACACGCGCTTGCTGTAGAGGTCGCGCTGGCCCGGCTTGAGCGTCGCTTCCACGACCCACACGCGATGCAGCTCCCAGCGCATGAAGTCGGGGTTGACGTGGTTCGGCGTGAGCGCCGGCTTGATGTCCTTCGCGTACATGAGCTTGTAGCCGTTGTACGGGACGTACATCTCCTTCTTGCCGACGAGCTTCCAGTCGAAGCGGTCCATCGCGCCGTTGAACACGAACGTGTCCGAGTACGTCGAGGTGCCGCCGCTGCCCGCGTTCGGCGTGTCGTACGCGAGGTCCGGCGCGAGCTTCACGCGGCGCTGGCCCGGCAGGTACTGCCAGGCGCGGCGCGGCTGCGCGATCGGGTTGACCGAGTCGACGAGCATCAGCGCTTCGCCGGCGCGGCGCGCGGGTCCCGTGTAGGCGACCTTCAGCTTCCAGTACGGCGTCGGTCTCCTTGGCCGGCGTGTCGGCGCGCTTCGCGTCGTACAGCGGGAACTCGTTGATGAGGCTGCCCGCGGTGACGAGCGACGGCACGCCCGCGGCGTCGACGTTGCAGGTCTCGTACTTGAGGCTGTACGCGACGCCGGTGTAGCGCACGAGGTGGTTCCACATCGCTTCGGCGCCGGTCTTCGGAATCGGGAACGGAACGCCGGGCAGCATGCCTTCCGACGCCGAGGCCGCCGTTCACGCTCTTGGTGCCGACCGCGTTCTTCGCGGTGTTCGCGAGCACCTTGGCCGGGAACGCGACCACGCGCTGCGTCGGATACACGTCGAGGCGCATCGTCGGGATAGCGCTTGAGCAGTTCCTTCGTGCCCTCGGTCAGCTTGTCGCGCGTACTGCGCGGCGTTCTTGCCGTCGATGACGAGGCGCGGCTTCTCGCTCTCGAACGGCGACGGCCGGATGCCGCTGCCCTTCTTGAACGACGCCGGGACGTCCTTCAGCCCGCCCGTGTACTCGGGGATCGTGCCGTCCTTGTTGGCGGCCTTTTCGGCGCCGACGGCGGTGAGCGTGGTGCCGAGTTGCTTCGCTTCGTCGGCGGAGACCGCGGCGAAGCGCGGGCGTCGCGAGCGATGCGAACGGCGAGCGCGATGAGAGTCTTGCGGAACATGATCGTCCTCCTTAGAACGTGGTCTTGAACGTGAGCGAGACACCAGCCGCGGTCGGACGAGCGACGCGTAAACGCCGTTGAACACGGTGGCGGCGCCCGTGGCCGGGTTGGTCGAGTAGTCGCCGAAGTAGCCGGTGTACTTGAGGTCGATCCGGTACTTCGAGTAGATGTCGGCGGCGAGGCCGAGCGGAGTAGTTGCCGCCGTCTTCGTTGCCGCCCAGGAACACGGCGGCGTTGCCGTTCAGGCCGCGCGAATACGAGATCGGCGCGAGCAGGTCGACGCCCGGCAGCACCTGGTACCAGGTCGGCGTGATGTTGAACGCGAGGCCGACGTAGTCGCGCGACGGCTTGTCGATCCCGGTGTAGCTGTCGCGGCCCTTGAACACTGCCTCGTTCTGCGTGACCTTCGCCCAGTGCATCCAGGTGAGCTCGGCCAGGAGCGACGCGGTGTCGAACAGCGGCGTCTTGCCGCGGTGTACAGCGCGTTGACGAGGCCGTGGTACGTGTCGCCGAGCGCGCCCGGCGTGCCGTTCGGTCGGGATGCTGTTGATCGAGATCTGGCCCGCGGCGGGGTTCACGCAGCGGCGTCGGCAGCGCCGACACGGGTCGCTCAGCAGCGGCATGTTCTGCCGGTACGAGAGCTCGGCGCCGACGCTGACGCCGCGCGATGTTCTTCGACAGCGTCACGCCCATGATGTGGATGTTGTTGCCGTAGGCGGTGCGGTACTCGCCGACCTTGCCCTTCTGCGTGAGGTCGGCGACGTTCGTCACCTTCGGATTGATGATGCACGCGTTCGGCGTGACGACGATGCCGCCGATCGCCGTGCAGGTCGCGGCGGGCAGCGCTGCGAAGCCGGGAAGCGCGATCGTCTGCGGCAGGATGTCGGTCGCGTTGCGGTAGTAGAAGCCGAGCGTGCCGTCGAGCCAGTCCGGGCTCCAGCGCGCCGAGATGCCCCAGTCGCCGAGGCTCGCGCTGTAGCGCGACGGCGGCACGTCGCTTGCTGGTTCCACAGGCGCGTGAACGCCGGCGCGCCGGGAATCGACGCCGCGAACGGGTTCGGCGCCGAATATGGTCGAGTCGCCGCCGAATTGCAGCGCGTCGTTCGCGGTCAGGTAGCTGCCCGACTCGGGCACGCGCACCGCCTGCCAGTTGTAGAACCACTGGCCCGCGATCGACAGGTCCTTCGTGGCCTGCGTCTGCAGCGTGATGCCGCCCTTCGGACGGAACAGCTCCTTCGCTTCCGCGCCCGGCGTGCCGAAGCCCTTCATGAGGTCGAGCGAGTTCTGCGCGTACGACACGCCGTGAACGGCGCCGCCGAGGAGCAGGCTGTCGCCCCAGTACACGGTGTGCTGGCCGGCCTTGACGTTCCACTGCATGCCGAGCGTCTCGAAGTTGGCGAAGCGCGAACGCGTCGAGCCACTCGCCCGACGGTCCCTTCGAGATAGCGCTTGTGTACGGCGACAGCACGCCCGCGACCGGCAGGCCGTTGACGAGCGTGTTGGCGGTCGGCGTTGTTGGTGTTGTCGAGGCTGCGAGTACGCGTTGTCGTACCACAGCGCCGCGCTGACGCGCGCGCCGTAGCTCTTCTGCCAGACGACAGTCGAACTCGGACAGGATGTCGAGGCGGTTGGTGACGAGCGAGCCGTTGCTGAAGTTGCGGTCGCCGTCGTCGTTGTTGACGGCGCCGAGGATCGCCGGGTTCTGCGATTGCACGCGGCCGCCGAGGTTGTAGCGGAACGTGTTGTCCCAGCGCATCTCGAGGTCGGGATTGCCGACGTGCGATCTCGAACGCGAGCGCCGGCGCCGCGAACAGCGCGGCAAGGGCGCATCGCAGTCGCGCGGCGGCGCATGCGGTTCGGGATGCGAGTCAGACGGAATGCATGGTGGTGAGCTTCCCCTCTTGTTCTAAAGTAGTCGTGACTGCGTTCGGCTGCCGACCACGCCGTCGGGCGCGAGATTGAGGATGCGCGCGAACAGCTGGCGGTACTCCTCGTCCGCGTCGACGGAGAAGCGCGGGTCGCCGTTCTCGCGGAACGCGTCGGCGATCGGCGGTCCAGTCGTCGGCGGTGAGATGCTTGCGCGCCGCGGGAATGATCACCTTGGCCTCGAGCATCATGTGCTCCATCTGCGCGGTGGCGAAACGCTGCGACGGCGTCGGCGAACAGCGGCAGGCCGCTCGCGGGATCCGCTTCGTAAGCGTCGACCGCCTGCGTCGAGCGCTTCGACGAGCGCGGCTCCCTCGACGTGCTGGCGCTCGAGCTCGTCGAGCGTCTCGTTGTACTCGGTCGTGCGCGCGCGCAGGCGCGGGAAGAGGTACGCGTCTTCCTTCGGGATGGTGCAGCGCCTCGGGAAACGCGCGGACGTAGTGCACGATCGCGCGCAGCAGCGGGAACGACGGCGGCTTGCCGCGGTCGCGCGCCTCGCGCACGATGATACTCGAGACCGTGGATCACCGCCGCGAGCGAGCGATGCTCGTCGCGGATGATCGCGAGCGGCCGCATCGCGCGACGCCGGCGCGCGATTGCTCTCGACGCGTCGCGACGAGCACCGGGATCGACGCGCGCTGCAGCACCTTCATGCGTCTGCGAGCCGAGCGACGAGGCCTCGAAGGCCGCGCGTGCCGTGCGACGCCATGAAGATGAGGTCGCAGCCGCGCGCTTCGGCGGCGCCGAGGATCGCCTCGTGCGGCCGGTCGCTGGTCATCGCGAGCGCGTCGTGCGCGACGCCGGCGGTGCGCGCGACGACTTCGGCCTTGGCGAGCAGCGCGCGCGCTTCGCCCGGCGACCTGCTCGTTGAACGCGCCCGGCGACATCACGCGCTCGAGCGCGCCGAGGCTCGACGCGGCGTAGTCGGACTGCGCGTGGAAGAACGTGACCTTGCGCGCCGAGCGCGCGCGCGAGCGCGACGGCCTGCTGCACGGTGTCGACGGACAAGCTGCGAGTCGTCGATCGGGACCAGCATGTGGCGATACATGCGAGCACTCCCTGGACCTGCGGTCCATGCCCTTCGAACGGTTCGTTGCGGTTCCGCGACGTGCGTCGCGCCGGTGTTGTTCTCGGCGGCGGCCGTTTGCCGACCGTTCCGGCGTACAGACATTGTGCTCGTTCGCGGACGGCCGCGCTTGATCGCGAGTGTCACGAACTTGCTTTTTCGGGACTAGCGTCAGAACGGCGTGTCGCCGATGATGCCGGCGCGCTCCATCTTGCGGTGGCACGGCGGGTAGTCCATCACCGCGTAGTGCTGCGTGCAGCGGTTGTCCCAGATCGCGACGCTGTTCGGCTTCCAGCGCCAGCGCACCTGGTACTCGGGGATGAACGCCTGGCTGATGAGGTAGTTCAGCAGCTGCGCCGCGCCCGGGTTGTCGTCCTGGCCGAAGCGCACGCGCTCGCGGCGTGTGGTAGTTCGTGAAGTGCGTCGTGAACGCGTTCACGAACAGGACCTTCTCGCCGGTCTCCGGATGCGTGCGCACGACCGGGTGCTCGGCATCGGGAAACTGCGCCTTCAGCGCGAGGCGCTTCTCGATCGGCATCGCCGCGCCGAAGATCGCCTCGATGCTGTGGCGCGCGCGCAGGCCCGCGATCTGCGTCTTCACGTGCTCGGGCAGGCGCTCGTACGCGAGCGCCATGTTCGCCCACATCGTGTCGCCGCCGACCGGCGGGCACTCGACGCAGCGCAGCACGCAGCCGAACGGCGGCTTCTCGCGCCACGTCGCGTCGGTGTGCCAGGCGTTCTCGTAGCGGTCGTTCGGCTGGTCCGGCGACTTGTAGATGCGCACGAGGCCCGGATGGTCGGGATCGCTGCCCGCGACCGGATGGTCCTCGAGCTCGCCGAAGCGGCGCGCGAACGCGACGTGCTCGGCGCGCGTGATGTCCTGGTCGCGCAGGAACAGCACCTTGTGCGCGAGCAGCAGCGCGCGGATCTCCGCGAACAGGCCGTCGTCGCGCGACGCGTCGCCCAGGTTCACGTTGGACAGCTCGGCGCCGATCGCGCAGGTGAGCGGCTCGACGCGCATGGCTGCGCGCGCATGACGGCGGGTGCTGCGGCAACGGTGGCGTTCATGATTCCTCCTTGCTCGCGTGTCGAGTCAGGTCGATCTCGAAGATCGACGAGCCCGATCGTCTTGCGCGATTCGAGGTCGCGATGCGCCTGCGCCGCGTCCTGCAGGCGGTAGCGCTGGTTGATCTCGATCCTGATGCGGCCGGCCGCGACGTGGTCGAAGAGCTCGCTCGCGAGCGCGTCCTTCTCGGCGGGATCGGCGATGTAGTCGGCGAGCGCGGGGCGCGTCACGTACAGCGAGCCCTTGATCGCGAGCTGCATCGCGTCGATCGGCGGGATCGGGCCGGAGGCCGTGCCGACGCAGACGAGCAGGCCGCGCCGCTTGAGCGAATCGAGCGAGCCGGCGAAGGTGTCCTTGCCGACGCTGTCGTAGACGACCGTGACGCCGGCGCCGCCGGTGATCTCGCGCACGCGCTTCGCGACGTCTTCGCGGCCGTAGAGGATCACGTGGTCGCAGCCGTGCGCGCGGGCGATCGCCGCCTTCTCTTCGGTCGAGACCGTGCCGATCACGTTGAGGCCGAGCAGCTTCGCCCATTGCGAGACGATGAGGCCGACGCCGCCCGCGGCCGCGTGCAGCAGGATCGTGTCGCCGTGCGTCGAGCGGCCAGATGCGGCGCATCAGGTAGGCCGAGGTGAGGCCGCGCATCGTCATCGCGGCCGCGGTCTCGCACGAGATCCCGGCCGGCAGCTTGATGAGCGGCGCGGCCGGAATGAGGCGCTCGGTGCTGTAGGCGCCGAGCGTGTTGAGGAAGCCGGTGTAGGTCACGCGGTCGCCCGGCGCGACGTTGGTCACGCCTTCGCCGACGGCCTCGACGACGCCCGCGGCTTCGACGCCGATGCCGTTCGGCAGCGGGACCGGATAGAGGCCGGTGCGGAAATACGTGTCGGCGAAGTTGAGGCCGACCGCCACGTGGCGGAGGCGCACCTGGCCGGGACCGGGATTGCCGACGGCGACCTCTTCCCAGCGCAGGACTTCGGGCCCGCCGGCTTCGTGCATGCGAATTGCGTGTGCCATGGTCATCCTCACGCGACCTTGCGCAGGAAGCCCTGCTGGCGGCCCTTGGCGTTCGGGGCGAAGCCGTTGGCGGCCAGCGTCTCTTCCACCGTGTCGTAGAACACGCCGATCTTGCAGATCTCGCGCGCTTCCTTGCCGTTGGCCACGTCGCGGCCGAACTCGCGGGAGATGCGCACCAGCTGCTCGATCTGCTGCACGGTGGTCATCTTCGCCGTGCGGGACTGGTTCCAGAGGTTGTCCTCGATGCCGCAGCGCACGTGCAGGCCCATGGCGATGCCCATCATGTTGATCGGCAGCACGTTGCGCATGCTGCTTTCCACGGTCAGCATCGAGCCGTCGGGGATGGCGCGCAGGAAGTTGGCCAGGCTGTAGATCGTGGGCTGGTCCATGCCGCCGCCGATCGCCACCCAGTTCATCACCAGCGGGCCCTTGTAGACGCCGCGGCGGATCATGCGCTCCACCGTCTCGTAGCTGTTGATGTTGTAGAACTGGAAGGCGCTCTGGATGCCGGCGGCGCTCAGGCGGCGGACGTGCTCCTCGACCCAGCTCGGGCCGGAGGGAACGATCATCTCGCGGTAGGCCTGGTAGTTCTGCGGCTCCGCCAGCGACGTGCCGGCGAGGTCGTCGATTTCCATCTGCTCGACGACGTTCATCTGCGTGGTGTTGACGGTGACGGTGACCTGGTCCGGCTTGGGATCGAGCTCGGCCAGCATGTGGCGCGTGTCGTCGGACAGCCACTTGGCCTTGGCGCCGTCGGTCTCGGGCGCGAAGGAGATCGAGCCGCCGACCTGGATGATCATGTCCGGCACGGCCTTGCGCACGCCGGCGATCAGCTCGTTGAACTTGGACAGGCGCTTGGAGCCCTTGCCGTCGAGCTCGCGCACGTGCAGGTGCAGCACGGTGGCGCCGGCGTTGTAGCAGTCCACCGCCTTCTGGACCTGCGCTTCCATCGTGACGGGAATGTCCTCGGGAAAGTCCGAAGGCACCCACTCGGGGCCGTACGGCGCGGCGGTGATGACGAGCTTTTCCTGGTTTTCGGGGAACAGCGATCCGTCGAGGAAGTTCATGGTCGGTTCCTTTGCGGTCGGTGATGGTCAGTCGTTGGCTGCTCGCGCGTCGAGCTCCTCGAGCAGGATCGGCGCGGCGACGCACATGCTGTGCAGGCCCTGCATGCAGGCAGAGCTGCAGCACGGCGGTGATTTCCTCGCGCGTCGCGCCGGCCTTCAGCGCGCGCTGGATGTGGCGGCGCACGCCGGGCGCGTACAGGTGCGTGCACGAGGCGTCGAGCGCGATGCCGATGAGCTCGATCGTCTTCTTGTCGAGCGCGCCGGCGACCGCGGGCGCGATCGCGAACGCGATGGCCTTCTCGGTCCAGGCGGGATCGAGCTGCGCGAACGGCTCCCAGTCGGGATTCCAGTTGCCGCTCGCAAGCGGCGCGTGCGCGTCGGCAGCGGGTCGTGTGCGTTACGGCGAGCGTTGGTCTTCTTGTTCATTACGCGGGTTGCGGCGCGAGGCGCCGCTGTCGGCGGCGCTCGCGCTTGCCGGGCTTGTCGGAGATCGGAGACGTACGTGCGCGCGGCGAGCGCGAAGCAGGATCGCGGCGAGCGAGGCAGAAGGCGGGCACGACGGCCAGCGCGAACTGCAGGCCGTAGCGGTCGGACAGCACGCCGGTGAGCAGCGGCCCGCCGGCGAGGCCGAACAGGTTCTGCATGAGCGAGAGGATCGACGCGGCGGTGGCGCGCACCGACGGATGCACGACGTCGATCACGACCGCGCTGATCGGGACCGACGTTGACGGCCATCATGAGGCCGCCGGCGACGATCAGCGCGAACTGCGCGTTGCCGGGCGGAAGCAGCGCCGAACGCGCTGCCCATCAGGACGCGCCGTCAGCACGGCGCCGACCGCGGGGACGTACAGGCGGGCGCACGCGATGCGCGGCGTGAGGCGGTCGGCCACGACGCCCCACACGAACGCGCCGACGCCGCCGACGAGGACGACGAGCCCGGCCTTGAGTCCCGCCTGGTCCGGCGCGAGGCCGTAGTAGCGGTTGAAGTAGGTCGGCAGCCACGCGTAGGTCATCGACAGCGTGAGGAGCTGGAAGCCGGCACCGAGCACGCGACGAGCGCGGTGCGCGGCCGCAGCAGCGCGGCGACGATGGCGCGCGTCGCGAGCGCGGCGCGGCTGCCGCTTCCGCTCGCCTTGGGCAGCGCGACCGTCTTGTAGTCGCGCACGATGAACAGGAACACGAAGGCGAGCACGAGGCCCGGCACGCCGACGGCGCCGAAGCCCGCCTGCCAGCCCCAGCGCTGCGGCGATGACGCCGCCCAGCACGACGCCGAGCACCGAGCCCAGGATGCCGGCGAGGAAGAACGCGCCGAGCACGGAGCTGCGCATGCGCACGGGAAACAGCGTCGCGAGGAGCGCGGCGCCGACGGTGCCGTAGGCGGCTTCGCCGAGGCCGACCAACGCCGCGCGCGGCGAACAGCTGCGCGTAGCTCGCCGCGAACGCGCACGAGATCGTGGCGAGGCTCCAGACCAGCGCCATCAGGAAGATGCTCTTGACGCGGCTCCAGCGGTCCGCGAGCAGCGACAGCGGCACGGCGCCGAGCGCGACGGTCACGGAGACGATCGAGACGAGCGCGCCGAGCTGGCCGTCCGAGAGGCTCCACTCCGCCTTGAGGTGCGAGAACATCGACACGATGACCTGGCGGTCGACGTAGTCGACGACCATCAGCGCGAACAGGATGGCGAACACGGTCCACGCGTAGCGGCGCGGCGCCGGGTCGGTCGGGTGCGAGGTCGAGGCGGCGGCGTGAAGGGCCATCGGGCGTTTGCGTCGGTGTTCGGGGGTGGAGTTGCAGGACGGATGCATTGTCCGCGTCCGACCCTCCATTGGTGATTGATCCCGTGTGACATAAACTTGCTCATTCGGGACGCGGGAGAGTCGCGGCGTGACTGGCGTCATCCGCAGCGCGAGCCTGACCAACTACGCGGAGGTCGCGCGCAAGTGCGGCCTCGATCCGGCGCGCATGCTGCGCGAGTTCGACTTTCCCGCGCGCTGCCTCGAGGACCCCGAAGCTGATCGTCCCCATCGACGCCGTGCGCGAGCTGCTCGAGGCGTCGGCGGAGCGCAGCGGCGTCGAGGGCTTCGGCCTCCTGATGGCGGAGACGCGGCGGCTGTCGAACCTCGGGCCGCTCGGTCTCCTCATCCGCGAGCAGCCCACGCCGCGCCTTGCGCTCGCAGGCGTTCGTCGACTACGGCCGGCGGCTCAACGACTCGCTGCACCTGACCATCGAGGAAGCCGCCGACGTCGTCGTGCTGCGCGAGGAGCTGGTGATCGGGCACGGCGGCGTCCGTGCGCCAGTCGACCGAGCTCGCGATCGGCGTCGCGTTTCGAACGCTGCCAGAACCTGCTCGGCAGCGACTGGCGCCCGCGCCGCGTGTGCTTCGCGCACGATCCGCCGGCCGATCGCACGATTCACGAGCGCATCTTCGGGCGCAGCGTCGAGTTCGGCCACGACTTCAACGGCATCGTCTGCGCGCTGGCCGACCTCGCGCGTCCCAATGCGCACGCCGACCCCGAGCTTGCGCGTCTCGCGCAGCGCATGCTCGACGGGCAGCGCGCGGCGCGCGCGCACGGCGGACATCGCGGCGCAGGTGCGCGAGCTCGTCGTGACGCTGCTCGGCACCGGCGCGTGCACGATCGACCGCGCCGCGCAGCACCTGGGCGTCGATCGGCGCACGATCCATCGGCGGCTGGCGAAGGAGGGCGAGACTTTCTCGGGCATCGTCGACGCCGTGCGCCGCGAGCTCGCGCAGCGCTATCTCGCCGACAAGCGCAGCCTCGCCGAGATCGCGATGCTGCTCGGATTCTCCGCGTCGAGCGGGTTCTCCCACTGGTACCGCAGGCAGTACGACGCGACGCCGTCGTCGCGGCGCGACGCCGTCAAGGCGCGGAGGAGGACGCGCTAGCGGCGTCAGAACAGCGGCTGCTTCGCCGCGCGATCGACGATCGGCGCGGCGCGGCCCGCGGCCGTTGCCGGCATCCGCGAGGTCGATCCAGCCGCCGCCCATGGCGCGATACACCGCCACGAGCTGCGTGTACGCGTCCGCGTAGGACTGCACGGCGGCGAGCTCCGCGGCGAAGAGCTCGTTCTCCGCGTACAGCACTTCGAGGTAGCCCGCGTAGCCGCTGTTGAAGCGCACGCGCGACAGGCGCGCGTACTCGCGCAGCGACGTCGACGCGCTTGGCCTGCGCGGTCGACTCCTGCGCGCTTCTTGATCGTGCCGACCAGCGCGTCGTTGGTCTCGCGGAAGGCGTCGAGGACCGTTTGCTGGTAGATGGCGAGCGCGGCGCGCCGTCGTGGCCGTCGCGCGCTGCGACCTGGCCCGCGATCGCGCCCGCGGTGAAGAGCGGGCCCGGCGAAGCCCGCGGCGAGCGCCCACGCGGTCGCCGGACCGGTGAGGAAGTTGCGTGAGCGCCGCGCTCGACCGAGCCCAGCGATGCCGGTGAGCGTGAACTGCGGGTAGTAGAGCGCTTCGGCGGCGCCGATGTCGGCGTTGGCGGCGATCAGGTCCTGCTCGGCCTGCAGGATGTCGGGACGGCGCGTCGAGCAGCGACGCCGGCAGGTCGGCGGGAATGCCGGGCAGCGCCAGCTGGTCGATGGTCTTGCCGCGCGGGATCGGATAGGGATTGCGGCCCTGCAGCACCGCGATCAGGTTCTCCTGCGCCGCGATGCGCTGCTCGAGCGCGGGAATCGCGGCGAGCGCCTGCTGGTATTGCGACTGCACCTGCGCGAGCTCGACGCGCGACACCACGCCGCCCTTGTGCCGCAGCTCGAAGATGCGCAGCGTGTTCGCGTAGTTCTGCGCCGTTTGCTGCGAGATCTCGAGCTGGCGATCGAGCGCGCGCAGCGCGATGTAGCTCGCCGCGACGCTGGTGACCACCGACAGCACGACGCCGCGGCGACCCTGCTCGGTGGCGTAGACGCGCGCCTGCGCCGCCTCGGTCTGCCGCCGCACGCGGCCGAAGAGGTCGATCTGCCACGCGGCGCCGAGCGCGCCCTGGTAGAGCGTGGAGTACGGGTCGGCGCCTCGCGGCAGCGGCGACGTGCCGACGCGCGACTGCGGTTGCGGCTCGCGTTCGAGGTTGTAGTTGGCCTGCGGATAGAACTGCGCTGCGCGTGGTCTGCAACTGCCCGATGAACGCATCCACGCGCGCCGCGGCGACCACGAGGTCGCGGTTCTCGCGCAGCGCGGACTCGACGAGCTCGGTCGAGCACCGGATCGTCGAACTGCTCCCACCAGCGCGTGTTGGCGACGTCGGCGGCCTGTGTCGTAGCTGATGCGCCACGCAGGCGGCGCGTCGACGACGGGCTTGACGTAGTCCGGACCGACCGTGCACGCGGCGACGAAGCCGCGCCGCCAAGGCGATGGCGACGAAGCTGCGCAGTGCAGGGCGCGACGCACGCATGGTCAGTGCCTCTTCCGCTGGCGGCGTGCGGTGCGGCGGGCGGCCGCTTCGCGCTTCGCCGCGAACCGCTGCGACATCGACTCCAGCAGGAAGAAGAACAGCGGCGCGAAGATCACCGCGACGAGCATCGACGCCAGGATGCCGCCGATCACGCCGGTGCCGATCGCGCGCAGGCTGTTGGCGCCGGCGCCGGTCGCGATCGCGAGCGGCACGCAGCCGAAGCCGAAGGCGAGCGAGGTCATGACGATCGCGCGCAGGCGCGGCCCGGCCGCCGCGAGCGCCGCATCGCGCGCCGACATGCCTTCGCGCACGTGCTCGATCGCGACTTCGCAGATCAGGATCGCGTTCTTCGCCGACAGGCCCGACCAGCGTGACGAGGCCGACCTGGAAGTAGACGTCGTTCTCCAGGCCGACGGCCCAGGTGAGCAGCGAGCGCGCCCAGCACCGCGACGGGCATCGTCAGCACCACCGCGATCGGCAGCGTCCACTTCTCGAACTGCGCGGCGAGCAGCAGGAACACGAGGATCAGGCCGAAGATGAAGGCGGAGCTCGACGTGCTCCCCGATTCCTTCTCCTGCAGCGCCTGGCCCGCCCACGCATAGGAGAAGTCGCCGGGCAGCTCGCGCGCGACCTCTTCCATCGCGGTGAGCGCCTGGCCGGAGCTGTAGCCGGGCGCCTGGCTGCCCGTGATCTTGACCGCCGGGAAGCCGTTGAAGCGCGTCACGAGCTTCGGCGAGGCGACGTAGCGCGTGGTGATCAGCGCGGACAGCGGCACGTTGGCGCCGCTCTTCGATCGCACGAAGATCTTGTCGAAGTCCGACGGGCTTCATGCGGTAGTTCGCGTCGGCCTGCAGGATCACCCACCACACGCGCGAGAACTGCGAGAACTGGCCCACGATCTGCGAGCCGAAGAACGCCTGCATCGTGGCGAACGCATCGGACACCGGCACGCCGAGCACCTCGGCCTTGCTGCGGTCGAGATCGACGAACAGCTGCTGCGTCGCCGCGCGGTAGGTCGTGGACACGCCCTGCAGCTCGGGCCGCTGCGCGCGCCTTGGCGAGGAACGCGTCCACCGCCGCGCCGGTCGCGCGCGCATCGCCGGCGCCGCGGTTCTGCAGGTAGAACTCGAAGCCGCCGGTCGTGCCCATGCCGGGAATCGACGGCGGGTTGAGCGGCGAACGCGAAGCCGTCCTTGATGCGCGGCGAACTGCGCGTTGAGGCGCTGCAGCACCGCGAACGACGAGCATCGAGGCGTCCTTGCGCTCCTCGAACGGCTTCATCGACGCGAAGAGGACGCGCGCCGTTGTTCGCGAGCTGGCCGTCGATCAGGCTGTAGCCCGCGACCGACGCCACGTCCTGCACCGCCGGATCGGCCGACACGATCTTCTGCACGCGCTCGGTGATCTTCGGCGACGACCTCGAGGTTGGCGGTGTCCGGCGCCACGATCGCCGCGAAGAAGTAGCCCTGGTCCTCCTCGGGCACGAAGCTCGACGGCAGCACGCGGAACATGAACCACGATGCCGGCGAGGATGCCGCCGAACACGATGAGCGCGAGCGGCCAGCCGCGGATCGTCGCGCGCGACCACGCCGACGTAGCCATCGCGCAGCTGCTCGAAGCCGCGCTCGAAGGCAGCGGAAGAAGCGGTTCTTCTCGCCGTGATGGGCCTTGAGGATGATCGCGGCGAGCGCGGGCGAGAGCGTGAGCGCCATGATCCCGGAGATCACCATCGAGATCGCGATGGTCACGGCGAACTGCTGGTAGAGCTTGCCGGTGACGCCGCCCAGGAACGCGACCGGCAGGAACACGGCGACCAGCACCAGCACGATCGAGATCAGCGCGCCGGCGATCTGCGTCATCGTGACCTTGGCGGCTTCCAGCGGCGACAGGTTGCTTCGCGGCCATGTTGGCCTCGACGCTCTCGACCACCACGATCGCGTCGTCGACCACGAGGCCGATGGCGAGGATCATGCCGAACATCGTCAGCATGTTGATCGAGAAGCCGAGCAGGTGCATGCCGACGAACGTGCCGACGATCGACACCGGCACCGCGAGGATCGGGATGATCGTGGCGCGCAGCGACTGCAGGAACACGAACACCACGAGCACCACCAGCACCACCGCCTCGAAGAAGGTGTGCACGACCTTCTCGATCGAGTTCAGCGTGAAGAGGCTCGTGTCGAGCGCGATGCGGTAGTCGAGGCCGGTCGGGAACTGCTGCTTCAGCTCGTCCAGCCGCTTGCGCACGGCGCTTGGCCGTGGCCACCGCGTTGGCGCCCGGCTGCTGGTAGATGCGCGATGCGTGGTCGAGATCTTGCCGTTCATGCGGCTCGACCATCGAGTAGTCGCGCTTGTCGAGCTCGACGCGGCCGATGTCGCGCAGGCGCACCGTCGCCGCGCCCTCCTTGGCCGGCGCGGACGATGATGTCCTCGAACTCCTCGGGCTTGCGTGAGCAGGCCCTGCGCGGTGATCACGAACGTCTGCTGCGTGCCCGGCACCGACGGCTGGCCGCCGATCTGGCCGATGCCGAACGTCTGGTTCTGGCTCTGCAGCGCGTTGCGCACCTCGCTGCACGGTGATGCCGAGCTGCGCCATGCGGTCGGGCTGCAGCCACACGCGCATCGCGATGTCGGGCAGGCCGAACACGGAGGCGCGATTGGCGCCGGGCACGCGCTTCAGCTCGTCGAGGACGTACAGGTTCGTGTAGTTGTCGATGTACGTCGACGTGTAGCGGTCGTCGGGCGAATAGATCGACAGCACCATCATGATGGCCGACGACATGCTTCTCGACGGTCACGCCCTGCTGCGTCACCGTCTGCGGCAGCAGCGAGAGCGCCTGGCTCACGCGGTTCTGCACGTTGACCTGGTTGATGTCGGGGTCGCTGCCCGGCTTGAACACGACGCTGATCGACGACGTTGCCGCGACGACGAGCTCGTCGAGGAGAAGTACAGCAGGTTGTCGACGCCGTTGATCTGCGCCTCGATCGGCGCCGCGACCTGGTTGGCGATCACCTCCGCCGTGGCGCCCGGATAGCTCGCGGCGATCGCTCACCGACGGCGGCGCCATCTCCGGGATACTGCTCGATCGGCGCGACCGACATCGCCACCAGCGCCGGCGAGCACGAACAGGATCGAGATGACCGACGACAGGATCGGCCGGTCGATGAAGAAGTGCGTGAACATGGGCGCTACTTCTTCGGCGGCGTCGGCGCCTTCGGTGCCGGCGCGGCGGCGGCCGGCGTGCGCCGCCGCGGTCGACGACGCGTCACCGGCTGGCCCGGCACCACCTTCAGCACGCCGTCGACGACCACGCGGTCGCCCTTGGCGAGGCCCGTCAGGATCACGATGTCCTTGTCGCCGTAGTAGTCGCCCACGATCACCGGCCGGATCTCCGCGACGCCGCTTGGCGTTCACGACGTACACGAGATGGCCGTTGCTGCCCTGCTGCACGGCAAGCTGCGGCACGACGATCGCGTTCGGTCGCATCGCGCCCTAGCACGCGCGCCGTCACGAACATGCCCGGACGCAGCTCGCGACTTCGGATTGGGGATCACCGCGCGCACCATGAACGATCCCGTGTCCTGGCTGAACGACGGATCGGCGAAGCCGATCTTGCCGCGGTGCGGATAGACGACGCCGTCGGGCAGCACGAGCTCGACGTCGAAGTTGTCGTCCTTGGGCGCGACCACGAGCTTCTTGTCGCGCGCAGCTCCTGGAAGCGCGCCATCTGGTTCTGCGAGATGCTGAAGTTCACCCAGATCGGATCGAGCGCGGCCACGTAGGTGAGGTTGGCGCTGTCGGCGAGCGCGTTCACGTACGCGCCCTGGCGCTGCAGCGCGCGGCTCGCGACGCCCGTGACCGGCGACGTGATCGTCGCGTAGCCCAGGTTGAGCTTGCGCCTCGTCGACCTTGGCCTGCGCGGAGAACACGGCCGCCTTCGCGGCGTCGAGCTCGCCCTTCGCGCGATCGAGGTCGATCTGCGGCAGCGCGTCCTGCTCGGCCAGCGGCTTGACGCGGTCGATAGGTCGACCTCCGCCGTGGCGAGCCGCGCCTGCTGCGCCTGCAGCTCGCCCTGCGCCGCGTTGAGCTGCGCCTGGAACGGCTTGGGGTCGAGCTTGAACATGAGCTGGCCCTGCTTGACGAGCTCGCCCTCCTGGTAGGCGATGCTGTCGAGGAAGCCGGAGACGCGCGCCACGATGTTGACCTGGCGCGAGCTCTCGGTCTGCGCGACGAACACCGGCGTGTACGGGATCGTCTGCGGCTCGATCGTGACGACGCCGCACCTCGGGCGCGGCTGCCGCGCCGGCGGCGGCGCTTCCTTGCCGCAGGCCGCGAGCGAGCGCGAGCGATCGCAGAGCGAGGAGTGCGCGGAGCGTGTGGACGATCGCGGGAACGAACGAGGCAGCGGGCATCGATCGTACGCGAGCGAGGTGGCGGCGGCCTCCGCCGGGCGTGTCGAGCGAGTCGTGGCATCCGCACCGGTGATCTTCACCTGCGCGAACTCGCCGACGCGCAACCCGGGCGCGCCGTCACGCGCACCACGCCGTCGATCTCCGGCGCATCGGCCGCGGAGCGCGCGAACGCGTCGCGTCGCCTGCGACCTCGTCGACCAGCACGCGCATCGTCGTGCCGACCTTGCGCGCGAGCCGCGCGGCGCTGATGCGCGCCTGCACTTGCCATGAAGCGCGCGCGGCGCTCCTCGCGCACTTCCTCGGGAACCGGATCGGGCAAGTGCGTTGGCCGCCGCCCCGTCGACCGGCGAATAGGCGAAGCAGCCGACGCGGTCGAGCTGCGCTTCCTCGAGGAAGTCGAGGAGCTGCTGCGAAGTCGTCTTCGGTTTCGCCGGGAAAGCCGGCGATGAACGTCGAGCGGATGGTGATGTCGGGACAGATCGCACGCCACGCCTTGATGCGCGCGAGCGTGTTCTCGGCGTTGGCCGGCCGCTTCATGAGCTTCAGGATCCGCGGGCTCGCGTGCTGGAAGGGCACGTCGAGGTACGGCAGGATCTTGCCTTCGCGCCATCAGCGGGATCACGTCGTCGACGTGCGGATACGGATAGACGTAGTGCAGGCGCACCCACACGCCGAGCTCGCCCAGCGCTGTCGCGAGCTCCGTCATCCGCGTCTTCACCGGACGGCCGCGCCAGAACCCGGTGCGATAGCGCACGTCCACGCCGTACGCGCTCGTGTCCTGCGAGACGACGAGCAGTTCCTTGACGCCGGCCTTGACCAGGTTTTCCGCCTCCTGCATCACTTCGCCCAGCGGCCGGCTCACGAGGTCGCCGCGCATCGCGGGAATGATGCAGAACGTGCAGCGGTGATTGCAGCCCTCGCTGATCTTCAGATACGCGTAGTGCGACGGCGTGAGCTTGATGCCTTGCGGCGGCACGAGGTCGGTGAACGGATCGTGCGGCTTCGGCAGGTGCGCGTGCACCGCGCTCATCACCTCGTGCGTCGCATGCGGGCCGGTGACGGCGAGCACCTTCGGATGCGCGTCGCGCACGAACGCGCCGCCTTCCTTGGCGCCGAGGCATCCGGTGACGATGACCTTGCCGTTCTCGGCCAACGCTTCGCCGATGGCGTCGAGCGACTCCGCGACCGCCGCGTCGATGAAGCCGCAGGTGTTGACGACGACGAGGTCGGCGCCGCCGTAGTCCGGCGCGATCGCGTAGCCCTCCGCGCGCAGCTGGGTGAGGATCTGCTCGGAATCGACGAGCGCCTTGGGGCAGCCGAGCGACACGAAGCCGACGCGCGGCGTGGCCGGAGCTTGCGTCGGCGGGCTCGAAGGTGTCTGCGGCGCGGATCGGCGACGCTGGACGTAACGCTTTACGCGATGCAGCAACGTGCAGCGCAAAAACGCGCGATGCTGCAGCTGCTTCGCGATCAGCGCTTCTTGTCGTCGTCGGCGGGCTCGTGGCGGCGCGCTGAAGTTGGGAAACGGGAACGTCGTGAACATGCCGCGCGTCTGGTCCTGCATGCGCTGCTGCATGTCCATGAAGAGCTTGGCACTCTGCTCGAGGTAGTTGCCGAGCATGCCCTGCATCGCGGGCGCCTGCATCTGCATGAACTGCTTCCACAGGTCGGGCGTCAGCATCATCTTGTCGCCGTAGACCTGCTTGGCCTGGTCCTGGAGCTTCTTCTGGATCGCGAGGAACGCCTTCACGTTCTGCTCCATGTACTGCCCCATGATCGTCTGCTGCGCGCTGCCGTAGAAGCGGATCATCTGCGCGAGCATCTCGGAGCTGAACATCGGCACGCCGCCGCCTTCCTCGTCGAGGATGATCTGGAGGAGGATCGCCCGCGTCAGGTCGTCGCCGGTCTTGGCGTCCACCACCTGGAACTCGATGTTCTCCAGCACCATCTGCTTCACGTCGGCGAGCGTGATGTAGCCGCTGTTGGCGGTGTCGTACAGCCGCCGGTTGGGATACTTCTTGATCGTGCGTACGGCTCGCTCATCTAGGCAGCTCCTGCGGTCAGCGGGCAATTATAACCTACTGATTTATCAGACGGATTGACCGTACGGCGGGGAGACGGTCGGGTCGAATGGTGCAGCGCACCAAAAAATGCTTGACTTCGGTGCGACCCGTCCCTACAATGTGAATTGTGCGGTGCAGCAAAGGCAGCAGGAAAGCCGGAGCGATGACACCGCGGGCGGTCTTGCCAGAGGCAGTGAATCCGGACCGCTGAGCACTTCGCATCCGGGGCGTGCCCCGGGAAAGTGCGAAAGCTTACAGGATCGCTGCTACGGACCCGTCCATCGGACTTCACTCAGCAAAGGAAACGACCATGTACAACCCGACCGAACAAATCGCCGAGATCAACAAGACCAACGTCGCGCAAGCGACGAAGTTTGCCGCGCTCTCGCTCGAGACCGCCGAGAAGTTCATCGAAGTTCAACCTGGGCGCCGCCAAGGCGTGTTCGCCCAGTCCGTCGAAAGCGCGCAAGCGCTGGCCGCGGTCAAGGACGTGCAGGACCTGCTCGCGCTGCGCACGAAGTTCGCGGAAGCCCAAGTGCAAAGCGCCGTCGGCTACTCGCGTAACTTGTACGAGCTCGCGACGGAAGCGCAAGCCGGCTACTCGGCGCTCGCCGAAGAGTCGTTCGGCGTCTACACGAAGGGCGTTGCGCAGTGGGTCGACCAAGGCCAGCAAGTCGGCGCCCGCCGGTTCGGACGTCGCCGTGAACGCGTTCAAGTCGACGATCGCCGCGACCACCGCCGCGTTCGACCAGTTCCAGAAGGCGACGAAGCAAGTCGCGAGCCTCGCCGATGCGAACGTCCGCGCCGCCGCGGCGACCGCGACGAAGGCCGTCAACAAGGGCAAGCGCGCGTAAGTTGCGCGGCCCGGGAGCGCCGCCCTCCTGAAGAGGAGCCGGCACTCCCGACATCGAAGGTGATGTCTCCTTCTGTATCAAACTCCTCCTCCTGATTGATACAGCCTCACCCCCGCCCGCAAGGCGGGGGTTTTTTATTCTGGGGCGGGAGGCGGACGCGTGGCGGGTGGCTCGCCATCGACGCGTGCGGGGAAGAGCGCCTGCAAATTGGAAGACGCATCGCGGCGAACGAGGCCACGCGCGCGGACGTGCGCGGACTCGAGCGCTTCGGCGAGCGTGCGCACGGGGTCGAGGCAGCAGTCGGCCGATGCAAAGCGCGCGACGCACTCGTCGAGCGTGAGGCTCGCGAAGAACGCCGCGAGATCGCGGGTGAGCGCGTGCTGCGGCAACGGCTCCGATTGCCGCGCGATCCATTCGGAACGGCTCGCGGCCTCGCAGAAGCTCTTCCAGAACTTGGGCTCGATCGCGCCGAGCGCCACGTGCCGCTGGTCGCGAGTCGCGTAGATGCGGTAGTACGCGGCACCGCCGTTGAGGTAGGTCTCGTGGCGTTCGGGCGAATATCCGCGCGCGCCGTAGTCCGCGACCTGGAACATCTGCAGCGGCTGCGCGACGTCAGCGAGGCCGATGTCGATCATGCAGCCGCGCCCTGTGCGGTCGCGCCCCCGCAGAGCGCCCAGGATCGCGATCACTGCATAGAGCGAGCCGGTGGTATCCGCGATGGGCGGGTCGAAATACACCGGCGCCTCGTTGCCGTTGCGATGCAGGATGCCTGCCTGCGCGAGGTAGTTCGCATCGTGCCCCGCGGCCTGCTCCAGCGGACCGCCGATCCCGTAGCCGCTCAACGCGCAGTACACGAGGCGCGCGTTGCGCGCGGACAGCGTCGGGTAATCGAGACCCAGCCGCGCCATCACGCCGGGACGGAACGTCTCGAGCAGTACGTCGGCCGTGTCCACGAGCTTCAGGAATTCGTCGCGTACCTGTGCATCCTTGAGGTCCATGCGGCGAATGGTCTTGCCGCCGTTGACCGATTCGTAGAACAGCGGACGGCCCGCGGAATCGCGCGGGCCGAGGTTGCGCATCTCGTCGCCGCGCGGCGGCTCGATCTTCACGACGTCGGCGCCGAAATCGGCGAGAAACAGCGTGGCGAGCGGACCGGGCAGGTACGACGACAGGTCGAGGACGCGCACGCCCGCGAGCCAGGAGTTGAGTGCCGACATGCGACGTCTACAGGATCGCGAGAGGCACCAGCGGACTGCCCGTGCCGCCCACGAAAGGCAGTGGCGCCGCGACGAACAGGAATTCGCGCGTCCCCGTCGCGGCGAGCTCCTTCAGCACGAGTCCTTCGAGCAGCGGGATACCGTAGCCGCGAATGACGAGCTGGTGCACGGGGAACACGGTGTCCTTGGGAAACGGGATGTGCTCGACGGCGAAGTTGTCGCTGCCGATCACCGCCACGCCGGATTCCGCGAGCCAGCGTCCCGCTTCCACGTCGATGCCGGGCTCGCCGTCGTAATAGTGCGGATCGTCGAGCATCGATTCGAGCCATCCGGTACGAACGAGCACGACGTCGCCGCGCTCGATCGTGACGCCCGCCGCCGTTGCCGCGCGTTGCACGTCGTCGCGCGTCACCGGCGTGCCCTTGGCGAGCGGCTCGCCGTTGTCGAGGACGTCGAGCAGGATGCCGCGGGCGACGATCGGGCCCATCTTCTCGACGCCGCAGCGCACCGCGCGCGTCGTGCTGCGCGTGCCGGTCGACGGAAAGCCGTTGTACAGCTTGTCGTCGTGCCAGGCGTGGCAGAGCGCGTCGATGTGGGTGCCGAACTGCAGCGCCATGACGACCGTGTCTTCGGCGAACTGGAAGCCGCCCGGCCGCTTGCCGCCGGCGGCGTAGTCGCCGCCGTCGCGCTGCATGAAGTGCTGCATGGGTGCGCGATGATTCGGTATCGGGGTGTCGGGCGACAGCGGCTGCGCGAGCGAGATCACCTTGCCCGTTTTCGCGAGCCGCAGCGCGCGCTGCACTTCCGCCGGGCCGATCTGATTGAGCGCGCCGCGCTCGTCCTCCTTGCCCCAGCGACCCCACGCTTCTTCGGGAGGCATACGTTATCGACTCCTCTTGGGCAGTCTCGCTGCCAGGTCCTTGAGACCGTTGCGCATCAGCTTGCCGGTCGCCGTCGTTGGAAGCGACGGCACGACTTCGACGCGGTCAGGTGTCTTGTAGCTTGCCGCTTCCGTGCGGCAATGGGCCCGCAACGCGTCTTCGGTGAGTTGCGCGCCGGTGCGCGCGACGACGAATGCGACCACGATCTCGCCTTTGTCCTGATCGGGCGCACCTACCACGCCCGCTTCCGCGACGTCGGCATGCGTTCGCAGCACTTCCTCGACTTCCGCGGGCGCGATGTTGATGCCTGCACGCTTGATCATCTCGGTGGTGCGCGCGAGGAATTGCAGCCAGCCTTCGGGCGTGAGCTGCCCCATGTCGCCGGTGCGGAAGTAACCGTCGGTCGTGAACGCCTTCGCGTTGTTCTCGGCGCTGATGCCGTCGTAGCCCGGCGTGACGTTGCCCTTGACTTCGATCTGCCCCGGCGTGTTCGGACCGACGGGCTGTCCGGTGCCCTCATCGACAATGCGGATGGAAACGCCGGGCAGGGGCGGCCCCTGCACGTTCATGCGCCGCTCGAGCGGCCAGTGGTGCCACGCCACCGCGCAATTGCCGCACGACTCGGTCTGGCCGTAGATGTTGCAGATCTCGCTTGCGCCGAGCTCGTTGGCGACGGTCGCGACGTCCTGCGGGGTGCCGATGGTGACGCCCGTGCGCAGCGTGCGCGTGCGCTCTCGACGAAAGTCCTTGTGCGCGAGCATGGCGGCGGTCATGCCGGGCATGGTGTACAGCGACGTGCAGCGCTCCTTCTCGATGAGGTCGAGCGATTCGCCCGCGTCGAAGCGTCCCTGCAACACGAGCGTCGCGCCGTGCCCCAGCGTTGCGAGCATCGCGTTGGCCGATCCATACGACCAGAAGAGGGGAGGGGACAGCAGCACGCGATCCTCGGGTGTCAATCCCTGCCGCTCCCCGATGTTGAAGCCGTTCTCGATGATGTGGTGGTGAAGCAGGGGAACGGCCTTGGGATACGACGTCGAGCCGGATGTGTACAGGATGAGCGCCGCGTCGTCGGCGCGCGCACCGTCGCCCGGCGGCGGCGGCTCCGGCAGCGGCGGCTGCGACATCAAGTTGTTCGTATGACAGGGCACCGGCGAGCCTGGTGTCGCCGATCAGGATGACCGCAAGCGACGGATACGCGACACGAATCGCCGCGATGTCCTGCGCGAAGTTCTGGTCGGCAAGCTGGTCGACGGAGATGAGGGCGTTGATGCGCGAATCCTTGAACAGGAACTCGAGCTCGCGGCGCTTGGACCACGTGGAAAACGGCACGAGCACTGCGCCGATCGCCGCCGTTCCGAAACAGATTTCGATCCATTCGGCGCGGTTGTTGAGGAGCAGGCCGACGCGGTCGTGACGCGCAAGTCCCCTCGCACGCAATCCGCTCGCAACGATCGCGGCACGCTCGCGCAGTTGCGCGTACGTGAGGCGCGACTTGCCCGAGACGACGGCCTCGCGGTCGGGATGACGCTCCGCCTGCTCGCAGAGCAGGTCGTACAGCGTTCTGCTATAGGGAGCCTGCATGCTCTAGCTCCAGTTCCAGTGTACGGGCGGCAGTCCCGCGACGGGCGAGCGGAACGATGCGAGCTGCGTCCCCTTGAGGGAGCCGAGGTACGCCGTGCGCAAGTCCGGCCCGCCGAACGCGAGGCTCGTCACGTTGGCGATGCGCGCACCCTTCGACGCACCGAGGTCCGGGCGGCGCAGCGTCCGCGACTGATACGCGGCTTCAAGCTTGTCGACGGTTTCCGGCGCGCTGTCGTCGATCACCGTCTCGATGTTCCGCTGCGCGTCCACGCGATACACGCGGTTGCTGCCGACGCACATCACCCATACGCCGCCTTCGGCATCGAGCGTCAAGCCATCGGGGAAATCGGCCGCGAAGAACTCGGCATACGTCTCGCGGTCGTGCAGCGAGCCGTCGGCCGCAATGCGGAAGCGTGTCACGCGCCGGCCGAACGTTTCGTTGACGAAGAGATACTTGCCCGTCGGGTCGACGCGGCACTCGTTCGTGTATTGCAATCCATCGCCGACGATGCGCGTACCGGACTTGTCGATCAGGATGATGAACCCCGTCCTCGCGTCGATCGGGGTACGTTTCACCCGTGTCGTGAGCGCTGACGCTCGCCCAGATGCGCTCCTGCATGTCGAGCCCGACGAAGTTCACGCCGGGGAGCGTCTGGCCGTCGACGTCCGTGAGATACGGTCGAGCTTCGCCCTGCGCATCGATGCGCCACACCCCGCCCTTGCCGAGATTGGCAATGAGGAAGGAGCCGTCCCGGCACAGCGCGATGCCGTTGGGCGTGAGGTCCGACTTGCCGATCAGCCGCTGCGCGCCATCGGGCGCGATGGTGGTGACCCCGCCTCGCGCGTCCGACATGTACAACCGGCCCGACGCGCAGGTCAGCACGCACTCGGGCCGATGGAGGTCGTGGCCGACGTAGGTGATGTCGGGCTCGCGCGCCATGGCTAGTCCAATTGCAGCTTGATCCGGTCCGCAACTTCCTTCCAGCGCGTGACGTCGCGCTTGATGAGCGCCGCAGTCTCGTCGGGGCCGAGGAACGCAGGCTCCAGTCCGTTCGCGCGGAGCTTCGCCTGGATGTCCGGATCCGAAAGCGCCGTCTTCAAGTCGTCCGACACCTTCTTGATGATCGCAGGCGGCGTCTTCGCGGGCATGACGAACGCGTACCAGATGTCGGCATCGAAGCCCGCGATGCCGGCCTCTTCCATCGTCGGAAGATCGGGGAACTGCGGGTCGCGCTTCGCCGTGGTGACCGCGAGCGGTCGCAGCCGGCCGTCCTTCACGAACGCCGCTACCGAGCTCGAGGCCGCGAACGACAGCTGCACTTCGCCGCCGACGAGACCCGTGACCGACGGTGCCGAGCCCTTGTACGGCACGTGCGTCATCTCGGCCCCGGTCTTGATCGCGTACAGCTCGCCGACGAGATGCGGCGCGGTGCCGCTCCCCGCGGAACCGAAGAAGAGCTTGCCGGGATTCGCCTTCGCGTAATCCGTCATCTCCTTGACGTTCTTCGCGGGAAACTTGGGATTCACGACGACGATCATCGGCGACAGCGTGTAGCGACCGACCGGCGCGAAGTCCTTCACGGCGTCCCACTGCAACCCTTTGTACACCGACGTGTTGATCGTGTACGAGTTCACGAACAGCAGCATCGTGTAGCCGTCGGCCGGCGCTTTCGCCACCGCATCCGCCGCGATGTTGCCGGCGGCGCCGGGACGGTTGTCGACGACGACCGGCTGGCCCCACATCTCGGAGAGCTTCTGCGCGATGATGCGCCCGCCGATGTCGGAGCCGCCCGGTGCGAAGCCGACGAGGAGACGCACCGGCTTGTCGGGCCATGCAGCGTTCGCAGCTGCCGCGAACGTGGCGACCGCGACCGCCAGCAACATGCGAGCGACGTGCTTCATGGTGTCCTCCACGCTCATTCGTAGCCGCCGACGGGCTCGCCTTCGACGCTTTTCACCTTGTTCCCGCCCTTCTCGAGCTCGAACCAGAAGTCGAGCACGCTGCCCTTGCGGTCGTCCGCGAACTTGGTCATGACACGAGTGCCGAGCTTGAGCAACTGCGCGGCCTTGGCCGGGTCCTTCAAGTCGATGCCGCGGAAGAAGCCGCCGATCGCCGTATCGGCGCCGTCGAGCAGCACGTAGCCGAATGCGTAGGGCGGATCGGGCAGCGTCTTGAATTCCTCGTACACGATCGTGAACGCCTCGATGCGGCCGCCGGGTCCGACCTTCACCCACTCCGTCGTCGGCTCGAGTGTCTGGTCGGAGAATGCCCGCGGCGGCACCAGGACCCGCCCCGACTTGGGATCGCGGCGCCCGTAGATCTGCGCGTTGTCGCGCACCTGCGTGAAGAAATAGCTCGCGGTCTCGCCCAGGGCGTGGTCGTAGCCGATGTTCCACGACTCCTTGCGCTTCATGAGTTCCATGACTGTCTCCTTGGTTCTGGTTAGGATTCGATAACCATCGTGCCGAAGAATTGGTGGTCGCCGCCGTTGCCGCTGGCAATGCCGAGCTTCGCGCCCTTGACCTGGTGGTCGCCCGCGCGGCCCCAGACCTGCAGCGCGATCTCCGCGGCGCGCACCAGGGCGGACACCGCGATGGCGTTGGTGCACAACGTTCCGCCGGACGGGTTGATCGGGATCTTGCCGCCGATGTCGAAGTAGCCTTCGCGCATCATCGCCATGGAAGCCCCGAGCTCGCACACGCCCGTTGCCTCGATCGAGTGATACTCGGTGTTCGAGAACGGCGCGTACAGCTCGGCGACGTGCACCTGTTTCCTGGGATCCGTGATGCCCGCCATCTTGTACGAGCGCAGGAACGATTGCCCCAGTGCGTGCGCGTCGGCGTGGTCGGCCATGATCTTGTTGCCCATCCGGTCGCCCATGTAATAGCTCTCGGAGCAATGGCCGACGCCGCTGATCCACACCGCGTCGAGCTTGTTCTCCTTGATGTATTTTTCCGAAGCGAGCACCATCGCCGCGCCGCCGCTCGACTGGGGGCACGCGTCGAGAAGCTTGATCGGCCAGCTGATGTAGCGCGACTGCATCACTTCGTCGATGGTCACCGTCTTGCGCAGGTGCGCCTTCGGGTTGCGCGCGGCGTTGGCGCGGGCCTTCACCGTCACGCGCGCCATGTCCTCCTCGGTCATGCCGTACTTGTCCATCGCGCGTACCGCGGACATCGCGAGCATCGTGATGGTGCCCAGCGGCAGGGCGCGCTCGTACGTCGGATCCCAGATCTTGTTGAGGATCGTCTGCGAGTCGCCGCTTTCGCCCACCTTGTCAGCGCCCGCGACGAGCACGACGTCGCACACGCCGGCCGCAATGTGCGTCCAGCCGGTGATCACGGACGAGATACCGGTCGCGCCACCCGTGTTGATGCGCATGAAGCGCTTGTTGCGCGCGCCTACGGCATCCACGCCGAGTCGTTCGGCGTTGCCGATGCCGAGCAGCGCGTCCGGAGCGAGCGAGTACACGACCGCTTCCATGTCCTTCAATTCGCGCTGGCAATCGTTGAGCGCGCGGGTGACGCCCTCGCGCACGAGCTCGGGATAGTTGGCGTCGTCGCGCTTGGGTTTGAACTCCGACTGGCCGATGCCGATGATTCCTACGCGGGGCGGTTTCATTTCCCCTCCATCACGACGACAGTGTTGTAATGCATCGCGGGTCCGCTCGCGGCGTGCGCCACCGCGCGCTTCGCGTTGGCCTTTTGATGCAGGCCGGCGCGTCCGCGTACCTGGTTGGCGGCTTCCGCGATGCGCACGAGGCCGGCACAGAACACGGGATTGAACGAGAGCGCGCCGCCCGACAGGTTGACCGGCAGCTTGCCGCCCCGCGCCGTGGTGCCGCTCTCGACGAACTGGTTCCACTTGTCGCGCTTGCACAACCCGAGCCCCTCGTACGCGAGAAGCTCGTGGTAGGGCGTGCCGTCGGCGACCTCGGCGACGTCGAACGCGCTTGCGGGATTCTTCACACCCGCGGCTTCGTACGCCTGCGCGCACGCGGACTCGAGCGAAGGCAGCTGCGACAAGTCGCGATCGCCGATGAAGCCGGGCTCGGTCGCCCAGCCCATCCCGCGAATCCACGCGACGTTGCCGTTCCTGTGCTTCGCGATCGTGTCCTTGTTCGCGAGCACCATCGCGACGAGGCCGAACGCGGGCGGGCTCACCATGGTGTCGGTGAGCGGCCAGCGCGTCGGCTTGCCCGATGCGATGAAGGCTTCCTCGACCGGGCCGAGCGGGCGATCCGGATACGCGATCGCCCCGTGCGTGCGGTTCTTGCGCACGATGGCCGTCGCGGTCTTGCGAATCCCCGGCACCTTGTCCTCGAGCACCGACGCCTGCAGGCCGTGCGTGGCGAGCTCGTCCTGCGGCAGCGCGCGATGCCAGTACGGATCGGTGCCGATCTTGAGCGCATCGTTGAACGAATCCACTTCGAGCGGACTCCAGCCCACGACGAGCTGGTTCGCGAACTGGCCCGACGCGATGCGCAGCGCGCCGAGCACGAACGCGTGCTCGGCGGAGGACGGAGTGGACAGGATGTCGCGGTCCACGCCGCCGACGGACCCCGACGCCATCATGATCGAAATCGCGCGCCCGTCGAGCTCGTCGTTGCCGGCGACGACGATGCCCTCGACGTCCTCGATGTCGTACCCGGCGTCACGCAACGCCGCCCACGTCACGGCATAAATCGATTCCTCGAGCGAGCGGCTGTTGCTGCCTTGCGGCGCGTGAACCGCCACTCCGCAGATGCCAATCTCGGTTGCGTTCATGACCTGCCTCTCATTTCTTCGGCCACGCCGCCTGCGATGTCGCAAGCGACGTCGGATACACGGGCTTCGGCTCCCCGGCCTGCCATTGAAGGATGACGAGCTCTGCGCCCGCGCGGCGGCCGTTGGGCTCGAACTTGAGCTTGCCGCCGGGGAAGTACTTGGCGGCGCTCGAGCCTTCCATCGTGCGCATCGCCTCCGCGACCTTCTTGGGATCCGCCGACTTCGCGGTTTCCATCGCTTCCTTGAGGATCCAGATGTCGCCGTAGGTCGAGATGCTGTCCTGCGTCATCCACGGCTCTTTCTGCTTGGTGGTGAACGTCTTGATGAGCTGCTCCTGGCCCTTGCCGCCCCAGTTGGCGATGATGACCATGACGCCTTCCATCAGGTCCTTGCCCACGACGTTCAAGAGCTCCGGCGCACCCATGTGACCGCCGTTGGTGATGACGGGGATGCGTCCCTTGCCGAGTCCCATCTCGTTCAGCTTCTCGAGGATGAGCTTGGTGTCGGGGACATTGGTGGTCAGCACGAGCAGGACGTCAGGCCGCGCGTTGCGCACCTTCTGCACCATCGACGTCGCGTCGGCGAGCGGCGGCGTGAACACTTCGTCCACGACGACCTTGAGGCCGAGCTTGTCGAAGCCGCCTTCGCGCATCGGCTTGCTGAAGCTCGCCGGCGAGGCGGTGTTGTCCATGATGATGCCGACGGTCTTCGGTTGCGCCGCGCCCGCGGTCTTGGAGAGCGCGAGGATCACCGGCAGCGCGTCTTCCGCCTGCTTGCTCGCGGTGGGCGAGGTCTGGAACACGTACTTGTAGCCGCGGTTGGTGATCTGGTCGGAGTAGGACAGCGTGAGCCACGGCACTTCGGCGCGCTCGGTGACTTCGGTCACGGCGAGCGTGAACGAGCTCACGAACGCGCCGGTCCCGCCGACGAGATCCGGATCGGCGGAGAGCATGCGCTGCGCCGCGTTCTTCGCCTTTTCGGCCGAGTCGCCGGTGTCGACGACGACGAGCTTGAGCTTGGCGCCGCCGAGCGCTTTCACGCCGCCTTGCGCGTTGATGTCCTCGACCGCTTGCTGCGCGCCTTTCACGTGCAGCTCGCCGTTGCGCGCCCACGGCCCGGACGTCGGCACCGCGACCGCTACCTTGACCTCCTTGGGCTGCGCGAATATTGGCGCTGGCAGTGCGGCGATGGCCGCTGCCGCAGTAAATGTGACCAGGCTTCGTATGTGCTTCAGCATTTCGTTCTCCTCCAGTGATGACGAGCGTTCACGCTCCGAGATAAGCCTGCTTGACGCGCGGATCGGCGAGGAGCGCGTCGTGGTTTCCGCCGAGGACGATGCGGCCCGACTCGAGGACGTAACCGTGGTCGCATGCGGAAAGCGCCTCGGCGACACGCTGCTCGACGAGAAGGATCGCGATGCCCTGCTCGCGGTGAATGCGCTCGACCTGCTCGAAGATCTGGTCGGCGATGATGGGCGCGAGGCCCATCGAAGGCTCATCCAGCATCAGCAGTTTCGGCAGCGAGGCGAGGCCGCGCGCGACGGCGACCATCTGCTGCTCGCCGCCGGAAAGCGTTCCCGCGAACTGCGTTTGCCGCTCCGCAAGCCGCGGAAACAGGTCGAACAGCCGCTTCTTCGTCTCCGGCCACGCCTTGCGCGCCGGCGGCGTCTGCGCGCCCATCTCGAGGTTCTCGAGCACCGTGAGCGTGCGGAAGACCTGCCGCCCTTCCGGCACGTGCGCAATGCCCAGCGCGGGACGGTCGGCCGCGGGGATGTCGGAAAGCGCACGGCCGTCGTACTCGATGCGGCCGCCCGCGAGCGGCACCACACCCGAGATCGCGCGGAACAGCGTGGTCTTGCCTGCGCCGTTCGGTCCGACGATGGCAACGAACTGGCCCGGGCCGACCTCGATCGTCACGCCCTGCAGCGCGTGCAGGCCGCCGTACGACACGGAGACGCCGTCAAGCTTCAGCACGGGCCGCCCATTTCTTGCCGAGGTACGCTTCGATCACGCGCGGCAGGTTGATCACGCTCGCG
The DNA here is from genome assembly GCA_963707815.1 of uncultured beta proteobacterium. GTDB lineage: Bacteria > Pseudomonadota > Gammaproteobacteria > Burkholderiales > Casimicrobiaceae > VBCG01. Next base: position 129,162 of record CAVPRK010000024.1, read on the forward strand.
GGATCGCCGGTGGCGATCGCTTCGCCGTGATCGAGCACGACCAGGCGATCCGCGAGGCGCACCATGGCGTGCATCGTGTGCTCGATGATGACGATCGATACGCCCTGTTTGCGAATGGCGGCGATCGCCCGCAGCATGTGCTCGACCTCGCCGGCGCCGAGACCCGCGAGCGTCTCGTCGAGCAGCAGGAGCTTCGGCGCGCTCGCGAGCGCGCGCGCGAGCTCCATCAAGCGGAGCTCCACCGTCGTCAGGTTGCCGGCGAGCACGGGCGCACGCGAGGCGAGGCCGACTCTCTCGAGCGCCCGTGCCGCTTCCTCGTACGCCTTTTCCTCCTTGGGCTGATGCGCGAACGCGCCCACGACCACATTGCGCATCACCGACAGTGCCGCGAAGGGCCGCACGATCTGGAACGTGCGGCCCACGCCGGCGCGGCAGATCTCGTACGCCGGCTTGCCGATCAGTTCCTGGCCCATGAAACGCACGCTGCCCTTGGTAGGCGCGATGAAGCCGTTCATGATGTTGAAGAGCGTCGTCTTGCCCGCGCCGTTCGGTCCGATGATGCCGAGGATCTCGCCTTGCTTCACGTCGAAGGTGACGTTGGAGAGCGCCTGCAAGCCCCCGAAGCGCACGGCGACGTCGCGCACCTCGAGTATCGGGGCGCCGCCGTCGATCGCGGAGGGAACGGCTTCGCGAACGTAGGGCTCCGTCGCGAGCGTCAGCGCGCCGCCCTCTGGCGCCTTGCGCCGCACCTTGCGCAATATCCAGGGCAGGATGCCTTCCGGCGCGAGCAGCACCACCGCGATGATCGCGATGCCCAGGACCACGCCCTGGATGCCGGGCAGGATGTGCGAGAGCTGGACGTGCAGGATCTCGCCGAGCGGAATCAGCACGAGCGCACCGACGACCGGACCTGCGACGGTGCCGATGCCGCCGAACAGCGTGACGATCAGCGCGCGCGAGCTGACGAGCACGCCGAACACCGATTCCGGCGTGACGATGAGCTGCACGACGCCGTAGACGCCGCCGGCGACCGCCGTGAGCGAGCCCGACAGCACGATGGCGAGCAGCTTCCAGCGAAGCGGATTGATGCCGGCCGCCATCGCCGCGGGCTCGTTCTGCTTGATGGCGAGCAGCGAAAGCCCGAACCGCGAGCGCGCGATGTACAGGTTGATGGCGAGCGCGATGCCGAGGAGCACGGCGGAGATCAGGATGTACATGCGCGTGTCCGCGAATTGCATGTACGCCGCGGGATTCTGCCTCGCCATCGGCAGCGACTCTTCCTGGTAGCCCATCCACTGGAAGAGAGCCAAGAGCACGAGCGGGTACGCGAGCATCGCGAGCGCGAAGTAGTGCCCGCGCAAGCGGAACGTGGGATAGCCGATGATCACGCCCGCGATGGCGCCGACGGCCGCCGCGGCGACGATCCCGATCCAGGGCGAGATGCCGAGCTTGATGTACAGAAGCGCCACCGCATACGCGCCCAACCCGAAGAACGCCGCGTGACCGAACGACAGCAGTCCCGAGTAGCCGCTGAACAGGTTGAACGCGACGCCGACCACCGCCCAGATGAGGATGAGGGTGAAGATGAGCTGGTAATAGCGGTCCGGGATGAGCCACGCGAGGCCGACGTACGCCGCGAGCGCGACCGCCACCAGCGCGAGCGTGCGCGCGAGCGGAGGATTCTCGCGGTTATACGCGCTCGACATTGCGGCCGAACAGCCCTTGCGGGCGCAGGAGGATGATGAGGAGGAACACGACGAAGATCGTCGCGTTCTGCAGCTGCTGCGGGAGCACCAGCGTGGAGAGCTGCTGCACGAGCCCGATGGTGAGGCCGCCCCAGAACGCGCCCATCACGCTGCCCATGCCGCCCAGCACGACGCCCGCGTACATCACGATGATGAACTCGAGCCCGACGTACGGTTGGAACGGGTAATACGTGGCGACCAGGCCGCCGGCAATCGCGCTGATGCCGGCGCCGAGCGCGAACGCGAGGCGATGCGCGCGCGTCACGCGGATGCCCATGTAGGTGGCGGCTTCCGCATTGTCGGCGGCGGCGCGCAGGATCTTGCCGTGCCGCGAGCGATTGATGAACATCGCCACCGCGAACGCCACGACCAGCGTGACGATGCACGCGACGGTCCGCGCCTTGTTGAGGAAGAGCGATATGTCGCTCGTGACCGGCAGCTCCCACGCAGTCGCGGACAGCGGCGTGCGAATGGTCTGCGGCGACGACCCGAAGAGGATGAGGCCGCCGTTGGCGAGCACCAGCGAAAGCCCCAACGTCAGCGTCAGCTGCGGGTAGTGGCCTTCGCCTTCGGTCCCGGCGACGCTCAAGCCCGTGACAGGCCGCAGCAGCAGGTCGTACAGCACTGCGCCGATGGCGAAGACGATGACCCCGCCGAGCAGGCTTGCGACGACCGCGCCGAAGCCCGGCCCGAACAACGCCCCGACGCCGACCTGCGCGAATACGAACAGCGCGGCGTACATGCCGAGCATGAGGAACTCGCCCTGCGCGAAGTTGATCACGCGCATGACGCCGAAGATGAGCGACAGGCCGACGCACATGAGGCCGTAGATGCACCCGACCACGACGCCGGTGTAGAGCGCCTGCAGGATGTTCTCGACGATCACGGACGCGGACATCGTTATCCTCCGGGACGAACGACGAGGCGGCCCGGCACGCCGCCGCGCTCGACGCGCTCGTGCACCTGCCGGATCTCGGATAACGGATGCACGCCGCTTACCACGGGCTTCACGTCACCGCGTGCGATGAGGGCGAGGCAATCCTCGAGCTGCTTGCGCGAGGTGCTGTGCACCGACAGCATCGACTGGTTGCGCAGGAAGAGCTGCGCCGGGTTGAACGGCACGAAATCGCCGGTGAGTTGGCCGACGAGGATCCAGCGGCCGTTCACGCCGAGGCTGCGGCGCATGGCGTCGAAGGCGACGGTGCCGACGTTGTCGACGACCGCTTCCACGCCTTCGCCGCTCGTGAGCTCGCGCACGCGCGTGCTGAAGTCCTCGCCGCGCGCGGTGACGAGCACGGCGTGCGCGCCCAGCGACTCGAGCAGCGACGCCTTGTCCGGCGATGTCGTTTGCGCGATGACGTAGGCGCCGGCCAGGCGAGCCAGCTGCACCGCATGCACGCCGACGCCGCCGCCTGCACCCGTGACGAGGACGCGGTCGTTGATCGCGATGCGGCCCACTTCGCGCACGGCATTGAGCGCGGTGCCGATCGAGCACGCGGCAATGGCGGCTTGCTCGTCGGTAACGTTGTCCGGGGTGTGCACGACGTTGTCGACTTCGACCGCGACGTATTCCGCATAGCCTCCGACGAGACCGTGGTCGCCGAGGAATCGCCGTTCCCGGCACAGCGGCTCGAGGCCTCCGCGGCAGAAGCGGCACATGCCGCAGACGTGATAGCGCTGCGTGGTCGCGACGCGATCGCCGCTCTTGAACTGCGTCACGTCGCTGCCGGCTTCTTCCACGACGCCGGCGATCTCGTGGCCAGGAATCACGGGAAGCTCGACGCCCGCCTTCATGGTGCCGTTGCGCACCACGATGTCGTGGAAGCACACGCCGCAAGCGCGGACCCGGATGAGCACGTCACGCGAACGCACCGGCGGCCGCGGCAAATCCTCGGCGACGAGGACGTCGACGCCGCCGGTGGTGCGTTGGACGATCGCGCGCATCCAGGGCCTGTTAGCCAAGGCGTGCTTCTGCTTCGTCATGCGCTCGCTCCGCGGCCTTGCCGACGTGGCCGAGGCCGCGCTGCACCTGGCTCGCGCAGTCGCGTGCTGCGACGATCAATTTCCGCTCGTGCGCCTTGGTGGCGCGCCGGCCGATGACCGAGACATGGATCGCCGCTGCCAGTGCGCCCGTCGGCTGCAGGATCGGGATCGCGTAGCCGACGACGCCGGCGACCGCTTCCTCCTCGCTCTTGGCGTAGCCTCGTGTGCGGATGCGCTCGTACTCCTGCGCCAATGCCTGCGCGTCCGTGATCGTATTGGCGGTGAGCTTCTTGAGCGGCCCTGCAAGCGCGCGGCTGGCGAGCTTCGGATCCAGGGCCGCGAAGAGCTTGCCTGTCGCAGTGCCGTGCAGGTGCAAGGGCTCGCCGAGGCGGATGTCGAGCGAGACCCGCTGCGTGCCCGGGCACCGGTCGACGTAGAACACGCGCCGCCCCAGGCTCATGGCGAGGTAGACGTCGTCGCCGATGTCCTTGGCGAGATCCTGCAGCGGACGCCGCGCAAGCGTGCGCACGTCGAGCGAGTTGACGGTTGCGAGCGCGATGCCCACGACGCGCGGGCCGACCGAATAGCGCAGGTCCTCGCTCACCGTGACCACTTCGGCCGCGACCATCGTCTGCAGCATGTTGTGAAGGCTGCTCACGGGCAGGTTCAGCGCGTCCCTGATCTCGGTCAGGCGCAGGCCGTCCTTGTGGCGGACGAGGAGGCCGATGACGTCGAACGTGCGCAGGTACCGCTCGGGACTCACTCACGCCTCCAATTTCGAAAATACGAAATTTTATTCGGATTTGCGAATAGTGTAAGCGGGTTCCGCGAATGGCGCAATGCCGCATCTTTAGACGGCTCCGGGGTTGGTCGGCGAGTTGACGGGTTAGGCGCTTCGCCCGCGTGGCTCGCTCACTCGGCCGTGATCGCGTTTTCCTTGACGACCTTCTGGTACTTCGCGAGGTCGTTCTTGACGATGGCAGCGAACTCCGCGCGGCTCGTCGGCTTGGGAACCATCCCTTGGCCAAGCCAGCGCTGCTGCATCTTCGGATCGCGCACCGACTCCGTGATCGCCGCATGCAGCTTGTCGAGCGTGCGCGGGTCGGTCTTCGCGGGCGCGAGGACGCCCCACCAGATCTCGACTTCGTAATCGGCCAGGCCCGGCAGCTTCGATTCCGCCACCGTCGGGACCGAGGCGAATGCGGGGAAGCGCTCCTTCGACGTCACCGCGAGCGCGCGCAGCTTGCCCGACTTCACGTGCGGCTCGACAGCCGCTGGCGTGAGAAAGGCATAGTCGATCTCGCCCGCGAGGACCGCGACGGTCGTGGGTCCGGTGCCCTTGTAGGCGATGTGCGTGGCGTCGACGCCAGCCTGCTTGTTGAACAACACCGATGCGAGGTGTCCCGGCGTGCCCACGCCGGGGCTGCCGAAGTTCAGCGATTTCTTCTTGCCGAGCGCGACGAGTTCGGCCATTGATTTCGCGGGCGACGCCTCCGGCACCACGAGGATCGCGGGCGAAGTGGCGAGCAGCGAAATGGGCGCGAAGTCCGCCGCCATGTCGTAGCCCGGTTCCTTGTAGATGAATGGATTGATCGTGTGCGAGTTGTTCGCGACGAGGAGGGTGTAGCCGTCCGCCGCGGCGCGCGCCACCTGCTGGGCGCCGATGTTGCCGCCGGCGCCACCCCGGTTGTCCACGACGACCGGTTGCTTGAGCTTCTCCTGCATGTCCTGCGCGACGGGCCGTGCCAGGATGTCGCTGCCGCCGCCGGGCGCGTATGGTATGACCAAACGGATGGTCTGGGAGGGGAACTCCTGTGCGTGCGCCGCGAAAGCGGCGAGCGCGACCATCACGATCCCCCATGCTCCTCTTCTCGACATGCGATCCCTCCGTCGAGCTTCTTGTGAACGCGCGGCGATTCTATTGCGCGCTTGTCGCGATGCGTGACTTTTCGAATCGCTGAAAACGTCCAGCGAAGCGTAACATCGCTTCGTGCCGCTCCATCCTTACATCGCCGCCGCGCTCGCCGCGGGCGCTGACCTGCCCGCGATCGACACGCTGCCCATCACGGCTGCGCGCGCGCAGGTCAAGGCGCGCTATCCGATGGCGGCAGCGCCGCACCACGTTGGCAGTGTGAGCGATATCACGCTACCCGGCGGCGACGGCGACATTCGCGCGCGTGTCTACCGCCCTTCCGGTGCCGGCACGTTCGGGATCGTCGTCTTCTTTCACGGCAGCGGATTCGTCGTGCTCGACCTCGATACGCACGACGAGATCTGCAGGCACATCTGCGCGGGCGCAGGTTGCGTGGTGGTGTCGGTCGACTACCGGCTCGCGCCCGAGGATCCGTTTCCCGCGGCGCCCGACGACTGCCTCGCAGCGACGCGCTGGGTCGCGGCGCATGCACCTGCGCTGGGCGGTGACGGGAAGCGCATCGCGGTAGCCGGCGACAGCGCCGGCGGTTGCCTCGCCGCGGTCACGGCGCTGCGCATCCGCGACGAGGGCGGGCCGCCGCTGCGCGCACAACTGCTGTGGTACCCCGTCACCGATTACCCGGACCCGCTCACTTCGACGCACGTGCAATTCGCGGACGGCTACGGCCTCACGTTGAACGTGCTGCGCTGGTACTGGAGGAATTACCTGACGGACGCAGCGTCTGCGAACGATCCACGGGCGTCGCCGCTGCGCGCAGCGTCCCTCGCGCGCTTGCCGCCGGCGCTCGTGCAGACGGCCGAATACGACGTGCTGCGCGACGAAGGAGAACGTTACGTCGACAAGCTGAAGGAGGCGCGCATCGAGGCGAGGCTCACTCGCTGCATGAGCCTCAACCACGGGTTTCTGAAGTACCTCGACGTCCTGCCGGAAGCGGACGCCGCGATGGCCGAGGCGAACGCGTGGCTGCGTACGCGGCTGGCTTAGCGCGGGGCCTTCACCTGGCCTGCGAGCACTCCACGTTCATGTCCTTGCAAACGCGGAGCACCGCGTTCAGCACCAGCCCGGCGGCGTTCGGCTGGCTCCCCGTGTGCGCGGATGTGATGATCATGTGCGTGAGGTCGTCGCTCAAGCCGCTCAGCTTGATCCCCGCGATCTGCTGGCCGTTGGTGAACTCCACGAGCCGCTCGGCGGGAACTTCGCGCGTGATCTTGATGCCTTGCGCGTTCTGCAGCCCGCGCAGCACGGCCGCGTAGACCTTGTCGGCCGGCACGTCGAGCATGACAGCTGCCGTGTCGTAACTCGCGCCGCCGGCTTGCGGCGATTGCTGCGACATCTGCTCGACGCGGCCAACCGCGCGACGCGCGAGCATCACCCATTGCGCTTCGGCGACGCTCGAGAAGGCGAGCAGCGCGATCCGCCGCACGCAACTTGCAATTGCGTCCTCAATCGTGGTTCCTCAGTGCCTGTTGCCGCCGCCGCCACCGCGTCCTTCGAACCGCCGCCTCCGCGGCCTGCGAATCCACCGCCGCCGCGCATCGACTCGAACTGCTGCTGGCGCGCACCGCCCGTCATGCGCGCGGTGCGATCCTGCTCGAGCTGCGACATGCCCTCGGAGCCACCGCGCGACTGCGTGCTCCCCATCGTATTCGCCTGGCCCGACGTGCGCTGTGTAGCCGGCTTCTGCACCGAGTTCCACGAGCCGTTGTCGTATTTCTCCCAGCCGCTGTCGGTCTTCTTGTAGACGTTGCCGTCGGCGCCGGCATAGACGTCGCCGCCCGCGGTCTTCACGGCGCCGGCGCTGTTGCCGCCGGCGCCCGGAAACGCCTGCGCCCTTCGCGCCCGACGACGAGCTGAACGAGCCCGCGCTGCCGTGCGCGTTGCTCTGGCTTTGCGTGTGCACGGTCTGGTTCGGCCCGGAGATCGTGCGACGAGCCCCAGCGCCCGTAGGCGTTGCTGTTCTGCTGCGTGGATCCCGGAGCGTCCGGTGTTGGCGTTGTACCAGCTCGCGTTGCCCGACGCGCCGTCCGGACCCCACACGGCGCTGCCGTGCGCATAGCTGCCGGTGGAGGGGTTGTACGCGGAGAACTGCGCCGGCGCCGCCGTTGGGACCGTAGATCGCGCCGCCGTGCGCCCACGCGCCGGTGTTGGGGTTGTACGCGTAGCCCGCCTTCGCGACGCCGCCGTACGGACCGTAGATCGCGCCGCCGTGCGCCCACGCACCGGTCGCCGAGTTGTAGTACGTGGCGCCCGCGTACGAGTACGGATACGGATAGTAGATCGGGATCGGCGCGGGATAGATGTACGGCGGATAGTAGTAGCCGGTGCCGTAGACGACTACGCCGCCGCTGACGTAGCTCATCGTGTAGCCGGACGTGTAGCCGTACGTGATCGTCGTCGGCGTCGCTTCGTACACGCGCACGAACGTGCACGGGTACATCGGGCTCGACGGCGGAATGGTGTAGATCACCGCGGGCACCGTCGCCGCGAGCGTCCAGGGACCGGTCGGCGCAGGTGCGACGAACCATGCGCCCTGGTAGCACGAGTAGTAGCCTTCGCCCGTCTGGATCACGTGGAACGACGTGTTGACCGCGTATTGCATCGGCGTGCCGGGGATCGCCGCGAACTGCGGCGCGCCCGCGTACACCACGTCGAGCTTCGCCGTGGCGCGGTCGAGTGTCGCCTGCTGCGGGATCTGCGCTTCGATCAGCGCCTCTTGCGCTTGCGGCCGTGCCGGGCACCGACACCAGCACGAAGCCGCGCGGACCGTTCGCGGGAATGCGCGCGAAGTCGGGCGGCAGGCTGGCCGTCGCGAACGTCCACGGTCCGTCCAGGCGCGTCTGCCGCGAACCAGCGGCCCGACACGAGGTAGTAGAAGCGGCCGCCGCGGTCGCGGAACAGCGCGGCGTCGGTGTTCGCCGCATACGACAGCGAGGTGCCGGGGATCGCCGTGTATTGCGGCGGGCCGTTGAGTCACGATGATCGCCGCCGGCGCGGTCGACACGAAGATCGTCGGGGCGGTAGCGGGCGTGTATGCGCGGCCCGGGGATGCTGCTTCTTGACGTCGGCGAAGTTGCGGTCGTTCGGAAGAGCGGCGAAGGAGGGCGGCAGCGTGCCGGCGGGCGTCCACGGTCCCTTTGACGTCGGGCGCGGCGAGCCAGCCGCCGTTGTTGAGCAGGTACCACGTCCTGGTCGACGCGTCGCTGAACACGTCCCAGTTCGTGTTCACCGCGAACGACAGCGTCGTGTCCGCGATCGGCGCCATCACGGGCTCGCCGTCGAACACGACGAGGCTCGCCGGGCGCGTCGCTGACGAAGATGCGCGGCGGCGTGTTGTCGATGGCCGGTGCGGCGACCGGGCGCGCCGCGCGTCGGCGTCTGCGCGCTCGCGCAGGCCGAGCACGACCGTCGCAAGCGGCACGCGCTTTTCGCCCATCGACGCGAGCGCTTCCTTGATGCGCTCCTCGATGCGCGCGGACTGCGCGGGATCGACCGACGGAAAGCGCGCTGACACGAGCCTTCGGTTCGGTAAGCATCACGATACGCTCGGCAAGCTCGGTGCGGCTGTCGAATGCGACCTCGATGGTGCCGAGGATGGGCTGCGCGGCGCCGGTCGGCGTGACGCCGATCGCGATGCGCGCGTTGAGCGTGCGGTGCTCGGGCCAGGACATGACCTGCGGCTGGTAGATCGTCGCGGTGCCGTTCGGACGTTCTCACGACGTGCGGCCAGGTGCCGCTGGCGTCGGCGATCCGCCGGTGACGACGCGGCGGCAGCAGGCTTGGCCGGCGCTGCGTGCGCAGGCGCGCCTGCGGCGATGGCCCTCACCGCCTGCTGGCACGCGGGCGATGTCTTCGCCGCGTTCTGCTGCAGGCACGCGAGCGCCGCGGCGCCGCCGGTCGGCACGCCCGGCAGTTCGCCATGTAGTCCGACCGGCACGCGTCGCGGATCGCGCTTTGCTGCGCCGGCGTCGGTTGCTGCGCATGGACGGGCGCCGCAACGACCATCGCGGCGGCGAAGAACAACAGGCAAGCATCGTACGCTCCGAAAAGAAACGGGCGCGGCACCGCATGTACGGGGCCATGGCCCGTTCTATCGCAACCACGTCGCCCAACAGGGCCGTACCGGCTATTTCAGAACATGTGCTGGCCGCCGTTGATCGCGATGTTGGCACCGGTCAGGAATGCCGCTTCTTCGCTCGCGAGATAGGCCACGAGGCCCGCGACTTCCTCGGGCTTGCCGAGCCGTCCCATCGGGATCTGCGGAATGATCTTGCTGTCGAGCACTTCCTTCGGGATCGCCATCACCATCTTGGTCCCGATGTAGCCGGGCGAGATGGTGTTCGACGTGACGCCCTTGCGCGCGTACTCGAGCGCCAGCGCCTTGGTGAAGCCGTGCATGCCGGCCTTGGCGGCGGAGTAGTTGGTCTGGCCGAACGCGCCCTTCTGGCCGTTGACCGACGAGATGTTGATGATGCGTCCCCAGCCGCGGTCGGCCATCGCGTCGCAGACCTGCTTGGTCATGTTGAAGCAGGAGTCGAGGTTGGTCTTCATCACCGCGTCCCAGTTCGCCTTGTCCATCTTCTTGAACGTCATGTCGCGCGTGATGCCGGCGTTGTTGACCAGCACGTCGACCGGGCCGACTTCCTCGGTGACCTTCTTCACGCAGGCCGCGGCCGACTCCCAGTCGGCGACGTCGCAGGGATAGGCCTTGAAGTTGTAGCCCTGCTGCTTCATCGACGCCAGCCACTCGGCCGACTTGGTGTTGCCCGGCGAATACGTGGTGACCACGGTGTAGCCCAGCGCGGCCATCTTGATGCAGATGGCCTCGCCGAGGCCGCCCATGCCGCCGGTGACGAGCGCGACGCGATGCTTGTCTTGCCATGTGCCTTCCTCCTTTTCGTTATGCGTAATCGTCCGGTGTACGTCGGCCGTGATCTAGCGCTCGACCGCCAGCGCCACGCCCATGCCGCCGCCGATGCACAGCGACGCCAGGCCCTTCTTCGCGTTGCGCCGGCTCATCTCGTGCAGCAGCGTGACCAGCACGCGGCAGCCCGAGGCGCCGATCGGATGGCCGAGCGCGATGGCGCCGCCGTTGACGTTGATCTTGCTCGTGTCCCAGCCCATCTCCTTGTTCACCGCGCACGCCTGCGCCGCGAACGCCTCGTTGATCTCCATGAGGTCGAGGTCGGCGGGCTTCCAGCCGGCCTTCTCGAGGCACAGCTTGGACGCCGGCACCGGGCCCATGCCCATGATCGCGGGATCGACGCCCGTCGTCGCGAAGGCCTTGATCTTCGCCAGCGGCGTCAGGCCGAGCTTGCGCGGCGCGCTCCGCCGACATCACGAGCACGGCGGCGGCGCCGTCGTTGATGCCGGAGGCATTGGCCGCGGTGACCGAGCCTTCCTTGGCGAAGGCGGGCCGCAGGCCGGCGATCGATTCGAGCGTGGTGCCTGCCTTGATGAACTCGTCGGCGTCGAACGCGACCGGGTCGCCCTTGCGCTGCGGAATCATCACCGGCGTGATCTCGTCCTTGAACGCGCCGGCCTTCTGCGCCTTCTCGGCCTTGTTCTGCGATGCGACGGCGAACTCGTCCTGCTGCGCGCGCGAGATCTCGTACTTCTTCGCGACGTTCTCGGCGGTCATCGCCCATGTGGTACTGGTTGTAGACGTCCCACAGGCCGTCGACGATCATGGTGTCGACCAGCTTGGCGTCGCCCATGCGGAAGCCGTCGCGCGAGCCGAGCAGCACGTGCGGCGATGCGCTCATGTTCTCCTGGCCGCCGGCGATGACGATGTCGGCGTCGCCGCACTTGCATCGCCTGCGCGGCGAGCATCACGGCCTTCAGGCCCGAGCCGCACACCACGTTGATGGTCATCGCCGGGGACTTCGTTCGGAATGCCCGACTTGATCAGCGCCTGGCGCGCGGGATTCTGGCCGCTGCCCGCGGCCAGCACCTGTCCCAGGATGACTTCGGAGATCTGCTCGGGCTTGACGCCGGCTTGCGCGAGCAGCGCGCGGATGACGGTGGCGCCGAGCTCGGGCGCGGGCACCTTGGCGAGCGCGCCGCCGAACTTGCCGATGGCCGTGCGCAGCGCGCCGACGATGACGATGTCGGACATGGAATGGACTCCTCGTTGTGCACGTGGCCCGCGTCGAGCGCGCGGGCTGTGGGAACATGGTAACGCAGCCCGCGGGCCGCGCGACCATGTCGAAAAAACGTTACGCGGGCTGCGGCGCCGGCCGCTTGATCGCGCGCTCGTCGATCGGCAGGTTGAGGAGGCCGGCGACGATGCCGAGCGCCATCGCCAGGTACCAGACGACGTCGTAGCTGCCGGTCGTGTCGTAGAGCTTGCCGCCCAGCCAGGCGCCCAGGAAGCTGCCGACCTGGTGCGAGAAGAACGTGAAGCCCGGAGAGCATCGCCAGGTAGCGAACGCCGAAGATCTGCGCCACCAGCGCGTTGGTCGGCGGCACGGTGGACAGCCAGAGCAGGCCCAGCGCGATGGCGAACGCGTACACGCTGAGCGACCGACAGCGGCAGCAAGAAGAACAGCGCGAACACCACCGTGCGCGCCGAAATAGATGAACGACAGGATGTACTTCTTGCTCATGCGCCCGCCGAGCCAGCCGGCGACGTACGTGCCGACGATGTTGAAGAGGCCGACGAATGCCAGCGCTGTCACGGCGACGTGCGGCGCCATGCCGCGGTCGGCGAGATAGGCGGGCAGGTGCACGCCGACGAACACGACCTGGAAGCCGCAGACGAAGAAGCCCAGCGTGAGCAGGACGTAGCCGCGATGGCCGAACGCTTCGCCGATCGCCTCGCCGCGCCGATTGCTTGAAGGCGTGCGCCTGGCGATTCGCGACGCTCGACCATCGCCGCGGCCAGCGGAACGATCAGGAGCGCGACGGCGGCGAGCGCGAACAGCGTGCCGTGCCAGCCGAGGTTCGTGAGCATCCACTGGGTGAGCGGCAGCATCGCGAACTGGCCGAACGAGCCCGCCGCGGCGGAGATGCCGAGCGCCATGCTGCGCTTCTCCGGCGGGAACTCGCCGCCCGAGCACGCCCGACACCACGCTGTACGTCACGCCGGACAGGCCGGTGCCGATCAGCACGCCGGCGGTCAGCACGAAGATCAACGGGCTCGACGACGATGGACATCGTGACGAGGCCGAGCACGTAGAGAATGGCGCCCGCAACGAGCACGCGCGCCGAGCCGAAGCGGTCGGCGATCATGCCCGCGAACGGCTGCGTCGACGCCCCACACGAGGTTCTGCACGGCGATCGCGAGCGCGAAGGTCTCGCGGCCCCATCCCATCTCGGACGACATCGGCTGCAGGAACAAGCCGAAGCCGTGGCGGATGCCCATCGACGTGGACAGGATCAGGGCGCTCGCGACGAGGACGACGGTGGGCGTGCGCCAATCGGCGCGATCGTGTTCATGGATGGGTCTTTCCGTGCGCGGTGCTCCGAGCGCGGGATGCAGCGATTCGACGGAGTCGAGCAACCCGACGAGCGCATCGATGTGTGGCTGCCCCATCTTGCGCGCGACGACGCGCTGCGCGTCGCGCCAGTAGGGCAGCGCGCGGTCGAGCGCGGCCTTGCCGGCGACGGTCAGCGAGACCTCGCGCGTGCGCGCGTCCTTGCCGGGGGCGATGCGCACGAAGCCCTGCGCGACGAGCGGCTCGAGGTTGCGCGACAGCGCCGTGCGGTCGAGCAGGGCAACGCCCGCGAGATCGGTGATGCGCATCGGTCCTTCGCGCCCGAGCGTGCGCAGCAGCGAGAACTGCGTGATGCGCAGGCCCGACGGCGCCATCGTGTCGTCGTAGAGCTGCGTCAGCGCGCGCGCGGCGCGGCGCAGGCGGCCGCAGACGCAGGCAGTGCTGGGAGTAGCATTACTCACGATAGGTGCATATGCACGTAAATTAGGAGTATATGCACGTTTCGCCGGCCGTGCAAGCCGGCGAGACGCCCTACGATGACGCCCACCCCTTCGTCCGTGCCACCGCCTTCGCCCACTCTCGCGCAGCTCGCCCGCTCGCTCGCGCGGCATCGCGGGCTCGAAGCGGCGATCGACTGCGCATGTTGCGCGCGATGTCCTCGGTGCCGGCCCAGAACCCGACCGCAAGGCCGGCGAGATAGGCCGCGCCGAGCGCCGTCGTCTCGAGCACCTGCGGCCGCACGACGGGCACGCCGAGGATGTCGGCCTGGAACTGCATCAGCAGGTTGTTGGCGGCGGCGCCGCCGTCGACGCGCAGCTCGGTCAGCGTGATGCCCGCGTCGCTCTCCATCGCGTCCAGCACGTCCGCACTCTGGAACGCGATGCGCTTCGAGCGCGGCGCGCGCGATGTGCGCGCGCGTGCGTGCCGCGCGTGAGGCCGAACATCGCGCCGCGCGCGTACGCATCCCAGTGCGGCGCGCCGAGCCCGGCGAACGCCGGCACGAGGTAGACGCCGCCGTTGTCGGGCACGCTCGCGGCGAGCGCCTCGATCTCGCCCGCGCTGCGGATGATCTGCAAGCCGTCGCGCAGCCACTGCACGACCGCGCCGCCGATGAACACGCTGCCTTCGAGCGCGTACGTCGAGGCGGCCGTCGCGCTTCCACGCGACGGTCGTGACCAGGTTGTTGCGCGATGCAACGGCGCTCGCTGCCGGTGTTCAGCAGCAGGAAGCAGCCGGTGCCGTAGGTGTTCTTCGCCAGGCCCGGGGTCAGGCACGCCTGGCCGAACAGCGCCGCCTGCTGGTCGCCCGGCGATGCCGGCGATGGGAACCTCGTGGTCGCCGATCGCAGCGTCGTGCCGCAGATGCCGGACGACGGCAACGACCTCCGGCAGCATCGCGCGCGGGACGTCGAGGAGGCGCAGGAGCTCGTCGTCCCAGTCGCCCGTGTGGATGTTGAAGAGCAGCGTGCGGCACGCGTTGCTCGCGTCGGTGCAGTGCACGCGTCCGCCGGTGAGATTCCAGACGAGCCACGTGTCGATGGTGCCGAAGGCGAGCTCGCCGCGCTTGGCCGCGCGCGCGCGCACCGGCGACGTTGTCGAGCAGCCAGCGGAGCTTGGTGCCGGAGAAGTAGGCGTCGAGCACGAGCCCGGTCTTGCGCCGCGAACGTCTCGGCGTGCCCCGCCGCGCGCAGCTCGTCGCACATCGGCGCGGTGCGCCGGTCCTGCCAGACGATGGCGTTGGCGATCGGCCGCCGGTCGCGCGGTCCCACACGACGGTCGTCTCGCGCTGGTTGGTGATGCCGATCGCGGCCACGTCGCGCTGCGCTCGACGTCGCGCCTTCGCCAGCGCCTCGTGCATCACGCCCGACTGCGTCGCCCAGATCTCGTTCGCGTCGTGCTCGACCCAGCCCGGCTGCGGGAAGATCTGGCGGAACTCCTGCTGCGCGGTCGCAGGACGGTGCCGTCGCGTCCGAACAGGATGGCGCGCGAGCTGGTGGTGCCCTGGTCGAGGGCGAGGACAAAGGGCATGTTCCTCCTCCGTTGGCGGTCTGCCTGCCGCAGCGTAGAATTGCACGGTTATCCCGTTACCGCAATCGCAGCGAGCGTCTCCGCGCTGCGAGAGCGGCGAACTTTTCTTGGCGCATCCCCTGCTCTTCCGAAGGTCCCGCGCGAACGGCTGCACTGCCGCACGGTCACGTTCGACGGCTACCAGCGCGACGACGGCCTCTTCGACATCGAGGCGCATCTCGTCGACATCAAGGACCACGACTTCCCGCTGCTAACCGGCGTGCGCCCCGCCGGCATGCCGGTCCACGACATGTGGGTGCGCGTCACCATCGACCGCGATTTCATCATCGTCGACATCGAGGCGGCGACCGAGAGCATGCCGTATCCCGGCGGCTGCGACCGCATCGGTCCCGCCTACAAGAAGCTCATCGGCGCGAATCTCGTCGACGGCTTCCGCAAGCGCCTGCACGACGTGATGGGCCACACCAAGGGCTGCACGCACCTCACCGAGATGCTCGTCGTATCTGCCCACCGCCGCCATCCAGACCTTCGCCGGCTTGCGCAAGCGCGAGGACGAGGGCGACGACAAGCCGTTCCAGCTCGACCACTGCCATGCGCTCGAGACGACCACCGACACCGTGCAGCGCTACTATCCGAAGTGGTATCGCGGCGGACGCGCGATCCGCTGCCAATGAGGAGAGGACCTCGTGAAGATCCACGAGTACCAGGGCAAGGAGATCTTCCGCAAGTACGGCGTGCCGGTGCCGCGCGGCATTCCCGCGTTCACCGTCGACGAGGCGGTGAAGGCGGCGCAAGCAGCTCGGCGGCACGGTGTGGGTCGTGAAGGCGCAGATCCACGCCGGCGGCCGCGGCAAGGGCGGCGGCGTGAAGGTCGCGAAGTCGATCGACGAGGTGCGCGCAGCGCGCCACCGAGATCCTCGGCATGCAGCTCGTCACGCACCAGACCGGTCCCGGCGGCCAGAAGGTGCGCCGCCTGCTGATCGAGGAAGGCGCCGACATCAAGAAGGAGCTCTACGTCGGCATGGTCGTCGACCGCGGCACGCAGCGCGTCGCGCTGATGGCAGCTCCGAAGGCGGCATGGACATCGAGGAAGTCGCCGCGAAGACGCCGGAGAAGATCCACAAGGTCTTCATCGATCCGGTCAAGGGCCTGACCGACGCCGAGGCCGACGACGTCGCGCGCAAGATCGGCGATTCCCGAAGGCAGCGTCGCGCAGGCGCGCACGCTGCTGCAAGGCCTGTACAGCGCGTTCGACGAGACCGATGCCTCGCTCGCCGAGATCAATCCCGCTCATCGTCACCGGCGACGGCAAGGTCGTCGCGCTCGACGCCAAGCTCAACTTCGACTACAACGCGCTCTTCCGCCATCCCGACATCGTCGCGATGCGCGACCTCGACGAGGAGGATCCGGCCGAGATCGAGGCCTCGAAGTTCGACCTCACCTACATCTCGCTCGACGGCAACATCGGCTGCCTCGTGAACGGCGCGGGCCTCGCGATGGCGACGATGGACATCATCAAGCTCTACGGCGGCGAGCCCGCCAACTTCCTCGACGTCGGCGGCGGCGCCACGGCGGAGAAGGTGACCGAGGCCTTCAAGATCATGCTGAAGAACCCGAAGCTGAAGGCGATCCTCGTCAACATCTTCGGCGGCATCATGAAGTGCGACATGATCGCCGACGGCGTGGTCGCCGCGGCGAAGGCGGTGTCGCTCAAGGTGCCGCTCGTGGTGCGCATGAAGGGCACCAACGAGGACCTCGGCAAGAAGATCCTCGCCGATTCCGGCCTGCCGATCATCTCGGCCAACAACATGGCGGAGGCGGCGGAGAAGGTCGTGGCCGCCGCCAAAGGCAAATAACGGGGAACCGGCGATGTCGATCCTCATCAACAAGAACACGCAAGGTCATCACGCAGGGCATCACCGGCAAGACCGGCCAGTTCCACACGCGCATGTGCCGCGACTACGCCAACGGCAAGCAACTGCTTCGTCGCCGGCGTGAACCCGAAGAAGGCCGGCGAGGATTTCGAAGGCATCCCGATCTTCGCCACGGTGAAGGAAGCGAAGGAAGCGACCGGCGCCACCGTCTCGGTGATCTACGTGCCGCCGCCGTTCGCCGCCGCCGCGATCGACGAGGCGGTCGACGCCGACCTCGACCTCGTGATCTGCATCACCGAAGGCATCCCGGTGCGCGACATGATCGCAACGCGCAACCGCATGCAAGGGCAAGCAGACGCTGCTGCTCGGGCCCAACTGCCCCGGCGTCATCACGCCGGACGAGATCAAGATCGGCATCATGCCGGGCCACATCCACAAGAAGGGCCGCATCGGCGTCGTGTCGCGCTCGGGCACGCTCACCTACGAAGCGGTCGGTCAGCTGACGCGAGCTCGGCCTCGGCCAATCGACCGCGTCGGCATCGGCGGCGATCCGGTCAACGGCTTGAAGCACATCGACGTCCTGAAGATGTTCAACGACGACCCGGACACCGAGGCCGTGATCATGATCGGCGAGATCGGCGGCAGCGACGAGGAAACGGCCGCGCTGTGGGTGAAGGACAACATGAAGAAGCCGGTGGTCGGCTTCATCGCCGGCGTGACCGCGCCGCCCGGCAAGCGCATGGGCCACGCGGGCGCGATCATCTCCGGCGGCAAGGGCACCGCGCAGGAGAAGCTCGCGGTGATGGAGGCGTCCGGCATCAAGGTGACGCGCAATCCGGCGGAGATGGGCAAGCTGCTGAAGTCGGTGCTGTAGCGACACGAGCGCGGCTCATGGGCTCCGCCGAGGGGCGCGCTCCGCAGCAAACGACGGGCTACGCTACACTTCGTCGTTTCCGCCTGACATCGATCCTTCAGCCCGCATGCCCGAGTCCGTGCCACTCGACGTCGCAAGCCTGTCCCATCCGGGCATGGTCCGCGCGCACAACGAGGACTCCGTCTTCGTGGACGGCGAAGCCGGCATCGCGGTGCTCGCCGACGGCATGGGCGGCTACAACGCGGGCGAGGTCGCGAGCGGCATCGCGGTCAACGTGGTGTCCAACGGCATGATGCCGGAGCTGCGCTCCGGCCGTGAGCTCTCCAAGATCGACATCCAGAGCGGCCTCACGCACGCCGCGCTGCTCCTGCAGCAGCAGATCGCGTCCGCGAACAAGGGCATCTACGAAGCCGCGCAGGCGCGTCCCGAAGTGCGCCGGCATGGGCACGACGATCGTCGCCGCGGTGTTCTGCGGCAACCGCGTGTCCATCGGCCACATCGGCGACTCGCGCTGCTACCGGCTGCGCGGCGAGAAGTTCGAGCAGCTGACGCGCGACCACTCGCTGCTGCAGGAGCAGATCGACAGCGGCGTGCTGACGCCCGGAGCAGGCGCGCTTCTCGCTCAACAAGAACCTCGTGACGCGCGCGCTCGGCATCGAGGCCATCGTGCCGACCGACATCGCCGAATATCGCATCGAGGCCAACGACATCTACCTGCTGTGCTCGGACGGCCTCACCGACATGGTGGACAGCGAGGTCATCCACTACGATCGTCGACGAGAAGCGCAGCGACCTTGCGGTGGCGGCGGGCGATCTGATCGACCTCGCCAACCAGAACGGCGGCCGCGACAACATCTCGGTCATCCTGGTGCGCGTGCCTCCCGAGTTCCTTCCTGCCAGCGGCTGGGCGCAGCGCTGGCTGGCGAAGAAGAAAGCTAGGCTCGATGGGCAAGCTCGTGCTCTACCTTGCCGACGGCACGATCCGGGACGTGCCGCTCGAAAAGGAGCGCATCACGCATCGGCCGCCGCGCCGGACAACGACGTCTGCCTGCCGTTTCCCGCGGTGTCGGGCGAGCACGCGCAGGTGGTGACCATCCTCGCCGACTCGTTTCTCGAGGACTTCGGCAGCACCAATGGCACGCTGGTCAACGGCAAGCCGATCGTCAAGCACTTCCTGATGCCGATCACGACCAGATCGACATCGGGCGCCAGCGCCTCACGTACTGTCGAACAACGAGGCCAAGGTCGAGCCGTTGCCGCCGGACCTCGCCCGCCAGCAGCTGCGCGGCCTCGCCGAAAAGGTGGAGCCGGCGCGCCCGCTGCCGCAGGTCGAAGTGCCGACCGCCGGCGACCGGCGGCCGCAGTACGGCGCGCGCAGCAGCCCGATGCTGGCGGAATCGAGCGCGACGCTCGCCGGCTGCGCCCGGCCGCTGCGAGCAGGCCGCAAGCGCTCGATCGAAGACCTGCTGCCGCCGTCGCCGCCGCCGGCTCCTCTTGCGGTGCCGTCGCGGGCGGAGCCCGCTCTCGCCCGCCGCTGCGCCCGCGGCGACAGCGACGACCGCCGAAGCCCGCGGACCATCCGTGAAAGTGTTGTCGGGGGCGAGCCTGGGGCGTGTCGTCCCGTTTCCAGGGGCTGAACTCACCGTGGGTCGCGTCGGCGTGCAGGTCGCGATCGTGCGCAAAGTGGACGCGCGGCTACCTGCTCATCCCCATCGAAGGCAAGGACGCGCCGCGTATCAACGGCGCGGCCGTGGCCCCGGAAGGCGCGCCGCTCCACCCGGGCGACACGTTCGAAGTCGCGGGCGTTCGCCTCGAGTTGACGGCCGACATCTAGGACCGCCAGCGGCACCTCGTGCCGCAACGCGTCACTTCGCATTGACCGCCGCGCCGGCGTGTCGCCTGCTGGCGACCATGGGTTTTCGGTCGCGGTCGCCTACAACCGGTGCTCGCACGCGCCGGCGGGAACAAAAAATGCTTGATGAGTCAAAGCCTTGAGATCGCGCGACGGGCGGTGCTGCGCGGTGGCGGGGGTGGCACATCGCTTGCTCAATGAGGACCAGCATCGCTGGGTGCCGTAGTTAGGTGGTTCAACCAAATCTAGGAGACAGGAAATGAAGCGCATTCAACAAGGCTTCACGCTCATCGAACTGATGATCGTGGTTGCCATCGTCGGCATCCTGGCAGCTATCGCTCTGCCGGCGTATCAGGATTACATCGTTCGCTCGAAGATGTCGGAAGCCGTCGCGGCGGTGCGGCGTGCAAGACGTCGGTCGCCGAATGGGCTGCCACCAACTCTGCGCTGCCCGGCGCAGCTGTGGGCGGCTGCTCGGACACCGCCGTCGCAATACGTCGCGTCCGGTGGTGGATGGACCGGCGCACGGTGATCCAATATCGTCGCAAGCCACCGGCGCCGTGGGCGGCGAATGCACGCTGACGCTGACGCCGTCGGCGCTGAGCACTTCCATGGCGATCGAAACGTGGACGGGCACGTTCGGGGGTTGCGCGGCGAAGTACGTGCCGGCGAGCTTCCGCAACTAATAGCTTCTCCTTCCAGGGGGCCGGTAGGCGCACGGGTGTGCCTATCGGCCCCGTCCGTTTTCAAGCCCGCGGTCAGGAGCTTCTGCAGTGGATGCCGACGGCCGCGGTGACGCGCATCGCGACGAGAGCCGCAAGGCATTGCTCGCATGGGGTCGCCTCCACGAGGCGCTGCGAGCGTACCGCGCCGCGTATCGCGAAGGCGCAGCCTCCCCGGAAACCGCGACCAGCCTTGCCTGGCTCGAATACGCGCTGGGCTCCAAATCGACGAGCGTTCGAGATCGTCGATGCGGCGCTGAAGAACGCGCCCGAGTCGGCGGACCTCTGGTACATCCGGGGCAAGCTTCACCAGTCGGCGGGTCAATCGCCACAGGCGACCCAGGCGTACGAGCGGTGCCTCGAGATCGACCCGCGACACGGCACCGCCGCGGATGCGCTGTGGTCGCACCACTTCGACGAGCACGACTACGCGCGTGCCGAGAAATGGGTCCGCCACGCTCTCGACGTGCAGCCTACCTTCGCCCGGCAGGCCAACCTCGTCACCACACTGCTGTTCCAGTGCCGCCGGGACGAGGCGCTCGCACAGCTGCAACGCCTCTCTGGCCACGACGCGGATATCGCTTCCGACACCGACGACCTCTTCGCATGCGGCACGGCATGGATCTGGGCCGGCCGGCCCGCCAAAGCGGCGCAACTGTATCGACGCGGCCTGGCGCTTTACCCCAGCGTCGAGTCGCATGGTCAATACGCGCTGGCGCTGCTGACCGTCGGCGCATACCCGGAAGGGTGGCGGCAGTACGAGCACCGCTTGATGCTCGGCCGTTTCGTGGCGACGCGCGCTCCGGACGGCAAGCCGGCATGGCGCGGCGAAGATTTGCGGGGCAAGACCATCCTGCTGCGACGGGAGCAGGGGGCCGGCGACACGTTTCAATTCGCTCGCTTTGCCACGCGGTTGCAAGCCAGGGGCGCAACGGTCGTCCTCCTCGTTCCGGACAACTTGAAGCGCATCGCTTCGTGCATCGACGGCGTCGACCGCGTCGTGACCAGCGAGGCCGGCGTGCGGTTCGATTACTACGCCTTCCTGATGAGCCTGCCGCAGGCGCTCGAAACGACGCTCGACGAGGTCGGCGACGGCGTTCCCTATGTCCAGCCCGAAGCCTCACGGGTCGCGGCGTGGCGGGAGCGGTTACGCGGTTCCTCGTTCAAGGTCGGCGTCACCTGGGCAGGCAATCCGGTGCACGTGCGCGATCGCTTTCGCTCGATCGCGCTGGCGCAACTGGCGCAGATTTTCAAGACGCCCGGCGTTCAATTCTTTTCGCTGCAGACTCCGCTCGACGCGAAGGACGCGGACGCGCTGAAGGGTTTCTCCAACGTCGTCGAGCTCGGTCGCCGATTGCACGACTTCCATGACACGGCTGCGGTGATCGCCAATCTCGACCTCGTGATCTGCATCGATTCCGGCGTCGCTCACCTGGCGGGCGCCATCGGTCGTCCCACGTGGGTGCTGCTTCCCGAGGTGGGCGACTTTCGCTGGATGCACGATCGAAACGACACGCCGTGGTATCCGACGATGCGTCTCTTTCGCCAGCAACATCTGGGCGATTGGAGTGGTGTCGTCGCCGAAGTTTCGCGTCGGCTGGGGCAAGTCGCGAGTGGCGAGGCTCCCGCGATTTTCGAAGCGAGCGCCCATCGCGAGCGCCGAACGATCGGCGGACGCGATGCTGCTGGAAGTCGATGCTCCTTCCAACATCGCCCGGGCGATCGAGACGCGGCACGGGATCCTGCAGGTCGTTCCGGGAGCATCGCTCGCGGAGGAATCGCTGCTGGCCTACGGGGAACATCTCGAAGGCGAGGTCGAGGTCGTTCGCCGGCTCATCCTGCCGGGGGCGGTGATCGTGGAGGCCGCCGCCGGCGTCGGCGCGCACACCTTGCCGCTTGCGCAAATCGCCGGCGCCGAAGGGCATCTCATTGCATCCGAGCCGAAACGAGAGACCCGCGCGCGACTTCGCCAGAACCTGGACGCGAACGGGGTCGGTGCGAGGATCACCGTCCTGCGCGGCACGCTGGGCGAGCCTCGCGACCAGCAGGATGACCGTTCGGATCGCGTCGATGACTTGCGCCTCGAAAGGCTCGATCTGCTGAAGGTCAGCGTCGCCGACGGCCGCGGAGTCCGTCCTGGCGGGGGCGACGTCGACCATCGAGCGGCTGCGTCCCATCGTCATGGTTGCAGTGTCGAGCAGCGAGCAAGCCGCCTCCGTTTGTGCAGGCCTTGGTCTTCGGCGCTACCGCGCCGGATTGCTCACGACTCCCACACATTCTCCGGACGTCTTTACCCAGACCGCGCGCGTTGAAACGCTTCCCGCCTCCGTGGCTGCATTGCTGGCGATACCCGAAGAGCTCGTCGTCACGCATCCGATCGCGGGCCTGGAACCCATGGAAGTCGATGCCGGCATCGCCGCCACCGAGGCTGAGCAGCCGAGGAAGAAGGGGCTGATGCGATGGTTCAGTCGCGATGCGAGCCCTCGCGGCGATCGCGGGCGCGCCAGAGGGGCAACGGGATCGCCGGCATCAGGACCTCGTATCGCGCGGTGAGCAGGCCGTTGCGCTGTCGCAGCTCGGGCGGCATTGGGAGGCGCGCCGAGCGGGCGAAGCCGCCGCCCGCGACGGATTGCGCGACCGCGCGTTGTTCGTGGCACTCGGCGAGTCGAGCTTCCACTGCGGGCTCGTCGAGGACAGCGAAGACTGGATGCGCAAGGCGCTTGCCGTCGCTTCCGACACCTGCCGCGCTTTCGGGGCTCGCGCGTGCTCTTCAGGCGCAAGGCAGGCTCGTCGAGGCCGCGGACGCGTTTCGCGCGGGCGATGCGGTCGGCGCCCGGGGATGCCGAAGTGTCGCGGCAGGCCGCATCCTTTTTCCTCGTCATCGGCGACGCGTCGTCGGCGAAGGCGATCGCGCAACCGTTCCTTTCCGGAGACGGTCACGCCTGGGCCTGGGATGTCGTCGGATCGGCGTCGGTCATCGAGGGCGATCGAGGCGAGGCCCTGGACGCGTTTCGCAAGTCCGTCGAGATCGCCGATGACGCCGACCCGTCGAGCGATGCCTTCGTGCACCTTGCGACCGCGCTGGCGCACGCCGGACGCTCGGACGACGCCATCGCGTTATTGCGCCGGAAATTGCCGACGCACCCGGACTGTGCCGGCTACGTGGCACTTGGGATCGAGTGGCTGCGTCGCGGAGATTTCGAGCGTGGCGCTCGCGCGTACGAGATGCGATGGGGCCTTCCGCAATTCGCGCGGTCGCGGCCGGCCGAGGGACGTCCCGTGTGGCGCGATCAGCCCCTGACCGGGAAAGTCGTCCTGCTGCATGAAGGCGAAAGCCTGACGGACACGGTCCAGTTCGTGCGATGCGCGGCGGTGCTCAAGCGGAAGGGTGCTCACGTCGTGCTTCGTGCCCAACGCGAGCTGGTGGAGCTGATGAAAGGCGCGGCAGGCATCGATCGCGTGCTGCATGCGGAGGAGCCGCCGCCTGCTTTCGACTACGTCGCTTCGCCGACCAGCCTGTCTCTTCGCATGATGTCGACCGGCGATCTCCAGCCGGCGGACCTGCCGTACCTCGCGGCCGATCCAGGCCGGCGTTCGCTTTGGGCCCAGCGTCTGTCGACGTTATCGGGTGTGCGCATCGGGATCGCCTGGGCTCGAGACGCCGGGAGCTCGATTCCGCAGGATTTGCTCTTGTCGATCTTCGAGCGCTTTCCCGCGTCGTTCGTATCCCTGCAAAGGCGTGCGCTACCGGGCGGGATCGACGACACGATGTTGCCGGCCGACGTCCTCGACGCCGCTTCCGATCTCCGCGACTTCGCCGATGTGGCTGCGCTGATCGACAACCTCGATCTCGTCATCACGGTCGACAATGCCGTCGCACATATCGCGGGCGCACTGGGGAAAGAGGTGTGGGTGCTGTTGCCGAAGGTCGTGGACTTCCATTGGCCAGCGAACGGGGGTGCGAGCCCATGGTATCCGTCAGCGCGGCTGTTCCGACAGCCAGCTGCTGGCGATTGGGCAAGCGTCGTGGAAACGGTGCTGGCCGAGCTGCCCTCGTTCGCGCCCGATGCCGTGCGGTTGTTGCAGCCGCCCGCCGCAGGTTCGCCGACACGCGATGCCGGCGAAGACGCCGACTGGATGCCCGGGATCTACAGCACCAACGTCGGATGGCTGCAATGCTTGCCGCAACCTCCGTCACTCAAGTCGTCGCTGCGAGCGGTTTGGCGAGTGGCGCGCGAAGGAGCTCGACTTCATCGCGTCCCTCGTGTCGCAAGGGGCCACCGTCGTCGACGTCAGCCCGGGCGTCGGCGCACATGTTGTCGGCCTTGCGCGTGCCGTGGGTCCACAAGGACATGTCATCGCATTCGAGCGCCGTCCAGTCGAGCGCGCGGTCCTCAGGCGTAACCTCGGCATGAACGGACTTCGCAACGTCACCGTCCTCGAACATGATCTTGCCGGCGGCGCAACGCTCGACGAACTCGGTCTATCCGAATTGTCCCTGCTCTACATGGAGGACGAGGCAATCGCCGTACAAGTACTTGCCGGGGCGGAAGCGTTGATCTGGGAGCGACGCCCGCGAATATTCGTCACGATTGGCGAAGGAGGCGATACGACGGCGATCGCAGGCGAGCTGCAGAAGCTTGGCTATCGCATCTTCGCGGTCAAGACGCCGCACGTCGGTCTCAGCAATTTCAACCGAGTCGAGCCCGATACGCTTGCAGCAGGTGCTGCCATGGGCTTGCTCGGGCTTCCCGAAGAGCTGCCCGGAATCCGCCTTCCCGCAAACTGCGAGGAGATCGCGCTATCACCGGCCGGTTAGCATTGGAGTTATCGCTGTTGATCGGTAGAATTTTGATCGCTGGCTTATTGGTCGAGAGGATATATGGCGTTATTCGGATTGGTCGACACGAGCAAGCTCGAAGAGTTTGCGGCCACCCTCGCTGACGACCTCGCGCGCCGGTTTCCGCCGGCATCGGAGAGTCGCACGGATGTCGGTGCTCAGAATCAATTGCGGATCATCATGGAAGGGCTGTCGGCGCGGGCGCTGCGATTCCACAACGAAAACAAGCTCGGTGTCTACAAGAAGGCGAAGCTCGCCAACGTGTTCAAGTGGCGTCTCAAGGAGGCTGGCTATTCGCAGGCGTTCATCGAGAAGGTGACGAAGGATCTCGTGACGCAGCTTGCGGTCAGGTGAGCGGTGTTCGTCGCAGCAGGATCGAATGACCTCCAAGGCGCCCGCTGACGTGGAAGGCATGTCGGATAACGGCTTGCGCAATCTGCTCGATCCGAACGGATTCAACGCGCTCCGCCTGTGCCGCGGCGGCCCGATGCTCTTCAACAAGAACGACGTCTATATCGGCGGGTCGCTCGACAAGTACGGAGAGTTTTCGTATTCGGAGCAGGAGGTGTTCGGCAAGCTGCTCCGCGAAGGCATGATCGTGGTCGAGGTGGGCGCGAATCTCGGCGCCCATACCGTCGAGCTCGCGCGCATGGTAGGACGCAGCGGTTCTGTTCACGCGTTCGAGCCGCAGCGCCTCGTTTTCCAGGCGCTGTGCGCAAACCTCGCGCTCAATCAATGCACGAATGTTTTCGCATCCCAGGCGGCATTGGGCTCCGCTCGCGGGAACGATCCTGGTCCCGCCCCTCGATCCCGCGCTGACTACCAATTTCGGCGGCTTGTCGCTCGAGGGCGCGACCGCAGGCGAGCGCGTGCCGCTGATGACGCTCGACGACCTCGACCTGCCGATGTGCCACCTCGTGAAGATCGACGTGGAAGGCATGGAAGCGGAGGTGCTGCGCGGCGCGTCGCGCACGCTCGAGATGTACCGTCCCCTGCTGTACGTCGAGAACGACCGCGCGCGAGAAATCGAAGGCGTTGCTGGAGCTGCTTGCCGAGCTCGGATACGTGAGCTACTGGCACATTGCCCGTCTCTTCAATCCCGTCAACTTCGCGAACGACGCCGAGGACATCTTCCCGGGCATCCATCTCGATCAACCTGCTGTGCGTGCCGCGCGAGTCGTCCCTCACGGTGCAAGGATTGCGCAAGGTGACCTCGGTCGACGAGGACTGGCGTCACCCGCCCAGGCAGGACGACGGGACCCGCAGCGCTGCGATCCGAGGCGAAGCCGGCAATGGCCGTTGCGCAGGTCGTGTCCCATTTGCGGCGGGTCTTGCCAGGCGCTTGCGGAAGTCGACTTCAACAAGAATTGCGAGGAGCCGCGAGGAAAGTTTCTGCCGAGGTCCGGCAGCCTGATTCGCTATGTGCAGTGCCAGAAGTGCGGTTTCGCTCACGCTCCCCAGATGTACGCGTGGTCGCCGCAGGACTTCAAGACTCGCGTCTACAACGACGAGTACGTCGCGGTGGATCCTGATTACCTGGATGCGCGTCCTCGCGCAAACTCGATGCAGATGGCGCAGATGTTTCCCGACGTTTCCGCGCAACGCACGCCATCTCGATTACGGTGGCGGTAACGGGCTTTTGAGCAAGCTCCTGAGCGAGCGCGGATGGCAATCGCTCTCATACGATCCGTTCGACGAGGAAGGCGGCGGCGAAGCGCTGGGCAAGTTTTCGCTCGTGACCGCGTTCGAGGTATTCGAGCATGTCCCCGACCCTCGCGGGCTCATGTCGGCACTGGAGGGCTTCCTCGAGCCCGACGGAATGGTGATGTTCAGCACGCTCATCAGCGACGGTCACCTCGCGCCCGGACGGCCACTGCAATGGTGGTACGCGTCGCCTCGCAACGGCCACATCAGTCTCTACACGAGGGACAGTCTCTTCTACCTGGGGCACGGCGAAGGACTGTCCTTCGGCAGCTTCTCCAACAACCTCCATGCGTACTGGCGGGTTGCGCCGGCATGGGCGCGGCACGTGCTTCCGTCGTAGGTCCGGGGCGTCAACCGCGAACGAGGACGTAAACGCATCCCTCCACAGGTCGCCCGGATTCGAGTCGGAGTTGGCATGGCTCCTTAGAACTCGATGTACAGATCTTCGGCAGCGAGGCGCGATACGTAGGAGTGCAGTGCGCGTAGCGGCCGGTCGGGCAGCAGCTCGTAATCGTCACCGACGCATTCTTCGGTGGAAAACGCGAAGAATCCGCCACGGCGCAGCGTGCGCTTCAACCGGCGAATAGATCCATCAGATTGCCGATGTAGATCAGCACGTCGGCCCGCAATCGCGCCGTCGAGGCTCCCGGCCGCCTGCTCGCGCAGGAAGTCATGGATTTCCTGCTCGCGAACAGATCGGCATACACAGCTTTTTGCCTTGCGATCGCCAGCATTCGTGGCGAGAGGTCGACGCCTACGAGATGGATATCGGAGCGCGCGAGCGACGCGCCGACCAGCCCGGTCCCGCACCCCAGATCGGCGATGCGCGCGTTCGGCGCCAGCTTGCGATACGCGCGGCGCGCCAGCTCGCGGGGGATGTCGTATTCGAGCTCGTGCAGGTGCTGCTCGAACGTCGGGGCGAAGTTGTCGAATGTCGACTTCACCCAGCAGGTCGGGAGAACGCGCGCTGTCGTGGCCCAGCACGGCTGCCTAGTTCTGCCCGAACATCTCGGCGTCCAGGCCGCGGCCGATGGCTTCGTCGTAGATCGCGACGTGCCTGCGCGTTCGCGCCCATTTGCTCGAGTACTTTGCCGAGATTGAGATACGGCTGCGGAAGCGGCGGGTCGATCGCGATCGCACGACGATACGACGCCTCGGCGTCGCTGAGCCGACCGAGTTGCTGGAGCGTCGATCCCAGATTGTTGTGCGCCTTGGCGTTGGTCGGGTCGAGCTGCAGCGATGTCTCCAACGCCGCGAGTGCGCGCCTGAATCCCTGCGGTCCACGTGAGCGACGGCGACAAGATAATGCACTCGCGCATTCTCCGGCGCGAGGATGCGCGCCTGCTCGAACAACGAAAGCGCGTCGTTGGCGGCGCCCGCGTCCAGTCGCTCGATGCCCTTCGAGCACAGGCCTGTAATGGTGACTTCGTCCGGCATGAGGCGTTACGGAGAGGTGTCGTCGCATGCGCCGTTGGGCACCTCGAACCCGATTTGCGCGATCAGAGCCCGAACACTGCCTTCTGCCATGGCTGCGGATCGCCGGCGAACGCGAGGGCGCGCAGCTCGAACGCCTGGGGAACTTCCGCGACGAAGATGGGGCGGAATCCGGCGCGTTCCAGCGTCGCGGTCAACGCCTTCGCAGTGAAGCCGGTCTTGTGTGCGTAAAAGTCGTTTCCAGACTCGCGGATCTCCCGCTCCCAGCCATAGAGAACGTCGCGCGCCGATATCGGACCCCCCGGCGACACGTAAAGAACGTCGTTGACGTCCATATTCCTTTCGACGCATGCACGCATGACCGATGCGATGTCGGGAACGCGGATCTCGGCAAAGCCGGCGGAATTCAGGACGTGCTTGAACCCCTGCAGCACCCTGGCGCCGTCGTGCGGATAGTAGTGCTCGAGATTGTGCGAGCAGTAAATCGCGTCGAACGACGCAGGCTCGAGCGACGTGAGCTCGCGGGCGTCGCACAGCACGTCGGGGTCGACCTTGGGATCGATGTCGAGCAGCAAGTGGTCCCAGCCGTCGTAATGTGCGGGTATGGGGATCGACTTGGAGCCGCCTCCAACGTTGAGCACGCGCCGGCGGGACGCCTCGGCGGCGGCGCCACGCGCCATCGCCATTTTTACCGTCTGGATCAGGGACATGAGCTCCTCCGGCTCGCCACCCGCTTCGCGATCTCGCCCACGATCACCCTCGCCAGCGCCAGCTTGCTCATCCGCGGCAGATCGCGTCGCTCCTGCGTCATCCAGCAGCGTCACTTCGTTGTCGTCGGCGCCGAGCGCATCCTGCGCACGGTTGGCGATCAGCAGCGGAAGCTTCTTGCGCTTGCGCTTTTCCTCGGCGAGCCGCTCGACGTCCTGGCTCTCGGCCGCGAACCCGACGCAAAAGGGCGCGTTGGGGCGCGCTGCCACGGTCGCGAGGATGTCCACGGTCGGCTTCAGCGTGACATTCATGACCGAGTTCGACTTCTTGAGCTTCTGGTCGTGCACTTCGACGGGCGTGTAGTCGGCGACCGCGGCGACGCCGATGAAGATGTCGCACTCGTCGACGCGAGCAAGCACGGCTTCCGCCATCTGCGCCGCGCTGCGCACGTTCACGCGCGTGACGCCCCACGGCGTAGGAACGTCCGACGGGCCGCGCGACGACGAGAACCGTCGCACCTGCCTCCGCGGCCGCCTGTGCAAGAGCGAATCCCATCTTGCCCGAGCTCGAATTCGTGATGCCGCGCACGGGATCGATGGCCTCGAAGGTCGGGCCGGCCGTCATCAGGACGCGCTTGCCGGCGAGCGTCTTGGGCTGGCTCGGCGGCGACGACCGCCGCGAACAGCGCCTCGGCCTCGAGCATGCGGCCTTCGCCGTGCTCCATGCATGCAAGCTCGCCGGTGTCGGGGCCGAGGATGCCGACGCCGTCGGCGCGAAGCTGCGCGATGTTGCGCTGGGTGGCCGCGTTGGCCCACATTTGACGGTTCATGGCGGGAGCCACAAGCAATGGGCATTCCCGCGCAAGGCATAGCGTCGAAAGCAGGTCGTCCGCGTGGCCGTGGGCGAGCTTGGCGAGGAAGTCCGCGCTGGCGGGGGCCACGACGATGGCATCGGCCCCGCGGGAGACGTCGATGTGTCCCATCGCATTGTCGGCGCCGGACTCCCACAGGTCGGTGAGCACGGGCCGTCCCGACAGGGCCTGGAAGGTGGTGGCGGTGACGAAATGCGTCGCGGCCTCGGTCATCACCACGTCGACGGCGATGCCGGCCTTCACGAACAGGCGCGTGAGCTCGGCCGCTTTGTAGGCGGCGATGCCGCCGGTGATTCCGAGCACGACGCGCGTCGGGCGGGAGGCGTGATGGACGTCCGTTGAATCGACCATAGGGCTAATGGGTGGCACTTTCGCCCAAGTTTACACTCGGCATCGAACGTTTGATCGATCGGATCCTCGCGGCGAAAGGACGCATGCGATGCGCTACGGAATGTTCGAAATCGCGGGCCGCCGGTGCGGCGCCTCCGCCGAGCGGCCGCGGGAGCGATTGCTCACGCTCGGCCCGCAGGCGCTCACCGAGCCGAGCTTCTCGCGGTCGTGCTCGGAACGGGCTTCGGCTGGCTGCAGCGCGCTCGAGCTCGCGCGGCGACGCGCTGGAGAAGGCGGGCGGCACCGCGGCCATGCTCGCCTCCGGCGTTTCGAAGATGCAGGACGCTTCGCGGCTTCGGCCCTGCTCGCGCGGCGCGGCTCGCGGCCATGCTGTGAGCTCGTCCGCCGCGGACTCATCGAGGAGGCCGCGCATCGCGACGTGCTCTCGTCGCCCGACGCCGTGCGCGACTACCTGCGGCTCGCCCTGTCCGCGCTGCCCCACGAGGTCTTCCTTGCGCTCTTCCTCGACAGCCAGAATCGCCTGCTCACCGTGCGCGAGCTCTTTCGCGGGACGCTTGCGCAGACGTCGGTTTACCCCCGCGAAGTCGTGAAGGCGGCTCTGGCGGCAAACGCGGCAAGCGTCATCCTCGCCCACAATCATCCAAGCGGAGTCGCGGAGCCCTCGCGGGCAGACGAGCTCCTCACGGCGTCGCTCAAGAGCGCGCTGGCTCTCGTGGACATTCGTACCCTCGACCATCTCGTGGTGGCGGGGCATCGAGTGGTGTCGTTCGCCGAGCGCGGCTTGCTATGACGGCGGGCGAGTCCCGTCCGGAGCCCCTCACCGTCCGGTGCTGCCGAACCCTCCGGCCCCGCGATCGCTTGTCTCGAAGGTCTCCACGACACGAAACGCAGCCTGAACGACGGGCACGATCACGAGCTGCGCAAGGCGTTCCATCGGTTGGAGCGTGAACGGCTCCCGCGCGCGGTTCCAGCAGCTGACCATCAATGGGCCCTGGTAGTCGGAGTCGATGAGCCCGACGAGGTTGCCGAGGACGATGCCATGCTTGTGGCCGAGACCGGAACGCGGAAGGATCACCGCCGCGAGCGTCGGGTCGGCGATATGGATGGCGATGCCCGTGGGAATCAGATGCGTCTCGCCCGGCGACACAACGATCGGTCCGTCGATGCAGGCGCGCAGGTCCATCCCGGCGGCGCCTGGCGTTGCGTATGCCGGCAGGTGAGGTCGGATGCGTTCGTCCAGAACGCGCAAGTCGATGGTCGTCATCGGTATCGTTCGAAATGGGCGGCTGTATTGCCTGGGACTGCAAATCGTGCGATAATCATAGGCTTTCTGCCGCTCGCGTATCTTTAGCTGTTTCATGCGGCAGGCATACCAAACATCGAGGAGCGAGCCATGGCTCGAGTCTGCCAAGTCACCGGGAAGGGCCCTGTAACCGGCCACCGGGTTTCACACGCCAACAACAAGACCAAGCGCCGGTTTCTTCCGAACCTGCAACGCCGCCGGTTCTGGGTCGAGGGCGAGAACCGCTGGGTCAGCCTGCGTCTAACGACCAACGCGCTGCGCACCATCGACAAGAACGGCATCGAAGTCGTGCTGGCCGAGATGCGCGCCCGCGGCGAGCACGTCTAACGGAGCAAGCTGATCATGCGTGAAAAGATCAAGCTCGAGTCGTCGGCCGGTACCGGCCACTTCTACACCACGTCCAAGAACAAGAAGCTCATGCCCGAGAAGATGGAGATCAAGAAGTTCGATCCCGTCGCGCGCAAGCACGTGATGTACAAGGAAACGAAGCTCAAGTAGTTCAGCGATACGGATGGTCGGCCGCCGCGCTCATTGCGCGGGCTTCGGCGAAGAGCGCTGCGACTCGTCCCACATGCCCCACAGCGCCGACTCGAAATTGCGCGCGAAACGACGCCCGTCGAAAACCGGGGAGGCGAGCACTCGGGCGCGTAAGTTCGCGCGCAAGCGGGCCAGTTCGGTCAGGTTACCGGCCCAGCCGGCGGCCTTGGCGACGTAATCCGTCTCGTCCTCCGCGATCCAATCTGCCATGCCCGCGTTGTGAGCGATGCACTCACCGAGGTGGGACAGGAACCGGTCGCCTCGGCGGGTGATGACAGGCACGCCCATCCAGAGTGCCTCCACCGTGGTCGTGCCGCCGGGATAGGGGAATGGGTCGAGTGCGATGTCAACGCGGTGGTAGCACGACAGGTACTCGGCGCGCGGGGATGACCCCTCCAGGATCAGCCGTTGCGGCGCAATGCCGTGCTCGGCAAAGCGGCGGACGGTGGTGGCGCGCATGTTCGCATCGTTCAACTGGCCGGCCTTCAGCATCAGGCGTGAGCCGGGAATCTCGCGCAACACCCGAGCCCACAGTTCGACGACCGCGTCCGTCATCTTCACGAGGTTGTTGAAGCAGCCGAAGATCACACTTCCGGACGCGAGCGCGGGCAACGAGGAAGCGTGCAGGTCGAATTCAGGCGGGGCGAAGCACAGGTAGCAGTCCGGCAGTTGCCATATTCGCTCGGAGAAGTGGGAACCTTCGGCCGACGGCGTCACATGAGGATCGCCGAGCAGCCAGTCGACCTCGCTCACGCCGGTCGTGGCGAAGTAGCCGAGCCAGCTCACTTGAACCGGTGCCGGCTTGTACGCGAACAGCGGCAAGCGGTTGCGGGCCGTATGGCCGGACAGGTCGATGAGCAATGTGGGGAGCGTCAGCGTGAATGCGCTCGGCCGCCTTGGCGTCGTCGACGTTCGCGATCGAGCTCCAGGAGGCCGCGTGTCCGCGGAGCACCTCAGTCAGATCGTCGCTGCCGTCGGACGTCGCGTAGAGGAACACTTCGATGCTCGACGGATCGACGTTGGCGAGGGCGCCGTTCAGGAAGTATCCGATCGGGTGCGACCGAAGGTCGCCCGACACGAATCCGACGCGCAAGCGCTGGGGCGTGGCGGCACACGACCACGAGGCATAGACGAATTTCCTCGCCTCGCGCGCAGCGCTGCCAAAGGCGCGCGCTTGCTGGAGGCTCTGGTCGGGATCGAGCGCGACCAAGTGAGCCGTGGCCAAGAGGAGGTTGCTGCGCGCGACGAAGTAATCCGGCTTCAATCGGACCGCACGCTCGTAGCTCTTGATCGCCTCCGCGAACAGCCCGGCGTCCTTCAGCGAGTTGCCGAGGTTGTTGTGCGCTGTGGCAAGGTCCGGGTCGAGGGCGATTGCACGGCGGTGGCTCGCAGTCGCAGCTTCGACTTGTCCAACAGCCCACAGCGCGTTGCCGAGGCGCGAGTGCGCGCCCGCGTCGCCAGGTTTCAACTCGATGGCCCGGCGATAGCGCTCAATCGCCTGATCGATCTGTCCGAGACCGAACAGTGCAGCACCGAGGCCGAGATAGGCGTCGGCGAAATCGCTCTTCACCTCTATTGCTCTTTCGAAGCAGGGAACCGATTCGGCGGAGCGACCGGTGTCGTGAAGCGCTACGGCGAGGTTATAGTGAGCCTCGGCGAAGTGCGGCTTCGCCTGCGCCGCGCTGCGATAACTTGCGATGGCTCCGTCCATGCGTCCCAATTGCCGCAGGACGTTTCCGAGATTGAAATGCGCGTCGGGCGCTTGCGGGTCGATGGCGAGAGCTCGCGCGTAGGATGCCGCCGCTTCGTCGAGCTGCCCCAGATCCTGCAGCGCAAGACCGAGCTTGAGGTGGGCAATGGCGGAATCAGGGCTAATCTCGGTCGCCGTTCGGTAGCTCGACGCCGCCTCCGCCATCAGCCCCAGTTGGCCAAGCGCGTTTCCCAGATTGAGGTGGCCCTCTTCGAAACGGGGGTCGGCCTGCAGCACCTGCCGGTACTCGGCTACGGCACGATCGAGGTGACCGAGCAGGTAAAGGCCCTTGGCAACGTGGTAGCGAACGCCGGTCGGAATGGCATCGTTTTGCAGCGCGCGTTCGTAGTTCTGCCGCGCGTCATCGACCAACCCAAGCTCCCGTTGGGCGTCCGCCAACGAAGCGCGGGTCTCGAAGTCGTGCGGCGCAAGGGACGTGACTGTCGCGTACGTCGACACGGCCTCCTCGAACCGGCGCAACGACATCTGCGCCAAGCCGAGGAAGCGAAGCGCATCCGTGTTGGACGGCGACAGTTGCAATGCATCGCGGCAGCACGTGGCGGCGGCGTCGGGCTGGCCGAGCCGAAAGAGGACTCGCGCGAGATTGAGATGAACCTGCTCGTAGCCCGGGGCAAGAACGAGCGCACGACGGTAGGACGCGGCCGCCTCTTCATGCCGGCCGCGGTCCTCCAGCACGGAGCCCGTCATGACTTCCGCATCGACGAAGTCCGGCTTCAGCGCGAGCGCGCGCCGGTATGCCTCCAGAGCTTCATCGCTTCGCTCGGCGCGCGCGTACGCATTGCCGATGTTGTAGTGGATGCCCGGGTTAGCGGGATCGAGCGATGCCGCGTTCGCGTACGCCTCGAGCGCGCTGTCGAACTTGCCCTGAGCGGTAAGCGCGTTGCCGCGATTGGTGTGCGCCCGCGCCACGGCCGGGCACAGCGCGATCGCCGCGTCATACGCTGCCAGCGCATCGGCCAGCCTGCCACCGTCTTCGAGCGTATTGCCATTCTCGATCAGGCGCACGGCCTTCTGCTCGGCGGACTCGCAGGTGCTGCCTGCCGGAGTCATTGCGCGGGCTTCGGCGAAGGGCGCTGCGACTCGTTCCACATGCCCCACAGCGCCGACTCGAAGTTGCGCGCGAAACGACGCCCGTCGAAAACCGGAGAGGCGAGCACTCGGGCGCGTAAGTTCGCGCGCAAGCGGGCCAGTTCGGTCAGGTTACCGGCCCAGCCGGCGGCCTTGGCGACGTAATCCGTCTCGTCCTCCGCGATCCAATCTGCCATGCCCGCGTTGTGAGCGATGCACTCGCCGAGGTGGGACAGGAACCGGTCGCCTCGGCGGGTGATGACAGGCACGCCCATCCAGAGCGCCTCCACCGTGGTCGTGCCGCCGGGATAGGGGAATGGGTCGAGTGCGATGTCAACGCGGTGGTAGCACGACAGGTACTCGGCGCGCGGGGACATGCCCTCCAGGATCAGCCGTTGCGGCACGATGCCGTGCTCGGCAAAGCGGCGGATGGTGGTGGCGCGCATGTTCGCATCATTCAGCTGAATGGATTTCAGCATCAGGCGTGAGCCGGGAATCTCGGCAACACCCGAGCCCACAGTTCGACGACCGCGTCGTTCATCTTCGCGAGGTTGTTGAAGCAGCCGAAGGTCACACTTCCGGACGCGAGCGCGGGCAACGAGGAAGCGTGCAGGTCGAATTCAGGCGGGGCGAAGCACAGGTAGCAGTCCGGCAGTTGCCATATTCGCTCGGAGAAGTGGGAACCTTCGGCCGACGGCGTCGCGTGAGGATCGCCGAGCAGCCAGTCGACCTCGCTCACGCCGGTCGTGGCGAAGTAGCCGAGCCAGCTCACTGAACCGGTGCCGGCTTGTATGCGAATACCGGCAAGCGGTTGTGGGCCGTATGGCCCGACAGATCGAAAAGAATGTGGGGCGCGTCGGCGTGAATGCGCTCGGCCGCCGTGGCGTCGTCCATGTTCGCGATCGAGGTCCAGGAGGCCGCGCGTCCGCGGAGTACCTCAGTCAGATCGTCCTGGAGGCCGAAGGTCGTGTAGAGGAACACTTCGATGCTCGACGGATCGACGTTGGCGAGAGCGCCGTTCAGGAAGTATCCGACCGGGTGTGAGCGAAGGTCGCCCGACACGAAAACGACGCCACGACTCAATGAAAAAGCCCGCCGACCGGCGGGCTTTTTTTGTCGTCTCGCGACCGGCTTCGCGTACGCTTCGAGCGCGCTGTCGAACTTGCCCTGAGCCGTCAGGGCGTTGCCGCGATTGGTGTGCGCTCGCGCCAAGGCCGGGCACAGCGCGATCGCCGCGTCATACGCTGCCAACGCTTCGGCTAGCCTGCCACCGTCTTCGAGCGTATTGCCACTCTCGATCAGGCGCACGGCCTTCTGCTCGGCGGACTCGCCAATGCTGACTACTTGCCCCACCACCCCCTCCCACACCAACGTGCAGAAGTTGCCAGGACGCAAGAACCACGCCTGCAGCAGGGAGCCGAGGTTACGCGTACCTGCGCAGCTTGTGCGAGAACGCGCGAGCGGCGCGATGCCCGACGCCTCGGCGCGGTGGCACCAGTCCTGCAGGCGCGCCAGCAGCTGTTCGGACGATTCGGTCGAGCGCTCCCACAGCGCCGCGAGCTCCTGGCGCATCGCGTAGATCGTCGCGAGCGCCTTGCTCTTGGTCGATCGCGGCGGTCGAGCTCGGCGCGCTCGGCTTCGGTGAGCGCTCGC
Organism: uncultured beta proteobacterium; assembly: GCA_963707815.1. GTDB lineage: Bacteria > Pseudomonadota > Gammaproteobacteria > Burkholderiales > Casimicrobiaceae > VBCG01. The sequence goes on from CAVPRK010000024.1 coordinate 165,848, forward strand.
GGATCGGCGAGCAGCCAGCGCTTCATGCGCTGGCGCTGCGGCAGCGTCGATGCCGCGTCCCGCGCGCTCCTTGCAGCGCCGCGAGCTCGGCCGCGCACGCCGCCTTGAGCGAGCGCGCGTAGGCCGTGGCGACGTGGTAGCGGTGCGTGATCACGGCCTGCAGCGTGGCCGAGGTCGGGCACGGCCTTGTCGCGGTCGAAGCTTGATCTGCGGCGCGACCTTGCGCACGGTGGCGAGGCGCAGCGCGGAGAGCATGCGGATGTACATCCAGCCGATGTCGAACTCGTACCACTGCGACGACAGCTTGGCCGACGTGCCGTACGCGTGGTGGTTGTTGTGCAGCTCCTCGCCGCCGATGATGATGCCCCACGGCACGATGTTGGTCGACGCGTCGGCGCACGCGAAGTTGCGATAGCCCCAGTAGTGGCCGATGCCGTTGATGATGCCGGCGGCGGTGATCGGGATCCACATCATCTGCACCGCCCAGATGCGTCGCGCCGATCGGTCCGAACAGCACGAGGTTGACCGCGAGCATGAGGCCCACGCCCTGCCACGAGTAAGCGCGAGTAGAGGTTGCGCTCGATCCAGTCGTCGGGCGTGCCGTGGCCGTACTTGTCGAGCGTCTCCTGGTTTTGCGGATTCGGCGCGATAGAGCTCGGTGCCCTTCCAGAACACGGTCTCGATGCCGCGCGTCTGCGGGCTGTGCGGATCGTCCGGCGGTCTCGACCTTCGCGTGGTGCTTGCGATGGATCGCCACCCACTCCTTGGTGACCATGCCGGTGGTGAGCCAGAGCCAGAAGCGGAAGAAATGCGACGACCACCGGATGCAGGTCCAGCGCGCGGTGCGCCTGGCGCGCGATGCAGGAAGATCGTGACCGACGCGATCGTGATGTGCGTCAGCACCAGCGTGACGACGACATAACCCCACCACGGCAGGTCGATGAGACCATGGGCGCGCAGTCGAGAGCCAATCATAACTCATTGATTATCCAGGTATGGCTTCGTAGTTGTGTACGGGCATAGCCGCCACGATCCGAGAGCCGGTCTGATTGTACGCGCACCCTGGCCGCCTAACCGGGGTTCGACCGGGGTCGATGTTCGCCTTCCTGTGCAGGATCGCGTGCCGGTGATCCGAATGTCGCGGCGGGGCGCGGCAATCGCAATGCCTGCGGCGGCGAACGCGGCGAGGATGCGGCGGATCACGTCGCTGCGCAGGGCCCTGCACGCCGGCTTCGAGGCCGCCCGACCCACAGCACGAGCTCGAGGTCGACCCCGTGTCGCCGAAGGCGTTCACGAAGGCCGTGCGGGCGGCTCCGGCGTCGCGACGCGCCGGTCCTCGGCGCGCGCGGCCTCCTCCATGAGCGCCAGCGCGCGCTCGACGTCGGCGTCGTAGGCGACCCGGCACCGACGACGCCACCCGGATGTCGTGCGGCGCATGCGAGTGGTTGAGCACGGTCGTCGTGACCAGCGTCTCGTTCGGCACGATCGCCTCGACGCCGTCGAGCGCGCGCACGACGACGTAGCGCGAGGTGACCTTCGCCACGCGGCCCTGCCGCCCGTCGACGGTGATCATGTCGCCGAGGCGGATCGACTGGTCGAGCAGGATCGTGAAGCCGGCGATGTAGTTGGCCGCGAGCTTCTGCAGGCCGAGCCCGACGCCCACGCCGAGCGCGCCGCCGAAGACGGTCAGCAGCGTGAGGTCGAAGCCGATCGCGTTGCAGCGCGATCAGCACGCCGACGCACGAGCAGGACCGCGCGCACCACCTTCGCCAGCACGGCGCGCAGGTTGGTGTCGACCCGTCGTGCTCGACAGGCGCTGCTCGATGAGCCCGGACAGCCACAGCGTCACGACCAGCGTGACGAGCACGCACCGCGCGCCCTTGGCAGATCGTCAAGAGCGAGATGCGGCGTCTTGCCGATCGGCAGCACGTATCGCGTCGAGCTCGCGCGCGATCTCCGGCAGCACGCCGAGGAAGTAGAGGATCGCAAGGCCCCAGATCGAGAACGCGATCGCGCGCTCGGAGCGTCTTGCAGCCACTCCGCGTTGGCGAACAGGCGCCGCATCGCGTAGACGAGCATCGCGGATCACGGCGAGCGCGACGATCAGCGGAATCGCGATGTCGATGAAGAACGGCGAGCGCCGACGAACGCGCGAACGCCGGCCGCACGATGACCAGCAGCAGCGAGCGCGATCAGCGAGAACACGACGCGCCCGACGCCGCCGCTGATGTCGGGATGCCGCTGCGCGTCTGGACAGACCGCGCGCGCGCATCGAGCGGCGGTCGATCGCCCATGCGAGGCCGAGGCACAGCAGCACGACCGACAGCTCGAGCCAGTACACGCGCGTCGTCGAGCGCGGCTCTCGACAGCGCGCGAGAAGTCGATCGGGGCGAGCATGGACTGCGAGTTTAGCCGCGCTGCGAGGATCGCGGCGAAGAACGCCGTCGCAGCCGTGCACGTGCGGCAGCAGCTTGAGCGTCGGCGCCGGTGTCGAGCGCGATGCCCGCGCGCGCGAGCTCGGCGCTGCGCGTCGCCCTGCGCGAAGCTGCGGATGCGCGGCGAGGAAGCGCTCGACGATCGCGCTCGTTCTCCTCGGGCAGCACGCTGCACGTCGCGTAGACGAGGCGCCCGCCCGGCTTCACGAGCGTCGCGGCGGACGCGAGGATGCGAGCCTGCTTCGCGGCCAGCTCGCGCGACGCGCCGACTCGGCTGCCGCCACTTGAGGTCGGGATTGCGGCGCAGCGTGCCGAAGCCGGTGCACGGCGCGTCGACCAGCACGCGATCGATCTTGCCGGCGAGGCGCTTCACCTTCGTGTCGCGCTCGTTCGCGATGCACTGCGGGTGCACGTTCGACAGCCCCGAGCGCGCGAGGCGCGGCGTCGAGCTTCGCGAGGCGCTCTGTCGATCACGTCGAATGCGTAGAGGCGTCCCTGCGAGCGCATGAGCGCGCCCAGCAGCAGCGTCTTGCCGCCGGCGCCGGCGCAGAAATCCACCACCATGTCGCTGCGCCGCGGCGCGACCAGCGAATGCCCACGAGCTGGCTGCCCTCGTCCTGCACTTCGAGGCGGCCGTCGGCGATCACGGATGCGCGTCGAGCGATGGCCGGCCCGTGCACGCGAATGCCGAGCGGCGAGTACGGCGTCGGCCGCGCGTCGAATCCTTCGGAGGCGAGCGCCGCGAGCGCCGCGTCGCGCGTCGTCTTGGTCGGGTTGACGCGCAGGTCGAGCGGCGCGGGCGACTGCCACGCTTGCGCGAGCGCGGACGCGTCTCGTCGTCGTACGCGTCGCCCAGCCGGTCCCACAGCCAGTCGGGCAGGTCGTGCGCGACCGCGGGCGGCAGCGGGTTGTGCACGCGCGACTTGAAGCGCGCGCAGCCAGATGCTCGTCGGATGCGGAGAGCGCGGCGCCAGATCGCGCACCGACCGGCCGTTCTCGCGCACGAGCACGGCGAGCGCGAGCCTGTCGCGGATCGCGCGTTTCGGCGAGCGCTTCGAGCGAGCGCTTGCGGCGCAGGTACGCGAAGACGCCCTCGGCGACGAACGCGCGGTCGCGGGCTCCGAGTGTCGGTTGCGCGCGGAAGAACGTCGACAGGCCGCGTCGGCCGGCGTAGCGAAGCTGCGGACGTGCTCGATGGCGTCGGCGAGCGCGGTGAGCTCGCCGCTTCGGACGGCCATCCGTCACTGCCCCGTCATGGTCGGAAAGGTCTCGCCGGGCTTCGGCGCGGCGAGGGGCGAGTCGGGCGGCGGCATCGGGTCGGACTTGGGAACCGGGAGCTCGTCGCCTCCGACCGCAGCCGCGTCGTCGTCGACGCGGATCGCGTCGAGCATCACCTCGAGCGTGCCGCGCTCGGTGTTGGAGACGCGGATCTTGACCGGGAGGTAGCGCAGCGACGGCGCGAGCCAGACGTACGCGTCGGTCTTGCCGTCGTCGCTGCGCCGGTGCCAGCGCTCGGTGTCGATCGGGCCGTGCGGCCACTCGATCGTCTCGGTGCCTTCGCGCGTGATCGTGTAGCGCACGAGCCGGCGCGGCGTCGCGACCGTGACCGTCACCCGGTCGACGTGGGCGGCGTGAAGTAGTACTGCCACATCAGCGACAGCGGGTCGAAGGTCGGCAGGTCGAGCGGCGCGGTCTTGTCGTCGTGCAGCGTGACGATTCCCGCTTCCCAGTCGAACACGGCCGTCTCGACGCGGTCCGGGCCGCCGCGCTCGATGCGAAGAATCGACGGCTGCAGGCCGTCCTCGGTGATGAGGCCGCGGCTCTCGAGCTTGCCCTGTCCGCGCAGCACCAGCGCCGCAAGTCCGCGCGCTTCGCCGATCGTCGCAATGCGATAGCGTTCGTCCTCGTGCTCGAAGCGGTAGATGGCGTCGCCGATGAGGAAACCGCGCGTGCCCCAGAAGACCTTGTACGCGAGGTCGACGCGCGGCGGCAGGGTCTTGCCCGTCGCCTGCGCCGGGGATCACTTCTGCGCGCTCTTCGGCGGGCACGGCCTCCTCGCCACGACGGCGCCGCTTCGGCGCGGCGTTTCCGAGGGGGGCGCATCGGCGCTCGCGACCGGTTCCGGCGCGGCAGGAACGAGAGGCGACGTTCGGCGCGGCTTCGGCTTGGCCGCGGGCTTTGGCTCGGGGACCGCCGCGGGCACCGGCGGCGGCGGCAACTCGGTGATCGTCGCGGTGAGCGGCGTCGATTCAGGCAGCAGGGAGGGGTCGTCCGGCCACAGCGTCAACGCCAGATGCACGACGAGCGAGAGGACGAGCGCGACCGCGAGCGCACGGCGGGTGCGCGCCATCGCTTTCGACTGCGCGAGGCGCAGCGAAATGGAAAGCAGCGTCGGCGCGGAAGCGGATGCGATCCCGATGTCTCGCGCGGTTACTGCGCCCGGCGACACCACTGACGCCGCCCGGCGTATCCAGACCCTTAACGTGGACCCGGCGGCCCTCGATCGCAAGCCGCCCCTCGCAATACCATCGTACGACCTGCGGCAGGAGGATGTGCTCGACGGCGAGCACGCGCGCGGCGAGGCTGCCCTCGTCGTCGCCATCGCGCACCGGCACCGCACCCTGCGCGACGATCGGCCCGACGTCGACTTCGGGTGTCACGAAGTGCACGGTGCAGCCGTGCACGCGGACGCCGTCGGCCAGCGCGCGGCGATGCGTGTGCAGGCCGGGATAGGCGGGCAGCAGCGACGGATGGATGTTGATCATGCGCCCTCCGTAACGCGCAACGAATCGCGGCGCCGAGCACGCGCATGAAGCCTGCGAGCACGAGGAGGTCGGGGCCGTCCGCGTCGATGAGCGTCGCAAGCGCCTCGTCGAATGCGTCGCGATCGGCGAACGCGCGATGCTCGACGACCGACGTCGCGACGCCATGCGATGCCGCGATCGCGAGCCCGCCCGCATCGGCGCGATTGGAGATGACGCGCACGATCTGCCCGCCGAGATCGCGCGTTTCGAGCAGCGCGCGAGGTTGGAGCCGCGTCCCGAGATGAGGACAGTGATCTTCTGATTCAGACGACGATCGTCGGGCGTCGCCCGCGGGCAAGGACACGATGGTGCCGATACGGAGCCCGCGCTCGCCGCCGGCCGCGAGCGCCTCGATCGCGCGGTCCGCATGCTCCGACGCGACGACCAGCGACCATGCCGATGCCGCAGTTGAAGACGCGGTGCATCTCCTCGTCGGCTACGTTGCCGTGGCGCTGCAGCCAGTCGAAGACGGGCGGGCGCGTCCACGACGAACGCGTAAGGCGCGCCTGCAGGCCCGGCGGCAGCATGCGCGGCACGTTCTCGAGGAGGCCTGCCGCCGGTGATGTGCGCCATGCCCTTGACCGGCAGCGCATGCATCAGCGCGAGCAGCGGCTTCACGTAGATGCGCGTCGGCGCGAGGAGCGCGTCGCCGAGGGTGACGCCGTCGAACGGCGCGCGCAGGTCCGCGCCGCTCTGCTCGACGATGCGGCGGATCAGCGAGAAGCCGTTGGAGTGCGGGCCGCTCGACGCGAGGCCGATGACGACGTCGCCCGCCGCGATGCTGCGGCCGTCGATGATGCCCGACTTTCTCGACCACGCCGACGGCGAAGCCGGCGAGGTCGTACTCGCCGTCGGCGTACATGCCGGGCATCTCCGCCGTCTCGCCGCCGATCAGCGCACAGCCGGCTTCGCTCGCAGCCTTGGGCGATGCCCTTGATCACGCTCGGCCGCGACGTCGACGTCGAGCTTGCCGCATGCGAAGTAGTCGAGGAAGAACAGCGGCTCCGCGCCCTGCACCAGCACGTCGTTGACGCTCATGGCGACGAGGTCGATGCCGACCGTGTCGTGCCGGTCGAGCGCGAACGCGAGCTGCAGCTTGGTGCCGACGCCGTCGGTGCCCGCCACGAGCACCGGCTCGCTTGAAACGCTTGCCGATCTCGACGAGCGCGCCGAAGCCGCCGATGCCGGCGAGCACCTCGGGGCGCATCGTGCGCTTGGCGAAGGGCTTGATGCGCTCGACCAGCGCGTCGCCCGCGTCGATGTCGACGCCGGCCTCGCGATACGAAAGTGAATTGGGTCCCGGGTCGATCATGAAGCATCGCTCGCGAACGGAGCGCCGAACCTTTTAGAATGCGCGAGAACCGAACGCGCGGCGGATGGATTTCGCGCCGGATTCTACCGGAAATGAACGAGCCCCGCCCACCGACTACCGCCGCCGTGACGACGCAGCCGCCGCCTGCGCTCGCCGAGCCTCCCGCCACGCCGCCGCCGGCACCGCCGCTCCCGCGGCGCGTGCTGACGGCGCGCAACTACGTGTGGATCGCCGGCGCGGCGATCGTGATCTTCCTCGGGCTGCGCTACCTGGGTCCCGTGCTTACGCCCTTCCTCATCGGCGCGATCCTCGCGTACCTCGGCACGCCTATCGTCCAATGGGCGGAGGGGCGGCGCATCTCGCGCGGCGTCGCGACAACCATCGTGGTGCTCTTGTTCGGCTTCATACTGCTCGCGCTGTTCCTCGTGCTCATCCCGCTCGTGCAGTCGGAGGTCACGCTTGCGGCGCGGCGCATTCCCGACCTCGTTTCGCAGGGCCTCGCCCGCATTTCGCCGTGGCTCGAGCAGCAATTCGGCATCACCATCGCCCTCGACATGGCCTCGCTGAAGGCGCTCCTCGCCGAGAACATGGACGACGCGCGAGACCTTTCGCTGTCGCTGCTGTCGGGCCTCAAGACGGGGTCGCTCATCGTCGTGTCGATCCTCGTCAACCTCGCGCTCATCCCGGTCGTGATGTTCTACCTGCTGCGCGACTGGGACATGATCGGCGAGCGCCTGTTCATGCTGGTTCCGCGCCACTGGCTTCCCAAGACGCGCGCCATCGCCGGCGACATCGACCGCGTGCTCGCCGAATTCCTGCGCGGCCAGATCATGGTGATGATCGTGCTGGCGGTGTATTACGCGATCGCGCTCACCATCGCCGGCCTCGACAAGGCGATCGCGATCGGCCTGCTGACCGGGCTCCTCGTGTTCATTCCTTACGTCGGGTTCGGGCTCGGCCTCACGCTCGGCGTGCTCGCGGCGCTGCTGCAATGGACGGGGTGGCCCGGGTTCGTTGCGGTGCTCGCGGTATACGGCGTCGGCCAGCTCATCGAGAGCGTACGTGCTCATCCCGTATCTCGTCGGCGACCGGATCGGGCTGCATCCGCTCGCGGTGATCTTCGCGCTGCTCGCGTTCGGACAGCTTTTCGGGTTTGCCGGCGTGCTGCTCGCGCTTCCCGCGTCGGCGGCACTGCTCGTCGGCCTGCGCCATCTGCGGATGGCGTACTTCGCCTCGCCTGTGTACGGCGAAACGGAGTAGGTGCAGGAGGTTCGAATGGAACAACTGGTCTTCGAGCTCGCGCCCCCCGAGCCGCCGTCGTTCGGCAACTTCGTGGAAGGCGGCAACGGCGAGGTCGTGGCGAGACTTGGCGCGGTCGCGCGTGGCGACGCCGCGGACACGTCGATCCTCCTGTGGGGCGCCGCGGGAGGCGGCCGGTCGCATCTCTTGCGTGCGGCGGTGGCCGCGTCGACGCGACCGGCGGTGTACGTCGCAACGCCCTCCGAGCTGCCCAACGAGCCGGTCGAAGGCCCCGCTTTGGTGGCCGTCGACGACGTGGATACAGCTGACACAAAGGCACAGGGGCGGCTGTTCACGCTTTTCAACCGGCTTCAGGAAAGCGGCGGTTGTCTCGTGACCTCGGCGTCCGCGCCGGCGGCACGGCTTCGGCTGCGCGACGACCTTCGGACACGCCTGGGATCCGGCCTCGTCTACGAGGTCGTGCCGTTGTCCGATCTCGACAAGCCCGAGGCGCTCTTCCGCTATGCCCGTGCACGCGGCTTTCGTCTCGGCGAAGACGTCATCCGCTACCTCCTTGCGCACGGCAGGCGGGACATGGGAACGCTGGTCAGGGTCCTGGGGGCGCTCGACCGGCACTCGCTTGCCGCCAAGCGCGCCATCACGGTGCCGATGCTTCGCCAATGGCTGCAGCGCGACCTGCCTTGGCGGGGCGAATGAGGCGGCGCAGTACCTTTTGTGTCGTTTTCGCCAAAATGTGCGGTTTCGACGCCGGCCGGCGCCTCGCCGCGTTGTTAGCCCGCTGATTGATAAGGTAAAATGTGGGTAGGCCCAGCGCCGCCGCAAGCCGTCAATGTCAACCGGCAAGAAGTCGCGTCCGTTAATGGCCTCGACACCGTATACCGTTGTCGCTTTTTCACGAGGGATTTCAATTTTCATGAAGCACTTGCTTGCGGCACTGGTCGCGACGGCATTTTCTGTAGTCGCGTTCGCACAAAGCACGACCCCGGCCTCGCCGTCGGCGCCCCAGGCGTCGTCGTCGACTTCCGCTCCGGCGAAATCTGGAACGACCAAGAAGGCCAAGAAGAAGAAGGCGAAGCCGGCGAGTTCTGCGAACGCGTCCGGTTCGTCGCCGAAGTAATCAACGTACTACTCTGTCCTGTCCCAAACCCGACCATAGAGGATCTGAAATGAACAAGTTGCTCGTTGCACTGATCGCCGGTGCGTTCGCGACCATCGCCGCTGCGCAAACCTCCCCGCCGGCACAGACCACCAAGGAAAAGCAAGCCGACGTCAAGGCCACGACGGGTGCCGCCGCTGCCTCGACGACTGGCGCGCAGACCGCCAAGGAAGCGGCCGCGAACACGGCGAAGTCGAAGGACGTGTCGAAGATGACCACGGCCGAGAAGAACGCCTACGCCAAGGAAGTCAACAAGACGGCGGTGAACCCCGAGAATCCGTCGGGCAGCACGGCCGCCACGTCCGCCCAGCAAAAGGCGAACACGGCCGAGTCGAAGGCGACGCCGAAGCAGAACACCGAGCTCAAGACCAAGGAAGGTCAGAAGGCGCTCGAGAAGGACCTGCAGAAGAAGGCGACGCCGTAATACCGCTCGCGTCAGCGATCGAAGGGCAGGGCGGTTCGCCCTGCCCTTTTTCATTTGCGTGGAGGCACATTGAGCGAACGAATCCTGGCGCGTCCGTCGGTGACGGTCGCCACCATCGTCGAGCGCGACGGGCGTTTCCTGTTCGTCGAGGAGGAGACGCGCGCGGGGCGCAAGCTCAACCAGCCCGCGGGGCATCTCGAGTCCGGGGAGTCGCTGCCCGCGGCGGCGGTGCGCGAGACGCTCGAGGAGACCGCGTGGTCGGTCGTGCCGACGGCGCTCGTCGGCATCTATCGCTGGGAAGCGGCGGACAACGGCACCACGTTCGTGCGATTCACGTTCTGCGCCGATGCGCGCGCGCACGATCCGCTTCGCATCCTCGACGCAGGCATCGTGCGGGCGGTTTGGCTCACCTACGACGAGATGGTGGCGCGCCGCGCCGATCACCGCAGCCCGCTCGTGCAGCGCTGCGTCGACGATTACCGCGCAGGCGCGCGGTGGCCGCTCGACTTCGTGAAAGAGGTCTCGGTGCAGCGCGGGTTCTGGGAGGATTCAGAGGCGTGAGCGGCGAGGCCCGAAGGACGCCGGAGCGAGCGGGGCGAAGCCAAGGCGCGCAGCGCCCGTCCGCGAGCGATGGCGGCGGCCGACGCGCTGCCCGCTCGATCCATCTCCGAAGACTCGGAGGCCGCATCGAGCAATCGCGAATCGCCTCTAGAGGCCGACACTAAGTCGATGACGAACCATCGATCGTACAAAGAGGCCGAGGCGTGACCGGCGTGAACAAGCAACGCGTCGTCATCGGCATGTCGGGCGGGGTCGACTCGTCCGTCGCGGCGTGGCTCCTGAAGCAGCAAGGCCACGACGTCGTCGGTGTCTTCATGAAGAATTGGGAAGACGACGACACCGACGAATACTGCACGTCGCGCGAGGATCTCGTGGACGCGGCGAGCGTTGCCGACGTGATCGGCATCGAGCTCGTCGCGGTGAACTTCGCGGCCGAGTACCGCGAGCGCGTGTTCGCGCAGTTCCTGCGGGAGTACGAGGCGGGACGCACGCCGAACCCCGACGTGCTGTGCAACAGCGAGATCAAGTTCGCGGCGTTCCTCGACCACGCACTCGCGCTGGGCGCGGATCGCATCGCGACAGGACACTACGCGCGCGTGCGCCACGGCGCCGACGGCGTAGAGCTCTTGAAGGCGATCGACGCGAGCAAGGATCAGAGCTATTTCCTGCATCGATTGACGCAGCGCCAGCTCGCGCCGGTGATGTTCCCGCTGGGCGAGATGCACAAGCGCGAGGTGCGCGCCATCGCGCAGCGCGAGGGCATTCCGACCTACGCGAAGAAGGACTCGACGGGGATCTGCTTCATCGGCGAGCGGCCGTTTCGCGATTTCCTCGCGCGTTACCTGCCGCGCACGCCCGGGCCGCTGGTGACGCCCGAAGGCGACGTCGTGGGCGAGCACCAGGGCGTCGCGTACTACACGCTGGGCCAGCGCCAGGGGCTTCGCATCGGCGGCATCCGCCACGGAGCGGACGCCCCGTGGTTCGTCGCGGCGAAGGACGTGCGCCGCAACGCGATCGTCGTCGTTCAAGGCCACGATCATCCATTGCTGTACCGGCGCGACGTCGATGCGATCGATCTGCACTGGATCGCCGGGCGCGAGTGCGCGCTGCCGCGCCGCTTTGGCGCGAAGACGCGCTATCGCATGCCCGACGCAGCGTGCGTCGTATCGGCTTCGGCCGACGGCTGCATTGCGCGTTTCGACCAGCCGCAGTGGGCGCCGACGCCGGGCCAGTACCTCGTGCTTTACGACGGCGACGTGTGCCTTGGCGGAGGCGTCATCGCCACGCACGCGATCGTGAACCCGCAAATGGCGATCGAAGCCTGACGGCCGCGAGTCACGCGCGATTCTTCGTTCGTCAGAACGGAATGTCGTCGTCGAAGTCGTCGGTCTTCTTCCCGGGGCCTGGAGGCTTTGCGCCACCGCCGCCCTCGCGCCGCATGCCGCCGCCACCGCCGCCGCCACCGCCCTGGAACTCGGCGTCGCCGCCGCTGCCGCCTTCGCGCGCGCTGCCGATCAGCTGCATGCGATCGGCGACGATCTCGGTCGAATACTTTTCGACGCCGTCCTTGTCCGTGTACTTGCGCGTCTGCAGGCGGCCCTCGATGTAGACCGAGCGGCCCTTCTTCAGGTATTCGCCGGCGACTTCGGCCTGGCGTCCGAAGAGGACGACGCGATGCCACTCGGTGCGCTCCTGCTTCTCGCCGCTCTTGTCCTTCCACTGCTCGCTGGTGGCGATGTTCAAGTTGGTGACCGCGTCACCGCCGGTGGTGTAGCGCGTTTCGGGATCGCGGCCGAGGTTGCCGAGCAGGATCACTTTGTTGACGGACGCCATTTCACGTTTCTCCCATCGAATAATTGGTGGCGTGGCGCGACGGCGATGCCATCGTCGCCGTTGCGGCGAGCCACAACGCCGTCAACGCGACACAGAACGCGAAGACCGCAGTGTTGCCCGCATGTTCGGCAAGCCATCCGCCCGCGGCCGCTCCCGCGAACGCGCCCAGGAACTGCGCGCTGGAGTTGACGCCGATAGCGGCGCCGCGCGCGTCGCGCGCCGCATACTTGGTCACGAGCGCGGGCAGCATGGCTTCGAGAAGATTGAGGGCCGCGAAGAACACGGTGAGCGCGACGCACAACGCGGCGAGCCAGTGCACCGCGAGCGCGAGCGCGAACGTCGACGCAAGCAGGATCGCCACGCTCGAGTTCATGAGCGGCTTGCCTCGAGCCGGCTGGTCGACCCGCCGCAGGAAGGGCAGCACGAGCAAGATCGAGACGACGAGCACCGGCAGGTACACGACCCAGTGCCGCTCGGCCGGAAGGCCGTTGTCGCGCAGCGCGTAGGGCACCTGCGTGAACAGCGCCATCAAGACAGCATGCAGCGCGAACGTCCCGTAGTTGAGCCGGAGCAGTTGCGGATCCCGCAGCGCGGCGCGCAACTGCCCGGGCGTTGCCGCCGATGCTTCCGCGCGACCCACCGGCAGCGGCACGGCGAACCGCACGACGGCGATCGCCGCCAGCGCGAGCAGGCCCGTCATGACGAAGATACCCGGCACGCCGATCCATCCCTTGAGCATCGGACCTACGACGAGCGACGCCGCGAACGTCCCGCCGATGGTGATGCCGATGGCGGCCATTGCCCGTGTGCGCACGACATCGCGCGTGAGATCGGCCGTGAGCGCGATGACCGCCGCGGAAATGGCGCCGGCGCCCTGCAGGCAGCGGCCGAAAATGACCCAGCCGATGCTTGCGCCGGACGCCGCGATGAAGCTGCCCGCGGCAAAGACGACGAGGCCGCTGTAAATCACGGGCTTGCGACCCCATCTATCGGACGCCCAGCCGAAGGGCACCTGCAACAACGCCTGCAGGAGGCCATAGGCGCCGAGCGCGAACCCGATCTCGGTGGGCGTGGCACCGCCGGGCAGCGTTTCGGCGTACAGCGCGAACACCGGCAGGATCACGAACATCCCGAGAAGACGCAGGCCGTAGATGCTCGCGAGGCTCGCGGTGGCGCGGACCTCCATGGGCGTCATGCTGGTTTTCGCTGTCGGCTCGGGCTGGGGCATGCGATGCGTGGAACGGGTTCTAAGCGAGCGAGCGAAACGCAATATACTAACAGGTTCGCTTGTCGCGCCCTAAGCCGTTCTGCCTAGGCCGTCCTGGCGGCTTCACATTTGTACAGCTTCTCAACGATGGCGACAGACGCTAGATAAGGCCTGGGCACTTGCACATGGATTCGATCCGCATCCGCGGCGCACGCACGCACAATCTCAAGAACCTCAATCTCGATCTGCCTCGCCAGAAGCTGATCGTCATCACGGGCCTGTCGGGCTCGGGCAAGAGCTCGCTCGCGTTCGACACGCTCTATGCGGAAGGCCAGCGCCGCTACGTCGAGTCGCTGTCCGCGTACGCGCGCCAGTTCCTGCAGCTCATGGAGAAGCCGGACGTCGACCTGATCGAAGGGTTGTCGCCCGCGATCTCGATCGAGCAAAAGGCGACGTCGCACAATCCGCGGTCGACGGTGGGCACGGTGACGGAGATTCACGATTACCTGCGCCTGTTGTTCGCCCGCGTCGGCGATCCGTATTGCCCCGAGCATCCGGAGCAGAAGCTCGCCGCGATGACCATCTCGCAAATGGTCGACGCGACGCTTGCGCTTGCGCAAGGCAAGACCGCCGACCCCGAGGGCATCCGGCTCATGATCCTCGCGCCGGTGGTCGTCAACCGCAAAGGCGAGCACCTCGATCTCTTCGTCGAGCTTCGCGCCAAGGGCTTCGTGCGCGTGCGCGTCGACGGCAAGGTGTGCGAGATCGACGCCGTGCCGAAGCTCGCCAAGACGAGCAAGCACACGATCGAGGTCGTCGTCGATCGCCTGCGCGTGCGCGAAGAGTTCAAGCAGCGCCTCGCCGAGTCGTACGAGACTGCGCTTCGCCACGGGGACGGCCGCGCCATCGCGGTCGAGATGGACAGCGGTGTCGAGCATCTGTTCTCCGCCAAGTTCGCCTGCCCGGTCTGCAACTACTCGCTGCAGGAGCTCGAGCCGCGGCTCTTCTCTTTCAACAGCCCCCTCGGTGCCTGCCCGCGGTGCGACGGCCTCGGCAGCATCACGTTCTTCGATCCCAAGCGCGTGGTGGGCTTTCCGCAACTGTCGCTCGCGTCGGGCGCGATTCGCGGCTGGGACCGGCGCAACCAGTTCTACTTCCAGTTGCTCACGAGCCTTGCCAAGCACGTGGGTTTCGACATCGAGAAGGCGTTCGGGAAGCTGCCGGAGCGCGTCCAGAACCTCGTGCTCCACGGATCGGGCGACGAGAAGATCCCTTTCGCCTACCTTTCCGAGCGCGGCAAGCCCTTCACGCGCGAGCACACGTTCGAGGGCATCCTTCCCAACCTGGAGCGGCGCTATCGCGAGACGGATTCGGTGATGGTGCGCGAGGAGCTCGCCAAGTACCTGAACAACAAGCCCTGTCCCGAGTGCGACGGCACGCGCCTGCGCCGCGAGGCCCGATTCGTCAAGGTCGGCGACGGCAATACGGCGCGCGCGATCTACGAGATCTCCGGGCTTCCGCTCAAGTCGACGATGGAGTATTTCAGCACGGTCAAGCTCGACGGCCAGAAGGCCGCGATCGCGGACCGCATCGTCAAGGAAATCATGAGCAGGCTCACGTTCCTCAACAACGTGGGCCTCGATTATCTTGCCCTCGACCGTTCGGCGGAGACGCTGTCGGGCGGCGAATCGCAGCGCATCCGCCTCGCGTCGCAGATCGGCTCGGGCCTCACCGGCGTGATGTACGTGCTCGACGAGCCGTCGATCGGCTTGCACCAGCGCGACAACGACCGCCTCCTTGCGACGCTCAAGCATTTGCGCGACCTCGGCAACAGCGTGATCGTCGTCGAGCACGACGAGGATGCGATCAACGTCGCCGATCACGTGGTCGACATGGGCCCGGGCGCGGGCGAGCACGGCGGGCAAGTCGTCGCGCAGGGCACGCCCGACGACATCCGGCGTGCCGCGCACTCGCTCACCGGCCAGTATCTCGCCGGGCATCGGCAAATCCCGATTCCGCACAAGCGTCACCTGGCGGAGGCCGGCAAGGAGCTGCGCATCGTCGGCGCGACCGGCAACAACCTGAAGAGCGTGTCGGTGCGCCTGCCCGTCGGCCTGTTCGTGTGCGTGACGGGCGTGTCGGGGTCAGGCAAGTCGACGCTCATCAACGACACGCTGTACCACGCGGTCGCGCGGCACCTCTACGACAGCGCGGAGGAGCCCGCGCCGTTCACGGAAATCGAGGGACTCGAGCACTTCGACAAGGTGATCAGCGTCGACCAGAGCCCGATCGGCCGCACGCCGCGGTCCAACCCGGCAACGTATACCGGGCTCTTCACGCCCATCCGCGAGCTCTTCGCTCAGGTGAAGGACGCGCGCGAGCGTGGCTACGGCCCCGGCCGCTTCTCGTTCAACGTCAAGGGTGGGCGATGCGAAGCCTGCCAGGGCGACGGCCTCATCAAGGTCGAGATGCACTTTCTGCCCGACGTGTACGTGCCTTGCGACGTGTGCCACGGGCAGCGCTACAACCGCGAGACCCTCGAGATTCGCTACAAGCAGAAGAACATCCACGAAGTGCTCGCGATGACCGTCGAGCAGGCCTATGCGTTCTTCGAGCCCGTGCCTGCGGTCGCGCGCAAGCTCGCGACACTGCTCGACGTCGGCCTCGGCTACATCACGCTCGGGCAGTCGGCGACCACGCTCTCCGGCGGCGAGGCGCAGCGCGTGAAGCTCGCGCTCGAGCTTTCCAAGCGCGACACGGGACGCACGCTGTACATCCTCGACGAGCCGACGACGGGCCTGCATTTCCACGACATCGAGATGCTGCTGACCGTGCTCCATCGCCTGCGCGACCATGGGAACACGGTCGTCGTGATCGAGCACAACCTCGACGTCATCAAGACCGCGGACTGGATCGTCGATCTCGGGCCCGAAGGCGGCGCCGGCGGCGGGACGATCATCGCGGAGGGCGCGCCCGAAGTCGTTGCGGCGAGCGCCGCGAGCTACACGGGACGCTATCTGAAGCCCGTGCTCGACGCGGAAGCGAAGCGCCGCGGTCAAGTCGCCGCCCCCGTGCGCAACGGACGCGGGCGCAAAGCTTCGGGGTGACGCCCGCGTGAAGATCGCCGTCGCCGGTGCGGGCCCCGCGGGACTCCTGTTCGCGTTGCTCGCCAAGCGGAGGCGGCCGGACGCGGACGTGCACGTGTTCGAGCAGAACGCCGCGGACGCGACGTTCGGATTCGGCGTTGTGTTCTCGCACGGCGCGCTCGAGTTCCTCGCGCGAGACGCGCCCGCCATGCATGCGACGCTCGCTCGCGTCATGGAGACGTGGCCTATACAGCGCATCGTGCATCGCGATGCCGCCGTCGACATCGACGGCAACGGCTTTTGCGCGATCGGCCGGCTCGCGCTCCTGACTCTCCTGCAACGGGAGTGCGCCGACGCAGGCGTGACGCTCGGCTTCGGCACGGCCGTCGAATCCCTCGAGCGTTTCGCGGACGCCGACCTCGTGGTGGCCGCCGATGGCGTCAATTCGCGCCTGCGTTCGTTGCAAGCGGACGTCTTCGACCCGCGCGTCGAATGGCTCACCAACAAGTTCGTGTGGTACGGCACGACGAAGGCGTTCGAATGCCTGACGCTGACGTTTCGCGAGAACGAGCACGGCACGTTCGTCGCGCACCATTACCGATACGCGCCCGACCGCAGTACGTTCATCGTCGAGTGCGATGCAGCGACCTGGAAGCGATCGCAACTCGAGACGATGGACGATGCCGCGTCGCGTGCGTACTGCGAAGCGGTGTTTGCGCCGGATCTCGATGGGCATCCGCTCATCTCGAACCGCTCGATCTGGCGCAACTTCCCGCTGTTGTCGAACTCGCGCTGGACCTGCGCCGCAGGGCCGCCCCAAGGCGCAGAGCCCCCCGGGGGAAGCGGCGCGAAGCGACGCCTCGGGGGGGTCAAATCAGCAACGTCGTGTTGATCGGCGATGCGCTGCGTACCGGCCACTTTTCCATCGGATCCGGGACGCGTCTCGCGTTCGACGATGCGATCGCGCTCGATCGCGCGCTGGGCGAGGCGGGCGACGACGTGCCTCGTCTGCTGGCTGCCTTCGAGCGCGAGCGCAGGCCGGTGGTCGAGAAGCTCGTCACCGCCGCCAATTCGAGCTCGTACTGGTACGAGCGCATGGCGGACAAGATGGCGCTTTCGCCCGTCGAGCTCGCCTACGACTACATGATGCGCAGCGGCCGCGTGGACGACGCGCGCCTGACCGAGATGGCGCCGCGCTTCATGCACGAGGTGCGGGCCGCGGGTCCGTTCGGCGATGCGCGGATCGTCGATCCGGTGCCGCGCGAAACGTCCGGCGCGCGGGAGATCGGGTTTGCGGTGCCCGAGCGCTACAACGCGTCGTCGCTCCTCTACGACAACCTGGCGCGGCATCCCGACAAGGTCGCGCTCGTGTGCGGCGAGCGCCGCCTCACGTACGCAGCGCTCGCGGCGCTGGCGGACAAAGCGGGCGCGGGCATGCGCAGCATGGGTCTCGCGCGGGGCGGCCGCGTGCTGATGTTGCTCGACGACACGCCGGAATACGTCGCGGCGATTTTCGGCGCGATGCGCGCCGGCTTCGTGCCGGTGCTCGTGAACACGCTGTCGCCGCCGGAGCTCGTCGCTTATTACCTGGCGGACAGCGGCGCGGAAGCGGCGTTCGTCGACGCGCGCTTCGCGGCGCTGCTTGCGCACGAGGATGTCGGCGTGACCCGCCTGCGCCAGGTCGTGCACGTCGGCGATGTTGCGCAGGAAGTCCCCCTACGCTCGCAGCGCATGCAGCACGAATGGAACGCCTGGATCGGCGCGCAGGAGGCGCGCCTGGAACCCGCCGACACGCACCGCGACGACATGGCTTTCTGGATGTACAGCTCGGGCTCCACGGGCCGGCCGAAGGGTGTCGTGCACCTGCATCACGACGCGCTTTACACGTGGAAGTCGTACGGCGAGCGTGTGCTCGCCATCGGTGCAAGCGACGTCGTCTTCTCGCCGCTCAAGATTTTCTTTGCCTACGGGTTCGGCAATTCGATCACGTTCCCGTTCGCGGCCGGCGCGACCGCGGTGCTGATGACCGGGCGTCCCGAGCCGGAAGCCGTATTCGCCACCATCGAGCGTCACCGCCCAACCGTATTTTTCGGCGTGCCTACGCTCTACGTTGCGATGTCCGCGCACGGCGGATCCGAAGCGCGTGACCTCCCGAGCCTGCGCCTGTGCGTGTCGGCCGCGGAAACGCTGTCCTCGGAGCTATTCAACGAGTGGCGCCGGCGCTACGGTCTTGCGATCGTCGAGGGCCTGGGCTCCACCGAAGTGCTCCACGTCTATCTTTCCAACCTGCCCGACCAGCAGAAGCCCGGGGCGAGTGGCAAGCGCGTTCCGGGCTACGAGCTCCGCTTGACCGATCCCGACGGCCGCGACGTGCCGGAGGGCGAGTCCGGGATCCTGTGGGTACGCGGGGATTCGCAGGCGCCCTGCTATTGGCGGCGCCCGGACAAGACCGCCGAGACGATGCGCGACGGGTGGATCTACACCGGCGACCGCTTCCGGCGCGATGCCGACGGATTCCACTTCTTCGAAGGGCGCGCGGACGACCTCGTGAAGGTCAGCGGGCAGTGGGTGCATCCGCTCGAAGTCGAGCGTTGCCTCGCCGAATCGCCGCTGGTGCGCGAGTGCGCCGTGCTTGCGGTCGAGGACGCGAACCGCCTCACGACGATCGCGGCGTTCGTGGCGTTGCACGACGCGTCGCTCGCCTGCGACGCGACGACCGGCGAGCTGCAGCGCTTCGTGAAGTCGCGTCTGCTGCCTTACAAGTATCCTCGCACGGTGGTCTACCTGGCGGAGCTGCCGAAGACGGGGACCGGCAAGATCGACCGTCAGGCGTTGAAGTGGACCGCGCTAATCGACAGTCGCGCCCGACTGGCGCACGACGTCGCGCCACTTCTCGTGCTCGCGCTGCACGAAGTCGCGGAACTGCGCGGGCGAGCCTCCGGCCGGGTCCGCACCTTCGCTCACGAGCTGCGCCGAGATCGCCGGCACGGCGATCGCCTCGTTGACCGCCTGGTTGACCCTCGTGATCACGATCTCCGGCGTCCCCTTGGGCGCGAAGTAGCCGAACCACGAGCCTGCCGAGAATCCCGGGAAGCCGCTGTCGGCGACGGTCGGCACGTCGGGCAGCGAGCGCGAACGCGCAACGCTCGTCACCGCGATCGCGCGCAGCTTGTCGGCGCGGACGTGCTGGATGACCGACGGAATGGTGGCGAACATGAACTGCAGCCGGCCCGCGAGGAGATCGTTCAGCGCGTCGGCACCCTTGTACGGCACGTGGACCGCCTGGATGCCCGCGCGCTGCGACAGGAGGAAGCCGGAAAGGTGCGACGACGTGCCGATGCCGGTGGAGCCGTAGCTCAGCTTCCCGGGATTCGCTTTCGCGTAGGCGACGAATTCTTCCATCGACCGCACCGGCAGCGACGGATGCACGACCAGCACGTTCGGCACTTCCGCGATCTGCACGATCGGCACGAGGTCGGTCAACGGATCGTAGCCCAGCTTGCGGTAGAGGGTGGGATTGACCGCGATCGGCCCCACGGAGTTCACGATGAGCGTGTAGCCGTCGGGCGCGGCCCGCACCGCGATCTCGGTGCCGATGTTGCCGCCCGCGCCCGGGCGATTCTCGATGACGAACGGCTGGCCCAGCCGATCAGCGAGCTGGGTGCCGATGCTCCGCGCGAGGAGATCGGTCGTGCCGCCCGCCGTGAACGCGACGATGACGCGGACGGGCTTCGTCGGATACGGCTGCTGCGCGATCGCCATCGGCGCGGCCACTGCGCATGCCAGCACGGCGAGTGCCCCGGCGATCATGTCCGATAGCCGGGGTCGATGCGGTCGAGCTTGCGCAGCAGTGCCGGCCACTCCATCACGCCGTAGGGCCGTCGCGTGCCGGGCTGGTAGTTTTCCCACGTCGCCTGGACGATCCCCGGCGAAACCTTGCGCAGCGGCGTATCGCAGGCCATCGCGGCGAGCTGCGTGCGGCAGGCGAGCTCGAGGCGGTGGCACCAGTTGAATGCCTCGCCGACGGTATTGCCGACCACCAGTGCGCCGTGGTTGCGCAGGATCAGGGCTTCCGAACGCCCGAGGTCCGCGATCAACGAGGCTTGCTCGGCGGTGTCGAGGACGACGCCCATGTAGTCGTGGTAGCCGATCTTCAAGAAGCGCATCGCGGTTTGCGTGATCGGCAGGAGGCCGCATTCGAGCGCGGACACGGCCATCGAGGCGAAGCTGTGGGTGTGGATCACGCACGCGACCTCGGGGCGCGCGGCGTGCACGGCGCTGTGGATGACGTAACCCGCGCGGTTGATGCCGTAGTCCAGCCCGCCGAAATCGGGCTTGCCCAGAATCTCGCCGGTGTGGTCGACCTTGATCAGGCACGACGCGGTGATCTCCTCGTACATCATCCCGTACGGATTGATCAGGAAGGCCCCGGGCTCGCCGGGGACGCGCGACGAGATGTGGTTGGCCATCATGTCGGCCATGCCGTACATTTCCACGAGCCGGTAGCACGCAGCGAGGTCGACGCGCGCGCGCCACTCGTCGTCGCTGCACTTGCCTTCGAGCGATGCGATGCGAAGCTCGGTCATGGTCTGGTGAGGCTCCGCGCCGGAAGCGTCGTTTCCCTGGCGCGCCTTCCCTTAGCGCCAGACGATACGCCGCCACGCCGGGTTTTGAAACCCGAGCCGGAGCCGGTGTTCAAGGCTGGCCGGTTGTCTTTCGAGGCTAGCCCAGCACCCGCGCAGGCAGCCTCGTCTCGACCGCGTCCTGCCCGTCGAGGTGCAGCCGATAAGCCCCGGCCTCCGGCTTCGTGACGACGACTTCGGCGAGCTGCTCGTCGACGAAGTGCAGCGCCGCGCCGTCGTCGGCCGCGTAACCCGGCGGAATCCGGCCCGCGGCCAGCATGCGATGAAAGGCCGGCCGCCGCTCCGCCTCGCCGTCGTAATGCGGGCACGCGGTGCCGTCGACCCAGCCGAGGCAGCGCAGCGGTGACAGCGCGCCCGGGTTGGAATCGGTGATCCCGTACTCGAACCAGCAGATCATGCCGGCGCTGATCCCTCCCAGCACCACGCCGCGCTCGTACGCCGCGCGCAACGCGACATCGAGTCCCCACTCTCGCCACAACGCAAGCAGCGAGCGCGTGTTGCCTCCGCCCACGTAGATCGCGTCCTGCTCCTGCACAAAGCCCGCGAGGTCCGACGTCGGGGGTTGGAACAGCGACAGATGCGTCGCGCGGCAGTCGAGCGCCGCCATCGCCTCGTAGAACTTGTAGCGCGCCGACTCCGCATCGCCGCTCGCGCTGCCGACGAAGCAGACGCGCGGGTTCGGTTTGTTGGTCGCGCGCAGGAAGTGACGGTCCAGGACGCGGCTCTTCTCCATCAGGAAGCCGCCGCCGCCCTGCACGATGAGCTGCCTCAAGCCTCCGACTCCGATTCCGCCCGCGGGAAAAGATCCGGCTGCGAAGTTTCGCCGACGATCTTGTGCGCGCGAAAGAGGGCTGCGGCGAGATGAGGCACGACGTCGGCGGGATCGAGGAACGCCGCACGCGCTACTTGCTCCGAGGGGTGGCGGTTGAGGCCGCACAGGATCAGCTTTCCGCCGCGGCGGGCGAGCGACCGGTGCAGCGACTGCAGCGTCTCGAGCCCCGTGTTGTCGATGCTGATCACCTGGTGCATCTCGAGGATCACGATGTGTGCCGGCGTGCGCACGGGATCGAGCAGCGGCTCGAGCTTGCCCACCGACCCGAAGAACAGCGACCCAAACACCTTGAAGGCCGCGATGCCAGGCGGAACGCCGTCGAGCGTGATCGCCTCCACGCGCGTGAGGTCGGACACACGATAGATGAAGAACAGGCTCGCGAGCACGAGGCCGATCTCGACGGCGAGCGTCAGGTCGAACACGACGGTGATCACGAACGTCGACAGCAGCACCGCGCGATAGGGGATCGAGTACTTGCGGAGGTCCCGGAACGCGTGCCAGTCGCCCATGTTGATCGCGACGACGATCAGCACGGCGGACAGCGCGGCGAGTGGCACGTATTGCGCAAGCGGCGCCGCAGCGAGCACCACGACCAGCAGCGTGAGCGCGTGGATCATGCCCGCGACCGGCGTGCGCCCGCCGGTGCGGATATTGGTCGCCGTGCGCGCGATCGCGCCGGTGGCGGGAATCCCCCCGAAGAACGGCGCGACGATGTTGGCAATGCCTTGCGCCATCAGCTCCTGGTTGGGGTCGTGGCGGTCGTCGATCTGCGTGTCGGCCACGCGCGCCGACAGCAGCGACTCGATGGCTCCCAGCAGCGCGATCGTGATGGTCGGTGCGATGAGGTTGCGCAGTGTGGATAGGGAGATGTCGGGCCACGCGAACGCCGGAAGCTGTTGCGGTATCCCTCCAAACCGCGTGCCGATGGTCTCGATGGGCAGGTGCAGCAGCGCGACGACAATCGAGGCGACGATGAGCACGACGATGGGGCTTGGAAGCCGCGTGAGGATCACGCGACCCCGGCGCCTCGTGTTGTTGAGCGCGCGGTCGTCCGGAATCGGCGTGTGATGGTCCTCCGCTTCGAGCGCCTGGCCTTCGGTGGTGATCGACTTCGGCCATAGCCACAGCACGGCAAGGCAGGTGACCGAAACCGCGACGGTGACCGGATCGACATGCACGACGTTGGCGGCGATCGTCTGCATGCGCGTGAAGAACTCGTCTGGCATCGTGATGTCGAGCCCGAGGAATTCCTTGGCCTGCGAGAGCAGGATCAGGATGGCGATGCCGTTCGTGAAGCCGATGACGATCGAAACGGGGATGAAGCGGATGAGACCGCCCATGCGCGTGATGCCCATGGCAAGCAGGAGAACACCGGCTGCGATCGTGCAGACGACGAGGCCGGCCACGCCGTGTTGCGCGACGATACCGTACACGATCACGACGTACGCCGCCGTGGGCCCGCCGATCTGCACGCGCGAGCCGCCGAGCAGCGAGATCAGGAAACCAGCGATGATCGCGGTGAAGATGCCGGCCTGCGGAGGGACCCCCGACGCGACCGCGAACGCCATCGCGAGCGGCAGTGCCACGATACCGACCGTCAGGCCGGCAATGGCGTCCGCATAGAGGTCGTCGCGCGTATATCCGGCGGCGAGGCAATCCACGAGCCGCGGGCGAAACCGCAGGGCGGAGAGCCAGTCGCGCGCTCTCATCCGAGCTACGCACCGGTTGCAGGCGCGGCCCGCGTGATAGCCGCGAGGATTCCCTGGAGGAGCCTCGTCGGCGTCGGCGGGCAACCGGGAATCTCGACGTCGACCGGTATCACGTTCGACACGCGCCCCAGCGTTGCGTAGCTCTCGCCGAAAATGCCTCCCGTGCAGCCGCAGTCACCAACCGCGACGACGATCCGGGGCTCAGGCGTTGCATCGTAGGTGCGTCGCAGCGCGATCGCCATGTGCTTCGACACCGGACCCGTGACGAGAAGCATGTCGGCGTGACGCGGGCTCGCGACGAACTTGATGCCGAGCCCTTCGATGTTGTAGTAGGGGTTGGCGAGCGCGTGGATCTCGAGTTCGCAGCCGTTGCACGAGCCCGCGTCGACTTGGCGGATGGTGAGCGCGCGGCCGAGCGTGCGCAAAACCTTCTCCTGCAGGCGCGCAACGACGACCATGTCATCGTCGGGTGCGGGCGCGGGCTCGGTCTTGCGGCCCGTCTTGGCGATCTGTTTGAGGATGTAGAGCATCAGAGATCGTGACCGCTGTAAGTCAGGTTGAATGACTTGTTGATGAGCGGGAAGTCCGGAACGATGTTGTCGATGATCGCATGCTCGAGCACCGGCCAGTTCTGCCACGAAGGATCGTGCGGATGACAGCGTCGGATGCCGTTGCCTGGCGCGCTCGTCAGCGCGACGAATACAGGTCCGCGCCATCCTTCGACGAAGCCCAATGCCTGCCGGTTCGCGGGCGCGTCGTTCAGCGCGACGGACACGTCGCCCTCGGGCAATCCGTCGAGGATCGCCCGGACGAGGCGAAACGACTCCTTCACTTCGTCGAAGCGCACCGCGACGCGTGCCGCGACGTCGCCGCCGCTCGCGCCCGCCATGCGCATGGCAAGCAGGTCATACGGCGCGCGCGGAAAATCGGAGCGCAGGTCGAAGACCTGCCCGCTGGCGCGACCCGCGAGCCCGGTAAGTCCGAGCGTGCGCGCGAGATCAGGGGTCACGCGTCCCGCGTTTCGGAAGCGATCCTGCACGCCGGCGTGCTCGTCGTAGATCTCCCGTACCGTGCGCACCTCGCGTTCGAGTCGAACGCATTCGTCATCGATCTGACGGCACTGCGCGTGCGTAAGGTCGCGTGACACGCCGCCTGGCATGACCACATCCATCAGCAGCCGGTGTCCGAATACCTCGAGGTTCGTGCGCAGCATGTCCTCTTTGAGCCGGCTGAACTGCGCGAGTCCGAAAGCGAACCCCGCGTCGTTGCCGAGGTAGCCCAGGTCTCCGAGGTGATTGGCAATCCGCTCGCGCTCGAGCAGCAGCGCCCGCAGCCATTGCGCACGCGGTGGCATGTCCAGCCCGGCGATGCTTTCGACAGCCTGAGCATAGGCGAGCGCATATGCGAGTGTGGTATCGCCGGAGATGCGTCCCGCGAGGCGCGCGCCTTCGATGAGCGACATCGACTCGAAGCGCTTTTCGATACCCTTGTGCACCCACGCGAGGCGCTCTTCGAGACGCAGCACTTTTTCGCCGACCACCTGGAATCGGAAGTGACCGGGCTCGATGATCCCGGCGTGCACGGGACCGACGGGAATCTCGTGCACGCCGTCGCCTTCCACTTTCACGAACGCGTATTCCTCTTCGCCCGGTTGCCATTTCTCCTGAGCGATGAAGTCGCGGCGCAGTGGAAACTGGTCGATCGGCCAGCTCGCCATCCAAAGCCAAGGCCGCTGGTCGTCGGCGTCGGACGGAATGCCGACGAGGTCGAACGCCGCGCGCTGCATGCGGCCTGCGGCCGGAAAGATGGGCGCGAGATCGGGATATTGCGCGCCCTCGGGCATCGTGTGCTCGAGCAGTGCGAGGCCGTCGGTGTCGCGCAGGACAACGCGCAGGCAAAAGCCACGCGCCTCCTCGCGCTCGTCGGTGAGCCACAGCGCGACGAGCTGTCCGCCTTGCTTCGATGCGCCGCGGCATACGGCGAGCACTTGCGCTGCGGTCGCAGCAGCGCGGCGCGCGGGCACCAACGAAGGCACCGTCGCGGAAGTCAGGCCGAAGTCGGAGAGATTCATCGTCGTCAACCGATGAGGCGCGCGGCTTGCCGATACCAGTCGGCGAGGAAAGGCGGAATCCACAAGCCCAGCATCAGCACCAATCCGAGATGCATGAACACGGGAATCATCGACGGACGCAACGGCAGCCGCTTCGCGGTCGTCTCGCCGAACGCCATGGGCTGCACTTTCGAGAACACGGCCGCGAAGGCGAGGCCGAGCGCGCCGAGCAGGAACGGCGTCGCCCACGGCTGATCGCGCATGGCGGTGGTGAGAATGAGGAACTCGCTCGCGAAGACGCCGAACGGCGGCATGCCGAGGATCGCGAGCGAGCCGATCACGAGTCCCCATCCGAGAAGCGGACTGATCGTGATGAGGCCGCGGATGTCGTCCATCACTTGCGTGCCGGTCTTTTGGGTCGCGTGCCCGACGGTGAAGAATATCGCCGACTTGGTCAGAGAGTGCACCGTCATGTGCAGGAGCGCGGCGAAGTTGGCGACGGCGCCACCCATCCCGAAGGCAAACGTGATGATGCCCATGTGCTCGATCGACGAATACGCGAACAGCCGTTTGATGTCCTTCTGCCGCGACAGCAGGAGCGCGGCCAGCACTACGGACACGATGCCGAATCCCATCATGAGCTTGTTCGCGATCGTCGTCTGCACCGCACCCTCGACAAGCACCTTGCAGCGCACGACGGCATAGAGCGCAACGTTGAGCAACAGACCCGACAGCACGGCGGAGACGGGCGTGGGACCTTCCGCGTGCGCGTCCGGCAGCCAGTTGTGCAGCGGGACGAGGCCGACCTTGGTGCCATAGCCCACGAGCAGGAACACGAACGCGAGCGAGAGGACGGTCGGGCCGAGCTCGCCCTTAACGCTGTCGAGCTCCGTCCATAGAAGCGCGCCACCCCCGGCGCCAAGCAGCTTCTCCGCGGCGAAGTACAGCAGGATCGTGCCGAACAGCGCCTGCGCGATGCCGACGCCGCAGAGGATGAAGTACTTCCATGCCGCCTCGAGGCTCGCCGGCGTGCGGTAGAGCGACACGAGGAGCACGGTGGTGAGCGTGGCCGCTTCCATGGCCACCCACAGGATGCCCATGTTGTTGGTGAGAAGTGCAAGCAGCATGGTGAAGCTGAAGAGCTGGTACATGCTGTGATAAAGGCGGAGGCGCGCCGGTGACAGGCGCTTGTGCTCCTCCTCGATGCGCATGTACGGCCTGGAAAAAATCGCGGTGGTGAAGCCGACGAAGGCGGTGAGCGCCACCAGGAACACGTTGAACGGGTCGACGAAGAACTGGCGATCGAGCACGAGCATCGGACCGTTCGACACCACGCGCGCGGTGAGCACCGCCGCGGCAAGGAACGTGCAGAAGCTCACGACCACATTCACGTTTGGTGCGATACGGCGATGGCCGAGTGCCGCCAACAGGGCGGCCCCGGCGAGCGGCGATCCGAGGACGAAGAGAATCTCGATCATTCCTCGCCCCCTCCGCGCGGCAGGGAAGGTTGGCAAGGCGCAGGTTGTCGGTCGCCGCTCGGTCGCCCGGCGTCGTCCCTGCGGGTCTTCGCTGCGCGCGCCGGGCTCACTCGCCCTCTCTCAGCTTTTCCATGTGCTTGAGATCGAGGCTGTCGAACTGCTCGCGGATCTGGAAGAAGAACACGCCGAGGATGAGCATGCCGACCAGCACGTCGAGCGCGATGCCGAGCTCGACCACCATCGGCATGCCGTAGGTCGCGCTGGTCGCCGCGAAGAAGAGGCCATTCTCCATCGACAGAAAGCCGATGACCTGCGGAATCGCCTTGCGCCGCGTGATCATCATGAGGAACGACAGCATCACCGTTGCCATGGCGATGCCGAGCGTCGCCCGCGTCACCGTGCTCGCGAGCTGCGCGATGGGCACCGCGAGGTTGAACGAGAACACGACGAGGACGAGGCCGATGATCATGGTGGTCGGAACGTTGATCAGGCCTTCGACGTCCCACTTGACGTCGAGTTTGCGCACAAGCCGATGCAAAAGCCACGGCAGCAATACGACCTTCAGCACCAACGTCAGGCCGGCGGAAAAATACAGGTGTGGCTGCGAGGTGGCATACGCGACGATCGCCGTCGAGGACGCCAGCGCGAGGCCTTGTGCGGAAAAGAGATCGATGAGGCTCACCACGCGACGCTGCGCGAGCATTGCGAAGGCGAGCAGCAGCAGGATCGCCGCGAGCAGGTTGATGAGTTGCGCGAACAGCGGCAAGGTCGTCGGCATCGGCGATTGAGGCCTTACGCGCCCAGGAGCAGGTTCACGAGCATGGCGAGCACGGCCAGCATGAACGCCGTGCCGAGGAACTCCGGCGCCCGGAAGATACGCATCTTGGCGGACAGCGTTTCTATGAGCGCGAGTGCGGCGCCGCCAAATGCCAGCTTGCCGATCAGCAGCGGCGCCGACGCCACCATGGCCATCCAGTCGGCGCCGCTCACGACGATGCCGAACGGAAGGAAGAGCGCGAGACCGATGCACGAGTAGTTGAAGAGTTTCAGCGCGGCCGCCCACTCGAGTAGCGCCAGGTGGCGTGCCGAGTACTCGAGCAGCATCGCCTCGTGGATCATCGTTAGCTCGAGGTGGGTCGACGGGTTGTCGACCGGGATGCGCGCGTTTTCCGCGAGCGACACCATGGTGAATGCAACGCCGGCGAACGCAAGACTCGGATAAATGCCGATCTCGCGATGGGCCAGCGTGTCGACGATCTCCGGCAACGACGTCGATCCGGAGATCAACGACGCAGTGAAGAGCACCATGAGCAGCGCCGGCTCGGCGAGGAAGCCGACGAACATGTCGCGGCGCGCGCCGAGCGTGCCGAACGCCGTGCCGATGTCCATGGCGGCGAGCGACATGAACACGCGGGCCAGCGCGAAAAGACCGACCAGAGCAATCGCATCGGCGGCGCGGGCGAATGGCAAGTCGGTGGCAAGCGACGGCACGATGGCCGCGGCACAGGTCATCGCTCCGAACACGATGTAAGGCGTCAGGCGAAAAAGCGGCGACGCGTTGTGCGCGACGACCGCATCCTTCATGAAGAGCTTGCGAATGGTGCGATAGGGCAGGAACAGCGATGGCGCGCTCCTGTTGGACAGCCACGCGCGGCACTGGTTGACCCAGCCGACGAGCAGCGGCGCGAGCATGAGGGCGATCGCCACCTGCAACAGCTGCGAGAGGAAGGCCGCAACGCTCATTGAATGAAGAGAAGCAACGCGATGAGCGTGAAGAAGCTGTAGGTGAGGTACACCGAGATGCGTCCCTGCTGAATGCGGCCTGCGATTCGTGCGAGCCACTCGGCCAGCCGCGCGATGGGCAGGTAGATCCAGTACCAGAGGTGGTCCTCGGCCTTGACGGAGTAGCGCGGCTTGCTGTCGAAAGGCGACGGAAGGTGCCGCTGCATCCTGAAGAACGCCTCGAAGACGGTGCGGATGGGCTGGCCGAAGCCTTCGGCGGTGTCCTGCATGCGCGGCGTCTGCGCCGGAAATCCGCAGTCCCACGGCGGCGCACGGCGCACGCGGCCATGATAGAGGCGATGCACGACTTGCATCGTGATCAACACGACAGCGACAATGACGACCAGCACCACGACCGGGCTGTAGCTCGAGCGGTCGGCGTTCACCGGCGCAAGCAGGAGGAAGCTGCTGCCGCTGCCTTCGTTGAGCGCGGTGGCACCAACCAGCATCACGTTGATTGGATCGAGGAACCCGATCACGGTGACCGGAAAAATACCGAGCAACACGCAGCCGAGCGCCAGATAGACGAGTGCGACGCGCTCGAGCTTGCCCGCGTCTTGCGCATAGGCGAGATTCGCCTCGCGCGGCCGGCCGAGAAAGACGATGCCGTAGAACTTGACCATCACGTACGCCGCGAGCGCCACCGCGAGCACGAGCGCCGCGGTCGCTACGGGCACCAGCATGTTGACGAACGATTGCGGCAGCGTCGGCGTGAACAGGAACGCCTGCAACAGCAGCCACTCCGAAACGAAGCCGTTGAGCGGTGGCATCCCCGCGATGGCCAGCGTCCCGACGAGCGCCAGCCAGGCAACCCACGGCATGCGGTGGATGAGGCCGCCCAGCTTGCCGAGGCTGCGCTCGTGTGTGGCGTGCAGCACCGAGCCCGTCGCGAGGAACAGCAGGCTCTTGAAGAATGCGTGATTGAGGCAGTGATAGAGAACCGCCGTCAACGAGATCGCCGCGAGCAGTCCCTTGTCGTAGGCGTGGAACAGGATCGCGAGCCCCATGCCGGCCGCGATGATGCCGATGTTCTCGATCGACGAGTAGGCGAGCAGCCGCTTCATGTCGGTCTGCACCGCAGCGAACACCACGCCGAACAGCGCGGTGACGAGGCCGATCGCGAGCGTCGTCACGCCCCACCACCAGAGTTGCGCGTGCAGGAGGTCGAAGGTGATCCGCAAGAGGCCGTAGATCGCCGTTTTCAGCATGACCGCGCTCATCAGCGCCGAGACCGGCGATGGCGCCGCTGGATGCGCCTCGGGCAGCCACACGTGCATCGGCAACAGCCCCGCTTTCGCGCCGAATCCAAACAGCGCCAGGAAAAACGCGACGCTCGGCCACGCGCCCAGCAGCGACTGCTCGCGCATACCGGCGAAGGTGTAGTCGCCGCTGCCCCCCTGCAGGACGCCGAAGCAGAGCAGGATTGCGAGTGCCCCCACGTGCGCGATCAAGAGGTAGAGGAAGCCGGCGCGGCGGATCTCGGGAATGCGGTGCTCGGTGGTGACGAGGAAATACGAGGCGAGCGCCATCGACTCCCACGCGACCATGAATGCATAGGCATCGTCGGCGATCATGACGAGCGCCATGGCGGCGAGGAAGGCGTGATACTGGAAGCAGATGAGGCCGGGCGCCGTGCCTTCGCTGGAGCGGAAATAACCCGCGGAATAAACGGACACCGCAGCGGCGACGGATCCAAGCAGAAACAGGAAGAACGCCGACAGCGCATCGAGGCGAAGATGAAACGGCAGGTCCGGCAATCCCAGCGGCAGGACCAGCGTTTGCGCCGGTGCGTCCAAGGAGAAGAGCGCGATTGCTGCGAGGCCGATGCCGACGATCGCGCCGGCGGGAAACAGCGCATGACTCACGAACCGCAAATGCGCGGCGCGGACGAGTCCCGCGGTTCCGATGGCGAGCCACAACGCGACCGCGCCGGCGACGAGATCGAGCGCTGTCACTGTGGCCACGTCCGCGTCGCTAGCGCTGGCTTGGCGCGAACGAGGGCACGACGCTCATTTCACGCGCATGCCGGGTGAGGCACCGCTGTCGGGGGACAGAAGGTAGATTCCGGGACCTTCTCCGGATGCCGCCAGGACCATGCCTTCCGAGATTCCGAACTTCATCTTGCGCGGCGCGAGGTTCGCGACCATCGGCGTGAGCCGGCCGACGAGCTTCGCGGGGTCGTACGCGGACTTGATGCCTGCGAACACGGTGCGTTGCCCCGATTCTCCGACGTCGAGCGTGAGCTTCAGGAGCTTGTCGGAGCCTTCGACGTGCTGCGCGTCGACGATGCGCGCGATGCGAAGCTCGATCTTCGCGAAGTCGTCGATCGATATGGGCTCGGGGGCACCTGCTGCCTCCTCCCGCCTTGGCGGGAGAGGGCCGGGGTGAGGGTGCCGCCTTCGGCGGCTCGAACAGCGCGTCGATCTGCTTCGGGTCGATGCGGCCCATGAGGTGCTTGTACTCGCCGATGCGCGTCGGATCGACGTGGAGGTCAGCCCACGTGAGCGCCCGCCCGTAGCCCAGGAAGTCGGCCGCCGCCCGCGCGGTTGCCGGCAGGATGGGTGCCAGGAACACGGAAAGATTCTTGAAGCCGACGATGCACTCGCTCACGACGCGGTGGAGCTCGTCGCGCTTGCCGGGGTCCTTGGCGAGCGCCCATGGCTGCTTCTCGTCGAAGTAGCGGTTGATCTGGTCGGCGAGCTCCATCGCCTTGCGCACGGCACGGCCGTACTGGCGATCGTTGATCGCCGCGCGGATCTCGGCCTCGGCACCGTCGGTCGAGTCAAGCCACCACCCGGGCTTGCTCGATCCGGCTGGCAGCAGCTTGCCGTCGAAGTTGCGCAGCAGGAACGGCGCCGCGCGGCTCGCGATGTTCACGTACTTGCCGACGAGGTCGCTGTTCACGCGAGCGACGAAGTCGTCGGGATTGAACTCGAGGTCCTCGACGCGATCGTTGAGCTTGGCGGCGATGTAGTAGCGCAGCCAGTCGGGGCTCATGCCGAGCTCGAGATAGCGCTGCGGGCTCAGGCCGGTGCCCCGCGACTTCGACATCTTCTCGCCCGACGCCATGACGAGGAACCCGTGCACGAACACGTTGGTCGGCGTCTTGCGCTCGGAGAAGCGCAGCATGGCGGGCCAGAACAGCGTGTGGAAGTACACGATGTCCTTGCCGATGAAGTGATACTGCTCGACGTCGGGCGATGCGACGAACTGCTCGAACGTGCGCGTCTCGTCGGGATACGCGCGTCGCGCCGCGCCGGAGTCGAAGTGCTTTTTCAGCGCTGCGAGGTAGCCGATCGGTGCGTCGAGCCACACGTAGAAGTACTTGCCGGGGGCATCGGGCACGTCGATGCCGAAGTAAGGCGCTTCCCGCGAGATGTCCCAGTCGTTGAGCGCTTTTCCTCCGTCGCCCAGCCACTCCTGGATCTTGTTGAATACCTCCGGCTGCAACGGCGTCTCGCGCGTCCAGCGCTCGAGGAAATCGATCACGAGCGGATCGGACAGGCGAAAGAAGAGATGCTCGGATTCGCGCAGCTCCGGCTTGGCGCCGGTGAGCACGGAATACGGATCGACCAGCTCGGTCGCCGCATTGGTCGTGCCGCATTTCTCGCACCCGTCGCTCGCGTACTGGTCCTTGGTGCCGCACTTGTGGCACGCGCCCTTGATGTACCGGTCCGCGAGGAACATGCCCTTCACGGGATCGTAGAACTGCTCGATCGTCTTCGTGCCGATGAGCGACGGCTTGTGGTCGCGCAGCTTGCGGTAGATCGACTGCGCGAGCTCGGTGTTTTCCGGCGAGTGCGTAGAGTGCGTCGTGTCGAAGCTGATCGCGAAGCGCTTCCAGTCGTCGACGTGCAGGCGGCCTACGCGCTCGATCAGCTGCTCGGGCGGGATGCCTTCCTTCTCCGCCTGCAGCATGATCGGGGCGCCATGCGTGTCGTCGGCGCACACGAAGTGGACTTCGTGTCCCTGCATGCGCTGGAATCGCACCCAGATGTCGGCCTGGATGTACTCCATGATGTGCCCGATGTGGAACGGCCCGTTCGCGTACGGAAGCGCCGTCGTGACGAAGAGCTTGCGAGGGGCGGACGACGACATCGGGAAAACCTTGAGGAGCGAAGGGGAAACAATCGATTCTACAAGAACGTCTCGCGCGCCCCGGGCCTTGCTATCGAATTCCGATAGAATTTGACTTCACGGAAGACACCATGACCGAGCAAGACGTTACCGCCGCCCTCAAGAGCGTCATCGATCCCAATACGGGACGCGATTTCGTGACGAGCAAGTCCGTTCGCAAGGTGACTGTCACCGGGCAAGACGTCGCGGTCGACCTCGGGCTCGGCTATCCCGCCAGGAGCCAGCACGAATCGCTGCGCAAGCTCGTCACCTCGGCGCTCTCTTCGCTGCCTGGAGTGGGGCGGGTGTCGGTGACGATCGGCACGCGCATCGTGTCGCACGCGGTCCAGCGCGGCGTCAAGCTCGTTCCGGGCGTCAAGAACATCGTCGCCGTCGCGAGCGGCAAGGGCGGCGTGGGCAAGTCGACCACCGCGGTGAATCTCGCGCTCGCGCTTGCCGCGGAGGGTGCGACCGTGGGCGTGCTCGATGCCGACATCTATGGACCGTCGCAACCGATGATGCTGGGCATCTCGGGCCGGCCCGAGTCGACCGACGGCAAGACGCTCGAGCCCCTCGAGTCCTACGGCGTGCAGGCGATGTCGATCGGCTTCATGATCGACGCCGATACCCCGATGGTGTGGCGCGGCCCGATGGTGACGCAGGCCCTCGAGCAGCTCCTCAAGGACACGCGGTGGCGCGAGGTCGACTTCCTGATCGTCGACATGCCGCCGGGTACGGGCGACATCCAACTCACGCTCTCGCAGAAAGTGCCCGTGACGGGAGCCGTGATCGTCACCACGCCGCAGGACATTGCGCTCATCGATGCGCGCAAGGGACTCAAGATGTTCGAGAAAGTGGGCGTGCCCATCGTCGGAATCATCGAGAACATGAGCATCCACGTGTGCAGCAACTGCGGTCACGCCGAGCACATCTTCGGCGAGGGAGGTGCTGCGCGCATGTGCCAGGACTACAACGTGCCGTTCCTGGGCTCGCTGCCGCTCGACATCCGCATTCGCGAGCAGGCCGACTCGGGCCGGCCGACCGTCGTGGCGGATCCGGAAGGCAAGGTGGCGCAGATCTACCGCGACATCGCGCGCAAGGTCGCGATCTCCGTGGCGGACAAGGCGGCCGATTTTTCGGCGAAGTTCCCGAGCATCAAGATCCAGAACACGTGAGACTGGGCGTCGTAGCGCTCGTGTGCGCCGCGGCATTCGCGACGGCGGCGCACGCGTTGCCGGACGATGCGGCGGTCAAGGCGCTGCTCCACCAGCGCATCGCGCAGAAGCGCGCGGTCGGGCTCGCCGCGGTCCTGTTCGAGAACGGGACGACGCGCATCGTGACCGCGGGTGTCGCGCGCGCGGATGGCCCCGCGATCGCCGCCGACACCGAGTTCGAGATCGGATCGGTCACCAAGACGTTCACGGCGCTGCTGCTCGCGGACGCCGTCGTGGGTGGACGTGTCAGGCTCGACGATCCCGTGACCAGGTACGTCGACGCGCCCGGCCTCGCGCGCGACGGCAAGGCGGTTACGCTGGGACAGCTTGCGACGCATTCGTCGGGGCTTCCGCGCCTTCCCAGGAACCTCGCGCCGGCGAATCCCGCGGACCCCTATGCAGACTACGATGCGGCGAAGCTGACGGCCTTCCTCGCCGGCGACGTGCTGCAACGAACGCCGGGATCCGCGTACGAATACTCGAACCTCGGCGCGGGACTCCTGGGCTACGCGCTGACCATGCGCGACGGCGGATACGAAAAGGCGCTGCGCGAGCGCGTGCTCGTCCCCATGCGCATGACCGATACGGGCGTCGTGCTGTCGGCCGCGCAGCGCAGTCGCTTCGCGACCGGGCACGACATCCAGCTTCATCCGGTCGGGCCGTGGCGCCTCGACGCGCTCGCCGGCGCGGGAGCGCTGCGCTCCACCCCCGCAGACATGGGGAAATATCTCGGAGCAGCCGTCGATCCGTCCGGTAGTTCGTTAGCGGCCGCGTGGAAGCTCGTGGAGACACCCGCGGCCGACGGTCCCACGCCGTCGCTGCGCATGGCGCTTGCGTGGCACGTGGCAACGCGCGACGATCGAAGCCTGTTGTGGCACAACGGCCAGACCGGCGGATTCGCGACGATGGTGGCGTTTGATCCCGTTGCGCGCGTGGGGGTTGTCGTGATGTCGAACGCGGCGATCGGTGTCGACGATCTCGCGCTGCACATGCTCGATCCATCGATTCCTTTGTCGGAGCCGCCGACGCAGCGCGAAGCCGTGCAGCTTGGTCGCGGCGCGCTCGACCGCGTCGCCGGCCGTTACGAGCTCGCCCTGGACTTCGTGCTCACCATTCGCCGCGACGGGGATCGCGCATACGCCCAGGCAACGGGGCAGCCCGAGGCGGAGATCTTCGCCGAGAGCGAATACGCGTTCTTCTACAAGGTCGTGGATGCCCAGCTCACGATCGTGCGCGCACCGGACGGACGCGTGACGGGGCTCGTGCTGCATCAGAACGGACGCGACATCAAGGCGCGCAGAATCGAGTAGTAATTGCCTACGCCGATCGCTGTCGTCGAAGTTGTGGATAAGTTGCTGGCTCCGCGCTCGAGCCCTCGGTACACTTGTGCCACGTGGTGAGTAACACCAACGGAACGCGAACCCGGCATCAAGTCAAAGTTGCGCGACGAATGACAGTGGACCGGAAACAAGAGAGCGGCTCAAGCGACCTCCTTAGGTCCAACGTCAAGGAAGCCGACACCCTTGCGCTCGACGGCGGTGCAGCCACTACTGGTCGGGGCAATACCGGCATCCTCCCGTATCAAGAGCTCGAGTTCCTGGTCAGGAACGGCAGGCAGATCGTTGGCCTCGAGCCCATCCAAGAGAATCAATTTCAGCCCGCGAGCCTGGATCTGCGACTAGGGCCGACCGCCTACCGCGTTCGCGCGAGTTTCTTGCCCGGCGCCGGCTTTACGGTGCAGGAAAAGCTGACCGAGCTGGCCATGCATAAGATGGACATCAGCAATGGGGGTGTGCTGGAGCGCGGCTGTGTGTACATCGTGCCGCTGCTGGAGGGCTTAGCCCTAAAGCATCGCATGTCGGCAGTCGGCAACCCGAAAAGTTCGACGGGGCGACTTGACGTGTTTACACGCCTGATCGCTGACTACGGGACGCAGTTTGATCGTGTGCCCGAGCAGTATCGCGGTCCGCTGTACGCGGAGGTTTCGCCAAGAACCTTCAGCATCCTTGTGCGAAAAGGCTCGCGGCTGAGTCAGCTACGCATTCGTCGTGGAAGTCCACTAGTGACGGACCCTAAGATGCGCGCGCTTCAGCGCGAGCATGGTCTAGTGGGGGCGCTGTCCGAATCCGATATTGAGAACGGTGTCCCGGTGACCGTCGACGTATCCGGAGACAGAACCGGTGGCCTCATTGGCTACAAGGCAAAGAACCACGCGGGGCTGATCGACGTCGATCGGCTTCGCGCCTATGAAGTTGCCGACTTCTGGGACGAAGTCCGCGCGCCACGTCGCGGAGGGCTGGTGCTCGATCCCGAGGACTTCTACATCCTCGCCTCGCGTGAACCGGTCAAGGTTCCTGATACACATGCCGCTGAGATGATCGCTTACGACACGCTTGTCGGCGAGTTTCGAGTCCACTATGCGGGCTTCTTCGATCCGGGCTTCGGTTTCGTCTCACAGAACGCGCTTGGCTCGCGGGCTGTGCTTGAAGTGCGATCCTTCGAAGTCCCGTTCCTCATCGAAGACAATCAGACCGTCGGCCGTTTGACCTATGAGCCATTGACCGAGCGACCGATCAAGCTCTATGGGACGGCCGCGAATTCGTATCAAGGCCAAGGGATTGCGCTCAGCAAGCACTTTCGCCAATGATCGAAAGATCGCGACTCTGAGGATTTGACCGCGCGACGGTCGGGGTCCGCGGATTGGTTACGAGGACCATGTGTTCGCGGCACGTTCCAAGTTCGCCTCCGTCGCCATCATCGCGATCTGCCAGGTCGCGGCGCTCGCGCTGTGGTTTTCCGCTTCCGCGGTCGTGCCGGCGCTCGTCCGCGAGTACGGGTTGTCGGGCTTCATGCAGGCGGCGCTTACGAGCGGCGTCCAGCTTGGCTTCGTCGCGGGATGCCTCGTGAGCGCGATCCTGGGATTGCCCGACCGCGTCGACCCGCGTCGTCTTTTCGCGCTGTGTGCGCTCGGCGGCGCGATCGCGAACG
This sequence comes from uncultured beta proteobacterium, assembly GCA_963707815.1. GTDB lineage: Bacteria > Pseudomonadota > Gammaproteobacteria > Burkholderiales > Casimicrobiaceae > VBCG01. The sequence continues at coordinate 202,738 of CAVPRK010000024.1, forward strand.
GGCTCCTGCTGGTCGTGAATCCTTCGACAGCGGTCGCGCCGCTGCTTCGCTTCGCCACGGGCATGGCGCTCGCGGGCGTTTATCCGGTCGGCATGAAGCTCGCCTCGACGTGGGCGAAGGGCGACATGGGCCTCATGGTCGGCATCCTGGTCGGAGCGCTTACGCTGGGGTCCGCGCTCCCGCATCTTTTCAACGCGGTAGGGGGCGTCGATTGGCATGTGCCGGTGATCGTGTCGTCCTTCACCGCGCTTGCAGCCGCCGCGCTCATCGGGCGCGCCGGGCTCGGGCCCAATCGAAGCGCGTCGCCGCCGTTCGACCCGCGCGCGGTGCTCAACGCGTGGCGCGACCTGCCGCTGCGCCTCGCCAACATGGGCTACCTCGGTCACATGTGGGAGCTGTACGCCATGTGGGCATGGATCGGCGTGTTCCTGGCGGCGAGCTTCGCGACCACGATGACGCCGGAAACGGCGTCGACGGCTGCCAAGCTCACCGCATTCGCCACGATCGCTGCCGGCGGCATCGGCTCGATCGCGGCGGGCCTTCTCGCCGATCGGCTCGGCCGCACGACGATCACGATCGCCGCGATGGCGATCTCCGGCACGTGCGCCGCGACGATCGGGTTCCTGTTCGGCGGCAACGTCGCGGCCCTGATCGCGATATGCATCGTGTGGGGCATCACGATCGTCGCCGACTCCGCGCAGTTCTCGGCGTCGATCGCCGAGCTGTCGGATCGCGCGCGGGTCGGCACGATGCTCACCGTGCAGACGGCGCTCGGGTTCACCCTCACGCTCGTCACGATTCAGTCGATGCCGTACGTCGTCGACGCGATCGGATGGCGATACGCGTTCATGCCGCTGGCCATCGGCCCCGCACTCGGCGTGTGGGCAATGGCACGCCTCCGCGCGCATCCTGCCTCCGCGAAGCTCGCGGGCGGGCGCAGGTAAGCCTGAATATTCGGTAGCTCGCAGCCGACGCAAGGCGTACCATCATTTGCCTGTCCGGCCCGGGTTCCCGGTGCCCGGCCCTTCACATTCTGCGTGGGAGAGCGAAGTCATGGCCTATCAGCTGGAAGGACGCCTGCTCGAAGTCTGCAATTGCCGCGTGCTATGCCCCTGCTGGATCGGCGAGGATCCCGATTACGGCACCTGCGACACGATTATCGCGTGGCATGTCGACAAGGGCACCGTGAACGGCGTCGACGTCTCGGATCGCACGATCGCCATGATCGCGCACGTGCCGGGCAACATCCTGCAGGGCAACTGGAAGGCCGCGGTATTCCTGGACGAGCGCGTTTCCAGCGCGCAGGAGGAAGCGCTCCTCGGCGTGTACACCGGCAAGCTCGGCGGTCCCGTCGCGGAGCTCGCGAAGCTCGTCGGTGAGGTCGTGTCGGTGCAAAAAGTGCCGATCACGTTCGACGTGCAGGGCGGCAAGGGGACGATCAAGCTGGGCGATGCCGGTTACGCCGAGCTCGAGCCGTATCGCAGCGCCAGCGGCGCGACGACCACGCTTACCGACACGGTGTTCTCGACCGTGCCCGGCGCGCCGGTGTTCGTCGGCAAGTCCCCCAAATATCGCGCGAAGGTCGACAAGCTCGGCATCGACGTCGACTTGAAGGGCCACAACGCGCTGCAAAGCACGTTCGTCTTCCAGTCGTAGATGTTCGCGGCGACCAGCCCGCTTGGCGCGCAGCACTCGCGCGCACTGGGCGGGTTCCTGCTCGGGCTGGCGGCGCTCGCGTGGATCGCGCTCTTCTCCTGGAGCGCGAGCCCCTACAGCCGCTACCTCGCGCATGGTGGCTGGGACGACCTGGCGCTCGTCGCCGCGCTGTGTCGCGCGATGCCGCAAGGCTCGATCGTCGTGCCCGCGGTGCTGCACGCACTCGCGTGGGTCCTGATGATCGGCGCGATGATGTTGCCCACCACCTATCCCCTGGTCGCGCTGTTTCGCCGTGTCGTGGCAGGTCGACACGATGCGGGCGGCCTGGTCGCGCGCGTGCTCGGCGGGTTCTTCGTCGCGTGGTTCGGGTTCGGCATCCTCGCGCACGCGGCCGACGAAGCACTGCAGTGGAGCGTGCTGCGCCTGCCGTGGCTGCTCGCGCACGGCTGGGTCGTGGGCGCGGCCGTGCTCGCCAGCGCTGGCGCTTTCCAGTTCAGCGCGCTCAAGTACCGCTGCCTCGAGCAATGCCACACGCCGTTCTCGTTCATCATGCAGCGCTGGCACGGCCGCGCCCCGCGCCGCGAAGCGTGGCGTATCGGCATCGACCACGGCCTCTTCTGCATCGGCTGCTGCTGGGCGCTCATGCTCATCATGTTCGTGGTGGGAACCGGCAACCTGGGCTGGATGCTGGTGCTCGCCGCGGTGATGGCCGCCGAAAAAAATCTGCCGTGGGGGCGGCGCCTGCGAACACCGCTGGGGCTGGGTCTCCTCGCGTGGTCGGCCGGCATCGTGGCCGTCAACGCCTGACCTCAGATCACCCCGGAAGCGCCGCCGAACGGCCCCGTAGCGCCGCTGGTCCCCGAACTCGCACCCCGGCCCGAAGCAGTGCACAATTCGGCCCCATTTCCTCTCATATCTTCCAAGCCTCGAAGGGCCCAGGAGTTTCCTGCATGAAGTTTCGCTTTCCCATCGTCATCATCGACGAGGACTTTCGCTCGGAGAACACCTCCGGCCTCGGTATCCGCGCGCTCGCGAGCGCCATCGAGAAGGAGGGCATGGAGATCCTGGGCGTGACGAGCTATGGCGACCTGTCGCAGTTCGCCCAGCAGCAATCGCGTGCCTCCGCGTTCATCCTGTCGATCGACGACGAGGAGTTCACGCCGGGGCCGGAGCTCGACCCGGCGGTGGTGAACCTGCGCAACTTCATCCGCGAGATCCGCTTCAAGAACGCCGAGATCCCGATCTACCTCTACGGCGAGACGCGCACGTCGCAGCACATTCCGAACGACATCCTGCGCGAGCTGCACGGCTTCATCCACATGTTCGAGGACACGCCGGAGTTCGTCGCGCGCCACATCATCCGCGAGACGAAGTCGTACCTCGATTCGCTCGCGCCGCCGTTCTTCCGCGCGCTCGTCGACTACGCGCAGGACGGCTCGTACTCGTGGCACTGCCCCGGCCACTCCGGCGGCGTCGCGTTCCTCAAGAGTCCCGTCGGGCAGATGTTCCACCAGTTCTTCGGCGAGAACATGCTTCGCGCGGACGTCTGCAACGCGGTCGACGAGCTCGGACAGCTCCTCGATCACACCGGACCCGTTGGCGAGGCCGAACGCAATGCCGCGCGTATCTTCAACGCGGACCACTGCTTCTTCGTCACCAACGGCACCTCGACCTCGAACAAGATGGTGTGGCATGCCAACGTCGCGCCGGACGACATCGTGGTGGTCGACCGTAACTGCCACGTGTCGGTGTTGCACGCCATCACCATGACCGGCGCGATTCCTGTTTTCCTGCCCCCGACGCGCAATCACCTGGGCATCATCGGCCCGATCCCGCTCGCCGAGTTCCAACCCGACAACTTCGCCAAGCGGATCGAGGCGAACCCCTTCGCGCGCGAGGCCAGGAACAAGAAGCCGCGCATCCTGACCCTGACGCAAAGCACGTACGACGGCATCGCCTACAACGTCGAGATGCTGAAGGCCACGCTCAACCACAGCATCGAGACGCTGCACTTCGACGAGGCGTGGCTGCCGCACGCCGCGTTCCACGATTTCTATCGCGACATGCACGCGATCGGCCGCGACCGTCCGCGCAGCAAGGATGCCATCATCTTCGCCACGCACTCGACGCACAAGCTGCTCGCCGGTATTTCGCAGGCATCGCAGATCATCGTGCAGAACTCGGAGACGCGGAAGCTCGACCTGCCCATCTTCAACGAGGCGTACCTCATGCACACGTCGACGTCGCCGCAGTACGCGATCATCGCGTCGTGCGACGTGTCGGCCGCGATGATGGAGCCGCCCGGCGGCACCGCGTTGGTAGAGGAGTCGCTGAACGAGGCCCTGGACTTCCGCCGCGCGATGCGCAAGATCGACGACGAGTGGGGCAAGGATTGGTGGTTCAAGGTCTGGGGGCCGGAGCGGCTCGCGCCCGAGGGCATCCGGCGCGAGGACTGGATCCTTCGCGCCAACGAGAAATGGCATGGCTTCGGTGATCTCGCACCGGGATTCAACATCCTCGATCCCATCAAGGCGACCATCATCACGCCGGGACTCGACGTCTCGGGCAAGTTCGCCAGGAGCGGCATCCCCGCGTCGATCGTCACCAAGTACCTGGCCGAGCACGGCGTCATCGTGGAGAAGACGGGTCTCTACTCGTTCTTCATCATGTTCACCATCGGCATCACCAAGGGCCGCTGGAACACGCTCCTGACCGCGCTGCAGCAGTTCAAGGACGACTACGACAAGAACCAGCCCTTGTGGCGGATCCTGCCCGAGTTCTGCGCGAAGTATCCGCAATACGAGCGCGTGGGGCTGCGGGACCTGTCGCAGCAGATCCACGAGACGTATCGCGCCAACGACGTCGCGCGCGTGACGACCGAGATGTACCGCTCGGACATGCAGCCGGCGATGAAGCCGTCGGACGCCTTCGCGTGCATGGCCCACCGCGAGATCGACCGCGTCGAGATCGACAACCTCGAAGGCCGGGTGACCGGCGTGCTGCTGACGCCTTACCCGCCGGGCATCCCGCTCCTGATCCCCGGCGAGCGCTTCAACCGCACCATCGTCGAGTACTTGAAGTTCGCGCGCAGCTTCAACGACAAGTTCCCGGGTTTCGACACGGACATCCACGGCCTCGTCGACATCACGGATGCCGGCAAGCGCCGCTACTTCATGGATTGCGTGAGGCAGCGATAGGCCCCCCACGCTCGCGACAACAGTAAGTACGTCGCTCGCTGCCCCCCGAGGGGGCGCAATTCGCGCTCGGGAGCGGCCCTTCGCGCGATCGGCGTTACATGGTTGCCGGCGACGAGAACGGTTTCGTCGCGTCGACCACGAACATGACGAGCGCCAGGAGGTCGGCGTCGCCGGTGCTCGAGACCTGCATGGGCACGCCGGCGCCGCGTCCCGCTTCCGCCTGCCCGACTCGCACACGCAGCGTGTCGGCGGGGCCGCGAATGCTCTGCTCGCCGCGCAGCACGTAGAACGCTTCCGAGCCGGGATGGGTGTGTACCGGGGTCTGGCTGCCGGGCACACCCGTTGCCTGGTTGATGCGAAGGAGGTACCTGGTCGCGGCGACCCGAGGGATCGGCCCCACCTCCGCGACTTTCGCGCCCGTACCGCTCGCTTTGGGATCGGCCGTCAACGTGAAGAGCCAGACCTTGCCCGCGGCCTCGGCTACCAGGGACCATGGCCCCGCCGCTGCCGTGGCGGCCGCGATGTCGGAGAAATTCTCGATCCGCCAATAGAGCGTGCCGTCGGGGAGTGAGTCGACCGTTCGCTCCACGAGCGGCTTGATGTTGAGCGGTTCGTGCGCCGAAGGCAGGCGAGATCGCCAGCACGCACGCCAGGAAGAGTTGCAGCATCCGATTCATGGTGAGCTCCTCGGGACGGGGAACGCGAGGTGCGCGTCCGGTCATGTCAGCGCGGCGCAAGCGGCGCCGTCCCGACGAATCGGCTATGCTTTTCCTACGAAACCGTTTTGAACGGTCTTCGCCTCTCGTGTGAACACCATCGGCGACTGGCGCATCGACGCCGACACCAATGAGCTTCGCCGCGGCGACGCCGTCGTTCGCGTCGAGCCCAAGGTCATGGACGTGCTCGCCGTGCTCGTGCGTGCGGGTGGGCGGGTGGTCATGCGCGACGAGCTTCTAGCGGCGGTGTGGCCGGGCGTCGTGGTCGGCGACGAAGCTCTCACCCAGGCGATCATCAAGCTGCGGCGCGCGCTCGGCGACGACCCGCGCGCGCCTCGCTACGTCGAGACCATCCCCAAGCGCGGGTACCGGCTCGTCGCTTCCGAGCCGTCTTCCCCGCACCCTGGATTAGCTTGGCGGCGCCTCACCGCCGCCATCCGCATGCCGGTGCTTGCTTCCGTCGCGACCGCGCTGGTCGTGCTGGCAAGCGCCGATTCCGAAGCGCCGGCCGTTCGGCATTCGGAGACCTCCGGAAACGCGGAAGCCAGGGCCCTTTTCACGCGCGCGCAGGCGCGGCTTCTGGTTCGCGGGGCGAGCGAGAACGAAGAGGCGCGCGTGTTGTTCCGACAGGCGATCGAGCACGACCCGACGTTTGCGCGTGCCTATGCCGGGCTTGCCATGACGTATGCGCTCGGGTCGAGGCTGGGTGGGCAGGACGGCCGGGCGCGAGCGCTCGAGCTTGCCGAGACCGCGCGGCTCATCGACCCCGGCGCGCCCGACGTCCACTGGGTGCTGGGGTTCGTGCAGGTGCAGGATCGCAAGCACGGCGAGGCGATCGCATCGCCTGCGACGCGCGATCGAGCTCGACTCGACGTTCGCCGATGCCTACGCACTGCTGGGCGGGATCTACACGTACATCGGCCAGCCGAGCGAATCGATTCCGCTCCTGCGAACGGCGATGCGGCTCAAGCCTGACGGAGGCTACCTCTATTTTCTCCTGCTCGGCCGTGCCTATCTCTTCCAGGGCGACGTCGAGCAGGCGCTCATCAACCTTGGCGCGGCGGCGATGCGCAATCCGGTCGACGTCGAGACGCGCGCGTATCTTGCGGCGGCGCTCGCCGCCGCGGGCGAGGATGCCCGTGCCCGCTGGGAGAGCGACGAGATTCGCGCACTGCGCCCAGACTTTTCCGCGCGAAACTGGCTTGCGACGTATCCGATGGCGGATCAGCGGCAGGAGCAGCGGCTCGCCTCGCTGCTCGCCGACGCAGGCCTGTAGGCAGACGCGCGCCGCGGTTACACGTCGAAGCTGATGCCCTGCGCGAGCGGCAGCGCGTTGCCGTAGTTGATCGTGCTCGTCGCGCGCCGCATGTAGGCGCGCCATGCGTCCGAGCCGGATTCGCGCCCGCCGCCGGTCTCTTTCTCGCCGCCGAACGCACCGCCGATCTCGGCGCCGCTCGTGCCGATGTTCACGTTGCTGATCCCGCAATCGCTTCCCCGTGCCGAGAGGAACACCTCGGCCTCGGTGAGATCGCGCGTGAAGATCGATGACGACAGTCCGTGCGCCGACGCGTTGTTGAGAGCGATCGCTTCGTCGAGCGTGCGGTACGGCCGCACATAGAGAATGGGGGCGAACGTCTCCCGCAGCATGGTCGGCGTCTGCGCCGGCATCTCGACGATCGCGGGGCGCGCGTACCAGGCATCCGGGTACGCGTCGGCGAGCACGCGCTCGCCTCCCGTCACGGTGCCGCCTTCGTCGTGCGCCTGCGCGAGCGTGCGCTGCATCGCGTCGAAGGCCGCGGCGTCGATGAGCGGACCGACGAGCGTTTGCGGCTCTCGCGGGTCGCCGATGCGGATGCTCGCGTACGTCGCTTTCAGGCGCGCAACGAAGTCCGGGTACCGCGACTCGTGCACGAACAGCCGGCGCAACGTCGTGCATCGCTGGCCGGCCGTGCCGACCGCGGCGAACACGATCGCGCGCGTGGCGAGATCCTGGTCGGCGCTCGGCGCGACGATGGCTGCGTTGTTGCCGCCGAGCTCCAGGATCGTCCGCTTGAACCGTCGCGCGCATGCCTCTCCTACGGTGCGTCCCATCGCGGTCGACCCCGTTGCGCTCACGAGGCGAACATCCGGGTGCTCGACGAGCCTCGCGCCGGTCGCGCGGTCGCCGATGACCAATTGAACGATGTCGGCGAACGCCGCATCGAACGTCTCGAGGGTCCGCCGCATCAACGCGTGCGCCGCCCACGCGGTCAGCGGCGTTTTCTCCGACGGCTTCCACACGACCGCGTTGCCGCACGCGAGCGCGAGTGCCGCGTTCCAGGCCCACACCGCGACCGGAAAATTGAACGCCGAGATCACGCCGCACACCCCGTAGGGATGCCACGTCTCGAGCATTCGATGGTCCGGCCGCTCGGAGGCGATGGTGAGGCCGTGCAGCTGACGCGACAGCCCGACGGCGAAGTCGCAGATGTCGATCATCTCCTGCACTTCGCCCAAGCCTTCCTGCAAGAGCTTGCCGGTCTCGAGCGTGACGAGCATCCCGAGCGCGCTCTTGGTCTCGCGCAGCGTGTTGCCGTACAGCCGGACGAGCTCGCCGCGGCGCGGCGCAGGAACGGATTGCCAGCGCAACTGCGCGGACTTCGCGCGCGCGATCGCATCGCCGAGGCTCGATTCGCTCGTGACGGGCACGTGCGCGAGCACGCGGCCGTCGATCGGCGAGCGCGAACGCATGTCCCCCGTGTTTCGGAGTTGCGTCGGGTCGAGCGCGAGCTTGGCGAGGAGTTCGTCAGCGGTCATTTGTTGGGTCATGTGATCGCCGCGACGACGCGCGGCATCCCGTCAGGCAGGCAGATGTGGCACTCGGTGAAGATGCGCGCGGTGCAGCTTGCGCACTGCGGCACGGAGAACCGTTTGTAAAGCGCGCGTATCGCTTCCGCTTTCGTCGGCCAGACACGTTCGCGGCCGAATTCGTCGAGGAACCCGCTGCGCTGAAAGCGCCGCGTGCACGTTGGGCTTGAGATTGCAAAGATAGAGCGTCGCACCGCTGTCCCGCATGGTGCGGGATGCCTGCACCAGCGCTTCGCAACCGGCGGTGTCGATGAAGTTCACGCCGCTCCCCAGGAGCAGGACGTGGCTCGCTTCGGGACGCTCGCGGCGCGCGGCTTCGAGCTCGTCGCGCACGTGCTCGACAGCGCCGAAGAAGAGCGACCCGTCGAGGCGCAGGATGTCGAGCTGCGGGCACGTGCGCGACGCCGGGCCCAGGGCGGCGAATCGGCGCTGCGCCGTCCGCGCGTCGGGTGCCACCCGCGTTACCGAGGGATGCGTCGTGCGATGGAGGTAGACGAGCAGCGACGCGAGCACGCCGACGAAGATCGCGAATTCGAGCGCCGTCGCGAGCGTGGCGACGAACGTCACGACGAATACGAAAAGATCGCCGCGGCTCGTGCGCGCGATGCGGCGGATCTCCGGAATGTCGATCAGGCCCCACGCCACCACGAACAGCACGGCGGCCATCACCGCGAGCGGAAGGTACGCGCCGAGCGGCGCGACGGCGAACAGGACCGCGACCAGCGCGAGCGATGCGATCACCGACGCAAGCGGCGTGCGCGCGCCCGACTCGTAGTTTAGGCCGCTCCTGTTGAACGATCCCGACGACGGGTACGCGGACGTGAACGCGCCCGCGATGTTCGACAGGCCCTGGCCGACGAACTCCTGGCTGCCGTCGATGCGCTGGCCCGATTTCTGCGCGATCGCGCGCGAGATCGATACCGCCTCGGTCAAGCCCAGCAACGTGAGCGCGAGCGCCGCTGGCAGGAGCTTGCTCCAGACGTCGGGATCGAACGATGGCAGCGACAGCGCCGGCAGGCCGGACGGCAGCGCGCCGGCCGTGGGAACGCTGGCGAAGCCGGATCGCGCGAGCACGTAGGCAAACGCGCTTCCCACGACCATCGCGACGATCATGTAGGGCACGCGCCGGAGCGCCTGGCGGGCGACGACCGCAACGCCCAGCGTCACGATGGCGGTAGCGGTAATCGGCGCGTCGACGCTCGCGATCTTCGACGCGAAGCTGTGCAGGCTCTCGAAGAAATTGGCGCCTCGCCCCGCCGGCACTCCGAAGAAGTGCGGCAGCTGCGAGGCGAAGATGAGGAGCGCCGCGCCCGTCGTGAAACCGACGATTACCGTGTGCGAGATGAAGTTGACGAGGCCGCCGAGTCGCGCCGCGCCCATCGCGAGCTGCATCAGGCCGACCATCAGTGCGAGAGTCAGCACCAGCGTCACGTACTCGTCGGTGCGTGGAAGCGCGAGCGGCGCCACCGTGGCGAACACGACGAGCGACAGTGCGTTGGTCGGACCCGAGACGAGGTGCCACGACGAGCCGAAGAGGGCCGCGACGATGGCCGGGACGATCGCGCAATAAAGGCCGTATTGCGGCGGGAGTCCCGCAAGCGTTGCGAACGCGATGCCCTGCGGCAGGACGACCAGCGCGCCGACCGCGCCGGCGACGGCGTCAGCGCGCAGGGACGGCGCGTCGATGCGACGACGCCACGCAAGAAACGGAAGAAACCTCGAGATGCCGGTCCTCACGCCGGCATGATGCCACTGCGCAAGCGGTTACGCCGCTGCGCGCGTTCGGGTCTCGCGTGCGAGCGACGTGCCGGGGGCTTCGAATCGCGAGCTCGGATTGGAGCGCGCCGCCAGCGAGGCGAGCACGCACGAGGCCATGCGCACCTCCATCGAGTCGTGCCGCATGGGTGCGACGATGGGGACGCGCGCGCCAAGGACGATGCCCGCGGCGAGCCCCTGCGACAGCGCGAGCATGGTGCGCAGCACCATGAGGGCGCTTTCCATGGACGGCGCGATCAACACGTTCACGAGGCCGGCGATGTCCGACTTGACGCCCTTGGCGTTCGCGGCTTCCATCGACAGCGCGCTGTCGGGCGTGAGCGGCCCGTCGATGATGGCCCCGGGAAAGCGGCCTTGGGTCGCCATCGACTTGAGAGCGACCGCGTCGGTCGTAGACGTGAACGCGGCCGCGGCGCCGTCCATCGCGGCGAGGAGCGCGACCTTCGGCACTTCGATGTCGAGCGCACGGGCGAGGTGCACGGTGTTTTGCACGATGTCCCGCTTGGCAGCAAGATTCGGCGTCACGTTCATCTGCGCATCGGCAAGCAGGTACCCGCGCGGCTGCGTGGCGATGTCGACGAAATAGGCGTGCGAGAGCCGGCACGTGGTTCGCAATCCGGAGTCCTGGGCGGCGACGAGGCTCAGCAGCTCCTCGTTGCCGAGGCTGCCTTTGACCAGCGCCTCGACATGGCCGTCGCGGGCTAGCTCGACCGACTTGGCGGCGGCTGCGCGCGGATCGTCCGCGGTGTCGACGATCGACATGCGCGAGATGTCGAGGCCGGCCTTGTCCGCGGTCTCGCGAATGCGCTTTTCCGGGCCGATCAGCGTCGGGGCGATGTAGGCGGCAAAGGCCCCCGAGAAAGCCATCTGCAGGGCGTCGCGGTCACAGGGATACACGATCCCTGCCGCGAGAGGCGGGTGCAAGCGCACGCGCTCGACGAGCTTCTGGAAATGCGGGCGGGCGGGCATCATCGAGACAGTGTCAATCGGCGGCCGGGATGTCAACGACACCCCGACAAAAGGGCGTGCGCGGCGTGCGTTCGGCAGGCTCGCGACTCATGGACTGCTGCCTCCTCCCCCTCCCCAAGGGGTTTACCCGGTATAGGCGTTATAGCGCCTGCAAGCGTGGTGCGCAAGATCTCCGCCATCGCGTCGACATGCGACCGGTCGGCGACGAGCGGCGGTGCAACGATGACGCAGTCGCCCGTCGCCTTCAAGTGCATTCCGTTGTCGAACAGCTTTTTCTGGAACTTGTGGCCCCGCGCGCCGGGCGTCCCCTCTGGGACGATGTCGATGCCTGCGATCATGCCGTAGCCGCGCAAGTCCGCGACGGCCGGGATGTCGGCGAGCGAGAAGATCATGTCCTGGAAGTAGGGCGAAAGCTCACGGCCGCGCTCGAACAGGCCGTCGTTCTTGTAGATGTCGAGCGTAGCGAGACCCGCCGCGCACGCCGCCGGGTGGCCGGAATAGGTGTAGCCGTGGAAGAACTCGATGGCGCCCTCCGGCGACGCGGCCATGACCGTGTCATGGATCCGTTCCGAGACCGCTACGGCGCCCATCGGCTGCGCGCCGTTGGTCAGGGCCTTGGCCATAGTGATGATGTCGGGCGTCACGGCGAAGCTTTGCGCCGCGAAGGCCTGGCCGGTTCTTCCGAGCCCGGTGATGACTTCGTCGAACACGAGGAGGATCCCGTGCTGGTCGCAGATCTCGCGCAGTCGCGCGAGGTAGCCCTTGGGCGGCACCAGGCATCCGGTCGATCCGGCGATCGGTTCGACGAAGACGGCCGCAATGTTCTCCGGACCGTAGAGGTTGACGAAGCGAACGAGGTCTTCCGCGAGCTCGACACCGTGCTCGCCTTCGCCTCGCGTGTTGCGGTTTTGCGGAATGTGCGTGTGGCGCATGTGCGCGATGCCGGGGAGCGTAGGCCCGAAGCGCCGCCGGTTGTTGACCAGGCCCGCGAGCGACATTCCGCCGAAATTCACGCCGTGATAGGCACGCTCGCGCGAGATGAACATGGTGCGGCCGGCTTGCCCGCGCGCATGGTGGTACGCGAGCGCGACCTTCATCGCGGTGTCGACGGCTTCGGATCCCGAGTTCGTGAAGAAGATGCGGTTCAAGTCGCCGGGCGTGAGCTCCGCAACGCGCGTCGCGAGCTCGAACTGCTTCGGATGTCCGCGCGTGAACGGCGCGACGAAGTCGAGCTCGCGCAGCTGGGCGCTCACCGCATCGGCGATCTCGCGACGCGCGTGGCCCGCGGCAACGCAGAACAACCCGGACGCGCCGTCGATGATCTTGTCGCCGCGGTCGTTCCAGTAGTACATGCCTTCCGCGCGCACGACCATCTTGGGATCGTGCTTGAAGTCGCGGTTCGGCGTGAACGGCATCCAGTATTCGTCGAGCGACAGCGCTCGCGTGGCAGCGGTTTGCGTCATCGTGGCATCGGCGTGGCCCATGGGTGTCTCCTTCGGCAACGAGCTATGGTCAAATACTACTCCATTGCCCATGGAGGAGCCTTGCGATGCGCGTCGGCGTTCCGAAGGAAATCAAGGTCCTCGAGAACCGCGTGGGCCTCACCCCTGCATCGGTCCGCGAGTTCGTCGTGCACGGGCACGAAGTAATGGTCGAGCACGAGGCGGGTGCGGGAATCGGCCTGCACGACGATGCGTACACCGCGGCGGGCGCCGTCATCGCACGCGATGCGGCCGAGATCTTCGCGTGGGCAGAAATGATCGTCAAAGTGAAGGAGCCGCAGCCCGACGAATGCGCGATGCTTCGCGAAGGGCAGATCCTGTTCACGTATCTGCATCTCGCGCCCGATCCTGCGCAGGCGAAGGCGCTCATCGCGAGCAACGCGATCTGCGTCGCATACGAAACGGTGACGTCGCCGCGCGGCGGCCTGCCGCTGCTCGCGCCCATGAGCGAAGTCGCGGGGCGGATGGCCGTGCAGGCCGGCGCGTTCCTGCTCGAGAAGCCGCAGGGGGGCAAGGGCACGCTGCTCGGGGGCGTGCCGGGTGTCGCGCCAGGCAAGGTCGTGATCCTGGGCGGCGGCGTGGTCGGCACGCATGCAGCGATGATCGCGCTCGGCATGGGCGCCGACGTGACGGTGATCGATCGCAGTCCCGACGCAATGGCGGCACTGTGGAAGCAGTTCGGCGCGCCGCTCAAGACGGAGTTCTCGACGCACGATGCGATCGAGCGTCTGGTTACGCGCGCCGATCTCGTCATCGGGGGGTGCTGATACCCGGTGCGTCCGCCCCGAAGCTCGTCACGCGCGACATGATCCAGCGCATGCAACCGGGTTCCGTGGTGGTCGACGTCGCCATCGACCAGGGCGGGTGCTTCGAGACGTCGCATCCCACGACGCATGCGGACCCGACGTACGTGGTGGACGGCGTGGTGCATTACTGCGTCGCGAACATGCCCGGCGGCGTACCGAGGACGTCGACGTTTGCGCTCAACAACGCGACGCTGCCGTATGCGCTCGCGCTCGCGGACCAGGGGTGGCGGCGTGCGCTCGTCGGCGACCCGCACTTGCGCAGCGGTCTCAATATCGCTTTCGGCAAAGTCACGTGCAAGCCGGTGGCCGAGGCACTGCGCTACAAGTTCGTCGATCCGATGGCGGTGCTGAACTAGCGATCGCTTAGCGATCCATCTTTTCCCGAACCTTCTTCAGGGCGTCGATGAAGGCGTTGAGGCCTGACTTGTCGAAGCCCTCGGCTTCGGTATCGAACTCGAGCAAGAGGCGCTTGCGGTCGCCGGACACGTGAAGGATCACGCTGCCGCAGCGGCCGAGATCGACGGACTTTCTGATCGGGTCTTTAGTTTCCTTCATGCCGGTTCCTTGACGAGCGCGCCGGGAACGGCCGGCAGCGCGCGTGACGTTATACCGTAAACGAAACGGTCATGGTGTCACAATCGCCGGCGCCTCTGTAAAGCTGCGGTAACAGTGCTCGCGCAAGCCCACTGCGCCTGTCATCCGGTTCCATCGCACTGTCATCCCGCTGTAACGCGCCGGTTTCACAATCCGTCCTTCATCGAAATCCATTTCGAGGCAACTGCCATGGACACAACGATCATCAAGGGCTTCGTCGCATTGGCGGCGCTGGCCTTCGGCCTGAGCGCGCACGCGGTCGACATCACCGGCGCGGGCGCCACGTTTCCGTTCCCGATCTATGCCAAGTGGGCCGACGCCTACAAGCAGAAGACCGGCATCGGCATGAACTACCAGTCGATCGGCTCCGGCGCCGGCATCAAGCAGATCCAGGCCAAGACCGTCGACTTCGGCGCGACCGACGCGCCGCTCAAGGGCGACGAGCTCGCAGAAGGCCGGCCTCGTGCAGTTCCCCGCGATCATCGGCGGCGTCGTGCCGGTCGTGAATCTCGAAGGCATCAAGCCGGGCGAGCTGAAACTCACCGGCGCCGGTGCTCGCCGACATCTACCTCGGCAAGATCAAGAAGTGGAACGAAAAGGCGATCGCGGATCTCAATCCCGGCGTCAAGCTGCCCGACGAGAACATCACGGTCGTCCGCCGCTCCGACGGCTCGGGCACGACGTTCCTCTGGACCGATTACCTGTCCAAGGTGAGCCCCGAGTGGAAGGAAAAGGTCGGCTCCAGCACCGCGGTGGCATGGCCGGAAGGCGTGGGCGGCAAGGGCAACGAAGGCGTCGCGTCCTACGTGCAGCGCATCAAGGGCGCGATCGGCTATGTCGAGTACGCGTACGCGAAGCGCAACAAGATGGCGCACGTCGCGCTGCAGAACAAGGATGGCCAGTTCGTGCAGCCCGACGACGATGCGTTCCAGGCGGCCGCCGTCGTACGCGGACTGGAAGTCGCAGCCCGGCTTCTACCAGATCCTCACCGAGCAGCCGGGCAAGACGAGCTGGCCGATCACCGGCGCTAGCTTCATCCTGATCCCGTCCAAGTCGGACAAGCCGGCCAGCACGGCGGAAGTTCTCAAGTTCTTCGACTGGGCCTTCAAGAACGGCCAGAAGATGGCGGCGGAGCTCGACTACGTGCCGTTGCCGGAGGGCGTCGTGAAGATGATCGCCGACGAGTGGAGCGCGCAGGTCAAGGATACCGGCGGCAAGGCTCTCTGGAATTGATCCTCGCGCGTCAAACAGCAGGCCGGGTCCGCGAGGGCCCGGTTTCATTTGAAGGAGGATATGATGACGTCCGCCGCCACAGCGAGCATCTCCTTGCCCGCCGAATCCCTAGCCGTCCAGCGCGAGCCCAACCCGCCCAGCCAGCGGCGCACCATTCCACGCTGGCAGGATGCGCTGTTCGAGGGCACGACGCGCTTTTTCGCGCTCTTCGTGCTCGGGCTCCTGCTCGCGATCCTGATCGCGCTGTCGATCGCGGCCGTGCCCGCGATGCAGAAGTTCGGCTTCGGCTTCTTCGTGACCGACGTGTGGAACCCGGTCACCAAGCAGTTCGGCGCGCTCGCGCCGATCTACGGCACGCTCGTCACGTCGGCGATCGCGCTGTTGATCGGCGTGCCGGTCAGCTTCGGCATTGCGCTGTTCCTGACCGAGATGTGCCCGGCGTCGCTCAAGCGGCCGCTCGGCACGGCGGTCGAGCTGCTGGCGGCGATTCCGTCGATCATCTACGGCATGTGGGGCCTGTTCGTCTTCGCGCCGTTCTTCGGCGACTACATCCAGCCCCTGCTGTCGAAGACGCTCGGCAACCTGTGGATCATCGGTCCGCTCTTCCAGGGTGCGCCGAACGGCATCGGCGTGCTGTCGGCCGGCTTCATCCTTGCGATCATGGTCATCCCGTTCATCGCGTCCGTGATGCGCGACGTGTTCGAGATCGTGCCGCCGGTGCTGAAGGAGTCCGCCTACGGCATCGGCTGCACGACGTGGGAAGTCGTGTGGAACATCGTGCTGCCGTACACGAAGGTGGGCGTGATCGGCGGCATCATGCTCGGGCTCGGCCGTGCGCTCGGCGAGACGATGGCGGTGACGTTCGTCATCGGCAATGCGTACAAGATCAGCTCGTCGCTGTTCGCGCCCGGCAACTCGATCGCCTCGGCGCTCGCGAACGAGTTCAACGAGGCGGCGGATCCCGTCCACAGCGCCTCGCTGATCATGCTGGGCCTCGTGCTGTTCCTTCTGACTTTCATCGTGCTCGCGTTCTCGCGCCTGCTGCTCGCGCAGCTTGCGAAGGGCGAGGGACGCTCGACCTGACGGGCTGCGCATGACCTCACTGTACCGCCGGCGGCTGTTCGTCAACCGCTTCAACCTCGTGATGTCGATGGGCACGATGGCGTTCGGCATGGTCTTCCTGTTCTGGATCCTGGCAATGCTCTTCATCCGCGGGTTCGAGGCGCTCTCGCCGACGCTCTTCACGCAAATGACGCCGCCGCCGGGGCAGTCGGGCGGACTTGCCAACGCGATCTTCGGCAGCTTCGTGATCGTGTTCGTCGCGACGTTCATCAGCACGCCGATCGGCATCCTCGCCGGCATCTACCTCGCCGAGTTCGGCAAGAATGGGTGGATTGCGCGCTCGACGCGATTCATCAACGACATCCTGCTGTCGGCGCCGTCGATCGTGATCGGCCTTTTCATCTATACGGTGTACGTCGCGAAGTTCGAGCATTTCTCGGGTTGGGCCGGTTCGTTCGCGCTCGCGCTGATCGCCATTCCGGTGGTCGTGCGCACGACGGAGAACATGCTGCAGCTGGTGCCCAGCAGCCTGCGCGAGGCGGCAGTGGCGCTCGGCGCGCCGATGTGGAAGGTGATCCTCCTGGTGACGCTGAAGGCGGTGCGCGGCGGAGTCGTCACCGGCATCCTGCTCGCGGTGGCGCGCATGTCCGGCGAGACGGCGCCGCTGCTGTTCACCGCACTCAGCAACCAGTTCTGGAGCACGGACATGAATGCGCCGATGGCGAACCTGCCGGTGGTGATCTTCCAGTTCGCGCTGTCGCCGTTCGAGGAGTGGCAGCAGCTCGCGTGGGCGGGTGCGCTGCTCATCACGCTCGCCGTTCTGGTCATCAACATTCTCGCGCGGACCGTGTTCCGCCAGACCTCGGTTCGATAAGGACGAACAATGAGCGATACGACACTCGTATCACGGCCCGCCGTCGCGGCGTCGGCGCTTCCGCCGGCGCCGCCCGAGATGTCGATCCGGAACCTCGACTTCTACTACGGCAAGTTCCACGCACTGAAGGACATCGCGCTCGAGATCGCGGAAAAGCGCGTCACCGCGTTCATCGGTCCGTCCGGCTGCGGCAAGTCGACGCTGCTGCGCACGCTGAACCGGATGTATTCGCTCTACCCCGGACAGCGAGCGACGGGCGAGATCCGCTTCGACGGCCAGAACGTGCTCGACCCCGGCGTCGACCTCAACCTCCTGCGCGCGAAGGTCGGCATGGTGTTCCAGAAGCCCACGCCGTTCCCGATGTCGATCTACGACAACATCGCGTTCGGCGTGCGCCTCTACGAGAGCCTCGGGCAGCGCGACATGGACGAGCGCGTCGAGTGGGCGCTCACCAAGGCGGCGATGTGGGAAGAGGCCAAGGACAAGCTGAAGCAGTCGGGCATGGCGCTGTCGGGCGGCCAGCAGCAGCGCCTGTGCATCGCGCGCGCCGTCGCGGTGAAGCCCGACGTGCTGCTGCTCGACGAGCCCACGTCGGCGCTCGATCCCATCTCGACCGCCAAGATCGAGGAGCTCATCACCGAGCTCAAGAACGAATACACGATCGCGATCGTGACGCACAATATGCAGCAGGCGGCGCGCGTGTCCGACTACACGGCGTACATGTACCTCGGCGAGCTCATCGAGTTCGGCGAGACCGACCAGATCTTCCTCAAGCCCAAGCGCAAGGAAACCGAGGACTACATCACCGGGCGCTTCGGCTGACGCCGGCCGCACCTCGAGGGAGCGACACATGACGGAGCACACCCACAAGCAGTTCGACGCCGACATGGAGGCGATCCGGAGCGGCGTGCTGTCGATGGGCGGCATCGTCGAGACGCAGCTCGCGCGAGCGATCGAGCTCCTCGAGCGCGAGCAGGACAGCGACGAAGTGCTGGACGCCGTCGGCGCCGACGAGCAGATGATCAACCAGATGCAGGTCGACATGGACCAGCAGTGCAGCATGATCATCGCGAGGCGCCAGCCTGCGGCGATCGACCTGCGCATGATCCTCACGGTCACCAAGATCGTGAACGACCTCGAGCGGGTCGGCGACGAGGTGAAGAAGATCGCGCGTCGCGCGGCGGACACGGCGCAGTACCAGCGACTCGCACAGGTAAGGCACTTCGACGTAAGTCGCGCCGCCGCGCGGGCGCGGGAGATGCTGCAGCTCGCGCTCGATTCGTTCGCGCGCCTCGACGTCAACGCGGCCGCCGAAGTCATCGCCCTCGACGAGGAGATCGACGCCGCGTTCGCGGCGATCCTGCGCCAGCTCATCAGCTACATGATGGAAGACCCGCGCACGATCAGCCCTGCGCTCGAGATCGTGTTCGTGGCCAAGTCGATCGAGCGGATCGGCGACCATGCGAAGAACATCGCCGAGGCCGTCGTCCAGGTGGTGCGCGGCATCGACGTGCGCCACGCGACCGCGGAGCAGATCCGTGCGGAGGTGGCCGAGTAGGCGGCGAGCATGGAGCCGCGACTATGATGCCCAACATTCTCGTCGTCGAGGACGAGCCCGCGATCCTCGAGCTCCTCAAGGTCAATCTCGTCGACGCCGGGTTACGAGGTGCACGAGGCGGGCGACGCGGAAACCGCGAACGTACTGCTCAAGGAGTCGCTGCCCGATCTCGTGCTCCTCGACTGGATGCTCCCGGGTCAATCGGGGCTCGCGTTCGCGAAGCAGCTGCGCGCCGATCCGCGCACGAAGGAGCTGCCGGTGATCATGGTGACGGCGCGCACGGACGAAGCCGACCGCGTCGCAGGGCTCGAGGCCTGGGTCGACGACTACGTCACCAAGCCCTTTTCTCCGCGGGAGCTCAAGGCGCGCATCAAGTCGGTGCTGCGCCGCCGGGCGCCGGAGTCGGCACAGGAGCCGCTGGCAGTCGGCGGGCTCATGCTCGATCCGCTTACCCATCGCGTGACGGCAAATGGACAGACCGTTACGATGGGTCCGACCGAGTTCCGCCTGCTCCGATTTCTTCTCGCGCGACCCGGAGCGCGTCCACTCGCGCGCGCAGCTGCTCGACCAGGTGTGGGGCGATCACGTCTACATCGAGGAGCGCACCGTCGACGTCCACGTGCGCCGCTTGCGTCTCGCGCTCGAGCCCCACGGCCTCGCGAATCTCGTCGAGACGGTGCGGGGCACCGGCTATCGGCTCGCGTCGCCGCGCTGAGGAGACCATGTGATCCCGCGGCCGAGCGCGACGCTGCTTCGCGCCATCGCGCCTCCGTGGTCGTCCTCGCGGTGGCTGCGGCGATCGCCGCATTTGGCGGCGGCGCGTGGGCGCTTCGCGTTTCTGGCGATCGGCTGGGGCGCGCTTCTCGTCGAGCACATCGTCAATCTCGACCGTCTCGTCACGCTGGGCCTCGAAGGGCGCCGGACGCCGTCGGTTCCCGAGAGCCGCGGCTCCTGGGGAGGCGCGTGGTCCGCCATCTATCGCCGGATGCGCCATGGCCGCGCCCACGAGCGCGATCTCACGCACACCATCGAGCGTTTCCAGAGCGCGGCCGAGGCGATTCCCGACGGCATGGTCGTGCTCGACGCGACGAATCGCATCAAGTGGGCGAACCACCGCGCGCAGTCGCTGCTCGGTCTCGATCTCGCGCAGGACCGCGGCGCGCCGCTCGTGAATCTCGTGCGCCAGCCGGAGTTCGTGCGCTATCTCGAGTCCGACGATTATCGCGACGGCATCGTCATCGACTCGCAGCGCGATCCCGGCGTCACGCTCGCGATCCAGATCGTGCCGTTCGGCGTCGCCGAGAAGCTGCTGATCGCGCGCGACGTCACGCAGCTCGAGTCGGTGGCGCGCATGCGGCGCGATTTCATCGCCAACGTGTCGCACGAGCTCAAGACGCCGCTGACGGTGATCAGCGGCTTCGTCGAGACGCTGCAGGAGCTCGAGCTGGACGAGCGGCAGCGCGCGCGCTTCCTCCAGCTCATGCGGGAGCAGGCGGCGAGCATGCAGCGGCTGGTCGAGGATCTGCTGACGCTGTCGGCGCTCGAGAGCGAGCAGAATCCGCTTGCCGACGAGCGCGTTCGCGATCGTTCCGCTGCTGCTCGCGATCTCGGCCGATGCGAAGGGGCTGTCGAAGGGCAACCACGAGATGTCGCTCGACATCGGCGACGCCGCGACCATCGTCGGGCAGCCGCGAGGAGCTCGCGAGCGCATTCGGCAACCTCGTCTCCAACGCGATCCGCTACACGCCGGCGGGAGGCACGATCACGCTCGCGTGGCGCGTCGACCCCGACGGCACGGGCGTGTTCTCGGTGACCGACACCGGCATCGGCATCGCCGCCGAGCACATTCCGCGGCTGACCGAGCGGTTCTACCGGGTCGATCGATCGCGGTCGCGCGCGACCGGCGGGACGGGCCTCGGGCTCGCCATCGTCAAGCACGTGCTGCTGCGCCACCAGGCCGAGCTCGAGATCGCGAGCGAGCCCGGCAAGGGCAGCACGTTCGCCGTGCGGCTGCCGGCGAGAAGGGTGGAGCGCATGAACATCGCGCAACACGATGCCGTCGGCACCGGCGAGCCGTCGCGCTGAGCGATTTAGGCGCTGGACGCGGCATGGCCGAGAATCCGGCCGACTCACCCGAATGTCCTGCCCGAGCGGGCAGCACGAATCATTGGATGCGCCGACGCCGCCGCTTCCTTGTCGTGTCGTGCCTTGTAACCCATTGAAAGAACGCAGCAACCAGCCGCCGCAAGCCACTTTCCGACTGGATCGCCCACATTGACCGCGGACTCTGCGGCTGCTATAATCGCGCGTTTCTGCGGTCGAAATCTGCGGAGGGGTTCCCGAGCGGTCAAAGGGAGCAGACTGTAAATCTGCCGGCTCTGCCTTCGAAGGTTCGAATCCTTCCCCCTCCACCAATCGGAGTAGTACAACTGAGGCCCACCGAGGTACTGAAGCGCGGGTGTAGCTCAATGGTAGAGCAGAAGCCTTCCAAGCTTACGACGAGGGTTCGATTCCCTTCACCCGCTCCAGATGCAATCGCAGTTTGCGAAGGATTGAAACGAGCGCCCATGTAGCTCAGTGGCAGAGCACTCCCTTGGTAAGGGAGAGGTCGCGTGTTCAATCCACGCCATGGGCACCAAAGCTGAGCGGCGAAAAGTAAACCCCTACTTTTCGCCGGACTGAAATCACCTCGGAATCGCGGCGGAGCCCGACGATTCCGAGTGGCAAAATAACAGGAACGAGTCGGAGACATCATGGCCAAGGGCAAATTCGAGCGCAACAAGCCGCACGTGAACGTGGGGACGATTGGGCACGTGGATCACGGCAAGACGACGCTGACGGCGGCGATGACGCTGGTGCTGTCGAAGAAGTTTGGTGGCGAGGCGAAGGCGTACGACCAGATCGACAACGCGCCGGAGGAGAAGGCGCGGGGGATCACGATCAACACGGCGCACGTGGAGTACGAGACGGCGAACCGTCACTACGCGCACGTGGACTGCCCGGGGCACGCGGACTACATCAAGAACATGATCACCGGGGCGGCGCAGATGGACGGGGCGATCCTGGTGGTGAGCGCGGCGGACGGCCCGATGCCGCAGACGCGCGAGCACATCCTGCTGGCGCGGCAGGTGGGGGTGTCCGTACATCATCGTGTACATGAACAAGGCGGACATGGTCGACGACAAGGAGCTGCTGGAGCTTGTCGAGATGGAAGTGCGCGAGTTGCTGAGCAAGTACCAGTTTCCGGGGGAGAAGACGCCGATCGTGATCGGGTCGGCGAAGATGGCGCTGGAAGGGGACAAGAGCGAGCTGGGGGAGGGGTCGATCTTCAAGCTGGCGGAGGCGCTGGACAGCTACATTCCGCAGCCGCAGCGGGCGATCGACGGGCCGTTCCTGATGCCGGTGGAGGACGTGTTCTCGATCTCGGGTCGCGGCACGGTGGTGACCGGGCGGGTGGAGCGGGGGATCGTGAAGGTGGGCGACACGCTGGAGATCGTGGGGCTGAAGCCGACGCTGGCGACGGTGTGCACGGGGGTGGAGATGTTCCGCAAGCTGCTGGACCAGGGGCAGGCGGGGGACAACGTGGGGGTGCTGCTGCGCGGGACCAAGCGCGAGGAAGTGGAGCGCGGGCAGGTGCTGGCGAAGCCGGGCTCGATCACGCCGCACACGAAGTTCACGTGCGAGGTGTACATCCTGAGCAAGGAAGAGGGCGGACGTCATACGCCGTTCTTCCCGGGGTATCGGCCGCAGTTTTATTTCCGGACGACGGACGTGACGGGGAGCTGCGAGCTGCCGGCGGGGACGGAGATGGTGATGCCTGGGGACAACATCGGGATGACGGTGACGCTGATCCAGCCGATCGCGATGGAAGAGGGGCTGCGCTTCGCGATTCGCGAAGGCGGCCGCACCGTCGGCGCCGGCGTCGTCGCGAAGATCATTGAATAACGGACGAAGACAGGCGCTGCAAGGCGCTCGGTTCTTCGAAATAGAAGGTTCGACGGCGAATCGACGGGCTGGCCCGCAATTCGTCGGAAGATTAGCCGGGCCAAAGCAGGTTTGCACTTCGGTCCGTCGATTGATTAGGCCAGTAGCTCAATTGGCAGAGCGGCGGTCTCCAAAACCGCAGGTTGGGGGTTCGATTCCCTCCTGGCCTGCCACTCTCGAAGACGTGGCCGGATACCAGAGAAGACATGGATAGACGTAAAGATTGCGCTCGCGTTCGCGTGCATCGTGCTCGGCGTGTTCGGGCTACTACTACTTCTCCGAAACGCGCCATGGTGCTGCGCGTGCTGATGGTGCTGGGCGGGCTGGTCGCCGCCGCGCGGCGTGGCGTGGATGTCGGCGCCGGGCAAGGAATTCTTCGCGTTCGCGCAGGAATCGTGGGCGGAAGCGGGCCGCGTGTCGTGGCCGACGCGCAAGGAAACGATGCAGACGACGGCGATCGTGTTCGCGTTCGTCGTCGTCATGGCGCTCTTCCTCTTCGCGGTCGACACGACGCTCGCGTGGATCATCAAGCTGCTGACGGGCAGGACGGACGGATGAGCAAGAAATGGTTTGTCGTGCACGCCTACTCGGGCTTCGAGAAGAGCGTGCAGCGCGCGCTGGTCGAGCGGATCAAGCGCTCCGAGCTGCCGGAGCAGTTCGGCCAGATCCTGGTGCCGGTCGAGGAAGTCGTCGAGATGAAGAACGGCGCGAAGGCGATCTCCGAGCGCAAGTTCTTCCCGGGCTACGTGCTGGTCGAGATGGAGATGACCGACGACACGTGGCACCTCGTGAAGAGCACGCCGAAGGTCACGGGATTCGTCGGCGGCACGGCCAACAAGCCGACGCCGATCTCGCAGAAGGAAGTCGACGCGATCCTGCGCCAGGTGCAGGAAGGCGTCGAGAAGCCGCGTCCGAAGGTGCTGTTCGAGATGGGCGAGGCGGTGCGCGTCAAGGAAGGCCCGTTCACCGACTTCCACGGCAACGTGGAAGACGTGAACTACGAGAAGAGCAAGTTGCGCGTGTCGGTGACGATCTTCGGTCGGTCGACGCCGGTGGAGCTGGATTTCTCGCAGGTCGAGAAGGCGTAGAGTCGATCGAGGAACGTGCCCGGCGAAGCCGGGCTCGCCTCGATCGTCAAAGTAGTTGGTCACTACGGGGAGGACGCCGATAGCGTCCGCTTGCACCCACCTAGGAGCAAGTCATGGCGAAGAAAATCGTCGGTTTCATCAAGCTGCAGGTGCCGGCCGGCAAGGCGAATCCCAGCCCGCCGATCGGTCCCGCGCTCGGCCAGCGCGGCCTCAACATCATGGAATTCTGCAAGGCGTTCAACGCGCAGACGCAGAAGGTGGAGCCCGGCCTGCCGATCCCCGTGGTGATCACGGCGTACGCGGACAAGAGCTTCACGTTCATCATGAAGACGCCGCCGGCCACGGTCCTCATCAAGAAGGCGGCGAAGGTCGACAAGGGCAGCCCGAAGCCGCACACCGACAAGGTCGGCAAGCTGACGCGCGCCCAGGCCGAAGAGATCGCGAAGGTGAAGATGCCCGACCTCACCGCGTCCGACCTGGACGCCGCCGTGCGCACGATCGCCGGCAGCGCCCGCAGCATGGGCATCACCGTCGAAGGGGTGAAGTAATCATGGCCGAGCAAAAGACCCCAAGCTTGACCAAGCGCATGAAGACGGTCCGCGCCAAGGTCGACCGCAGCAAGATCTACCCGTCGACGACGCGCTGAAGCTCGTCAAGGACACCGCCGTCGCCAAGTTCGACGAGTCGGTCGACGTCGCGGTCAACCTCGGCGTCGACGCCAAGAAGTCGGACCAGACGGTCCGCGGCTCGGTCGTGCTGCCCGCCGGCACCGGGAAGAAAGTGCGCGTCGCCGTGTTCGCGCAGGGCGACAAGGCGAAGGCGGCGACGGACGCCGGCGCCGACATCGTCGGCTTCGAGGACCTCGCCGCGAGGATCAAGGAAGGCTTCATGGACTTCGACGTCGTGATCGCCTCCCCGGACGCGATGCGCGTCGTCGGCCAGCTGGGCCAGATCCTCGGTCCGCGCGGCCTGATGCCGAACCCGAAGGTCGGCACGGTGTCGCCCGACGTCGTGCAGGCGGTGAAGAACGCCAAGGCCGGCCAGGTGCAGTACCGCACCGACAAGGCGGGCATCGTCCAGTGCACGATCGGCCGCGCGTCGTTCACGCCGGAACAATTGAAGACGAATCTGGTCGCACTGATCGAGGCGCTGAACAAGGCCAAGCCGGCCGGCGTGAAGGGCGTCTATCTGAAGAAGGTCAGCTCTGTCGTCGACGATGGGCGCGGGCGTCCGCGTCGACCACGCGTCGCTCGGCGACCGGCGCCGGCGGCGCAGTAACTGATTTTGAGGGAACGCCGCTCGGCCGCAAGGCGGGCGGCGGACCGTCAAAGACCGCTGGAGCCAGCTTAACAGGGCGGTTGGGCGAAGGGTTTCTGATCCCTGATACCTGACTCTGATCCCTGATCCAGCGCAGATGGTGCCCTCGGACAGGTTCTCCTGGACGAATGGTCACCGAGGTAGTGAGCGCGTCGCGAGATCGCGCCGAACGAGTGAGGTGAACATGAGTCTCAACTTGCAAGAGAAGCAAGCGGTCGTCGCGGAAGTCGCGAAGCAGGTCGCCGGTGCTCAGGCCATCGTGATGGTCGAGAACCGCGGCATGCCCGTCGCGGCGATGACGCAGCTTCGCGCGAAGGCACGCGCTTCCGGCGTGTATTTCCGGGTGGTCAAGAACACCCTGGTGCGCCGGGCCGTCGCCGATACGCCGTTCGCGACGCTGGCCGACAAGATGGTCGGTCCGCTCGCGTACGGCATCGGCACCGACCCCGTGGCCGTGGCGAAGGTCCTGAACGACTTCGCCAAGGGCAACGAGAAGTTCGTGATCACCGGCGGCGCGATGCCGGGCCAGGTGATGTCCGCCAAGGACATCACCGCCCTCGCCGTCGCTGCCGTCGCGCGACGAGCTGCTCGCCAAGCTGGTCGGCACGATGCAGGCGCCGATCGCCAAGTTCGTCCGCACGATGAACGAGGTGCCGGGCAAGTTCGTCCGCACCCTCGCCGCCGTCCGCGACGCCAAGCAGGCCGCTTGATTTCCGACCACAGCCAACCCAATATCCAACCGTTCCCAGGAGCAAGACATGTCCGCTGTCCAAACTGAAATCCTCGACAAGATCTCGTCGATGACCGTCCTCGAGCTCTCCGAGCTCATCAAGGCGATGGAAGAGAAGTTCGGCGTCTCCGCCGCCGCCGCCGTTGCCGTCGCCGGCCCGCCGCCGGTGCCGCCCCGGCCGCCGCCGCCGAAGAGCAGACCGAGTTCACGGTCATGCTCGCCTCGTTCGGCGAGAACAAGGTCAACGTCATCAAGGCCGTTCGCGAACTGACGGGCCTCGGCCTGAAGGAAGCGAAGGACCTGGTCGACGGCGCGCCGAAGCCGGTCAAGGAAGGCGTGAACAAGGCCGACGCCGAAGCCGCCAAGAAGAAGCTGGAAGAAGCCGGCGCAAAGGTCGAAGTCAAGTAACATTGATCCTGAGGAGCGGGCTGGTCAACGCCGCGCCTGCTTCGATCCCTCGACTCGGGGTCGAAGCGAAGCTGATTCGACAAGAGTCGCCTTCGCTTCGCTTTCTGAGTCGACTGCGGAAGGCAGGTATGGTCGGACGTCGCTGCAATGGCGACGTTGTCCGCCAGCGGCTGGTAGTGGCCAGCCACCAACCTGGGAATGCAACGTTCCCGGACAGTCGAGACGCCGGAGCCCGCACTGCGGAGCGCGTCCCGCATCGAACCGGAGACGGGACCACACGCCATGGCGACCACCACCGCTACGCCCGTACACCTTTACCGAAAAGAAACGCATCCGCAAGAGCTTCGCGAAGCGCGCGAGCGTCCTCCAGGTGCCGTTCCTGCTGGAAACGCAGCTCGCGTCGTACCGCGCGTTCCTGCAGGAAGGCACGCCGTGGAGCAGCGCAAGAACGAAGGCCTGCAGGCCGCGTTCACGTCGATCTTCCCGATCTCGAGCCACTCGGGCAACGCCCGCCTCGAGTTCGTGAGCTTCTCGCTGCTCCCGCCGGCGTTCGACGTCGTCGAGTGCCAGCAGCGCGGCCTGACGTACTGCTCGGCGCTGCGCGCCAAGGTCCGCCTCATCATCATGGACAAGGAAGCGCCGAAGGACACGGTCAAGGAAGTGAAGGAGCAGGAGGTCTACATGGGCGAGATTCCGCTCATGACCGAGAACGGCTCGTTCATCATCAACGGCACCGAGCGCGTCATCGTGTCGCAGCTGCACCGCTCGCCGGGCGTGTTCTTCGAGCACGACCGCGGCAAGACGCACAGCTCGGGCAAGCTGCTGTTCTCGGCGCGCGTGATTCCGTATCGCGGCTCGTGGCTCGACTTCGAGTTCGATCCGAAGGACTTCCTGTTCTTCCGCGTCGACCGCCGCCGCAAGATGCCGGTGACGACGCTGCTGAAGGCGATCGGCCTGACCAACGAGGACATCCTCAAGCAGTTCTTCCAGTTCGACACGTTCCACCTGCGGCCGAAGGGCTCGGAGCTCGACTTCGTGCCCGAGCGCGCTGCGCGGCGAGATGGCGCGCTTCGACATCGTCGGCAAGGACGGCAAGGTCATCGTCGCCAAGGACAAGCGCATCACCGCGCGCCACGTGCGCGAGCTCGTGCGACGGCGGCGTCAAGCGCATCGCGGTGCCGAACGACTACATCGTCGGCCGCACGCTCGCGACCAACGTCGTCGACACGACGACCGGCGAGGTGATCGCCAAGGCCAACGACGAGATCACCGACGAGTCGCTCGGCAAGCTGCTCGACGCCGGCGTCAAGGAGATCAAGACGATCTACACCAACGACCTCGACCAGGGGCCGTTCATCTCGCAGACGCTGCGCACCGACGACACGCCGGACCAGTACGCGGCCAAGGTCGCGATCTACCGGATGATGCGTCCCGGCGAGCCGCCGACCGAGGAAGCGGTCGAGGCGCTGTTCCACGGCCTCTTCTTCTCGGAAGAGCGCTACGACCTGTCGGCCGTCGGCCGGATGAAGTTCAACCGCCGCATCGGCCGCCCCGAGCTCAAGGGCTCGGCGACGCTGACCAACGAGGACATCATCGCCGTCATCAAGATCCTCGTCGACCTGCGCAACGGTCGCGGCGAGATCGACGACATCGACCACCTCGGCAATCGCCGCGTGCGCTCGGTGGGCGAGCTCGCGGAGAACCAGTTCCGCTCGGGCCTCGTGCGCGTCGAGCGCGCGGTGAAGGAGCGCCTCGGCCAGGCCGAGAGCGACAACCTGCTGCCGCACGACCTCATCAACGCCAAGCCGATCTCGGCGGCGATCAAGGAGTTCTTCGGCTCGCTCGCAGCTGTCGCAGTTCATGGACCAGACGAACCCGCTGTCGGAGATCACGCACAAGCGCCGCGTGTCGGCGCTCGGACCGGGCGGCCTCACGCGCGAGCGCGCGGGCTTCGAGGTGCGCGACGTGCACCCGACGCACTACGGCCGCGTGTGCCCGATCGAGACGCCGGAAGGCCCGAACATCGGCCTCATCAACTCGCTCGCGCTGTACGCGCGCACCAACGAGTACGGCTTCCTCGAGACGCCGTACCGCCGCGTGGATCGACGGCAAGGTCACCGACCAGATCGACTTCCTGTCGGCGATCGAGGAAGGCCAGTACGTGATCGCGCAGGCGAACGCGAAGATCGACGAGCACGGGCAAGCTCGCCGACGAGCTCGTGTCCTGCCGCAGCAAGAACGAGTTCATGCTGTCGACCGGCGACAAGGTCCAGTACATGGACGTCGCGCCGGCGCAGATCGTGTCGGTGGCGGCCTCGCTGATCCCGTTCCTCGAGCACGACGACGCGAACCGCGCGTTGATGGGCTCGAACATGCAGCGCCAGGCGGTGCCTTGCCTGCGTCCGGAGAAGCCGCTCGTCGGCACCGGCGTGGAGCGCACGGCCGCGGTCGACTCCGGCACGGCGGTGATGGCGCGGCGCGGCGGCAAGGTCGACTACATCGACGCATCGCGCATCGTCGTTCGCGTGCACGACGCCGAGACGCAGGCCGGTGAAGTCGGGCGTGGACATCTACAACCTGACGAAGTACAAGCGGTCGAACCAGAACACCAACATCAACCAGCGTCCGCTGGTGACAGGTCGGCGACGTGATCGCCCGCGGCGACGTGATCGCCGACGGCGCGTCGACCGACATGGGCGAGCTGGCGCTCGGGCAGAACATGCTCGTCGCGTTCATGCCCTGGAACGGCTACAACTACGAAGACTCGATCCTGATCAGCGAGCGCGTGGTCGGCGACGACCGCTACACGTCGATCCACATCGAGGAGCTGTCGGTGGTCGCGCGCGACACCAAGCTCGGGCCCGAGGAAATCACGCGGGACATCTCGAGCCTCGGCGAAGCGCAGCTCGGCCGCCTCGACGACTCCGGCATCGTGTACATCGGCGCCGAAGTCGAAGCCGGCGACGTGCTGGTCGGCAAGGTCACGCCGAAGGGCGAGACGCAGCTGACGCCGGAAGAGAAGCTGCTGCGCGCGATCTTCGGCGAGAAGGCGTCCGACGTGAAGGACACCTCGCTGCGCGTGCCGTCGGGCATCAGCGGCACGGTGATCGACGTCCAGGTGTTCACGCGCGAAGGCATCGAGCGCGACAAGCGCGCCGCGCAGATCATCGACGACGAGCTCAAGGGCTACCGCAAGGACCTGAACGACCAGCTGCGCATCGTCGAGAACGACGCGTACGCGCGGATCGAGAAGCTTCTGCTCAGCAAGGTCGCCAACGGCGGCCCGAAGAAGCTCGCCAAGGGCGCCAAGGTCGACCAAGGACTACCTCGACGACGTGGCGCGCCACGACTGGTTCGACATCCGTCTCGCCGACGAGGCGACGGCGCAGCAGCTCGAGGCGAGCAAGGAATCGCTCGCCAAGCTGCGCGTGGAGTTCGACGCGATGTTCGAGCAGAAGAAGAAGAAGCTCACGCAGGGCGACGAGCTGCCGCCGGGCGTGCAGAAGATGGTCAAGGTCTACGTCGCGGTGAAGCGCCGCCTGCAGCCGGGCGACAAGATGGCCGGCCGCCACGGCAACAAGGGCGTGGTGTCGAAGATCGTCCCGGTCGAGGACATGCCGTACATGGCGGACGGCACGCCGGTCGACATCGTGCTGAATCCGCTCGGCGTGCCGTCGCGGATGAACGTCGGCCAGATCCTCGAAGTCCATCTCGGGTGGGCGGCGAAGGGCCTCGGCCGCAAGATCGACGCGATGCTGAAGGCGCAAGCCAAGGCCGCCGACGTGCGCAAGTTCCTGGAGAAGATCTACAACTCCACGGGCCGGCCGGAGACGCTGGGCGACTTCGACGACGAGGAGATCGTGCACCTCGCCGAGAACCTCACGGGCGGCGTGCCGTTCGCGACGCCGGTGTTCGACGGCGCGACCGAGGAGGAGATCAAGGGCATGCTGGAGATGGCCGACCTGCCGCGCTCCGGGCAGGTGACGCTGCATGACGGCCGTACCGGCGAGGCGTTCGATCGCCCGGTCACGGTCGGCTTCATGCACATGCTGAAGCTGCACCACCTGGTCGACGACAAGATGCACGCGCGCTCGACCGGCCCGTACAGCCTCGTGACGCAGCAGCCGCTGGGCGGCAAGGCGCAGTTCGGCGGCCAGCGCTTCGGCGAAATGGAAGTGTGGGCGCTCGAAGCGTACGGCGCGGCGTACACGCTGCAGGAGATGCTCACGGTCAAGTCCGACGACGTCAACGGCCGCACCAAGGTCTACGAGAACATCGTCAAGGGCGAGCACAAGATCGAGGCCGGCATGCCGGAGTCGTTCAACGTGCTGGTGAAGGAAATCCGCTCGCTCGCGATCGACGTCGACATGGAAAGAGACTAAGACATGAAAGCACTGCTCGATCTGTTCAAGCAAGTCACGCAGGAAGAAGAGTTCGATGCCATCCGGATCGGCCTCGCGTCGCCGGAGAAGATCCGCTCGTGGTCGTACGGCGAGGTGAAGAAGCCGGAGACGATCAACTACCGCACGTTCAAGCCGGAGCGGGACGGCCTCTTCTGCGCCAAGATCTTCGGGCCGGTCAAGGACTACGAGTGCCTGTGCGGCAAGTACAAGCGCCTGAAGCACCGCGGCGTCATCTGCGAGAAGTGCGGCGTCGAAGTCACGCTGGCCAAGGTGCGCCGCGAGCGCATGGGCCACATCGAGCTCGCCTCGCCGGTCGCGCACATCTGGTTCCTGAAGTCGCTGCCGTCGCGCATGGGCATGGTGCTCGACATGACGCTGCGCGACATCGAGCGCGTCCTGTACTTCGAAGCGTTCGTGGTGACCGACCCCGGCCTCACGCCGCTCAACCGTGCGCAGCTGCTGACCGAAGACGACTACATCGCCAAGCTCGAGCAGTACGGCGACGACTTCCAGGCGCACATGGGCGCCGAAGGCATCCGCGAGCTCCTGAAGTCGCTCGACGTCAACCACGAGATCGACAAGCTCCGCAAGGAGCTCGAGACCACGGGCTCGGACACCAAGATCAAGAAGATCGCCAAGCGCCTGAAGGTGCTCGAGGCGTTCCACAAGTCGGGCATCAAGCCCGAGTGGATGATCCTCGAAGTGCTGCCGGTGCTGCCGCCGGAGCTGCGTCCGCTGGTGCCGCTGGACGGCGGCCGCTTCGCGACGTCCGACCTGAACGACCTGTATCGCCGCGTGATCAACCGCAACAACCGGTTGAAGCGCCTGCTCGAGCTCAAGGCGCCGGACATCATCGTGCGCAACGAGAAGCGGATGCTGCAGGAAGCCGTGGACTCGCTGCTCGACAACGGCCGTCGCGGCAAGGCGATGACGGGCGCCAACAAGCGTCCGCTGAAGTCGCTCGCCGACATGATCAAGGGCAAGGGCGGCCGCTTCCGCCAGAACCTCCTCGGCAAGCGCGTCGACTACTCGGGCCGCTCGGTCATCGTGGTCGGTCCGCAGCTCAAGCTGCATCAGTGCGGCCTGCCCAAGCTGATGGCGCTCGAGCTCTTCAAGCCGTTCATCTTCAACAAGCTCGAGACGATGGGCCTGGCGACGACGATCAAGGCCGCGAAGAAGATGGTCGAGTCGCAGGAGCCGGTGGTGTGGGACATCCTGGAAGAGGTGATCCGCGAGCACCCGGTGATGCTGAACCGCGCGCCGACGCTGCATCGCCTCGGCATCCAGGCGTTCGAGCCGGTGCTGATCGAAGGCAAGGCGATCCAGCTGCATCCGCTCGTCTGTACGGCGTTCAACGCCGACTTCGACGGCGACCAGATGGCCGTGCACGTGCCGCTGTCGCTCGAAGCGCAGATGGAAGCGCGCACGCTGATGCTCGCGTCCAACAACGTGCTGCTGCCGTCGAACGGCGAGCCCTGCATCGTGCCGTCGCAGGACATCGTGCTGGGCCTGTACTACGCCACGCGCGAGAAGATCGGCGCGGCGGGCGAAGGCCAGATGTTCTCGGACATCGCGGAAGTCACGCGTGCCTACGAATCGCGCCAGGCCGAGCTGCACGCCAGGATCAAGGTCCGCATCAAGGAAGTCGACCTCAAGACGGACGAAGGCGGGCGCGTCGAACGCGTCGAGAAGATCACGCGCCACGACACGACCGTCGGCCGTGCGCTGCTGTCGGAGATCCTGCCGCCGGGCCTGCCGTTCTCGTTCATCAACAAGCCGCTCAAGAAGAAGGAGATCTCGCGCATCATCAACGCGAGCTTCCGTCGCTGCGGCCTGCGTGAAAC
The DNA here is from genome assembly GCA_963707815.1 of uncultured beta proteobacterium. Classification (GTDB taxonomy): domain Bacteria; phylum Pseudomonadota; class Gammaproteobacteria; order Burkholderiales; family Casimicrobiaceae; genus VBCG01. The sequence continues at coordinate 235,302 of CAVPRK010000024.1, forward strand.
GGTGATCTTCGCCGACAAGCTGATGCAGGCCGGCTACGGCCTCGCGACGCGCGGCGGCATCTCGTTCGCCGCCGACGACATGCTCGTCCCGGCGGAGAAGGCGGGGATCATCTCGGAAGCCGAAGGTCAGGTGAAGGAGATCCAGGCGCAGTACACGTCGGGTCTCGTGACCGAGGGCGAGCGCTACAACAAGGTCGTCGACATCTGGGGTCGCGCCGGCGACGACATCGCCAAGGCGATGATGGCGCAGCTCGGCACGATGGAAGTCAAGGACGCCGAGGGCAAGGACGTCAAGCAGGACTCGTTCAACTCCATCTTCATGATGGCGGACTCCGGCGCGCGCGGCTCGGTCGCGCAGATCCGGCAGCTCGCCGGCATGCGCGGCCTGATGGCCAAGCCTGACGGCTCGATCATCGAGACGCCGATCACGGCGAACTTCCGCGAAGGCCTGAACGTGCTGCAGTACTTCATCAGCACGCACGGCGCGCGCAAGGGCCTTGCCGACACGGCGTTGAAGACGGCGAACTCGGGTTACCTCACGCGTCGCCTCGTCGACGTGACGCAGGATCTCGTGGTGACCGAAGACGATTGCGGTACGACGAACGGTGTCGCGATGAAGGCGCTGGTCGAAGGCGGCGAAGTGATCGAGCCGCTGCGCGAGCGCATCCTCGGTCGCTCCGTGGTCGCCGATGTCGTCGTGCCGGAAACGCAGGCGACGCTGTACTACCCGGGCACGCTGCTGGGCGAAGACGAAGTCGAGCAGATCGAAGCGCTCGGCATCGACGAAGTCAAGGTGCGCACGCCGCTCACCTGCGAGACGCGCCATGGCCTTTGCGCGACGTGCTACGGCCGCGACCTTGGACGCGGGCATCTCGTCAACGTCGGCGAAGCGGTGGGTGTCATCGCCGCGCAGTCGATCGGCGAGCCCGGCACGCAGCTCACGATGCGCACGTTCCACATCGGCGGCGCGGCATCGCGTACCGCGGCGGTTTCGCAGATCGAAGCCAAGTCGGCCGGCACGATCCGCTTCTCGTCGCTCATGCGCTATGTCACGAGCGTCAAGGGCGACCTGGTGGTGATCGCGCGTTCCGGCGAGGTCACGATCCACGACGACAACGGCCGCGAGCGCGAGCGCCACAAGGTGCCGTACGGTGCCACGCTGCAGGTGAAGGACGGCGACACGGTCAAGGCGGGCAAGGTCCTCGCGACCTGGGACGCCACGGCGCGCCCGATCATCACCGAGTACGCGGGACGCGTGAAGTTCGAGAACGTGGAGGAAGGCGTTACGGTGGCGAAGCAGGTCGACGACGTCACGGGTCTTACGACTCTCGTGGTCATCGATCCCAAGCGCCGCGGCACGTCGACGGCCAAGGGTGTGCGTCCGCAGGTGAAGCTGCTCGACGACAGCGGCGAGGAGATCAAGCTTGCCGGCTCCGAGCTCGCGGTCAACATCACGTTCCAGCTCGGCTCGATCATCACGGTGAAGGACGGCCAGCCGGTCGCGGTGGGCGAAGTGCTCGCGCGTATTCCGCAGGAGACGTCGAAGACGCGCGACATCACGGGCGGTCTGCCGCGTGTGGCGGAGCTGTTCGAGGCGCGGTCGCCGAAGGACGCGGGCATGCTGGCGGAGGTCACCGGCACGGTGTCGTTCGGCAAGGACACGAAGGGCAAGCAGCGCCTGGTGATCACCGATCTCGACAGCGTCGCGCACGAGTACCTGATCACGAAGGACAAGCACGTCACGGCGCACGACGGCCAGGTGGTGAACAAGGGCGAGACGATCGTCGACGGCCCGGCGGATCCGCACGACATCCTGCGGCTCCTCGGTGTCGAGGCGCTCGCGCGCTACATCACCGACGAAGTGCAGGACGTGTACCGGCTGCAGGGCGTGAAGATCAACGACAAGCACATCGAGGTGATCGTGCGCCAGATGCTGCGCCGCGTGGTCATCACCGAGCCGGGCGACACGCGCTTCATCCGCGAGGAACAGGTCGAGCGTTCGGAGCTCTTCGACGAGAACGATCGCACGACCAAGGACGGCAAGGAGCCGGCGCAGTATCACCACATGCTGCTCGGCATCACCAAGGCGTCGCTGTCGACCGACTCGTTCATCTCCGCGGCCTCGTTCCAGGAGACCACGCGCGTGCTCACCGAAGCCGCGATCATGGGCAAGAAGGACGACCTGCGCGGCCTGAAGGAGAACGTGATCGTCGGGCGCCTGATTCCGGCGGGCACGGGCCTCGCGTACCACACCACGCGCAAGAAGGCGAAGCAGGGCGGCACGGAAGCCGCGGAAGCCGCGTTCATGACGGAAGAAGAGCAGGCCGCGGCGGCCGCGTCGTCGGAGGTCTCGGCGAACGCTGCGTAAGGCGCGCGCTGTCGTAAACTTGAAGGGCCGGCGAATCGCCGGCCCTTTTTTCATTGCGTCACCCACCTGCCGGAGGGAGCCGCATGTTAGGACGATTGATCTGCCTGCTCGCGGCTGTCGCGGTTTTCGCGACGTCCGACACGACCTTCGCCCAGGACGCGAAGAAATGCAGACTGCAAAAGGTCGTCGAGTGGAAAGTCCGATCGATCGGCCGGCACATGGCGGTCGACGGCGCGATCAACGGCAAGAAGATCGGCATCGTGCTCGACACGGGCGCGTGGGCGAGCCTTCTCTTCCGCGCATCGGCGCAGCGATTGGACCTTGATCTCAAGGAGGCGCTTGGGGAGCGTGCGTTCGGCGTCGGCGGTGAGACCAAGGTGTACACAACCGTCGTCGACGAGTTCAAGCTGGGGGAGGCCGCCGTGCGTGGCCTGCAGCTGCGCGTGGCCGGCGAGCGTGATCCCGGCGAGGGATTCGACCTGCTGCTCGGCGAGGACTTCCTGCGCAACTTCGACATCGAGTTCGACCTCGCCAACGACATCGTTCGCCTGTGGCAGCCCAAGGATTGCGACGGCGTATCGCTCGCCTACTGGACGAAGGATGTCGTCGGGGAAGCGGCGATCGAGCGCATCACCGATTCGAAGCGCAAGATCGAGTTCACGGTTCAGTTGAACGGCAAGCCCGTGCACGCCTTTCTAGACTCCGGCGCATCGACTTCGATGGTGTCCAAGCACGACGCCGAGGCGGTCGGCGCCAAGACCGTCGGTGCGACGGTCGGCACCTCTGGCTTGGGCGCGAAGTCCGTCGATGTGTGGATCGGCAAGTTCGCGAGCTTCGCTATCGGCAACGAGGAGATTGCGGATGTCGAGATCCGCGTCGCGGACATCTACCAGGGTGCGACTTACCAGGCGACGGGCAGCAGGATCGCGAAAAACGTGTTCGAGCACCAGCCGATGCTGCTCGGCGCCGACTTCCTGCGCGCGCACCGCACGCTCGTCTCGCACACTCAGAGCAAGCTGTATTTCATGTATGTCGGCGGCCCCGTATTCGCGACGGGACGCGCGAAGCCGCCGGCGGCGCCGGCCGGCGCGGACAAGCCCAAAGCAGACTAGCGATCGGCTGCAATCGCGGACGCGAGCGCGCGGAACGCCCCGCGTGCGCGCAGCGACCGAAGCGCGAACGTCCGCTCTTGCGGGAGCGACTTCGCGCGCATCATCGACACGAGCGCACTCCGATCCTCGTCATCGTCGACACGCAAACCCGCGAAGATCGGCGCGAGCGCGTCGAAGCCGCGCCGCTCGCCCGCACTCCAGCGCTCGAAGCCGGCGGGACGCAGCTCCCGACCGGCGCGCGGGCTCTGCGCGAGCTGACGCGCAGCACGCGCGCCGGCTTTGGCGATGAAGGATTCGTCGAAAAAATCGCGTGCGTCGTAGCCCGTCAGGTCGAGATGAAGATCGCAGGAGGCCAGGGACCGCAGGGTGCGTGGGTCGCTGCGATAGCGCCGGTCGTTCGCGATGCGCGCCGCTTCGCGCGACGCGCGCGTTGCTACGGCCTCATCGGCCGGACGGAAGCCAAGCCGGTAATAGAACCAGAACGCGCCGCTCTCGATGGCTTCGGCGTTGCCGGCTCCGAACTGGTACGCGTTGATCACGAACCGCGTGCTGCCATACAGCGTGTGGAACGCGCGCAGCATCTGCGTCCACAGGTATGCGGCCTCGCCGCCGCGGAACGGGTCGAAGATGTTGATTCCGGTATTCGCCTGGCGGAAAAGCGGCGTGACGCCTCCGTACCCGACGGGCACACCGTTGGCGAGCAGCAGGTAGCCGGTGTTCGTCTCGAGCGTCAAGCGATGAGCGCGCGCGATGCCGATCACCGCAAGCGCGACGCCGCAGCCGAGGTCGCACCACCACACCTCGTCGATGTTGGGATACGTTATCGCATTGACTTCGCGACATCGCGCGGCCAGCGCTGCGCGCGCGCAAGTAGCCACGCGCCGCGCGTCGCCGCGAGTGAGGAGGTCGACACCGGGCAGCGGTGCCTCGATCGCGGCGACCACGTTGGCGTCGGGCCGGCGCATGGCGGTGCGCGCCGCCACCGGCGCGTTGCGCAGGACGTTGTGGGTGACGCTTCGGGGCGAATTCGCCAGGCGCCAGGCGACCGTGCTTTCGGCGGCATCCCACGCATCGGCCACGCGCACGTCGCTGGTGAGCCAGCGCAGGTCGGTCGTATCCGGGGGCCGTGCAAGCCGCACGAATTCGCGGGTCCCGTATTCCCCGCTGTCGAACGCCTCCCGTGCGGCCGGCGCAAGGAGCGGGCGAACCACATCGTCGAGCGCAGCCTCGTCCTCGACGTTGCCCCAATCGACGTCCGCGTTCTCCGTGGTCGCGAGCACCCGCGCAAGCGGGAATGGATAGACGTGCCGCGTGATCGAGCCGGCGATCCCGCTATCGTCCGCGCGGGCACGCTCGGCACGGGGAAGATCCTGCATGCGCCGAAAAATCTTGCGCAACAGCGCGCGCGCTGACTTTCTGGTCGCGAGCGACGCCGGGAAGGCGGTAACGAAGAGGAGATCCTCGTGAAGCTGCGAGAGCTGCGCCCACTTTCGCAGGCGCAGGCCCTCGACCTCGCGAAGCAGCGTGCGCTGGTTGCGTTCGGCCTGCGGCGTAAAGACGTTGCGCAGGCCGCGCAGCTTCGCGAGGACCGTTGCTATTTCAACACCCTCATGCCGCCGACGTTGCCGCTGAACGAGCACGAGGCGTCGCGCCCGGTGTACGTGCCCGTGATGCCGCCCTTTTCGGACATGAGGCCGGTGAACTTGATCTCGCCGGCGACACCGCCCTGGCAGTTGTAGATCGCATCGACCTTGGCGATCTGGCCGAACTGCTGGAAGACGCCGTTGGTGACTTCGCACGTCGGGAACTTGAGCACGTAGCCGTCCTGGTTCTGCGTGATGGTGAACGGGCCCGGGTCGGTGGTCACGAGGCCGTTGCGCGTCGAATCCTTGCAGTCGTGCGTCACGTCCTGGGTCGCGCCGATGTACGAGCCCAGGATGCTGTTCGTCGCGAACGTGAAGCGCGACACCTGCTTGACCGCACCCGCCCCGTCGATCGTGTAGTTGAGAAGGGCGTGCGCGTCGTCGCCGAACTCGATGGTCGCTTGGCCGACGGCACGGTATTGCAACAGCGCAGGATTCCAGGGCTGGCCAAGCGCAGGTCCGGTCGTCTGAAACAGGGTGCCGGTATACGAAGGCTGCCCGCCGGGGTTGATCGCGGCAAGGCTCCACTGCACCGTGTACCACGCGGCCATGTTGCCCTTGTCGTAGATGAACAGGGTGCCGAGGAGCACGTCCGCCTGCTGGTCGATGAACAGGCCCCATCCGGGCTCCGGTCCGGTGGACCACATGTCGGTGTAGTTGGTCGAGAACGTCGTCGCGTAGTTCGGCGTCGACGCCGCGATGGCCGCGGCGAGAAGCGCCGCGCGCAGGAAGTTGTTACGCAGTTTCATGGCTTGATTTCCGGGTTGACGGGAAAGGTCCGCAGCCCTGCGGGCTCATGCGGACGTGCATAGGATGCCCTCGTCGGGGCGGATTGTCGACGGCGACCTGCAAGACGGATCGGCCGCAACTTCGTTTGGTTCCAGCGAGGCGATTATGGTATCTATTCGCGCGTGCTTCCCCGTGCCCCGTTCCGCCGCCTCGCTGCAACGCTGCTTGCATCCGTGGCCACCGGCTGCTCCAACCCCACCCCCTCGGGTTATCAGGGCTACGTCGAAGGCGAGTTCGTCAACGTCGCCTCGCCGATCGCCGGGCGTCTCGATCAGCTGTCGGTCAAGCGCGGCGACGACGTCGCACGTCAACGCGCCGGCTCTACGCGCTCGAAGCCGTCAGCGAAGCCGCGGCGCAGCGGCAGGCGCAGGAGCAGGTGAGGGCGGCCGAAGCGCAGCTCGCGGATCTTGCGCGCGGGAAGGCGACCGCCGGAGCAGGACGTGACGCGCGCGCAGCTCGCGCAGGCGCAGGTCGACGAGCAGACGCGCCGCGACGCAAGCTCGCGCGCGACGAGGCGCAGTTCAAGATCGGCGGCATCGCGCGCGCGCAGCTCGACGACAGCCGGTCGGCGCACGCGGCCGCGCAGGCGCGCGTCGCGCAGTTGCGCAGCGAGCTCACCGTCGCGCAGCTGCCGAGCCGCAACGAGCAGATCAAGGCGCAGGCGGCGCAGGTCGCGGCCGCGCGCGCCGCGCTCGAGCAGGCGACGTGGAAGCTCGATCAGAAGTCGGTGCTGGCGACCCACGCGGGACGCGTGTACGACACGCTCTATCGCGAGGGCGAGTGGGTGGCGGCCGGCAGCCCGGTCGTGCGCATGCTGCCGCCGCCCAACGTCAAGGTGCGCTTCTTCGTCCCGCAGACGATCGTCGGCGCGCTTGCGCCCGGGCGCGCGGTCGCGATCCAGTGCGACGGCTGCGCCGCCGACATCCCCGCCACGATCTCGTACGTGTCGAGCGAGGCCGAATTCACGCCGCCGGTCATCTACAGCAACGAGACGCGCAGCAAGCTCGTGTTCATGGTCGAGGCGCGGCCGTCGCCGGAGAACGCAGCGAAGCTGCATCCGGGCCAGCCGGTGTCGCGTGACGCTGCAATGAGCGGAAGGAACATGGCAACGCCGTCATCGACGTCCACGGACCTCAACAAGAGCTTCGGCAACAAGCACGTCGTCGTCGACCTGTCGCTGCGCGTCGAGCGCGGCGAGATCTTCGGCTTCCTCGGGCCGAACGGCAGCGGCAAGACGACGTCGATCCGCCTGATGTGCGGACTGCTCACGCCCGACTCGGGCAGCGGCACGTGCCTCGGCTACGACATCCGCACGCAATCCGAGCGCGATCAAGCGCAACGTCGGCTACATGACGCAGCGATTCTCGTTCTGGGACGACCTGACGATTCGCGAGAACCTCGATTTCACGCGCGCGTGTACGCGATGGCGGATCGCAAGGCGCGCGGTCGACCGCGCGCTCGACGACCTCGGACTACGCAGCCGCGCAGCATCAGCTCACCGGCACGCTTTCCGGCGGATGGAAGCAGCGGCTCGCGCTCGCCGCGTGCATGCTGCATCGGCCGCGCCTGCTGCTGCTCGACGAGCCGACCGCCGGCGTCGATCCGAATGCGCGCCGCGAGTTCTGGGAGGAGCTGCACCGGCTCGCCGCGCAAGGCATCTCGGTGCTCGTCAGCACGCACTACATGGACGAGGCGGAGCGCTGCCACAAGCTCGCGTACATCGCGTACGGGCGTCTGCTCGCGCAAGGGCACGGCGCACGAGGTGATCGCGGCGCAGGGCCTGACGACGTTCGCGGTGCAAGGCCCCGACCTCGCGCAGCTGGCCGAGCAAGCTGCGGACGCATGCCCGGCGTCGAGCAGACGGTGGCCTTCGGCGAGACGATGCACGTCACCGGCAAGGACGCAGCGCTGCTCGAGCGCTCGCTGCGCGAGGCCACGGCCGGCGGCAGCTACCAGATCGCGCCGATCGACACCGGACTCGAGGACGTGTTCATCCACCTGATGCAGGGCGCGACCGACAACTTCGGCGACGAGCGCGGACGAGCGAAATGACCGCGACGCACGCCGTCTGTCTCGTTCCAGCGCTGGTGGGCGATGGTCACGCAAGGAGTTCCTGCAGCTGCGCCGCGACCGCGTGACGTTCGCGATGATCGTCGGCATTCCGATCATCCAGCTGACGCTCTTCGGCTACGCGATCAACACCGATCCCAAGCACATGCCGACCGCGATCATCGTCGCCGACCACAGCGAGTTCACGCGCTCGCTTCGTGCGGCGATGACGACGTCCGAGTATTTCAGACATCGTCGGCGAGCTGCCCGACGAGGAAGCGGGCCGCGCGGCGCTCGCGCAGGGCAGCGTGCAGTTCGTGCGTGACGATTCCCGCCGACTTCACGCGCAAGCTGCTGCGCGGCGAGCGACCCGTCGCTGCTGATCGAGGCCGATGCCTCGGACCCGACCGCGACGAGCGCCGCGCTCGCCGCGATCATCGCAGCTCGTATCGCGTCGTCGCGCGCAAGGATCTCATCGGCCCGCTCGCCGCAGCTCGCGGGCATCGCCGGCCGCCGTTCGACGTCCACGTGCACCGGCTGTACAACCCCGAGTCGATCACGCAATACAACATCGTGCCCGGCCTGATGGGCGTGATCCTGACGATGACGCTCGTCATGATGACCGGCCTCGCGATCACGCGCGAGCGCGAGCGCGGCACGATGGAGAACCTGCTCGCGATGCCGGTCACGCCGCTCGAGGTGATGACCGGCAAGATCGTGCCGTACATCGCGATCGGCCTGATCCAGGCGACGATCATCCTGCTCGCGGCGCGTTACATCTTCGACGTGCCGTTCGTCGGCAGCGTGACCGCGCTCTACGGCGCGTCGCTGCTGTTCATCGCGTGCAATCTCACGGTCGGCATCACGCTGTCGTCGCTCGCGCGCAACCAGCTGCAGGCGATGCAGCTCACGTTCTTCTATTTCCTGCCGAACATCCTGCTGTCGGGCTTCATGTTCCCGTTTCGCGGCATGCCGGAGTGGGCGCAGTGGCATCGGCAGCGTGCTGCCGCTCACGTACTACAACCGGCTGGTCCGCGGCATCCTGCTCAAGGGCAACGACTGGCCCGACCTGTGGCCGAGCCTCTGGCCGCTCATCGTGTTCGCGCTCGTCGTGATGGCGATCGCGGTGAAGTTCTATCGCAGGACGCTCGATTGAAGCGCATCGCTCGCTCTGCTGCGTCGCATTCGCCTGCGCGGGCTGCACGGTCGGTCCCGATTTCCGCACGCCGGATCCGCCGGCGGTCGACCGCTACGTGCCCGGCGTCCGTCGCCGACATCGCGGTCGAACCTCGTCCCGACCGCGACATTCCCGCCGAGTGGTGGACGGTCTTCGGTCGCCGGAGATCGACGCGCTCGTGCAGCGCGCGCTCGCCGACAGCCCGACGCTCGACAGGCGCGCGCGCGCGCGTCGAGGCAAGCGAAGGAGCTGCGCGCCGCGCGCGCGGGCGCCACCGTATCCGCACGTCGACGCGACGGCCGGCGCCGTGCGGCAGCGCATCGATCCGGCGACGTTCGGCTTTCCGCAGGCGCCGAATCCCGGCCCGTTCAACGTGTTCATCGCTCGGCGCTCAACGTGTCGTACACGTTCGACCTCTTCGGCGGCACGCGGCGCGAGCTCGAGGCGCTGGCGGCCGAGGTCGACTACCAGGGCTACGAGCTCGAAGGCGCGCGCCTGACGCTCGCAAGCAACGTCGTCACGACCGCGATCCGGCAGGCGGCGCTCGCGCGCGCAGATCGAGATCGACGCGAAGCAATCCTTGCGGCGCAACGGCAGGAACTCTCGATTGCGGAGCACCGATACGAACTTGGCGGAGTGGCGCTCTGGCGTCCAGAATCAGGGCATGCTGGTCGCGCAGACCGAAGTCGGCCTGCCGCCGCTCCGCGCGCAGGTAGCGCAAGCGGGCCATCTACCTGCGCGTGTCCTGATGGGTGATCCCCCCGCCACGGCGTCGGTCCCGGCGATCGCCCTCTCCGACCTCCGCCTGCCGGGCGAGTTGCCGCTCCGGCTGCCGTCCGAGCTGGTCCGCCAGCGGCCGGACATCCGCGCCAGCGAGGCGCTGCTGCACAAGGCGAGCGCTAACGTCGGCGTCGCGACCGCCGATCTGTACCCGAAATTCGTTATCTCCGGCGGATTTTCGTCAAGCCAGCTCAACATCTCCGACGTGTTCGGCAATGGCATCAACATCTGGAACATCGGCATCAATCTGCTGCAGCCGTTGTTCCGTGGTGGCGAGTTGCAGGCACGCAAGCGGGCGGCCGAGGCAGCCTACGACCAGGCGGTGGCCGCCTACCGGCTGTCGGTGCTGCAGGGCCTGCAAAACGTCGCCGACGTGCTGCGGGCGCTCGAAGCCGACGTCCAGGAAGTAAGTGCCCGCTCACTTCAGGCGGATCGCGCCGAGGAGGCTTATCGCATCACCCTGGAACGTTTTCGAACCGGGGGCGTGAGCGAAGTGACGCTGATCGAAGCGGACCGCCAGCGGTTGGCCGCGCGCGTCGCGTTTTTGCAGGCCAAGGCGAATCAGTACACGGACGCCGCCGCGCTGTTCCAGGCGCTCGGTGGGAGCTGGCGTTAGGCGTTGACTCAACGCGCTTTTTCGTCGTACAATCGCTGTCTTTCGCCTTCCGGCCGGGCTGCCAGCAAAGCTGCCACGGTTCCCTGGAGCGCGACGCGTACCTGGCCGCGGCAGAAACACCATTTCCGTCGGTCAAGGCGTGACGAAGAGTGGCCCCTCGCGATCCCGCGCGGCGGCCACTTTGATTTAGAAGGACTTTGAAGCAAGAGCAGGAAACCACAAGCAGCAGAGCAGTAGTTTCGCGAAGCCGGCAGCCCAGGCAACACGCACTGCCGAGCCCTAGTTGATGCGGACCGCCATTGCGGCGGCCGCACGAAACGGACAATCAGGATGCCAACGATCAATCAGCTCGTGCGGAAGGGCCGCAAGCCCGCCGTGTCCAAAAGCAAGGTTCCGGCGCTGCAGAACAGCCCGCAGAAGCGCGGCGTGTGCACGCGTGTTTACACGACGACGCCGAAGAAGCCGAACTCCGCGTTGCGGAAGGTCGCGAAGGTCCGCTTGACCAACGGCTTCGAGGTCATCAGCTACATCGGCGGCGAAGGCCACAACCTGCAGGAGCACTCGGTAGTGCTCATTCGCGGCGGCCGCGTGAAGGACTTGCCGGGCGTGCGTTACCACATGGTGCGCGGCGCGCTCGACACCGCCGGCGTGAAGGACCGCAAGCAGGCCCGTTCGAAGTACGGCGCGAAGCGGCCCAAGGCTGCATAACAAGAGGACATTGAGTCATGCCACGTCGTCGCGAAGTCCCGAAGCGGGACATTCTTCCCGATCCCAAGTTTGCGAACATCGATGTCGCCAAGTTCATCAACGTGTTGATGGACAGCGGCAAGAAGTCGGTCGCCGAGCGGATCATCTACGGTGCCTTCGAGTCGATCAGCAAGAAGGGCGGCAAGGATCCCCTCGAAGTGTTCAACCAGGCGCTGCAGAATTCGCGCCCGATGGTCGAAGTGAAGAGCCGTCGCGTCGGTGGCGCCAATTTCCAGGTTCCCGTCGAAGTGCGCCCCGTGCGCAGGACCGCGCTCGCCATGCGCTGGCTGCGCGAAGCGGCGCGCAAGCGCGGCGAGAAGTCGATGGGCGCGCGCCTGGCGGCCGAGCTCATCGAAGCCTCGGAAGGCCGCGGCGGCGCGGTGAAGAAGCGCGAGGAAGTGCACCGCATGGCCGAAGCGAACAAGGCGTTCACCCACTTCAGGTTCTAAGAACAACGACGACGAACTTTTTCCGAGTGGGTCGGGCTTCAGCCCGACGGGTTATCGCGGCGGACTGAAGTCCGCCCTACAAGGAGCACGCAACCATGCCCAGAACAACTCCGATCGAACGGTATCGCAACATCGGCATCAGTGCCCACATTGATGCCGGTAAGACCACGACTACCGAGCGCATCCTTTTCTACACCGGCGTCTCCCACAAGATGGGCGAGGTCCATGACGGCGCGACCGTGATGGACTGGATGGAGCAGGAGCGCGAGCGCGGCATCACCATCACTTCCGCGGCGACGACCTGCTTCTGGAAGGGGATGGACGGGAATTATCCCGAGCACCGCGTCAACATCATCGACACGCCGGGCCACGTCGACTTCACGATCGAAGTCGAGCGCAGCATGCGCGTGCTCGACGGCGCGTGCATGGTGTACGACTCCGTGGGCGGCGTGCAGCCGCAGTCGGAAACGGTCTGGCGGCAAGCCAACAAGTACAACGTGCCGCGGCTCGCGTTCGTCAACAAGATGGACCGCGTGGGCGCCAACTTCTTCAAGGTCTACGACCAGATGAAGTCGCGTCTGAAAGCCAATCCCGTTCCGATCCAGGTTCCCATCGGCGCCGAGGACAAGTTCGCGGGCGTGGTCGACCTGGTCAAGATGAAGGCCATCTACTGGGATGACGCGTCGCAGGGCATGAAGTACGAGATGCGCGACATCCCGGCCGATCTCGCCGACCTCTGCAAGGAATGGCGCGAGAAGATGGTCGAAAGCGCCGCCGAAGCCAACGAAGAGGTGATGAACAAGTACCTCGAGACGGGCGAGCTCTCGGAAGCCGAGATCAAGCAGGCGCTGCGCGCGCGCACGGTCGCGGGCGAGATCGTCCCGATGCTGTGCGGCTCGGCGTTCAAGAACAAGGGCGTGCAGGCAATGCTCGACGCCGTGATCGACTACATGCCGGCTCCGACGGATATCCCGCCGGTGAAGGGCGAGCTCGAGAACGGCCAGATAGGCGAGCGCAAGCCGTCCGACGACGAGCCGTTTGCGGCGCTCGCGTTCAAGATCATGACCGACCCGTACGTGGGCCAGCTCGTGTTCTTCCGCGTCTATTCGGGCGTGATCAATTCGGGCGACACGATCTACAACCCGACCAAGGGACGCAAGGAGCGCATCGGCCGCATCCTGCAGATGCACGCGAACCAGCGCGAGGACATCAAGGAAGTGCGCGCGGGCGACATCGCCGCTGCAGTCGGCTTGAAGGAAGCCACCACCGGCGACACGCTGACCGATCCGCAGAAGGAGATCACGCTCGAGAAGATGGTGTTCCCCGAGCCCGTGATCCACGTTGCGGTCGAGCCCAAGACCAAGGCGGACCAGGAGAAGATGGGCATCGCGCTCAATCGCCTGGCGCAGGAAGACCCGTCGTTTCGCGTGCGCACCGACGAAGAGTCGGGCCAGACGATCATCTCCGGCATGGGCGAGCTGCACCTCGAGATCCTCGTCGACCGCATGAAGCGTGAGTTCGGCGTCGAAGCGAACGTCGGCGCGCCGCAGGTGGCATATCGCGAAGCGATCAAGAAGCTCGTGCAGGTCGAAGGCAAGTTCATCAAGCAGTCGGGCGGCCGCGGCCAGTACGGCCACGTGTGGCTCAAGGTGGAGCCCAGCGAGCAGGGCAAGGGCTTCGAGTTCGTGGACGCGATCAAGGGCGGCACGGTGCCGCGCGAATTCATCCCGGCGGTGGAAAAGGGGTTGCGCGAGACGCTGCCCAACGGGGTGCTCGCGGGCTTCCCCGTGGTCGACGTGAAAGTGACGCTGTTCGATGGCTCGTCGCACGACGTCGACAGCAACGAGAACGCGTTCAAGATGGCCGCGTCGATGGCGTTCAAGGACGGCATGCGCCAGGCGAGCCCGATGCTGCTCGAGCCGATGATGGCGGTCGAAGTGGAAACGCCCGAGGAATTCATGGGCAACGTGATGGGCGACCTGTCCTCGCGCCGCGGCATCGTGCAGGGCATGGACGATCTGCCGACCGGCAAGGTCATCAAGGCGGAAGTGCCGCTCGCCGAGATGTTCGGCTACTCGACGACCATGCGCTCGCTGTCGCAGGGTCGCGCGACGTACACGATGGAATTCAAGCATTACACCGAGGCGCCCAAGAGTGTCGCCGACGGAATCATCAATCGTGACAATCCCGACAAGGGATCCAAAAAGTAACGAGGAACGGACATGGCAAAAGGCAAATTCGAGCGCAACAAGCCGCACGTGAACGTTGGGACGATTGGGCACGTCGATCACGGGAAGACGACGCTGACGGCGGCGATCACGCTGGTGCTGTCGAAGAAGTTCGGTGGCGAGGCGAGGGCGTACGACCAGATCGACGACGCGCCGGAGGAGAAGGCGCGGGGGATCACGATCAACACGGCGCACGTGGAATACGAGACGGCGAACCGTCACTACGCGCACGTGGATTGCCCGGGGCACGCGGACTACGTGAAGAACATGATCACGGGTGCGGCGCAGATGGACGGGGCGATTCTGGTGGTGAGCGCGGCGGACGGCCCGATGCCGCAGACGCGGGAGCACATTCTGCTGGCGCGGCAGGTGGGAGTTCCGTACATCATCGTGTACATGAACAAGGCGGACATGGTCGACGACAAGGAGCTGTTGGAGCTTGTCGAGATGGAAGTTCGCGAATTGCTGAGCAAGTACCAGTTTCCGGGGGAGAAGACGCCGATCGTGATTGGGTCGGCGAAGTTGGCATTGGAAGGGGACAAGGGGGATCTTCGGAGAGCCGTCGATATTCAAGCTGGCGGAGGCGCTGGATACGTATATCCCGCAGCCTGAGCGGGCGATCGACGGGCCGTTTCTGATGCCGGTGGAGGACGTGTTCTCGATCTCGGGTCGTGGCACGGTGGTGACGGGTCGTGTGGAGCGGGGGATCGTGAAGGTAGGCGACCCGCTGGAGATCGTGGGGCTGAAGCCGACGCTGGCGACGGTGTGCACGGGCGTGGAGATGTTCCGCAAGCTGCTGGATCAAGGGCAAGCCGGGGACAACGTCGGTGTGCTGCTGCGCGGGACGAAGCGCGAGGAAGTGGAGCGTGGACAGGTGCTGGCGAAGCCGGGGTCGATCACGCCGCACACGAAGTTCACGTGCGAGGTGTACATCCTGAGCAAGGAAGAGGGTGGACGTCATACGCCGTTCTTCCCGGGGTACCGGCCGCAGTTTTATTTCCGAACGACGGACGTGACGGGGTCGTGCGAGCTGCCGGCGGGGACGGAGATGGTGATGCCTGGGGACAACATCGGGATGACGGTGACGCTGATCCAGCCGATCGCGATGGAAGAGGGCCTGCGCTTCGCGATCCGCGAAGGCGGCCGCACCGTCGGCGCTGGCGTTGTGGCGAAGGTGATCGAGTAGATCAGTGAACAATCAACGCATCCGCATCAGATTGAAGGCGTTCGATTACAAGCTGATCGACCAGTCGGCGCTCGAGATCGTCGAAACGGCCAAGCGCTCCGGCGCCGTCGTCAAGGGTCCCGTGCCGCTGCCGACCAAGATCGAGCGCTACGACGTCCTGCGTTCGCCGCACGTCAACAAGACGTCGCGCGACCAGTTCGAGATTCGCACGCACCTGCGGCTGATGGACATCATCGACCCGACCGACAAGACGGTCGACCAGTTGATGAAGCTCGATCTGCCGGCAGGTGTCGATGTCGAGATCAAGCTTCAGTAACAAGGAGTAATCGCTGGCCAATAGCAGTCAGCACTCCGGGCAACCGGGGCAACGATAAAGAGAGGTTCCTTATGTCACTCGGACTAGTGGGTCGCAAGGTAGGCATGACCCGTGTCTTCGCCGACGATGGCAGCGCCATCCCGGTGACCGTGCTCGACGTCGGTGGCAACCGCGTCACGCAGGTGAAGACGCCGGACAACGACGGCTACGCCGCCGTGCAGGTCACGTGGGGCAAGCGTCGCGCCTCGCGCGTCAACAAGGCGCAAGCGGGCCACCTCGCCAAGGCGGGTGTGGAAGGCGGCGTCGTGCTCAAGGAGTTCCAGGTCGCTGCCGACGACCTCGCCAAGTTCAAGGCGGGCGACACGATCGGCGTCGACACGTTCAGCGTCGGCCAGCTCGTCGACGTCACCGGCACGACCAAGGGCAAGGGCTTCACAGGCGTCATCAAGCGCCACCACTTCAGCAGCAACCGCGCGTCGCACGGCAACTCGCGCTCGCACAACACGCCGGGCTCGATCGGCATGGCGCAGGATCCGGGCCGCGTATTTCCGGGCAAGCGGATGGCGGGCCAGCACGGCAACGTCACGCGCACGACCCAGCTCCTGAAGGTCGTCCGCGTCGACGCCGAGCGCGGCCTCCTGCTCGTCAAGGGCAACGTGCCCGGCGCGGATGGCGGTCACATCGTCGTGCTGCCGTCGTCGAAGACGCCGCTGAAGAAGGGGGCCTGACAATGGATCTCAAGCTCCTCGCCGGCAACGGCCAGAAGAACGAAACGGTGTCCGTGTCCGACGCGCTGTTCGGCCGCGAATACAACGAAGCATTGGTGCACCAGGTCGTGGTCGCCTACCAGGCGAACGCGCGCCAGGGCACGCGTGCGCAGAAGGGCCGCGCCGACATCAACAAGTCGCACAAGAAGCCCTGGGCGCAAAAGGGCACCGGCCGCGCGCGCGCGGGCCAGGCCAACAGCCCGCTGTGGCGCGGCGGCGGCAAGATCTTCCCGTCCTCGCCGGACGAGAATTTCTCCCAGAAGGTGAACCGCAAGATGTACCGCGCGGGCCTCGCGTCGATCCTGTCGCAGCTCGTGCGCGAGGATCGCCTGTCGGTGATCGACGCCATCGCGCTCGACGGACCGAAGACCAAGGCGTTCGTGCAGAAGATCAAGCAATTCGGCCTGACCGGCACCGTGCTCGTCGTCACCGACAAGCTCGACCAGAACACGTTCATGTCGTCGCGCAACCTTCCCGACGTGCTCGTGCTCGAGACGCGCGAGATCGATCCGGTGAGCCTCGTGCGCTTCAACAACGTGCTCGTCACCCGGGGCGCAGTCGCACAACTCGAGGAGGCCTACGCATGAGCACGGCCAACCCCAACGTGAAGAAGTACAGCAACGAGCGCCTGATGACGGTCCTGCTCGCGCCGGTGATCTCCGAAAAGGGGACGTTCATCGCGGACAAGTTCGAACAGGTGGTCTTTCGCGTGCAGCCGGACGCGTCCAAGCCCGAGATCAAGGCGGCGGTCGAGCTCATGTTCAAGGTCGAGGTCGAGAGCGTCCAGGTGAGCAACGTGAAGGGCAAGGAAAAGCGCTTCGGCCGTTTCATCGGCCGCCGGCGCAACTGGAAGAAGGCCTACGTGTGCCTGAAGCCGGGTCAGGAAATCAACTTCGCGGCAGAGGGCTGACACCATGGCACTCGTCAAAGTCAAACCGACGTCGGCCGGTCGCCGGTCGCTGGTGAAGGTCGTCAACGCGAACCTGCACAAGGGCGCGCCGATCGCCTCGCTGGTCGAGTCGCAGAAGCGCGGCTCGGGGCGCAACAACAACGGCCACATCACCATCCGTCACAAGGGCGGCGGCCACAAGCATCACTATCGCGTGATCGACTTCCGCCGCAACAAGGACGGGATTCCCGCGAAGGTGGAGCGCCTCGAATACGATCCGAACCGAAGCGCCAACATCGCGCTCCTGCTGTACGCGGACGGCGAGCGCCGTTACATCATCGCGCCGCGCGGCGTGGCGGTGGGCACGGAGCTCATGTCGGGCATCGAGGCGGGCATCAAGCCGGGCAACAGCCTGCCGCTTCGCAACATCCCGGTCGGCACCACGATTCACTGCATCGAGATGCAGCCCGGCAAGGGCGCGCAGATCGCGCGCTCGGCGGGGGCGTCGGTGCAGCTTCTCGCACGCGAGGGCATCTACGCGCAGCTCCGCTTGCGCTCGGGCGAGATTCGCAAGGTGCACGTCGATTGCCGCGCCGTCATCGGCGAAGTCGGCAACGAGGAGCACAACCTGCGCTCGATCGGCAAGGCGGGTGCGCAGCGCTGGCGCGGCATCCGTCCGACGGTGCGCGGCATCGCCATGAACCCGGTCGACCACCCGATGGGCGGCCGCACCAACGGCGGCGGCGGACGTCACCACCCGATGTCGCCGTGGGGCACGCCGGCCAAGGGCTACAAGACGCGCAAGAACAAGCGGACCGACGGCATGATCGTTCGCCGCCGCCACGCGACGAAGGGGTAAGGTAAATGGCTCGCTCAATCAAAAAAGGTCCGTTCGTCGATGGCCACCTGATTGCGAAGGTGGACAAGGCGCGTGCGACCAACGACAAGAAGCCGATCAAGACCTGGTCGCGCCGCAGCACGATCACGCCCGATTTCGTGGGCCTGACCGTCGCCGTGCACAACGGCAAGGCGCACATCCCGGTCTACGTGTCGGAAAACATGGTCGGCCACAAGCTCGGCGAGTTCGCGCTGACGCGCACCTTCAAGGGCCACTCGGCCGACAAGAAGGTCGCGGCACCGGCACCGCCGAGGAAGAAGTAAGGAGTCGATGATGGAAACCACAGCAACGCTGCGCGGCGTGCGGCTGTCGGCCCAGAAGGGCCGGCTCGTCGCCGACATGATCCGCGGCAAGCCCGTCGGGCGCGCGCTCGACATCCTCGCGTTCAGCCCGAAGAAGGGCGCGCGAATCGTACGGCAGGTGCTCATGTCGGCGATCGCCAATGCCGAGCACAACGACGGGGCCGACGTCGACGAGCTCAAGGTCCAGACCATTTACGTCGACAAGGCCGACGTGCTGAAGCGCCAGAGTCCGCGCGCCAAGGGCCGCGGCAACGTGATCAGCAAGCAGAGCTGCCACATCCACCTCGTGGTCGGCGACGGAAAGAAGGAATAAGACATGGGTCAGAAAATCCACCCCACCGGGTTCCGCCTCGCCGTCAACCGGAACTGGGGCTCGAAGTGGTTCGCGAACAGCAAGAACTACTCTGGCATCCTCGCGCAGGACATCAAGGTTCGCGAGTACCTGGGCAAGAAGCTCTCGCACGCCTCGGTGGCCAAGATCACCATCGAGCGGCCCGCGAAGAACGCGCGGATCACCATTCACAGTGCGCGACCGGGTGTCGTCATCGGCAAGAAGGGCGAGGACATCGAGACGCTGCGCGGCGACCTTCGCAAGATGATGGGCGGCGACGTCGGCCTCAACATCGAGGAGATCCGCAAGCCCGAGATCGACGCGCAGCTCATCGCCGACTCGATCGCGCAGCAGCTCGAGAAGCGGATCATGTTCCGCCGCGCGATGAAGCGCGCCATGCAGAACGCGATGCGCCTGGGCGCGCAGGGCATCAAGGTGATGTCGTCGGGTCGCTTGAACGGCGCGGAAATCGCGCGCCGCGAGTGGTACCGCGAAGGCCGCGTGCCGCTGCATACGCTGCGCGCCGACATCGATTACGGGTTCGCCGAAGCGCGCACCACGTACGGCGTCATCGGCATCAAGGTATGGGTGTTCAAGGGCGAGGTGATGGCGCACAACGCCGAGCCCGCGCAGGCGCCGGCGCCGGCGCCGGAGCGCGAGCAGCCGAAGCGTCCGCCGCGTCGTACCGGAGCAGGAGCGAAGAATGCTGCAGCCAGCTAGAAGGAAGTACCGCAAGGAACAGAAGGGCCGCAACAAGGGCGTTGCGACCGTCGGCAACAAGGTGAGCTTCGGCGAGTACGGCCTCAAGGCCGTCGGCCGCGGCCGCCTCACGGCGCGCCAGATCGAAGCGGCGCGGCGTGCCATGACGCGTCACATCAAGCGCGGCGGCCGCATCTGGATCCGCATCTTCCCGGACAAGCCCGTCTCGCGTAAGCCGGCCGAGGTCCGCATGGGCAACGGCAAGGGCAGCCCCGAGTATTACGTGGCCGAGATCGTGCCGGGCAAGGTGCTCTACGAGATGGACGGCGTCGAAGAGGCGCTGGCGCGCGAGGCGTTCGCGCTCGCGTCGGCCAAGCTGCCGATCAAGACGACGTTCGTGCATCGCCTGATCGGACAATAAGCCATGAAGTCATCCGAAGCGAAGAAGGCGCTGCGGGGCAAGTCTCCCGCGGACCTGCAAACCGAGCTCGAGGCGCTGCTCAAGGAGCAGTTCGGCCTGCGCATGCAGGCGGCGACGCAACAGCTCACCAACAACGCCAAGCTGCGCAGCGCGCGCCGCGGGGTCGCCCGCGTAAAGACGTTGATTCATCAGAAGAAGAGTGAGGCCAAGCATGGCTGAAGAGCAGACGAAGAGCGAAGCCGCGACGACGGCCCCGCGCAAGGCGCTGGTCCAGACGTTCACGGGCCGTGTCGTGAGCGACAAGATGGCCAAGACGGTCACGGTGCTGGTCGAGCGTCGGGTGAAGCACCCGATCTACGGCAAGATCGTGATGCAGACACGCCGATTCCACGCGCACGACGAGAACGGCGAAGCCAAGATGGGCGACCTGGTCGAGATCTCGGCCACGCGGAAGCTGTCCAAGACGAAGGCGTTCCGCGTGTCGCAGGTCCTCGAGAAAGCGCAGACGGTATAGAACTTCTGATGGAGGAGGGCCCGCCGGCAGGCGCTACGCGCGCCGGGCAGCCCTCCTTTGGAGTTGCGAAGGTGAGCAGTCCGTGGCATAATTGCAGATTCCCCGGACCGCCCGCAGCACCAGGTCCCTAGAGCGGGATCCAAAACTGGCCGCCATCGCGAAGTGGGTTGGGCGGATTAAGTTGGAGACAAGGAAAAAATGATCCAGATGCAGTCGGTGCTGGACGTCGCCGATAACACCGGCGCGCGTTCGGTGATGTGTATCAAGGTGCTCGGCGGCAGCAAGCGCCGGTACGCCCACATCGGCGACGTGATCAAGGTGTCCGTCAAGGACGCCGCGCCCCGCGGTCGCGTGAAGAAGGGTGAGATCTACAACGCCGTCGTCGTTCGCACCAGGAAGGGCGTCCGCCGTGCCGATGGCGCGTTGATCCGCTTCGACACCAATGCCGCCGTGCTGCTCAACCCGAAGCTCGAGCCGATCGGCACCCGCATCTTCGGACCGGTCACGCGCGAGCTGCGGACCGAGCGGTTCATGAAGATCGTCTCACTGGCGCCTGAAGTGCTGTAACGGGCGGCAACGAGCGATAACAAGGACAGGGCACATGAGCAAGATCAAGAAGGGCGACAACGTCGTCGTCATCACCGGCCGCGACAAGGGCAAGCGGGGCGACGTCTCGCGCATCGTCGATGACGGCCACGTGATCGTCAACGGCATCAACACGGTGAAGAAGCACACGAAGCCGAACCCGATGAAGAACCAGCCGGGCGGCATCATCACCAAGGAAATGCCGATCGACGTCTCCAACGTCGCGATTTACAACCCTGTGACCAAGAAGCCCGATCGCATCGGCGTTCGCACGCTCGAGGACGGCCGCAAGGTCCGCTTCTACAAGGGCAACGGCGAGCAGATCGTCTGAGGACAGCATGGCTCGACTGAAAGAAGTCTACAAGCAGGAAATCGCCCCGGCGCTGATGAAGCAGTTCGGGTACAAGTCGCCGATGGAGGTGCCGCGCATCACCAAGATCACGCTCAACATGGGCGTTGGCGAGGCGACCGGCGACAAGAAGATCCTGGACAACGCCGTCGGCGACATGCAGAAGATCGCCGGGCAGAAGCCGGTGGTCACCAAGGCGCGCAAGGCCATCGCGGGCTTCAAGATCCGCGAGGGCTATCCGATCGGTTGCATGGTGACGCTGCGCCAGGAGCGCATGTACGAGTTCCTCGATCGCTTCGTTACCATCGCGCTGCCGCGCGTGCGCGACTTTCGCGGCATCAGCAGCCGCGCGTTCGACGGCCGCGGCAACTACAACATCGGCATCAAGGAACAGATCATCTTCCCCGAGATCGAGTACGACAAGATCGACGCGATCCGCGGGATGAACATCTCCATCACGACGACCGCGAAGAACGACGACGAAGCGAAAGCGTTGCTCGCCGCGTTCCGTTTCCCGTTCAAGAACTAGGACGCAAGACGCCATGGCCAAGCTGGCACTCATCAACCGCAACGAAAAGCGCAAGAAGCTCGTCGCCAAGTTCGCGAAAAAGCGCGACGCGTTGCAGGCGATCATCGACGATCCGAAGGCCTCGGACGAGACGCGGTATGAAGCGCGCCTCAAGATCCAGGGCCTTCCGCGCAACGCGAACAAGACGCGCATCCGCAACCGCTGCGCGCTGACGGGTCGTCCGCGCGGCGTCTATCGCAAGTTCGGCCTCGGCCGCAACAAGCTTCGCGAGTTCGCGATGCGCGGCGAAGTGCCGGGCATCGTGAAGGCCAGCTGGTAAGGGGATTACAGATGAACATGACAGACCCCATCGCCGACATGCTGACGCGCATCCGCAATGCGCAGATGACCGAAAAGGCGACCGTCGTGATGCCGTCTTCCAAGGTGAAGATCGCCATCGCCAAGGTGCTGCAGGACGAGGGCTACATCGACGGCTTCAAGGTCGGCAGCGAGGAAGCGAAGCCGCAACTCGAGATCGCGCTGCGCTACTACGCGGGGCGCCCGGTCATCGAGAAGCTCGAGCGCGTGAGCAAGCCCGGCCTTCGGATCTACAAGAGCAAGGACGAAATTCCCAAGGTCATGAACGGCCTCGGCATTGCCATCGTGTCCACGTCGCATGGCGTGATGACCGATCGCAAGGCGCGCGCAACTGGCGTGGGCGGCGAAGTGCTGTGCTTCGTCGCATAAGGAGCAGGAACTATGTCCCGCATCGGTAACAACCCGGTCAAGCTGCCGCCCAAGGTCGAGGTGACCCTGGCCAACGGCGAGATCAAGGTCAAGGGTCCGCTCGGCGAGTTGGCGCGCAACTACGGCGACAGCGTCACGATCGAGAAGGACGGCGAGAGCCTCGTGTTCAAGGCCGCCAACGAGGAGTCGCGCGCCATGCAAGGCACGATGCGCGCGCTCGTCGCGAACATGGTGAAGGGCGTCACGGAAGGCTATTCGAAGAAGCTCACGCTGGTCGGCGTCGGCTATCGCGCGCAGGTCGCGGGCGACAAGCTGAACCTCTCGCTCGGCTTCTCGCATCCCGTCGTGCACACCATGCCGAAGGGCGTGAAAGTCGAGGCGCCGGTGCAGACCGAGATCCTGGTGAAGGGCATCGACAAGCAGGCCGTCGGCCAGGTCGCGGCGGAGATCCGCGCCTACCGTCCGCCCGAGCCGTACAAGGGCAAGGGCGTGCGTTACGCCGACGAGCGCGTCGTGATCAAAGAAACCAAGAAGAAGTAAGGGCGCCCATGGAAACGAAGAAAGAAGCCCGCAGCCGCCGCGCGAAGCAGACGCGCATCCGTATCGCGCAACAGCGCGCGACGCGCCTCGTGGTGTTGCGCAGCAACAGCCACATCTACGCGCAGATCATCGCGCCCGGGGGCGATCGCGTGCTCGCGAGCGCGTCGACGACCGAGGCGGACGTGCGCAAGGATCTCAAGAGCGGCGGCAACAAGGCCGCGGCGGAAGCCGTCGGCAAGCGCATCGCCGAGAAGGCAAAGTCGCTCGGCATCGAGAACGTCGCGTTCGACCGTTCCGGGTTCCGGTTCCATGGCCGCGTGAAGGCGCTTGCGGAAGCCGCGCGCGCCGGCGGTCTCAAGTTCTAAGGCAAAGCACATGGCCCAGCAACGACAGGACAGAAGGCAACAGCAGCAGGACGATCGCGGCGACGGTCTGCGCGAGAAGATGATCGGGATCAACCGCGTCACCAAGGTGGTGAAGGGCGGACGCATCCTGGGCTTCGCGGCGCTCACGGTCGTCGGCGACGGCGACGGCCGCGTCGGCATCGGCAAGGGCAAGGCGAAGGAAGTGCCGGTAGCCGTGCAGAAGGCGATGGAAGAGGCGCGCCGCAGGATGATCAAGGTCAGCCTCAAGAAGGGCACGCTGCATCACCCGGTCGAAGGCCGTCACGGCGCGACCAAGGTGTTCATGCAGCCCGCGGCGGACGGCACCGGCGTCATCGCCGGCGGCCCGATGCGCGCCGTGTTCGAAGTCGTCGGCGTGACCAACGTGCTGGCCAAGTGCCACGGCTCGACCAACCCGTACAACCTCGTGCGGGCCACGCTCAACGCGCTCCAGAACTGCAGCGCGCCCGCGGAGATCGCGGCCAAGCGCGGCAAAACGGTCGAAGAGATCCTGGGAGCCTGACCATGGCCGGTGAGAAGAAGATCAAGGTGACGCTCGCGAAGGGCATCGCCCGTTGCCGCGAGGATCACGTCGCGACCGTGCGAGGGCTTGGCCTCAAGTGGACGAACCACACGGTCGAAGTCATCGACACGCCTTGCACGCGCGGCATGATCAACAAGGTGGGCTACCTCCTTCGCGTGACCGAGCAATAGGAAAGAACGCCATGCGCCTCAATACGATCAAGCCCGCCGAGGGCAGCAAGAAGAACCGCCGCCGCGTCGGTCGCGGCATCGGCTCGGGTCTCGGCAAGACGGCCGGCCGCGGCCACAAGGGCCAGAAGTCCCGCTCGGGCGGCTTCCACAAGGTCGGCTTCGAAGGCGGCCAGATGCCGCTGCAGCGCCGGCTGCCGAAGCGCGGCTTCGTGTCGCGCAGCAAGAACGACACCGCCGAAGTGCGCTTGTCCGACCTCGCCAAGCTTCCGGTGGACGAGATCGACATCCTCGCGCTGAAGGCGGCGGGCCTCGTGCACGCAGGTGCCAAGACCGCGAAGGTAATCAAGACGGGCAAGCTCGAGAAGGCGGTCAAGCTTTCGGGCGTGCTCGCGACCAAGGGCGCCAAGGCGGCCATCGAAGCCGCCGGCGGCAGTGTCGCCTAAGCACCGGGGACGAAAGAAGGACACGTGGCAACAGCGAATCCTGCACTGAAGAGCGGAGCCAAGTACGGCGATTTGAAGCGCCGGCTGTGGTTCCTGCTCGGTGCGCTCATCGTCTACCGGATCGGGACCCACATCCCGGTGCCGGGCATCAACGCGTCCGTGCTCGACGAGCTCTTCCGCTCGCAGCAGGGAGGCATCCTCGGGCTCTTCAACGTGTTCTCGGGAGGCGCGCTGTCGCGCTTCTCGATCTTCGCGCTCGGGATCATGCCGTACATCTCGGCGTCGATCATCATGCAGCTTTGCACGGTGGTCGTGCCTTCGCTCGAGGCGCTGAAGAAGGAAGGCGAAGCAGGCCGGCGCAAGATCACGCAATACACGCGCTACGCGACGCTCGGACTCGCGTTGTTCCAGGCGCTCGCGATCTCGGCCGCGCTCGAAGCGCAGCCGGGGCTCGTGACGACGCCGGGCTTCACATTCCGCATCATTTCCGGCGTCACGCTGGTGACGGGGACGATGTTCCTCATGTGGCTCGGCGAGCAGATCACCGAGCGCGGGCTCGGCAACGGCATCTCGCTCATCATCTTCGCGGGAATCGCAGCGGGATTGCCTCAGGCGATCGGGCAGACGCTCGAGCAGGCGCGCACCGGCGCTTACTCGATCCTTCTGGTCCTCGGCATCGTGGCCCTCATCGTCGTCGTGACGGCGTTCGTGGTGTTCGTCGAGCGCGCGGTGCGCAAGATATTGGTGAACTACGCCAAGCGTCAGGTCGGCAACAAGGTCTACCAGGGCCAGAGCTCGTTCCTGCCGCTCAAGCTCAACATGGCCGGCGTGATCCCGCCGATCTTCGCTTCGTCGATCATCCTGTTCCCGGCGACGATCGCGCAATGGTTCGGACAGGGCGACAGCACGATATGGCTGCGCGACATCGCGGCGACGCTGGCTCCGGGCCAGCCGATCCACGAGCTCCTGTACGCGTCGGCGATCATCTTCTTCTGCTTCTTCTACACGGCGCTGCAGTACAACCCGAAGGAGACGGCGGAGAACCTGAAGAAGAGCGGTGCGTTCATCCCGGGCTACCGGCCGGGCGACCAGACGGCGAAGTATCTCGAGAAGATCACGCTGCGCCTGACGCTCCTGGGCTCGCTCTACCTCGTGATCGTGTGCTTCATACCGAACTTCCTGATCGCGTGGAAGAACGTGCCGTTCTACTTCGGCGGGACGTCGCTCCTGATCATCGTGGTCGTGACGATGGACTTCATGACGCAGGTGCAGGCCTACCTCATGTCGCAGCAGTACGAAAGCCTGCTCAAAAAGGCGAACTTCAAGGGCGGGCTGCCCACGCGGTAATGGCGAAAGAGGACACCATCCAGATGCAGGGGGAGGTGGTGGAGATGCTCCCCAACGCGACGTTTCGCGTAAAGCTCGAAAACGGCCACGTGGTTCTCGGGCACATCTCCGGAAAGATGCGAATGCACTACATCAAGATCCTGCCGGGCGACAAGGTAACGGTGGAAGTCTCGCCTTACGACCTGTCGAGGGCGCGGATCACGTTCAGGGCGAAGTAAGGAACGATCATGAAAGTACTGGCTTCGGTCAAGAAAATCTGCCGCAACTGCAAGATCATCCGCCGCAACGGCGTCGTGCGCGTGATCTGCACGGACCCGCGCCACAAGCAGCGCCAGGGTTGATTTGCGGCTATAGAACATCACATTCACAGGTCTAGCTCATGGCACGTATTGCAGGCGTCAACATCCCGAACCACCAGCATGCCGTTATCGCGCTGCAGGCGATCTACGGCATCGGTCCCACGCGCGCGAAGGCGATCCTCGCGGCGACGGGCATCCAGCCGTCGACCAAGATCAAGGATCTGTCGGACGCTGAAATGGACAAGATCCGCGAGCAGATCGGCAAGTTCAGCGTCGAGGGCGACCTCCGTCGCGAAGTGACGATGAGCATCAAGCGCCTGATGGACCTCGGCTGCTACCGCGGCTCGCGTCATCGCAAGGGCCTGCCCGTGCGCGGCCAGCGCACCCGCACCAACGCCCGCACCCGCAAGGGACCGAAGAAGGGCCGCACCGTCGCGCTCGCCAAGGGCGTGACCAAGTAAAGGATCGATAGATGGCACAGCAACCGTCCCAGAAGGCATCCGCGGCTCGCGCGCGCAAGAAGGTCAAGAAGAACGTGACCGAGGGGATCGCGCACATCCACGCGTCCTTCAACAACACGATCATCACCATCACCGACCGCCAGGGCAACGCCCTGTCGTGGGCGACGTCCGGCGGCGCGGGCTTCAAGGGCTCGCGCAAGTCCACGCCCTTCGCGGCGCAGGTCGCGGCTGAAGCCGCGGGACGCGCGGCGCAGGAGTGCGGCGTGAAGAACCTCGAAGTGCGCATCAAGGGCCCCGGCCCGGGCCGCGAGAGCGCGGTGCGCGCATTGAACGCGCTCGGCATGAAGATCAGCAGCATCACCGACGTCACGCCGGTGCCGCACAACGGCTGCCGTCCGCCGAAGCGCCGTCGCATCTAATTCATTCGTTTCACACTTAGGACAAGCACAGTGGCTCGTTACATCGGACCCAAATGCAAGCTGGCGCGACGGGAAGGCACCGACCTTTTCCTGAAAAGCGCGCGTCGATCGCTCGACTCCAAGTGCAAGCTGGATACCAAGCCCGGTCAACATGGCGCGAAGTCCGGCATGCGCCAATCCGACTTCGGCAACCAGCTGCGCGAGAAGCAGAAGCTGCGCCGTATGTACGGCGTACTCGAGCGCCAATTCCGCCGTTACTTCGCCGAAGCCAATCGCCGCAAGGGCTCGACCGGTACCAACCTGCTGCAGCTCCTGGAGTCGCGCCTCGACAACGCCGTCTACCGCATGGGCTTCGGCAGCACCCGTGCTGAAGCTCGGCAGCTCGTGAGCCACGGCTCGATCCTCGTCAATGGGACGCGCCAGAACGTGCCATCCGCCACGCTTCGCGCGGGCGACGTCGTGTCGATCGCCGAGCGCGCGAAGGGCCAGCTGCGCATCCAGGACTCGCTGCAGCTCGCCGAGAAGGTCGGCTTCCCTTCGTGGGTCGAGGTCGATCCGAAGAAGATGACGGGCACGTACAAGGGCGCCCCGGAACGCTCGGAGTTCGGCCAGGACATCAACGAAAGCCTGGTGGTGGAACTGTATTCGAAGTAGGCACTGTCGGTGTCAGGTTGAATGTCGGTCGCGCGGCGACCGACTTTTTGGGTTGACTAACCCATAAAGGTAAATATGCAGAGCAACGTTTTGTTGAAGCCCCGCATCATCGATGTGCAATCGACGTCCCCGTTCCATGCGAAGGTCGTGATGGAGCCGTTCGAGCGCGGCTATGGCCACACGCTCGGCAACGCGCTTCGCCGCGTGCTGCTGTCTTCCATGCCCGGCTACGCGCCGACGGAAGTGAAGATCACCGGCGTGCTGCACGAGTACTCCGCGCTCGATGGCGTCCAGGAAGACGTCGTCGACGTTCTGCTCAACCTGAAGGGCGTCGTGCTCAAGCTGCACAACCGCGACCACGTCATGCTGCGCCTGTCGAAGTCGGGCGAGGGTGTCGTCACGGCCGCCGACATCGAGCCCAATCACGACGTCGAGATCATCAATCCCGACCACGTGATCGCGCACCTCACCGCGGGCGGCAAGCTCGAGATGGAGATTCGCGTGGAGAAGGGCCGAGGCTACCAGCCCGCGACCGCGCGCGTGAAGCCGGACGGCGGCCGTACGATCGGCAGCATCCTGCTCGACGCCTCGTTCTCGCCGGTGCGTCGCGTGAGCTACGCGGTCGAATCCGCGCGCGTCGAGCAGCGCACGGACCTGGACAAGCTCGTGCTCGACATCGAGACCAACGGCGTCGTGGAACCGGAGCAGGCGGTGCGCTATGCCGCGTCGGTGCTGGTCGAGCAGCTGTCGGTGTTCGCCGATCTCAAGGGTACGGACACGCCGGCGGCGGAACGTTCCTCGCCGCAGGTCGACCCGATCCTGCTGCGCCCGGTCGACGATCTCGAGCTCACGGTACGCTCGGCCAATTGCCTCAAGGCCGAGAACATCTATTACATCGGCGATCTCATCCAGCGCACGGAAACGGAGTTGCTGAAGACGCCGAACCTCGGCCGCAAGTCGCTGAACGAGATCAAGGAAGTGCTCGCGTCGCGCGGATTGTCGCTCGGGATGAAGCTTGAAAATTGGCCGCCCGCTGGATTGGACCGGCCGTAATCGTCAACCATAAGACCAAGAATCGAGCGCGGTGAAAAGCTGCGCCAAAGGACCTGGAAATGAGACATCGCCACGGACTGCGGAAACTGAACCGCACCAGCAGCCATCGCCTTGCGATGCTGCGCAACATGACCAATTCGCTCTTCACCCACGAGGCGATCCGCACGACGCTTCCGAAGGCGAAGGAACTGCGCCGCGTCGCCGAGCCGCTCATCACCCTCGCCAAGGTGGCGACGGTCGCGAACCGCCGGGTGGCGTTCGACCGCCTGCGCGACCGCGACGTGGTGACCAAGCTCTTCAACGAGCTGGGTCCTCGCTATCAGGCACGCCCGGGCGGCTACCTGCGCATCCTGAAGTTCGGTTTCCGCCCGGGCGACGCCGCGCCGATGGCCCTGGTCGAGCTGGTCGACCGTCCGGTCACCGGGGTGGCCGAAGACAACGAGGGCGCGAAGCAATAGCCGTTCATCGCTTGTCCTGAAAGCCGGGCCTCGCGCCCGGCTTTTTGCTTGTACGATCATGTCGTTTCCCTCCTGCCATAAACGCTGATATG
This sequence comes from uncultured beta proteobacterium, assembly GCA_963707815.1. Taxonomy (GTDB): domain Bacteria; phylum Pseudomonadota; class Gammaproteobacteria; order Burkholderiales; family Casimicrobiaceae; genus VBCG01. Next base: position 264,635 of record CAVPRK010000024.1, read on the forward strand.
GCGTCAGAAACGATCCTCGTGACCGGTGGTGCCGGCTACGTGGGCTCGCACGTCGTCGTCGAGCTTGCTCGCGCGGGTTATGCGCCGGTCGTGCTCGACGATTTTTCGAACAGCACTCCCGCGGTGCTCCCGCGGTTGCAGGCGCTCGCGGGCCGTCCGGTGCCCGCGGTCAACGCCGATGTGCGCGACGTCGTCGCGCTGCGCTCCCTCTTCCACGACCATCCGATCACCGGCGTCGTGCATTGCGCGGGGCTCAAGGCCGTCGGCGAGTCGGAAGAGCGGCCGCTTGCGTATTACGACGTGAACGTCGGCGGCGCCATTGCGCTCGCGGAAGTGATGGGCGAAGCCGGCGTCGCCACGCTAGTCTTCAGCTCCTCGGCGACCGTGTACGGGCAGCCGGACGATCTTCCCGTCACCGAGGATGCGCCGCTCCGGCCCAGCAGCGTCTACGGCCGCACAAAGCGCGTAGTCGAGGATTTCCTGCGCGATCTCGCGCGCGCGAACGGGAACTGGCGTATCGCCATCCTGCGCTATTTCAACCCTGCAGGTGCGCATGACTCGGGGATGCTCGGCGAAGCGTCGCGCGGCCGGCCTGCCAACCTCGTTCCACAGCTGTGTCGCATCGCGTCGGGCGAGCTCGCCGACCTCTCCATTTACGGCGGCGACTGGTCGACGCCCGACGGGACGTGCATTCGCGACTACTTGCACGTCCAGGATCTTGCCGAGGGACACGTCGCCGCGCTTCGCTATCTCGCGAAAGCGCACGGCGCGCTGACCGTCAATCTTGGCGCGGGACGCGGGCACTCGGTCCTCGAAGTGATCGCGGCGTTCGAGAAGGCTTGCGGGCGCAGGCTGACCAAGACGATGGCAGGACGGCGTGCCGGGGACGTCGCTGCGTATTACGCCGATCCTGCGCGTGCCGCGAAGCTCTTGAACTGGCGCGCGGCGCGCACTCTGGAAACGATCTGCGCCGATGCGTGGCGCTGGCAGAAGAACGGCGGCAGATACTAGGCGCTGTGGGTAAGGCTTCAGCCTTACGGGACGCCGCGTCTGGCTGAAGCCCGACCTACGCGCACTTCGTCACGCGACTTTCAGCGCTTCGACGCGAATTTCCTCGGTGAGCTGCGCCTTCAGCGCGGAGAACTCCGGCGTCGTCTTGATCGTATAGTGACGCGGGTGCGGCAGGCGCACCGTGACATCCGCCTTGATGCGGCCGGGTCGCGCGCTCATCACGACAACGCGGTTCGCCATGAAGATCGCTTCCTCGATGTCGTGCGTGACGAACAGTATCGTCTTGCGATCCGCTTCCCACAGTCCGAGCAGGAGCTCCTGCATCAGCGCGCGCGTCTGGTTGTCGAGCGCGCCGAACGGTTCGTCCAGCAGCAGGATCTTCGGGTCGTTGGCGAGGGCGCGAGCGATGGCGGTCCGCTGCTGCATGCCGCCCGAGAGCATCTTCGGATAGTGGTGCTCGAATCCCGCGAGGCCCACCTTGCCGATCCAGTAGCTCGCGATCTCGTCTTGCCGCTTGGCGTCGACGCCGCGCTCGCGCAATCCAAAGCAGATGTTCTCCCGCACGGTAAGCCATGGAAACAGCGTGTAGCTCTGGAACACCATGCCGCGGTCGGCGCCCGGACCCGTCACGCGTGCGCCGTCCAGCAACACTTTGCCATCGCTTGGATGGTCGAGCCCTGCAACGATACGCAGCAGCGTGGACTTGCCGCAGCCCGACGGGCCCAGGATGGTAATGAAGTCGTTGTCCTCGACCGCGAGCGACGTGGGCATGAGCGCCTGCGTCGGCGGGCCGCCGCGGACGCCCGAAAAGATACGCGTAACGCGGTCGATGACCAGCTTCGGCGTCAATGCGCTCAAGCGAGGCTCCACGGGTACAGCTTCTGGTTGGCCCACTTGAACGCGAAATCGGAAATCAATCCGATGACGCCGATCACGATGATGCCGAAGATGATCTGGCCCGTGTTGAGCAGCGCTTGCGAGTCCATGATCATGTGACCGATGCCGGACGACGCGCCGATCAGCTCCGCCACGATCACGTAGGTCCACGCCCAGCCGAGCACGAGCCGCAGTGTCTCCGCGATCTGAGGTGCCGCGCTCGGTAGCAGGACACGGCGCACGATGCCGCGCGAACTCGCGCCGAGCGTGTACGCGGCTTCGACCAGGTCGCGGCGCGTCGACCCCACGATGACCGCGACCATCAGCACGATCTGAAAGAACACGCCGATGAAGATCACGAGAAGCTTCTGGGCTTCGCCGATGCCAGCCCAGAGGATCAATAGCGGAATGAACGCCGACGCCGGGAGATAGCGTGCGAACGATACGAACGGCTCGAAAAAGGCTTCGATCGGCTTGAACGCGCCCATCGCGATGCCGAGCGGTACACCAACGACAGCGGCAAGGACGAACCCGCCGACCACGCGCCAGACCGTCATCCCCACGTCCTTGGCGAAGCCGTGCTGAGCGAAGAGCAAGTAGCCCTCGCGCAGCATCGTGATCGGATCCGCGAGGAACGTCTTCGAGACGAAGCCGCCTAGCGTCGCAACGCTCCACAGTGCGACGAAGACGACGAAGAAACCGACGCCGAGCGCGACCTTGCGCGCCCGGCCGACGGGAACGAGCGGCTTCACGGCAATGCCCCCTTACCCGCTCGATGCTGCGCATCTCGCGCCCTCTCCCCGGCGGGGAGAGGGTTGAGTGAGGGCAGCGTTACTGTATGAATCGCGTGTCCGCGAGCTTCGACATGTCGGGAAGCTGCTTGATGATGCCGATTTCGAGCAACAGATCCGCGGCTTCCTTCGAGAACTGCGCGTGCTCGCCCGCGAAGAATTTCTTGTTGGCGGCGCGGTCCTGCCAGCGCAGGTACTTCTGCGAAGCCTCGAACTGCTCACCGGTCTGTTTCACGTCGGCGCCCATGATCTCGAAGCTCTTCTTCGGATCCTTGGCGATCATGTCGACCGCTTCGAAATAGCTGTCGGCAAGCGCTTTGGCGACCTTGGGATTGTCGGCGAGGAACTTGGGCGTGCAGCCGAACGTGTCCATGATCATCGGGTAGTCGAGCGTGGTCGCGATGATCTTGCCGGCCTGAGGCGCATTCCGCACGGTCGACAGGTAAGGCTCGTACGTCATCGCGGCGTCGTTCTGCCCCGCGACGAACGCCTGCGCGGCGGGTCCCGGCTCGAGGTTCACGACGGTGACGTCTTTGACGCTGAGCCCGTTCTTCTTGAGGAACCACGCAAGCGTGAAATACGGCGCGGTTCCGGGCGCGGACGCAGCGACGGTCTTTCCCTTCAGGTCGGCGATCTTGCCGACGTTGTTGCGCACGGCCATGCCGTCCGCGCCATAGCTCTTGTCGAGCTGGAAGATCTGCGTCGTCGCCACGCCGTTGGCGTTCCACAGGACCCACGTTTCCACGGTGGTCGCCGCGCACTGCACGTCGCCGGAGGCGATGGCAAGGTGACGCGAGGCCTGCGGGATCTTCTTGATCTCGACGTCGAGGCCGTTCTTCTTGAAAATGCCGGCTTCCTTGGCGAGCGTCAACGGCGCAAAGCCGGTCCATCCGGAAATGCCGACCGCGACCTTCGTATCCTGCGCGGCGGCCGCCGCCGCGTAGGCAATGGCGCCGGCGAGAATCGGTAGCGTGAATGCGTAGCGCATGACCAAGCTCCTGTAAGGGAAACGATTGACGTTACGGTGGGGCGTTGCCGGTGTCAACCTGCTTCGGTACGATCGCACGCCGCCGAATCGTCCCGACCGTGACGACCCCGATCGTCACGCCGTCCCGAACGACGGAGAGCGCATCGACACCGGACGCGAACATCATGGCAAGCGCGTCGCGCAGCGAGACGTCCGCACCGATTGCGTGCGCGTGCGCAAGCGGAACCTGTGCCTCGAGCGCCTCTTCGGCGCGCACGAGCGCAAGACGCTTGAGCGCGCGGTCGCTGCCTACGAACGACTCGACGAAACGGTCGGCGGGCCGCGCGAGAATTGCTTCGGGCGTGTCGTACTGCACGAGCGTGCCGTCGCGCATGATCGCGATGCGGTCGCCCATCTTGAGCGCCTCGTCGATGTCGTGGGTGACGAACACCACGGTCTTGCCCAGCGAGCGCAGGATGTTCAGGAACTCGTCTTGCAGTCGGGTGCGAGTGATCGGGTCGATCGCGCCAAACGGCTCGTCCATGAGCATGACCGGCGGATCGGCGGCGAGCGCACGCGCGACGCCGATCCGCTGGCGTTGTCCGCCCGATAGCTCGCGCGGATAGCGGTCCCGGTACTGTGAAGGATCCATGCCCACGAGGGCGAGGAGCTCGTCGACGCGCCTGGCGATGCGCGCGTCGTCCCATCCGAGCAGGCGCGGCACGGTCCCGATGTTCTGCGCGATCGACCAGTGCGGGAAAAGACCGATCTGCTGGATCACGTAGCCGATGCTGCGCCGCAGCTCGACCGGATCGACGCTCATCACGTCGCGTCCCGCCACCTGCACGCTGCCGCTGTCGGGATCGATCATGCGGTTGATGACGCGCATCGTCGTCGTCTTCCCGCAACCGGACGGGCCGATCAGGACGCAGACTTCGCCGGCAGGCACTGTCAGCGTGAGATGGTCGATCGCAGGACGCGCGCTCGCGTCGAACTGCTTGACGAGGTCGCGAATCTCGATCATGCCTGCCTCAACCCGCGAGGCGTCATCACCCTTTGCAAGCGGCCGAACAGCTGGTCCGTTCCGATCGACAGCAGCGTTGCGGGAATCGCGCCGACGAAGAGCTGCGGCAGCGCCATCATTGCGATGCCCGCGGTAATGAAATCGCCCAGGCCCCCGCCCCCGATGTACGCCGCGAGGACGGCGCCGCTCACGACCTGGACCGCCGCTGTGCGGATGCCCGCGAAGATCACGGGTGTTGCGATGGGCACCTCGACACCGCGGACGATTTCACTTCGCGACATGCCCATGCCGCGCGCCGCGTCGACGATGTCGGGATCGACCTGTCGAATTGCGGTGACGGTGTTGATCAGAATGGGCGGCAGCGCGAGGAGCGTCAGCGCGAACAGCGACGGCACGAACCCCGTGCCGAGAACCGGCATGACCAGCGCAAGCACCGCGAGCGAGGGCAGCGTACGCCCGATGTTGGCGAGTGTGATCGCGGTCAGCGCGGCGCGTGGCTTCGCGGCGAATGCAATGCCGGCCGGAACGGCGACGGCGATGGCGATCGCCAGTGCGGACGCCGACAGCTCTACGTGACGCAGCAGCGCGGCGAAGAAGCGGTCGGGATGCTGCAGGATGAATTGCCAGGCTTCGACGAGCATGGCGCCGCTACGTCTTTCGCCGCAAGACGTGCTCGAGACGCGCGAGGGAAAGGTCCGTCGCAACCGCGAGCACGCACGCCGTCAGCGCGCCGGCCCAGATCTTGGGCGCGTGGTCGCTGCTGATGCCGTTGAAGATCAGCGTGCCGAGGCCGCCCGCGTTGACGTAGGCCGCGACGACCGCCACGCTGATCACGGTGACGGCCGCGATGCGCATGCCCGCGACGATGACGGGCGCGGCGAGGGGCAGCTCGACGCGTACCAGGATCTCCGTGCGCGTCATGCCCATGCCGCGTGCAGCGTCGACGACGTCGGGCGGGACTTCGCGGATGCCGGTCGCGATGTTGCGAATGAGGATCATCAGCGAAAAGGCGACCATGCAGATGATCGCGTTGGTGCGTCCGAGGCCGACGACGGGAATCAGCAGGGCAAGGAACGCGAGCGTGGGGATCGTGTACAGGAACCCCGACAATGCGATCGACCAGCGGAAGATGCGGTCGCTGCGCGCCGCGAGAATCCCGACGACGAGCGAGATCGCAAATGCGATGGCAAGCGACGTCGCGGCGATGATCACGTGCTCGTACAGCCCCGTCAGCACCTGGTCCCAATTGTCGAGCAGCCACTTCATTGGAACGACCCCCACGCTCGCTTCGCTCGCTGCCCCCCGAGGGGGCGCAACTCGCGCTCGGAGCGGTCCTTCGCGCTCATAACAGATCCGCGAGCGGCAGTTCGTGGATGGCGGCGGCGATCTGCTCGATATCCGGACCCAGCGACCGATCTTCGTCGAGCATGGCAACGCGGGCGCGCACGAACTCGTAGGCTTCGCGGGTCCCGCGGCCGAGTTCGTCGATGGCCACGGGGCGCAAGTCGGTCGCTTGCGCAGCGGTCAGCAGCTCGATGGCGGCGAGGTCGCGCAGAAGCGGAACGGCCCTGGCCGTCTTTGCGACGACGTTCGCGGCCATCGGGGCGTGGTCTTCGAATGCTTCCGAGACAGGCATGGCGTCGAGCGACGCCGGGTTTGCGAGATGACGGATTTCGTTGGCGAGCGCGGTGAGCGTCTTCTGGATCGTCGCGAATCCCGAATGCTCCGGGCCGCGGGACGTGAGCTGGAGCGGCAGCTCCGAGAACGACGGCGAATACATGCGCTGGCACCGCGCGACGCACAGCGTGGCGCAGTGGGAAAGTGCCAATCCCAGCGAGTCGAAGGCGAGCGCGAGGCCGGGAAGGTGGAAATTGCCGTTGGACAGCATTTCGTTGGTCTCAGGCAGCACCAGCGGGCTGTCGGCGGCGCTCGTAAGCTCCATCTCCACGTCTTCGGCCGCCGTGTGCAGTGCCGCCAGCGTGGCGCCATGCACTTGCGTGACGCACCGGTACGACAGTGGGTCCTGCATGCGGCGCGGGGCGCCGTGGCGCCAAAGCGAGCTGCCATCGAGCAATGCCACCAGGCGTCCGGCGATCGCCCGCTGTCCTCGTGCCGGCCGCGCGGCCTGTACGCGCGGATCGAGCGGCGAGAGGTTGGCGCGATATCCCTCGAAGCTCAGGGCCGCCGCGACGTTCAGGGCATCGAGAGCGCGTGCGCAGTCATGCAGCACCAATGCCGCGTGGCCGACGGTGGCAGCGTTTGCGCTGATGAGCGCGAGCCCGTCTTTCGGCCCGAGCATGACCGGCGCAAGCCCGGCGCGCGTGAGCGCGTCTGAGCCCGGCATGACGTTGCCCCCGAGCTCGGCCTGGCCTTCGCCCACCAGCACAAGCGCGATGTGCGAGAGCGGCGCGAGATCGGCGACGCCGATCGAGCCGCGCGAAGGGACGACGGGGTGCACGCCCGCGTTGAGAAGTTCGACGAGCATCTGCAGAACCGCGGGCGACACGCCCGAGCCGCCGCATGCCATGCCCGCGGCGCGCACGAACATCGCGGCGCGTACCACGTCGCGCGGATGACGAGGACCGATGCCGACGGCGCGCGCGCGCACGGCACGAAGCTGGTAGGAATTGCGCTCCGCCTGGGGAATCGTCTTGCCGGTGTTGGCGCCAAGGGCGGAGTTCACGCCGTAGAACGGCGTGTCGCTTGCCGCGAGCGAATCGACGACCGCACGCGCCTTCGTCACTCGCGCGCGCGCATCTTCGGTGACGGACACCTCGACGCCATCGCGCGCCACGCGCACGACATCCGCGATGCGGACGCCGCCGCCCGCGAGTGCGATCGGCGGGCCGCTGTTCAACTTACTTGACGACGTTTTTCGACTTGAGGAACGCCCGTGCGACGTCCTTCGGCTCCTGCTTCTCGCCGTCGACCTTGTAGTTGAGCTCCGCCATCGTCGCTTCGTCGAGCATCGCGCTCACGTTGTTCAGGACTTCGGCAACCTTGGGGTTCGCGTCGAGCGCGTCCTTGCGAACGACGGGTGCGAGGTAGTAGGGCGGCCACAGGTTCTTGTCGTCCTTGAGGCGCTTCAACTTGAGCGCGCTGATCATGCCGTCGGTTGCATAGCCGTTGACGACGTCGATCTGCTTGTTCGACAGCGCCTGATAGCGAAGACCGATGGCCATCTGCAGGTCTTCCTTGAACTCCATGTTGTACACCTGCTTCAGCCCCGGCAAGCCATCCTTGCGATCGCGGAATTCGGGGCCCGCGCCGAGCTTGAGCTCCTTCGCCGCCTTGGCGAGATCGGACAAGGTCTCGAGCTTGTACTGCGCCGCCGTTTCAGGGCGCACGACCATGTTGTACGTGTTGTTCATCGGCGCTTCGTTCAGGACGACGAGCCCCTTCGTTGCGTATTCCGTCTTGACCTTGTCGTACACGGCCTTTCGGTCGGTCATCGGCTCGGCCTTCAGCACCGCGAGCAGCATCGTGCCCGTGTACTCGGGATAAAGATCGATTTGCTTTTCCTCGAGCGCCTTGTGCGCGATCAACGTGCCGCCGAGGTTGATCTTGCGCTCGACCTTGATGCCGGCGGCCTCGAGCGCCTGCGCGTAGATCTCTGCCAGGACGAACTGCTCGGTAAAGTTCTTGGAGCCGACTTTGACCTGCGCGAGGGCGGGCCAGGCGAGCGCGAGGGCGAGGAGGCCCACGGCGAAGGCGCGAAGGTTATGCATGATTCGTTCTCCAAGGAGCGGCAGAGGGCGATTCTCCCACGACGGGCAACCCTGTCAAACCAACGCCTCGCCGACCGGATCGCGCAGCGCCGAATATGCCTGGGCATCCACCGCCGCGAATCGCCGGAGCAGCAGCGCGGCGCGCACGCCGGCAAGCTCGCGCTCGTGCTCGACCTGCGCGAGCGCTTGCCGCAATCGTTCGATCTCGCCGATCGGCACGGCCCGCGAGGCCACCAAAAGGGGAATCGCCGTGGGTCGCGTTGTCGCGACGACTCGCAGCGGCGCGACGAGCTGCGGTTCGGAAAGCCGCATGAGATCGAATGCGTAACTGTCGACCGGGCCGGCATCGGCTTCGCCGGCCAGCACCGCTTCGACGACGCGGCGCGGCGTGACGAGCGGGCCGACCATCGACCACAGAGGATGCGATTCGCCGGCGACGAGCGCGCGCAAGGCCTGGTAGCCCGACTGCGAATCCGTGGTCGTGTAAGCCATGCGATGCGAGAACGTGTCGCGCAGCGTGCGTATTGCGCTATCGACGCGCACGACGACGCAGGTCCAATACGCAGCCTTGTTGCAGTACGATTCCGGAGTGGGCACGGGGGCCGCCAGCGGAACGGGTTGCGGCTGCGCGCGCGAGAACGGGTATCCGCACATGAGCGCGCACGCGAGATCGTCGCGCGCCCACAGCAAGGGCAACGGCTGCGGCGCCGGGTAGTCGACGAACTCGGCGTCGACCGCTGCGCGATCCACCACCCATTCGAGCAGCGTGCGCCACGCCGCGGCCGTTGCAGCGTTGACCGAGTACATCCGCGCGTTCGCTACGAAACGTGGTGCCTTGACGCTCATCGATAACGCAGGCGCTGGCCGATCCCCAAACGCTTCGCTTTCGCAAGCATGGCCGCTCCTAGCGCGATGTCGGACAACGACAATCCGCGGTGCCACAATAGGATCGTCTCGTCCTCGCGTTCCCGTCCCGGCTTGCGGCCGGCGACGATCTCGCCCAGCTCCGCGTGCAGAGTGCTTTCCGAAAGCTTGCCAGCCTCGACGTGCGCGCGCAGGCTTCCGAACTGCCCGCTCTTGCACTGGCCCCAGTCGTCGACCACCACTTTGTCCATGATGTCCGTGAGCGACAGCTCGACGGCGCTCATCGTTCCATACGGCACGACGAATGCGCCCCGCGCGATCCACTCGGTGCGCAGCATCGGCTCGGGCGCGGACAGGCGCGACGCCTCCACCACGATGTCGGCGCCGCGCGCGCATGACACCCAATCGTCGGTCGCCATGACGGGCTTCCCAAGGTCTTGCGAGAGCTTGCGCGCGAAGGCGTCTCGACTCTCCGGTCGGCGAGAATGCACGCGAATCTCGTCGAAATGGAACAGGCTGTCGAGAAGGCGCACGTTCCAGTACGCCGTGCCGCGCGCGCCGATGTGGCCGAGAACGCGCGATGACTTGCGCGCAAGGTGGCGTGCGCCGATGGCGGTGACCGCGCCGGTGCGCATGTCGGTAAGACCTGCGGCGTCGATGACGGCAACCGGTTGACCCGTCGTCGGATCGAAGAGGTTCAGCAGTCCCATCTCCGACGGCAAGTCGCGCCGGTAGTTGTCGACGAAGTCGCCGACGACCTTCACGCCCGCAAGCGACAAGGGTGCCACGAACCCGCGCAAGACGTTGAAGTGTCCGTCGATGCCGCGCCCTGGGACAAGATGCATGCGCGGCTCGATGACGGTATCGCCGCGGCCTTGCGCGGCGAGGCCAGCCTCGACCGCCTCGATGATCTCGTTGTCGGTGAGCGCCAGCGCCGCGACGTCGGGCGCGTTGAGGTAGTCGAGATAAAGCTCGGGACCTTCCATCACTCCGGCCTGATGTTCGCGTCCTTCACGATCTTCCCCCACTTCGCCGACTCGACCTTGATCATTGCCGAGAACTCCGACGGGGTATTGGCAACGGGTTCCGCGCCGAGTCCCGCGAGCTTCGTCTTGACGTCGGGCGCGTCGAGCGCCTTGGCGATTTCCCTCTGCAATCGCTCGACGACCGCGGGCGGCGTGCCCGCGGGCGCGACGATGCTGTACCACGACGTGACGTCGAAGCCGGGCAACCCTGATTCGGCGAGCGTCGGCAGCGCGGGCGCGGATGCGATGCGCTTCGGGCTCGCAACGCCGAGCGCGCGCAGCTTGCCGGCCGTCACGTGAGGCATCGCCGAGGACGAACCTGCAAACATCACCTGGACGTCGCCCGCCACGACGGCGGTGACGGCGGGCGCGATGCCGCTGAAGGGCACGTGCACCATGTCGATAGCGGCGCTGCTCTTGAGGAGCTCGCCTGCAAGATGGGCGCCGCTTCCGGGGCCGGGCGATGCGAAGTTGAGCTTGCCGGGATTGGCTTTCGCGTAGGCAATGAGCTCGGCAAGGTCCTTCGCCGGCACCTGTGCGTTGACCACCAGGATGTTCGGGACCGCTGCGATGACCGTGACGGGCGCGAAGTCGCGCGCGACGTCGTACGGGACGTTGCGATAGAGGCTTGGATTGACGGTGAGGTTGCCGGCAGGGGCGAGCGCCAGTGTGTGGCCGTCGGGTGCCGCCTTCGCGACGAGCTCCATGCCGATGTTGCCGCCCGCGCCCGGGCGGTTGTCGACGACAACCGGCTGGCCGAGCGTCGCCTGCAGCTTGTCGCCCACCGTGCGCGCGAGCACGTCCGCGGGGCCGCCCGGCGGGAAGGGGACGACGATGCGCACGGGCCTGGAGGGATAGACGTCGGCAGCGATCGCCGTTGCGGCGAACGCGCAAGCCGCGGCCAATGCGATGAAGGAGCGCATCCTGAGCATCCGTGGTCGTGGAGACACGAGTTTACGCGAGGTCTCCCGAGGAATGCCTCCCGTACAATCGGCCTATGCGTCTCATCGCGCCCTCCGACTATCGCCGCATGCCGTGGAAGAACGGCGGCGGCACGACCTTCGAAGTGGCCGTCCATCCGCAAAGCGCGGATTGGGGAAGCTTCGCCTGGCGCGTCAGTATCGCGGAGATCGCAAGCAGCGGGCCGTTCTCGTCGTTCATGGGGATCGACCGCATGCTCGTGGTCCTCGCCGGCGGCGGCATGGTGCTTACGGGCATACGCGAGGATGCGGTCGAGATTCGGCCGTACGATTGCGTCACCTTCGCCGGCGAAGCGCAGGTCGCGAGCCGATTGCTCGACGGGCCGACGCGAGACTTCAATGTGATGACGCGCAGGGGCGCCGCTCGCGCGGACGTTCGGGTCGTGCGAAGCGAGCGCCTTGCATTGGACAACGCGACGACGTACGTGTGCCACGCGGCATCGAAGGATTGCGCATGTCTCGTCGACGACGCGACGATCGCTGTACCCGAAGCGCACACGCTCGTGGCCGACGTCGCGCGCTTCGCCGTCGATGCGACGGGCAACGGTGTTGCGATCGTCGCAACGTTCACCCAATGAGATACGCCGCGGCGCACGCACTGCTGCCAGGCGGCTGGGCGGAGCGTGTCGTCATCGACGTCGACGACCACGGTCTCATCCGGTCGGTGACGTCGAATGCCGATGCGAGCGACGAACGGCTTTCGGGACCGGTCGTACCGGCCATGCCGAACGTTCACTCGCACGCATTCCAGCGCGCGATTGCAGGCCGCACCGGCGGTCCGTCCGCCGATCGCGACGACAGCTTCTGGTCGTGGCGCGCGGCGATGTACGCCTCGCTCGAGCGCCTCGATCCCGACACGTTCGAGGCCATCGCGGCGCAAGCTTACGTCGAGATGCTGAAGGCCGGATACGGCAGCGTCGGGGAATTCCACTACGTGCACCACGACGTAGCGGGCAAACCTTACGCCGATCCGGCGGAGCTCGGGATGCGCATTGCGGCTGCCGCGAGCGCCACGGGCATTGGCCTGACGCTGCTGCCGGTGTTCTATGCACATGCCGGATTCGGCGGATTGCCGCCGATGGAGGGACAGCGACGCTTCATTCACAGCGTCGAGTCGTTCGCATCCCTTGTCGACACCCTTCGCACGCGTTCGTCCGATC
>CAVPRK010000025.1:0-88411 GCA_963707815.1 uncultured beta proteobacterium
TCGAGCAGAATTCCCATGCCGACCGCCAGGGCCCAGACTGAGCTCCCAGGGGGCACCCGCGGAGATGGCCGATCGACCGCCCCGGGTCCGTAGTCCGGATAGCGCACCGCCCCCACCGGCAGCACGTCCAGCGCGAACAGCTCGAGCACCGAGCCAACCCGGAGTCCCGCGTCGAAGTCGCCCAGGAGCGCGCCTGCCACGGTGGCCGCGACGAACGGGCGGGACAGCATGGCCTGCGGCACGCTGACGAGATCGAGTCCAGTCAGCGTTCCCCAGACGAGGAGCAGCAGCACGGTCCCGGGCGTGATCCCGCTCATGCGAGCGCCTTCACGCCGACGGGCGACGCCGACGGCACGTCCTGCGCCGTGACATCCGCGCCGCGGGCGTCGAGGTCGGCCAGCGCACGATACTCCTCGGGCGTGAGGTAGATGTAGGGCAGCCGCTCGCTCCGTCCAGGACGATGATGCACGCCCCCCAGGTTGATGCGATGCAGGGCCGCGGGATCGGCATCGTAGAGCGCCACCAGCGCGTCCACGCTGCCGGTGAGGAGGATCGACCGCTCCGGGTCGGCCTGCCACCGGGGAAGCTGAGCTGTCGCGTCGGCCGCGCCGGCAAAGACGATCGCCACGCCGTCGGGCACCGCCATGCGATAGAGCTCCTGCTCCCAGGGATTGGCGGCGACTTCGTCGTCCACCAGCAGGATCCGCCGCGCGGCAAGCGGGCGGCCCCAGCCGATCACGACCTGCCCGTGGATCAGCCGGTCATCGACGCGGGCAGAGCACGATCGGGCATCAGGGCTGCCTGATCGCCCTGCCGCCGCTTGCCGCCGCGTGATCGGCCGCCTCGCCGGGCGGAAGCGTGAGATGAAAGACGAAATCCACCAGCATGGCGAGATTGACGCCGGTGACGACGGCCACCTCCGGCCGCGCGCGGAGCCGCCGAAGCGTGGCGATGAGGCACGAGCCGCTCGCCATGTCCACGAAGACCACCGCGGGCCGTCCGGCGACCGCATCTTCGATGCGCGCCTCGAGTGATTCCCGGTCGCAGCCGCTGTTGGACACCGGAATCAGGTGACCCGACAGGCCGCTGATCTGTTCGGTGGCATGGACCAGTGCGGCGGCCACGGTGCCGTGGCAGACGACGACGCCCCGCAGTTCCTCACTCGTAGTCGTTCTGGAGGTATTCGCGCACGCCCCGCTGCTCCTTCATGCGCTTGATGAGCCGCTCGTTGAATGCGGCCGCCACGTCCACGCCGGAGTAGCGCAGCAGGTGATCATCGCGACGACCTCGGAGATCACGGTGATGTTCTTGCCCGGAATGAGCGGAACCTCACCGCGGGACGGTGACGCCGAGGATGTCCGTCTCCTGGTGGTCGAGGCCGGTGCGGTCGACATCGCTTGCTCGTGTCCCAGTCGTCCAGCTGCACCACCACCTCGATGCGCTTCTGCTGGCGGATCGAGCGGATGCCGAACAGCGCCGGGATGTCGATGATCCCGATGCCGCGGATCTCCATGTGATGGCGCAGCAGCTCGTGGCCGTGGCCGATCAGCACGTCGTTGCCGCGCGCGTGGTCACCTGCACCACGTCGTCGGCGACGAGCCGGTGCCCGCGCTCCACGAGGTCGAGCACGCACTCGCTCTTGCCGATCCCGCTCTGCCCGTGAACAGCAGCCCGACGCCGTACACGTCGGCCAGCGAGCCGTGGAGCGTGGTGCGCGGCGCGAACGGCCTCCTCCACGATGCGGCTTGATGCGGCGGTAGAACTCCGCCGTCTTGAGCCGGCTCCGGAGCACCGGGATGCCCCGCGCGGTGGCGCAGCTCCAGCAGCTCGGGGGGCACGTCCTGCCCCTTGGTGACGAAGACGACCGGCAGCTCGAAGGCGAAGAAAGTCTCGAGCGCTCTCGCCGCCGGTGCTCGGCCGGCAGCGACGCCAGGTAGGTGATCTCGGTCTCGCCGAACACGTGAAGCCGGTTCGGCGCGAAGCGCCCGGTGTAGCCGGCGAGCGCAAGGCCCGGGCTCGCCACCTCGGCGTCGGTCAGCGCGCGATCGAGCCCCAGCTCGCCCGTCAGCAGACTCGAGCTCGAGCGGATCGCCCTTCCGGGTGAGGAAATCGCGGAGTCGGAGCGTCACACCGGCGGCAATTCTGGAGCGTGGCGCGTGCCGCGGGTCCGTCCGGACGCGCGGGCAATGCGGCCGCGGAGCTGCTCGCCGCGCGGTCGAGCGCGCTGCGGTGATCAGGCCCATCCGCCTGGGCCACCAGCACCGGCTCTCCGGGCCGGCCGAGCCGAAGCTCGACCCCGGCCAGGCTGTTCTCGAGACTGAAGACGGCCGCGGCCTCGTGGTCCGCCCGAGCCAGCCGCCCGAGCCGCTGGAGCAGAACCGCCGCGCGGTCCCGGAGGTCGGGGGCGATGTCGCAGTCGGCGCTGGGTGACGACGGGATCCATCGAAGACTCCTTGCTCAGCGAACCGCCGAGCCGCTGACTGATGTCGCGGAGATGCGCTCAGTCGCGTCCGCGGCGGCGTCCCAGCGTCAGGCTCTCGGCGAAGCGTCGCGCGTCGGCGCCGAGCCGCTCGACCAGCACCGGATCGCCGGCGAGCTGCACCATGCGTCGGCCAGCGCCGCCACGTCGCCGTGGGGCACCAGCAGGCCGGTGACGCCGTCCGCGCACCGAATCGCGAAGCCCCGGGCTGTCCGAGGCCAGCGACGGCGTGCCGGCAGCGCCGCGGCCTCCACGATCGTGATGCCCCACCCCTCCTTGGGCGACGGAAACACATTCGCCGTGGCCGAACGCAGCAGCGCGAAGCTTCTCGTCCTCGGTGACGAAGCCGTGGAACTTGACGGCATCGACGAGCCCAAGGCCTGTCGCGAGCCGCTCCAGCTCCGGCTGAAAGTCGCCCCGGCCGGCGATGTCCAGGCGAGTATCGGGACGCCGGAGCCGCGCCTGGGCCAGTGCCCGCAACGCCAGGTCCACTCCTTTGTAACGCTTGAGCCGTCCGATATACAAGAAGGATGGGGGCGCGGCGCGGGGAACGGTGCGGGTCCGGGCTGAAATGCGCCGAGTCGACGCCCGGATGAATCGACCCGCGATCCGCTCGGCCGGAACCCCCCGCGCAACGAGGTCGTCGCGGGTGCTTTCGCTGATGGCGTGAAAGCCGGTGCGCCGGTAGACCCGCGCCAGCGGCCGCTCGGCCAGCCACACGGCGGTCGCCATCGGCCACGCCGCCTCGTGAAACACCGTGTCGCCGAACAGATGCGGAATGATGGTGCACGAACGGGAGCCGCGTGATCCCGGCCAGGAACAGCGGGACCTTGTTGACGTCCTCGACCACGATGTCGAGACGCTCGGCCGCGATCGCCTGCCGCACCGCGCTCCGTCCCAGCGCAGGCGAAGGTGTTCCGCGTACCGTGCCGCTGGACGCGATCCCGTCGACCATCGCCTCCGCCGGTGCGCCCGGCCAGCCGGCGCACACCAGGCGCACCCGATGCCCGCGGCGCCGCCAGCCGGCTGAAGATCTCGAACAGGTGGATCTCGGCGCCGCCGGCCTGCGGGTTGTCGCGGTCCTGCCAGTTGACGAGCAGGATGTTCACGTCAGAGGCGTCCGAGCGAGCGGGCCACCCGGTCGAGCACGCCGTTGATGAACGGGGCCGCCTTGGCGCCGCCGAACCAGTGCGCGAGGCGGACCGCCTCGTCGATGACCACGCGGGGCGGCGCGGTGCCATCCTGCAGCTCCTGGATGGCGATCCGGAGGATGTTGCGCTCGACGATCGCGATGCCGCTCGATCCGCCAGTTCTCCGCCGCCACCGCTGCCTGCCGATCGAGCGCGTCCCCGTCGGCGATGACCGCGCGGCGAGCTCCTCGGCAAAATCCAGCACCCGTGGCTCGGGACCGGTGAGCCGTGAGAGGCCGGCCGCCACATCGTGCACCGGCGGCGCGCCCTGCAGCTCCCAGGCGTAGAGGATCTGGAGCGCGCGGGCGCGGCCCCGTGTCTCAAGCCGGAGCATCGGCGCTCCGAAGCTGCGCGATCACGTCCGCGGTCGCGAGCGCAGCCTCCGCGGCCTCGTAGCCCTTGTTGCCGGCGGCGCCGCCCGCGCGTCGGCCGCCTGCTCGAGCGTGTCCACGGTGAGCAGCGCCGAACGCCGACCGGTAGGCGCGTGCCGCACCGCGACATCGCCCAGGCCCGCGGCGGCTTCGCCGGCCACGATACTCGAAATGGGGCGTGTCGCCGCGGATCACGACGCCGAGCGCCACGAGACGCGGCGTAGCGGCCCGTCGCGGCGGCGGCCTGGGCGGCCACCGGAAGCTCGAAGGCCCCTGGCACCCATACTACGTCCACCGCGCCGTCGGCGACGCCGGCATCGCGCAGCGCCGAGCGGGCGCCCTCGAGCAGGCGCGTGGTGATGAGCTCGTTGAACCGGCTCACGACGATGGCCACCCGCCCGCGGGCGCGGGTCCGGCCGGCGTCTTCGGCATGGGAGTCAGAACGTCAGAAGGTGGCCGAGCTTGTCGCGCTTGGCGTCGAGGTAGTCGCGGTTGTCGTCGGTCGGTCCGCGAGGAGCGGAACGCGGTCCGACGATCTCGAGCCCGTAGCCCTCGAGCCCCACGAGCTTGCGCGGGATTGTTGGTGAGCACCCGGATGGACGAGAGGCCGAGGTCGCGCAGGATCTGCGCGCCGATGCCGTAGTCCCGCAGGTCGGGCGCGAAGCCGAGCGTCTCGTTCGCCTGCACGGTGTCGGCGCCGGTGTCCTGCAGCGCGTACGCCCGGAGCTTGTTGAGGAGCCCGATGCCCCGCCCTTCCTGTCGCAGATACACGACCACGCCGCGGCCCTCCTCCACGATCTGCTGCATGGCCGTGTGAAGCTGCGAAGCCGCAGTCGCAGCGCTGCGAGCCGAACACGTCGCCGGTCAGGCACTTGGAGTGCATTCGGACCAGCACGTCCTTCCGCCCCTCGATATCGCCGTGCACGAGCGCGACGTGCTCGCGCTCGATCCACGTCGTTCTCGATAGCCGATGACGCGAAACTCGCCGTACTCGGTCGGCAGGCGCGCCTCGGCGACGCGATGGACCAGCTTCTCGTTGCCGGAGCCGGTGCGCGACCAGCTGGGCCACGGTGACGAATGTGAGCCCATGCTGCCGGGCGAACGCTTCGAGCTCGCGGACGGCGCGCCATCGTGCCGTCGTCGCTCAGGATCTCGCAGATGACCCCGGCGGGATAGAGTCCCGCCAGGCGGGCGAGGTCGACGGCGGCCTCGGTATGCCCGACGCGCTGCAGCACGCCGCCGGCCGCGCGCGCAGCGGGAAGACGTGGCCGGGCCGGCGCAGGTCCGCCGGCTGGGTCGAGGGATTGATGGCCACGTGCATGGTGCGTCGCGCGGTCGCTGCGCTGAGATGCCGGTGGTGACGCCGAAGCGCCGGTCGGCGTCGATGCATCACGGTGAAGGCGGTGGACTGGTCCTCGGTGTTCCGCTCCACCATCTGCGGCAGGCCCGAGCTCGTCGCAGCGCTCCGCGGTCAGTGCGAGGCAGATGAGGCCGCGGCCGTGCTGGGCCATGAAGTTGATCATTTCGGGCGTGACCAGCTCCGCCGCGCAGACGAGGTCGCCCTCGTTCTCGCGATCCTCGTCGTCCGCGACGACGACGATCTTGCCCGCTGCGGAGGTCCTCGAGGGCCTGCTCGATCGTATCGAAGCTCATCTAGCCTTTCATGCCCCTCAGGTGCGCCGCGGCGAACTGGCGCACGTACTTGCCGATGGCGTCGGCCTCGAGATGCACCCGGTCCCCCGCACGCGCTCACCGAGCGTCGTGTGCTGTAAGGTAAACGGGATGAGGGAGACCTGGATCACGCCCGGGCGCGGAATCGCGTTCACCGTGAGGCTGACGCCGTCCACCGCGATCGAGCCGAGCGGTACGGAGACCTCGGCCACCGCCGGCGGCACCGCCACGTCGATCAGCGTGGCGTCGCCGGAGCGGGCCGACCGATTCCACCGTGCCGACGCCGTCGACGTGCCCCTGCACCAGATGACCGCCCAGCCGATCCGCCGCCCGGAGCGCACGCTCGAGATTGACGCGATCGGCCGGCCGCGTACCCGCCGAACGCGGTCCGGCCGAGCGACGTCGCGACGACGCGTACGCTGAAGCGCCCAGCCGCGGCCGTCTCCACCGTGAGGCAGGCCCCGTCGACGGCGATGCTCTCGCCCTCTGTGAGGTCGTCCCAGGGCGCGTGGATCACCAGCCTGCCATGCCATCACCCGCCGGCACGGCCCGTTCGATGGTGCCGACGGCGGCTACGAGCCCGGTGAACACTGGCGATCCAGCACGAGGAGTGTGTCATCACCGAGCGCGCGTCGCTCGACCGGCGTCCAGCGCTCGACGCTCATGAGGGGTATCGACGGCAGGCCGCTGAAGGCCGGCACGCCGCGCTCGCCGAGCCAGAGCGGGCTCTGCACCCAGTAGAGTCGGTCCACCAGCTCGGCGCGGAGGAGCGCGCCGGACAGCCGGCCCCCGCCCTCCACCAGGAGCGACTGCACGCCTCGCTCCCAGAGCGCCGTCATCGCCTCCTCGAGCGACTCCGCCGCGACGAGCTCGACGCCGGCGGCGGAGAGCGATCGGCCAATCTCCCAGCCGAACGCGTCGGCTCCGGTGACCACGGTCGTCGGAATCTCGCGTGCCGTCCGGACCAGCTCCGAGTCCAGCATGAGATTCAGCGCCGGCGCAAATAGAACGCGGCGCGGCGTGACGCGCGGCGTGACGCCGCCGCGTACCGTGAGCGACGGGTCATCGTGCCGGGCGGTGGCGCCACCCACGCCGATGGCGTCGAAACCAGCCCGGAGCCAGTGCACGTAGTCGCGCGCCGCGGGTCCGGAGATCCAGCGGGAGCGGCGGTCGCGATCGGCAATCCGAGCGTCGACGGAGGTCGCGAGCTTGAGCGCCACGAATGGCCGGCTGGTGCCCCGGAACCGGTGAAGGAACGCGGCGTTCTGCATGGCGGCCTCCGCCGCCATCAGCCCTGTTCCACCTCGATACCCGCAGCGCGAAGCCGCGCCGCGCCGCCGGCCGCGAGCGGGTTCGGATCGGCCATGGCCACCACCACCCGGGTGACACCGGCCGCGATCAGGGCGTCCGCGCAGGGCGGCTGCTGGCCCTGATGTGCGCAGGGCTCGAGCGTGACCACGAGGGTCCCCGCTCGAGCCTGTGGGCCCGCAGCCGCCAGCGCCATCGCCTCGGCGTGCGGCCCGCCGTATTCCGCGTGGTAGCCCTCTCCTACGAGCGTGTGACCGGCGAGCACGACCGCGCCAACCAGCGGCATTCGGATGGACCCGCCCCCAACCCCGCAAGGCGAGGTCGAGGGCACGCGCCATCGCGTCCCGCTCATTCAACGGTCAGAAGCCGAACCGAAGCCCGGCGCTGTAGAACGTGGTGCCCTTCGTATCATCGAACCCCTGAAAATTGGTGATCAGATTCTGGTCTCGGCCCGACTGGTGACCGATCTCGCCGACGATGCGGACAAAACGGAAATCGAAGCCGGCATCGGCGAAGATCACCTTCCGGCTCTGGTCGAGGTGCAGGCTGATCGTCTGGGGAGCGCCGGCGGGCGCGCCGCGGAAGCTTGCCGCCGCGTCCCCGGTGTAGCGGCTCCAGCCCGCGCCAGCCGCGAGCGTGAGCACCGCCCAGCGCTTGCTCGCCACCACGCGGACGTTGGTGGCCGTCAAATTCACATCAGCCGCGATGTCGTCACCCGCGCCGAGATCGCCGAAGCCGACCCGCGGAATCGAGCGGCGCATGACGCTCACCGACACGCCCGGCAGCACGCCCGAGCCGCCGAAGAGTCCAAGGCGTCCACCATAGCCGAGGCCCAGGCTCACCGGTCCGACGCGCGGCGCGTCGGGGTCGACCCGGATGTCGCTCACCAGCTTCTCGTTCGGTACGAGCTGGGCGGAGCCGCAGGAAGTCGAGCGAAAGCATCCCGTTGGGCAGGCCCTTGAAGAGCCCGATCGCACCTTCCACGAGCGGCGCTGGCGCAAGCAGCTCGTCGCTCTGCGCCACGTTGTTGCTGCCGTCGACCGCGAGATCGGGGATGGAGATGTGGGCCCCATTGGCCCGGAACGAGACGGCGAACTTGCCCAGCCCGCCCATCGACGCCGCGGAGCCGAGGAGCGGGTTGCCACCGCTGATCAGCAGGCCCGCGATCGGATGATAGGCGCGCGTGAGGTCCACCGCCGCGTCGCAGGTCTGGCGGGAGTCGTCGGCGCTGCTGAGGGCGGCGCACTGCGAATTCTGCGCGAGAAGCCGCGAAGCGGAAAGCACCAGCAGGGTCGAAAGGACGAGACGGACGTGGCGCGTCGGACGCATCGGAAATCTCCTCACTCGGGGGCGAAGCGAACCGTCCGGTCGCCCCGGACGATCTCGCCCATGACCCAGGTGGTGACCCCGTCTGCGGCGGCCGCTCGCCGGGCGGCGTCCACCGCATCCGGGGGCAGGACCGCGATGAGCCCGACGCCGAGATTGAATACTTCGCGCATCTCGCCGGTCGAGAGCCCGCCGCCCTGCTGCAGGATACGAAAGAGCGGCGGCAGTTCCCAGCTTCCGGAATCCACCGTCGCAGCGGTTCCGGGGGGCAATATCCGAGCCAGATTGCCGGCGATACTGCCGCCGGTGATGTGCGCAATTCCGTGCATGCGATCGATGACGGGCAGCACGCTCGCCACGTAGCTTCGGTGCACCGCCAGGAGGGCGTCGGCCACCGACTGGCCGGCGTCGCCGAGCGGCGCCTCGATCCCGAGCCCCATCCGCTCGAACAGCACCCGCCGGGCGAGGGTGTAGCCGTTGGTGTGGAGGCCGGTGGACGCGTAGGCCAGGAGGACGTCTCCTGCGGCAACTCTCTCGCCGTGCAAGGCGCGATCCTCCTCCACCACGCCGATGATGGTGCCCGCCAGGTCGAAGTGGCCCGGCTGATACAGGCCCGGCATCTGCGCGGTCTCGCCACCGGCCAGCGCCATGCCGTGGTTGCGGCAGCCGCGTGCCACCCCGTCCACGATCTCCGCCAGCTGGTCCACGCCCAGGCCGGCGCCCGCGACGTAATCCATGAACGCGATCGGCGTGGCACCGTGCACCAGGATGTCGTTCACGCTGTGGTTGACGAGATCCTCGCCCACCGTGCCGAAGCGCCCGGCCTCGAGCGCCACCAGCACCTTGGTGCCGACGCCGTCGGTGCTCATCACGAGCACCGGCTTCGTGAGTCCCGGCGGCACTCGAACCATCCCGCCGAAGGCACCGACCTCGCCGAGCGACAGCGCGGTTCGCGTCGCCGCCACGCGCCTGACCGATCCTGGCCTTGGCCGCATCGGCGCGCGCCAGATCGACCCCCGCCCGGGCGTATTCCGTCGCCGCCGTGCCGGACGGCAGGGTCACAGCGCGGGCTCCTCCAGCATCACCTGCGTCAGGTCGCGGAACGCGCGCGCCCGCCGCTCGACATCGGCGCGAGTGACGCTGTCGAATCCCCGGATGCCGAACTGCTCGACAGCGTAGGATCCCATCGTGGCGCCGTAGATCATGGCACGGCGCAGATCCTCCTCACCTACGGAGCCGCACGCGCGAGGTATCCCATGAAACCGCCCGCGAACGCGTCGCCGGCACCGGTCGGGTCGAAGACTTCCTCCAGCGGGAACGCGGGCACGTAGAACGTGCGCGCGCCATCGAGCAGCAGGGCGCCGTGCTCGCCCTGCTTGATCACGACGCGCTCCGGGCCGTGCGCCCGGATCCAGCGCGCCGGCGCGATGAATGTTCCAGTCGCCCGAGAGCTCCCGCGCCTCGCTGTCGTTGACCATGAGCAGGTCGACCCGCTTGAGCAGCTGCATGATCGCGGACTTCTTGCTCTCGATCCAGTAGTTCATCGTGTCGCACGCCACGAGCCGGGGCGGCGAATCTGCTCCAGCACGCCCAGCTGCAGCTCGGGATCGATGTTGCCGAGGAAGACGAACTCGGCCGACCGCGAACGTCGTCGGGCAGCTTCGGCTCGAAGGAAGCGAAGACGCCGAGCCGCGTCTCCAGCGTCTCCCGGCTCTGCAGGTCGTAGGAGTACTTGCCCTTCCAGCGGAAGCTTTCGCCCTCGACGCGCTCGACGCCGCTCCAGTCGATGCCGCGCGCCGCGAGCCGAGTCGAGCTCGGCGACCGGGTAGTCGCTGCCGACCACGCCGACGACCTGCACCGGGATGCAGCAGCGCGCCGGCCACGCTGAAGTACACCGCCGAGCCACCCAGCGCGTCGGCGGTCTCGCCGAACGGCGTGAAGATCGAGTCGAGCGCGACGCTGCCGACGACGAGCGAGGCTCATGCGGTCACATCCGGTCCGGGGCGGAAATGCCGAGGAGGCCGAGGCCGTTGGCGAGGACGATGCGGCCGGCGCGGGCCAGCAGGAGACGGGCGCGCTCTCGATCTCGGCGGGCTCTCCGACGGACGCGGGTGTGGTGATACCAGCCGTGCACTACGCCGGCGAGCTCGTCGAGATACACGGTGATGCGATGCGGCTCCCGGTCGCGCGCGGCGCGCGCCACCGCTCGGGAAACGCGGCGAGCTTCTTGAGCAGCTCCGTGTCCTCGGCGCGGGCAGCGCGCGAGCTCGCGCGGGACCGCTCGACCTCCGCCGGCTGCCGGGCCGCCGTGCGGAAGATGCCGCTCATCCGCGCGTGCGCCATCTGCACGTAGAACACCGGGTTCTCGTCGGTCTGCTTCTTGGCGAGGTCGACGTCGAACACCATCTGGGAATCGCCCCGGCGCATCAGGAAGAAGTAGCGCGCGGCGTCGACGCCGACCTCGTCGAACAGATCGCGCAGGGTCACGAAATCGCCGGCGCGCTTCGACATCTTCACCTCTTCGCCGCCCCGCACGACCTTCACGAGCTGCACCAGCGCGACGTCGAAGAACTCGGCCGGATAGCCCGAGCGCCAGCGAGCACCGCCCGCATGCGCGGGATGTAGCCGTGATGGTCGGCGCCCCACACGTCGATCACGCGGTCGAAGCCGCGCTCGTGCTTGTCGACGTGATACGCGATGTCGGGCACGAAGTAGGTGAGCGAGCCGTCCTGCTTCCGGAGCACGCGGTCCTTGTCGTCGCCGAACGTCGGTGGTGCGGAGCCACAGCGCGCCGTCCTGCCTCGTAGCGTGAGGCCGCGGTCGCGCCAGGCGTCGAGCGCCTGCGGACCTCGCCGCCGGTCGTAGACCGCCTGCTCGCTCGTGAACGTGTCGAAGCGCACGCCGAACGTCGCGGAGGTCCTCGTCCTGCTCGGCGCGCTGGATCTCGAGCGCAATCGCGCGGCAGCGGCGGATCCCCGCTCGCCGGCGAGGTCGGCAAACGCCGCGCCCTCCCGCGCGAGGACCGCTGCCGCGTTCTCCTCCAGGTACTCCCCGTGGTAGCCGCCCTCGGGAATCACCGCATCGCGGCCGACGGCCTGCTGCACCCGCGCCCAGAGGCTCTGCGCCAGCCGGTCGATCTGCACCCCGGCATCGTTGATGTAGAACTCGCGGGCCACCTCGTGGCCGGTCCACTCGAGCAGGGACGCGATCGCGTCGCCGAGCGCCGCCCCGCGGCCGTGGCCCACGTGGAGCGGCCCCGTCGGATTGGCCGACACGAACTCGACATTGACCTGAGCCCCGCGCCGGTCCGGTCCCGCCCGTAGTCGCGCGCCGGCCCGAGGATGGCCGCATGCGACCGCCGCCAGCTCATCGGCGGCGAGCCAGAAGTTGATGAAGCCGGGACCGGCCATCTCGGTGCGTGACGACGAGCGCCGCCGGCGGGTCCAGCTCGCCAAGCACCCGCGCGGCGACTGCGCGCGGGTTGGATCGTTCGCGCTTGGCCAGCACCATGGCGAGGTTGGTGGCGAGGTCGCCGTGCCCGGCGTCCCGCGGCCGTTCCAGCACGAAGTCGGCGCCGGCGTGGCCCAGGCGTTCTGCCACCCGCGCCAGCTCGGTGCGGAGCGCTTCGGCTCACTCGGCGGCTTTCTTGAGCGGCGCCGGCTTGGCGTCCGCCTTGGACTCGGCTTTGGCGGCGGGCTTGGAGTCGGACTTGCTGTCGCTCTTGCTCTCGGACGGCGCGGCGCCGTCGGACTCCTTTCTTCCGGGGACCCTTTCCATCCTTGCCGTAATCGGTGATGTAGAACCCGCTCCCCTTGAAGACGCAGACCGGCGCCGCCCGAGATCTTCCGCACGGCCGGCTTTCCGCACACCGGACACGTCGCCCGGGGCCTGTCGCTCATCTTCTGGAGCTTCTCGAACTGGTGCCCCTCGGGGCACCCATACTCGTACGTCGGCATGATCGCTCAGTAGGTAAATGAAAACAGCACCAAAACTTAGCCGACGACAGTTCGAGTTTCAAGCGAAGCCCGGTACACCCCCCAGACGCGCCGCAGCGTGTCGCTGATCTCGCCCACCGTGGCGCGAGCCCGGACGGCGTCGAGGATCAGCGGCATGAGCGCTCCGGTGCCGGCGGCGCCCTGCTCCAGCGCTCCCAGTGCGGCGCTCACGGCCCCGCCGTCGCGCGCCGCGCGGACGGCCGCAAGCCGCTCGCGCTGCCGGGATGCCAGCGCGGAGTAGTCCGGAATCTCGAGGTCGGGTGGCGGCCCATTGTCGGTGAACCGGTTGACGCCCACCACGACCTGCGCGCCCGACTCCTGGGCCTGCTGTGTTTCCCAGGCACTCCGGGCAATGGCCTCCTGAAAGAATCCGCGCTCGATCGCCGCGGCGGCGCCGCCGAGCGCGTCCACTTCCCCTATGAGGCGGCGGGCGCCGGCTTCGATCGCATCGGTGAGGCTCTCCACGTAGTAGCTGCCCGCGAGTGGATCGACGGTATCGGCCATGCCGCTCTCGTAGCCCAGAATCTGCTGGGTCCTGAGCGCCAGCGTCGCCGACTCGGCCGTCGGCAGCGAGAGAGCTTCGTCAAACCCGTTGGTGTGCAGCGACTGCGTGCCGCCCAGGACCGCGGCCAGTGCCTGCACCGTCACCCGCACAACGTTGTTGAGTGGCTGCTGCGCCTGCAGCGTCACCCCGCCCGTCTGCGTGTGGAAGCGGAGGCGAGCCGTGGCGTCATCGGCGTCGAACCGCTCGCGGACCAGCCGGGCCCACAGTCGGCGCGCCGCGCGAAACTTGGCCGCCTCTTCGAGCAGGTTGTTGTGACTGGCAAAGAAGAAGGAGAGCCGCGGCCCGAAGCTCGCCACGGCGAGACCGGCGTCGCGGGCCACCCGCATGTACTCGAGCGCATTGGCGAGGGTGAATCCGACCTCTGGACGGCCGTGGCGCCGGCTTCCCGCATGTGGTAGCCGCTGATCGAGATCGGATTGAAGCTCATCCCGGCGTCGGCTACGAAGCGGAAGATGTCGGCTACCAGGCGCAGCGAGGGCGCGGCGGGATAGATGTAGGTGCCGCGCGCCACGTACTCCTTGAGCACATCGTTCTGCACCGTGCCGGACAGCTTCTCGCGCGGCACACCCTGCTCCTCGCCGACCACGACGTACATCGCGAGCAGGATCGCCGCGGTGGCATTGATCGTCATCGAGGTGGACACGCGGTCGAGCGGGATGCCGCGGAACAGGTCCGCCAGATCGTTCACCGTATCGATGGCGACGCCGACGCGGCCGACCTCGCCCTGCGCCATCGGATGGTCGGAGTCGTATCCCATGTCCTTGTCGATAGTGTTTATCGTCAAGAACGGGCTAGAAAATGAAAATCAAAATACAAAAATGAAACCTATTGCTCTCGCCTTCGCGAGTTTGCTTTCGACTTCTTCAGCCTTTGCAGCTGAAGGCGTAGAGCGACACAACAACATCGCCACAGAAAAGAATTTGATAAGCTCTGCCGGCAAGGAAGGGTGGACTAGTGGATCATCGCCATCTAGCACCAATGTTCTTCAGGCAAAGTTCCCAGCCGAGCCCAAGTATCTCATCGACCCCGAATCTGAGCCAGTTGGCCGTGCCTAAGGTGCCGGCAGTTGCACCTGGAGGCGCGGATGCGCAAGAGCGTCCCCCCTGGATCCAACCAAGGGTCCTCATTCGAAGCAGGCCAAGCAGCCTCCGGCCGACGGAAGGAAACGGTATTCAAGGAGATGGTAGTGACAGGCGAGGTCGAACGTGATTCGCATTACACTTCGCCTTCCACCCGCGTCACACGAACGCAGATCGAGCGTCAGAACGCGCAAACAACGGAAGAAGTGCTCAAGTACCAACCCAGTTTACAGATACGCCAGCGTTATGTCGGCGATCCAAACGGTGTGCTGGGTATCCGTGGCGCGGATATGTTCTCGACGGCGCGCAGTATGGTTTATGCCGATGGTTTGCCAATACACAACTTTTTACAGGCCACTTTTAATGGCGCGCCACGCTGGTCAATGGTAGGTCCTAATGAAATTGACGCCGTTGATATCGTGTATGGTCCTTTCTCAGCGGAATACAGCGGTAATTCGATCGGTGGCGTGGTAAATATAAGAACGCGCATGCCACGCAAACAGGAATTCTATGTCGAGACCAGCCTCTTTATTCAACCGTACAAGCTCTATGGACCGGATAAAGGAACGTTTATAGGCGACCGGCAATACGTGTCCTATGGGAACCGGTTTCAGGACAAACTGTCGGTATTCCTGGCCTACAATCGCCTGGAAGCCCAGAGTCACCCGCAATCCTATTTTATCGACAATACGGGCCTTGGAATTCTGACGCCCCGCGCAAGACTGTTGTCACCGGCGGTATTCGCACACCCGACACACGCGGCACGCCAAGCATCATCTATGGCGATACGGGCCCGGAAAAAGTGAACACTCACTTGTTCAAAGGCAAATTGGGTTATGACATTACTACCGAACTTCAGGCTATCTTCACAGTCGCCTACGAGGATCGCACACGCAACCAGAATCATCCGCGTAATTATTTGCTGGACACTTCAGGGCAGGCATTCTTCGGTGGACCCCAGAATGGCGGCTCAGACTGCAGCCGTGCGATACTGCCTAATGCTTCGCTTAATGGTTCCTCTTTCGATGTGCTAAACAGGGGGTTTGGGTTCAGCTCGGATAAACGTGAGACGTTGAACCTCGGCCTGCAGCTTCGCGGCGCACTGACCGAAAATTGGCATATCGATACAACAATCAGCAATTTTGACGTTCTCAAGGATATCCGCGCCACCGCTTTCTATAGTCCGAGCAATGATCCGGGAATCCCACAGGCCAGATTCAGGATTTCAGAAATTCAGCTGGCTGAATTATGATCTCAAGCTGAGTACTCCGGCCGTGCTTGGCAATCAGAAATTGTCGTTTCTGGCGGATATCATTTGATCAATACAATTTAAGTTTCCGGCAGTACGCTGACGGACTACGCGACACTGACGCGTGGGCCCTTGCAAGCCAACACGAACAATGATGGTCAAACCTCTACCCATGCCATGTTCGCTCAATCCGCCTATCGTTTTTCGCCGGGCTGGGATGTTACAGTCGGGGGCGGCAGGAATGGTGGACAGCCACCAAAGGGGTGGTAGGGAGTACGGTTCGGTGCCAGATCGTACCGAATCGGCGCTGTCACCCAAGGTTTCCCTGGGTTATGAGCCGGGACCGTGGAAACTACCGTTACTCATTCGGAAGGGCCCATCGTTTCCCGTGATTGCCGAGCTTTATCAGTCGCTGAGTTCGCCCGACTAGATCCTTACCGCCAATGCACTGCTGAAGCCCGAAAATGGGGTGCACCACAACTTCATGATTGAATATGGATTGCCCAGGGGCTACGTTCGTTGAATGTTTTTCGTGACGATATCAAGGATGCTATTCAGCAGGTGATGACGGCCTCAGGTATACGACAACCAGCGCCTTTCCAGAATATCGGTAAGATCAGCACGACGGGTGTGGAACTGATCTTGATCAGCGGCGCATTCTGGCTCTAAATTTGATTTCATGTTCAATGGCACGTGGATGAACGCGAAGGTGGACGAGGGTCCAATTGTCACTTTCAGCAGAGTCGACGGCGGCAGCCCGCCAACTAGGCCGGACAGTTTTAATCTTACGGGCAAACAACGTATCCGTTTGCCGCACTGGCGGGCGAATTTTTTTGGCACCTACAACGCCACGGAGGCATGGGACATTTCGCTTTCCGGTCGTTATACCAGCGACTCGTTTAACGATCCGGATAACCGGGATCTCATCAATAATGTGTTTGGCGCCCAAAGCGATTTCTTCTTTCATGGATTTCAAAACCAGCTATCGTCTCAAATTCCAGAATGGCCTGAAAAGCCGGTTTTCATTTGGCATTACCAATCTGAACAACGATAAGGCCTTCGTATTCCATCCCTATCCGCAACGTACCTATCTGGTGGAGGCGGCGTTCAGTTATTGACTTGCCCAGCGTACGCTATTATCAGGGGCGCGACGCCAAGGGTTCCGGTTCGTTGCCGTAGCGTAATCTATTCAAATAAATCAGCTATCCCGTCCAGGCCGACGTAATTTATCGCATAGGTTGCCTTCGCCTGGACAACCGGCTTCGCATGGTAAGCGACGCTTACCCCGGCTGCCTCCATCATCTTAAGGTCGTTGGCGCCATCGCCTATGGCGATCACCTGTTCGCGTTTCAGATCCCAGTTCTTCGCGCACTTTATTCAACAGCGCGGCCTTGCCGTGCGCCCCGATGATCTTCCCGAAACCTTACCTGTCCGCCGATCAGCGTGGTCTTGGTGAATTCGGCAATGGTTCGCATGTAAGGCCCCTCGGCGCAGGTGCGGCGTGCCGGCAGAGCCGGTCCCGGTGCGCGATCGTGATGGAAAGTGTCTGGCCCGTCAGCTCCGCGAGCTCGTGCAAATCATGCGCGTATGCGGCGCGTTTTGCGAGCCGCATTTGCCGGCTCCGAAGCAGCGCCGCCGTCAGCGAGCGCCTCCCATCTGCTTCTCCATTTGCGCATAGGAAGGGTTCTCGGGGTCGAGCTCGCGCAGCAGTTTCACGTAGCCGAGCGCCGCGTCGCGGTTCTGCGCGCGCGCGGCGTACGACGCCAGTGCGGACAGAACGTCACGGTCGTACGGATGGCGTTTCAGCGCTGCTTCCAGGACTTTGAGTCCCTGTTGCGTCTGCCCCGTGTCGTAAAGCGCAATCGCTTCTACATACGCATAGCGCGCGTTGGCGGGATCGAGGCGGGAAGCCTGCGCGAATTCCTTGAGAGCATCCGCATACCGTTTCTGCCGTACGAGCGACAGGCCGAGCGCGTGATGAAGCGCAGCCGACTTCGGAACTTTCGCGACGCCAGCGCGCAGGATCGTTTCCGCTTCGCCGTCCGCGCCACGCGCGCGATACAGGTCCGCGAGGTTCACGTAGGCCGGCACGAACGTCGGATCGATCGCGAGCGCCTTCGCGATACTCGGCGATCGCGCCTCAGCGCATCGCCGCGCGTTGCATACAGGCTCGCGAGCGCTGCCCGGCCTTCGGGCCGGTCGGCGTTGTAGGTCTGCACGGCGATGTACTCCGCAAGCGCGCGAGTCGAAGCGCGGCCGATCGTCGGCCGCGAGGCCGCGCCTCCGTCGGACCCGCGAGCGCACGCGCCGCCTCGATCGCGCACCGCGCGCACCGGATCGCACGAGCATGCGCGCCAGATAGCGCTGGCGCGTTGCGGGATCGGTGCCCGCCAAGCGCCTCGACTGCCGCCAGCCGCACGACGGCGTCCGGATCGTTGAGCGCTCGCGTCACGGCCGGCAGCATCGACGGCGTCATCCAGCGGCCGAGCCGCGCGATGCGCGGTCGCGCGCACGATCGCCGGCTGCGTCTTGTCGTCGATGAGCGTCAGCAGCGCGCCGCGCGCACCCGGCGCACCGGTGGATGCAGCCTGCAACGCCGCGGCAAATTGCTGGATAGCCGGCGGGTGCCTTGCCGTTCCATTTCACGATCGCATCCGCGGCCCATTGCGCGCGTCTGCTTGGTGTGGCAGCCGTTGCAGGCATTCGGCACGCCGAGCTTCACCGACAGATCGGGACGCGGAATGCGCATCGAATGATCGTGGCGCGGATCGACCACCATGTACGTCGTCGTCGGCATGTGGCACGCGGCGCACGCGGCGCCGGGCGTCCCGGCGGCGTGATGCGTGTGCGACGTGGCTGTCGAACTTCGCCGGTTGGTGGCATTGCGCGCACACGGCGTTGCCGGGCGCCTTGAGCTTGAGCGAATGCGGATCGTGGCAATCCGAGCAGGTCACGCCCTGCGCGTGCATCCTGCTCTGCGCGAACGAGCCCCAGTCGTAGACCTCCTCGCGCATCTGGCCGTCGCTCCAGTACAGGTTGTCGTCGAGCAGCGCGAGCCGATGCGTGTCGAGCGGCGGCTTGCCGTGGACGTAGTCGTCGGAGATCCGCGCGGCGCGGCCGTGGCAGCGCGCGCAGGTGTCGATTTCGCGCGACGAGCCGCGCGGCGCGCTGCGCTGCGCGTTGCCCGTCTCCGCGACCGGCATGCCAGGTCACGCCTTTGCGCTCGTCGAGCGCGAGCGCGAGCCCCTTGGTCGCGTCGAGTGCCTGCCAGTCGCCCTCCTTCTGCGCCCACGCGACGTGGTTCGAGCCCGGGCCGTGGCACGCTTCGCACGCGACGTTGAGCTCCGACCACGTCGTCTTGTACGCATCCGTCTTCGCGTCGAAGTTCTTGCGCAGGTTCGTCGAGTGGCACTCGGCGCACGTGAAGTTCCAGTTCTGGCCGCCGGAGGTCCAGTGCAGCCAGTCGCCCGCCTTGATGTTCTGCCCCGGGTAGAGGTGGAACCAGCGCTGGCCGCCCTCCGCCTTCGGACGCGAGTCCCAGGCGATGCTCAGCGCCTGCATGCGGCCGCCCGGAAACTCGATCAGGTATTGCTGCAACGGGTCGGACGCCGAACGTGTACTTGATCTCGTAGTCGGCGAGCTTGCCGTCGGGGCCGTCGGTGTTGACGAAGAACTTGCCGTCGCGCCGCGAGAACGTCGACGTGATGCCCGCGTACGTGAACTTCGCATTGGCGAAATCGCCGAGCACCGACTGTCTCGTCGGCGACCTGCATCGCGAGATCGTGGTCCGAGCCGCGCCACGCACTGTCTTCCTTCGCGTGGCACTCGGCGCAGGCGCTACGACCGACGTATTGTGCGACCTGCGCCCGAGCTGCACCTGCAGCCATCCACGTGCACGCGGCGAGCGCGGCGCAGAAGAACGCGCCGCGCGGCCACCTGCCGACTTTCACCAGTTGAACGCGATGCCTACGGCCGGGCCGTTGAAGTTGAGGCTCTCGATCGCCGACCCTGACTTGAACTTGTAATCGAGGTATCGCCAGGCTGCGATCACCTGGCCCCACTTGAAGTCGTAGCCGATGCCGCCGAGGGCCTGCCACGTGAAATCGGTCTGGCCGGTACCGATGTCGAGATACCACGGAACGAACCACTCGCGATTGGCGCCGAAGCCGAGGCGTCCCTTGACGCCGACGATCGCATCCCACTTGTCGCCCTTGGCGTCCGAGTTGCCGCTTCGGCCCGGGCCGGTGAACTGGCCCACATCGGCGCTGATCTGGTAGCTGAGATTCTCCTTGATATCGATCAGGCGGGCGCCGACCAGCACATCGACCGACGAGGCCGGATCGGCAAGGAGCGCGTATTCACCGGCCAGCGTGAGGATGCTGCCTTTCAGATTGAGATCCAGGTTTGCGGTAACGCCTCCCGGAAGTTGATGGCCGCGGATGTCGAAGTTGCGCGTCCCCGAGCTGGAGCCGCTGACGTCGAGGTACATGTAATCGACGAACCCAGCCCAGCGTCCCTTGCGCGCTTCGAAATACCCCATGAACGCGAACTCGAGATCGCTGATGAGGTTGCTGGCGTCGACGTTGATGCTGCCCCCCGTGTTTCCACCGGAAAAGGTGGTCTTGCCGCCGATGTCGGGGAAGTAGCCGTAGACGATCGCGCGGAACTTCCAGTCGTCGCTTGCCTGGGCGGCCGCGCCCTGCGGGAAGGTGCAAAGGATCGTGCCGACCGCGAGGAGGGCGAGGTGGAATGTTCGGCGCATGGGAAGGGCTCTATCGATGGGATTCAACCGACTACATTACGACGTTTACGTCTCGCGCGATAGCTAGTCTTTCGGTTAGCGCGATGCCTCGAAAGAGTGCGCCGTCGCAGCCGGGAAGCAATCGGAGATCGCAAAACGCTGCGAGCCTCGGTTTGGGATTCGCAACCCGTTGCATTAGCATTGGAGCCATGGTGGGTGCATTTGCGCAGTCGCGCCATAGCCTGGCGTCGGCGGTGGCGGTGTTTCTCTCGATGCTCGTTGGCTGCTTCGCATCGCGGGTGCGCCGCTGACGGTGCCGATGCTCCACCGCCGGCCGTGCTGATCGTTCATAGCAACCAGCGCCCGACGCCGGCAGCGGTCGTGATCGAGGACACGCTGCGGGGCACGATACCCGCGCAGCTCAGGCGGCCGGTCGAGGTGCATTCCGAGTACCTCGACGTCGAGATTCCGGCCAGCGCGACGCTCGTCGCCGATCAGATCGCGTTCCTGGCGCACAAATACGAGTCGCGCAACGTCCGCGCGATCATTGCTTCCGCGGCGGGTGCGGTGCCTTTCGCGCTGCGCCTGCGTGAGCAGATGTCCAGCGCCGTTCCAATCGTCCACATCGCTGTCCCCCTCGATGCGTTGCCGGCGATGGCCCTCCCGGGGAACGTGGTGGGAAAGCCCGTCGATCTCGATCCAACGGCCACGATCAAGCTCGCGCTGCAGCTTCATCCCGGCGTCAGTCGCATAGTGGTCGTCCTCGGTGCGACGGAGCGGGACCGGGCCTGGGAGAAGCGCATCCGCGAAGCGGCCGCGCGCATCGTCGAGGCCCCGGACTTCGAATACATCGCGGGTTTACCCACCGACCAGGTCCTGCGTCGCATGGAAGCGCTGACGTCAGGTACCGTCGTGTACACGCCGGGCTACTTCACCGACGGCGCTGGCGAGAGGGTGACACCCCGTCGCTCCGTTGAGCGCATCGCCCAGGCTTCCGCCGTCCCCGTGTACGGGTCACTCGACACGTTTCTCGACAGCGGTATCGTCGGTGGATCCGTGACGCCCTACGAACAGCAGGCCCGCGAAGCGGCCGGGCTGGTCGTGCGCCTGCTGGACGGCGCGACGCCCGCGAGTCTCGACCTGTCGCCCGTTCCTCAAGTCGCGATGGTGGATTGGCGGCAGCTGCGACGATGGAGAGTCGACGAAGCGTCGCTGCCCGCCGGAACCATCGTGAAGTTCCGAGAGCCGACACTGTGGGATCGATACTGGCGCGAGATTTCGGTGGGAATTGCGGTCGTTCTCTTGCAGGCCGGGCTGATCGCGGCGCTCCTTGTGCAGCGACGAACGCGTGACACGATGGCGACCGCACTCGAGGAAAGCCAGAAGCGGATGAGTCTCGCGGCGCGCGCGGCGCGGCTCTCTACGCTGGTCTGGACGTCGCCCGCGACAAGGTCCGGGCGACACGGCTTCCGCGCCAGCCCGCCGGCGAACGGGCGATCGCGTTCGAGGAGGTGCTCGAGAGCACGCACGTGGCGGACCGCGACGAGCTCCAGCGAGCGGTCACCAAGGCACTCGCCACGGGCGAGGAGATCGATGTCGAATATCGGACCGTCGCCGCCGATGGCGAGGTGTACTGGATCGCGGCACGCGGCCGGGCGGAAAAGGGAGATGGTCAGCTGATCGGCGTGGCCATCGACATCACCGAACGCAAACGAGCCGAGCTGCGGGCTCTCGAAGACCGCAACGCGCTGCGCCATATGACGCGCGTGTCCATGCTGGGACAGCTTTCGGCCTCCATCGCGCACCAGTTGAACCAGCCGCTCGCGGCCATTCTCGGCAACGCGGAAGCAGCGCGCAAGATGCTCGCTCGCGAGCGGGTCGATCTCGTCGAGCTGCGCGAGATATGCGACGACATCGTGACCGAAGACAATCGCGCGGCGGCGGTCATTCGCCGGCTGGGCGCGCTGTACAAGCGCGGCGAGATGACGATGGAGCCGCTCGACCTCAACGCGCTGATTCAGGAAACGTTCGACTGTTGCGCGCCGAGTTCCAGATTCGCCACGTCACCCCGATCATCGACCTGGCGCCGGAGCTGCCATCGGTGGACGGCGAATCGGTGCAGCTGCAGCAGGTCGTGCTCAATCTCGCGCTCAACGCCGCCGATGCGATGAACCGCACGAAGGTCGAGGAACGGCATCTCGTGATCCGGACCGAAGCCCTCGCGAAGAGGCTCGACTGTTCGTGATCGACAATGGATCCGGCATTGCCATCGACCATCTGATCAACGTCTTCGACGCGTTCTGGACCACCAAGCCCGGAGGCATGGGCATCGGGCTTGCGATCTGCCAATCGATCGTGGCCGCGCATCACGGGCGGATCACGGCGAGCAACAACCCGCAGGGGCGGGGCGACGTTTTGCATGACCCTGCCGCTCAAGCAACGGACATGAGCGACGCGATTTCGATCTTCATCGTCGACGACGATCCCGCCGTGCTGAAGGCCCAGTCGCGTGCGCTGCGCGAGGAGGGCTGGCGCGTCGAGACCTTCGAGTCCGCGGAGGCATTTCTTGCGAGGCCGGGCGGCATCTTGCAAGGCTGTCTCGTGCTTGACGTGACCATGCCCGGACTCGACGGACTCGAGTTGCAGCGCAGGCTCGTCGAAGAGGGCAGGTCGCTGCCGATCGTGTTCGTCACCGGCCACGGCGACATCCCGATGTCGGTGCGGGCGATGAAGGCAGGCGCGACAGACTTCCTGACCAAGCCGGTGCCCTCGCAGGTGCTGATCGCGGCGGTCCGCGCCGCCATCGACGAGGACGCGGCGAAGCGCCAGACGCAGGCCGATACGGATGCGCTCCGAGAGCGGCTCGACGCCTCACGCCGCGCGAGCGCAGGTGCTCGAGGCGCTGGCGGCGGGCAAGCTCAACAAGCAGATCGCGGCGGATCTCGGCGTGGTCGAGCAGACGGTCAAGTTCCATCGCGCGCGGATCATGGAACGAATGCAGGCGAAGACGATCGCCGAGCTCATGCATATCGCCGCGCTCGCCGGAGTCGGCGGGACCGCGGGTCGTGCGTCAGCAGCAGCCGCCGGCCGGCGACTAACCCAAAGACCAGTTATCCGCCGATTCGCGCCGCCGTAACCTGCGAAGGTGAAGCAGCGCCGACATCTGCATCGCCGTCGTCGACGACGAGGCGTCCGTGCGCACCATGCTCGGGCGTCTGCTTCGACTGGCCGACTACGAGGTCGCCGCATTCGGCTGCGGCGACGACTTCATCGCGTCGCTCGCGTCGCGGCGTCCCGATTGCGTCATACTCGACGTACATATGCCGGGGTTCTCGGGCTTCGACGTGCAGTCTCGAATGTGCGCCGCGCACGTCGACGTTCCCGTGTCTTCATCACGGCGAGCGACGATCTTGCGCTGGATCGGCGGGTGCTCCGGTCCGGCGGCATAGCGCTGCTGCGCAAGCCGTTCTCGAACGATGCATTGCTCGATGCGGTCGGTATTGCCCTGCGGCGCAAGCCGGGCAATGCGTCATGAAAGTGCAACAGCGATAGGTCGGGCCAAATCCCAATGTGGAGATGAAGCTCCCATGAGAGCACAAATTCCTCGTCGTTGCTGGTGCGGTCATCGTGGCAGGCGCGGCCATCGCGGGAGTGCTCTACGTCACGTTCCCGGTGCAGATGACGACCTATGGCGCCATGGGGCTCAACTTTCTCAAGTCGCTGTCTGCGCCGGCAGGCACGCTGACCATCGAGACGAATCCCGCCTACAAGGCGCCGGTAGCTGCAGTGCCCTCGCCACCGCTGGCCGATGCGGCATGGCCCAATGCTGCGGCCGGCGACTGGCCGAGCTACAACAGGACTCCGACCTCGCAGCGGTTCTCGCCGCTCGACCAGATCAACGCGAAGAATGTCGGGAACCTGAAGGTCCAGTGCGTCTACGACCTCGGCGTGTTCACTGCCTTCGAGTCCGGCCTGATCATGGTGAACAACGCTCTGATCGGCACCACCGAGTTCGAGATTTTCTCCATCAATCCGGCCACGTGCGCCGAGAACTGGCGCACGCATCTGGATTA
Organism: uncultured beta proteobacterium; assembly: GCA_963707815.1. Lineage (GTDB taxonomy): Bacteria > Pseudomonadota > Gammaproteobacteria > Burkholderiales > Casimicrobiaceae > VBCG01. The sequence goes on from CAVPRK010000025.1 coordinate 24,048, forward strand.
TCCCGCCGGCCTGCTGCCTTCCAACCGTGGCGCCGCCTACATGGACGGCATGCTGTTTCGCGGCACCCAGGACTGTCGGGTGCTGGCCTTCGATTTCAAGACCGGCAAGCAGGTGTGGGAGACGACGATCTGCGACACGAAACGCGGCGAGTCGGTGCCGTCGGCGCCGATCGCCTGGGATGGCCTCGTCTACGTCGGCAATGCCGGCGGAGACTACAAGGGCGGCAAGGGCAAGGTGTACGCGACTCGACGGAAAGACCGGCAAGATCGTCTGGCAGTTCTTTCTCGTTCCCAAAGTCGAAGGCGACGTGGTCCGGGGCCCGCTGGGCAAGTCGCCGCTCGACACGAAGACCTGGAACAACGCGCCAGGCATACCCATCAGCGGCGGCGGGACCTGGACCTCGTACACGCTCGATATCAAGAACGGCTTGCTGTACGTCCCGGGAGGCAATCCGGCCCCCGACTTCGCCTCGGGAGCACGCGAAGGCGAGAATCTCTTCACCGACTCGGTCGTGGTGCTCGACGCCAAGACGGGCGACTACAAGAACAACTTCAAGGTCGTGAAAAAGGACTGGCACGACTGGGACGTGTCCAGCCCGCCCATCCTGCTTCAGACCATGGGCGGCAAGCAGCTCATGGCGGTCGCACCGAAGGATGGGCACCTCTATGGCTACGATCTCGCCACCAACAACCTGCTCTACCGCGTGCCGGTGACCACGATCGAGAATGCCGAGGGCACTTTCGCCGTCGGCCAGAAAGTTCATTTCTGTCCGGGTCCGGTGGGAGGCACCGAATGGAACACCCCGGGCTTCGATCCGACCACGAATCTCATCATCACCGGTACCGTCGACTGGTGCGATACCGTGACGATCAAGACCGACGAGCGAATGCGGTCGGTGGCGGTCGGGCAGCCCTGGACCGGAATGGCGACGTGGAACCCGATCAACATGTTCGGCAAGGAAGACCCCACCGACGGGCACTGGGCCGGATGGATCTATGCCAGCGACGCCGACACCGGGGTCTGGAAATGGCGCGCCAAGTCCAACTATCCCATTGTCGCCGCCATCACGCCGACGGCCGGTGGAATCGTGTTCGTCGCCGACCTCGGCGGCAATTTCTACGCATTGGATTCTTCCACCGGCCAGAAACTCTGGGGAGGGCCGCTCGGAACCGGCGGCGGGATCGGAGGCGGCGTGATCACGTACACCGTGGATGGCGTGCAGAAAGTTGCCGTGGCCGACAAATTCACGATGGTCGCGTGGCCAACCAAGCCGAGGCACGCAAGGGTCGTAGTCCTGGGGCTCGACGGCGCCGCCGCGAAGAAGTGACAGAGGAATTCGAACCATGGACCTCGATCCCGTCTTCCTCTCGCGCATCCAGTTCGCGTTCCTGATCAGCTTCCACATCATCTTCCCGTCCTTCACGATCGGGTTGGGGGCCTGGCTGGCGACGATCGAGGGCGCGCGGCTCGTCACCGGCAACCCGCTCTACCGGCGCGTGTTCGATTTCTGGCTCAAGGTGTTCGCGGTCTCGTTCGGCATGGGGGTGGTGACGGGCATCGTGATGGCGTTCCAGTTCGGCACCAACTGGGGCGTGCTGGCGCAGAAGTCCGGCTCGATCCAGGGGCCGCTGCTCGGCTACGAAGCCTTCACCGCGTTCATGCTGGAGGCGACGTTCTTCGGCGTCATGCTGCTCGGGCGCGACCGCGTGTCGCCGCGCTTCTACTTCTTCGCCTGCTGCATGGTCTCGCTCGGGACGATGTTCTCGTCGTTCTGGATTCTCGCCAACAACAGCTGGATGCAGGTGCCGCTCGGCCACACGATCGTCGACGGCAAGATCATCCCCGCGGACTGGAGCGAGATCGTGCTCGGGTCGGTGATGATGGTCCGCTGGCCGCACATGCTGCTCGCCGCATTCCTGACGACCGGCATGTGCGTGGCGGCCACCGGCGCCTGGTACGTGTTGCGCAATATCCATCGCGCCGAGGCGCGCGTCATGCTGCACTGGGGTCTCGGCCTCGTCGCGGTGATGATTCCGATCCAGCTCTTCTTCGGCCACCTGACGGGCCTCTACGTGCTCAAGCATCAGCCGGCGAAGTTCGCGGCGATCGAGGCGCGCTGGAAGACGCAGCAGCCGGCGAGCGAGGTGCTGATGGCGATTCCCGACGAGAAGAACGAACGCAATCTCTTCGCGATCGAAATCCCGAAGCTCGGCAGCATGATCGCCTCGGGCAACTGGACCGCGAAAGAGATCGGACTGGAGGCGTTCCCGAAAGAAGACCGGCCGCCGGTGCTGATCCCGTTCTTCGGCTTTCGCTTCATGGTGGGGATGGGACTGATCATGCTCGCGGTCTCGTGGTTCGGTAACTTCCTGCGCTGGCGCGGCCGGCTGGAGACGACGCGCTGGTTTCTCTGGGGGACGTTCCTCGCGTTTCCGACCGGCTTCGTCGCCGTCCTCTGCGGCTGGTTCACGGCCGAGGTCGGACGTCAGCCGTGGGTCGTGTACGGCCTGCTGCGCACCAAGGACGCGGTCACGCCGTCGCTCACGACCGGCGACGTGCTGTTCTCGCTCGCCTGCTACGTTCTCGTCTACGCCGTGGTCTATTCGTTCGGCCTGTACTACATCTACAAGCTGTTGCACGAAGGGCCGACCGGCGACGCGAAAGCCATCCCGGGCGCCACGGGCAGTCGGCCGATGGCATTCGCCGACAGCGCCGAGACGGCGACCGGCAGCGAACTCCGGCCCGGCGGATAAGCCATGGAACCCAGCGATCTCGCGTTGTTCTGGGCCGGCGTGATCGCCGCTGGCGATCCTGCTCTACGTCATTCTGGACGGCTTCGATCTCGGCGTCGGCGTGCTGTTCGGCACGACCGGAGACGAGGCGCACCGGGTCCGCATGATGGGCACGATCGCCCCGTTCTGGGACGGCAACGAGACGTGGCTGGTGGTGATCGGCGCGGGGCTCTTCGCGGCGTTTCCCGACGTCTACGCGGTGTTCCTCGGCGCGTTCTACCTCCCGGTCCTGCTGCTGCTGTTGGACTGATCTTCCGCGGCGTCGCGTTCGAGTTCCGTTTCCGAAGCGAGCGCATGCGCGAGTTCTGGGACTGGGGTTTCTTCCTCGGCTCGATGGTGGTCGCGTTCGTTCAGGGCGCCGCGATCGGCGCGATGATGCGCGGCATTCCGGTCACGAACGGCCAGTACGCCGGCAGCCCCTTCGGCTGGCTGCACCCGTTTCCGATCCTGACCGGGATCGGGCTCGTGCTCGGGTACGCGCTGCTCGGAGCTGGGTGGCTCGTGCTGAAGAGCGACGGCGAGTTGCGCGACTGGGCCTACGCTCGCATCCGGTGGCTCGCGGTCGGTGTGCTGGTCGTGCTGTTCTTGGCCTTCGCAGTCACATTCGACTACAGCGTGCTCGCGCGAAGCGATTTGCAGACCCGACACTGGGGTCTCGTCTTCCCCGCGATCGGCGTGCTCGCGCTGGCGGCGCTTGCCGTCGGAGTCCACCGCAAGCGCCACGACGGCGTGCCGTTCGCGATGACGGTGCTCTTCTTCATCGCGGCCTTTCTGAGCCTCGGGGTGATGTTCTGGCCGTACATGATTCCGTATTCGATCACGGTCGCGCAGCGCGGCGGCGCCGGATGCCTCATTGCGATTCCTGTTCTACGGCGGCGTGGTGGTCCTGCCCGTCATCGCCGCCTACACGATCGGCGTCTACTGGGTCTTCCGCGGCAAGGTTCACAAGGGCTACGGTCAAACGACCGCAGGAAGGAGTTGATCGATGGTAGATCAGGGAACGCAGCCACACCGATTCGAAGTCACGCCGACCGCGGCCGGTCACTTCGGGTGGCTGAACACCCGCATGGCCGTCGAGCGAACCCTCATGTCGTGGGTGCGGACGGCGGTGTCGCTGATCGGCTTCGGTTTCACGATCGTGCAGTTCTTCGAACACTTGCACTCAGAGGTCGTCGCCCCGGCCCTTCGGCCGCAGGCCCCTCGGTATCTGGGGCTTGCGCTCATCGCGGCCGGCGTGGTCGCGCTGCTCATCTCAACATGGCAGTACCGGCAAATGGTGCGCTACCTGTGGAGCAAGGAGTTCGAACCCATCGCCGGAGTGGGCGACGTCGTCGGGATGACGCCCCTGTATGCGGTAGCGATCGCGCTGATCTTCATCGGGCTGTTCGCGTTCGGGGCCGTGTTCATCCGCGCGGTATAGGGTTTACAAAAGACGAGATTAACGAAGGAGATCGCTTTTGGAAGTCAACTCATCGACGCAAGACGACAAGCTCGTCGAGGGTTCGCCTCCGCCCGGCAAGCCGCCGGCCGACGGCATGGTCTGGATCCCGGGCGGGACCTTCCTCATGGGGTCCGATAGCCATTACCCGGAGGAGGCGCCCGCGCACAAGGTCGCCGTGAATGGATTTTGGATGGATCGGTACGCCGTGACGAACGCCGACTTTCGCCGCTTTGTCGAGGCGACCCGATACGTCACGCTCGCCGAGCGGCCCGCGAACGCGGCGGACTATCCCGGCGCGAAGCCGGAGCTACTCGAGCCCGCGGCGGTGGTCTTCCGCAAGACCGCGGGCCCGGTCGACCTGCGCAATCCCCAAAACTGGTGGACATACGTGCGGGGCGCCGACTGGCGGCATCCGCAGGGGCCGGGCAGCAGCCTCCAGGGGCTCTGGAAGCATCCGGTGGTGCACGTGGCCTACGAGGACGTCGAGGCGTACGCGAAATGGGCTGGAAAGACGCTGCCGACGGAAGCCGAGTGGGAATTCGCGGCGCGGGGCGGGCTCGAAGGTGCGGAGTACGCGTGGGGTGACGAGCTCACGCCCGGCGGAAAGTTCATGTGCAACACCTGGCAGGGCGAATTCCCGTGGCAGAACTTGCGCAGCGACGGCCACGAGCGGACCGCGCCGGTCGGTTCTTTCCCGCCGAACGGCTATGGGCTGTACGAGATGGCGGGCAACGTCTGGGAATGGACGACGGATTGGTATCAGGAGAACCGCAGGATCGAGCACGCCTGCTGCACCCTGGCGAACCCCCGGGGCGGGGAGGCGGAGCAGAGCTACGACCCACGCCTGCCCCACGTTCGCATCCCGAGAAAGGTGATGAAGGGCGGCTCGTACTTGTGCGCGCCGAACTACTGTCGGCGCTACCGGCCAGCGGCGCGCATGGCGCAACCCGTGGATACCGCGATCGGCCACCTGGGGTTCCGCTGCATCGTTCGCGTTGCAACCGTTTGATGACGATAACAATCGCCTGGGAGTCACGATGAAGAGCTTCTTCATCACATGACGCACTACGTGGCGCTCGTGTTCGAGCCGCCAAGCGCAAGTCGCGGTCGCAAAACGACCGCTAACTGAAAGGAGTAGAGCATGGCAAAGACGGACAAACCCAATATCCTCATCCTCTGGGGCGACGACATCGGCATCTGGAACATCAGCCACTTCAGTCGCGGCATGATGGGTTATCGGACCCCGAACATCGACCGCATCGCGAAAGAGGGCGTGACCTTCACCGACTACTACTCGCAGCAGAGCTGCACCGCCGGGCGTGCGTGCTTCATCTGCGGCCAGAACCCGATCCGCACGGGACTCACCAAGGTGGGCATGCCGGGCGCGACGGTCGGACTGCAGAAGGAAGATCCGACGATCGCCGAATTGCTCAAGCCCCTCGGCTACGCGACCGGCCAGTTCGGAAAGAACCACCTCGGCGATCGCGACGAATATTTGCCGACGGTGCACGGCTTCGACGAGTTCTTCGGCAATCTCTATCACCTGAACGCAGAGGAAGAGCCCGAGCTGCCCGACTACCCCAAGGACCCTGCGTTCAAGAAGCAGTTCGGCCCGCGTGGCGTGCTCCATTGCAAGGCCGATGGCAAAGGCGGGCAGACGATCGTCGATACCGGTCCGCTCACCAAGAAGCGCATGGAAACCATCGACGAGGAGATCACCGACAAGGCTCTCGCGTGGATGGAGGCCCAGGCCAAGGCGGACAAGCCTTTCTTCCTCTGGTACAACTCGACGGCGATGCACTTCCGCACGCACGTCGCGGAAAAAAATATCGGCAAGAGCGGCCAGGACCCGTACAGCGATCGGATGGTGGTCCATGACGAGCAGATCGGCATGATGCTCGACAAGCTCGATGAATTGGGCATCGCCGACAACACCATCGTCATGTACTCCACCGACAACGGGCCGGAGAACGACACCTGGCCCGACGGCGCCACCACGCCGTTCCGCGGCCAGAAGGATTCCAACTGGGAAGGCGGCTGGCGCGTCCCCTGTTTCATGCGCTGGCCGGGGAAGATCAAGCCGGACTCGGTACTGAACGGGATCGTGTCGCACATCGACATGTTCCCGACTCTGCTGGCGGCCGCCGGCAATCCGGACGTGACCAAGCAGCTCCTCGATGGCTGCACGGTGGACGGAAAGAAATTCAACGTCCATCTCGACGGCTTCAACATGATTCCCTACTTGACCGGCAAGGCGAAGGAATCCCCGAGACCCGGCATCATCTACTTCAGCGACGATGGGGAGGTCATCGCGGTACGGGTGGGCGACTGGAAATTCAATCTGGCCGTGCAGCGCGCCAATACGATGAGGCAGTGGGCCGAACCGTTCGTTAAGTTGCGGCTGCCGTACATCATGAGCATGCGTCGCGACCCGTTCGAGCGCGCCGAATACAACTCGAACACCTATCTGGACTGGATGGTCGATCACGTGCCTCAGCTGTACATGATGCAGGCATTCGTCGCGCAACAGATCGCTGGCTTCGCCAAGTTCCCGCCGAGGCAAAAGCCGGCTTCGTTCAACCTCGACGCCGTGCTGGCGCAGGTGTCGGGACACGGCCATTCCTGACCTCACAGGTCTTGCAGCAGCCGTGGCGCCCCGCACCTCGTGGAACCAACCCATGCAGGAGACCATCCCTGCATGGGTTCTTTGCCTGCACCTCAAGTATCGTGAACAACGACGAATCACGAAGCGCGGATGCCGCCAGCGTTGGGGAGGAAGTGCGCGCGTTTTACGAACGTCATCCCTATCCACCCCCCGTCGACAGCCTCGAGAAGTATCGACAGCCTCGGGCAGGACCGGCAGAAACGCCGCGCGGACTATCACCTCTTCTGGCCCGCAAGCCCCTATCGGGAGGATCAGTCCATCCTCATTGCCGGCTGCGGGACCTCGCAGGCGGCCAAGCATGCCTTGCGCTGGCCTGCGGCTCAGGTCACCGGCATCGACTTCAGCGCAACCAGCGTGCGCTGTACCGAGGAGCTCAAGCGGAAGTACAACCTGAACAATCTCCAAGTCTGCCAGCTTCCCATCGAGCGGGTAGGCGATCTGAAAATGAGCTTCGATCAGATCATCTGCACCGGGGTTCTCCATCATCTCGCGGAGCCCGATGCGGGGCTCAGCGCTCTGCGCGGTGTGCTCAATCCGGACGGAGGAGCGATGCATCTCATGGTGTACGCGCCTTACGGACGGACTGGCATCTATATGCTGCAGGAATTCTGCAGACGGATCGGCGTCCATGCCAACGATCAGGAGATCCGCGATCTCATCGCGGCGCTCAAAGCGTTGCCACGCGGCCATCCGTTGGAAAATCTGCTGCGCGACGCCCCGGATCTCCGCGATGAGGCGGCGCTCGCCGACGCGCTGCTGAATCCGCAGGACCGCGCCTATTCGGTGCCGCAGTTATTCGATTTCATCGAAAAGGCAGGACTGACATTCGGCCGGTGGCTGAAACAAGCACCCTACACGCCTCATTGTGGAGTCGTAGCAAGGATCCCGCAGGCTTCCCGGCTGGCGCAGCTTTCCCTCGCCGAGCAGTATGCTGCCGTCGAACTATTTCGCGGCACGATGGTTCGCCACAGCGTGATTGCTTATCGAGACGACAGCCCCGGCGGCGCGCAACGGATAAGTTTTGCCGGTGATGCCTGGCTCGACTACGTGCCCCTTCGAATGCCGGACACGATGTGTGTTCAAGACCAACTGCCTCCCGGGGCGGCGGCCGTTCTGATCAATCCGACACACGCCTACCGGGATCTGATCATGCCAATCGATTCAACAGAAAAGGGTTGGTTCGATGCCATCGATGGGAACCGTAGCATCGGCGACATAGTGGAAAGAACGTTGCCATCCTCGCGAGCAACACCGCAACTCGACATGGCGCGCACGTTCTTTGAAAAGCTCTGGCACTACGATCAGGTCGTGTTCGACGCATCGCGATGCCGTGCATGACGTGTGGAGGTCTTGAGATGTCGGAGATTCAGGAAATCTTGACTCGATTCTGGGACCAATTGATCGCGCAACCGAGCGGCCCTTTGGCGTTTCGCTTCATCCTCCAGCCCGTTATGGCGGCGTTCTTCGCCACTCGCGATGGACTCAAAGACGCGCGGGCCGGCCGGCCACCTTACTTGCGGACCATCCTGTTCGAACCATCCCAGCGGAAAGGGTACCTTCGCGAAGGGCTGAAAAGAATAAGCAGGGTCATCGTCTTTGCGTTTGTGATGGACGCGATCTATCAGTACATGGTTTTGCGCAGGTTTTATCCCGTAGAAGCGCTGGTCACCGTGTTCGTGCTTGCGGTCCTTCCGTATATGTTGATTCGCGGCCCGGTTCACCGCATCGCGCGACGCTGGTTACAGAGAACTGCGACATCCGCAAAGGAACTTCCATGAGCCCTGACTACACCAGTCTCGTCCAAGGACAGCGCACGTACTTCAAGGCGGGAAAGACGAGACCCGTGTCGTGGCGCATCGAGCAGCTGAAGGCGATCAAGGCGATGATCGAAGCGCGCCGCGGCGCGATACGCGAAGCGCTCCGACACGACCTTCGCCGCAACGAGACCGACGCCGATCTGATGGACATCGACATCAACATCCACGAGGCCGAGTTCGCACTCGCGCACCTGCACGACTGGATCAAGCCGCGCCGGGAGGCTACCCCGCTCGTGCTCGAGCCCGGCCACGTGCGCGTGCGCCGCGACCCCCTCGGGGTGACATTGATCATCGGCGCGTGGAACGAGCCTTTCATGCTCACGCTCGGCCCGCTCGTGTCGGCGATCGCGGCCGGAAACACGGCGGTCGTGAAGCCCTCCGAAGTCTCGGAAGCATCTGCCGCTGTTGTGGCCGAGATGATCCCGAAATTCCTCGATCCGGACGCCGTTGCCGTCGTCACGGGCGGAGTTCCGGAGACCACCGCGCTGCTCGACCAGCACTGGGACCTCATCTTCTTCACGGGGAGCCCGGCGATCGGAAAGGTGATTCACCAGGCGGCCGCGAAGCACCTGACCCCGACCGTGCTCGAGCTTGGGGGCAAGAATCCCACGATCGTCCACTCGTCGGCGCACCTCAAGGCCGCCGCACGCCGCATCGCGTACGGGCGTTTCTCCAACTCGGGCCACATTTGCACCGCCCCGGACCACGTGCTCGTCTGGCCCGAGGTCAAGGACGCGTTCGTCGCTCACCTGAAAGAGGCGATTCACGATTTCTACGGCGACGACCCGAAGAAGAGCCCGGATTACGGCAGGATCATCAACCGCCGGACGTTCGACCGATTGGCGGGAATGATTGCGAACGGTACCGTCGCTGCAGGCGGCGAGACCGACGCCGACGAGCTTTATATCGCCCCGACCGTACTCGTCGACGTCCCGCTCGACTCGCAGATCATGAAGGAAGAGGTGTTCGGCCCGATCCTGCCGGTGCTCGCAATCGATTCGGTCGAGAAGGTGATCGACTGGGTCAACGAGCGGCCCGACCCGCTCGGTCTCTACGTCTTCAGCGAAGACGAGTCGGTCGTCAACGACATTCTCGAGCGGACGAGTTCCGGGGACGCGGTCGTCAACGACTGCGCCCTCCACCCACTGGTGCAGCAGCTGCCGTTCGGCGGCGTCGGCAACTCCGGCATGGGCAAGTACCACGGCCATTGGGGATTCGAGGCGTTCACAAACGCACGCGGGGTCCTGTACCACAGCCCACTGATCGATCCCGGCGTCAGGTATCCACCGTATGGCGAGCACAAGCTCGAGCGCAAGATCATGAACAAGTTGATGTGACGACCCGCCGAGATACGGAGAATCGCCATGCTCGGCTTCGAACTCGACTTCTGGGACTACGCGACCTTCGCCACGGCCGCTCTTGCCGGTGGCGCGGGCGTGCTCATCTACATCTGGATCGCCGGGCTGCCGGGGCGCATCGCGCTCGCGCGCAAGCATCCGGAAGCGGAGGCCGTAAAGATCATGAGCTGGCCGAGCTCGACCAGGCCATGAGTTCGCGGTGGCCATCACGCTGGACGATCCCGAGCAGATCAAGTTCCCCATCGGCACGCAAGGCCGCGCGGCGATCAACACCAATCCGGACAGCGCATTCGTCATCCTGCGCAAGATCGCGATACGCGGCTACACCTGGTACAACTGGCTGTATCCGTTCTCCGGATGACGATGCGTACCGTTTTCCTCGTCGTGGCAGCAATGCTCGCGGGCTGCGCCCTCAAGGCACCGCTCACGCACACGGAGGTTGTCGACAAGGCGTTGCCGACGGCCACGCGCATCCCGCCGGCCTGGCGTGCAGATCCGGCCGGTGGCGAGCTCACGAACAACTGGCTGAAGACGTTCAACGATCCGACGCTCGAAGCGCTCGTCGCCGAAGCCATCAACAACAACCCGGACCTGCGCGTGGCCGCGGCGAAGGCCACCGTCGCGCAACAGGCGGTGATCGTCGTCGGGTCGAGGCTCCTGCCGTGGGTCGGCGTTTCTCTTGGTGCCAATGTCACCGACGACCGCGACAACAGCAGCTTCAGGAGCACGTCCGCCTTCCTCGGCGTGGCGTGGGAGCTCGACCTGTGGGGCAAGCTGCGCGCGCAGCGCTCTGCGTCCGAGGCTACAGCGGAGGCGGCCGCGGTCGACTACGCCTATGCGCGCCAGTCGATCGCCGCGACCACCGCGAAGCTCTGGTATCTCGCGATCGAGACACGCCAGCTCCTGATGCTGAGCCAGCAGGCCGTAAAGATCTACAGCGATCTCCTTGCACTCGTGCAGCTGCGGCGAAGCTCCGGCAAGGATTCCGACCTCGACGTCGTCGATGTTCGGGCGAAGCTCGAGGCCGCGCGCAGCGACGTCGAGCGGGCGCGCGAATCGTACGGCGAAGCTCGTCGCGCGCTGGAGGTTTTGATCGGGCGATATCCTGCTGCCGAGTTCGAAGCGGCCGCGATCTATCCGGCGCTGCCTCCGCTTGGCGGGACGGGGGTGCCGTCGGCGCTTCTCGAGCGCCGCCCCGATCCCGTCGCGGCCGAGCGCGAGGTTCTCGCCGCGTTTCGCAAGGAGGAGGCCGCGCAACTCGCCCTGCTGCCGGACTTCTCCATCTCGCTCGCAGGCGGCCGGTTGGGCGACCAGGTCCTCTCGCTGCTGAGTCTCAACCCGTGGCTCGTCTCGGCGGGCATCGGCGTGTCGATCCCGATCTACGAGGGCGGAGCGCTGCGCGCGAAAGTCGAGATCGCCACCGCGCAGCAGGCGCAGGCGATCGCGAGCTATGGCGCGGTAGCGCTCGCCGCATTTCGCGAGGTCGAGAACAGCCTTGCCAACGAGCGTTTGCTCGCGCTGCAACTGCCGCTCGACCAGAAGGCGCTCGGTGATCGGACGGAAGCCGTGCGCATCGCCACTATCCAGTACAAGGCGGGCCGCCGGGACCTTCTGTGGGTCGCGCAGCTGCAGACCGCGCAGATCGCGAGCGAGTCGAACGTCATCAAACTGCGAAGCGACGCAGCGCACGAACCGCGTGCGCTTGTACCAGGCGCTCGGCGGCAGCTTCGACGCAGCGTCGCCGACGGTTACGTCGGCACGTTGAACGAACCTCTCACATGGAAATGGAGACGACGATGAAATCAGCGCACGTATCGATAGCGGTAGCTTCCCTGGCCGTGGCCACCATGGCATGCGTCGCGAGCGCACAGACCGCGGCACCGGCTCCGACGCAGCAGCAACGCCAGCAGGATCTCAAGGGTGCGGAGAAGACGGGCCAACGCGACGACGTGCAGCCCATGACGGCGGCGCAGCAGGCGCAATACAAGTCCGAGTACGACGCCGCAAAGACGAAGTGGGCTTCGATGACGGCCGAGCAGAAGTCGGCGGCGATTGCCGCGGCGCGCACCAAGAAGCTGAGCGAGCTTTCCGCCACGGAGCTCGTCGGGCAGCGTGACGACATGCAGCGCGAAACCATGGCGCAGTCCGCTCAGTTGAAGGCCGAAGCGGATGCAGCCAAGGCGAAGTGGGACAAGCTCTCTGCGTCCGACAAACAGGCCTTGCGCAAATCCGCCTGGCAGAAGAGGCGCGCAGAGCTCACCGGAATGGAGGCCGTCGGGCAACGAGACGACAGTTATGTGTTTCCGTACTGACCTTCACAACAACTATCAGCGGGGAGGAAGTGGCGTGTACTTTGACTCAAATCGACATTGGAGCAAATTGCAATGAAAGATGTTCTCAAGATGGTGATGATCGGAGTGACGGCGGTGTTGATCTCTGCTTGCGGGTCGACGGGTGGCATGTCCGGGGGCAGCGCGCCGCCCGAAATCCGCACGGGAATCGTTGAGCAGATCAACATGACCGAGGTGAAGAGCACCCACGACCAGGGCTTGGGCGCGATCATCGGCGGTGTCGCCGGTGCGGGACTCGGCAGCCTGATCGGCGCCGGAACAGGTCGTGACGTCGCCATCGCGGCTGGCGCGATTGCCGGCGCGATCGGCGGCAACGTCGCGCAGAATCGCTACTTCGACAAGCCGCAAGCCGCGCAACAGATCTTCGTGCGCTTGCAGAGCGGCGTCCTGATCGCGATCACGCAGCCGGTGAATCCGGCGCTCCAGCGCGGCATGCGCGTTTACGTCGAAGGTACTGGCCACGAAGCCCGAGTGGTTCCCGTATGAGGCTTGCCTCGGTCCTCTTCGCCGTCGCCGCAGTCGCGGCGAGCGCTTCGTCTCGCGCCGAGATGACCGCCGAGGAGCTCGCCAAGCTCGCGCAGAATCCGGTCGGCAATCTCATCAGCCTGCCGTTCCAGAACAACACCAATCTCAACTTCGGCCCGGAGAAAGGAACGCAGAACATCCTCAACATCCAGCCGGTGATCCCGATCTCGGTCAACAAGGAATGGAACATCATCACGCGCACGATCGTGCCGGTGATCTCACATGCCGTCGCTCGGGCCAGGGCATCGACAGCACGGAGCGGCGTCGGCGACACCGTGTTCACCGCGTTTCTGTCGCCGGCCAATCCTGGACAGTGGATCTGGGGCGCCGGGCCGGTCGTGCAGATTCCGACCAACAGCAGCTCGGAGCTCGGCAACAGGAACTGGGGCCTCGGCCCGTCCTTCGTCGTGCTGCACCTTGACCACGACATCCCTGGGTCTACGGCGTGCTCGTCAACAACATCTGGTCGATGACGAGCAGCAAGACGGGTGGCTCGTACAACAACGGCCTCATCCAGCCGTTCGTCAATTACAACTTCAAGGACGGGCTTCTACCTGACCACTGCGCCAATCCTCACGGTGGACTGGAACGCGGACAGCGGCCAGCAATGGACGGTGCCGATCGGTGGCGGCGTGGGCAAGATCTTCCACCTCGGCAAGCTGCCCGTTAATACGCAGCTGTCCGCCTATTACAACGTGGTGCGACCGGATTTCGGGGCCAACTGGCAGATTCGTGCGCAAGTGCAGCTCATGTTTCCAAAGTGACGATTGGAGAACAGTTTGATGGCTTGGCCTGGAAATGCGAGTTTGGGGAGTGCCGCGGCGGTATTGGTGCTGGCTGGTTGCGCGTCGAGCGGCGGAAGCGGCGGCATGCCGACGCTCGGCAGCGGTGCGGGCGTAGTGGCGTCTGAAGCGTCTGCGTCCAATGTCGCACGCGTGGGATTTCTCACCGACTACAACAAGCTGCGGCCGGTCCCGAACGGCGGCGGCGTCCTCTGCTGGCGGGATGCAGGCGTGGACTGGAAGCGCTACGACAAGGTGCTGATCGAGCGCATGCAGGTCTACCTCAATCGCGCCGGCGCGCCGAGCTCGATCGACCCTACCGACCTCAAGACGCTGATGGATTACTTCCACGACCAGGTGGTCAAGGACCTGCGACCCACGATGCAGATCGTCAACGCGACGGGCCCAGGCGTGATCCGGGTTCGCTTCGCGCTCACCAATCTCACATCGACCAACACGGTCGCGAGCCTCGCCGGCACCGCGATTCCCTATGGGTTCGTGGCGGAGATCGGATCGGGCGCGGCGACCGGGAGGCCCGCGGGCTCGACACCCTATCTGGGCACGACAGGGATGGAGGTGCAGTTTCGCGACGGCGTATCGGGTGCCGTCATCGCCGAGTGCGCGGACCTCGAAATTGGACGCAAGTACGCGGCTGATCTGAACGCGGGCGCTTCCGGCGCTGCAGAAGCCTGGGCCAATGGCTACCTCGAATCGTTCACCAGCTGGAGCTATGCGCGCGATGCGTTCGACAAGTGGGCTGCGTTGTTCGCAAAGCGTCTCAACGAGCTACGCACGCAAGGAACGTGATATCGGATCGCCGCGGCAGCGGCCAGGAACAGGCAGCGCTCGGTACTCGTCGACCGAGCGGCCATGCATCGGAGAGCGGTTCTTAGGTGAAGCGAATGTAAGGCTGCGCCATCACCTGCTCGGACACGTCCTCGAGCTTGGGCGCGATCCATGCAGGTTTGCGAACGGGCTGCAGCGGATCGCTTTCGCGCTTCTCGACGTTGGTGGTTTGCTCGGTCTTGCCTTCGATCAGATCGCTCATGTTGTTGCGTCCTCTCATCCAAACTCAATCCGCTGGCAGCAACCGTCACGTCGCCGGCGGTCCGGACAGCGCCTGGCGCAGGCCGTCGGCGACGTCGAACCGAATGTAGCAAAGTTCGATGGCGCGTTCAACGCGGGACCGCTCACCGTCCCATGCGTCGGTCGTAGCTCTCGGAAATGCGATGGACGAGGTTGGGGTCGGAATTCGTCGCGCCGGCCTGGTCGAACTTGACCTCGATCCTGCCGTCGGGAAGCGTGCGCACGCTGGCCGTGATGGCAATGCCGCCGCGGTCTCCGCGAATGGTGCCGGTGCGGTAATTCTGCGCGGTTATGGCCACGCCCTGGTCGACGAACGCGCCGGCAGCGGCCTGCCACGAGCGGTCGAAGCGCTGCTCGGGCGACGCCTGCACGACCACCGGCTCGTAGGCCACGCATCCCCAGAGCGAGAGCGCGAAGGCGGCGACGAGAAAGCGGCGGACCATGGCGCCGCTACTCCGGCAGCTTGTGCGCGATGCCCTTGTGGCAGTCGGTGCACGTCATCGCGCCCGCGAGGAATTGTTCGTGCATCGGCCGCACGAAGTCCTTCTGCTTGGCGACGACTTCTTTCGTGAACGTGTGGCACGTGCGGCAATTCTCGGAGTTGGTGGCCTTGTACTCGGCCCACACGTGCTCCGCCATGCGCTTGCGTTCCTTGTTGAACTTGGCCTCGGTGTCGATGACGCCGCGCATTTCACCGATGACGTCCTTGATACCGGCCTTGGCCTTGTACCAGAGGAGCTCGGGATAATCGTGCGGGATATGGCAGTCGTGGCAGCCGGCGGACACGCCAGTGCGATTGACGGCGTGCCCGCTCTGCTTGTACTCCGCGTTCACCCATTGCATCGAATGGCAAGCGGTGCCGCAGAACGCGTTGGTTCCGGTGACCTTGACCATGACCTGCGTGCCGATCACGGCGCCGGCGCCGATCAGGAGCCCGATCACGAGCAGCGAGAGCACCGACCAGCGCGCGCTCGGCGTGCGCAGCCTGTGCCACGTGCGACCGATGAATCCGCGTGAGCTCGGTTGCGCCATTCGACCTCTCCCGTGGTGACAAATTCGGCTGAGGCAGCCTAGCACACATCAAGCTGCGATGGGATGCGTCAGCCCGACGCGCAGGCGCGCGCGTGGCGTGGTCAGTCGACCCGCTCAGTCGGCGATCGCAACACTATAACGCGCACATGAAGCGGAACGCATCTCGCCGCCGCGCAACGCCTTGCCTGACGGTCGTCAACAATCCGGACCGTGGCGCTCGTTCTGTGCATCGTGGCGTGTGAGGCGACCCGCCTGACGACATCTTTCCGAGTGGAATAGACCTTCGCCGTCGACTGTATGCACTCCAGGAGTCCGCTTCGTTGCGGTGATCTTTTGACGAACTCGTACCAACAAGAGGAGGAATTCATGCGACGCCAGGTTCTGTTCTCGATTCTCTTGGCAACCGCCGGGCTGCTGCTTTCGGGCGTGACGGCCGCCGGCAACGGAGGGAACGATCGAAAGATCAATGTCGACCTGACCGGATTCGAAGAGGTACCTGTCGTCATCACGACCGGCAACGGCGAGCTCAAGCTCACCATCAGCGAGTCGGGAAACGCCGTCGACTACGTCCTGAGCTTCGCCGACCTTCAGGCCGATATCACGCAGGCGCATATCCACGTCGCGCAGAAGAACGTGAACGGCGGAATCGTCTTGTGGCTGTGTCAGACTACGGGTACGCAGGCGCCCGCGTCGGTCGCCGCCATTACTCCCTTCTGCGACGCCACCGCCGGAAATACTCCTCGACGCGGCACCGTGACAGGAACGCTGACGAACGCAAATGTCATAGCGATCGCGACGCAGCAGGTCGCCGCAGGCAATCTGGAAGACGTGCTCATCGCGATCGCGGCCGGGAAGGCCTACGGCAATGTGCACACGATCGCGTCGCCGGGCGGTGAGATCCGCGGCCAGGTGAAGCACGATAACGGCCGCCACCACTGACCTCGAGGCGCGAAACGCCGCGGGCCGGGAACGGCCTGCGGCTACCTTCTTGCAGGCGACGCGTCGCCTCGACAGCACGTCATCGCCATCCCGCCGCCATGATCGCTTCCGCGAGGCAACGCGCGTAGGCGACGCGCCATGGGCGCCGGCCGTATACGCTCACCGGGTGCTCGATCGCGCAGCCCTTTGCGGATATCCGCGAAATCGACGATGCATGCGCATAGTTGGGATAGGTGACATGGTCGACTGGCGACACGTGCATCGCGAGGCGCGGGATTTCCCGATCGAGGCGCTCGCATGCGGCGGCGAAGGCCTCCTTGAGCCTCATGGCTTCGCGTCTGCCGATGCCGACGGTCGAGACCTCGACGGAGCCCGCAAGGTCCGCCCGACTGTTCGTATGCATCTCGTAGAACATGCGTAGCGGCCCCTGGGCGGCCTCCGTCACCAACGCTTCATAGCGGGCGTTCGCGGCCACCGCGCGTGCACTCGGCCACTGCCGGACGATGTTCGACTTGTCGGCGATCAGCGCTTCCGTCGGCCGGTTCACGTTGATGCGCTGTCGCGTCTTGCTGTCCCAGAACCCCGTGACGAATACGCCACCGGCGTTGAGTATTTCGCGCACGATTCGTCCGGCCTCGAGCGTTCCCGTGTCCGAGGTGCCATGCGGTACACCTACGACGATGCCCGGCTGGCCGAGGACGCGCTCGAAGGCGCCGAGCTGGTCGAGATCGTCGCTCGCAAGCGACCCCGGCGCTGCACGGCTTTGCGCGGATGCGATGACGGCACAGCATCCGAGGATGAAGTCTCGCCTACCTGGCAAGGACTCCCCTTCGTATCGCCAACACCACCTACCGCTCGCGACTTCCCCTGTTCGCGACTGCTACACGCGCCGCTTCGCGATGAGGCCCCAAACGAAGAGAACGATGATCGCGCCGACCACGGCGCCGATGAGCCCGGCACCTTCACCGGGCGAGTACCACCCGAGCGCTTGCCCGAGATAGCTCGCAACGAACGCGCCCACGATACCGAGGATCGCCGTCAGTATGAAGCCCGAGGGCTCGTTCTTGCCGGGCATGATGAATTTGGCGATCACGCCGGCGACAAACCCGATAACGATCGTCCAGATAATACCCATGGCATGCTCCTCATTTGGCTCGGTGACGGTCGAGCTGGAACGCGACGATACACCCAAGCCGTCGCTGCAGTCGCGTAGCGGACGAGTGCCGAATCGATTTCGATGGCACCCAGGTGATGCACTTAGGACGATAGAGGAGATTGATATGAACCGCGGAATGCCATCCATGGTGGCCCTTTTAGGACTTCTCGCTGTTGCTGGTTACCAGAACCGCGACAAGATCGCCGAAGCGCTCGGCGGGCGCAAGCAAGGGCCCGCAGGCGGACCCGGGAGCAATCAACAGGCGGATCAGGGCGGCCTGCTCGGCAAGCTCGGCGGGCTCGTCGGAGGCGCGAGCATGGGGAGCGTGCTGAGCGGCGGGCTTGGCGATCTGGTCGATCGCTTCAAGCAGAACGGCCAGGGCCAGGCCGCCGATTCCTGGGTCCAGAAAGGGCCCAATCAACCGATAGGTTCGGATCAGCTCGAGCGAGCGATCGGCCCCGACGTGCTGAACACGCTTTCGAAGGAGACCGGCCTGACGCGGGAAGAGTTGCTTTCCCGGCTGACGCGTGAACTGCCGGAGGCGGTGGACAAGTTCACGCCGCAGGGCAGGTTGCCGACCGAAGACGAGGCGTCGCGATTGATCTGAACGCGGAAGTCGAGTCCGCAGAAAGCTAACGCATGGCGGCGCGCGCGAACGCGTGCGTCGCCTGCGGAGGATCAGCCGAGTATTCGATCATAGGACTGCCGGTCCGCGTGGTAGCAGCTGCAGGACGCCGCCCTTAGCCCACGTCGGTCGAGCACGGTGACTTTGCCGCGGTGGTAGCGAATCAGCCTGCGCTGTCTCAGCGACGAGGCCGCATTGGTGATCCCGGCGCGCCGCACGCCCAGCATGAGGGCGAGGCACTCGTGCGTGACATCGAACGAAGCGGCGTGGGCGCGATCCTGGCTCATCAAGAGCCACCGTGCGAGCCGCGCCTCGACCACGTGGAAGCGCGTGCAGGCTGCCCGCCGCGTGAGCTGGTTCAGGCATACGTAGAGGTAGCGGTCGATGCCGCCGTGCAGCGCCCCGCTGCGCTCGAGCTCCCGGCAGAAGTAGTCCGCGCCCATGCGCAACGCGGATCCTGCCCCCTGCACGACGGCCTTCAACGGCCACACGTCGACGCCAAGGGCGAGCGGAATTCCGACCATCCCTTCGTCTCCGACCAAGCCGACCTCGAGCGAACCGGACACGTCGACGGGCATGACCAACGAGACGAAGCTTCGTGTCGGGAAATAGACATGGCGGATGCACTCTCCGGGGGTTGCGAGCACGTCGTCGACCGAGAGCTCGACCGTATCGCAGCCGGTCAGCATCCGTCGGAGCTGTCCGTCGGGCAGCGACGCGAGCAAACGATTGGACGCGAGAACCGGATGGGTCGGTGGCAAGCGATGCTCTCCTCAAGGAGCGCGACCTTAGCCCCGGGAGTACGCAGCGTCTGCGCGCTGACGCACACAACCGCGTCGAGCGGGCGCGAAATTCCGGGGGCCTCGGACTTCGTTCGTCAATGTGCGCTAGTGCACCGACGAATCGCATACCGGTCGATCACACTAGCGCTGGCTGAAGGCTGCCATGCTCACGACACGACAAAACCCCTCCAAGACCGCGACGCGGGATGATGCGATGACGCTCGACGTCGTGCGCGAGTTCCATCGGCGCATGGCGGCGATGATCGACGCGGTTCAGACAGGCATATGGGAGGAGGGCATCCATGACCTGCTCGGATACGCCACGGACTATGCGTTCGGTCAGCAGCGGGGCGTGCAGACGCTGGTGCTCAAGAACAAGCACCGATCGAGCTACGTGCGATTGCATTGGGATACCGTGATGGGAGATGGCGCCGAAGCGTTGCAGACCGTCGAGGCGACCATCAAGGATGCGATCAGGGAGCTGCGCTAGCGCACGAGCCTTCGCACGGGTGACGTGCGGGCATTCGATGCCAAGCTCAAGGAACGGCCGAAGTTCCACTTCGCGCCGCTCGAGGACATCGCGAGCAGCATCCAGTACTGACTTAACCGCGCGGGAAACGGGTCACACGCGATCTTTTGTCAGAAGCACCCGCTTTTACCGCCTTCCTCGAGCCGCGGAAACACGGATCCCGGCTCGCCTCTGCAAACGACGACGTTGATGCCCTTGTGCCGGCCACGCCGATATTCGGGCAGCACGTGCGTGATGCCCGGACCGAGGCTGTCGCCCATGCGCCCGCGCACGGGCGTTGCGCAGTCGTAGGGGCCGTTGCCCCCGCCCTTGTAGCAAAACGTGACCTCGACAGGAAAGTTGCAGGTGTTCGCGATCGTGGCGTCGCCTGCAGGGGTGCTGCGCGCTTCCGCGAAGCGCACGCACGCGTCGGAGCGGCGTGGATCGGCAGGCTCCGCGGGCGGGGCCTTCGGTTGCGCCTGCGCGACGATCGCCGGTGACTCCGTGGTGACGGCGACAATGGCAGGCGCTTGCCCAAGCTTGGCCGCGCGCGCCGCCGCTTGCAAGGCGATACCCTTGTCGCAGCCTGCGCGCCACACGGCGTCGATGGGCTCGCCGTCTTCGATGGGCTCGTAGACGCCGCGCGAGTCGACGCCGCGATAAGCGCGCGTGTCGCAGCGGATGATGGCGACGTAGGGACGTTCCTGGTTCAAGTCGGCCGCGCGCGCAAACATGTGCGCGACGAAGCTTCCTCCTCCGGGCGCGATCTCGACGTGATCTGCGTTCCAGTACCAGTACACGACGCGCCCGGCCGACACCACGCGGCTCCCGACGTACCGGTATCCCGGCGGAACCGCGAGCGCCGGGACGAGCACCAGCGCCAACGCGAAGAGCACGAGGAAGCGCATGGGGCGAGGATACGCCGAGTGCGCCGTAACGGTAATGCTCCTACAGCGCGCAGGGGGATCGCCCTACAAATCCCGCCGGTGGCGTCCGAATGAAGCGAAGCGTCGAAGCGCGGAACATGCTGGTTGTCGTTCCGTTCACCTCTTTGGAGTCAACCATGGATACACGTACACGCACGCAATTGCTCGCATTGTTCGCGGCCGGTACGGTGCTGTTCGCCGCGGGCTGTGACCAGCGCAACGCATCGACCAGCAGCACCCCCCCGACGACGGCCGACAAGATGGCCAATGCCACGAACAAGGCGGGAGACAAGATGGCCAATGCCGCGGAGAAGACCGGCGACAAGGTCGACGACGCCGCGCTCACCGCGAAGGTCAAGACCGCGCTGATGGCCGAACCGGGGCTTCGCTCGCTCGCGATCGACGTCGACACGCGCGACAACATCGTGACGTTGAACGGCACGGTCGACTCGCAGGAGAAGAAGCAGCGCGCGATGCAGGTCGCTCAGGGCGTCGAAGGCGTGAAGTCGGTCTCCGACAACCTGGTCGTCAAGGCGTCGTAATACGCGGGACCTCGCGGCACGGGCATCAAGCGAAGGGCTCCCTTCGCGTAGTGCCCGATCAGTAGCCGCGCGACATCGATGTCGAACGACGGCGGCGGCGGCGCCTCGATGAGGCGCTGCAAGTCGCCGTCGTCGCGTGCGGTGCCGAGCCAGCACCAGTCGCGCACGAGGTGCGCGTCGACGCGCTCGCGGTCGACCGAGGTTTCACGAACGACAGCAGCGCCTGGCACAGGCCAAGCCGGAATCGAATATCGGGACAGTGCGGCGACCAGCCGCGCATCGTGCACGTCGTACGGTTCTTCGCCGGTGCAGGCGCCCGTGCAGCGCTTGAGCTGGCGCTGAAAGCAAGGTCCTGACGCCCGACGCTCCAGCTGCAGGCGTATCCAGCACAACCCGTGCTCCGCGGCGAGCGTGCGCAGGACCTCGCGCGCGCCTCGCCTGGACGCGAAGGGACCGTAGGCGCCTGCCAGGGCGTGAGGCGCGACGTCGAGCGCATGCAAGATGCGCGGCAGTCCCCGATCGAGCACCAGCACGACGGCTTCCTCCTTGCGGCGCAGCGCGCGATTGTGCGCGGGCAGCTCGGTCTTGACGAGCACCGCCTCGCGCAGGAGCGCGCCCAGCTCGCCCGCGGTCTGCTCGAACTCGATGCGGCGAATCTCCTGCGACAGCCGAAGGTCGGTCTCGCTGCGCCAGTCGCCGCTGAAGTGCGCGGCTACGCGCTCGCGCAGGTTGATGCTCTTGCCGATGTAGAGGGGCAGCGGATTGTCGCCGAAGAAGCGATATACGCCCGGCGCTTCGGGAATCGCGTCGAGGCAATCGGGTGGAAGCTGCGGCGGCAGGCTCGGAATTCGCAGAATGCGCCGGACGGCATTCTCGATCGCGTCGGGCGCAATCTCGCGATACAGCGCCTTTACGAAGCTCCATACCGCGCGCGCGTCGCCGAGCGCACGATGGCGTTGCGTGACGTCGATCCCGTGACGCGCCACCACCGCGTCGAGGCCGTGCCCTTCCGCTTCGGGGAACAGGCGTCGCGACAGGCGTACGGTGCACAGCGGCCGCGCGGAGAAGGGCGCGCCGACGCGCGCGAACTCGTGCTTCAGGAAGCCGTGGTCGAAGCGCGCGTTGTGCGCGACGAACACGCAATCGGACAGGCGCTCGCGGACTTCCTCGGCGACACGCGAGAACGTCGGCGCGCTTCGCGCCATCGCGTCGGTGATGCCGGTGAGCGCCTGGATTGCCGGCGGAATGGGCATCTCGGGGTCGACCAGCGTGCTCCACTCCTGCACACGAGGTTCGCCACCCGCCGCATCCGCGTCGACGCGCACGACACCGATCTCGGTGATGCGGTCCCTGCCGGCGTGCGTGCCCGTCGTCTCGAGGTCGACGATCGCAAGGGAGGGAGCGAAAGGTGCATGACGAAGCGGGGGACAAGCGGGGCTTGACGTGGCGAACGTTCGTTCGCTATTCTATGCGCATGTCGAACGATCGTTCCTATCTCTCGACGCTGCAGGATTACTACGCGCGCCATCGCGCGCTGCCGTCGTACGCGTCGATCGGCGGGCTTCTCGGCCTGCGCTCCAAGTCGTCGGTCGCGGCCCTCGTGGCGCGCCTCAAGCTGGCCGGCTACCTCGACTCCACGCCCGATCGCCGGCTCGCGCCCACGCGGCGCTTCTTCGCACGGCCGCTGGCCGACTCGCCGGTGCGCGCCGGCCTGCCCGAGGCCGTCGACGACGACGACGCCGAAGCGCTGACCATCGACGACTACCTGATCGAGCGCCCGTCGTCGACGGTGCTGATCCGCGTGAAGGGCGACTCGATGATGGACGCCGGCATCTTCGACGGCGACCTCGTGGTGGTCGAGAAGCGGCCCTCGGCGCAGAAGGGCGACATCGTCGTCGCCATCGTCGACAACCAGTTCACGCTGAAGCGGCTCGACCTCGAAGCCGGGAAGTTCATCCTGCGCGCCGAGAACAAGGCCTATGCGCCCATTCGGCCCGAAGGCGCGCTCGAGATCTTCGGCGTGATGGTCGGCCTCGTCCGCAAGCTCTAGACCGCTCAGCCCACCACGCGGTTGCGGCCCGCGGCCTTCGCCGTGTAGAGATTGCGGTCGGCCACCGCGAGCATGCGCTCGTGGGTCGGCACGGTGGTGTCCGCCGTCACCCCAATCGAGATCGTGAGCGATAGCGCGGGGTGGATCGCGCTCCAGTTGTATTGCGCGATCGCCGCCGCACCTTCTCGCACACGCGCGCGCCGCCTCGGCGTCGGTCTCCACCAGCACGATCACGAACTCCTCGCCGCCGAAGCGCGCGACGAGGTCGGTGTGCCGCACCTGCGCCGCCAGGATCTTCGCGGTCGCGCGCAGCACCGCGTCGCCGACCGCGTGCGAGAACCGGTCGTTGACCGCCTTGAAGTGGTCGAGGTCGGCCATCGCCACGGCGAGCGGGCGGTCGTGGCGCAGCGCAAGCGCGAACTCGTCGGCCAGCCGCTGGTCGAGACGCCGCCGGTTGGCGAGGCCGGTCAGCGCGTCCTCGTACGTCTGGCGCTCGAGCTGGTCGAGCAGCATCGTCTTTTGCAGATTGGCTTCGGTGAGCGAGATGTTGAGCGCGTCGAGCTCGGCGTTGGCGCGGGCCAGCGCTTCCTGCCGCTCGCGCTCGATCTCGGCCTCGCGTCGCGCGGCCGCGACCTCGAACTGGATCTGCAGCGCGCGCATCTTGTCGCGTGCCGCCTCCGACTGCACCTCGCGCTCGAGCGCGTGGAACCGCCGGAAGTGCGCGAGGGCGGACGCATAGTCGCCCGTCGTCTCGTGATAGTCGGCGAGCGCCTCGTGCACCTCGAACTGCGTGGGCTTCAAGTTGTGGCGCTCGCACACCGCGAGCGCGGCACTCAGCCACTTGCGCGCTTCGTCGACGCGTCCGTCTCCCAGGCACAGCCGGCCGAGCGCGAGGCTCGCGTGCGCGACGCCGTAGCGATAGCCGGTCGCTTCCGACAGCGCGAGCGCTTCGCGCATCGTGCTCTCCGCGGTCGCAATGTCCCCTTTGCGCTCCTGCACGAGCCCGAGGTTGTTGAGCGTGGCGCACTGCTGCAACGGCAGGCCGAGCCGACGAAGACCGCGTGCGCCTCGCCGAGCGCAGCCTCGGCCTCGTCGAGCTGGCCGAGGTTCTTGAGGTTGATGCCGATGTTGTTGAGCGTCTTGCCGCGCTCGATCGCGTCGCTGGGATGGGTGCACAGCGCGAGGCTCCGCCGGTAGAAGTCGAGGCCCGACGCGATGTCGCCCGAGCGCGAGTACACGATGCCGATCGTGCGCAGCGTGGCGGCGCGGCTGCTGTCGTCGCCGGTGCGCTGGTCGATCGCGAGCGCGCGGAACTGGTGGTCGAGCGCCCGCGACGAATCGCCGAGCGCGTCGTGCACGAAGCTGATCGCGCGCAGCGTCTTGGCGATGGCGCTGTCGTCGCGGGCTTCGAACGCGACGAGCGCGTCGGCGTAGGCGTCGAGCGCCGTGGCGTGGTCGAGCAGGAGGTCGGCGCACTGGCCTTGCAGGTACAGCGCCTCGGCCCGCGCGCGAATCGCCGAGCGTGGAAGCGAGCGCCGCGCCTCCTCGGCGTACGCCAGCGCGCGGCGCGCGTCGAGCTCGCCACGCCGTCGGCGAGCTCGAGCAGCAGCGAAGCCGCTCGTCCGGCGCGGCGCAGCCTCGAGCGAGCGCACCAGGCGCTCGACCGCGGCCGCGCTTTGGGGCCCGTCATTCACGCGCGACCTCGACGAGGCAATCGTAGAACGTCGCGGCGCGGCCGAGGTCGGTCAGCGCCTGCGAGGTCACGGCGTTCGCGTTGCGGCCGTCGGGCGCGAGCTTCTGCCACCAGATCGACGGCGCGACGACCACGCCGGTCCGCGCCCGCTCGCCGACGCGCGCCGTGGCGGTGAAGCTGCCGCGGTCGTTGAAGATGCGCACGCGCTCGCCGTCGTCGATGCCGCGCGCGGGCCGCGTCGTCCGGATGGAGGTCGAGCTGCGGCGTCGCCTTCCTCGCTCACGAACGCCGGCAGGTTCGCGAACGACGAGTTGAGGAAGTTGCGCGCCGGCGGCGAGATGAACGCGAGCGGATAGCGCGCGGCGAGCGTCGGGATTGGAGGCGCCGATTCGCGCGGCGGGATGAAGGCCGGCAGCGGGCCGCGCCGCTGCCGAGCTCGCGCTAGAACTCGCACTTGCCCGACGGCGTCGGGAAGCCGCCCTGCGCGAACGGCGCGTAGCGGCTGCGGCACCGCGAGCCGCTGCCAGCCGCGTCGCCTTGAGCGTGTCCCAGTCGAGCCCGCGCACGCGCGGATCGTCGCGCCGAAACGCCGCGCGCGCGATGTCCTCGTCGCTGTCGCGGAAGCACGGCTCGGTGAAGCCCATGCGCGCGGCGAGGCGGCGGAACACCTCGGTGTTCGGCAGCGCTTCGCCGAGCGGCTCGATCGCCTGGTTGTTGGCGAGCACGTACAGGTGGCCGTACGAGTTGTGGACGTCGATGTGCTCGAGCTGCGTGGTGGCGGGCAGCAGGATGTCGGCGAAGTCGGCGGTGTCGGTCTGGAAGATCTCGTGCACGACGCAGAAGAGATCCTCGCGCGCGAAGCCCGCGCGCACCTTGCCCGACTCGGGCGCCACCGCGACCGGGATTGCGAGTTGTAGACGTAGATCGCGCGCACCGGCGGGTCGCGCGCGTCGAGCAGCGCATCGCCGATCGCCGACATGTTGATCGTGCGCGGGTTGCCGCGGATCAGGTCGGGCCGCTCGAGCGCCGCGATGGTCGACCGGGTAGGTGCCCGACGACGAGAGCAGCGCGCCGCCCGCCGGGATCGCGCCATGCGCCGACGAGCGCCGGCAGGCAGGCGATGGCGCGCACGGCGTTGCCGCCGCCGGCGACGCGCTGCATGCCGTAGTTGAGGCGGATCGCGGCCGGGCGCGATCGTGCCGTAGTCGCGCGCAAGCGCCACGACCTGCGCCGACCGGGATGCCGCAGGCCTGCGCCGCGCGCTCGGGCGTCCACTCGCGCGGCGCGCGCCGCGAGCGCGTCGAAGCCGACCGTGTAGCGGTCGACGTAGTCGCGGTCGATCAGGCCCTCGCGCGATCAGCACGTGCATGACGCCGAGCGCGAGCGCGCCGTCGGTGCCCGGCATCAGCGCGATGTGCTCGTGGCACTTCTCGGCGGTGGCGCTGCGGTACGGATCGATCGCGACGAGCCTCGCGCCGCGCCGCTTCGCTTCCTGCGCCCGCGTCCAGAAGTGCAGGTTCGACGCGACCGGATTGCTGCCCCAGATCAGGATGAGCTTGCTGTTCTCGAACTGCTCGACGTCCATGCCGACCGACGCGCCGATCACCGCCGTCCAGCCGGCCTTGCCGGCCGACGCGCAGATCGTGCGGTCGAGCAGCGACGCGCCGAGGCGATGGAAGAAGCGCCGGTCCATCGACGCGTACTGCAGCAGGCCCATGGTGCCGGCGTAGCTGTACGGCAGGATCGCCTGCGGACCGTCGGCCGAGCGCGGCGATGTCGGCGAAGCGCGCGGCGATCTCGTCGAGCGCCTCGTCCCACGAGATGCGCTCGAAGCGGCCTTCGCCCTTGCGGCCGACGCGGCGCATCGGATGGAGCACGCGCTCGGTCGCGAGTACGTGCGCTCGAGGTAGCGCGCGACCTTCGTGCAGAGGACGCCGTGCGGTCGTCGGGATGGTCGGGTCGCGCCGCGGATCGTCGATCGCGCGCCCGTTCTCGACGGTCGTCAGCATCGCGCAGGTGTCGGGGCAGTCGTGCGGGCACGCGCCGCGCACGATGCGCGGCCCGGCGTCGGAGGATCGACGATGTCGAGGGGCATTCGCTGGATTGTACGGACGGACAGCGCGACTGGGCTATCCTTCGCATGACCCGGCATGGTCGAACCTTCGCCGATCGCCCGCGTCGGCTGCGCGACGGCACGCGCGTGCCGGCGCTCGGCCTCGGCACCTGGCACATGGGCGAGCGGCGCGACGCGCGCGACGCGCGAGGTCGCCGCGCTGCGCGCGGGCATCGACCTCGGCATGACGCTCGTCGACACCGCCGAGATGTACGGCGACGGCGGCGCCGAGCAGGTCGTCGGGCGGGCGATCGCGGGCAGCCGCGACGACGTGTTCGTCGTCAGCAAGGTGCTATCCGCACAACGCGAGCGCGAAGGCACCGTCGCGGCGTGCGAGCGCAGCCTCGCGCGCCTCGGCACCGATCGCATCGATCTCTATCTGCTGCACTGGCGCGGCCGCATCCCGCTCGCCGAGACGGTCGCGCATTCGAGCGCCTGCGCGCGCGACGGCAAGATCGTGCGCTGGGGCGTGTCGAACTTCGACGTCGGCGACATGGAGGAGCTGTTCGCGTGCGCGATGGCGACGCTGCGCGGCGAACCAGGTGCTCTACAACCTGTCCGAGCGCGGCGTCGAATTTCGGCTTGCGCCGCGATGCCGCGCGCATGGCGTCGCCATCATGGCGTACTCGCCGTTGCATCAGGGCGACGCTGCTGCGCGAACCGAAAATTGGCAACTCTTGCCGCGTCGCTCGGCGTCACGCCCGCGCAGCTCGCGCTCGCGTGGCTGCTCGCGCATCGCGACGTCATCGCGATCCCGCAATCGTCCGAATCGTCGAGCACGTGAGCGAGTGTCGCGCTGCCGCCGACATTCGGCTGACGCCGCGACGCGTTGCCGCGATCGACGCCGCGTTTCCGCCGCCGCGACAGCGCGCAACGCCGCTCGCGATGCTGTAAGACGCCGGTCATCGGCTCGTCGCCGGCTGCTGTCGGTTACAACGCGCGCGCGGCAACGACGTTCATCGGCTGCAGTATTCGCGGCGTTTCGTCACGTCCAGTTAGCGCGGCTCGATTGCTGCTCAATGGCGGTCACCGGGGCTCAGCGCCCCAACCGCAATCTCGAAGACAGGAGAAGTCGGTGACCTACACGCATTACGATTACCTCGACCTCGCACCCGGCGCCGAGCCCTGCGCGGATCGAGGCCGCGTACGCAGCGGTGCTCGAGCGATTCCAGTACGGCGCCACGCGACGCCGGGCCAGGACCTCTCGGGCCTCGTGCGCATGATTCACGCCGCGTACGACGTGCTGTCGAGTCCCGAGAGCCGCCGCAGCTACGACGCGCAGCTTGCGCGCGAAGCCGCCGACGCCGATGCCGAGCTCAAGACGACGCTCGATGCGCGACCCGCCGAAGGCACCCGGCTCGTGCAGGACGTGCCCGCCGCGCTGCGCTCGCGATCACGTCGCTCGCAGCATGAGCGCGCGACGGGATCAACGGTTTACGGCCGCCGGGAAAGTAATTTTTTCCAGACTGCAAACAGCGATGCGGTCGGCGGCCGTATTCCCCTCCCGGTACCGAATGCCCATGCGCATGACGGTACGCACGTCGAGTGCCGCGCGCAGCGCGCGGCACGCCGCACGGCGTGCGAAGGCGCGCGGCGGCGACGCCGGTGGGCGGATTGCATCCCGTCGCCGGTGCGCGGCTCGCGCAGGCGACCGGATGGCGCGCAGCGCACCGCGCAGGCTTCGGCCGGCGATCGAGGCGAGCCCGATTTCGCTGCACGCGCGCTGCATTGATTACGGCACAACCAGGAGACGACGACGTGGACAAGTGCATCGGATGCCACTTCTACGACCGGCAGAACGGCAGCAACACCGATTCGCGCGGCAGTCCAGTGGGGACAGTGCCGGCGCTCGGCGCCGCGCTGCATCCCGTCAACCAGAAGTCGTTCATGATCGAAGGCGTGTGGCCGCACGTGCGCGACGACGACTGGTGCGGCGAGTGGAAGGCGCTCGCCGCGCCGCGTCGAGCCGCGCGCCACGCCGACTCCATGACGCCGGGCCCGCTGCTGCCGATCGGCACCGCGAGCGTCGCTCGGGGCGCGCGACCGTCCAACGTCGCGCCGTTTGCGTCGGGCAACGCCCGCGCGAGCAGCCCGTCTCGCTCGGGACCGTCGATGTCCGGCGGCGAGCGGCTGCGCGCATGTCCTCGGGACGCTTCGACGCCGCGCGATCAGGGGTACGTCCCTAATTCAAGCTGGGTGCGTCCCGGCGAGGGTGCGACAATGCACCCTCGATGCCCTCGCATGATCCCGCCGCGGCGCTCGCCGCCGGCCTTACCGTCGTCACGCCGAACAATCGTCTCGCGCGCACGCTGATCGCGCGCCACGACGCGGCGATGATGCGTGCGGGCAAGCGCACGTGGACCGCAGCCCGTGCGCTGCCGTGGTCGGCATGGCTCGCCACGCTGTGGCGCGAAGCGCGTCGCGGAGGACGTCGATGCGCGCCGCGTGCGGCTCCTGTCCGGACGTCGAAGCCGATTACCTGTGGCAGCGCATCGTGGCCGACGACCCGGCCATCGGCACGGGCCTCGCTCGACTGCGCGCGCGGCGGCCAGGCTCGCAGGCGAGGCCTGGACGCTCGTGCACGCGTGGGGCGCGGGCGGCGAGAGCTGGCGCGCGTGGCGCGGCACGCGCCGCGGCACCGGCCGGCTCCGACGTCGACGCCTTCGCCCGCTGGGCCGAGCGCTATCAGCGCGAGCTCGCCCACGCGGGACGCGATCGACCTCGCGCACGCTGGCGGATGTCCTCGTCGCGTGCCGCGCCTGCCTGAAGGCTGGCGTGGCCGCGCGCGTGCGTGCTCGCCGGTTTCTCGAGTTCTCGCCGCAGCAGGAGCGCCTGATCGCGCGCGTTGCGCGCCGCCGGCATGCGCATCGACATCGTGCGATCCCGCAGTCGAGCGCACGCGACGGTCGAGCGCGTCGTCGCGCCGACTCCGCGCGACGAGTTGCTGCTCGCGCTGCGAATGGGCACGCGAGCGCGCAACGCCGAGCCGGCGCGCTCGTCGGCATCGCGCTCGAGGACCTCGCCGAGCGACGCGACGAGGTGCGCGCGCTGGCCGAGGACGTGCTGTGTCCGGCGCTCCAGCTGCCGGGCCACGCCGCATGTCGGCGCGCCCGTACGACCTCTCGCTTGGCAAGCCCCTGGCCGACGATCCTCGTGGCCGCGGCGGCGCTTGGCGTGGATCGCGCTCGCGCAGGCGGACCTCGACCGCGCGCGACGCTGCGGCGCTGTTTCGCTCGCCGTTCGCGCCGGGCGCGTGGACCGAGCGCGCGGGCTGCGAGCTCGCGTGGATCGAAGAAAGCCGCGCGCGCGTGACGTGGGCCGACGCCGATGGCCGACGATGCACGGCGTGGCGCCGGCCATTGCCATCGCGCATGCGCGAGGCGCCGCGCGCGGCGTCGTTCTCGGGCGCGCGCAATCGCCGCGCGAATGGGTGACGCAATGGCGCATGCTGCTTGTCGCTCGCGGATGGCCCGGCGCGGCGCCGCTTGCCGGCGCGCAGTTCGAAGCGCAGCAGGCATTCGATCGCTTACTCGAGGACTTCGCCCGCGTCGGCACGTCGAGCGCGGCTCGCGCCGCACGCGGCACTCGGCGCGTTGCGCGACGTCGCGCCAGGAACACCATCTTCCAGCCGCAAGGTCCGCGCCGCGCTCCGATCGTGATCATGGGCCTGCTCGAAGCGGCGTCGGTGACGTTCGATGCGCTTTGGGTCGCCGGACTGTCCGGTCGCAGCGATGGCCGCCCGCGCCGCAGCCCAATCCCTGTTGCCGCTGGCGTGGCAGCGCGAGCGCGACGTGCCGCGCTCGAGCGCGGCGCGCGAGCTCTGCTTCGCGCGCGGGCTGACCGAGCGGCTCGCTCGCTGCGCGCCGACGTCGTGATGAGCGCACCCGCGGTGATGCGCCGACTACCGACGCGGCCCGTCGCCGCTCGTCGAGGCGACGCGTGGCCCGCCGATGACGCGAATCCACTGGCCGACGACAGCGTCACGCGCATCGCCGCGTGCGAGAGTCGATCGAGTCGCTGCGCGACGATCGCGCGCCGCCGCTCGCACCGGGGAGGTGCGCCGGCGGGCGCGGGCGCCATCGCTGCCCAGAGCGATTGTCCGTTCAAGGCGATGGCGCAGTATCGCCTGCGCGTCGAGCCGTGGCCCGATGCGGCCGAGGGCCTCAGCGCCGAGCGAGCGCGGCCAGCTCGTGCACGCGATGATGGCGACGTTCTGGACGAGAGCTTCGGACGCACGACGCGCTCGTCGCGCTCGACGCGGCATGCGCTGCGCGAGCGCATCGACGCCGCGGCAGCCGGAGGCGCTGCGACAGATCCCGCGCGTCGCGCTGGCAGCGCTGCCGCCGCGTCATCGCGTCCGCCGAGGCGTTGCGGCTGCCGGAGATCGCGGCGCACTGGATCGAGAGCGTTCGAGCGGCCGCGGCCGCCGTTCACGGTGAGCCGCACCGAGGCGCAAGGGCACCGTCGAGCTGGGCGGCCTCACGTTTCGCCTGAAGCTCGATCGCGTGGACGCGTCTGTCCGACGGCAGCAGCGCGATCATCGACTACAAGACGGGCCTCGTCGATTCCGACCAGGACGTGGTTCACGCCATCGACCGCGCTCGCCGCAGCTCGGCGTGTACCTACCTCGCGCTCGCAGGCGAGAGACGCCGCCGGTCGACGTCAGCGCCGTCGCCTATGGGCGGCTCAAGGCCGGTGAGCTCGAAGTCGCTCGGGCATCACCGCCGCAGCGCAGCGACGTGGCCCGCGCTCGACCGATGCGGACAAGCAGCGACGATCCGCCGGGCTGGCGCGGCATCGCGAACCTTCTGGCGCGACGCGCCTGCCCGCGATCGCGACCGAGATGCGCGAAGGTGTCGCGACGGTGACGCCGCGCGGGCCGAAGAATTCGCCATGCCGCGTCTGCGCCCGGCAGTCGTTCTGCCGCATGCACGCCGCGACGCCTCGCGACGGTTCCGAGGCGGACAGCGTCCGATGACGACGCTGAGCGCACGACGAGCGGCTCGCGCGCGACGCGGCGAATCGCATGCGCGCGCTCGATCCGCGCGACGTCGTTCCTCGTGCAGGCGCCGGCGGGATCGGGCAAGACCGAGCTCCTGATCCAGCGCTACCTCGCGCTGCTCGCGCGCGTCGACGCGCCGCACCGCGTCGTCGCGATGACGTTCACGCGCAAGGCGGCGAGCGAGATGCGCGAGCGCGTGATCGACGCGCTGCGGGAAGCGCGGGACGACGCGCCGATGTGACGATCCGCCATCGGCGCGCGACGCGCGCGCTCGGCGCAAGGCGGTGCTCGCGCAGGCGAGGCGCGCGGATGGTCGCTGCTCGCGCATCCGGCGGCGCTCGCGATCTTCACGATCGACGCGCTGAGCGGAACGCTCGCGCGCCAGGCGCCGATCACGAGCCGGCTCGGCGCTCGCCGCGCGTGATCGAGACGCGCCGAGGCGCTGTACGCCGAGGCCGCGCGCGACGCGCTGGCCGAGGCCGATCCCGCCGACGCGGCGTGGCGCGTGCTGCTCGCGCATCTCGACAACAACGCGGAGCAGGTCGTCGCGCTGATCGCCGCCATGCTCGCCAAGCGCGAGCAGTGGCTGCCGCACGTCGTGGCCAGGGACAACGAGAAGCTGCGCGCGCAGATCGAGTCGGTGCTGCGCGCGGAGATCGACGCCGAGCTGTCCGCCGCGCACGCGCCTTCGATGCCGCCGACGTCGACGGCGCTCGCCCGCTGCGCGGGGCACGCCGCCGAGTACCTGCGCGCGCGACGGCGCGAAGCCGGCGCTCGCGCACGCGCTCGAGCGCTGCCTGCGCGCGGCGGACTTGCCCGCGCCGCATCACGACGACCTTGCCGCGTGGAAGGCGGTGGCCGACTGGCTGCTCGTCGGCAAGAAGCCGGTGCGCGCAAGACGATGGACAAGCGCGGCGGCGTGCCGTCCGAAGGACGTGGACCGCGGACGGCTCAAGGGCGAAGTCACGGCGATGCTCGCGGCACTCGCCGAACGGCCCGATCTGCTCGACGCGCTGCATCGCGCGCGCAACCTGCCGGCTGCCCGCTTCGCCGACGCGGACTGGGCGATCGTCGCCGCGCTGCTGCAGGTGCTGCCGCAAGCCGCCGCGCAGCTGATCGCTGGTGTTCGCCGGCGCACGGCGCGGTCGACTTCGCGCAGCTGACGGTCGCCGCCCTCGAGGCGCTCGGCACGCCCGAGGCGCCGAGCGACGTGCTGCTGCGGCTCGACCTCACGATCGATCATCTGCTCGTCGACGAGTTCCAGGACACGTCCGACGCGCAGTTCCGGCTCGATCGAGCTGCTCACGGCAGGCTGGACGCCGGGCGACGGCCGCACGCTCTTCGCGGTCGGCGATCCGATGCAGTCGATCTACAGGTTCCGCGACGCGGAAGTGCGCCTGTTCCTCGAGGCGCGCGCCAAAGGATGCATCGGCACCGTCCCGGTCGCAGTTCATCGACCTCGCGCGCAACTTCCGCTCGCAGGCGCATCTGGTGGCATGGGCCAACCGCGTGTTCCCGCGCATCCTCGGCGAGAGCAACGAGCCGTGGCGCGGCGCCGTCGCGTTCGCGGCCGCGGCGGAGACGCACCCGCGTCCGGCGACGGACCGCCCACGCTCGAGGTCGTCGGCGAACCGCGCGCGAGGAGGCCGCGCGCGTCGTCGCAGCACGTGCGACGGCGCCATTGCGGCCGGGGCGAAGGACGTCGCGATCCTGGTGCGCGCGCGCGGCGATCTCGACGAGATCCTGCCTGCGCTGCGCGCAGCGTGCATTCCCTTCGCGGCAGTCGAGCTCGACTCGCTCGGCGCGCGCCAGGCGGTCCTCGACCTCCTGAGCCTCACGCACGCGCTGCTGCAGCCCGCCGATCGGCTCGCCTCGTTCTCGGTGCTGCGCGCACCGTGGTGCGGGCTCGTGCTCGCGGACCTGTTCGCGGTGGGCAAGCACCTGCGAATGCGGTCTCGCCAGCCTCTTCAAGCGACTCGACACGATCGAGGGGCTGTCCGACGACGGCCGCGCGCGCGTCGCGCGCATCGCGAACGTTCTCGCGCCCGCGTTCGGCGAGCAGGGCCGCGTCGACATCGCCGATCGCGTGCGCGGCGCATGGCTCGCGCTCGGCGGACCGGCGACGATCGACGACGCCGTCGATTTCGCGGCCGTCGAGGATTTCCTCGCGCTGCTGCGCGCGCATGCCACGGGCGGCGACATCGACGATTGGCAGGCGCTGCACGACGAGCTCGCGGTGCGCTTCGTGACGTCCGCCGAGGAAGCGATCACGAAGGTGAAGGTCATGACGCTGTTCCGGGCCAAGGGCCTCGAGTTCGACACGGTCATCATTCCCGGGCTCGCGCGCACGCCTCCGTCCGACGACGCCAATCTCCTGCGCTGGCGAACGCGCGACGCAGGGATTGCTGCTCGCTTCCGTCGGCGGCCGCGGCGGGAGTCCGAATCCGGTCTACGACTATCTCAAGTGGCTTGCCGCGACGGAGGCCGAGCACGAGCTCGGCCGGATGCTCTACGTCGGCGTCACGCGCGCCAAGCGACGCTTGCACCTGATCGGCGTCGCGGAGTGCCATGGACGATGCCAACGGTACGCGGACCTGGCGCACGCCGCGCAGCGCTTCGGCGCTGGGCAGGCTGTGGAAGGTCATCGAAGACATGCCTCCGCCGCGCGAAGGCGCGGAACCGCGCACCCGACGTCGGCGCCGCCTTCGCCGCCGCTTCGTCGCTTGCCAGCGACCTTCTCGCTTCCTGCGTTGCCCGAGTCGGTGCAAGCGCCGCCGTCGCGGGCCGCCGCGATCCTTCCCGCGCCCGTGTTCGAGTGGGCGCGCACCGGTGCCGCGGCAATCGGCACGGTCACGCATCGCCTGCTCGCGCAGATGCGCGGGACGGCATGCGAGTGGCTTCGATGCGCCGAGGACCGGTCTCGAACGGCGCATCCGCATCGACCTGGCTGCCGAAGGCGTGGACGCCGGTCGCGCTGGACGCGGCGACGCGACGACGTCCTCGACGCGATCGCCGCCGTACGCATCGACCCGCGCGGGCGCTGGCTGTTCGACCCGCGCACGCCGACGCCGCCAGCGAATGGGCGCTGGCGGGCATCGACAACGGCGCCATCGTGCACGTCACGCTCGACCGCACGTTCGTCGCGGATGGCGTGCGCTGGATCGTCGATTTCAAGACGGGGCGCCACGAAGGCGGCGCGGTCGACGCGTTCCTCGCGCGCGAGGTCGAGCGCTACCGCGGGCAGC
Source organism: uncultured beta proteobacterium (assembly GCA_963707815.1). GTDB lineage: Bacteria > Pseudomonadota > Gammaproteobacteria > Burkholderiales > Casimicrobiaceae > VBCG01. The sequence goes on from CAVPRK010000025.1 coordinate 59,479, forward strand.
TCGAGCGCTACGCGCGCATCGTGCGCGCGCTCGACCCGCGCCCGATCCGGCTTGCGCTCTATTACCCGCTGGTCGAAGGCGGCTGGCGCGAGTGGGCGTTCGCGCCGGCAGGGACGCAAGCCAGCCTCTTCTGAAACAGGGACGTACCCCACGGGGTTCGTCCTTACTTATTGCGCGTTACAATTCAAGTCTTTGTGTCGCGTCGGCGCTCGCGCGACGCCACTTTGCAAGCGTGCGCATCTATCGCGGACTTCCCGCCCGCGCCGACGCGCCGATCGCGCTGACGATCGGCAATTTCGACGGCGTGCATCGCGGCCACCAGGCGATGCTGACGCGGCTCCTCGAGGCCGCCGAAGACCTGCGCCTGCCGCCGGCCGTGCTGACGTTCGATCCGCATCCGCGCGAGTTCTTCGCGCGCGACGCCGCGCCGCCGCGGCTCACCACGCTGCGCACGAAGCTCGAAGCGTTTCGCGCGTTCGGCGTCGCGCGCACGTTCGTCGCGCGCTTCGACGCGCGCTTGCCGCGCTGTACGCCGGAGGCGTTCATCGACGAGGTGCTCGTGCGCAGCTCGACGCGCGCTGGGTGCTGGTCGGCGACGACTTCCGCTTCGGCAAGGGACGCGCGGGCGACCTCGCGGTGCTGCGCGCGCACGCGCGGACGTTCAGCGTCGAGGGCATGCGCACGGTCGACGTCGACGACGAGCGCGCTCGTCGACCGCGGTGCGCGAGGCACTCGCGCGCGGCGACCTCGATCGCGCGCGCGGCGCTGCTCGGCCGCCCGTACGCGATCACCGGACGCGTCGCGCACGGCGACAAGCGCGGCCGCAACCTCGGCTTTCCGACCGCCAACCTTCCGCTGCGGCAGCAAGCCGGCGCTGTCCGGCATCTTCGCGGTGCGCGTGCACGGCCTCGGCGCAGCCGCGCGCTCGGCGTGGCGAGCCTCGGCGTGCGGCCGACGATCGAACCGCGAACGGCAAGCCGATGCTCGAGGTTTTCATCTTCGACTTCGACGAGACGCATCTACGGACGCCGAGTCACGGTCGAGTTCCTGCACAAGCTGCGCGACGAGGAGAAGTACGCCGACCTCGACGCACTGACGCACCAGATTCGCGCCGACGTGGCGCAAGCCCGCGAATATTTCGCGACCGCAGCGCCCAGTCCGTGCCACGAAAACCGTCATGCCCGACGAATCCGAAGACCGACTACAAGACCACGCTGAACCTGCCCGACACGCCGTTCCCGATGCGCGGCGACCTCGCGCGCCGCGAGCCGGGCTGGGTCAAGGAATGGCAGCGCACGAAGGTCTACGAGGCGATCCGCGCAGCACGCGCAGGGCCGGCCGCGCTTCGTGCTGCACGACGGCCCGCCGTACGCCAACGGCGACATCCACATCGGCCACGCGGTCAACAAGATCCTCAAGGACATCATCGTCAAGAGCAAGGGCATCGCCGGCTTCGACGCGCCGTACGTGCCGGGCTGGGATTGCCACGGCATGCCGATCGAGGTGCAGATCGAGAAGACGCACGGCAAGAACCTTCCGCGGCCGAGACGCAGCGGCTGCGCCGCGCGTACGCGACCGAGCAGATCGACAACCAGCGCGAGCAGTTCAAGCGCCTCGGCGTGCTCGGCGACTGGGACCATCCGTACACGACGATGGACTTCAAGACCGAGGCCGACGAGATCCGCACGCTCGGCAAGGTGCTGCGAGAAGGGCTACCTGTACCGCGGCCTGAAGCCCGTCAACTGGTGCTTCGACTGCCAGAGCGCGCTCGCCGAAGCCGAGGTCGAGTACGAGGACCGCGTCGATCCCGCGATCGACGTCGGCTTCCCGCTCGCCGACGCGCGAGCGCGCGAAGCTCGCGGCGGCGTTCGGCTTGCCGTCGCTGCCCGACGGCGACGTTACGCGGTGATCTGGACCACGACGCCGTGGACGATTCCCGCCAACCAGGCGCTCGAACGTGCATCCGGACTTCGACTACGCGCTGGTGCAGACGCCGCGCGGCGCGCTCGTCCTCGCGCAGGACCTGGTCGAGGCGTGCCTCAAGCGCTACGGGCTCGAGGGCAAGGTCGTCGCGACGCGCCCCGGGCGCCGCGCTCGAGCGCATCGCGTTCCGCCATCCGTTCTACGACCGCGCCTCGCCGGTGTACCTCGGCGACTACGTGACGCTCGAGCCGGGCACCGGCATCGTGCACTCGTCGCCCGCGTACGGCGTCGAGGACTTCCGCTCGTGCCGCCGCTACGGCATGAAGGACGACGAGATCCTGAAGCCGGTGCAGGGCGACGGCCGCTACGCCGAGAGCCTGCCGCTCTTCGGCGGCCTGACGATCTGGAAGGCGAACCCGCAGATCGTCGACAAGCTGCGCGAGGTCGGCGCGCTGCTGCACGCCGAGAAGTTCACGCACAGCTACATGCATTGCTGGCGCCACAAGACGCCGATCATCTATCGCGCGACGACGCAGTGGTTCGTCGGCATGGACGACGTGCCGGGCTACCGCGGCGCACAAGCCCGCGGAGACGCTGCGCGAGACCGCGCTGCGCGGCATCGAAGCCACGACGTTCTATCCGGCGTGGGGCAAGGCGCGCCTGTACGGCATGATCGCGAACCGGCCCGACTGGACGCTGTCGCGCCAGCGCCAATGGGGCGTGCCGCTGCCGTTCTTCGTCGACCGCGAGACCGACGCGCTGCATCCGGACACGATGGCGCTGCTCGAGCTCGCCGCGTCCAAGGTCGAGCACGGCGGCATCGAGGCGTGGTTCGCGGCGACGCGCGAGGACTTCGGCGTCGACGAGACGAAGTACCGCAAGCTCACCGACACGCTCGACGTCTGGTTCGATTCGGGCACGACGCTCGAGACGGTGCTGGGCGGCCCCGACGCGCAGCAAGACGCGCATGGGATCGCATTCGCAGCAGACGGGCTTTCCCGCCGACCTCTATCTCGAAGGCTCCGACCAGCATCGCGGCTGGTTCCATTCGTCGCTGCTCGATCGTGCATGGTCAACGGCGTGCCGCCGTACAAGGCGCTCCTGACGCACGGCTTCGCCGTCGACGGCGAAGGCCGCAAGATGTCGAAGTCGAAGGGCAACGTCGTCGCGCCGCAGAAAGTGTGCCGACACGCTCGGCGCGGAGATCCTGCGGCTGTGGGTCGCGGCGACCGACTACTCGGGCGAGCTCGTCGATCTCCGACGAGATCCTGAAGCGCGTGGTCGAGAGCTACCGGCGCATCCGCAACACGCTGCGCTTCCTGCTCGCCAACACCGTCGGACTTCGATCCGGCGCAGCGACGCGGTGCCGGTCGCCGAGCTGTTCGAGATCGACCGCTACGCGCTCGCGCAGGCGCAGATGATGGCGACGGCGGTCGAAGCCGACTACGACGCGCTACGAGTTCCACCTGGTCGTGCAGCGGCTGCAGACGTTCTGCTCCGAGGACCTCGGCGGCTTCTACCTCGACATGCTGAAGGACCGGCTCTACACGGCGCGCGACGGACAGCCGCGCGCGGCGCTCGGCGCAGACGGCGCTGGCGCTGATCCGCGACGCGCTGCTGAAGCTGATGGCGCCGATCCTGTCGTTCACCGCCGAGGAGGCGTGGCGCGATCCTGCGGCCGAACGATCCGACGATCTTCGCGCACATGTGGAAGGACGCCTGCCGGCGCTGGCCGGCGAACCCGCGCTGATCGCCAAGTGGGAGCGGATCCTCGCGGTGCGCGCCGCGGTGCTGAAGGAGCTCGAGGACGCTGCGCCAGGCCGGCACGATCGGCTCGTCGCTGCAGGCGGAGGTCGCGATCGCGGCGCCCGCAGCCCGAGTACGCGGCGCTCGCGTCGCTCGGCGACGACCTGCGCTTCGTCTCGATCACGTCCGCCGCGACGGTCGATCGCCGGCGAACGCGCTCGCGGTCGACCGTCACGCCGAGCGCCACACCCGAAGTGCGAGCGCTGCTGGCACTGGCGCGCCGACGTCGGCGCCGATCGCGGCGCATCCGACGCTGTGCGGCGCTGCGTGGCCAATCTCTTCGGCGCCGGCGAGCCGCGCCGTTACGCGTAGGTGACCATGAACGCTTGACTGTCGACTGTTCCCGTGGAGGCTGACTTGACGCTGCCGCACCGACGCCGCGCCTGGTGGCGCTGGCTGCTGCTGGCCGCCGCCGTGATCGTGCTCGACCTCGCGACCAAGGCGTGGATCGTCTCGCGCTGTTCCGCGAAGGGCAGGAGCGTGCCGGTGACGCAGCTTCTTCAGCCTCGTGCTCGCGTACAACACCGGCGCCGCGTTCAGCTTCCTCGCCGGCGCCGACGGCTGGCAGCGCTGGTTCTTCGCCGCCATCGCCATCGTCGCCAGCGTGTTCCTCGTGTGGATGCTGCGCCGCGGCGGCAGCCGCGCTGTTGTGCGCCGGGCTCGCGCTGATCCTCGGCGGCGCGCTCGGCAACCTGTGGGACCGCGTGATGATCGGCCACGTGGTCGATTTCCTGCTGTTCCACTACGGCGGCTGGTCCTGGCCGGCGTTCAACGTCGCCGACAGCGCGATCACCGTCGGCGCGGCGTGCTGATCCTCGACAGCTTTCGCGAGCACGCCGACCATCGCCGGCCGGCCACGCCCACGGACCCGCTGATGGACATCCTTCTCGCCAATCCGCGCGGCTTCTGCGCCGGCGTCGACCGCGCCATCGCGATCGTCGAGCAGGCGCTCGACGCAGTTCGGCGCGCCGATCTACGTGCGCCACGAGGTCGTGCACAACAAGTTCGTCGTCGACGACCTCAGGGCGAAGGGCGCGGTCTTCGTCGAGGAGCTCGACGAGGTTCCCGCCGGCGCCACCGTGGTGTTCTCCGCGCACGGCGTGCCGAAGGCGGTGCGCGCGGAGGCCGACGCGCGCGGCCTGCGCGTGTTCGACGCGACCTGCCCGCTGGTGACCAAGGTGCACGTCGAGGTCGCCAAGATGCGCGAGCAGGGCCGCGAGATCGTGATGATCGGCCACGCCGGCCATCCGGAGGTCGAGGGCACGATGGGCCAGATCGAAGGCGGCATGTCACCTCGTCGAGTCGGTCGAGGACGTGGCGCGGCTTCGCGTCCGCGATCCGCGCAACTCGCCTACGTGACGCAGACCACGCTGTCGGTGGACGATGCCGCGGCGATCGTCGCGGCGCTGAAGGCGCGTTTCCCGCGATCGTCGGGCCGAAGCGCGACGACATCTGCTACGCGACGCAGAACCGCCAGGACGCGGTGAAGGCGATGGCGCCCGCGGTCGACGTCGTGATCGTGGTCGGCAGCCCGAACAGCTCCAACTCGAACCGCCTGCGCGAAGTGGCGGCGCATCGCGGCATCCCCGCCTACATGGTCGACCGCGCCGACGAGCTTGCGGCCCGAGTGGATCGCGGGCAAGCGGCGCGTCGGCGTCACCGCCGGCGCATCGGCGCCGGAGGTCCTGGTGCAGCAGGTGATCGACGCGGCTCAAGGAGCTGGGCGCGCTCGGCGTGACGGAGCTTGTCCGGCGTGGTCGAGACGTCATGTTCCCGATGCCGAAAGGGCTCGCCGGGCAGGGCCACGCCAAGGCGCCGGAACTGGGCCCGCCAGAAGCGTCAGCTGAGTCGGCGTCAGCTTCTCCGCGCGAAACCAGGCGAGCACCGCAACGAACGTGAGCGGCCAATGCCGCCGCCATTGCCGCGACGGCGCCGTGGCGTCCCGCTCTCGGTCAGCGCGCGCACCAGCGCTTCGGCGAAGTAGCAGCGGCGTCAGCAGCGCAAGCCACTGCCGCGGCGCGGCGTCGCGCCGCGCGCAACACCGGGCACGAGCATCGCGAGCGGCACCGCCTTCATCGCGAGCCAGCGCGCGCCGGGCACGGGCGCGAGCACGCGCTTCCCACAGGAATTCCAGCAGCGCGAGCGCGACCAGGCTGCCACGGTGACGCGCGCCGCGGCGGCGATGGCGGGAGCGCGCGACACCGCGGACGGCGGAGTCAACCGACCGCGACGAATTCGTAGAGCTCGAACCCGGGACCTTGCTCGACGAGCTTGGTCAGCACCGCGAAGCCGCTGTCTCGTTGCCGCGCCGCAACGTGATCGCCTGCTCGAGCGCGAATGCGCCCGCCGGCACGATGATCTGCGGCGGCGATGCATCGGCGCCATTGCCGGCGTCCTCGGGCAGCACGACCACGGGCTGCAGCGATCGCCGGCGCGGCATCCTTCGGCCGCGGCGGCCGCCGCTTCGGGATTGTCGGACAGGAGCTCGCACCCGAACTCGAGGCCGCTGCCCTTCAGCGTGTTGCGAAACCAGCGCACCATCGCGACCTGCAGGCTGTTGCGGCCCTCGATGCGCAGCGCGACGAGCTCGCCGATGCGCAACGCGGCGGGCACGCTGTCGGTCTGGCGCAACGCGTAGCCCGGCCGGCGTGTGATTGATGACCTGGCAATTGGCCATCGGCGGCAGGCCCGGAGGGCGGCCGGTTGACGCCGGCGTGGACGCCGCGGCTGTATTGCCAGACGCCCGACGAGGCCCGCAGCACGTGACGACGCGCGCCCGCGACGGCAACCGGTTGAACTGCCGCGCCGGCGGAATCGCCCATTGGCGCAGCAGCCGCTTCAGCAGCGTGATGTATTGGAGGCGCGCGCGCCGGATCGCGGCCGATGCCCGTCGGCACGTCGCCGCCCGCTTCGAGCGCGCGCAGCTGCTCCTGGATCTGGAACGCGAGATCGAACGTGAGGAGGAAGAGCTTGCTGCCGTCGATCGAGCCGCCCTTGTTCGCCGAGAACGGCGGAAAGTCGTGGCCGACCGGCACGATCGCGACCGCCTTCGCCATCCGGTGCACCGGCACGACGTCGGTCAGCTTGGCCCAGTGCGCGTATTCCTGCACGTAGCGCAGCACGATCGGCAATTGGCCCGGGCAGAAAGCCATACGGATTGGCGAGGGCGAGCAGCAGCGACTGGATGGTCAGCCGGTCGGGCGTCGCCTCGGGCTGATCGGGCGCGATCGGCACGAGGTGGATGTTGCGATCGCGCGCGAACGCGTAGATGAGATGCGCGTCGTGCCACGTGCGCGGCGGCACCGGCGCATACGACAGATAGCTGTTGACGAGAATGCGCGTCGTGCATTGCAGGCAGCGATGGACGAGCGCGACCATGAGCCGCTGTCCGCCGAGCGAAATCCGCTTGTCCGCTTCGCTGCCGAGCAGGTGCTTGTAGGCGGTCGACAGCTCGCTCGCGAGCGTCAGCGCCGCCTTGGCCGCCTCGAGCGCATCGCCGCTCAGCGGATGCGAGGCGCGGGAGAACTGCTTTTCGAGCTGCGGCCACAGCACGGTGGCCGTTTCCCAGTATTTCTCCGCGAGATCGAGGCGCTTGCGAATCGCTCATCGCGACGCGGTTGGTCGCCGCCAGCGCGTCGCCGATGAGGCGCGCGGCGGCGGCGGCGTCGCGCTTGCGCATGTCGTCGAGCCACGGCCCGACCTTCGCCGGCCGGATTTCCGGCGGGTTGGCCGGATGGGACTCGACCGGAGGCAGCGAGAGGGCAAGCGACATGGACAAGGAGCAGATCCGATCTACGGTACGCCGTGCGAGACTCGCCAGCCGATTGTAAGCGATGCCAGCGGTCGCCGGCGATCGTCCGACCGACGCGGGCGAAGTTCCGTGCCAGCGCGCGGGCTCAGGAGTCATGGCCTCAACGCGCAGGAAGTCGACCACCGGACCGTACTGATCGGGCGACAGCAGCATCGGGCGCGTGGCCAACGCCGGGAACTCGACGATCCGCGGCCTTCGGACCGCGCGCGGCCATCTGGCTGTGCGGTGGCCGACGGAGAGGAGGTCGGAATTGCGCGCCGCGCAGCACCAGGATCGGGCAGCGGATGGCGTCCCAGACCGGCCACAGGTCCGGCGGTGCGGCCGCGTCTTGCGAAACGGCACGGCGATGCCCGGATCGTAGGTCAGGCCGTAGCGGCCGTCCGGCACGCTGCGCGACGCTGGTCCGCGTCAGATGGTCCCATTGCGCGTCGGTGAGCGCGCCAAACGGCGCCGAGACGTTGCGGATGTAGGCGTCCGCCTCCGCCAACGGTGGCGAAGGTCGGGTCGAGCCCGAGGTAGTCGCGAATCCGCGCCAATGCCGCCGGCTCGATCAGCGGTCCCGCATCGTTGACGACCAGGCGCGCGACGGGCGTATTGGGTTGCGCCGCCATCACCATGCCGAGCAGCGCGCCCATCGACGTGCCGACCCAGCTCACGCGCGTCGGCGCCGCTGCGCGCGATCGAGCGCGGTCAGCGTGCCGAGATAGGTCGGGAACGTGTAGTCGTTGGGATCGGCGAGCCACTGGCTCGCGCCGCGTCCCGGCATGTCGACCGCGAGCACGCGATGCGGTCGGCGCGAGCGCTTCGCCGAGCACGTCGAAGTCGCGTCCGTTGCGCGAGAGGCCATGCACGCAGATCACGACCTGCGACGTTGGCCGGGTCGCCCCATTCGTAATAGCACGACGCGGTGAAAGCCGTGCGGCGACAGGCCGTCGAAATGACGAGTGCGGGGCGCGGCTTGAGTCAGCACGATGAGCTCGAGCATGGCGGCGGGATTCTGCCACGCGCGACACTGGCCGGCGATGCCATCGCATGCACACTCTGAATCGTCGTTCGACGCATCACCATGCCGTCACCGTTGCTGCTCGCCGTCGCGTGCCGCCGCCGGCTGCGCCCCGATGCGAACAACCGCGCCGCCACCGGCTTCAACGGCTATCGTCAATCTAGGTGTCGCGCGCGTGCGCGCCGATCCAGCTCGGCCACTATCAGCTCGCCAATCCGCTGATGGGCGGCGCTGGCAACAATTCGTACGACTACTGGCTCGACCAGACGTCGCGCTTGTACTACCGGCGCATCGACTCGGCGCAGTACCGCGAAAGCCTCAACGCATTCTTCGGCGCGGGCAACGACGGCACGATCGATTGCCTCGTGAACAATCTGCCCCAGGCTTGACCCTCAGCGGCGAAGGGCCGCTCGATTAACCGAAGTTCACGGGCAGCAGCGGCGCGGGATGACGACCGCCGGCGAGAAACGTCGACGACTTCGTCGCGGCGCGCCATCGTGTCCGCGTAGCCCAATGCGATCAGCGCGCGGCAGAAGTCGCGATCGAACAGCAGGTACGACGTGAGGTTCGCGCCGGTGCCCGCGTGCTGCCGAGCGCGCGCAGCAGCGTGCGCACCGCGTTGGGCAGCCGATCGGCGAAGCGCAAGCGCCATCGCGCCGAGGTCGTTCGACGGCGCGAGGACCAGCGCATCGACGTGACCGACGTGCAGATGCGCTCGCGCAATCAGGCGGCACGAGGTCGACCAGCCGGTTGACCTGCGTCATGCGCTCGAGATCCGCCGCGAGGTTGTCGAGAAAGATCGTCGACAGCGCGTGGCCCGCGGCCTGTGCGAACGACGGATACGTCGCCGGCCGCCGCCGTGGCGGCGCGTTGCCCGCTGAACTGCCCGACCGCGATCACCAGGATGCGCCGCGCGCCGAGATTGAGCGGCGCCGACAGCGGCGCGAGCTGGCGCACCGAGCCGTCCATGAAGTAGTCGTCGTCGATGCGCGCCGCGCGGGAAGAGGAATGGGATGGCGGTCGCTGGCGAGCAGATGATCGCGCGAGAGCGCGGCCGACTGGCCGCGTCGGCGCGTGCGCTGCCAGGGCTCGAGCGACGGCGCGCCTTCGAAGAACGACACTGCGTGCCCGGTCGAATAGCTCGTCGCGTTGATCGAGAGCGCGCGCAGGTCGCCTTGGCGGATGTGCGTCGCCGATGCGGGCCATTCGAACTGCTCGAGCAGGAGACTCGACATCGGCGTGTTGTCGAGCAGTGAGGCGACACCCGTCGCGGTACGCGCGCGCCGGTGAGCACGCCGGCGAGAAATTGCGCGCTGTGGCGCGACAGCGATCGCAAAGTCGGCGCGATAGATATCCGCGACCGCCGATGCGCCGCCACCAGCGTAGCGAGCCGCGCGACTCCGCGCCGGAAATCGTCGGCATTGAATCGCGAGCGTGGCGGCGTTGATGGCGCCGGCCGACGTGCCGCAGACGATGGGAAAGGGCAGCGGGCGGCCGCGAGGCACGAGCTCGGCGATCGCGCGCAGCGCACCGACTTGATAGGCAGCGCGGGCGCCGCCGCCGCCCAGGATGATCGCGGTCGGGCGCTCCATCAATCCGGCCTCCTCACGGAGCAACGTGCATGGGAAGCACCGCGTGTCGGCCGGGGTCGGTCGCTCGCCGACGTGCGCTGCGCGCCTCCCTCGCTCCGCTCGCCCGGCTCACTCACTCACTCTTCGACGCGCAGCGTACGGTCGAGGATCATGAGCATCGCCGCCGTCGCGCCCCAGATGTAGCGTTCGCCGTACGGGATCGCCCAGAAATCGCGGCGAAGCTCGCCCAGCATGCGGAAGTGCCGCTGCTGGTTCGCGGATCGAGCAGGAACGCGAGCGGAACCTCGAACACGTCGGCGACCTCGACCGGATCGGGCGTCAGCGCGAACGGCGGCTCCACCCAGCCGACGACGGGCGTCACGCGATAGCCGGTCACCGTTTCGTAGGTCGGCAGCTCGCCGAGCATCGCCACGCGCTCGCGCGCGAGTCCCACTTCCTCGGTCGCTTCGCGCAGCGCGGCGTCCGCGATCGACGCGTCGTCGGGCTCGACACGGCCGCCGGGAAAGCTGATCTGGCCAGGGTGATCGGGCAGGTCGGCGCTGCGCTGCGTGAGGAGCATCGTCAGGCCGTCGGGACGATTGACCACGGGCACCAGGACCGCGGCCGGGCGTGGCCATGCCTTCGCGGCCCGGCAAGCGGAATCCGTCGCTCATGCCGATCGCGCTCCGTGGTGCCGGGCGCGCGAGCCTCGCGGCGATCCAGGCTTTCTGTTCGGCAGGCGACAGGGCGAACAACGGCAGGGGCATGCACCGGCGATTGTAAACCGCGGGGTCTGCTAACCTACGTCTTCATGCGCTTCGCGATACTCGCCGCCCTTCTATCCGTCACGTCGTCGCTGGCCGCTGCGCAGCAGCCCGTTGCGCCGAACCATCCGATCATCGGCACGTGGCGGTTCACGCTTCCAGACGGCAGCTGCGCCGAGACCTATCGATTCCGCGCCGACGGGACGTCGGTCGTGACAAGCGGCGAGGAAATCGCCGAAACCGAGTTCCGCATTACACCCAAGCCCAGCCGCAAGGGCTTCTATGAGTGGGTCGACACGATCGTCAAGGACAACGGCAAGAAGGATTGCTCCGGCCAGATCACGGACGTCGGGCGCAAGACCACGACGTTCGTGCAGTTCGATGAGGCCGGGCAGCGGTTCATCGTGTGCCGCGCCGAAAGTCACGACGCCTGCTTCGGACCGCTGCGCCGCATCGGCGGCGAGGCCATCTAGGGGAACGCGTTGGATTCGACGAACATGCTGTACGTCCTCGGGATCCTCGCGCTTGCGGTCGTCGTGGTGATCCTGCTCCTGCACTTCATGCGCGCGCGCCATGCAGCCGACGCCCGCCGGGCCACCGCGGCGGCAAAGCCGGCACCGCCGCCGCCGCACGAGCCAGTGACCAAGGACGAGCAGGATTACCTCGATTCTTCGCATATCAGCGGGCCAATCCTGCCCGGGGGCTCGGACGCACTCGACACGTGGCGCAACAACAAGCGGAAATAAATGCCCGTCGCGCTCGATACCTGGCTCGCGTACGCGGCCGCCACGGCGGTCCTGCTGGTCATTCCGGGACCCACGATCCTCACCGTGATCAGCTATTCGCTCACGCACGGCCGGCGCGCCAACGCGGCGCTCGTCGCGGGCGTCGCTCTGGGCGACTCGACAGCGCTCGTGTTGTCGCTGGTGGGCTTGGGCGCGGTGCTGGCGGCATCGGCCGTGCTGTTCACGGCTGTGAAATGGGCGGGCGGCCTCTATCTCATCTACCTCGGCGTTCGCATGCTGCGCGGCGGCGCCGTCGCCTTGCCTGCCGAAGGAGAGGTCCCGGCGCAACTCGAAAGCCACGGGCGCGTGTTTCTCAACACCTGGCTCGTCACCGCGCTCAATCCCAAGGGCATCATCTTCTTCATTGCGTTCCTGCCGCAGTTCCTGCGGCCGGGCACCGATGTCGCGGCGCAGCTTTGGGTGCTCGCCGTGACCTTCGTGGTCCTCGCAACCATCAACGCGGCGCTGTACGCCGTGTTTGCGGCCAGCGCGCGCCGGTTCCTCTCCACTCCCAGGGCGCTGCGCGGTTTCAATCTCGCCGGCGGCTCGCTCCTGACAGCCGCGGGCGTGTGGGCCCTCTTCGCCCGACGCGGCGGCGTCTGACGGCCCGGAATAGAGGGTCTTTGCCCGCTGTACGTTACAACGGGCATTCCGTAGAATCGATTCAAGAGCCCGCGCATCGTCGACGCAGGCGCACCGTCCTCCTGGAGGAATTCGCATGGCCAAGCTCAACATCAACGGCAAGGTGCGTGACGTCGCGGTGGAGCCCGATACCCCGCTCCTGTGGGTGATCCGGGAGAACGTCGGCCTCACCGGCACCAAGTACGGCTGCGGGGTCGCGCAGTGCGGCTCGTGCTCGGTGCACATCAACGGCAACGTCGTGCGCTCGTGCTCGATGCCGGTCAGCGCGGTCAAGCCCACCGATCGCATCGTGACCATCGAAGGGCTGTCACCGACGAGCTCGCATCCCGTGCAGCAGGCGTGGCTCGCGCTCGACGTGCCGCAATGCGGCTACTGCCAGTCGGGGCAGATCATGGCGGCGGTCGCATTGCTCGCGAAGAATCCGAATCCAAGCGACGGCGACATCGACGCGGCGATGACCAACATCTGCCGCTGCGGCACGTACCAGCGCATTCGCGCGGCCATCCACCAGGCGGCCGCTGCGAAGAAACCCGCCAAGACGCAAGCGTGATGGGAGAGCGATGATGACCAAGACCGTTGCCAATCCGTCGCGCCGCAAGTTCGTCGTCACGTCTGCCGCCGCAGGCGGCGGCCTCGCCATCGGGCTGCACGTGCCGATGCTCTCCGCGGCAACGGCCGCGAAGGGCGCGTCCGGCCCCGTGGAGGTCAACGCGTGGGTCGTCGTCAAGCCCGACGACACCTGCGTCATTCGCGTCGCTCGCTCCGAAATGGGCCAAGGCACGCTCACCGGCCTCGCCCAGCTGGTGGTCGAGGAGCTCGAATGCGACTGGAACAAGGTCGGCTACGAATTCCCGACGCCGGGCGAGAGCCTCGCACGCAAGCGCGCGTGGGGCGAGTTCGGCACCGGCGGCAGCCGCGGCATCCGCATCTCGGAGGACTACGTGCGCCGCGGCGGCGCCGTCGCGCGCGTGATGCTGGTCCAGGCCGCGGCGGATCAGTGGAAGGTGCCCGCGGGCGAGTGTGCCGTCGAGAAGGGCGTCATCACGCACACGCCGACCGGCCGCAAGACGAGCTACGGCAAGGTCGCGAGCGCCGCCGCGAAAGTGACCCCGCCCGATCCCAAGAGCCTCACGCTGCGCGATCCGCGCCAATGGAAGGTCGCGGGCAAGCCGATGAAGCGCCTCGACACGGCGCCCAAGCTCAACGGCTCGCTCGTGTTCGCGATCGACGTCAAGGTGCCGGGCATGCTGTGCGCGGCAATCAAGGATTGCCCGGTGTTCGGCGGCAAGCTCGTGAGCTTCGATAACGCGGCCATCGCGTCGATGCCCGGCGTCAAGCGCGCGGTCAAGGTCAACGACACTACCGTAGCCGTCGTCGCGGACACGTGGTGGCACGCGAAGAAGGCGCTCGATGCACTGCCCATCGTCTGGAACGAAGGCGAGAACGCGACACGCACCAGCGCGCAGATCGCCGAGCATCTGAAGGAAGGTCTCACCGCGCCGAACGCTTATGCAATGACCACGGTCGGCGACACCGCCGCTGCGATTGCCGCTGCGCCGGTGAAAGTCGAAGCGGTCTACAGCACCCCGTTCCTCGCGCACGCTTGCATGGAGCCGATGAACGCGACGGTGCGCATCACGCCGGAAAAGGCCGAGTGCTGGGTGTCGACGCAGAACGGCGAGGCGTCGCTGGCCGCGCTTTCGGAGCAATCCGGTCTTCCGCTCGAAAAGTGCGAGGTCTACAAGACGTTCCTCGGCGGGGGGTTCGGCCGTCGCGGCGGCGCGCAGGACTACGTGCGGCAGGCGGTCGACATCGGCAAGCAGTTCCCGGGGGTTCCGATCAAGATGATCTGGAGCCGCGAAGAGGACATGACGCACGACTTCTACCGCCCCATCTCGCAGGCCCGCATGCAGGCCGGCATCGACGACAAGGGCAACCTGGTCGCGCTTCACATCCGCGTCTCCGGACAATCGATCAACGCGTTCAACAACCAGGCGGCGGCGCGCGAGGGCAAGGACGACCGCCAGCTGCAGGGCTACTACGAAAAACCCGGCGACGCGCAGCTGGGCTACACCGTGCCGAACCTGCTCATCGAGTACGCCATGCGCAACACGCACGTGCCGGTCGGACCCTGGCGCGGCGTGAACACGAACCAGAACGGCGTGTACCTCGAATGCTTCATCGACGAGGCCGCTCGCGCCGCGAACAAGGATCCGCTCGAGTTCCGCCGCGCGATCATGAGCAAGCATCCCAAGCACCTCGCCGTGCTCAACGCGGCAGCGGAAAAAGCAGGGTGGGGCACGCCGCTGCCGGCCGGCGTGCATCGCGGCATCGCGCAGTTCATGGGATACGGCAGCTATTCGGCGGCCGTCGCGGAAGTTTCGGTCGCGCCGAACGGCACGGTGAAGGTGCATCGCATGGTGCTCGCGCTCAATTGCGGGCACGCGGTGAACCCCGACCAGATCGCAGCACAGGTCGAGGGCTCTGTTGCGTACGGCCTGTCCGCGGCGCTGTATGGCGAGCTCACGGTGGACAAGGGCCGCATCGTCGAGGACAACTTCCATCGGTACAACATCATGCGCATCAATGAGATGCCCAAGGTCGAGACGGTCATCGTCCCCACCTACGACTTCTGGGGCGGCGTGGGCGAGCCGACGATCTGCGTGGTGTCGCCCGCCGTCATGAACGCGATCTCCGCGGCGACGGGCAAGCCGATGCGCACGCTGCCGCTGCGCAATCCGCTGGAGGCGCTTGCGAAGGCATGACGTTTTGGTGGGTGGCCGTCGCCGCGGTCTCGGCGGCCGGCTTGCGCGTGATCGGCGACGGTGCGCCCGACCGGCTTGCCGCGGTGGGCGATGCGGCGCGGGGCCGCGCGCTCGTCGTCGCGCGCGAATCGGCCAACTGCGTGCTGTGTCATGCCGTGCCGGATCCCGCCGTGAAATTCGCGGGCGACGTCGGGCCGTCGCTCGCCGGCGTGGGAGCGCGCCTCTCGGAAGCGCAGCTCCGGCTGCGCGTCGCGGATAATCTGCGCGTGAACCCCGCGACCGTCATGCCGAGCTATTACAAGGTCGACGGTCTCGATCGCGTCGCGAGCACGTACGCGGGCAAGCCGGTGCTCACGGCGCAGGAAGTGGAAGACGTGGTCGCATGGCTCGTGACGCTCAAATGAAGCGGCGCAGGTTCGTCCAGGGTGCGGCAGCGCTCGCGCTCCTCGGCGTGCGGCCCGCGCAGGCGGCGCTGCCGACGATACCGTCGCTCGACGCGTGGCTTGCGGGACGTGCGCCTCGATTCGAGCGCATCAAACTGTCCATTCCCGCGCTCGCGGACAACGGCTTCGCGGTGCCGATGCGCGTCATCGTCGACGGGCCGTTCGCGCCGGGTCCTCATGTCAAGTCGATTCGCCTGTTCTCGGAAACGAATCCCGTTTCCGACATGGCGATTTTCGAGTTCCCGGTGCCGATCGAGCGTGTGGAGGTCGAGTCGCGCATCCGCCTTGCGGGAACGCAGCAGGTCGTGGCGGTGGCCGAGATGACGGATGGACGCGTCTACGCGATGGCCACCGAGGTCATCGTCACGCTCGCCGGCTGCATGGACGGAACATGATGGAAGCCCGCATCAACGTTCCCGCGAAAGTTGCCCGCAACGAGCCGTTCGAGGTTCGCCTGCAGATCCGCCACGCGATGGAAACGGGCTATCGCACCGATGACACGGGCAAGGCGATTCCGCGCAACGTCGTGCGCAATGTCACGTGCCGGTACAACGGCGATGTCGTGTTCGCCGCGCAATTGAGCTCCGGCATCGCCGCCAATCCGTACCTGCGCTTCTTCGTGACCGCGCGTTCATCGGGCGAGCTTGTTTTCGAATGGGTCGACGATGCCGGCGTGCGGGTGACCGAGCGCGCGCCCGTGATCGTGGCCTGATGCTGCGCTCTCTTGCGCTCGTGGCCGCGTGCGTGGCGGCCATCGCCGCGCATGGACAACAGCGCCCGATCGCAACGGATGCGTTGCGTTCGGGTCTCGCCTACGTGGGCGCGGACGTGCGTGCCATGCAGGCGGACGACCTCGCCAACCCGGGCTTCCTGTGGGTGCAGCGAGGAGAGGCGTTATTCACCGAGAATTGCGCGTCGTGCCACCGCGATGCAGCGTCGATGCGCGGTGTGGCGGCGCGCTATCCCGCATACGACGCCTCATCGAGCTCCGTCCTCGATATCGAGGCGCGCATCGACCAATGCCGTACGCAGCGGCAGCGCAAGCCCGCGTTCGGACGCGAGTCCGACGACCTCCTCGCGCTGGCAACCTTCGTGACGCATCAATCGCGCGGCATGCCGATCAACGTCTCGATCGACGGGCCCGCGCGCGAATCGTTCGCGCGCGGCGAAGCCTTCTACCGCCAGCGGCACGGCCAGATGAACCTCGCGTGCACGAACTGCCACGACCAGAATTACGGCAAGCGGCTCTACACGGAGACGATGAGCCAAGGTCACGGCAGCGCCTTCCCCGCGTATCGCCTCGAGTGGCAGGCGTTGGGCTCGCTGCAGCGGCGACTTCGCGCGTGCCTCTTCGGCGTGCGCGCCGAAATGCCCAGGCCCGGCGCACCCGAGCTGACGGACGTCGAGCTCTATCTTGCCTGGCGCGCGAACGGCTTGCCGGTCGAGTCGCCCGGCGTGCGTCGATGATGCGGCGCCTCGCTGTCCCCCTCGCTATCTTCCTGCAGGCTTGCGCGAATACGGCCCCCGGGCCACTGCCGCCTGGCGTTGCGACGGATCACGACATGCGCGGCATTTACCGCGCAGCGTTGTGCGCGCCGGACCGGTTGGCGGGCGACGCCTGCGCGCGCGTGCTGCGCACCTACGACGGCGAAGTGGCCGCACCGCGGCCGCCGCCAGCGGCCGCCGAGAAGTATCGCCTCATGTTCGTGCCGGGTTTCCTCGCGAGCTGCTTCCGCGGCGTGCATTCCTTCGCCGATGTCGTCGTCGAGGCACGCAAGGCCGGCTTCACCGCAGACGTCCTGGGTGTGGGCGGGCGCAACGACATTGCGTCCAACGAGAAGCTGATCGCGGAACAGGTCGCGCGAATGACGGACGGCGATCCACGTCGCATAATCCTCATCGGCCACTCGAAGGGCGCCAACGAGTTGCTCGCGGTGCTCGCGGCGCGACCCGACATCGCGTCGCGCGTGGACGCGCTATTGACGGTCGCCGGCGCGCTCAACGGCAGCCCGCTTGCGGACGACCTTCATGGCCTGTACGGCATGACCGCGGCGATCATGCCGTTCGAAGGATGCGACCGCGGGCAGGGCGACCCCGTCGCGGACCTCACGTCCGCCGCGCGCGAAGCATGGTGGGCGGCGCACGGCAACGCGGTGAGCACGCCCATCTACTCGCTGGTCACGCTGCCGGACTTGTCGCGTCTGTCGTTGTCGTTGTTTGCGCCCTACGCGCTGCTGTCGTCCTATACGCCGGACAACGACAGCATGCTGCGTGTGCAGGATCAGGTCGTGCGGTCCTCGCACCTCCTCGGCATCGTGAATGCCGATCACCTGAGTGTCGCTATTCCGCATCCAGGCCTGCTGTATCTTCTGGTGTGGAGCCCGGTGCCGTTTCCGCGCCCGCAGGTCTACCTGGCCGCGATCGACGTAATCGCGGCGCAAAGTCCATGACCACGTTGCGCATTACGCAGTTGACCGGAAACGAGATCTCGCTCGCGATCGATTGGGCCGCCGCGGAAGGCTGGAACCCAGGACTCCACGACGCGGCGTGCTTCGCGGCCGCCGACCCTGCAGGCTTCTTCGCGGGATGGATCGACGACGTGCCCGTCGCCACGATCTCGGTGGTCAAGTACGGCGCGACGTTTGCGTTCCTCGGCCTCTACATCGTAAAGCCCGCGTATCGCGGACGCGGTTACGGGCTGGCGCTCTGGAACCACGCGCTCGCGACGGCACACGGGCGCACGGTGGGCCTCGACGGGGTCGTGGCCCAGCAAGACAACTACAAGCGCTCCGGTTTCGCGCTCGCCTATCGCAACATACGGTATGGAGGCGTGCGCGGTGCGGACGCGCCGCTCGATGCGCGCGTCGTACCGCTGTCGCGCTTTGCATTCGGCGACGTCGTGCGTTACGACCGGGCGTTCTTTCCCGAGCCGCGCGACGAGTTCCTGCGCTGCTGGATCGCGCAACCGGATGCCAAGGCCATGGCGGTAGAGCAGCGTAGCGGCATCGCCGGGTACGGTGTCATCCGTCCGAGCAGGAACGGATTCAAGTTAGGCCCGCTGTTCGCCGACGATGCAAGCTGCGCGGAAGCGTTGTTCCAGGCGCTCGCGACGCGCGTTCCCGCCGGTGCTGCGATATTTCTCGACGTTCCCGAGCCCAACGTCTCCGCGATCGCGCTCGCCGAGCGCCACGGGATGTCGCCGGTGTTCGAAACCGCGCGCATGTATGCCGGCCAGGCCCCGAAGCTGCCGCTCGCCAAGCTCTTCGGCGTGACGACGTTCGAGCTGGGCTAGGCTGCGAAAGCGGCGCTTCTCGTCGGAGTCAGGTACGCGACCTCTCCCGCGCGCAGCGCGAGCGCGCGATACGCGTCGCGCGGCAGCTCCACGTTGACCGTTTGCGCCGAAGGATCGAGCGCGAATTCCAGGCGGGCGACCGGGCCGATCGCCGAGCCGTGCACGAAACGCGCAGGCAGTGCCGTATCGCGAGGGACTCGCGTCACTTCGAACTCGTGGGGACGCGTGAACGTCTCCACGCCGTCCGCGGCCGGCAGGCGGTTGACATGCCCGAGGAACTCGTAGACGAACGGCGTCGCCGGCTGGTCGTAGACTTCCTCGGGCGGCCCGATCTGCTCGACGCGGCCGTGGTTCATCACCACCACCCGGTCGGCAACTTCCAGCGCCTCTTCCTGGTCGTGCGTCACGAACACGCTGGTGACGTGCACCTCGTCGTGCAAGCGGCGCAGCCAGCGCCGAAGCTCCTGGCGAACACGCGCATCGAGCGCGCCGAACGGCTCGTCCAGGAGCAGCACGCGCGGCTCGACCGCGAGCGCGCGGGCAAGCGCGATGCGCTGCCGCTGCCCGCCCGAGAGCTGATGCGGAAAGCGGTCGGCGAGCCAGTCGAGCTGCACGAGCTCGAGCAACGTGTGCACCTTCTTCGCAATCGCCGCTTCGCTCGGACGGTGCTTGCGCGGACGCACGCGCAGGCCGAACGCGATGTTCTCGAAGATCGTCAGGTGCCCGAACAGTGCGTAGTGCTGGAACACGAACCCGACCTGGCGGTCGCGTGCGTGCGTCGAGGTCGCGTCCTCGCCGTGGAACGATACGGAGCCTGCATCCGGCCACTCGAGGCCCGCGATGATGCGCAGCAGCGTCGTCTTGCCCGAGCCCGACGGACCGAGAAGCGCGACGAGCTCGCCCGTCTCCACCGTGAAGCTCACGTTGTCGACGGAGACGAAGGCGCCGAAGCGCTTGTCGATGTTACGAAGCTCTATGCTCATGATGTGACCTGCCTTCGATGAATTGCTTGAGCGCGAGCGTCACGAGCGCTAGCAGCGCAAGCACCGACGCGCACGCGAACGCGGCGGCGAACTGGTATTCGTTGTAGAGGATCTCGACGTGCAACGGCAACGTGTTGGTCACGCCGCGAATGTGTCCCGACACCACGGAGACCGCCCCGAACTCGCCCATCGCGCGCGCGTTGCAGAGGATGACGCCGTACAGCAGTCCCCATTTGATGTTGGGCAGCGTGATGCGCCAGAACGTCTGCCAGCCACGCGCGCCCAGGACCGTGGCCGCTTCCTCCTGCTCGTTGCCTTGCGCCTGCATGAGCGGGATCAGCTCGCGCGCGACGAACGGGAACGTGACGAACACCGTCGCGAGCACGATGCCGGGCACCGCGAAGATGACCTTCGTGTCATGGTCCGAGAGCCACGCGCCGAACCACCCTTGCAGTCCGAAGATCAGCACGAAGATCAGGCCTGCTATCACGGGCGAGACCGAGAACGGCAAGTCGATGAGCGTGACGAGGACGTTCTTGCCCGGGAAGCGGAACTTCGCGATCGCCCACGCGGCCGCGACGCCGAATACAAGGTTCAGCGGCACGGCGATCGCGGCGGTGAGCAGCGTCAACTTGATCGCCGCGACCGCATCCGGCTCGACGATCGCCGCGAGGTACACGTCGATGCCTTTCTTCAAGCCTTCGACGAAGACGAAGATCAGCGGCACGAACAGGAAGATGGTGAGGAATCCGAGCGCCAGTCCGATCAGGATCCGGCGAGTCCATCGGCCGTCGTCGCGAGGCGACCTCACGATTGCCCCTGCCGTTTACGCGTCCACGCCTGCAGCCCGTTGATCGCCAGCAGCAGTACGAACGACACGACCAGCATCACCACGGCAATCGCCGTCGCCCCCGTGTAGTCGTACTGCTCGAGCTTGGTGATGATGAGGAGCGGGGTGATCTCCGACACCATCGGCATGTTGCCGGCGATGAAGATGACGGAGCCGTATTCGCCGATTGCCCGCGCGAAGGCGAGGGCGAAGCCGGTGATGAGCGACGGCAGCACGATGGGGAGCACTACGCGCCGGAAGGTCTCGATTCCGGGCGCCCCGAGTGTCGTGGACGCTTCCTCCAATTCCCTGGGCAGGCCCTCGAGCACGGGCTGCACGGTGCGCACGACGAACGGGAGGCCGATGAAGGTGAGCGCGACGAACACGCCGAGCGGCGTGAACGCGACTTTGATGCCTAACGGCGCGAGCAGCGATCCGAACCAGCCGTTCCCCGCGAACAAGCCCGTCAGCGCGATGCCCGCCACCGCGGTCGGCAGCGCGAACGGCAGGTCGACCAGCGCGTCGACGAGCTTGCGTCCCGGAAAGCGATAGCGCACGAGCACCCAGGCGACGACGAACCCGAACACCACGTTGACGAGGGCGGCCGCGAACGACGCGCCGAACGTGAGCCGGTAGCTCGCGAGCACCCGCGGAGCCGTCACGATGTTCCAGAACGCAGGCCACGTGAGCGACGCCGTCTTGATGAACGCCGCGGACAGCGGAATCAGCACGATCAGCGACAAGTAGACGATCGTGAACCCCAGGCTCAGGCCGAACCCGGCGAGGTTCCGTCCGGAGCCCACTGGAAAATTCCACCGAGTCCTGTGGCGACCGAGTCGCTGGGGATCCACGAGGGCTCACCGCCGGCCAGCGGAAGCACAGCGACACCGTAGCGGCTGCCGCGCGTGAGGACGCCGAACGCGCGATCGCCGGATGGCGAAAGTGACGCACGCTCGAACCGCTCCGCCACGCGCTCGGGCGTGCCACCGCTGCTGGCCACCCGCCACAAAGACAGCGCCCCATCGTAGTCGCTCGTGAACGTGATCCACTGGCCGTCCGGTGTGGTGTCGACGAAGAACGCGGCCGTCGGGACCTGCGCGACCAGGCGTGGATCGGTCCCGTCGGGATTCATACGCCAGATCCCGCTCTGCGCCCCGCGGACGCCACAAACACAACGAACCTTCCATCGCGAGAAAGGCTGGGCCACGAACTGGTGCCCTCCGTGGTGATCTGACGGCGGTTGGAACCGTCTGCATCCATGGACCAGATGTGGCAGTCCCCGGCACGGTGCGCCGTGAAAATGATCCGCCGTCGGCGTTCCAGCTCACGCCCGCCGTGCCGTCGTAGCGCAACGACGGCAGACGCTGCGGCTCGCCCTTGCCATCGAGCGGAATGGTCCACAGCGCTCGGCGAGGCGTCCTGGCCGACGCTGACGATGACCATGCCATTAGCACCCGCGCCGCCGCTGCCGCGGTAGTCGATTAGATCGTTGGTCAGCCGCCTCGGGGTGCCCGCCGGATAGGGCTGAAGCCAGAGCTGGCCGCCGTTGCCGGTGGCCAGTCCGCCAAGGCCGCGCGCGATGAACACCACACCGTCGGGCACCCAGCTGGTGGCTCCAAGGTCACTGAACGGCTGCCCCAAAGCGGCGCCTCGTCGCCTGCCAGCCCGATTGTGACGAGCGCCGCGCTCCGGGTCCGGCTGTTTCGCACCGGCGTGACCAGACGCGTGCCATCTGGTGACCACGACGGCGACACGAAGAAGCCCGGCGCGAAGAATTCCGGGGGGCGGCGGACCGCGAGCGCTCGCGGGTTGGAGCCATCGGCGCCGGCCAGCATCAGCGCGCTGTCGCCGACTGCCTGGAAAGTCCGCCCGCAGATAAGCGACCTGCTTTCCGTCCGGAGACACCGCGGAGGGAGCGCTGTCGGTGCCGGTCAGCACCTTCCGCGATGGTCCACCGAGAAAGGGGATTCGAGTACACAGTGCCGCCTATATCCTCCTGACTCTTGACGGCGTAGAAAATCGACGCGCCGTCGGGCGCGAAGTCCAGGCCCCAATAGCCAACCGGGCGCGGCGCGATGAGCTCGAGCGGATTTGTGCCGTCCACCTGCCGAACCCGCAGACTCTGCCGGCCTCCCGGATTGTCGGTGTAAGCCAGGTACTTCCCATCCGGCGACAGCGCCACGTGTATGAGGTCGCCGCTCGAGGTGACGCGTTCGAGCGTGATCTCCGCCGACGCAACGTTCGCGGACCGCCGGCTGCCGGCCAACGTCCAGCCCACGATGCCCACGGCAAGGGCCAGCAGAACCGCGGCTCCTGCCAACGGCAGCCAGCGACGCGAGCCGGATGCCGCGCGTGGTGCCTCCGCGCGCATCGCGGATCCCGACTCCAGGTCCCGGAGCAATCCGCGCAGATCGATCGCCGTCTCCTTCATCGACTGATAGCGATCGTCAGGATCCTTGGCGAGGCACTTGCGGACGATGCGCCGGAGCTCGGGCGGTGCGGAGGCGATCGTGCTGACAACGGATGCGGGATCGACGGTCGCAATACGGTGCAGCGTCTCGATGGTCGAGTGTCCGGCGAAGGCGCGCGTGCCTGCCACCACTTCGTAGAGCACGCAGCCGAACGAGAACGACATCGGAGCGATGATCGGTCGGCCGCCCCTCGACCTGCTCCGGCGACATGTAGCCGACCGTTCCCAGCAGGATTCCCGGTCCGCTGGCCGCGGTCAGCGTGGCGGCATCGCTGGCGGCCAGACCGGGGCGCAGCTTTGCCAGACCGAAGTCCAGCACCTTCGCATAGCCGCTGGCGGCCACCATGATGTTCTCGGGCTTGAGGTCGCGATGCACGACGCCGGCGGCGTGCGCCGGACAACGCTTCCGCAACCTGGATCAACAGTTCGATCGCGCGCTTCATGTCGAGCCGCCGCGTCCCGATCAGCGTGCGCAGCGTGTCGCCGGTGACCAGCTCCATCGCGAGGTAGTGAGCAGCGGCAGGCCGCGGGATGGCGGCCCCGTCGCGCATCGCCGTGGCAGCGCGAATCTCGTGGATGGCGATGACGTGGGGATGGTTCAGCGCGGAGGCGGTTCGCGCTTCCTGGATGAACCTGGCCAGACGGCCGGCGTCGCTGACCATCTCGGGCGGCAGGATCTTCAGGGCCACCGCGCGTGCCAACGCCGTGTCGCGAGCGCGGTAGACGTACCCCATGCCGCCGTGGCCGATCAGCGCCTCGATCTGATACTGGCCGAGCGTCGCGCCAACGAGATCGGGGCCCTTGTCGACGGCGCTCATTGTCTTAGTGCTCCGCGTCCGCCTTGACTCCGCCGGAGCGGTTGAATACCTCGACCCGTCGCGGATGACAATCGTCCAGATTTACTAAGGAATGTTGGCAGCGCCGCCCGGCTGTCGACCGGGGACGAAGGTTTTCCAGACCAATGCCCAGGTCAGTCGCGATAGGATCTCGCCCCATGGCGCGCGCGTCCACGGCTGTCATCACCGGCGCCGCAGGTGGGATCGGCGGCGCGCTTGTTGTCGCATTCCGCGAGGCCGGCTATCGGACCATCGGGGTCGACTGCGCACCCGCAGAGGGAGTAACAAGGCTGGATGTGACCGACTCGGCAGCGGTCACGGCTTTTGTCGCGAACCTCGACCCGCTGGCGGTGCTGGTCAACGCCGCCGGCGTGCTCAGATTGGGTGAGGAGGTACCGATCCGTCCGAGTTTGCCCGCGTTGTCGAGATCAACCTGACGGGAACCATGCGGATGGCGGTCGCTTGCCGCGCGGCGCTGGCGAACGCAAAAGGGTCGATCGTCAACATCGCTTCGATGCACGCGATCTTCGGCGCGCCGCTCTCGCCTGGGTATGCGGCGTCGAAAGCCGGGGTCGTGCAGCTGACGAAGTCGTTAGCGGTCGCCTGGGCGCACGAGGGTGTCCGCGTCAACGCCATCGCGCCGGGCTGGATCGCGACACCGATGACGCTACCCGCTCGCTCCGACGCCGCGCGTAACCGCGCGATCCTGGACCGCACACCGCTGGGCCGCTGGGGCACGCCGGATGACATCGTCGGGCCGGCGCTGTTCCTCGCAAGCGAGGGGGCCCGCTTCATCACTGGCGCGGTGCTCGTAGTCGATGGCGGCTATTCAGCGAAATGAGGAGGAGATACACATGCGCGTCCCCGAGGTAGACTCCAGTTCCCGCGTTGCCTACCGCCGGCCGCAGCCCGCCGAGATGGCACCCGATCTTCTGGTTGCGCCGGTGCTGCCGGAGGATCATCGCATCTGGGTTCCCCAGGCCCCGAACGTGTGGTTCCGGCCGCTCTGCCTCTCAGCGTCGCAGGGTTACTGGGTCAATCTTCTGAAGGTTACGCGCGCCGGCGTGCTGTCCCGGCACCGCCACACGAACGCCGTGCACGGCTATGTGCTGAAGGGCCGCTGGCACTACCTGGAGCACGAGTGGGTCGCGGAAGAGGGAGGCTATGTGTACGAGCCCCCCGGCGAGACACATACGCTGGTCGTGCCCGAGGATGTGGAGGAAATGATCACGCTGTTCCAGGTCAACGGCATCATGCTCTACGTCGATCCCGACGGGAATGCGCTCGGTTACGAGGACGTGTTCACCAAGATCAGCATGTGCCGCGTGCATTACCTGGAGTGTGGCCTTGGCGCTGATTATGTGGACCGGTTCATTCGCTGACACGCGCGTACAAATCTCCGAGTCACCGCCGTTCTGCCACCACCTTGTTGCGCAGTACGCCGATGCCTTCTATCTCGACCTCGTAGGTATCGCCCGGCTTCATTGCCTGCGTTGTTCCAGGCGTACCGGTAAAGATGACGTCCCCCGGCTCCAGCGTCACGTAGCGGCTGATGTAGCTGACGACTGTGTCGATGGAGAAGATCAGCATCTCGGTGGTCGCCTCCTGCACGACCTTCCCGTTGTGGCGGCCGATCAGCTTCAGCTTGTTGTAATCCGCGCCCCGCACCAGCGCCGGTCCCATCGGCCCGAACGTGTCCGAGCCCTTGGCGCGGAACCACTGCAGGTCGGCTTTCTGCCATGCCCGCTCGCTCACGTCGTTACACGGCGTCACCCCGAACACGTGTTCCTTCACCTGCGCCTCGGTGATATTTTTCGCGCGCTTCCCGATGACGAGACAGACCTCGGCCTCGTAGTGCACCGTGGTCGCGTCGGCCGGATAGACGATGTCTGCGCCATCGCCGACGAGGGATGTCGGCATTTTGGCGAAGAGTCCGACGTACTTGGCTGGAGACTGCTCGCCGATGTGGCTGCGGTAGTTGAGTCCTGCGGCGATCACTTTCTTCGCGTCGGCAGGCGCCAGTAACTTCACGTCGGCCAGTTTGAGCGTGCGGCCACTCGGCGAGGCCCCGTCGAAGACGTTCCCCTGCAACTCGCGGATCGTGTCACCCTCCAGCACGCCCCAGGCAACCCGACCGGCGGTCTGGTACTTGACGTAGCGGGTCAGCGATTGCGCGGAGGACGGCGCGGGCAGGGTCAGGAGCAGCAGCGCAACGGCCGCACGAGCGAGCACTTTCATCAGGGGTTCTCCTCGAAGCAGGCTCATCCTATCGCCGGACGTGACGAGGATCAACCGGCCGGTGACTTCTTCTTCTCGGTGACTTGTCGGACGACGCGAAGAAGGTTGCCGCCGAGGAACTTCCTGATCCGCTGTTCCGATCACCCTCGCTTCAGCATGGCCTCCGTGAGCAGCGGCAGGTCGGAGACGTCGCGCATGCCCCTAGGCAGCGTCGGGGCGCCGTCGATATCGGATCCGAGCATGACGTGATCCTCGCCGACCATTTCGATCGCGCGATCGACAACTGCGAGCCATTCGTAGGGCGTGAACTTGATCTCCTCCGGAGCAGGAAGCCCGACCCATCGGAAACTGGGGCGCCACCAGCATGTCGATTTCTTCGGACTGAAGAACATCGCATCGAGGCCACCGTCGCGCGCCCGAGCCAAATCGAACTGACCGTCTTCAACGCGTTGCCCCATGTCGCCGCCGTGGTAGAACTGGCGATTGACCACGTGCACGTGGGCGTCGAAGACGAGCGCATCCTGATGGAGCGCCCTGGCCCGATCGGATACCTGATCACGCGCTGACGCGGTCGACAAGGCCAGCAATGCCGCGATCGCGGAAACGTAAACCCTCATCACGGTGCGCACATCATCCTCGGGATCGAAGCGGAACGCCAGAGCTCCACTGCGTAGCGAAGATGTATGCTTTCTCACTGCCTCAGCGCGGGAGACGGCAATGCCGAACAAGGTGTACGCCTTGCTTGTGGGGGTCAACGACTATGGGCCCGACATCGAGTCACTCGACGGGTGCCTCAACGACGTCGATCTCCTCCACGAGTACCTGAATCGCCGCGTCGGCTCTTCGGCACTCGCCGTCCAGGTCTTGAAGAACAACGACGCCACCAGGGCCAATGTCATCAGCCAGTTCCGGTCGCACCTCGGGCAGGCACGATCCGGTGACGTCGCCCTGTTCCAGTTCTGCGGGCATGGGGCGCGCTGGGCCTCGAACGCGGCGTTCCGCGAATCCTTTCCCGACGGCAAGGACGAGGGGCTCGTGTGCTCCGACAGTCGCCAACCCGGTGGATACGACCTGGCGGACAAAGAGCTCGCGGTCCTGATTGCGGAGGTGGCGGGGAACGGGGCGCACGTGGCGGTCCTCTTCGACTGCTGCCACTCCGGCTCGGGCACGCGCGACGTCAGCGCCGTTCGCGGACTGAAGCCACGGCTGACGCACGAGGTCACGACTGAGCGTCCTCTCGACACCTACTTGGACGGGCACTACTCGCGCCTCCGCGAGACGCGACAACCGCTGTTCGTACCGACGGGCCGCCATATCCTGCTCGCCGCCTGCGAGCGGGGTCAACTCGCCCAAGAAACGCCTGGACACGGCCTGTTCACCAGCACGTTGATCGACGTGCTCGAGAAATCCGGCGGGGAGCTGAGCTATGCCGATCTGTTCGTGCGCTGCCGCGCCGCGGTCCGATCGCGAGCGTTCGATCAGGATCCGCAATTCGAGGCCTACGACCGCTTCGACGCAGGCGCAGGTTTCCTGGGGCGGCCCATGGCCACCACGTCACGTGGTCGATATCTGGTCTCTTGCAACCAGGGCGCGTGGACCGTCGGGTGCGGGGCCATCAACGGCGTACCGGGCGAACCGGGGTCCACGGTCACATTCGCGCTGTACGCCACAACTGACGCGACGACACCTGCTGGCAGCGCACGTGCGCTGCAGGTCGGGCCGCAGCAAAGTGAAATCGAGCTCGATTTCGACAGCGCCGAATCAGCGCAGGACGTCGCCGAGATCACCAGCCTGCCTGCGGCGCCGATGCCCGTGACCTTCGCCGGTGACGGGCAGACAGGTGCGGCGATCGAGGCAGGGCTCAAGCAGCGAGGCGTCCACGTAAGCCTCGTCGACGCGCGCGACGCGGCAACGTATGCACTCACGGCCAGCGAGGGACGTCTGACCCTGACTGCTCTTCGGCGTGACGTGGAGATCGGATTCGCCAACGCCGCCGGCAACACCTACGCGGACGCAGCGGCCGCGCTCGCACCCGCGTTGAAACACGTCGTGCAGTGGGAACGCACCCTCAAGCTCCAGAACCCGCGGACGGCGATGGACAGATTGAAAGTGGAGCTTGTCTTTGTCGAGCGGATAGACGGTGGCGGTGAGCGATCGTACGACGGCGGCGAGGCGGTGTTCACCTTCTCGCGCGTGAACGGACAGTGGCGCAGGATCGAGGGCCGCTTCAGAGTGCGGAACCGCACGGAGCAGACCCTGTTCACGTTGCTCACATATTTCTCCGAGGCCTACGGCATCCACATCCTGCCCACCGATCCGATCCCGCCGGGCGACAACTGGGTGACAGTGTGGGGCGATGGTCCAGACGACCGCTTCTATCTCGAGGACGGCGTCGACGAGTCGACCGAGCGTTTCAAGTTGTTGGTGGCCACCGAAAAGGTCGACGACTTCCTGCTGGCGCAGTCCCCGCTCAGCATGGGTGACGAGTACCGGTAGGACGAGGGCGCTCGAAAGCATCCAGCCGTCGCGCAAGGTGGTCCACACGAACGAGTGGTTTGCCAAGGACTTCCAGATCCGGATTGTCCGGCGGGTGAACACAGTCGACATGGACGGCACCGCATCACGCGACTATTACGGGGCGCCGCCCTTCTCCCGGCACCACGCCTTTATCGTCGGTATCGATGCCGACCGAGAAGGTGTCGCCGCTGAGGACCGCGGTCAGCGACGCGCGTGCGCTGGCGCAGGTGCTGGCCGCACAACAACATTTCGACG
>CAVPRK010000026.1:0-74331 GCA_963707815.1 uncultured beta proteobacterium
GGGCAGCACGACGCGGCGCCGACGAACCGGCTTCGCGTCGAGGAGGCGCGCACCGTCGCCGTCGAAGGCACGCGCCACGCGGAGTGCGTGATCCGTCACGATTACTTCGGAACGTAGATCTGGTCGAAGATGCCGCCGTCGGCGAAATGGGTCCTTGGTCGCCTTGGCCCAGCCGCCGAACGCGCCGTCGATGGTGACGAGCGTCGAGCTTCGGGAACTGCTTCGCGTACTTCGCCGCTGCCTTGGCTTCGGTCGGGCGGTAGAAGTTGCGGCCGGCGATGTCCTGGCCTTCGTCGGAGTACAGGAACTCCAGGTACGCCTCGGCGACGCTTGCGCGTGCCCTTCTTGTCGACGTTCTTGTCGACCACCGCTACCGGCGGCTCGGCCAGGATGCGACAGCGACGGAACGACGATCTCGAACTTGTCGTTGCCGAATTCCTTGAGCGCGAGGAACGCTTCGTTCTCCCACGAGAGCAGACGTCGCCGATGCCGCGCTGCGGCGAAGGTCGTGGTCGAGCCGCGCGCGCCCGAGTCGAGCACCGGCACGTTCTTGAAGAGCTGGGCCACGAAGTCCTTGCGCCTTGGCATCATCGCCGTACTTGCTGCTTGGCGAAGTCCCAGGCCGCGAGGTAGTTCCAGCGCGCGCCGCCGGAGGTCTTCGGATTCGGCGTGATAACGCGCGACGCCCGGCTTCACCAGGTCGTCCCAGTCCTTGATGCCCTTGGGATTGCCCTTGCGCACCAGGAACACGATGGTGGAGGTGTAAGGCGTGCTGTTGTGCGGCAGGCGCTTCTGCCAGTCCGCGGGCAGGAGCTTCGCCGTTCTCGGCGATCGCGTCGATGTCGTCGGCCAGCGCGAGCGTGACGACGTCGGCGTCGAGCCCGTCGATGACCGAGCGCGCCTGCTTGCCCGAGCCGCCGTGCGATTGCTTGATCGGTCACGTTCTCGCCGGTCTTCGCCTTCCAGTGCTTGGCGAAGGCGTCGTTGAAGTCCTCGTAGAGCTCGCGCGTCGGGTCGTAGGACACGTTGAGCAGCGTGACGTCTGCGTGGGCGGTACCGGCGGCGAGAAGCAGGGCGGAAATGAGTGAGATTGTCTTCATGGCTATATCTAAATGTCTTTAAATAACTTTCGGGTATATGTATGTTCCAAGAAAAGCCGCTTGCGGCGGCTTATCGGAGCGTCACGCGGACGCTGCGCGTTTCTCGTACCTACATCGTTCGGCGATTTCGAGCGCACGTGCGCGGAATTGCGGGCCCAAGAAGGATCAGCGCGGGTCCAGCGACGCTCGCGTCTGCGAAGTTCGGGAGGTCCGCGAGCGTCGTGTAACGCACCCGTTGCTCGGCAGCGACGCGCTTTCGACGATCGCCACCGGAAGACCAGGCGGCTTGCCGGATGCGATCAACGTCTGCGCGATAAGCGCCGCTTCGCCGACGCCCATGTAAATCGCGCCCGCGTCCGCTGCGGCGAGGCCGCCGGGCCCACGTGCTGTCCGCTCGCGTGGCACCGACGCGAGGCGTGACGAACGTGACGGTGCGCGCGATGCCGCGGCGCGTGAGCGAAATCTTGAGCGACGACGCGGCGGCGAGCGCGGCGGTGATGCCCGGCACGACTTCGGACTCGATGCCGGCGTCTTCGAGCGCGTCGATCTCTTCCTGCGCACGGCCGAACATCATCGGGTCGCCGCCCTTCAGCCGCACGACGACGTCGTGGTGCGCGCCGCCTCGACGAGCGCGCGGTTGATGAAGCGCTGCTCGGTCGAAAGCTTGCCGTAGCGCTTGCCGACGTCGACCTTGCTGCGCCGCGCGGCGAGCGCGAGCGTGTCGGGATGCACGAGCGCGTCGTGGAAGACGATGTCGGCCGGCTCGAGCAGGCGCGCCGCGCGCAGCGTGAGCAGGTCGGGCGCGCCGGGGCCGGCGCCGACGAGATAGACCTTACCCATCGATCATCCCCGCGGCGACCGTGTGGTTGGTCGCCTCGTCGATGAGGATGAAGCTGCCGGTCGCGCGATGTCCGCGTAGCGGTCGGCAACGATGGGCGAGCGCGCGCGAGACCGCGCCCGTGCCGATGTCGTTGAACGCGAGCGCGAGGGCGCGGGCTCGCGCGGTTGCGTGGACACGTTCCAGACGCGATCGAGGCGCGTCGACGCGCGCGCGCACTTCCGCGTCGCGTGCTGCAGCCAGTAGCGTGCGGCGAGCGTCGAGCGGCGCTCGTCGAGCCAGCACCAGGCGCGCGCCGAAGCGCCGCACGGCCTCGCGGCGCCTCGGCGCGCGCGTGACCAGGATGTCGCCGCGCGCGATGTCGACCTGGCGGTCGAGCGACGATCGTGACCGGCGGCCGGCGCGCCGCGGTCGCGCGTCCCGTCGAACGTTGCGATCTGCGCGACCGTCGCAGCGCGTCCCGCCGGGCAGCACGCGCGACGCTGTCGCCGACCTGCGAGCGTTCCCGATTCGACGCGGCCCAGGTAGCCGCGATGCTCGTGTCGCTCGCCGGCGCGCGCGAGACGTAGCTGCACCGGGAAGCGGAATGCGCCGCGGCTTCGCGCCGGCCCGCCGGCGCGGTTTCGAGCACCTCGAGCAGCGTCGGGCCCGCGTACCAACCGAGGCGGTCGCCGCGCTCGACGACCATGTCGCCCTCGAGCGCGGACATCGGGACGAGCGCACGCGTGCGTCGTCGAGCCCGAGCGCTTGGCGAACTCGCGGAAGTCGGCGACGATGCGCTCGAAGGCCGCTCGTCGAAGCCGACCAGGTCCATCTTGTTGACGGCGACGACCAGGTGCGCGGATGCCGAGCAGGAGGCGAGCGCGGCGTGGCGGCGCGTCTGCGTGACGACGCCGTCGCGCGCGTCGACCAGGATCACGGCGAGGTCCGCGGTGCTGGCGCCCGTGACCATGTTGCGCGTGTACTGCTCGTGGCCCGGCGTGTCGGCGATGATGAACTTGCGCCGCGCGCGTCGCGAAGTAGCGGTAGGCGACGTCGATGGTGATGCCCTGCTCGCGCTCGGCGGTGAGGCCGTCGGTCAGGAGCGAGAGGTCGAGCCCGGGCCGCGCCGCGGCGCGACGTCGTGCGCGCGACCGCGGCGAGCTGGTCTTCGAGCAGGCGCCTTGGTGTCGTAGCAGCAGGCGGCCGATGAGCGTGCTCTTGCCGTCGTCGACGCTGCCGGCGGTGAGTGAAGCGCAGCACGCCGCGGTCGCGCACGGCAATCTGTCGCTGGCCGACATCAGAAGTATCCTCGCCTTCTTGCGCAGCTCCATCGACGCGTCCGAGGTCTGGTCGTCCATGCGCGTGGCGCCGCGCTCGGTGATCGTGGCGCCGGCGGTCTCGGCGATGATCTCGTCGCGCGTTGGCGGCCTCGGAGGCCACCGGGCACGTGCAGGTGATGTCGCCCACGGTGCGGAAGCGCACGCGACACTTCACTCGACCGTTTCGCCGTCGCGCGGCGGCGTGAGGTGCGGTCACCGGCACCAGCAGCGCCGCGCCGGCGCACGATCGGCGCGCGTGTGCGCGTAGTAGATCGACGGCACTTCGAGGCCCTCGCGCTCGATGTACTGCCAGACGTCGAGCTCGGTCCAGTTGCAGATCGGAAACACGCGCACGTGCTCGCCCTGGTGCACGCGCGCGTTGTAGAGGTTCCAGAGCTCGGGGCGCTGGTTGCGCGGGTCCCATTGGCCGAATTCGTCGCGGAAGCGAGAAGATGCGCTCCTTCGCGCGCGCCTTCTCCTCGTCGCGGCGCGCGCCGCCGATGCAGCGCGTCGAACTCGAACTCGGCGATCGCGTCGAGCAGCGTCACCGATCTGGTGCGGATTGCGGCTTTCGTCCGCGATGCCTCAGCACGACGCGGCCGCTGCGGATCGAATCCTCGACCGAGCGCACGATCAGGCGCTCGCCGAGCTCGGCCGCGCGCGCGTCGCGGAACGCGATCACCTCCGGGAAAGTTGTGCCCGGTGTCGATGTGCAGCAGCGGGAACGGGAAGCGTCCGGGACGGAACGCCTTCTCGGCGAGGCGCAGCATGACGAGCGAGTCCTTGCCGCCGGAGAAGAGCAGGGCCGGGTTGCGCGCATTGGCCCGCGACCTCGCGCAGGATGTGGATCGCCTCGGATTCGAGCCAGTCGAGGTGGCGCGACGTCGGTCGGTGCGGCACGAGTCCGCGCATGCGCGTGGCTCAGCTTCGAGCAACGGTCGCTCATGACAGTTCGCTTCCGCATGTCGTGCGCCATGACCTTCACGGGATCGCCGATGCAGGCCGCATTCCTTGTGCTCCGGGTTCTCCCACCACCAGCGTCCGGCGCGCGGATGTCTCGCCGGGCTCGACCGCGCGCGTGCACGGCGCGCAGCCGATCGTGCGGTAGCCCGGTCGTGCAGCGCGTTGTACGGGAACGTCGGCGCGCGCGGAGGTACGCCCACACGTCCGCCTCGCGTCCAGTCGGCGAGCGGATTGAACTTGGCACAGGCCGTGCACGGCGTCGAACTCGCTCGTTCGGCAGCGTCGCGCGGCGTGACCGACTGCTCGCGGCGCAGCCCGGTGATCCAGCCGCGCTTGCCGGCGAGCGCGCGCGCGAGCGGCTCCACCTTGCGGATCGCGCAGCAGCGCCTTGCGCAGCTCGACGCTGTCGTAGAAGCCGTCGATGCCGTGCTCCTCGACGAACGCTTCGACCGCGCGGGCATCGGGCGAGAACACGTCGATCGGCGAGGCCGTAGCGCTCGCGCACGCGGTCGATGAGCGCGAGCGTCTCCTCGGGCAGGCGTCCGGTGTCGAGCGTGAAGATCGCGATCGGCCAGGCCGTCGCGCGCGATGAGGTCGAGCGAGCACCATGTCCTCGGCGCCGAAGCTCGACGCGAGCACCGCCGGCGAATGGTTCTTCTCGATCGCGGCGAGCAGCGCGCCGCGCGCGCTCGATGCGCTCCGCGAGGCGTCATCGCAGCGCTCACGCCGTCGCTCGGCGCGTCGCGGACGAGCGGAACCACGGCGTCGCGCCGCGCGCTCTGGTAGCCGTCGGAGAAGTCGCGCAACGCCGCGAGCGCCGCGTCGGCGTCGCGGCCTTCGCGCAAGCGCGAAGGCATCGAAGCCCACCTGCGCAGCAGGTAGAACAGCTGGTCGCGCCCCACGTCGCCGATCGCGCGCAGCTCGCCGCGGTAGCCGTAGGCGGTCGCGCAGCAGCGCGCGCGGTCGAGTAGCCGCGGCCGTCGGTGAACTTCGGGAAGTCGATCGCGATCGACCGCGAAGCGACGCGAGGTCGGCCGCGAGCGCGGCCGGATCGTCGGCCGGCGCGAGCCACACGCCACGGCGTCGCCGCGCGCGAGCAGCGCGTCGCGGTGCGCTTTCCACAGCGCGAGCGGCACGATCGACCGGCACGCCTTCCGGCACGTCGGCGAGCGTCGCCGCGTCGCGTCGACCAGCGTCGTACGCGTCGTCGACGACCTGCGCTCGCGCTTGATGCAGCCGTGGCATAGACGCGCTCCTTGAAGGGCTCGATGCCGACGCGATGCACGGTGTCGACGAAGCGCTCGTCCTCGTGGCGGATGTCGAGGTAGGTCGTCGATCAGCCGCGTCGACCACGTCGGGCATGTCGGCCGCGGCGAACGACGGCCCGATCACCTTGCCGAGCGCCGCGTGCTCGCCCTGCGTGCCGCCGATCGAGACCTGGTACCACTCGGCGCCGTTCTTGTCGACGCCGAGGATGCCGATGTGGCCGACGTGGTGGTGGCCGCAGGCGTTCATGCAGCCGCGAGATGTTGAGGTCGAGCTCGCCGATGTCGTGCAGGTAGTCGAGGTCGTCGAAGCGGCGCTGGATCGCTTCGGCGATCGGGATCGACTTCGCGTTGGCGAGCGAGCAGAAGTCGCCGCCCGGGCAGCAGATGATGTTGGTGAGCAGGCCGATGTTCGGCGTGGCGAGGCCCGAGCGCCTTCGCTGCTGCCACAACGACGAAGAGGTCGCGCTTGCCTCACGTCGGCGAGGATCAGGTTCTGCTCGTGCGAGACGCGCAGCTCGCCGAAGCTGTAGCGGTCGGCGAGGTCGGCGACGACATCCATCTGCTCGGACGGTCACGTCGCCCGGCGGCACGCCGGTCTTCTTGAGCGACAGCGTGACGACCGCGTAGCCCGGCACCTTGTGCGGATGCACGTTGCGCTGCGCCCAGTTGCGCGAACGCGCGGCTGTCGGCGAGCGCCTGCGCGATACGACGGCATCGTCGCCCGGCAGCGTCTCGTACGCGCGGCGGCCGAAGAATGCCGGCGACGCGCGCGAGCTCCTCGTCCGGTGACCGTCGCAGGGCCGCCGCGCAGCTGCTTCCCACTCGCTCTCGACCTCGCGCGCGAACTCCTCGGCGCCGCGCTCCTTCACCAGGATCTTGATGCGCGCCTTGTAGATGTTGTCGCGCCGGCCGTAGCGGTTGTAGACGCGCAGGATCGCCTCGAGGTAGGTGAGCATGTCGGCGCCACGGCAGGAACTCGCGGATCACGTGGCCGATGATCGGCGTGCGGCCCATGCCGCCGCCGACGATCACGCGGAAGCCGACTTCGCCGCGCGTCGTCGCGCACGAGCTGCAGGCCGATGTCGTGCACGCAGGATCGCCGCGCGGTCGTTCGTCGGCGCCGTTGACGGCGATCTTGAACTTGCGCGGCAGGTAGGCGAACTCGGGATGGAACGTCGACCACTGGCGCAGGATCTCGGCGAACGGGCGCGGATCGACGATCTCGTCGGGCGCGACGCCGGCGAAGTGGTCGGTGGTGATGTTGCGGACGCAGTTGCCCGAGGTCTGGATCGCGTGCATCTCCACCGCGGCGCGAGCTCGGCCAGGATGTCGGGCACCTGCTCGAGCTTCGGCCAGTTGACTGCATGTTCTGGCGCGTGGTGAAGTGGCCGTAGCCGCGGTCGTACTTGCGCGCGATGTGCGCCAGCATGCGCAGCTGCCGCGTCGACAGCAGCCCGTACGGGATCGCGATGCGCAGCATCGGCGCATGCCGCTGGATGTAGAGGCCGTTCTGCAGGCGCAGCGGCCGGAACTCGTCCTCGGTCAGAGCTCGCCGGCGAGGAAGCGCGCGCGTCTGGTCGCGGAACTGGGCGACGCGTTCGTCGACCAAGGCGCTGGTCGAAATGGTCGTAGCGGTACATGAGCGAATCCCTCGGTCTTCCGACAGGATAAGGCGCCGCCCTAAATACTTAGAAGGAATGGATCGCTATGCCGTTATCGCCACGACGGATATAACGGCAATGGCCGGTCGATAATCGCCACATGGAGGGCCTCATCCTCTTCGCCCACGGCGCGCGCGACCCGCGGTGGCGCGAGCCGTTCGAGCGCCTGGCGCGCAAAGTCGCAGCCGCCGCGTCCCGGCGTCGCCGTGTCGCTTGCCTTCCTCGAGCTCATGCAGCCCGACCTCGGCACCGCCGGCGGACGCGCTGATCGCGAAGCCGGATGCACCGGCATTCGCGTCGTGCCCGTGTTCCTGGGGCAGGGCGGTCACGTGCGCGAGGACCTGCCCGCGGCCGTACGAGCGCGTGCGGGCGCGCCATCCGGGCATCGCGATCGACGCTGCGGGAAGCGGTCGGCGAGAACGATGCCGTGCTCGACCGGATTGCCGCCGTCGCCATCGAGGGATTGTGATCCGCGCCCTAGTGCTCTTGTTCGTCGCTGCCCACGTTCACGCGATGGTGATCGATCCGGTCGACCCGGCCTACGGAGTGGCACTGATGGAGATCCCGCGCGCGGCCACCGGCGCCATCGCGCGGCTGTACGACATTGCCGTTCTCCCGGATGGCACCGTCATCGCGGCCACTATCGACCAAGCCGAACCGTCCGGGTGCTGGGCCGCGACGCTGTACTGGTTCACGCCGGCGGGGGTGCCGGCGGGGTCGAAGTTGGTTCTCCCATGCGTAGACGGCGTCACCGCGATTGCCGCGGCCGTAGACGGATCGTTGTACCTCTACGGCCGGCCCGGGGCGCGCCGCCGAGCCTGGCCCACCACGGATATGGAAGCTGCGGGCGGACGGCACGGTCGATCCGTCGTTCGGCGGCGCGGTCCCGGCTGTGCAATCGTTTGCGCGCCCGACCGTGGAAGTGCTCTCCGACGGCACGATCACGGTCGGGGGCACCGCCACGCTCATGCGGGCGGGCACGCCGTACTACGCCCTGGCCGTCGTTCATCATGCGACCCGACGGCACCCCCGATGCTTCGTTCGGTACGCAGGGAGTCGCCGTCGCCGAGCCGCCGACCCGGCCCATCTTCGGACAGGAAGGCGGGGGCATGGCGCACAACGCGGACGGGTCCGTCCTCGTGGCCGGCAACATCTTCGAGGACGATGCCGGCCCGAAGACCTATACCGACGCGACCGTCGCGCGCTTCGACGCCAAGGGACGACTCGACAGGGCGTACGGGCGGGACGGATTCGCGATCCCGGTGCCCGATGCGTCGACCTATGTCCAGCGAATGGTCGTACGCAATGGCGAGGCGTTCGTCACGGTCGTCCAGAATCGCGACATCGTGTCGGCGTTCGTCGCGAAGGTGCGCGCCAACGGCACGCTCGATCTCGGCTATGGCGTCGGCGGCATCGCGGACCTCGAGGACTACCTGAACTCGAACTTCCATCCGCTCGTCGCCGTGGACGGCCAAGGCCGCGCGTACGTGCACTATCTCGACAAGGTCATCCGGTCGAAAGTCGTGCGCTTCGACCGCAAGCGGTGCGCGCGATCCCTCCTTTGGTCTCGAGGGCGCTGCATACCTGGCCGTGGACGGCTGGACACTCACGCGCGAAGGCGTCCTTGCAATGGCGGGCGGGCGCGCTTACGTCGCGGCCGGCACGTTTGCGGAAGCCGAGGGTCCGTTGCGCGCGGGCATCGGTGTCGCGCGGCTCGCGGCCGACGGCGGACATCGCGCCGGAGTGACCGCGGGCAAGGCAATCGTCTATTACAACGCGGCGCTCGATCACTATTTCCTCACGGCCAATCCGGCGGAACAGGCGCTGCTCGACAACGGCGTCACCAAAGGGTGGCGGCGAACGGCGACGTCGTTTGGCGTCGTCACGACCGCGGTCGGGGACCCGGATCTCACGCCCGTATGCCGCTACTACGGGCGGCCTGAGGCGCACCTCGACTCCCATTTTTTCTCCGCGGCGCCGGACGAGTGCGCGGCCGTCGCGGCGAAGTTCGGCGCGAGCTGGCTGCTCGAAACCGCTGCCGCGTTCTACGTGCATCCTGCCGATCGCACGACGGGCCAATGCGCGCGCGGCAGCGAGCGCGTGTTTCGCGCGTTCAACAACCGGGCGGACGCCAACCACTACTACGACGTTTTCGCGAACGCGCCGGCCGGCTGGACCTACGAAGGCTACGGTCCCGCTTCGCGACCGACGGCGTTCTGCGCGCCGCTCATCTGAACTGCCGCGAAGGTCTCGCGCGCATAGCGGAGGAGGGCGCGCGCGGCCGGCGAAGGCGAGGCGCCGACGGCATAAGCGAGATGCCACGTGCGCGCTTGCGGAAAGCCGTCGACGTCGAGGATGGCGACACGCGGCTCCGATTCGACCGCATCGCGGTCGACGATCGCCAGGCCCGCGCCTTCGGCAACCGCGCAAAGGATCGCGTCCTCGCACCCAAGCTCGAGCGCGACGCGCGGCGTGACCCCTGCACGCGCGAGCGCATCGACAAGCGCCGCGCGCGTCCCGGAGCCCACTTCGCGCAGCACCCAGCGGCTGTCTCCCAGCGTCGCAACCGCAATTGCGCGCCGGCGCGCAAGCGGATGGTCGCGCGGCGCGACGATCACGAGCGCGCTCGTGGCGACCCGCTGGCGCACCAGCGGAACGTCGTCCGGCGCGTTGGAGAAGAGATACAGGTCGTCTTCGCGCTGCGACATCCGCGACAGAAGAGCGGCGCGATTGGCCACGCGCACGCGCACGGCGACGCTCTCGTGCTCCTTGGCGAATCCGGCGATGAGACGAGCGGCATGACATGACGCCGCGCTCGCGACGGCGAGGCGCAGCTCGCTGCCTTCGACGTCGCGCAGCTCGCAAAGCGCGTCGTCGAGCCGCCCGAGCACCGCAAAGAGCTCCCGGCAATGGGCGTAAGTCCGGTGACCCGCCTCCGTGAGGCGCAGGCTGCGGCCGACCGCCTCGAAAAGCGGGGCGCCGATCGTCTCGGAAAGCTTGCGTATCTGGGAGGACACGGTCGGCTGGGCGAGGTGCAGCTCCTCGCCCGCGCGCGTGAAGCATGCATGCCGCGCGCTCGCCTCGAACACGGCAAGCTGCGGCAGCGTCCCGTGACGCATGTACCGGCGTATTCGCGATTGCGGCATCGACGCGGTCTCCGTAGCGCACTACGCAACGACCGCGATGCCATGCAAAGCGGCCTTCACCTCGCAGGCGAAGACCAGCTCCAACCGTTGTCTGGATGGGCGAGCCTTCGCCGTCCGGCAAAGGTCTCGCTTGCACGAAAGATGGGTGCCGACGCGACCGGGGTTCGCCTCTTTGGCTTTTGCCCGGATTGACGATCGCGCCGCGGCAGCGTGGTGCTTAGAGCTTGCTGCCGAAGCTACTCCCCTAAGGGGTGCCCGCTTTCGCGGACACGGAAGGAGTGTATCAGAGCCGCGACCCAGGGTCAACCATTGCGAATCGCGATGCTCGGCATTGCGAACTACGTGTGGTAACCGCTGAAAAACGCCGTGATACTGGGCTCGAACTACGTCACGGAGGCACCGATGGACATACTGTCGACGCAATTCCTCTCCGCGTTGCTCGCGATCGTGTCATCGACCTCGTGCTCGCGGGCGACAACGCGATCGTCATCGCGCTCGCGGCGCGCAACGTGCCCAAGCACCTGCAGAAGCGGGCGATCATGTGGGGCACGGTCGGCGCGATCGTCGTGCGCACCACGCTAACGCTCGTGGTCGTCGCGCTGCTCAAGATCCCGGGCCTGCTGTTCGCCGGCGGGCTACTGCTTATCTGGATCGCCTACAAGCTGCTGATCCCGGAGGAGGGCGAGGGCGGGCACGACGACTGCCAGCGCGGCCACGAGCTTCTGGGGCGCACTGCGCACGGTCGTCATTGCCGACACCGTGATGGGCCTCGACAACGTGCTCGCTGTGGCGGGCGCGGCGCACGGCAACTTCCTCCTGGTCGCGATCGGGCTCGTGATCAGCATTCCGATCGTGATCTGGGGCAGCACGCTGCTCCTGCGATTCGTCGAGCGCTATCCGGCCTTCGTGTACGTTGGCTCCGGCGTCCTCGCGTGGACGAGCGTGAAGATGATGAGCTCGGAGCCGCTCGTCGCCGAGTACATCGCGGGCGCATCGGCTCGTCGTCGCCGTCGCCTACATCGCGGTCATCGGCGGCGTGCTGCGGCGCGGGTTTCGTGCGCAATCACCTCACGCTCGAGTCGCGCATCAGCGCGCGCATCGCGCAGTTCCCACGCGAGGACGCCGCGGCCAGCGCCCAATCCACCAGCACGGAGGAGGACGTTCCCATGCTCAAGATCCTGGTTCCGGTCGACGGCTCGCGCAATGCGCAATACGCCGTGCGTCACGTGATCTCCGAATACCGCCGCCATCCCGGCTTCGAGGTGCATCTCCTCAACGTGCAGGCGCCGTTCTCGCGCCACGTGTCGCAGTTCGTCGCGCGCAGCGATCGCGATGCTCACCACAAGGCGCAGGCCGAGGCCGTGCTGGCGCCGTTGCGCGAGATGCTGGAGAACGCGCGCGTGCCCTTCGCGCAGCACGTCCGCGTCGGGCGCCGCGCCGAGACGATCGCCGACGAGGCGAAGCGCTTGCGCTGCGACCATATCGTCCTCGCGACGGCGCGCAAGAACTCGCTCACGCGCATGGTCGAGTCGTCGATCACCAACCGCGTGCTCGACCTGACCTCGGTGCCCGTCGAAGTGGTGGTCGGCGACTCGGTCTCGAGGCTCGAGCGCTACGGCATTCCGCTCGGCCTCGGCGCGGGGCTCGGCACGCTCATGCTGCTCGCGTTCGATTGAGCTTCATCGCGACGAGGCGGGCCAGACGATCGCCGATCCGGCGCCGCTGAAGCGCCCCTGCCGCGTGAAGAATCCTTCGGCGAAGAGGAGGACGATCGTGATCATGGCGAAGCAGATGCCGAACAGCGAAGACGCCCATCACGATCTCGTACGCCACCTTGCCGAGCGAAGGCCCCGGCCTCGCGGGTGCGGCGCGCGCGCACGCTGCCGGCAATTGCGCGACGCGCCACACGGTGTTCGCGGCGACGGCCACGCCCATCGCCGCGATGCCGAGACCGACCGCGACGAACATCAGAATCGCGAGTCGCTCTTCGGTCCCGCCTTCGAGAAAATTGCGCGTCGTCGCCGAGATCATGCGCGGCGTCCTCTGGAATGCGTTGGCGACCGTCGTCGTCCACGGCACGTCGTCGCGCTTCCTCGCTTCGGCCGCGCGCGCGTGAATCGAGTCGGCGTCGTCGCCGCCGATTTCCTTGCGGATACCGAAGATGAGGGCGTCGAAGCCGCGCTCGTATTGACCCGCCGCGAAGGCGGGCGCGAGATGCGTCTCGAGGAGCTGCCTCGCCCGCGCGTCGGTGATGACGGCCTCGAGGCCGTAGCCGACATCGAGGCGCGCCATGCGCGGCTCGGTGAACACGAACAGGACGAGCCCGTGTCGTTCTTCGACGCGCCGATCTTCCAGTCGGTGGCCGTCTGGATCGCCCACGACGCGAGATCGCCTTCCGGCGGCTTGCGATCGACGTAGATCACGATCTCGGCGCGATCGTCGTTCAGCAGGGCGCCTGCCCATTGGCGCGCGAAGGCGGGCGACACGATGCCCACGCGGTCGACGAACGCCTCGTTGGGATTGGCGAGCGTTGCCGGGGGCGGCGCTGCGCGCGGGATCGCGAAGATCAGGAGCAGGACGGCGACGACGAACGCGACGAGCCCGATGCGGACGTTGCGGACGACCCGCGGCGTCACCATCTCCGCGGCCGTGCGCTCGCGCGTTTCGGGTGGCGCGGGCTTGGGCACCGGCGCTACTCGACGCCGGCGGCGGCGAAGAGCTGCTTGCTTTGCGGCGTGGCAAAGAACGCGACGAGGTCGCGCGCGGCGGACGACCCGCCGCCGTGCGGCGTGACGGTCGCGACGTAGTTCGTGTAGTTCTGGACCTCGGAG
Organism: uncultured beta proteobacterium; assembly: GCA_963707815.1. Lineage (GTDB taxonomy): Bacteria > Pseudomonadota > Gammaproteobacteria > Burkholderiales > Casimicrobiaceae > VBCG01. The sequence goes on from CAVPRK010000026.1 coordinate 13,109, forward strand.
GGCAGGGGGCCGACGAATCGCAGGCCCTTGTCCTTGTAGAGCAGGATCTCGGTGATCGCGCCGAATGCGATCTCCCGGCCCTTGCCGTTGCGCACGTGGTCCATCACCGACGCGCCATCCGCATAGCGGGTGGTCTTGGGCTCGACGGCGTTCCAGACGTCGAGCTTCTTCAGCAGTCCCTCGAAGTAGATGCCGGTCGAGGCGCGATTGAAGACGATCGCGTCGGCGTCGAGCACGGATCGCTTGAGCGCTTCGGGGCTGCCGATATCCGGGACCGGCGCGCCTTCGCGCACGGCCACGCCCAGGCCGACGCGGCCGACACTCGGGCCGCCTGCATTCACGAGCCCCGCCTTGACGAACCCGTCGACGATCGCGGGCGGCGCGATGATCACGTCGAACTTGTCTCCGCTTTCGATCCTCTTCTGGATCTGCGGCGCGGTGTTGAACGTGATCTTGAGCGTATGGCCGGACTGCTTTTCGAATGCGGCGGCCGCGTTGCGCAAGCCCGGCTCGATGGCGCCTCCGCTCAGGACGGTGATATCAGCGGCCATGGCTGCGGTGGAAAGAGGGCGGCAGCAACGACGGCAGGTGCGGAAAAGTACATGCTTCGGGCCTCGGAGTCTTCGAGTTTGCTTCATGCCGCCTGGCGGCGATAGCCCTTCACGCGAACCTTGAAGTCCATCGCCGGGCCGGGCGTCGGCGCGGTCTTGGTCTTGAGCACGTAGCCGGGCGAGTCCAACTCGAGATCGAGCTTGTGGAACAGGCGGGCCATCGACAGCGCCATCTGCACTTCGGCCAGGCTCTTGCCCAGGCAGGTGTGCGGGCCGCGGCCGTAAGGCGAGTACACGCCGGGCTGCAGATGCTCGGCGCGCGGCTTCTGGTAGCGGTCGATGTCGAACGTCCTGGCATCGGGCCAGTACTCCTCCATGAAGTGCGGCACGCTGGTGCCGACGTAGATCATCTCGCCCTCGTGGATCTGATGGCCTTCGAACACGAAGTCCTTGTTGGCGGTGCGCATCTGCGCGACGGCGATCGGGTAGAGACGCATCGTTTCCATGATCGCGCCGTTGAGCGCCGGCAGCTTCTTCAGCAGCCCTTCCTCGTCCACGTCGCCCGCCGCGAACAGCTCATCCACTTCCTTCTGCACGCGCGCCTTGACGTCCGGATGCTTGAGCACGGCGTAGACGACGGCGGCGGTGGTGTTGGCGACGGTGTCGAGACCTGCGATGTAGGGACCGGTCAGCGACAGGATCAGGTCGCTCTCGGGCATCTTCTCCGGCGTTTCGATGTGCGCGGCCATGATGTCGTCGACCAGGTTGCGATCTTCCGGCCTGGTCGTGGCATAGCGCGCCCTGGCGTCGTCGATCATCCTGCGGCCCAGCTCCATGACCCTGCCCCTGGCTTTCCTGTATTCGGGACGCTTGAGCAGGATCTTCGGACGCTGCCGCGTGACCAGCACGTTGAGGATGTAGATGATGGTGGTGCGGATGTCCTTCACGTACTCCAGCGGCGCAGCGCCGGTGAGAATCGTGCCGAGCTGGTCGACGACCATGTACTGCATGGCTTCGACGACGGGCACTTCCTTGCCGACGGGCCAGTCGCGCGCGAGCGAGCCGTCGGTGATCGCGACGAGCTCGTCGTAGCGGCCCTTGATCGATTCCCTCGAATAGCCGCTGCGCATGATGTCGCGCAGTTCCCGGTGGCTGTCGCCGTCTTCGCCGGTGAGCGTGCGCCTGGCGCCGAACTCGGCCGTCAGGCCTTCCCAGAATTCCTTCGAGCGCAGGCAATCCTTGCCGGCGCGCGTGCCCATGAAGTTGGCGGCTTCGACGCCGGAGATCAGGACGTACTTCTCGCCGAGAATGCTCAGGCGGCACACAGGGCCGTACGTGCGGTAGCAGTGAACGAAGAAGTCGGCGGGGCCCTTGGCCATGCCGAACAGGCTGCCCACCCAAGGCAGTCCGGGCACCCGAGGGGTCGCCTTCAGAGCAGTGGGTTCGTCCAATCCATAACTTGACATAATACAAATTATGCGACAATAGAATGACTAGCTTCAGGGTGCCGGACCCGTTGGGAACAGCACCAGGAACGCCTGCCTGTTCGGTCCTGTTCGCGTTGTTACGGCCGACGAACCCGCCGACGATCACGATGCGCCCCGAGCTCCACATCAGATAGTAGCCCGCAGTCGCTGCCGCAAAGTATTCCTTCACGACGGCCGGATCGGCGGCCTCGAGGCTTATGTTGACCGTCGTTTCCTTGCCCGCTTCTGCGATCGGCGACCTTGCGCGTGTGCTCGATCGGGGCGGCTTTCAGCGATACCGCAAGGTCATCGGACGCGGCCATGTGGGTGTTCGCCGCGCCGCAGGTCGTGCCCGCGCAGGTCGTCAAGCCGAGCTTAGGCAGCCTCGCGATGCGCTCCAGGCCGCGTTGCAGCGGGCGGATTTCCGTGCCAACCATACCTCACCTCATACAATAGAATAATCGCGGTACATCATTGTTGTTACAAACGTAATAGATCACCGCCAGGACTGCACCTCGACCCAGGAGCGGCCTCGCCTGAGCCTTCGACGATCGCGACGGCGCGCACGCGATCGCCCGCGAGGAGCTTCTCGACGCTCTTCAAGCGCGCCCTCGCGCGAAAGACCGCCTACACACCTTCGACGTACTTGGCCGACAGACACATCTCCGGCTGACCCGTAGCGTGGCGGCCATTCACGCCAATAGCACATCGCATGTCCCGACTCTTTCGCACGCTAGCCGCTTTATGGCTCATGGCCGCCGCCGGCCTTGCTTCCGCAAATTTTCACACGTGGGAGATCGCCGAGCTCTACTCGAACGCCGACGGCACGATCCAGTTCGTCCAGCTGCGCGAGACGCAAGGCGCCGCCGGCGAGAACCTGCTGGCCGGGCGAGCGCTGACCGTGACCCGCACGGGCGGCTTCGCCAAGACCTTCGTATTCCCGAACGACTTGCCGAGCGCCAACACCGCCAACCGCTACGTGCTGATCGCGACCCAGGGTTACGTGGACGCCGGCGGCCACCTACGCGGAGTTCGCGTCGGCCGATGCCGGATTACGTGATGCCCAATCAGTTCCTGCCCACGGATGGCGGAACCATCAACTACGCGGGCGTCGACAGCGTTTCGCTTCGGACCGCTGCCCGTCGACGGCTCGCTCGCGCTGTACACGCCGGTGTCGGGCAGCTACCTCGACGTCAACGTCGCTCGCAACTTCGCGGGAGGCGTCGCCACGCTGCCGACACTCGCGGTCACGGCCGTCGAGTATTACAACCCGTCGCTGCGCCACTACTTCATCAGCAACCTGCAGCCCGACATCGACGCCCTCGACTCCGGCAGGATCGCCGGATGGGTGCGCACCGGCCTCGCGTTCTACGTGTTCGCCAATCCCGGCGCGCGGACTGAATCCCGTCTGCCGGTTCTACATTCCTCCGCAGCACGGCGATTCGCACTTCTTCTCCGCGGACCCGGACGAGTGCGCGCGCATCCAGAACCTGATCGGCTTCGATCCCAACTACAGCGGCTACATCCAGGAGACGGCGGCGGCGTTCTACATCGCGCTGCCCAACGCGTTCACGGGCGCCTGCCCGGCGAGCACGACACCGGTGTACCGTCTCTGGAACGCACGCGTCGACTCCAACCACCGCTACACGACGGACCCGGTCGTCAAGGCGCAGATGCAGGCGATCGGCTACATCGCCGAAGGCTACGGCCCCAACGCCGTGGCCATGTGCGCCCCGGTCTAGCCGCTGCGGGCGCCTTCAAGGCCGCGCAGCGCGGCCAGCGCCTCGTCGACGCGGTCGACGGCGATCACGCGCACGCCGTCGATCGCCTGCTTCGGCTTGTTGGCCGACGGCACCATCACCGTCGTGAAGCCGAGCTTGGCGGCCTCGCGGATGCGCTCCTGGCCGCGCTGCACCGGGCGGATTTCCCCCGCCAGGCCGACTTCACCAAATACAATAGATTTGGCTGGCAATGGCCTGTTTTTCAAGGACGAATCGATCGCCAGCAGCACGGCCAGGTCGGCCGCCGGCTCGACGATGCGCACGCCGCCGACCGCGTTGACGAAGACGTCGTAGCCGCCGGTTTCGACGCCGCCGTGCCGGTGCAGCACCGCGAGCAGCAGCGCCAGCCGCTGCGGGTCGAGGCCGACCGCCAGCCGCCGCGGGATCGCCGCCCTGCACCGGATCGACCAGCGCCTGCACCTCGACCAGCAGCGGCCGCGAGCCTTCGAGCGTCGCGACGACCGCCGAGCCGGCGACCGCTCTGCGCGTGCTGCGACAGGAACAGCGCCGACGGATTCGACACGCCCTTCAGGCCGCGCTCGGTCATCGCGAACACGCCGAGCTCGTTGGCCGCGCCGAAGCGGTTCTTGATCGCGCGCACGAGCCGGAAGCTCGAATGCGGGTCGCCCTCGAAGTAGAGCACGGTGTCGACGATGTGCTCGAGCACGCGCGGGCCGGCGATCGCGCCCTCCTTGGTCACGTGGCCGACGAAGATGACGACGATGCCGCGCTGCTTGGCGAGGCGCGTCAGCTGCGCCGCGCATTCGCGCACCTGCGCGACGCTGCCCGGCGCCGACTGCAGCGCCTCGGTGTAGATCGTCTGGATCGAGTCGACGACGACGACCTCGGGCTGCGTCGCCGTGATCGCCGCGACGATCGCCTCGAGCTGCACCTCGGCCAGGAGCTCGATCGGCGCGTTGACGAGGCCGAGGCGCTGCGCGCGCAAGCGCGATCTGCTCGACCGACTCCTCGCCGGTCACGTACAGCGTGCGTGCGCGCGCGCCGAGCGCGGCCGCACGCCTGCAGCAGCAGCGTCGACTTGCCGATGCCCGGGATCGCCGCCCAGCAGCACCACGCCGCCGGCGACGAGCCCGCCGCCCAGCACGCGGTCGAACTCGTCGAGGCCGGTCGCGATGCGCTCGTTCTCGCGCGCCATCGACGCTCGACAGCGGCGTCACCGCCGAGCGCGCGCCGGCCACGTTCTCGAAGCGCACGGCGGCGGGCGTGGCCACGGTCTCGACCAGCGTGTTCCAGGCGCCGCAGTGCGGGCACTGGCCCTGCCACTTGGGCGACGTGCCGCCGCATTCGGTGCAGCTGTAGACGGTCTTCGCCTTGGCCATCGACAGCGCAGCGCCGGAACGCCTCGCCGAGCGTGCGCGCGCCCGGGAAAGTAATGCTGCGAACGCGATCGCCGCAAGCACGACGCACGAGCGAGGATCACGGCGAACGGCTTCCACGTCGCGTGCCACACGCTGCCGCACCAGTCGTCGTCTGCGACGGCCACGCGTCGCGCGTGCCGGCGCGATGCCGCCGGTGCAACGCGGCGCCGAACGCGACGTCGGCCAGCAGGTGCGGCGCCGACGCGACCAGGTAGACGACGCCGCCGCCGAGCGCGGCGACGAGCGCGAGCACGATCGCGACGAGGACGAGCAGCTTGACCGCAGTCGTCGTCGCCGAAGTCGAGGCCGAAGCCGCCGCCGCCGCCGCGCGACGCCGCCGGACGAGCTCGCCGGCACGCCGACGACGCGCGGCGCCGTCCCCGAAGCTCGCGCGACGCGCCGCCGCCGCCCGACCGGCCGCCGCCGCCGCGGAACACGGCGTCGCCGCACGCCGTGCCGCGCCGCCGGACGGCCACCGAAGCGTCAGGCAGGCAGCCGCGTCGTCGGCAGTGCGCTGCGACGGCGCGCCGCAAGCGGGCGCACGCCGACGTACGCGAGCCACAGGCGCATGCAGACGAACAGCACGAGATAGCCGACGAGCAGTGCCGAGCGGCCAGCGCACCAGCGTCGAGTGCAACGCCGCACGCAGCAGCGCGTAGCTCGCGAGGAAGCCGGCGCCGAACGCGGCGACCAGCATCAGCGACATGTGCAAGCGCAGCCAGAAGCGCGACGCGAGGCTGCGCTCGAGCGCGGCGCGCCGCGGATCCGCGCCGGCGCGCCGCGGCGACGCGTGCCGGGCGCGCGCGCGTCGCTTCGCTCAAGCCAGCTCGTGCGGATGGACGACGGCGGTGCCGAGCTTGCCGACGACGACGCCCGCCGCGTCGTTGGCGACGCGCACCGCATCGGCGAGCGACGCGCCCGCCGCGAGCATGCACGCCGAGCGTCGCGATCACCGTGTCGCCGGCGCCGGAGACGTCGTACACCTCGCGCGCCTGCGCCGGGATGCGTCAGCGCGCCTTCCGCGGTGAAGAGCGCTCATGCCCTCCTCCGAGCGCGTGACGAGCAGCGCCTCGAGCTCGAGGTCGCGCGCGCAGCTTCTGCGCGCGCGCGGCGAGGTCCGCCTCGTCCTTCCAGCGGCCCGACGACCTCGCGGAACTCGCCGCGGTTGGGCGTGAGCAGCGTCGCGCCGCGGTAGCGCGCGTAGTCGTCGCCCTTCGGATCGACCAGCACCGGCTTGCCCGCCGCGCGCGCGCGCGTCGATCATCGTCGCGATGTGCGCGAGGCCGCCCTTGCCGTAGTCGGAGAGGATCACGACGTCGGCGTCCGCGCACGCAGGCGCTCGTAGTCGGCGAGCTTGGCCGCGAGCACCTCGTGCGACGGCGCGCGTCTCGAAGTCGATGCGCAGCAGCTGCTGCTGGCGGCCGATGACGCGCAGCTTGACCGTCGTCGGCAGCGCCGGGTCGCGCAGCAGCGACGTCCGCACGCGCTCGCCGCGCGAGCAGCGTCTCGAGCGCGGCGCCCGGCCTCGTCGTCGCCGACGACCGACAGCAGCGTCGCCTGCGGCGCCGAGCGCCGCGACGTTGCGCGCGACGTTCGCCGCGCCGCCGGGGCGCTCCTCGCTGCGCGCGATCTTGACGACCGGCACCGGCGCCTCGGGCGAGATGCGCTCGACGTCGCCGAACCAGTAGCGGTCGAGCATGACGTCGCCGACGACGAGCACGCGCGCCTGCGACGGCGGCGGCAGTCGCGAGAATGCGCGGCAGCTCTCATCGGCCGCGTCACCGCCTTCCGATCGCGAAGTACTCGAGGCCCGCGCCGCGCACCACCGCCGGGTCGTACAGGTTGCGGCCGTCGAAGACGAGCGGCATGCGCAAGCCGCGTCTTGAGGTCGTCGAAGTCGGGGCTGCGGAATTCCTTCCACTCGGTGACGACGACGAGCGCGTCGGCGCCGTCGCACGCGGCCATCGGCGACGCCGCGTAGCGCAACGTGCGGCGCGTCGCCGAAGATGCGGCGCGCCTCGTCCATCGCGACCGGGTCGTACGCCACGACGCGCGCGCCGCGCGCGCGCGAGCGCGTCGATCACCACGCGCGACGGCGCCTCGCGCATGTCGTCGGTGTTCGGCTTGAACGCGAGGCCCCAGAGCGCGAACGTGCGGCCCGTCGAGGTCGCTCGCCGAGCGCGCTCGACGATCTTGTCGACGAGCACGTGCTTCTGCGCCTCGTTGACGCCCTCGACCGCGTGCAGCAGCTTCAGCGGATGGCCGAACTGGTCGCGCCGTGTACTGCAGCGCCTTCACGTCCTTGGGAAAGCAGCTGCCGCCGTAGCCCGCGCCCGGATAGAGGAAGTGATAGCCGATGCGCGGATCGGAGCCGATGCCCTGGCGCACCTTCTCGATGTCGGCGCCGAGCCGGTCGGCGAGGTTGGCGAGCTCGTTCATGAACGAGATGCGCGTGGCGAGCATCGCGTTGGCGGCGTACTTGGTGAGCTCGGCCGAGCGCACGTCCATCACCAGCAGGCGCTCGTGGTTGCGCTGGAACGGCGCGTAGAGCGCGCGCAGCGTGCGCGATCGCGCGCTCGTCGTCGGCGCCGATCGACGATGCGGTCGGGGCGCATGAAGTCCTCGACCGCCGCGCCCTCCTTCAGGAACTCGGGATTCGACACGACCGCGAAGGGAATCGACGCGCCGCGCGCGGCGAGCTCCTCGGCGATCGCCGCGCGCACGCGGTCGGCGGTGCCGACCGGCACCGTGGACTTGTCGACGACGACCTTCGGCGCCTGCATGCGCCGGCCGATGTTGCGCGCGGCCGCGATCACGTACTGCATGTCGGCGCTGCCGTCCTCGTCCGGCGGCGTGCCGACCGCGATGAACTGCAGCGTGCCGTGCGCGACGCGCCGCGTCGACGTCGGTGGTGAAGCGCAGCCGCCCGGCTGCGACGTTGCGCCGGACCATCGCCTCGAGGCCCGGCTCGTGGATCGGCACGCCGCCGTCGTTCAGGATCGGCGATCTTGCGCGCGTCGACGTCGAGGCACAGCACGTCGTTGCCGACCTCGGCGAGGCAGGTCGCCGGTGACGAGGCCCACGTAGCCGGTGCCGATCATCGTGATCTTCATGCGGCGACTCCGAGCGATGCGTTGATCGCGGCGAGCGCCGCGAGCGGATCCGCGGCCTGCGTGATCGGGCGGCCGATCACGAGGTAGTCGGCGCCGTCGCGCGACCGCGGCTTCCGGCGTGACGATGCGCGCCTGGTCGTCCTCGGCCGCTCGGCCGGACGGATGCCCGGCGTGACCAGCGTGAACGCGGCGCCGCAGGCTGCGCGCAATGCGGGCGCCTCCTGCGCCGAGCACACGACGCCGTCGAGGCCGCATCGCCTGCGCGAGGCGCGCGAGCCGCAGCACGTGCGCCTGCGCGGCGTCGCGTCGACGCCGACGTCGCGCAGGTCGCCGTCGTCGAGGCTCGTCAGCACGGTGACGGCGATGAGCAGCGGCGCCGCCGCGGCCGCGCCGCGTCGACCGCCTCGCGCGCCGCCGCCAGCATCGCCCCGCCGCCGCTCGCATGCACGTTGAGCATCCACACGCCGAGCCGCGTCGCCGCCGCGCACGCGCTCGCGACGGTGTTGGGAATGTCGTGGAACTTGAGGTCGAGGAACACGGCGAAGCCGCGCTCGACCAGCCGGCGCACGAGCTCGGGTCCCGCGGCGACGAAGAGCTCCTTGCCGACCTTGACGCCGCAATCGCGCGGACTCGAGACGTGCGACGAGCGCCAGCGCATCGGCTGCCGTCGGCGAAATCGAGCGCGACGAATGACCCGCGGCAGCGTGCGAGTTCACGATTTTCTCTGATCCCTGATTCCTGACTTCTGATCCCTGGCTCACGCGTACCCGTCCGGCGTCTCGGTGCGCCGCGGCGAGTACGTCTCCCACCTCTGGCAGCCCGGGCAGCGCCAGTAGTACTGCTTGGCGCGAAAGCCGCACTTGTCGCAGCGGTACATGCCGAGGCGCTTGATGTGCTGCGCCGACCAGGCCCTTGACGAGCTCGAGGTCGTGCCGCTGCTCCGGCGGCGCGGCGAGGAGCTGCGCCTCGAGCAGGCGGTCGAGCCCGAGCAGCGTCGGGTTGCGCGCGAGCTCGTCCTTGATCAGCGTGGCGGCCGCGTCGGGGCCTCCTGCTCCAGCACGAGCGCGAACAGCGCGTTGAGGAGGTCGAGCGACGGATACTGCGCCTGCCAGTTGCGCAGCACGCGGATGCCCTGCGCGATGTCGCCTTCGCTTGCGGTACGCGTCGGCGACACGGTCGGCGGCGAGCGACAGGAAGGCCGGATTCTGCGACTCGATCCTCTGCCACGCGGCGATCGCGTCGCCGGCGTCGCCCTGCTGCGCCGCGCATCGCCGGCAACCAGCGTCGCGCGCGCGCAGCCGCGATGGGTGGCAAACGCGGCCTCGATCTCGCTCGCCCGCCTGGGCGTCGTCCGCGCGCAGCAGCGCCGCCTGCGCGAGCTCGCAGTGGTATTGCGCGATCTCCTTGAAGTACGGCTGCTTCGCGAGCTCCTCCATGCGCTCGCGTCGCGGCGATCGCCTTCGCCCAGTCCTTCTCCTGTCTCGTAGATCGAGATGAGGTGGCCGAGCGCGGCGTGCTCGAACGGCGTGCCGTTGAGCTTGGTGAAGAGCTCCTCGGCGCGGTCGAGCAGGCCCGCGCGGTGGAAGTCCTGCGCGAGCTCGTAGGTCGCATCGCGCGCCGGTCGGCCGGCAGGTCGGGCCGGTCGAGCAGGTTCTGGTGCATGCGGATCGCGCGGTCGATCTCGCCCTGGCGGCGGAACAGCGATCCCAGCGCGAAGTGCAGGTCGATCGTCTGCGGATCGACCTTGACCACCTCGATGAACGACTCGATCGCCTTGTCGGGCTGCTCGTTCAGCAGGAAGTTGAGGCCGCGGAAGTACGACAGCGGCAGCGCGCGCGACTCGCGCAGCAGGTGCTTGATGTCGATGCGCGCGGCGATCCAGCCCAGCGCGAAGAACAGCGCCGGGATCGGCAGCAGCCACCAGAGCTCGAAGTCCATCAGTACGTGCTTCGCTCGAAGCCCGGTCCCGATGCGGGGGCGGTGCCCGGCACGGTGTTGGTCGCGCCGGCGCGTTCGCTCCCGCGCGTTGCTCGCGGCGGCACTTCGTGAGCTGGCGCTTGAGACGCGCGGTACGCAGCGCGCCGGCCAGGAGCCCGGCGGCGACGCCGCACGCGAACGCGACGAACACCACGACGACCAGCGGCGCTTCCCACGCCGAGACGTTGAAGAAGTCGAGGCGCGCGGTCTGCGCTGTTCTGCAGCGAAAGGAAGACGAGCGCGACGAAGACGACGGCGCCGACGATCCAGCGCACGAACGCTCATCTCCGGATCACCGTGACACAAAGACGCCCCCGCCACGCGGGTGGCGTTCCAACCTATTTTGCCTCCTTGTTGAAATCCACGCGCTCGCGCAGCTCCTTGCCCGCCTTGAAGTGCGGCACGTGCTTCTCCGGCACCTGCACCTTCTCGCCCGACTTCGGATTGCGGCCGGTGCGCGGCGGCCGGTAGTTGAGGCCGAAGCTGCCGAACCCGCGGATCTCGATGCGCTCGCCCTTCGCGAGGGTCTCGCCCATCGCGTCGAGGATCATCTTGACCGCGAGCTCGGCGTCCTTGGCGACCAGCTGCGGAAACTGCGCCGCGAGGCGGTCGATCAGCTCCGATTTGGTCATTGCTTTCTGAGGTCAGCCGTTGGATTTGTTGTCGGCAGCTTGGCCTTCAGCAGCGCGCCGAGGTTGGTGGTGCCGTGTTGGCGCCCTGGTTCTCCGCGCTGATCCGCTGCATCGCCTCGCCTTCGTCGGCGTTGTCCTTCGCCTTGATCGACAGGTTGATGCTGCGGTTCTTGCGGTCGACGTTGATGATCATCGCGTTGACCGTGTCGCCTTCCTTCAGGTGCTTGCGCATGTCCTCGACGCGGTCGCGCGAGAGCTCGGACGCGCGCAGGTAGCCCTCGACGTCGCTGCCGAGGGCGATCACCGCGCCCTTGCCGTCGAGCGACTTGACCGTGCCCGTGACGACGCTGCCCTTGTCGTGCATCGCGACGAAGTTGGTGAACGGATCGCCTTCGAGCTGCTTGATGCCGAGCGAGATGCGCTCGCGCTCGACGTCGATCGCCAGCACGACCGCTTCGACTTCCTGGCCCTTCTTGTAGTCGCGCACGGCTTGCTCGCCGGTCGCCGACCACGAGAGGTCGGACAGGTGCACGAGGCCGTCGATGCCGCCCGGCAGGCCGACGAACACGCCGAAGTCGGTGATCGACTTGATCATGCCCTTCACCTTGTCGCCCTTCTTGTGGTTGATCGAGAACTCGTCCCACGGGTTCGGCATGCACTGCTTCATGCCGAGCGAGATGCGGCGGCGCTCCTCGTCGATCTCGAGGATCATCACCTCGACTTCGTCGCCGAGCTGCACGACCTTGGTCGGGTGGATGTTCTTGTTGGTCCAGTCCATCTCCGAGACGTGCACCAGGCCTTCGATGCCCGACTCGATCTCGACGAACGCGCCGTAGTCGGTGATGTTGGTGACCTTGCCGAACAGGCGCGTGCCCTGCGGATAGCGGCGACCGAGGCCGACCCACGGGTCTTCGCCGAGCTGCTTCAGGCCGAGCGAGACGCGGTTCTTCTCCTGGTCGAACTTGAGGACCTTGGCGGTGACTTCGTCGCCGACCGCGAGCACTTCCGACGGATGCTTGACGCGGCGCCACGCGAGGTCGGTGATGTGCAGCAGGCCGTCGATGCCGCCGAGGTCGACGAACGCGCCGTAGTCGGTGATGTTCTTGACGATGCCCTTGACGATCGCGCCTTCCGACAGCGTCGACAGGAGCTTCTCGCGCTCTTCGCCTTGCGCTTCCTCGAGCACGGCGCGGCGCGACACGACCACGTTGTTGCGCTTGCGGTCGAGCTTGATGACCTTGAAGTCGAGCGCCTTGTTTTCGAACGGCGTGGTGTCCTTGACCGGGCGGATGTCGACCAGCGAGCCGGGCAGGAACGCGCGGATGCCGTTGATCATGACCGTGAGGCCGCCCTTGACCTTGCTGGTGACGAGGCCCTGGACGATCAGGCCCTGCTCCATCGCGGCTTCGAGGTCGTGCCAGGCCTTGAGGCGCTTGGCCTTGTCGCGCGACAGCTTGGTTTCGCCGTAGCCGTCTTCGAGCGATTCGATCGCGACGGTGACGAAGTCGCCGGGCTTGACTTCGATCTCGCCCTTGTCGTTCTTGAATTCCTCGATCGGGATGAACGATTCGGACTTGAGCCCGGCGTTGACGACGACGACGTTGAAGTCGACGCGAACGACTTCGGCGGTGATCAGCTCGCCCTGGCGCATCTCCTGGCGCGACAGCGATTCCTCGAACAGCGTCGCGAAATCTTCCATCGGCGGATTGGCGGCAGCGGCGGAGGGGATAGCGGGAGTAGCGGTAGCCATGCGGGTTGGTTCCTTCATGAAATTTTCAAAACCGCCGGAAACAAGAACCCTGTGTCTCGCGCCGGCGGGCTGGTTGGATCAATCCGCGGAAGCGCACCGGCTAAAGCGCGCAAGACGCGGTCCTTTCGCTTCGCTTCGCGACTTCAAGAAGCGCCGGCGCGCTCCCGCCACAAGGACAGGCAGCGCGCGACGACTTCGTCGATCGTAAGTTCGGTGGTATCGAGGAGCACGGCGTCGTCGGCCGGTCGTAGCGGGGCTGCCGCCCGGCCGGCATCGCGCGCGTCGCGCTCGCGGATATCGCGCAAAAGACTGTCCATTGTAACGGAGATTCCTTTTGCGATCAACTGCTTATGCCGCCGCCGCGCCCGTTCCTCGGCGGTGGCCGTGAGGAAGACCTTGAGCGGGGCGTCCGGGAACACGACGGTCCCCATGTCGCGCCCGTCGGCCACGAGCCCCGGCGGCCGGCAGAAGGCCCGCTGGCGGCCGATGAGCGCGGTGCGGACCGCGCCGTGGACGGCGACCTGCGACGCACCCGCGGACACCCGTTCGCCGCGGATGTCGGCAGTCACGTCGTCCCCTTCGAGAAGAATCTTGCCGGCGACGAAGGCGACATCGAGCTGGGTCGCGAAGTTGGCCAGCGCCTCTTCGTCGTCGAAGCCGGTGCCGGTGCGCAACGCCTGCAGCGCCACCAGCCGGTACAGCGACCCGCTGTCGAGATAGTGGAAGCCGAGCGCATGCGCCACCGCCGCGGCGATGGTGCCCTTGCCCGAGGCCGCCGGACCGTCGACGGCGATGACCGGAGTCGAGGAGGCCCCGCTCATGTCGTAATCCTCGCGAACTCCGCGAAGTACTCCGGGAACGTCTTGCGCACGCAGCCGGGGTCTTCGATGGTGACCGGAGCGCCCCCGAACGACACGAGCGAGAAGCACATCGCCATGCGGTGGTCGTCGTAGGTGGCGATGCTTGCCCGGCGCAGTTGCGCGGGCGGCACGACGCGCAGCCAGTCCGGCCCCTCCTCCACCGTCGCGCCGATCTTGCGCAGCTCGGTCGCCATCGCGGCGATGCGGTCGGTCTCCTTCACGCGCCAGGAGCCGATGTTGGTGAGCGTGGTCGGGCGCATCCGCGAAGAGCGCGACGATCGCGAGCGTCATCGCGGCGTCGGGAATCGCATTGCAGTCGATGGTCCCGCCGCGGACGCGCGCCTCGCGTGCCTCGATCCAGTCGCTGCCGAAGCGCACGTCGACGCCCATGGCGGCGAGCACGTCGGCAAACGCGCACGTCGCCCTGGATCGAGTCGCGGCCGACGCCCGTGACACGCACCGGCCCTCCGCCGATCGCGCCCGCGGCGAGGAAGTAGGAGGCGCCGGACGCATCGCCTTCGACCGCGAGCGTGCCGGGACTCGCGTAGCCCGCGCCCTTGCGCACCGCGAAGGACCGCCAGCCGTCGCGCTCGATCGCGACGCCGAAGCGCTGCATGAGGTTGAGCGTGATGTCGACGTACGGCTTGCGAGATGAGCTCGCCCTCGACCTCGACCGTCACGTCCGCGTTCAGGAGCGGCAGCGCCTGCAGGAGTCCGGTCAGGAACTGGCTCGACACGTCGCCGTTGATGCGCACGTTGGCGGCGCACGGCGCACCGCGTCCGATGAGCACCGGCGGAAATCCTTCGTTCAGCTCGTAACGAATGTCGCGCGCCGAGCGGGCGCAGCGCATCGACGAGGTCGCCGATCGGACGCTCGCGCATCCGCGGCACGCCGTCTGCGCGATACTCGCCGCCGCAGAACGCGAGCGCCGCCCACGAGCGTGCGCATGGAGAGCCCGCTCAGCCCGAGCTGCAGGTCGGCTCGCTTGACCGGAAATGGGCCGCCGGCGCCGTCGATCTCGTAGCGCTGCCCGCCGATGTCGCGGATCACCACACCGAGCGTGCGCAATGCGTCGAGCATCACTTTGGTGTCGTCGGATTCGAGCAGCCCCGTCAGCGTCGTGGTCCCGCGGGCGAGCGCCGCAAGGAGCAGCGTGCGGTTGCTGATGCTCTTCGAGCCGGGCAAGGCCACCGCGCCTTCGGCGTGCTGCGCGGCGGGAAGCGTCAGGGCGTCCACTTACTTTGGGACGACGCATTTCCCACGCGCGGCGTGCGTGGCTCGCCTGCTCGAAGAGCTCGGCGATCGCTCCGCCGTCGCCTGCGGAAATGAGCGCGCGTGCCGCGGCGAGCGCATCCGCGTATCCGTCGATCTCGGCGAGCAGCGCGTCGCGATTGGCGAGCGCGATGTCGCGCCACATCTCCGGCGAGCTTGCCGCGATGCGCGTGAAGTCGCGGAAGCCGCCCGCGGCGTTGTCGAAATACGCCGCCGCGTCGGGACGCGCGGCGAGCTCGGCGACGAGCGTGAACGCGAGCACGTGCGGCAGGTGCGAGACCGCCGCGAAGATCGCGTCGTGGCGTTCCGGCGTGAGGGTATCGACTCGCGCGCCGCACGCCTGCCACATCGCGGTGACGCGGGCCAGCGCGTCGCGATCCGTTCCGGACAGCGGCGCGAGTATCACGCTGCGGTTGTCGAACAGAGCGGGAAACGCCGCGGCGGCGCCGCTGTGCTCGGTTCCCGCGATGGGATGGCCGGGGACGAACGCATGAAGCCTCGCGCCGAACGCCTCGCGAGCCGCGGCGACCACGTCCTGCTTCGTGCTGCCGGCGTCGGTCACGCAAGTGCCAGGACCGAGATGGGGCGCGAGCTGCGCGAACAGCGACGGGAACTGCGCGACCGGCGCCGCAACGAGCACGACGTCCGCGTCGTGAGCCTCCGCGGCCCACGGCTCGTCGAGCGTTCGCGCACGGTCGACGACCTCGCGTTCGATCGCGGTGTCGAGATTGGCCCGCGTGCGGCCCACGCCGACGACTTCGCGCACGGCGTTGGCGCGCTTCAGGGCCAGCGCGCAGGAGCCTCCGATGAGACCGACGCCGACGACGAGGAGCTTTCGCAGCTTTTGCACTAGCGCCCGAGGCTCTCGCGCAGCGCCGCGAGGAACCGGTCGTTCTCGCCCGGCAGGCCGACGGACACGCGCAGCCATTCGGGCAGTGCGTAGCTCGCCACCGGCCGCACGATCACGCCCTTGTGCAGCAGCGCAGTATTGATGCGCGCGGCGTCGCCTACTTTCACGAGCACGAAGTTGCCGTGCGAGCGCACGTACCGCAGGCCGAGCGCTTCGAATCCCTGGTAGAGCTGCGACAAGCCCTCGCGATTCATCGCGCGGCTTTCGTCGACGTAGCCCGTGTCCGCAAGGGCCGCCACGGCGGCGGCCTGCGCGAGCGAATTCACGTTGAACGGCTGGCGCACGCGATTCATCATGTCCGCGACTTCGGCGGAGGTCACGCCGTAGCCGATGCGCAGCGCGGCGAGTCCATACGCCTTCGAGAACGAGCGCGACACGAGGAGGTTGGGGTACTTCGCGATCCACGCGACGCTGTCGGCACGGTCCGCGGGCTCGAGGTATTCGTTGTACGCCTCGTCGAGGACGACCAGCACGTTGCGCGGAATCGATGCGACGAACGCTTCGAGCTCCGCCGGCGGTATCCACGTGCCTGTGGGATTGTTCGGATTGGCGACGAACAGCACGCGCGTCTGCGGGGTGATCGCGCTGCGCATCGCCGCAAGATCGTGGCCGAGCTCGCGCGCCGGGACCTCGATGCCGGTTGCGCCCCGCGCATGCGTTGCGAGCGGATACACGGCGAACGCGTGCCGCGAGTACACGGCGGCATCGCCCGGCCGGAGATACGCCATCGTCGCGAGCTCGAGGATGTCGTTGCTGCCGTTGCCGAGCACGAGCTGCGCCGGCGTCACGCTCAAGCGCTTCGCGAGCGCGTCCTTCAAGTGATAGCCGAAGCCGTCGGGATAGCGGGTGACCTCGCCCGCCGCGGCCGCGATTGCGGCGAGCACCGTGGGGCTCGGCCCGCGCGGGTTCTCGTTGGAGGCGAGCTTGACGATCGTCGAGGGATCGAGATGGAGCTCGCGCGCGACGTCCTCGATGGGCTTGCCGGGAACGTACGGCGCAAGCTTGGCGACGTATTCGAGAGCGGTCGGAGTGTCTGTCATCAGTCGAGGGCCGCGGGATACGACCCGAGCAATTTGAGGAACGGGGCGATCGTGCCGAGCTCATCGAGCGCCGCCTTGACCGGCGCGTCGTCGCGATGCCCCACGAGGTCGACGAAGAAGAGATATTCCCAGCGGCCGGTCCGGGCGGGCCGCGACTCGAACCGCGACATCGACACGCCGTGCGTGGCGAACGGCGCGAGGAGCTGATGAACCGCGCCCGGCTTGTTGGGACACGACATCACGATCGACGTCTCGTCGCGTCCGGACGGGCCGACGTGCTGGCGGCCGAGGACCCAGAATCGCGTCGTGTTGTTGGGTTCGTCCTCGATGTGCGGCGCGAGCGTGGCAAGCCCGTAGATGGCGCCTGCGTTCTCCCCGGCGATTGCCGCCGCGCCGGCCTCGGCTGCGGCAAGGCGCGCAGCTTCGGCGTTGCTCGCCACCGCGATGCGCGGAACCGCCGGCAGATGCTGGGCAAGCCACTTCACGCATTGCGCGAGCGACTGCCCGTGCGAGTAAACGCGCGTGATCCTGTCGAGGCCGCCGGCGTTCGACAGCAGGTTCTGGTTGACGCGAAGCTTGACCTCGCCGCACACCGAAAGCTCGGTGTCGACCATGAGGTCCATCGTCCGGCCGACGGCGCCCTCGGTCGAATTCTCGATCGGCACCACGGCGTAGTCCGACTGTCCGCTTTCGACCGCGCGGAAGACGTCGTCGAACGTCGGCGAAGGCATGGCATCGACGAACGTTCCGAACTGCTTGCTCACCGCGGCGTGGCTGAACGTGCCGGCGGGGCCGAGATAGGCGACGCGCAGCGGCTGCTCGAGCGCGCGGCACGCCGACATCACCTCGCGAAAGATGCCGGTGACGTGCTCGTTGCGCAGCGGCCCCGCGTTCTCCGCATGCAAGCCCTGGAGCACCTGCGTCTCGCGCTCGGGGCGGTACGCAAGCGCGCCGCCCTTGAGCTCGCCGATCGCCTGCGCGTGCCTCGCCCGCGCATTGAGCCGCTCCAGGATCTCGCGATCCAGCGCGTCGATGGCCCTTCGGTGCCCGTCAAGACTCAAGCGCACTCCTTGGACGATCCTGCCCTACGTTCGCATGAGCGTCGGCGCCGCTCAATCGTTCGGCGACGCGCCCTGCGGGCCTTCGCTCCAACCTGCGGTGTCGCGCGCCGCACTCATTCGCCATCTTCGTCGTCGCTCTCCACCACGCGCTCGATGCCCGCGAGCTTCTCGCCGTCCGAGAGATTGATGAGCGTGACACCCTGCGTCGAGCGGCTCATCTCGCGGATCGAGTTCACCGGCGTGCGGATCAAAACGCCGCCCGTCGAGATCAGCATCACCTCGTCATCGGGATGCACGAGGGCGGCGGCGACGACCTGCCCGTTGCGCGCTGATTGCTGGATCGCGATCATCCCCTTGGTGCCGCGGCCGTGGCGCGTGTACTCGACGATCGGCGTGCGCTTGCCGTAGCCGTTCTCGGTTGCCGTCAAGACCGACTGCTGCTCGTCCTCGGCGACGAGCATCGAGATCACGCGCTGCCCCGGGTCGAGCATCATGCCGCGCACGCCGTGCGCGTTGCGGCCCATCGGACGGACGTCGGACTCCTCGAAGCGCACCGCCTTGCCGCCGGAGCTGAACAGCATCACGTCGTGCTGGCCGTCGGTGAGCGCGACGCCGATCAGCGAGTCTCCTTCGTCCAGGTCGACGGCGATGATGCCCGCCGCGCGCGGCCGCGAGAACTCCGACAGCGGCGTCTTCTTGACGGTGCCCATCGCGGTGGCCATGAACACGAACTCGTTGTCGGTGAACTCGCTGACCGGCAGGATCGCCGTGATCTTCTCGTTGTCGACCAGGGCACGAGGTTGACGATCGGCTTGCCGCGCGAGGAGCGCGATCCCTGCGGCACGTTGTACACCTTGAGCCAGTACACGCGCCCGCGGTTGGAGAAGCACAGGATGTTGTCGTGCGTGTTGGCGATGAACATGCGGTCGACGAAGTCGTCTTCCTTCGTTGCCGTCGCCTGCTTGCCGCGCCCGCCGCGCTTTTGCGCGCGGTATTCGTCGACCGGCTGCGCCTTCATGTAGCCGCCGTGCGAAAGTGTGACGACCATGTCCTCCGGCGCGATCAGATCCTCGATCGACAGATCCACACCCTGCACCACGATCTCGGAGCGGCGCTTGTCGCCGAACTGGTCGCGGATCGCGACCAGCTCACCGCGGATGATCGCGGTGACGCGCTCGGGCTTCGCGAGAATATCGAGGAGATCGACGATGACCTCCATCACGTCGTTGTAATCCGCGGTGATCTTTTCCTGCTCGAGGCCGGTGAGCCGCTGCAGGCGAAGCTCGAGGATCGCCTGGGCCTGGGCGTCGGAGAGCCGGTATCCCGTGCCGTTCTGCTGCCATCCGAATTCGATCGGCAGGCCCTCGGGGCGGGCCGAGTCGGCCGCCGCACGCGCGAGCATCTGCTCCACGACCGGCGAACGCCACGTGCGGGCCATCAATGCGGCTTTCGCTTCGGGCGGCGTTGCCGACGCCTTGATGAGCGCGATGATCTCGTCCACGTTGGACATCGCGACGGCCAGCCCTTCGAGCACGTGACCCCGCTCGCGCGCCTTGCGGAGCTCGAACAACGTGCGGCGGGTGACGACCTCGCGACGGTGGACGACGAAGAACTCGAGGAACTGCTTCAGGTTCAGGACTCGCGGCTGGTTGTCGACCAGCGCGACCATGTTCATGCCGAAGCTGTCCTGCAGCTGCGTGAGCTTGAAGAGGTTGTTGAGGACGATGTCGGGGACTTCGCCGCGCTTGAGCTCGATCACGAGGCGCATGCCCTTCTTGTCGCTCTCGTTGCGCAGGTCCGCGATGCCCTCGATCTTCTTGTCGGTGGCAAGCTCGCCGATGCGCTTCAGCACCGCGTCGCCGCTCACCTGGTAGGGCAGCTCGTCGACGATGATCGCCTGCTTGCCGCCCCGCTCCATTTCCTCGATGTGCGTGCGCGCGCGGATGACCACGCGGCCGCGGCCCGTGCGATAGCCCTCGCGCACGCCCTCCAGGCCGTAGACGATGCCGTGCGTGGGGAAGTCCGGCGCGGGCAGATGCTCCATGAGATCGTCGACGGACGATTCCGGCTTGTCGATCAGCGCGACGCACGCGTTGATCGTCTCGGTCAGGTTGTGCGGCGGGATGTTGGTCGCCATGCCGACCGCGATGCCCGCCGAGCCGTTGACGAGGAGATTCGGGAACTTGGCGGGCAGCACTGCGGGCTCCCGCTCCTTGCCGTCGTAGTTCGGGACGAAGTCGACGGTTTCCTTGTCGATGTCGGCGGTCAGCTCGTCGGCGATGCGCTCGAGCCTGCATTCGGTGTAGCGCATGGCCGCGGCGTTGTCGCCGTCCACGGAGCCGAAGTTGCCCTGGCCGTCGACGAGCGGGTAGCGCAGCGAGAACGGCTGCGCCATGCGCACGAGGGTGTCGTAGATCGAGAGGTCGCCGTGGGGATGGTACTTGCCCATCACGTCGCCCACCACCCGGGCGCACTTCACGTACGGCCGGTTCCAGACGGTATTGGCTTCGTTCATTGCATACAACACCCGTCGATGCACCGGTTTCAGGCCGTCGCGGACGTCGGGTAGAGCGCGCCCTACGATTACGCTCATGGCGTAATCGAGGTAGCTGTGCCGCATCTCGGCTTCGAGGCTGATCGGCAGGGTTTCTTTTGCGAATTGCTCCATGCGGGGTCTTTTTGGCGGGAAGTGTGGGGCGAAAGGACGTTACGGAAGCGTTGCTTCCAAAAATGCGTTACGGGTGACGGGTTTTCCGGGCAATGCCCCGTCACCAGCCGTCGAGGCGTCGCTCGCGAAGCTTCGGAGGCCTTTGATAATACTTGATTTTATCACGACGTTGTATCGCCGCGACAGTCCAATCGCAAGATGTCGCGGAAGCCTTGTTTTCTTTGCAGGCGCGAAAACCCGTGTGCTATATTCGTCGGGGAGATATCGCATTTGACGCCATGCCTCGTTCGCTTGGCACGTAAAAACCAGAAGTTCGCAAGAATCTGTTCAAAACCAAAGCCAAAGGGGTGAAACAATGACTCGACGTCTCGTTTCCGGTGCAGTGGCCGGCCTCGTTGCCGCAGCCTTCGCCGGCGGTGCGGTCGAAGCCGTCGCGCAGACAAAAGGTTACGTACCGGGAACCGCGCCGTGCCCGGCCAACAGCGGCTACGTTTGCAACGCTTATCCGACGCCGACCGACGGCGTCGGTGAAGAGCGCCGCTTACAACAGCACCGCAGGACTCTCCGGCAACCTCTGCTACCGCACCGGCTACTGGACGCCCGCGATGGCGATCGAGCAATGCGACCCCGATCTCGTGCCGAAGCCGCCGCGCGCCGCCGCCGCCTGCTGCGCCGGCGCCGCCGCCGCCGCCTGCTCCTGCCCCGGCACCCGCTCCGGCCCCGGCTCCGCAAGTGCAGAAGATCACGCTGGCGTCGAAGGCGCTGTTCGACTTCGACAAGGCCGTGCTGAAGCCGGAAGGCAAGGCGGCGATCGACAGCGAGATCATCAGCAAGCTGAACCAGGTGCAGAAGCTCGAGCTCGTGCTGGTCACCGGCCATACCGATCCGATCGGCACGCAGCAGTACAACCAGAAGCTCTCCGAGCGTCGCGCCGATGCAGTCCGCGATTACCTCGTGAGCAAGGGTGTGCCGCGCGACAAGATCGAAACGCTCGGCATGGGCAAGACGCAACCGGTTCCTGGCTTGGTCTGCAAGCAGAAGAACATGAAGGAACTGATCGCCTGCTTCGCGCCGGATCGCCGTGTGGAAGTCGAAGTGAAGGGCGAAGCTACCAAGCGCTAAGCTCCACCACCGCATCGAACAGAGCCCCGCCGCGTGCGGGGCTTTGTTTTGGAAAACTTCTGATGGAGACGGGGCGCGCGGCGCCCCGTCTTTTTTTGTGTGTACCGGAAGACTTCTGATGGAGACGCCCCGCGCGGCGGGGCGCCTCTGTTTGTGTGTAGCATCACGATATGCAAACGATTGACTTGCGTATCGACGCCGCCTGGATCGTGCCCGTCGAGCCTGCGGGCACGCTCACCGGCCACGCGCTGATCGTCGACGGCGGCAAGATCGTCGCCATCCTCGCGGCCGCGGACGCCGACGCTCAGTTCTCGCCGCGCGAGCGCTTATCGCTCGCCAACCACGTTCTCGTTCCCGGCTTCGTCAACGCCCACACCCACTCGGCGATGACGCTGATGCGCGGCATCGCCGACGACGTTCCGCTGCAGCCATGGCTCACCGAGCACATCTGGCCTCGCGAGGGCCGCTTCGTCTCGCCCGAGTTCGTGCACGACGGGACGCTGCTTGCATGCGCCGAGATGCTGCGCGGCGGCATCACGGCCTGCAACGACATGTATTTCTACCCGGGCGATGCCGCGCGCGCATACGAGGAAGCCGGAATGCGCGCGCTGGTCGGCATGCCGATCCTCGACTTCCCGACGGCATACGCAGCGGATGCGGAAGCGTATCTCGCGCGCGGCCTCGAAGCGCGCGACGCGTGGAAGCATGTTCCCCACATCGCGTTCGCGCTGGCGCCGCACGCCCCTTATACGGTCGGCGACGCGACGTTCGAGAGAATCGTCACCTACGCTCGCCAGCTCGACTTGCCGATCGAGACCCATCTTGCCGAGACGCGGGGCGAAGTCGACGACGCGCGCGCCGCAATCGGGACGACCACGCTCGCACGCCTCGACACGCTGGGCGCGACGGGTCCGAATTTCATTGCGATTCATGCGGTGCACCTGGACGAACGCGACATTGCCACCCTCGTGCGCCATCGCTGTCACGTCGTGCATTGCCCCGCGTCGAACATGAAGCTCGCAAGCGGCATAGCGCCCGTGGCGAAGCTCCTGGACGCCGGCGTCAACGTCGCCCTCGGCACGGACGGCGCAGCTTCCAACAACCGGCTCGACATGCTCTCCGAGATGCGCCTTGCGAGCCTGCTTGCGAAGGTCTCGACCGGCGACGCCGCCGCGCTGCCCGCGCCTGCCGTGCTGGCCATGGCGACGATCAACGGCGCGCGCGCGTTGGGCTTCGAGGACGTCGCGGGCTCGCTCGTGCCCGGCAAAGACGCGGACATCGTCGCGATCGATCTCGGCGGCATGATGACGCAACCGGTGTTCGACCCCGTGTCGCATCTCGTCAACGTCGCGGAGCGAGCCGACGTCAGCGACGTGTGGGTACGCGGGCGTAGAATGGTCGCGAACCGATCGCTCGTTGCGATGGACGAGCCTGCGATCCTCGCGCGCACGCGGATCTGGCAACACAGAATCCAGGCACAGGAATAGTGACTTCCACTGCGACACCCGGCCTCGACCCCAACGTCGACCCTGCGGAGCTTGCGAAATTCTCCGAGACCGCGCATCGCTGGTGGGATCCCGCGAGCGAATTCCGTCCTCTGCACGAGATCAATCCGCTGCGGCTTGGATGGATCGAGCAGATGTCGGGCGGCATCGCGGGCAAGGAAGCGCTCGACGTCGGATGCGGAGGCGGCATACTGTCCGAGGCCATGGCGCGCAACAACGCGGTGGTGACAGGCATCGACCTTTCCACCAAGGCCCTCGGCGTCGCGCGCCTGCACGGCCTCGAATCCGGCGTCACGGTGACTTACCGCCTCGTGGCGGCCGAAGCGCTTGCGGTCGAAGCGCCGGGCCGCTTCGCGGTCGTGACGTGCATGGAGATGCTCGAGCACGTCCCGGATCCCGCGTCGATCGTCGGCGCGTGCGCGACGCTGGCGGCGCCGGGCGCGACCGTCGTCTTCGCCACGCTCAATCGCAACCCGAAATCGTACGTGCAGGCAATCCTCGGCGCCGAGTACATCCTGCGCCTGCTTCCTCGCGGCACGCACGACTGGTCGCGCTTCATTCGCCCCGCGGAGCTCGCGCGCTTCGCGCGCCGCGCCGGGCTCGAGCTGGCCGGCATGACCGGCATGACCTACAACCCACTCACCCGCGTCTACTCGCTCACTCGCGACACGGCCGTGAATTACATCGCGGCGTTCCGTAAACCTTCGTGATCGCTCCGTTGCGCATCTCGGCGGTGCTCTTCGATCTCGACGGCACGCTCGCCGATTCGGCGGGCGACCTGGCGCTCGCGCTCAACCGCATTCGCGAATCTCGCGGCCTCGCACCGTTGCCCGCGGCCGACCTGCGCCCGCACGCCTCGTCCGGCGCGCGCGGCCTTCTGCATCGAGGCATGGACGTCACGCCGGGCCATCCCGAATACGCGGCGCTGCGCGAGCTCTTCCTCGCCAACTATGAAGCGTGCCTGGCGGAGACCACCACGCTGTTCGAGGGCGTGAGCGACACCCTCGACGCCATCGAAGCGCGAGGGCTGCGCTGGGGCATCGTCACCAACAAGTTCGAGCGATTCACGACTCCAGTCGTCGCGGCGCTGGGCCTCGCGGACCGCGCAGCGGTCGTCGTCGGCGGAGACACGACGCCGCACGCCAAGCCGCATCCCGCGCCGTTGCTCCACGCTGCGCAAGCGATGAAGGTCGCGCCGTCCGCCTGCGTGTATGTCGGCGACGACCTGCGCGATGTCGAGGCAGGCAGCGCGGCCGGCATGGCGACCATCATCGCAGGGTACGGTTACATGGGGGTCGGGGGCGATCCGAAGCGATGGCCCGCCACCGGCTGGATCGACCGTCCGCGCGACCTCATCGCCTGGCTGCCCGCGAGCGCGTGAAGCGGCGCCAGGAGGTCGACAAGCCGGTCGACAAGCCCACCCTCGCCGCCGGCGTGGCGACGTTCGCATTGGAGCGTGCCGTCGCGTTCGGCATGACCGCCGTCGCCGCGCTGCTGCTCGCGTTCGCGGCGCTCATGCTTTCGATTGCATGGCACGTGGGCCCCGAAGTCGTCGCGCGTCACGCGCAGTACGCCAAGCTCACGAGCGCCGCGCCCGCGACGATCGTCGACAGCTGGCTCGCGCTCGACGTCGACATCCCGACCATTCGCGTCCCGCACAACTGGCGCGCGAGCACCAACGCGACGCCATGCATGGTCGTCGAGCTGCCGGGCGAATGGGGCAGCGCGCGCATGCGCGCGTTCTGCGGCAACCGCTTCCGCTTCAACGAAAGCTACGACGTGCCCTTTCTGCACGAGCTCGCGCCGGGCGCGCCGTTCATGTGGACGCGCGACGAGCGCGGGTTTGCCGTCACGCAAATCCGAATGTCGCGCGGCGCAATGGCGTGGCTCGGCGCGCACGAGGCCGACACGTTCATGCATCGCGAGTGGCCGGCCAGGAATGCGCTCGACTGGCTGCGCATCGAGATGGACCGGCCAGTCGACGCAGCGATCGCGGGATGGTCGGGCGGCGAAGGGACGATCGACGTGGTCTACGGGCCTGGCGACCCTGCTACCCTCCTGCCGGCGCAACTCGTGCGGCAACGACAGGCGGTGTCGCCGTCGTGGGTGATCGCACTCGTCGCGGGCGCCGTCGGCCTTGCGCTGTGGATCGCGGGCGTGTGGCTGCTCCCGGCGGCGCAGGCGTTCAACGTTTACGGACGCATCGCGCTCGTCGTGGTGCCGCTGGCGGCACTGCCGTGGTGGTCGGACTACATGCCGCGCGCGATCCGTTTCTTCCATGCCGACATCGGCATGGTATCCGAGGACATCATGGCTTCGATGGATCCGCTCGATCGATTCGCAGCCATCGATCCCGCCGCCGCGACGCAGTCCGGCGGCGAACGGCTGGTGTGGAAAGCAGGCGACGGCGTCTATCGCGACACGTTCGGCAGGATCGCGTTCGCGAAGCCCCGCGCACCACTGGCGCCGGACCTCGCCTTGCGCACGCTCGCGTCCATGGTCGTCGATCGGATGCGCGCGATGGAGGATTCGCAACGCGCCGCGCTGTTCACACGCCTGCGCGACGACAAGATACGCGACCTCGCCGCCGCGGGCACCGTGTTCGTGCCGGCTGCGCGCGAAGCGTTGATGAACGCGGGCACGAGCGACGAAGTACGCACCGCCGCGCGCCATTTCCTCACCGAGTGGGTGACGCAACCGATCGTCGTGATGGACCCGCACCTGCCCGCGTTCGAAGAGCGCATCGCGATCATGCACTCGCTCGCCGACGTGCCGGTGCCCGAGATCGCGAACCTCGCTAAGCGGGACAGGAGCCCGCGTTGAGCAACAGCCATTCGCGTGGAAGGCCGTCGCGCGTGCCCACGACGCGCACGGCCTGCTGCGATGCGAGCGGACGCAGCACCGCGCCCACGACATCGTCGGGCGCGCTCAGCGGAACGCCGTTGGCCTGCAACAGGCGATCGCCCTTCTTCATCGCGAGCATCGCGACGAACCCGCTGTCGTCGCGCACAGCGAGCGCGCCCTGGTCCGGAACGACGATGGCGGCCCAGCTCTCGGGCTTGCCGATGATGCCCTGGAACAGCTCGGCGTTGAGGCGCAGGATCGCGCCCTTGAATCCGGGCGGCGGAGCGCACGCAGGATTGCGCGACGACTTGGCTGCCGTGATCGCCGCAGGCGCTGCCTTCGGCGGCGGCTCGCCGCGCAACGCGAGGCGCCGCTCGCCGCCCGCATCGCGAATGGTGATGCCGTCAGGGCGCACCGCGACGAGCGTTGCGCCCTGTGCGATCTCCTGTCCCTGCCCTACGAGCCGCGGCCCGGACGACAGACGGAAGAGCGCATAGCCGCGACCATCGCGCTCGGCGAACACGCCGAGCAGTCGCGTGTCGCCCGTGAGCGTCGACTCCTCCTTCTTCGCTTCGGCGGGCGGCGCCGCGCCTGGCGCGCGCATGAGCCCGGACGCGAGAATGGCGGCAACGGGATCGCTCGGCGCCGCTGGGGGAATGTGCACCGGCGCGGGCGCGAGCGCCTTGGTGAGCCAATACGCGACGACGACGGCAAATAGCGCTGCTGCCGCGGCGACTGCGGCGGTGACGAGGAAACGTGCGCCGCTATAATTCACGTCGTCGCGTTCGAGCGGATGCTTCGCACCGCTCAACTTGTTGGATCGTTTGCACGTGAACCCTAGACTCGACCTGCTGCAGCCGTATCCGTTCGAGAAGTTGCGCGCGCTGTTCGCGGGCGTGACGCCCGATCCCGCCAAGCGCGCGATCAGCCTCTCGCTCGGCGAGCCGCGGCATCCCACGCCGCGCCTCATTCTGGATGCGCTCGTGGCATCGGCGAGCGCCTTCGCGAATTATCCCACGACGGTCGGCCCGCCCGCACTGCGCGAGGCCATCGCGGGATGGCTCGCGCGCCGCCACGGACTCGTGTCGATCGATCCGGCGACGCAGGTGCTGCCCGTGCTCGGCAGCCGGGAAGCGCTGTTCGCATTCGGCCAGACGGTGCTCGACGGGTCTTGCCCTTCCGCGACCGTCGTGGTGCCGAATCCGTTCTATCAGATCTACGAAGGCGCGGCGCTTCTGGCGGGTGCGCGCATTCATTGCGTCAACGCCGATCCGGCGCGTGCGTTCGCGCACGATTTCGCGAGCGTGCCGGCGGAGGTGTGGGCGCGCACGCAATTGCTGTACGTGTGCTCACCGGACAACCCGACGGGGCGTGTGCTCGACCAGACGGCGTGGCGCGAGCTCTTCGCGCTCTCCGACCGTTACGGCTTCGTGATCGCCTCCGACGAGTGCTATTCGGAGATCTATTTCGACGAGGCGAACCCGCCGCTCGGCGCTCTTGCCGCGGCACAGGCCGAGGGCCGTGATGGCTACCCGCGGGTCGTCGTCTTCGGAAGCCTGTCCAAGCGGTCCAATGCGCCCGGCCTGCGCTCCGGCTATGTCGCGGGCGACGCCGCATACCTCAAGGCGTTCCTGCTCTATCGCACGTATCACGGCAGCGCGATGTCGGGCGCGGTCGCCGCCGCCAGCATCGCCGCCTGGAACGACGAGGCGCACGTGCGCGCCAATCGCGAGGAGTACGCCGCCAAGTTCTCGCGGCTGCAGCCCGCGGTCGCGTCCGTGCTGCCGTGCACGATGCCCGACGCCGCGTTCTACCTCTGGGCGCAAACGCCCATCGACGATGCCGAGTTCGCGAGGCGCCTTCTCGAAGAGGAAAACGTCGCCGTGCTGCCCGGAAGCTTCGTCGCGCGCGATGCGAACGGCATGAACCCAGGCCGCCGCCGCGTACGACTCGCGCTGGTCGCTACGCAGGCCGAATGCGCGGAGGCCGTCGACCGCCTCGTCGCATTCACGCATCGCTTGACTGAAGCGCGCGCAACGGCATAGCGGCTTGCGGTCACGCTCCGTCGGCGCGGGCAGCGTCCTGTCGCCGATTCCGGGGTCATGCGCTCGATGCGCCTACAATGCGCCGCATGCATGCGCGCGTATTCATCGACGGCTTCGCGGACACCCTGGCCGCCGGCTTTCGCTTCAACGTGCGCACCGTCCTGCTGCTCGCCGCGATCAACACGGGCATCGCCGCCGTCCTCTGGATCGACGACACGCGGCCGTTCTGGCATCCGCTGCTGACCGTCCAGTTGTACGGATTCTCGATCGCGTACTGCGTCAACGCGGCCGCGCCGTGGTCGAAGCCGCGTCCGATCCTGCGCCTCGCGATCGCGGTGGCGATCGGCACGTGCATCGGGCTTGTGCTCACCATCCTCGTCAAGGGCTATTCGCTGAGCTACGTCATGACCCAGCCGTCGACGTTCGCCAGCAACGCGTTCGCGGGCTTCGCCAATGGCCTGTTCGTCAGCCTCTTCTTCTACGTCCAGTTCCGCGAGTCGCAAGCCGCGATCGCCTTGCACAAGGCCGAGGTCGAGCGCCATCTGCTGTCGAAGCAGGCGATCGAGGCCGAGCTCAAGCTCATGCAGGCGCAAGTCGAGCCGCACTTCCTGTTCAACACGCTGGCGTCGGTGCAATACCTCACCGAGACCGACCCCAAAGAGGCCAACCGCCTGCTCGGACACTTGATCGAGTACCTGCGTGCGGCGCTTCCGCACCTGCGCGCGAGCTCGACGACGCTGCGCAAGGAGATCGGCCTCGCCGAGGCTTATCTCAACATCCTGCGCATGCGCATGGGCGCGCGGCTCACGTTCACGATCGACGTGCCCGACGAGCTTGCGATGCATCCTTTTCCGCCGAACCTCCTGATCTCGCTCGTCGAGAACGCGATCAAGCACGGCATCGAGCCCACCGCGAGCGGAGGCACCGTCGCCGTGCGCGCCCGCCGCGAAGGCAGGATGCTGTTCATCACCGTCGAGGACACGGGGCGCGGCCTCGGCAGTACGAGCCGCTCCGGCGGCGTCGGGCTCGCCAACATCCGCGAGCGCCTCGCCGCGCTGTACGGGACGAAGGCGCAGTTCTCGCTGGAGCGCGGCGTCCCCGCCGGGGCGCGTGCCACACTGGCCATTCCGCTGGAAGCCGACATCGCCGAGTCGATGCCGGTGTCGCACGCTTCGCCCGCCAAGGCGACCACGCCCTGATGCCGACCGCGATCCTCGCCGAGGACGAGCCGCTCCTGCGCGCCCAGCTTCGCGCGAGGCTGGTGGAGGCGTGGCCGGAGCTGCGGATCGCCGCCGAAGCGGGCAACGGCGCGGAAGCGCTGGCGCTCTTCGAGCAGCACGAGCCCGACGTGATGTTCCTCGACATCCGCATGCCCGAGAAGTCGGGGCTCGACGTCGCTCACGTGCTGGCTGGCCGCTGCCACATCGTGTTCGTCAGCGCGTACGACGAATACGCGGTCCTCGCGTTCGAGGAAGGCGCGGTCGACTACGTCCTGAAGCCCGTGACGGCGGAACGCATCGCAAAAGTCGTCGAGCGGCTGCGCGCGCGCGTCGGCACTCCTCCTTCCGATCTCGCCGCGCTGCTCGCGCGGCTGGCCGCCCGCGACGGGACGACGCTCAAATGGATCCGCGCGTCGCTCGGCAACGCGATGAAGCTCATCGCGATCGACGACGTGATCTATTTCCAGGCCGAGGACAAGTACACGAAGGTCGTCACCGCCGACGGCGACGCGCTCATCAAGAAGCCGATCAAGGAGCTCTTCGAGGAGCTCGATCCCGACGCGTTCTGGCAGATCCACCGCAGCACGATCGTGAACCTGCGCGCGGTGCTGCGCGTCGAGCGCGACATGCGCGACCAGCCGCTGATCCTGCTCAAGGACCGCGCCGAGAAGCTCACCGTGTCGAGGACGTTCGCATCGCGGTTCAAGTCCATGTAGCTTCCATGCAAGGTCGGGCCGGCGAGCGCGCGCGGCTATAATTACCGCTTTGCCTGCCATGAACCAGCTCGCCGCCGTCATCGATGCCGCGTGGGAAACGCGCACGACGCTGTCGCCTTCCGCAGCGCCTGCCGAAGTCCGCGACGCGGTCGCTCACGTCATCGCGGAGCTCGATGCCGGCCGCATCCGTGTGGCCGAGAAGCAGGCGTCGGGCTGGCACACGCATCAGTGGATCAAGAAGGCGGTGCTGCTTTCGTTCCGTCTGGCGGACAACGCGGGCATCGGCCTTTCGGGCCCGAACGTCCCGTTCCGCTTCTTCGACAAGGTGCCGACCAAGTTCTCGCAATTCGACGACGCGGCGTTCGCGAAGGCGGGCGTGCGCGTGGTGCCGCCCGCGGTGGCGCGGCGCGGCGCCTACGTCGCACCCAACGTCGTGCTGATGCCTTCGTACGTGAACATCGGCGCCTACGTGGACGAAGGCACGATGGTCGACACGTGGGCGACCGTGGGATCCTGCGCGCAGATCGGCAAGAACGTGCATCTCTCGGGAGGCGTCGGCATCGGCGGCGTGCTCGAGCCCATCCAGGCCAACCCCACCATCATCGAAGACAACTGCTTCATCGGGGCCCGCTCGGAAGTCGTCGAGGGCGTGATCGTGGAGGAAAATGCGGTGCTGGGCATGGGCGTCTTCATCGGGCAGAGCACCAAGATCTACGACCGCGCCACCGGCGGCATCACGTACGGCCGCGTGCCGGCGGGGTCGGTCGTCGTCGCCGGCAGCCTGCCTTCGGGCAACGACGGCTGCCAGCTCTACTGCGCGGTCATCGTGAAGCAGGTCGACGCGAAGACCCGTTCGAAGACCAGCATCAACGAGCTCCTGCGTGCTTGATCGAACGAACGTGTCCGTCAATTTGAAGACACCCGAGGAAATCGCGGGCATGCAGGTGGCGGGGAGGCTCGCGTCCGAGCTCCTCGATTACCTGACGCCGCACGTCAAGGCCGGCGTCACCACGCGCCAGATCAACGACCTCGCGCACGACCACATGGTGAACGTACAGCACACGATTCCGGCGACGCTCAACTACGCGCCTCCCGGCCATTCGCCCTACCCCGCGTCGCTGTGCACCTCCATCAATCACGTGGTATGTCACGGCATTCCGAGCGACAAGAAGTTGAAGGACGGCGACATCATCAATGTCGACGTGACCGTCATCAAGGACGGGTTTCACGGCGACACGAGCCGCATGTTCCTGGTCGGCAAGACGTCGATCCAGGCCAAGCGGCTGTCCGACCTCACCTATGAAGCGATGTGGCGCGGCATCCGCACCGTGCGTCCCGGCGCGCACCTGGGCGACATCGGCGCCAACATCCAGCGCTTTGCGGAAAGCCACGGCTTCTCCATCGTGCGCGAATTCTGCGGCCACGGCATCGGCCGCCAGTTTCACGAAGAGCCGCAGGTCCTGCACTACGGAAGGCCCGGCACGGGCCTCAAGCTGCAGCCGGGCATGATCTTCACGATCGAGCCCATGATCAACGCCGGGCGGCCCGGCATTCGCTGCCTTGCCGATGGCTGGACGATCGTCACCGCCGACCACTCGCTGTCGGCGCAATGGGAGCACACGGTCCTCGTCACCGACGACGGCTACGAGGTGCTCACGAGTTCCGCCGGCACGCCGCCTCCGCCCGCATAGGGTCCGGCTCCAATTTCGTTTTGCGGACACATCTGCAAGACGTCACAATTCAGCACATCGCAGCAGAAATTGGTGCCTGACCCTGATGGACCAGAAATTGGTGCCTGAACCTGCCATTCGTCCGGTGCAG
Organism: uncultured beta proteobacterium; assembly: GCA_963707815.1. Classification (GTDB taxonomy): domain Bacteria; phylum Pseudomonadota; class Gammaproteobacteria; order Burkholderiales; family Casimicrobiaceae; genus VBCG01. The sequence continues at coordinate 44,843 of CAVPRK010000026.1, forward strand.
GCCGAACCCATTGCCCAATGGCGCAACGACCTACGCCGCAAACGCGACGTCCTCCGTGACGCGTTCTTCGCGTCGCCGGACACGGCGCGGCTGCTGCGGGACCACGCCTCGCTCGTGGATCACGTCATCCGCGAAGTGTTCACCGAATGCGCGATGCCGCGCGACGTCGCCGCCGTCGCGGTCGGCGGTTATGGCCGGGGCCAGCTCTACCCGCACTCCGACGTCGACGTGCTCGTGCTCCTGCCCTCGGGCGTGACGCCCCCCGCAGGCGCCATCGAGCACTTCTTCGCAACGTTGTGGGACATCGGCATCGAGCTGTCGCATGCCGTGCGAACGATGGAGGAATGCGAAGGGGAGATGGCGGCCGACGTCACCATCCGCACGAGCCTTCTCGAGCATCGCTTCCTCGCTGGCGCCAAGGGGCTTTACCGCCAGTTCCGCCACCGCTTCAACGAGCGCATGGACGTGCGCGCGTTTTACGACGCGAAGGCGCTCGAGCAGCAGCAGCGGCACTTGAAGTACCAGGACGCGATCTACAACCTCGAGCCCAACGTCAAGGAGAGCCCGGGCGGGCTGCGCGACCTGGCCTCGGTGCTGTGGATCGCACGCGCGGCCGGCTTCGGCAGCACGTGGCGCGAGCTCGCGCGCAACGGGCTCATGACCGCGGGCGAAGCGCGTGCCATCGCCCGCCAGGAGCGGATGATCGGCGGCATCCGGATCCGTCTCCACTATCTCCTCGGACGCCGCGAGGATCGCCTCGTGTTCGACGCACAGGCGGAGCTTGCCCAGCAGCTCGGCTTCGCGGACACGCCGGCCAAGCGCGCGAGCGAGCAGCTCATGCAACGCTATTACCGCGCGGCCAAGCTCGTGCGCCAGGTGAACACGATCCTGCTGCAGAACGTGCACGCGAAGCTGTATCCCGCAGCCACGGAGCCGGTCCCGATCGACGACGATTTCCAGCGCGTCGACGAGCTCCTCGACGTGCGCGACGAGCGCCTGTTCGTGACGCGTCCCGCGGCGATCCTCGATGCGTTCCTCGCGCTGCAGAGGCAGCGCGAGTTGAAGGGCATGACCGCGCGCACGTTGCGTGCGCTGTGGCACGAGCGCCATCTCATCGACGGCCGCTTCCGCGAGGATCCCGCCAACCGGGCGCGGTTCATGGAGATGTTCCGGCTCGAGCGAGGCCTGCTGCACAACCTGCGGCGGATGAACCTGTACGGCGTGCTGGGGCAATACCTGCCGGTGTTCGGCCGCATCGTCGGGCAGATGCAGCACGACCTCTTCCACGTGTACACGGTGGACGAGCACATCCTGATGGTGATCCGCAACCTGCGCCGGTTCACCGAGGCGCAGCACGCGCACGAATATCCCTTGTGCTCGCGGCTCATGGCCGACTTCGAGCGGCGCCACCTCCTTTACGTGGCGGGGCTGTTCCACGACATCGCCAAGGGCCGCGGCGGCGATCATTCCGCGCTCGGCGCCCGGGACGCACGACGCTTCTGCCGCGAGCACGGCATGCGCGAGGACGACGGCGAGCTCGTCGCGTGGCTCGTTGCGCAGCATCTCCTCATGTCGTCGACCGCGCAAAAGCAGGACCTGTCCGATCCCGAAGTGATTGGCTCGTTCGCGCAAAAAGTCGAGAACGAGCGCAGGCTCACGGCGCTTTATCTGCTGACCGTTGCCGATATCCGGGGCACGAGCCCCAAGGTGTGGAACAACTGGAAGGGCAAGCTGCTCGAGGACCTCTATCACGCCACGCGCGCGGTGCTGGGCGGTGCAGCCGCGACACGCACTGTCATGGACAGCATCGACGCGCGCCGCGCCGAAGCCCAGAGGCTGCTGCGGTTGTACGCCGTTCCCGAAGGCGCCGAGCAGAAGCTCTGGAAGTATCTCGACACGCCGTATTTCCAGCGTCACAGCGCCGAGGAGCTCGCGTGGCACGCGCGCCACCTCTATTGGCGCATCGACCGGGCGGAGCCCGTCGTCAAGGCGCGGCTGTCGCGCGACGGCGCGGGCATGCAGGTGCTCGTGTACGTGCCGGACCAGCCGTTCCTGTTCGCGCGACTCGCGGGGTTCTTCGGCCGCACCGGCCTTTCGATCTACGACGCCAAGATCCACACCACGCGCGCCGGATGGGCCCTCGACACCTTCGCCTTGAACGATCCGGCGCAGCGCGGCGGGTCGTATCGCGAGACGCTGTCGATGGTCGAGCAGGAATTGATGCGCGAGCTCGCCGAGCAACGTCCCCTCGGTCCGCCGGCAGAGGGCCGGATCTCGCGCCGCGTCAAGCACTTCCCGCTCACGCCCGAAGTGCAGGTGTTCGCGGACGACAAGGGCACGCACTACATCCTCGAAGTGGTGGCCGCGGACCGGCCCGGTCTACTCGCGCGCATCGCCTACACGCTCGCCAAGGCGAACGTGAACGTGGCGAGCGCAAAGATCAATACGCTGGGCGACCGCGCGGAGGACGTGTTCCTGATCGACGGCGCGCGGCTGCACGACGAGCAGGCGCTGCTGCGGCTGGAGACCTCGCTCTACGAAGAGCTGCGAACCTAGCGCGGGCTCAGGCGATCGTCTGGTCGGCGCGCGGTAGAATCGACCGCGGAACGGTGAAGCCAATGGCCTTCGCAACCGCCTGTGCACGGCCGGCCAGCCTGGCAAACCCGGTCTCCAGATCGTCGGCGCTACCGAGCTCCAACGGAAACAGGTTGACATTGACGGCCCGCGCTGCGTCCTGCATCACGCGCATGTTCTGCGCGTAAGCAGGATTGGTCGTGAGAACCAGCACGGCGACATCGGACAATCCGGGCAACGCCTCCTTCAGGAGCTCGACGCGCTTCGCGCTGAGTTCCGGGAGGAAGAAGGTCATGCCCGTGACATTCCCGGCCGGACGCGCGAGGTTCGACACGATACCGGTCGCCAGCGCATCGCCCACCAAGGTCATCACGACGGGGATGGACGTCGTAGCGTCCTTGGCGGCCAGCGTCGGCGGCGTGCCGGGCGTGACGATCACGTCGACCTTGAGACGCACGAGCTCCTGCGCGAGCGCAGGCAAGCGATCGTACTTGCCGTCCGCGAAACGCACTTCGATCACGATGTTGCTGCCATCGACGTAGCCGCGCTCGCGGAGCCCTTCGCGCAGGGCGTCGAGGCGTACTGCGAAGCTCTCGGCCGATGTCGGGCCGAGGAAGCCGATGCGGGCGACCGGAGCGCCCTTAGATTGCGCAACCGATCGCATTGGCGCACCTATGCCAAGTGCAGCCAACAGACCGAGGGCCTTTCGGCGGTGCATCACCTTGTTGTCGTTCGTGCTTTCGCCGATCGTGACTGCGCGAGGCTACGTTGGCGTGCAGCGGCGTGTCAACCGGCGCCGCTCATTCGTCGCCAGCCCCCAGCTCCGGGAACAGGATGTCGGTGAATCCGAACTGGCGCATGTCGCGGATGCGCTGCGGATACAGGATGCCGTCCAGGTGGTCGCACTCGTGCTGCACCACGCGGGCGTGGAATCCGTCCACGTCGCGGCGGATCGGCCGACCCTCGGGATCGAAGCCTTCGTAGCGCAGCCGCGTGTAGCGCGGCACGACACCGCGGAATCCAGGCACGGACAGGCATCCTTCCCATCCGTCCTCTTCCTCGTCGGAAAGCGGCGTCAGCACGGGGTTCACGAGCTCGGTGTAAGGCACGGGCTCGGCATCCGGATACCGCGGATTGGCCTCGACGCCGAAGATGACGACGCGAAGCGGCACGCCGATCTGCGGCGCGGCAAGGCCCGCGCCGTCGGCCTCGCGCATGGTGTCGCGCATGTCGGCGAGGAGCTCCTGCAATTCCTTCGTGCCGAAGCGCTCGACCTCGCGCGAGCGCTCGAGAAGGCGCGGGTCGCCCATGCGGAGAATGTCGCGAATCATGGTGCATCCATGCTGGTTACGACGTGGTCGAGCAGCGCGCGGACCTTGTCCATGCCGCTTTCGAGCACTTGCGAGATGCCTTCCATCGAGATTTCGCTCGCGGAGTCGACCCGGCCGGCCGCGTGATTGACGACGACGCAGATCGCGACGTAAGGCACGCCCAGCTCGCGCGCGAGCGCCGCCTCGGGCATGCCGGTCATGCCGACGAGCGTCGCCCCGTCGCGCTCCATGCGATCGATCTCGGCGGCGGTCTCGAGCCTCGGACCGTTCACCGCGCCGTATACACCGCCGTCGGTCAACGGAATGCCCGCCGACGTGGCCGCCTCGAGGCAGCGCAAGCGCAGCTCCGGCGCGTACGGGTGCGTGAAGTCGACGTGCACGACATTGCCCTCGCCGCCGTCGAAGAACGTCGCTTCGCGCCCCGAGGTGTAGTCGATGAGCTGGTGCGGGAGCACGAGGTCGCCTGGCTGGCACCCGCGGATGCCGCCGACCGACGCGACCGCCACGATCGTTCGCGCCCCCTTTTGCTTCAGCGCCCACAGGTTGGCGCGGTAGTTCACGCGGTGGGGCGGAATGGTGTGGCCGTGGCCGTGGCGGGCGAGGAAGATCGCGTCGCGCCCCGCGATCTGCCCGAAGAGCAGGGTCGAGGACGGATCGCCGTAGGGCGTGCGCACGACTTCGCGGTGCGCCACCGCGAGCGTCGACAGGCGGGTGAGCCCGCTGCCGCCGATGATTGCGAGCATAAAACTTGCTTATTCGGTCGAGATAAAGGTGCCGGCAATAGCCCGATGGACCGGTGCCGCTAGCGCGCGCCCCAGCGCCCCAGACAGGACTTGTAGGGTGGAAAACCCCGCGAATTCATGACATTATCATGGGAACCGCAGACATACCGCTGATCTAGCCAGCCGTTGCACCCCGATTGTACGGGACGCGCGCGCTGCGGCGGCAGCCGCGCGACGGCGCGCGCGCGACGCTTTTTAAGGGCCATCATGTACCTGGATCGTCTGTTCAAGCTGATGGCGGAGAAGCAGGCCTCCGACCTCTTCATCTCGTGCGGCGCGCCGATCAACATCAAGGTCAACGGCGTCGTCCAGCCGGTGTCGACGCAGCCGATGGACATCGACACCGTGCGCCGCATCGCCTACGAGCTCATGAACAAGGAGCAGGCGCGCGAGTTCGAGAACACGATGGAGATGAACCTCTCGCATCTCGACCGCGCCGTCGGCAACTTCCGCGTCAACATCTTCCGCCAGCGCGGCACGATCTCGCTCGTCATTCGCTACGTGCGCAGCAACGTGCCGCCGTTCGACCAGCTGAAGCTTCCCTCGGTGCTGCTCGACCTCGTGACGGAAAAGCGCGGGCTGATGCTGGTGGCCGGCGCGACGGGCTCCGGCAAGTCGACCACCCTTGCCGCGATGATCGACTACCGCAACCAGAACAAGCCGGGCCACATCCTCACCATCGAGGACCCGATCGAATACCTGTTCGAGCACAAGCAGAGCATCATCAACCAGCGCGAGATCGGCGTCGACACGACCGATTACGCCAACGCGCTGCAGAACGCGCTGCGCGAGGCGCCCGACCTCATCATGGTCGGCGAGGTGCGCGACAAGGAAACGATGCAGTCGGCGCTGCTGCACACGCTGACCGGCCACCTGTGCCTCACCACGATCCACGCCAACAACAGCTACCACGCGCTGTCGCGGATCATCAACCTCTTCCCTTACGACGCGCGGTCGGCGGTGCTGTCCGACCTGTCGATCGGCCTGCGCGCCATCATCTGCCAGCGCCTCATCCGCAACCGCGACGGCGAGCAGCAGCCCGCGGTCGAGATCCTGCTCAATACGTCGCTCATCGCCGAGCTCATCAAGAACGGCGAGTTCCCGCAGATCAAGGAAGCGATGGAGCAGTCGCTCTATCCCGGCTCGCAGACGTTCGAGCAGTCGCTGTGCCGCCTCTACCTCGACGGCGTGATCACCTACGACGAGGCGATGATCGGATCGGATTCGCCGACCAATCTCGCCTGGCTGATCAACCAGAACAGCCCCACCTCGCGCGTCGACACCATGGAGTCGACGAAGCGCGAGGCGACGAAGCCGGGCGCCGATTTCACCGCGATGACCATCAACACGGAGTTGCTGGACCGGACGCATTAGAACTTCTGATGGAGATGCACCCGCGTGGCGGGTGCATCTTTGTGCGGGAGACGGCCGCGGCCTGCTAACATTGGCGTATGGACACCGCCGCGAGTTTGTCATCGGGCCCACGCTCTCGCTGACGCGCGAGCTGATCGCGCGCCGCTCGCTGACGCCGGACGACGCTGGATGCCAGGCGCTTCTCGAGGCGCGGCTCGCGCCGCTCGGCTTCCGTTGCGAGACGCTCGTCAGCAACGGCGTCACCAACCTGTGGGCGCGTCGCGGCACGCAAGCAGCCGCTGGTCTGCTTCGCCGGGCACACCGACGTCGTGCCCACCGGCCCGCTCGACGCGTGGCATTCGGATCCGTTCGAGCCCGTCGTGCGCGACGGCTACCTCTACGGGCGCGGCGCCGCCGACATGAAAAGCTCGCTCGCGGCGTTCGTCACGGCGATCGAGGGGTTTCTCGCGGACACGCCGATGCCCCCGGCTCGATCGCGCTTCTCATCACGTCCGACGAGGAAGGCCCGTCGATCGACGGCACGGTGAAGGTCGTCGAGCGCCTCGCCGCGCGCGGCGAGCGCATCGACTACTGCGTCGTCGGCGAGCCTTCGTCGGTCGACGCGCTCGGCGACATGATCAAGAACGGCCGCCGCGGCACGCTGTCGGGCACGCTCGTCGTCAAGGGCGTGCAGGGGCACATCGCCTATCCGCACCTTGCGCGCAATCCGATCCATCTCGTCGCGCCGGTGCTCGCGGAGCTCGCGCAGGCGACGTGGGACAACGGCAACGAGTACTTCCCGCCGACGACGTGGCAGTGCTCGAACATTCATGCGGGCACCGGCGCCACCAACGTGATCCCCGGCACGCTCGAGGTGATGTTCAATTTCCGCCATTCGCCGGACGAGCACGCGCGAATCGCTCATGCAGCGCTTCGAGGCGATCGTGCGCAAGCACGGCCTCGAGCTACGAGCTCACGTGGACCGGATCGGGCAAGCCGTTCCTCACGCCGCGCGGCCGGCTGGTCGAGGCGGCGACGCAGGCGATCCGCGACGCGACGGGCCGCGTGCCGGAGCTTTCGTGCACCGGCGGCACTTCGGATGGCCGCTTCATCGCCGACATCTGCCCCGAGGTCGTCGAGCTCGGTCCGGTCAACGCGACGATCCACAAGCTCAACGAGCGCGTGCGGCGTCGCCGATCTCGAGCCGCTCGCCGCGCATCTATCGCGGCATCCTCGACGGCTGCTCGGCTGAGCGATCCATGATCCCCGGCAACGAGCTCGACACGCTGCGCGACTGGCTGCGCTACGCGGTCTCGCGCTTCGGCGAGACGAAGCTCGCCTTCGGCCACGGCAGCACCGAGGCCTACGACGAGGCGGCGTATCTGCTGCTGCACGCGCTGCATCTGCCGCTCGACCGGCTCGAGCCGTTCCTCGACGCGCGACTGACGCAGGACGAGCGCGAGAAGCTGCGCGAGCTGTTCGCGCGCCGCATCGACGACCGCATCCCGGCCGCCTATCTCACGCACGAGGCGTGGCTCGGCGACTTCCGCTTCTACGTCGACGAGCGCGTGATCATTCCGCGCTCGTTCATCGCCGAGCTGATTCCCGGCGCGCTCGAGCCCTTCGTCGGTCCCGCCGACGGCGTGAAGACGCGCGCTCGACATGTGCACCGGCTCCGGGCTGCCTCGCGATCCTGATGGCGCACGCCTACGCCGATGCGGACATCGACGCCGTCGACATCTCGTCCGATGCGCTCGCGGTCGCGCAGCGCAACGTCAGCGACTACGGCCTCGCCGCGCGCATCAACCTCATCCGGTCGGACCTCTTCGCGAACCTCCCGGAGAAGAGCTACGACCTCATCATCTGCAATCCGCCGTACGTCGATGCATGGCGATGGAAGACGCTGCCCGCCGAGTACCGGCACGAGCCGCGAGCTCGCGCTCGCGGGCGGCGACGACGGCCTCGATGCCGTGCGCGTGCTCGCTGAAGGAGGCGCCGCGCTTCCTCAATCACGGCGGCCATGCCTCGTCGTCGAGATCGGCCACAACCGCGCCGCGGCCGAGACCGCGTTCCCGCGCCTGCCGATGACGTGGCTTGTCCACCGCGGCGACGGACGACGGCGTGTTCGTCGTCACGCGCGAGGAGCTCGTCGATCGGGACGCTGAACGACCCGACGTCACGCTCCGGCGGCGAGATACTCGTCGCGAGCCTGCTCGCGCAGGGCGCCACGCAGGCTTTCGGCGTACCGGGCGAGAGCTACCTCGCCGTGCTCGACGCGCTGCACGACGCGCGCGACCGCCTGCGCTTCTTCATCTGCCGGCAGGAAGGCGGCGCGGCGTACATGGCGGAGGCCTACGGCAAGCTGACCGGCACGCCGGGCCTCGCCTTCGTCACGCGCGGCCCGGGCGCCACCAATGCGGCGATCGGCATCCACACGGCGGCGCAGGATTCGACGCCGCATGATCGCTGTTCGTCGGCCAGGTCGGCAGGCGACATGGTCGACCGCGAGGCGTTCCAGGAAATCGACTACCGGCCGCATGTACGGCAGCGTCGCCAAGTGGGCCGCGCAGATCGATCGCGCCGAGCGCATTCCCGAATACGTCGCGCACGCCTTCGCGCTGGCGATGTCGGGACGCCCGGGCCGGTCGTGCTGGCGTTGCCCGAGGACATGCTGACGTCGCACGGCCGTGGTGCGACGATGCGCCGCGCGTCGAAGCCGGTATCGAGCGCGCCGTCGCCGGCCTGCGCTGGCCGCGAGCGTGCACGCGCTGCTCGCCGACGGCGCGCATCGCCGCTCGTCATCGTCGGCGGCAGCCGCTGGGATCGCGGATCGCTGCGCGCGCTGATGCGGTTCGCGCAAGCGAACGCGCTGCCGGTCGCGTGCGCCTTCCGCCACCAGGATCTGTTCGACAATCGCGCATCCGCACTACGCGGGCGACGTCGGCATCGGCATCAATCCCAAGCTCGCCGCGCGCGTGCGCGACGCCGACGTGCTGCTCGTGATCGGCGAGCGCCTGGGCGAGATGACCACGAGCGGCTACACGCTGCTCGACGTCGCCCGTGCCGAAGCAGCAGCTGGTCCACGTGCATCCCTCGCCCGACGAACTGGGCCGCGTGTACCAGCCGGAGGTCGCGATCGCGGCCACGCCCGGCGAATTCCTGGCGCGATGAATGCGCTGCCGCCGCTTGCCGCGCGCCGCAGTGGCGCGAGCGACGCCGCGCCGCGCACGCGCGACTACGCGGCGTGGCGCGCCCCGCGTCCCGGTTCCCGGCGACGTCGACCTGTGGCGCATCGTGCTCTGGCTGGACGAGCGCCTGCCCGACGACGCCATCCTCACCAACGGCGCCGGCAACTACACGGTGTGGCTGCATCGCCTGTTCCGCTATCGCAGCTTTCGCACCGCAGCTCGCGCCCTACTCGGGCGCGATGGGCTACGGCGTTCCGGCGGCGGTCGCGGCCAAGGCCGTGCATCCCGACGCGGATCGTCGTGTCCTTCGTGGAACGGCGACGGCTGCTTCCTCATGAACGGGCAGGAGCTCGCCACGGCCGTGCAGTACGGGCTCGCGGTGATCTTCGTCGTCATCGACAACGGGATGTACGGCACGATCCGCATGCACCAGGAGCGCCACTATCCCGGCGCGCGTGTCGGGCACCGACCTCGTCAATCCCGATTTCGCGGCGCTGGCGCGCGCGTACGGCGCGCACGGCGAGACGGTGCTGCGCACCGACGAGTTCGCGCCCGCGTTCGAGCGCGCGCTGGCCGCCGGGCGGGCCCGCGCTGCTGCACGTGAAGATCGACCCGCAGGCGCTCACGATGAGCGCGTCGCTCGACGCGCTGCGCGCGCAGGGCGAGGCAGCTCGCGCTGATCGTACGGTCTTCACGGCGGCGGCCGGCGGCTTCCGCCGTCGCGCAACGCGCGGCCGAGCACGATGCGCCACACGCCGCCGTACATGAGCACGATGCCGACCAGGATGCCGACGAAGCCGATCGAGCTGTTCGGCCAGCCGGTCGCGATCAGCAGCGCGATGACGATCGACAGGATGCCGTCGAACAGCACCCAGCCCCAGCCCTGACGCGGCTTCAGCTTGAATGCGAGCATCACGGCCGACACGCCGTGGGCGAAGCAGGAACGCGCCGATCAGGAGCGCGATCGAGGCGATGCCCGACCCCGGGCGCATCAGCAGGAAGATGCCGAGCAGGAGCGTGAGGATCGCCGAGCAGGATCTTCAGGCGTGAAGCCCTCCTTGCCGCGCTCCTGGATCGCGTACACGATCTCGCACGATGCCCGCGAAGACGAGGAGCCATCCGAGCAGCAGCTCGAAGGCGAGCGCCGCGACCGCCGGCTGCATGATCGCGACGATGCCGGTCACGATCAGGAGAACTCCCCACACGATGACCCACGTGCCTGCCTTGCGTACGTCCGTCGCATCGATATCGGCCATCGCTGTTCCCCGTTTGGTGGAAACTCGACGAGGCACCCATCCTAGTGAAAGTCGCCCGGGCAGGCAACGCTTGATGACTGGGGTGGCACGTCCGGCGATGCCAGCGCCGTCCTTGATGCGCTGGCAGCGCGACACGATGTCCACCAGCACGCTGCCCGACCAGCCGAACGCGAAGAGCCCGGACATCGCGATGATCGGCGCGAGCATTTCCCATCCCGCGGGCAGCACGAAGTTGCCGTAGCCGACGGTCGTGTACGTGTTGCCGGCGAAGAAGCCCGCGGCCCGCCAGCTCGTCACGAGGCCGCCGTACACGAGCGACGCGGCCCACACGATGGTCTCCAGGAGATGCAGCGCGAGCAGCATGAACACCGACGACGCCATGAGGACGTCGGCCCGCCAGATCTGCGGCCGCGCGAGGATCGCGTGCGAGTGATGGCGCGACGTAGTTCGTGACCACCCGCACGCCGGTCGCGTGGATCAGGATGATGACGAGCAGCATGCCGCCGCCGAAGGCGACGTCGGCCGCGGGCATCACTTGGGCGAGATGCTGCAGGAGCGGCAGGTTTGTGATATCGCGGCCGATCCTGTCGGCGACGTCGGGCGCGGCTTGTGCAACGAGCAAGGGCTCGGTCATGGCGTTTCCGTGGGCAAAGGATGGTCGGTGGGCCAGGCGCGGGCGACGATCTTGTCCGCATGCGCGAAAGCGGTCGCGCCGAACGCGCCGCCCGTGAACGAAGCCGCTGCGAGCCGCGATGCGCAGAAGGCATCCCCTACGAATGCCGGCGCAAACCGGACGAGGAGCGATGCCTGGATGGCGAGCGCCAAACGCTGCGTCAGCGCGCGCGCCGCGTCCTCGTCAGGGGTCGTTCGCAACGCGTGCAGCGTCGCTTGCGCGAAGCTATCGAGCGTGGCGTTGCCGCCCTTGGCGAGCGCCAGCTCGTCGGCGATCGCGTCGACACAGCGCGCATCGCGATGCACGGCCCGCAGCACGTCGAGGCACATGATGTTCCCCGCGCCTTCCCAGATGGAGTTGAGCGGCATCTGGCGGTACAGCCGCGCAAGCGGACCTTCCTCGACGTAGCCATTGCCGCCCAGCACTTCCATTGCTTCCGCCGCGACCGCCGGTCCGCGCCTGCAGACCCAGAACTTCGCGGCGGGCGTGACGACACGGCGAAACAGCGTGGCGGTTTCATCGGTTTCGTCGAAGGCCCGCCCGAGGCGCATGGCGAGCGCGGCCGCGGCCTCCGACTCGAGCGCCAGGTCGGCGAGCACGTTGCGCATCAGCGGCGCATCCGCGAGCCGCTTGCCGAATGCGCGACGGTGCCGCGCGTGGTGCATCGCTTGCGACACCGCGCCGCGCACGAGACCCGCGGTGCCGAGCACGCAATCGAGCCGGCAATACGTTCCCATCGCGAGGATCGTCGCGATCCCGCGGCCCTCCTCGCCGACGAGCTCCGCATGCGCGTTCTCGAACTCGACCTCGGAGCTCGCGTTCGAGCGGTCGCCGAGCTTGTCCTTCAGGCGCTGGATGCGAATCGCGTTGACGCTGCCGTCGGGCGTGAACCGAGGCAACAGGAAGCACGACAAGCCGCGCGGGGCCTGCGCGAGGATCAGGAACGCGTCGCACATCGGCGCCGAGAAGAACCATTTGTGCCCGACGATGCGATAGATCCGCCCCGCAACCGGTTCGGCACGGGTCGTGTTGGCTCGCACGTCCGAGCCGCCCTGCTTTTCCGTCATGCCCATGCCGAGCGTCACGCCGCGCTTGCCCTGCGCGGGAATGAACCGCGGGTCGTATTCGCAACGCGTGACGAGCGGCAGCCACGTCGCGGCAAGCGCCGGGTCCTCGCGCAACGCGGGCACGCTCGCGTACGTCATCGTCGTCGGGCACAGCGTGCCGTCCTCGACCTGCGCGTACAGGTAGTACAAGGCCGCTCGCGCTGCATGCGCGCCGGGCGACGGCGCGACCCACGGCCCGACTGCCGCGCCGTGGCGCGCGAGGTACGACATGAGCTCGTGGTAGGCGGGATGGAACTCCACGACGTCGCGGCGCTGACCCGTCGCGTCGAAGAGCTTCAAGACCGGCGTGTTGCGGTTCGCGGCGTCGGCAAGCGCGATCATGCGCGCGCTCCCGATCTCGCGGCCGCGATCGACGAGCGCGTCGCGCGCGGCGGATGCGCCTTCGCGCTGCACCGCTTCCTGCAGCGCGACGTCCATGAGAAACGGATTGAAATCGGCGAGCGGCGGCGACTGGTTGAAAACGTCGTGCGTGTTCATGGCAGTGAAGTCTAGCGGTAAACTCGATTCCTTCAGGGACGTACCCCATTTTCGCCTGCGGCCGAGTGAAACCGCGCGGTTTCTTGTTCACACCGGCGAAGCAGTAAGTGGGGTACGTCCCTATTCCCATGCGGGTGCGTCCCCAGCGATTAGCCAAGCGGCCCGTTTTTGCGGAGAATTGCAGTCGTGCCCGCAATCACCGCCGATAGGAACGTCATGAAGTCGATGTCGAAGCTCGCGGCCGCCGCCGCGCTCGCGCTCGCTGTTCTTCCCGTTCTCGCGCAAACGCCCCCGCCCGATCCGTGGCCGCGCGTGGTCGATCTTTCGAGCGGGCAGGTGCTCGTCTACCAGCCGCAGGTCAACGACTGGACGGGCAACCAGCTCTCGTTCCGAGCCGCGATGGCCTACAAGAAGGACAAGGCGCAGGGCCAGGACTTCGGAACGGTTACCGCGACGACGCGCACGCAGGTCGATCGCGTGGCGCGAACCGTCGTGTTCGAGGACATGCGGATCTCGAAGATCGATTTCCCCACGCTTCCGGACAAGGGCGCAAGTTTTTCGTCCGAGCTCACGACTGCGTTTGCGGCACAGGTGCGCTCGATCTCGCTCGACCGGCTGCAGGCATCGCTCGTGGCGAACGGCGTCAAGCCGTCGGGCGCCGTCGAGGTCGCCAACAGTCCGCCGCGCGTCATCGTGAGCAACGTGCCCGCGATCCTCGTACCCATCGACGGCGCGCCGGTCATGAAGCCGGTGCCCAACCATTCTCGCGTACAGCGCGTCATCAACACGCGCGCGCTGATCCTGCGCGGCGGCTTCGGCGACAACTATTACATCCACGTCTACGACGGCTGGCTGTCGGCGGCCTCGCTCGACGGGCCGTGGACGCAAGCATCGCCCGGTCCGCTGATCGCGAACGAGCTCAAGGCGATCGCAGCGGAGCTCTCCAAGAACAACGCGGTCGATCTATTGAGCGGCGGACCCAATGCGAACCCGAAGCCGTCGCTCGCCGACGGCGTCCCGGTCATTTACACGTCGCAGGCGCCGGCCGAGCTCATCGTGTTCAAGGGCCAGCCCGACTTCGTTCCGATCGTGGGGACGCAGTTGCTGTGGGCGTCCAACACGACCAGCGACGTGCTGATCGACATCACCAGCAACACGTATTACGTGCTCCTGGCCGGTCGCTGGTTCCGCGGTCCGGCGATGACGGGCCCCTGGACGTTCGCGCCGAGCAATGCGCTGCCGGCGGACTTTGCCAGGATCCCGGCGGCGTCGCTCGCCGGTGCCGTGTTGCCTACGGTCGCCGGCACGCCGCAGGCGCAGGCCGCGGCGATCGAGAATTCGATACCGCAGACCGCCACGGTTCCGTTGAAGGGCGGCCCCACGTTCACGCCGAACTTCGACGGCGCGCCGCAGTTCGTGCCGGTGGCGGGCACGACGCTCACTTACGCCGCCAATTCGCCCGAGCCGATCATTCAGGTCTCGCCCAACGCCTACTACGCGGTGACCGCGGGCGTGTGGTTTACCGCGGCGGGCGTGACAGGACCGTGGACGGTCGCCACGTTAGTGCCCGCGGCGATCTACACGATTCCACCGTCGTCGCCGATCCATTACGTCACCTACGTTCGCATCTACGGCACGACACCGGGCTATGTGTACGTCGGCTACACGCCCGGCTACATGGGCACGGTCCTCGACACCTTACGGCACGGTGGTGTACGGCACGGGATATTCGTATTCGCCGTGGATCGGCACGGTCTGGTACCCGCCTCCGTACACGTACTCCGTCGCTGCCGCGCCGGTCTACAACCCCTACGTCGGATTCACTTACGGTTTCGCCATGGGGCTCGCGACCGCCGCGTGGATGTACCCGTACTGGGGCGGCGCGTATTACCACCCGTACTACTGGGGCGGCTATCCGTGCTGCGCATCGGCGAGCGCCAACGTCTACGGCCACTGGGGATCGACCACCTACTCTGGCACGCGCACTTGGTACGCGGGCGGCGGCGTTGCGGGCACCACCGCAAGCGGCTCGTACTACAACAGCCGCACGGGAACGTCCGGCACGTACAACGCTGGACGTCAATACAACGCGTGGACCGGCAACGCGTCGCGCGGCTACGACCGCACCGCCAACACCGCGGCCGGCGGCTCCGCGAACGTCGCACGCGGCAGCAACTACAACGTCTACAGCGGACAGCGCTCGACCGGATCGAGCGTGAACGCGACGGGCGCAGGCGGCAGCACGTACCAACGCTCCGGTGCGACCACCGCAGGCCCCGACGGCTACGCGCACGCGGGCGAAGGGTCGACGTACAACGCCAAGACCGGCAACACGAACAACTGGGGGACCGCCAGCGTCGGCAACAACCATTACGCCGACGTCAACGGCAACGTCTACTCCAACACCGGCAACGGCTGGCAGCAGCACACGACGACGGGAACGACGGCCGCGAGCGGCGACACGTCGTGGGCCGATCGCGAGTCGCAGGCGCGCACCGGGGGCAGCAATTCATGGGGTAGCAGCGACCGCTTCGGCGGCGGCTTTGGCAGCGACAGCGGCGGATTCGGTGGCGATCGCTTCGGCGGCGGCGGCTTTGGCGGTGGCGGCGGCTGGGGCGGCGACCGCTCCTTCGGAGGCGGGGGCGGCGGTGGCTGGGGTGGACGTTTCGGCGGTGGCGGCGGCTTCGGTGGCGGCGGCGGATTCCGTGGAGGCGGCCGACGCTAGGGGACGATGCGTGCTCGCGACGATCGTCGCGATCGGCATGCTTGCCGCGGTCGAGTGCGTCATCGGTTACTGCGTTTTCGCCTCCAACTCGATGCGCTTCGAAATCATGCTGACGGTGATTGCGGCCAGCGTCACCATGTTCGCGGGGCGCGAGCAAAAGATCGAGAACACGAAGCTCGCACGAGCGCCCACGCAGGCCTTCGCCTCTATGCTTCTGGCATACTCGCCTTTTACTCCACACGCCCCCCGTCGGCCCGGCGCACAAGCTGAGCGATGAACGACACCGTAATGGAACGACTCGGACGTTACCAGGTTCGCGAGATCATCGGCGAAGGCGCGATGGCCTGCGTGTACAAGGCGTTCGACCCGGAGATCAACCGCCCGCTCGCGATCAAGCTCCTCAAGGCGCAGCTGCGCCTCGACGGCGAATACCGCAACCGCTTCCTGCGCGAGGCGAAGGGTGCGGGCGTGCTTTCGCATCCCAACATCGTCACGGTGTTCGACGTCGGCGAGGACCAGGGCCATCCGTACATCGCGATGGAGCTCGTCGAAGGGCGGCACGCTCGCCGAGGAGATCAAGGAGGCCAGGCAGCTCACGACCTCGGAGATCGTCGAGATCGGCATCCAGCTGGCGCGCGCGCTCGACTACGCGCACAAGCGCGGCATCGTCCACCGCGACGTGAAGCCCGGCAACATCATGCGCGTCCCGGACAGCAACACGATCAAGGTCGCGGACTTCGGCATCTGCCGCATCGACGGCTCCGAGGCCACGGACGCGACGCAACAGACGCAGATCGGCAACGTGCTCGGCACGCCGCACTACATGTCGCCCGAGCAGGTCATCGGCGAGAAGGTCGATTCGCGGTCCGACCTCTTCTCCGCCGGCGTCGTCCTCTATCAGCTGCTCGACCGGGCCACCTGCCGTTCGAGGGCGACACGCTGATCAGCGTCGCCTACAAGATCACCAAGACCGATCCGCCGTCGCTCGACAAGGTGCAGGAGCGACCTGCCGCTGTCGCTGCGCCGCGTGGTCGAGCGCGCGCTCAAGAAGCAGCCGGACAAGCGGTTCCAGACGGGCGAGGAGTTCGCACAGGCGCTGTGGGCGTGCAGCGCGAGCTTGCCGACGAAGCGGAGAAAAAGGGACGCTCGCGCGGCATTCCGCTGGCCGTCCGCTGGGCGCTGACGATGGCGACCGTGGTAGCGATCACGATGTCGATCACCGCCACCATCCTCTACAAGCAGCAATACGCCGCGATGATGGAACAGGTGAAGGATTACGGCGGCTCGCTCGCCAAGTTCACCGCGACGCAAATGGCCGTGCCGCTGCTGTCCGAGGACTGGGCCGCGATGGACGTCTTCCTGCAGGAAGCGATCGGCCGCCAGGAGAACTTCAGCTACATGAACGTCGTGGACTACGACGGCATCGTGCGCGCAAGCACCGTGGCCCCGCAGGTCAACCAGAAGTACGCGGCGCCGCAGGCGACCCCCGTGCCGTCCAAGGACCCGCAGCTCAGCGTGCAGAGCCACAAGATGGCGGACGGGCGCCAGGTGCTCGACTTCTCGGCGCCGGTGCTGTTCCAGAACAAGACCATCGGCGCGGTGCACCTCGGGATCTACGAGGCGCCGCTCACCGCGGTGGCGAACCTCGTGCTGGTTCTGCTCGCGATCCTGACGGTGGTGACGATCGCCGCCGTGGCCGGCGGCACGTATCTGCTCGCGCAGCGCCTCGCAGTGCCGGTCCGAGTGCTCAAGAACTCGCTGACCGAGCTGGCCAACGGGCGCCTCGACTACCGCATCGCCGAGACTCGCAAGGACGAGTTCGGCGAGCTGTACGCGGAGTTCGACAAGACGGCGTCCGCACTCGAGCGAGCGCTACGAGGAGCCTGCGCCGCCGTCGACACTGTCGAAGCATCTCACCGAGGGGCTTTGATGAATCGCGTGGCCCTTGCGCGATCGCTCGGCGCGGCGCTGCTCGCCTTGCTAGCGAGCTGCGCGACGCCGCCCCCACCGCCGCCGGAGCCGCCGCCACCTGCTCCGCCTGCCGCGGATCCCGGACCCGTGCTCGGCCGCGACAACGACTACGTGATCGTGTCGGTGAGAGCCGGCGAGACGATGGCATCGCTCGCGCGAGCGCTATCTGGGCGACGCCGGCAAGGCGTGGTGGATCGCGCAGTTCAACAATGCGACGACGCTGCGCGACGGCCAGATCGTCGTCATCCCGCTGCGCCAGCGCAACCCGATCGGCGTGTTCGCCAACGGCTACCAGACCGTGCCCATCCTTTGCTATCACCGCTTCGGCGTGAAGACGTCGAAGCTCAACGTGACACCCGCGGCGTTCGAGCAGCAGATGGAATGGCTCGCGCGCAACGGGTACACCGTGGTCACGTTCGCGCGACTCGCGCGCTTTCTCGAGGGCAAGGAGGCCGCTTCCGCCGAAGTCCGTGGTGATCACCATCGACGACGGCTATCGCTCGTCGTACGAGATTGCTTATCCGATCCTCAAGAAATTCGGCTTTCCCGCCACCGTGTTCCTCTACACCGACTTCGTCGGCGCGTCCGACGCGATGACGTGGGCGCAGATGAAGGAAATGACCGCATCCGGCCTCGTCGACGATCCAGCCGCACTCGAAGATCGCACGCGAACCTGACGCAGCGATTGCCCAACGAGTCGGAGGCGCGTTATCGGGAGCGTGTCCGGCGCGAGGTGACGACACCCGTCGCCGCATTGAAGGACCGGTTGTCCGAGCCTAGCTACACCTTCGCGTACCCGTATGGCGACGTCAACGAATACGTGGTCGATCTGCTGATCAAGGACAACGTGAGCCAAGGCGTGACCGTCACGGCGGGCGGCAATCCGTTCTACGCGTATCCGTACATGCTCCGGCGAAGCATGATCTTCGGCAACGAGGACATGGACGCGTTCAAATCGAAGCTCGTGACGTTCGTGCGCACGAGCTCGCGCAGCCAGTGAGCCCGCCGGGCCCTAGCGAGCAAGGCGGCCGAGACCGCAGGTCGAGGCAAGGCCCGGAGGGCCCGTCGCCGCACGAGCGTACGTGGCCGACACACAGCGGTCCGCACGACGCTGACGGTGCTACGAGGCCGCGCCCCAAGGGCGAACAAGCACTGGAGCGCGTCGGCGCGAAGGGTAGAGCCTTATGAGTTCGCGCTGGCTCATGGCCTCGGCTGTCGCCGCGGTCGCCGGATGCGCGCAGGTCCCCGTCGAGCGCGCGCCCGTCGCGCCTGCTGCGCCCGTCGTCAGCCTTCCGGCGGTGAGCCGCACGGTCGGGGAGGCGATCGCGCGGCATCGCAAGCTCGCCGACGACGCGCGACGCTCGGGAGACCTTGCGACGGCGGCGCAGCAGCTCCAGGTCCTGACGGTCGCTTGCCCCCGACGACGCGGCGTACGCACGCGAGCTCGCGACGGTGCGTGCGTCGATCGACAAGGAGACGCGCGACATCGTGGCGGCGGGGATGGGGGCGATGAACGCCGGAGACCTCGATCGCGCGAGCGCCACCATGCTGCGCGCGCTGGCGCTCGATCCGTCGCAGCCCGACGCTGCGAAGATGTTGCGCGAGATCGACCGGCGCCGCCTGACGCGCATCCAGGCGGACAAGGCGGCCAAGGCGACCCCGCAAGGCGAGGCGGCGCGCAGTGCGAGCGCCGCCCGGGCGCCGAGCGAGGTCAACGACGGCTTCGACATCGAGCAGGCGCTCGAGATGGTGCGCGCAGGCGATACGAGCAACGGGCTGCGCGACCTGCGCGCCTATGTCGACGCGAACCGCGGCAACCGCGCCGCGCGCCAGCGCATCGGCAACGCGGTCGCGAT
Source organism: uncultured beta proteobacterium (assembly GCA_963707815.1). Lineage (GTDB taxonomy): Bacteria > Pseudomonadota > Gammaproteobacteria > Burkholderiales > Casimicrobiaceae > VBCG01. Next base: position 64,156 of record CAVPRK010000026.1, read on the forward strand.
CGCGCGCGCGAGCTCGAGGACCAGGGCGCGCGCGAGCAAGCGGTGACGCTCTACGAGCAGGCGGTCGCGCTGCGCGGCGACGCGAATGCGCCGTGGGCCGGGCGCATGAACGCGCTCAAGAAGACGCTATCGCAGGACTACCTCGACAAGGGAACGCGCGCGTCCCGCACCAACCTCGCGCCAGGCGATTACGTTCTTCGAGACGAGCGTGAAGTACGACCCGGAGAACACCGCGGCGTCGATCAAGCTCAAGGACGCCAAGGCGGCGCGCGAAAAGCTGGACAAGATACAAGTAGCGGCGACGACAGCGATCGACGCTGTAGGTCAAGGCTTCGGCCCGAGCGCGGCATCCGGCCGCGAAGCCGCTCGCGACTGCGAAGTCGCGCCACTTTGCGACGAATTACTTCGCGCCGAACTTCTCGTTCAGTCTTCTTGCGCAGGTCGATGGCGCGCTCGCGCTCGAGCTTCGCCTTCTGGTTGTTGGGCTCCAGCGCCAGCACGCGGTCCCACTTGTTGATCGCCTCGTCCAGATTCTGACGCTGGATACGCCTGCGCGGCCTCGCGCTCGTAACGTCGCGCGAGCGGCCGCGGTCGCGTCGCGCTGCGCCGACCGCGTCGCTGTTGCCGGGATCGCGCAGCGCGGCTTCGCTGATACGCCGTCGTAGGCGCCCTCGAGGTTGCCGGCTCTTCGTGCAGGTCGCGCGCCCTGCTGCATCAGTTGCGTCGATCGGCGCTGCGCGGCGTCGCCGCTTCGGGCGACGCGGCTTTGGCCGCTTCGTCCGTCGGCTCGCGGCGTCGGCGCGGGCGCGACGGCTTGGGCGTGCCGCGCTGACGGGCGGTGCGCGGCCCGGAACCTTGATCACCTGCCCCGCGGCGAGCTTGCTCGGGTTCGAGATGTCGTTGTACTTGGCGAGGATGTAGAACTTGTAGCGGTCGCCCAGGTACGTGCTGCGCGATCTTCGACAGCGAGTCGTCGCGCTGCACGGTGTAGCGGAAGAACGTCGAGCCGAACTCCTTCTGCGGATCGGCCTTGATCTGGTCGAGGAGCTTTCTTGGCGAGGTCGTTCGACGGGTCGAGCGCCAGGGCCTGCTCGAGCGTCTTTTGCGCCGCCGGCTCGTCGCCGTTCTGCAGCTGGGTGATCGCCTCCACCGTGAGCTTCTGCGCCTGCGGCCTTGGCCTGGGCGGGGCTCAACTGCGGCTCCGGCGGCGGCGCGGCTTCGGAGGCTCGGGCGGCGGCGCCACGCGGTGCCGGCGGCGGCGGAGCGGGCGCGGGCTTGGGCGGCTCGGGCGTGGCGCAGCCCGCCGCGAGCAGCACGACCACCAGCAGCGAAGCGCGACGCGCGCGGACGGCATGAAGTCTTGTGTCATATCGTGAGTGGAAAGCGGCGTCGTGGACCCGAATGGTTAGCGTATCTTGCGGCGGACCTTCGAAGCGCGAGCATTGCACACGGATCGCCGTTTATACAACTTTGGTGGCGTCGGGGTCTTCCGGCCCCGCGCTCGCGGCAGCAGACCGCCAGCGCCGAATAGTTGTCCTGCTCGCGCCCGCCGCGGCGCACGACCTCGTCGACCATCTCCGCAGCCATCCTGCGGCCGAGCGCTCGTGCGACGAGCGCAGCCACCATCGTCGGTTCGTCGACGTATTCCCAGAAGCCGTCGGTGCACAGCAGGAACACGTCGCCGGCGCGGATCGGGAACGGCGTCGCCTCGATCGGCCGGCTCGAAGTTCTCTTGCTGGCCCAGCGCCGCGAAGAGGCTTGCTGCGCTCGGCTGCGACGGTGCGGACCGCCGCCTGCGTGAGATAGCCCGCATCGACCATGTTCTGCACGACGCTGTGGTCCTTGGTCTGCGCGACGATCGCGCCGTCGCGGAAGCAGTAAAGCCGCGAGTCGCCGACGTGCCCCCAGACGCGCGAGGTTGTGCGACGCTGTCGATCGCGAGGACCGTCGCGGTCGCGCGCATGTTGGCGAGCGCCGGCGCGTGCGCTGCTGCTGCGATGATCGCATGATTGCGCGGCCGTCGAGCGCCGCATCGATCGCCGTGCGCCGATACATTCGGGCGCCTCGCGGAACGCAGGTGAGGATGTATGCGCACGGCAAGCTTCGACGCGACGTCGCCTCCGCCGTGGCCGCCGGCGCCGTCGCACACGACCGCGAAGCAGCACCCCGGCGTCCGGCCCAGAAGCCGAAAGCATCCTCGTTGCGCTCGCGCCCGCCGGGCTTGGACAGCACGGAGATTTCGAGCATCAGCGTGCTCAGGCCGGTCGCCGCGTTGCCTCGCCGTCCCGCGGCTGGCGACGCGCGTTTTCTCCTGGTACGCGCGCAGGAATTCCTCGCCGAACAGCGAAATGGAAGTCGGTTTCCGCGTCCTCGCGAGATCTGCCCGTACAGCTCGCTCGAAGAGATCCCACAGCTTGGCCTTGCTGGTTCGTCGGCAGGATCGAGTCGCGACCGGCGAGCTTCGAGCAGGCGTGCCTCCAGCTTGCGCGGGATCGAAGCGCGCCGAGCACGACCGCGAGCGCCGGCCTGCATGCCCGCGACGAAGCCCTAGCTGGTGCGCGCGCAGGCTGTCGTACGCGTCGCCGACGGCTGCGCTGCGGCGACATGAACCCCTGTCCGCGCGGCACCAGCAGATGCGCGAGCGCCGCGTCGAGGTCGGGCGAGAACTTGAGCGGATTGTTGTCGTTGGCGACGATCACCGTCATGTCGGCGCGCACTTCGCGCTTCGCATGCGCGCGCGCAGCGAGGAGATCGAGCACGCCGCGCATGGTCTCGCGCATGATCGCACCGACATCGCGCATGAGCTCGGGCGTGAGACCGCCCGGGATCGGCAAGGTCCTGGACACCCGCGCCTCGCAGCAGCAGCCGCCAGCAAGGGATCCTGTGACGTGGCGGTGGTGCCGGACGCAGTCGCCACGGTGGACGCAGGCGGGGACGCAGGTGAAGCAGCCGGCAACCGTCCGGGCGACTCGGCGCCGTCCGGCTCCGGGACGATGATCGTCGCGATGCGATCCTGCGCGACGGGGCGCCCGTCCTCCGTCCACGAGAGCATCGCGCCCTCGCGCAGGATCGTCGTGGTGTCGTCGGCGATGATGTCGGCGCGCGCGGAGGTCACGCGCATTGTGTAGCCGGCGATGCGCAGCTCGTCGCCGGCCGCGAGCGGATGCTCGCGTGCCTTGCCTACCGGTCGTCCGTTGAGGAGGACGGGCACCGTCGTCCCCTGGTCGCGCAGGAAGAACCTGCCACCCTGTTGCGACACGACGGCATGCGTGCGTGAAATGATGCGATCGGGGTCGGGCAACTGCAGCGTGCATTCCGGCGAGCGGCCGATCGTGCCGCCCTCCTCGCGAAATTCGGCCGCGCTCGGCGCTCGACGGGCGCGTCCTTGAAATGAGAGACGGTGATGGTGAGCATCGACAGAGGATGGCGTGATGCGCGCGGGGTCGTCAAGTAGGTCTGGCACAATGCCGCCGGGATTCCCGCTTCGTCGCCCGCATGTCCGAATCAGCCCACCACGCGCATCGCGTCGCCGCGCCGCGCAATGCCCTCGGTTCGCCCGCGAGATCGGTACGGGCATCTCCGCTGCCTTCGTGCTGCTGGCGATGATGCTGCCGCTCGGGTTCATCGCGTTCGCGCCCATGGGCACCTATGCGGTCGAGGCCGGCCTCAGCGCGGCGCTGGCCGCCGCGATCTTCGGCAATCTCACCGCGTTCGTGCTGAGCGGGGCACTGCTCCGAACGAAGTGCCGCGCGCCTCGTCGGTGTTCCTGTTTTCCGCATTCATCCTGCGACTCTGGAAGGACCACCCCGTCGTCGAGGACGTCATCTTCCTCGCCGCACTCTGCCTGGTCGTCACCGGAATCATCCGGATCGTCTCGGCCTGCTGCGCTTCGGCAACATGCACGGCCCTTCGTCCCCTATCCCGTCGTTGCCGGACTGATGACCGGGCTCGCGATTTCGCTCATTTGGTACGAAATACCCGAAGTGTTGGGCACGCACGGCAACGCACCTCACTCGCCCTGGAATTTATGATCATGGCGGGTTTTTACAAGGACCGCGATCCATAGCGCACGAGTGCCGATCACCCGCCGATGGTGCTTCGCGATGCAGTGCGGACGCGCCGCGCCGAGCAGTTCCTCAGGATTGGTGCCCGGAGTCTCGCCATAACGGCTGAAGAACGTGTAGGGATGGTTCGTCATCGCCTGGCTCTCGGTCGAGACTGCGCCTTTGCCGTCACGCGCGACTTCCGCTCCAGGTGGCGGATCCCGAAACGCTTCATGGTCTTCGCTTCCTTGCTTGCTGAGTTCGATTTGCGACGCATGCGCCGCCTCGGGGGCGGCCATTGATTGGCCGCCCCCGGCTTGTGCGTCAGGCTTCGTGTCCGGCGGCTTCGAGTATCAGCCGCGTGATGACCTGCGGATGGGAGATCATCGACAGATGGCTGGCCTTCACCTCGATGGTCTTGGCGCCCATCCGCTTGGCCATGAAGCGCTCGAGATCGGGATTGATCGTGCGGTCCTCGGTCGAAACCGCATAGAAGCTCGGTTTCGATCGCCACGCGGCCTGCGTGGTCTTGCCGGGTCGAGCAGAGCCTTCTGGAACGGCTCCTGGACCGCAGAATTCCGGCCGATTAATCGCAAGTCGGTGCCCGAGGCAATGAAAGTGGTCGGCCGCACGCTTAAGGACTTCGAGAGGACAGGCCGCGACCCGAAGGAGGCGATGATTGCATTTCGCGACTGGCTTGCGTCTGTCGCGAAGAAGGGCAAACCGATATTCGTGGGTTTCAATGCAACGTTCGATTGGGCCTTTGTGAACCATTATTTTCAGCACTATCTCGGCGAGAATCCCTTCGGTTTTGGTGGCATCGACATTAAATCCTACTTTATGGGCATGACTGAGTGCACCTGGGATGATACGCGCTCCAGCCGCATCCCATCAGAGCTGAAGGGCTCATCTGCTCACACGCACAACGCGCTCGACGACGCAATCGAGCAAGGAGAAATGTTCCGACGGATGAGAGAAAGAGCAATCGGAAAGCGCTAGGTGCAGCTTGCCGGCGCTCTTATCCGTCGGCTAGAGTAGTACACGCCCGTCAGCTCTTTTCGCGCGGATCAAACGTAATCTCTACTTCTTTCCACGCTTCGTAGTGCTCAGGGAAAAGCATCGTAAACGGCTGCGCCGCCATGACTGCTCGCAGTGCGCTTTCGCGGGATGCTCTAAATAACGCGCTGCTTCCCACTGTCAGGACGGAAGGAGCCCCCACAATTCTTCGTTCGCGGCGTGCACGTAATGCACCAACTTCGTTTGCGCTCAGTTCTGGTGCTCATTGCGAGTTCTTCGCATTTTGATCGTGCAGCGAGGCTAGCTGCCATTCCAGCGGGTGAGAATCCCGCCAACAGAGGAGTCCAGTCGCTGTTGTAGTTATATCCAGCGGCGGGGAGGGAGACCGATCCGTCGAAAGCCTGGAAGTAAAAGTCCCCGAGGGCTGGGGCGTCCCAGTCTGATCCGTGTAGGGGGGCGAGCAACCTGGCAGGCCGTAGCGGAAGCGAACCAGTGAAGCCACGAAATGCGAAGCCCGCGTGGAACGGATTGCGGGAATTTTGGGTGTGCCGAGCCGGTGGTCAAACGGCGAAGGCCATGTCGGCATCGAAGCTCTGGAACATTTCGATGCTGGACGCCCCGGGGTCGGAGAGGACGGCATGCCAGGAAGGAATGAGCAGCGAAAGCCCGGAACCGCTCGCGGGTCGCCTAGGCGCTCCCGCACAGCGAAGGCATCGCGTATAAGCCGGCATGCGGTGAAATCGCGATGTACCTGCGAGTGGGGCGGATGGGGCCGATTAAGTGATGACGGACCGGGACAGAACAACCCGGACCCGAGCGAGGGCCCCTGGGGTGGTGGGCTAGTCACCCACCACGGCGGTGCATGATCAAGTCCTCGACCCGGCGCAGTACGGGATAATCGACGCGACCACGAGGTGCACGAAGGGCGGATGCAAACTGGATGGCGGACGGCGAATGCCGGGAGCAGGCTTAAGCCGCTGATCACCCAGGAAGGCACCGCTTGGACAGCCAGCCTTCCAGCCGTACTGGGGAAAACTCGCCGTACGGAATGATAGGGGGGATCGAGGAAACGTCGGCATCATTCGAAGCCCGCTCCGCGCCTCGATCCTACCCGACCACAGCAGACGCGAGACCTCAACTCCACTGCGGGCTTAAGCGCATCCCATACGCACGGCACTGTCGACAAGAATGCGAAGGGCTTGATCGAATGGCGATAGATTTTTCAGGTCTGCCGCCCACAGATCACGACGAAGCCATTTCTCTGCGTTCGCTCGAAGAGCCAGCCCGAGCTTCGTTTTCGGACGTTCGTCTAGGATGATGTGGCCCGCCAGGGCATCGAGCGCGGACTCGTTGCTCTCAGGTGCTTGGCGCAACGTCTCGAACAATGAACCAAAGTAGATCAGGGCAAGGTCTGGTTCAGCGGGCTTCTGCTGCCGTTCGCGGCAGCGGTCTCGCCCCAAGCGCGGGCGCAGAGCTATCCGGCCAAGGCCGTCCGGCTCGTCGTGCCGCTGCCCGCCGGCGGCGCGACCGACGTCATCGCGCGCGCGGTGAGCCAGAGGCTCTCCGAGATGTGGGGCCAGCAGATTATCGTCGAGAATAAGGGAGGTGCCAACACGCAGATCGGCGCCGAGGCGGTGGCTAAGTCTGCTCCCGATGGCTACACGCTCCTCGCGACGTCGGAAGCGACGCTTGCTGTCAATCCGTTCCTCTACCGTAAGCTCGCCTACGAGGCGAAGGACTTCGTGCCGGTTAGCGGGCTCGGAACCATCACACAGGCGCTGGTGGTGCATCCTTCGGTGTCGGCGAACACGGTCGCGGAATTCATTGCGCTCGCCAAATCGAAGCCCGGTGAATTAAACTACGGCACGCTCGGCATCGGCTCGTCGAGCCACCTCAACACCATCAGCTTCGAGAGCATGGCCGGCGTGAGAACTCACGCCGGTGCACTACCGCGGCGGCGCGCCCGCTCTCACCGACGTGATCGGCGGTCACACCCAGGTGCTGTTTATCTCCGTCACCTTAATGAACCAGCCATGGAAGGCAGGCCAGCTCAAGGCGCTTGGGGTCGGAGGAGGAAAGCGAGTGCCGCAGTTTCCCGAACTGCCGACCATCGCGGAAAGTGGCTTACCGGGCTATCAGGCGGTGTCTTGGTTCGGGCTATTTGCGCCCGTGGGAACACCTGCGAGCATCGTGCGCAATATGAACGCCGACGTGCAGCGCATCCTCTCCGATCCGACCTTCCAGGAGAAATTCCTCACCCCGAACTTCTTCGAGCCGATCGTCGGGTCCGCTGACGCGTTCGCCAGCTACGTCAAGGCCGAGCAGGCGAGATGGAGCAAGATCCTCGCCGACAACAAGCTATCGGCGGAGTAGGGGATTAATGGTCTCGACGACTGCTGCGTGAACTCTCACTCGGGTTTGATCCCGGCTTGCTTCACCACCGTTCCCCAACGAGCGGACTCATTGCGCATGAAAGCGTCGAAATCTTCGGGCATGCCGCCTTGAACGTCTGCTCCCTGGTCGGTCAGACGGTTGCGAATGTCGGTCATGTCCAGGATTTTGACCAACTCGGCATTAAGCCGCTGCACGATCGCTTGCGGCGTTCCACTCGGGGCGGCTACGCCATACCACAGCGCTATGTCCATTCTGGGGTAGCCGAGTTCCGCGAAGGACGGGATATCGGGCAGGAGCCGATGACGGTGCGGGCTTGCCGCCGCCAGCGCCCGCAGTTTGCCGGTCTTGATAAAAGGTAGGAGCGAGGGTGTGGCATCGAACATCATCGTGATCCGTCCGGCGATGAGATCGACCACCGCAGGGCCGCTGCCCCGGTAGGGAACATGCAACAGCTCGGTTCCAGTGAGACTTTTGAACAGTTCGCCGGCAAGATGCGGCGCGCCGCCGCTGCCGGCCGAGCAAAAGGAAAGTTCACCCGGCCGCGCCTTCGCGAGCGCAATCACGTCCTTGACCGAGCGGGTGGGTAGCTCTGCGTTGACCGCCAAGATCAAGGGTAGCTTGGCAATCAGGACGACGGGAGAAAAATCCTTCACCGGGTCGTAGGGCAGGTTGGCGTAGATGTGCGGGCCGATACCGTGGGTCGCGATTGTATTCAACAGCAGCGTGTAGCCATCGGGATCCGATTTGGCGACGGCCGCTGCGGCTGTAGTGCCGCCGGCGCCGCCACGGTTGCTGATGACGACCGGTTGTCCGAGTGCGTCGGCAAGCTTGGCCCCGATCAGCCGGCCGACGAAATCGGCTGCGCCCCCGGGCGGCACGGTGACGACGAGCTGAATGGGGCGGTTCGGGTAGTCGTTTTGACCGCGCGCAATATCCGCCTGAGCAAAGACAAGCGTCGCGGCAAGGAGTAAGAGGCTTGACAGGCTCCTCATGCCTCGCACCGATCCCATTTCGCCGTCAAAGCGATTCATCACAGCCACCTCCGGAGTGTCATCGTCCATGCGCATTAAGCTTTCAGAGAATTTTCGCGCAGTATTCTACGCGCCATTCTATGCCACGCACGCGCTCGGATTCTACACAAGCGAGGGCGTCGAGGTGGAATTGCTCAACTCTCCAGCACCGGCCGCTGCCGCTTCGGGTCTGCTTGACGGGTCGATAGACGCGTCGTGGGGTGGGCCGATGCGGGTGCTGAAGGCGCGCGACCTCGACCCTCATGCGCCGCTCGTCTGCTTTTGCGAGGTCGCCGCGCGCGATCCGTTCTTTCTGGTCGGCAAGGCTGCTGGCTTTCGCCTGGCCGATCTACCACGGCTGAGGGTCGCGACGGTATCGGAGGTGCCGACGCCTTGGCTTTGTCTCCAGCACGACCTGCGCGAGCAAGGCATCGATCCAATACAAGTCAATCGCGTGACCGAAAGGACGATGGCGGACAATCTCAAGGCATTGCGCGTGGGCGGCCTTGACGTGGTGCAAATGTTCGAGCCGTACGTGTCGTTGGCGTCGCAGATGGGCGTGGGAGACATCCTCTACGCGGCCAGCGCGCGAGGACCTACCGTCTACACGACATTCCTTGCCTCGCGCGACAGTATTCGCCGCAACCGGGCCGCGTTTTCCGCCATGATTCGCGCCACACGTCGGATGTTAGCGTGGCTTGCCGAGCACAGCGCGGAGGAACTGGCGGATGCGGTCGCGCAATTCTACCCTGATGTCCCGCGTGACATTCTGGTGCGTTCGCTTCAGCGTTATCGGGATGCGGGCCTGTGGGCCGACTCTCCTGAAGTATCGCGGCAGGGCTTCGCACGACTTGCCGTTAGCCTGAAGTCTGGGGGGTTCATTTCCCGCATGCACACGTACGAGGACTGCGTCGATCAAAGCCTGTGCTAAACAATGCCGGCCTTCCCGCGCAGGAGTTGTAATGTTTGATCTTATCATTCGAGGTGGCGACGTCGTCACGCCTCAAGGCGTTGTGCGCTGCGATGTTGCGGTTGCCGGCGAGACTATCGCCGCGATCGCCGCCGCTGGCGCGCTATCAGCCAAATCGGCCACGCGCGAAATCGATGCAAGGGGGCATATCGTCATGCCGGGCGGCATAGACCCGCACGTGCACCTGCATCACGTGTGGATCAAGCCTGACGGCACGCCGCTCGTCACGGCCGGACCCGAGCAGGTTGGGCGTGCCGCGCTCTTCGGCGGCACAACGACATTCATCGACTTCGCCTATTGGCGAGACGTCGGCTCGACAAGCGCAGGCCATCGAGCCACGCGATCAGGACTTTGTCGGCAAAAGCAGTGTGATTGGGCCTACCACATCCATGCTTCTCATCGAGGCTCGCCCGAATTCTCTGACCAATTCACGGAGGCCATCCACGCCGGTTATCCGACGCTCAAGCTGTTCACCACCGATATCCTCCCATCGGTCGCGGCCGCATGCTCGACTTCGGTGATATCTGGGAGATATTCCAAGTGCTCGCGAAAGCCGGCGGCATGGGCGTCATCCATGCGGAAGACAACGACATCGTCATGCACATGTACGACAAGCTCGTCCGCGAGAACCGCGTCAGTTTTGAGCATCTTGCCGAAATCCACAACCAGCTGTCAGAGGACTTAAGCTTTCGCCGTATCTTGCGGCTTGCTGAAAGCGTGCCTGGCACTGCGCTCTATATGA
>CAVPRK010000027.1:0-151265 GCA_963707815.1 uncultured beta proteobacterium
AACTATCTCGGCTTCTTCGGCCGCGAGTGGGGACCGCTCACCGCGGCAGCCATGGTCTCGATCGTTCCCGTCATTGCCGTGTTCGTGATCTTCCAGAAGTACTTCCTGAGCGGCATGACGGGCGGCGGAGTGAAGGGATGAGTTCGGTGCGCTTCGAGGGCGTCGGAAAGCGATTCGGCAGCGTGGAGGCGCTCGACCGGGCTCGACCTCGCCGTCGGGGAAGGCGAGTTCGTCTCGCTGCTCGGGCCGTCGGGCTCCGGCAAGAGCACGACGCTCAACTTGCTGGCGGGACTGCTGCCCATCGACACCGGCAGCGTGTTCATCGGCGAGCGGCGGGTGAACGACCTGCCGCCCGACCGCCGCGACATCGCGATGGTGTTCCAGAACTACGCGCTCTACCCGCACATGACGGTGTTCGAGAACGTCGCGTTTCCGCTTGCGCGCGCGCGGCCGCTCGCTCGGCGAGAAGGCGATCGCCGGCAAGGTCGAGGACGTCGCGCGCAAGCTGGGCGTGGGGGAGCTCCTGGCGCGGTACCCGCGGGAGCTGTCCGGCGGCCAGCAGCAGCGCATCGCGCTCGGCCGCGCGATGGTGCGCGACCCCAAGGTTTTCCTGCTCGACGAGCCGCTGTCGAACCTCGACGCGCGCCTGCGAATCCGCATGCGCAAGGACATCAAGGCGCTGCACGCGGCGCTCGGCGCGACGATCGTATACGTGACGCACGACCAGTCCGAGGCGATGACGATGTCCACGCGCATCGCGGTGTTCGACCGCGGCCGCCTGCAGCAGTACGGCACGCCGGAGGAGATCTACAACCGCCCGCACAATCTCTTCGTCGCGAACTTCGTCGGCGAGCGCGAGATCAATCGCGTCGACGGGCAGCTTTCGCAGGGCGAGGACACCGTCCGCTTCAGCGGCCACGGCCTCACGATTGCGCTCGACGAGGCGCATCGCCGTTTCGCGGGACGCGAGGCGGTTCTCGCCGTGCGCGCGGAGGCCATCGCACTCGACGAGAGCGGCGGCATCCCCGCCGTCGTCGAGCTGACCGAGCTCGCAGGCCCCGATCTCGTCGTGTACGTGCGCGCAGGCGACGGCCTCGAGCTCTGCTGTCGCGCCGATCCGAACCTTCGCCTCGAGCCCGGCGCGCACGTCCGCCTGCGCGTGGACCCGGCGCGCGTGTTCCTGTTCGATCCTCGCACGGGCCTCGCGCTTGGCCCGTCTCACGCTTCTCCCTGAAAGGTCTTTCGCGCAATGAGCCAGGTCATCCATCAGCAGGATTACGACGTCGTCGTGCTCGGCGGCGGCAGCGCCGGCGTGGCAGCGGCCATCGCCGCATCGCGCATCGGCGCAAAGACCGTACTCGTCGACGCGGGTCCGATGATCGGCGGCGAAATGCTGTCGGGCATCCCCATCGACGGATGCCTGTCGTCGCGCGGCGAATGGGTGGTGGGCGGCATCATTCGCGAGCTCTTCGCCGAGTGCGACAAGCGCGGCGGCTACATCGGCCCCATCGACGATCACCGCTGCCTGTGGGTCGTCGCCATCGATCCCGAAGTGATGAAGCTCGCCGTCGTCGATCTCGTGCGCCGCGCCGGCGTCGATCTCCTCCTCTACACGTTCGCCGAGGACGTCGTGGTCGAAGACGGAGCGGTGCGCGGCGTCGTCGTGCTCAACAAGTCCAAGCGCACGCTGCTGCGCGGCAAGGTCATCATCGATTGCACCGGCGACGCCGACATCGCGACGGCCGCGGGAGCGCCGTGGGAGATCGGCGATGCGGCGAGCGGCAATTTGCAGCCGGTGACAATGGTCTACCGCATGCAAGGGGTCGACGCCCCGCGCCTCCTTCAGTTCGTGCGGGAGCATCCCGAGCATTTCGGCCTTGCCGAGTACAAGGACCGCGGCCTCACCAAGCAGCAGGCGGCCGAGGGGCTCGCGCGCCAGGGCCTCGCGAAGGTGTTCCTCGTTGCCGACGGCCCCCTGATGCAGGAAGCGATCCGCAACGGCGAGATGTACAAGTCGTCGATGATCGCCGTCACGCCGATCTCGCTCCAGCGGCGCGAGGTCTCGATCAACTCCACGCGCATCGGCAATCTGGATGCGACGCAGACCGGAAAGCTCTCCAACGCGCTGCCCGATCTTCTCGACCAGGTCGAGGTCGGCGTCAACTTCATGCGCAAGTACGTGCCGGGTTTCGAGAACGCGGTGTACTCGGGGATCGCGCCGCGCATCGGCATCCGCGAGACACGGCGCGTCATCGGCGAATACGTGCTCAACCGCGACGACATCATGAACGCGCGTCAAGCGCGAGGACGGCATCGGCAAGGGCGCGCACGAACTCGACGTTCATGGCAGCGGGACCGACCACATCCGCTCGTCGATCAAGGACGGCGGGTCTTATGACATCCCGTACGGCTGCCTGGTACCGAAGAACGTGCGCAATATCCTGGTCGCGGGCCGCTGCCTGTCCGCGACGCGCGAAGCGCACAGCTCCGCGCGCGTGATGGGCACGTGCATGGCGATGGGCCAGGCGGCAGGCACGGCAGCCGGCATGTGCGCGCTCGACGAGGGCTGGCAGGGCGACGTTCGCAGCGTCAGGACGAGCGTGCTGCGCTCGTCGCTGCGTAGCCAGGGCGCGGTGCTCGACGGAACGTACTGACGACGGTCACGCTCGCAGCTGCGCCCGGCGCGCGGCGGCGAACGCCAATCCAAGGAGCAGAAGCAGGACACCCGCGCCGATGAGCACCGGCGCGGTCCCGTACCGCTCGGCGAGCGCGCCTGCGAGCGTCACTCCCGCAGCCTGTCCGATGAAGAGGATCGCGGCGAACAGCGCGAGGCTGCTGCCGCGATGCGCGGGCGCCATCTGCGTCGCGTTGACCTGCAGCGTGTTGTGCAGCATGTAGAAGCCGAGGCCCGCGACGAACGACGCGAGCGCCGCGAGTAACGGCGCGCGCGTCACCGCGATCGACGTGAGGCAAATGGCGAGCAGCACGGCGCCGCCGCCCGCGAGACCGGCCTCGCCCCACCGCCGCACGAGCACCGGCGACAACGTCGCGTACACGAGGCCGCCGACGCCGTAGAGCATTACGATTGCGCCCGCGAGCGTGAGCGGCATGCCGTACACGCGATGCAGGTGAGTTGGGACGAATGCCAGCGCGCCGAACAGCAGGATGCCTTCCACGAACACGGTGAGCAGCACGACACGCGCCCATGCGACGCCGAACACGGCGGCGAAGCTCTGCAGGAAGTTGCCGGGACCTCGCTGCGAGGGCGCTTCGCGCTGGGGCGCAAACCGCCACATGAGCGCCGCAACGGCGGCGAACCACGCCGCGAGCACGAGGAACACCGGGTGCTCGCCGAAGTAATCGGCGCCGAGGCCACCCAGCACCTGCCCCAACGCTATGCCGAACATCTGCCCGATCAGGAACCGCGCGAGAACGGCTTGCCGCCGCTCGTACGCCACCGTGTCGCCGATCCAGGCCAGCGACAACGGAATGAGCGCCCCCGCGGTGGCACCGGCCAGCATCCGCGCGAAGACGAGCGCACCGAACGTCGGGGCGAACGCACAGAGGAGCGACGAGATGGCGCAGCCGGCGGTCGCCAGCGTGACGACGCGAAACTTGCCGTACCGATCGCCGACCGGGCCGTACGCGAGCTGCAAAAGGCCGTAGGCGATGGCGAACGCGGTCACCGTTTGCCCCGCCGCTCCGAGGCCTACACCGTACTCGGCGGCGAAGTGCGGGAGCATGGGATCGCAGACGCGCAACGCGGCCGCCGATCCGCAGGCACCGAACGACAGCGCGACGATGGGACGGACCTCGACGCGTGCCTCGGGCATCGCTCCATGGTAGCGGAACACCGACGGTGCTGCCGCTACGATGTCAGGGCCGTATACTCTCGCCACCGACGAGGCGGCAGAGTACCGGCTCGAAACGAAGGAGGACGCATGCAACGCCTGGTCAAATGGCTGGCGGTCGCGGCGACGCTTTGTGCCGCGAGCGTGTTCGCGCAGGACTTTCCGTCGAGGCCGGTCACACTGATCGTGCCCTGGCCCGCGGGCGGCTCGACCGATCTTGCAATGCGAGCGCTCGCGACGTCGACCGAGAAGTATCTCGGGCAGCCGATCGTGATCGAGAACAAACCCGGTGCCGCCGGCACCATGGGCGCGAGCGCGATGATCAATGCCAAGCCCGACGGCTACACCATCACGCAGATTCCGATCACGGTGTTTCGCTACCCGCACATGGCGCAGGTCGGTTACGACCCGCTCGCCGATCTCACGTACATCATCGGGATCTCGGGCTACACGTTCGGCGTGGTCGTTCGTTCGGACGCGCCGTGGAAGACGTGGCAGGACCTCGTCGCCTACGCGAAGGCCAATCCCGGCAAGCTGTCGTACGGCACGCCCGGCGCGAACACGTCGCTTCACGTGACGATGGAAGACATCGCGCAGCGCGACGGCATCCAATGGGTGCAGGTGCCGTACAAGGGCAACGCGGACAACATGACCGCGCTCCTGGGCGGCCACATCCAGGCGTCCGCGGACTCGACCGGCTGGGGCTCGCACGTCGAAGCCGGCAAGATGCGCCTGCTGGTCACGTGGGGCGAGAAGCGCACGAAGCGGTGGCCGGATGTGCCCACCCTGAAGGAGCTCGGCTACGACATCGTGTCGACCTCGCCGTACGGGATCGCTGGACCGAAGAACATGGATCCGAAAACGGCGAAGGTCCTGCACGACGCGTTCAGGAAGGGCATGGAAGACGCCGGGCACCGGCAGGCGATGGAGAAATTCGACCAGGATCTTCTCTACATGTCGCCCGAGGACTACGCGAAGTTCGCGCGCACGACGTTCGCCGCGGAGAAAGCGACCATGACGCGCCTCATGGCGACGCAGAAGTAGTTACGCTGCGGCCAGCGCCTTCAGTTGACCCCGCAGGACCTTGCCGGTGGGCGAAGCCGGCAGCGCGGTCATGATGCGGATCTCGCTCGGGCGCTTGTAAGGCGCGAGCCCTGACGCCGCGTGTGCGGCAAGCTCCGCCCCGGTTGCGACGCGGCCCGCCGCAAGCTCCACGAACGCGACGACCTCTTCGTTGCCTCCGGCAACCGTTCGTCCGACCACGACGGATTGGGCGACGGCGGGATGTGCGTTCAACACGGACTCGACTTCGCCCGGATACACGTTGAGGCCGGAGCGGATGATGAGGTCCTTGCTGCGGCCCACGATGAACAGCGCGCCGTCGGCCTCCTGGCGCGCGAGGTCGCCGGTGCGCAGCCACCCCTCGGGTGTGATCGCTTCGGCGGTCGCTTGCGGGTCGCGATAGTACCCGCGCATCACGTTGGGACCGCGAACGCATAATTCGCCGACCGCACCGGCGTCGACGTCGCGTTGCATCGCGTCGACGATGCGCACTTCGATGCCGGGGATCGGCGGACCGACCGACGTATCCGACCGCGGCGCGTCGAGACGCGTCTGCGAAACAGTGGGTGAAGTCTCGGTGAGCCCGTAGCCATTGTGAAGGGCGAGGCCGAACCGTGCCTCGACCTCGCGCTTGAGCGCCGGATCGAGCGGCGACCCGCCGGCGTACAAGTAGCGCAAGCGCGGTGCAGGCGCACGCGCGTCACCCTCCAATTGCTCGAGCATGCGCGTGTACATCGCCGGCACGCCCTGCACGATCGTCAAGCCATCGTTCGCAATCGCGTCAAGCGCACGCCGCGCATCGAACCGCGCCACCACCTGCAGGCACGCGCCCGCGCAAGAAGCGCCGAGCAGCATCGAGGCGAGCCCGTACACGTGGTAGATCGGAAGCGCACCGTAGACGCGATCGGCGGGACCGAGCTCGCGCAGGCTCGCCGATATACCGGCCACGAACAGGAGGTTCGCATGCGTCAGCATCACGCCTTTCGGCCGCCCCGAAGTACCCGTCGTGTAGACAATCGCCGCGACTCCGGCAAGCGACTCACCTTGGAGCGACGACGCGCAGATGGCGATGCGACCGATCCCGTGAACGCACGCCGCCTTCGCCTCGTGACGTTGCGCATGCGCGTCGATTTCGGCGGCCACGCCGACCGCGTACACGGTGACGCGCGGCTGGGCATGCTCGCGAATCGCATCGAGCTCGCGACGCGACAACCGCGGATTCACCGGCACGGCGCAAGCCCCGAGCGTACTCGCCGCGAACAGCGACGCGATCTGCGCGAGCGAGTTCTCGGCGACGATGACGACACGGTCGCCGGCCGTTACGCCTGCCTCCGCGAGACAGCGCGCGCAGGCGTCGATCGCTTCAACTAGCGCCCGCCACGTGATCGTGCGCACACCATCACGAATCGCAACCGCATCGGGCGTATCACGTCCCCAGCGTCGCGGCAGGGCATCGATGCGATCGAATGCCGCGGTCACGTTTCTAGCGTGTCGCGTCGCGGATCATAGCGATGTCCAATCGCACCTGAAGCTAGTCGCTTTTCTCGCGCCGCGCATAGAACTCGGCGACTTCGACGATCTCGCTGTCGGTCATCGCCCGCGTCATGTTGCGCATCTGCGCGTGGCTGTCGTTGCGCCGGGCGCCGGTCTTGAAATCGCGGAGCTGCGCGAGGAGGTACGTCTTGGGCATCCCTTCGAGCCACGGTGCGCCGAGCTTGTGATCGGTGCCGCCGTGACAGGCGATGCACGGCGCGATATTGCGCAGCGGGTCCCCGACCCGCACCAACGCAGGCGCATTCGTCTCGCTATACCGCGCGGGTGTGGTCCTCGCCTTCGGCAGCGAGTCGTAATAGCTCGCGAGGTCGGCGATGTCGCGGTCGGAGAGGTTGCGCGCGATGGTCTGCATGAACGTGCCGCCGCGGTCGCCGCGCTTGTAGTCCTGCATCTGTTTGTGCACGACTTCCGGATATTGTCCGGCCAGGTTCGGGGCATCGGCCTCGCTCGCCCCTTGTGCGCCGTGGCACATGCTGCACTGCTGGACGGCGATGGTCGCGCCCCGTCCGATCGCGTCGCCGCCGCCCGTGCGCGCGAGCGCAGGCACTACGACGACGTCGGTGGAGCCTTTGCCTTTCGCCGTCGCACCGGCATCCCAGCGCGCCGGCACACCGGCCGCGCGGCAGATGCTTTCCCACAATCCCGCGACGGTGAAGTCCTTGTGCACTGCGGGCAGCACGACGAATCCGACGAGGAAGCTGCCCACGGTCAAGACCACGAGGGCAATGACGCTCCAGCGGAATCCCGCGTTGCTCCACGCGTACGGGCGGTCCCGTTCCATCACGGCCCCCCGACGCTGATCGCCGGCACCGCAGTGCCCGGAAGCGAAGCGAGCTGCACGATGGGGAATCCGTAGTTGACGATCGTGAGAGCGATCATCATCCCCACCCAGAGGCCGAACGTGTTGAGCAGCGCGGGCGTGCGCTCGCCTGCATGGGCAGGCGCGCTGAACGTGAACGGCGCCGGACTGTCGCTGGTGCGACGCGCGGTCGCGAGCACGTAGACGAACAGCACCGCCGACACGACGAGGATCAGGCCGCCGATCGCCGACGCCGTCACGGTCCATGCCTGCGGCTGCAATGCGGGATGCGTGTAGTCGTAGTACGCCATCCGGCGCGGCATGCCGAGCAAGCCGACGAGGTGCCACGGCATCGACAGCACCATCATGCCGACGAACCACAGCCACAGCTGGGCTTTCACGAGTCCCTTCGGCAGAGTCGCGCAACCGGTGAGTTGCGGCCAGAGCTCGTAAGCGATCATGAAATACATGATGACGATGGCGCCGCCGAAGATCAGGTGGAAATGCCCCGTCACCCACTGCGTGTTGTGAATGGTTTCGTTGAGCTGGTAGCTCATGTTGATGAGACCGCCCGCGCCGCCGAAGCCGAGCATCACGAACGCGAACGTGACCGCGAGCATCATGGGGTTGTCCCACGGGAGCGCCTTCACCCAGCCGAAAGCACCCTTGCCGCCACGCAGGCGCCCGGCGATCTCGACCGAGGCAACGATAGTGAATACCGTGAGCAGCGTCGGCACCGATACCATCGCCGTCATCGCCGCATGCACGAACTTGAAGCCGGCCCCCACCTGCGGATCGGCAAATGTGTGATGCAACCCGATGGGCATCGAGAACACGAGGAAGAGCACGAACGCCACGCGACCCATCGTATCGCTGTACAGGCGGCCGCCGATCGCGCGCGGCACGATCGAGTAGAACGCGATGTACGCCGGCATCAGCCAGAAGTAGACGATCGCGTGCAGCGTCCACGAGAACAGCACGCGCGCGAGGCCGGCATCGATCACGTCGCGCAGCCCAAGCGCCGCGGGGAGAATGAGGACCAGCACTTCGACCGCGGCGCCGACCGACGTCCACGCCCACAGGTACGCGCCCGTCACGTTGCCGAACATGGCGAGCGGAACGGTCGCTCCGGGATTCGCCTTGCGCCACGCGCGCAGGTTGATCGACATGAGCGCGACCCAGATCCACGAGCCGACGACGACCAGCACGACGCCGATGTAATACCAGGCGCTCGCGATCATCGGCGGGTAGAAGGTGTAGAGCACCGACGCGCGCCCGACCGCCACCGTGGCGGCGGCGATGACGGTACCAGCAACGACGAGCCCGAAGCCTGCCCATGCCCAGCGAAGCCCGATCAGCGGACGCTTGAGCGCAAGCTCGCAGATCGAATAGCCGAATCCCATGGCGACGAGCGTCGGCAGCACGTACGCCATTACCGTGCCGTGCGCGGTGACCGACCGGTAGTAATGCTCCGGATTGTTCACCCACCCGTGCAGCGGGCTTCGCACGTACATCTGCCACTCGCCGAGCAGGATCGCAAGCAGGAAGCCCGCGAACGCTACCCAGAAATGGGCGAGGACGAGGCGCCTAGCGAGAAACACAGCTGAGCCTTTCGCCGCGCCCCGCGCGCGCGAGGAAGTCGCGGGCCGGAATCACCTGCACCTTGGCCCACATTGCCTCGTGCCCCGTGCCGCAATACTCGTGGCACGGCATGAGGTGCTCGCCCGTGCGCTTGAACGTGGTCGTGAACGTCGCGACGAAGCCCGGCACGAGCATCGTATTGGCGTTGGTCGTGCCGACCACGAAGCCGTGCACGACGTCCGTGCTGGTGGCGCGAAACGTGACGGGCATTTCCGCCGGCACGACGATGCACTGCGGCTCGAACGAGTATTGCTGCGCCACGATGCGCGTGACAACGCGGCCGTCCGCGGCAACGGTGGTGCCGAGATTGCTCTCGACGAACTCGCCATCGATGTGGAGCGTGCGCGGGTCGATGGTCTCCACCCTCGACGGAGGCATCGCCGCCCACTTGAGGCCCGTGAAGATCATCATCGCGACCAGCAGCGCGATGATGACCATGACGATGATCGCCCAGCGACGCTCCGACGCCGCCGCGACGTCGTGGCCGTCGGAAGTCGCCGCCGTGGTCACTGAACGGCTCCACGCGGCAGGTAGACGAAGATGTAGAACGCGAAGTAGATCGCGACGACGATCGCAGTTGCGACACCCGCGACCGCGAACGTGCCGGCGGGCCCACGGCGGACGATGTCGTCGACCTTCCCCTGCTCGCTCGAAACGTCTTCGTTCATCGCCTTCCCTTCATTCAGGCAGCAGGGAACGCAGCGGTGTGACCTGCGCCGCCGTCACCGGCGTGCCGCTGTTGTCCCACGCGACGCGGATGTACGTCACCACCGCCGCGGCCTGCGCGTCGTTGAGGACGTGCGCGAAAGGCGGCATGCCGTACGGTCGCGGGTTCTTCTTCGTGCCGGGCGGATAGCCGCCGTTCAGCACCATGCGAATCGAGTTCACCGGCGACGTCATCGTGATCGATTGATTGCCTGCGAGCGGCGGGAAGTGCGGAGGCTGCCCTTTGCCTTCGCCTCCGTGGCACATCGCGCATTGCGTCGCGTAAACGGTACGGCCGGTTTCCATCACTTCGGGGCTCACCAGCCGCGCCTGGCTGGTGGGCGGTGGCTCGGAATCGCGTTGCGGCAGCGCCTTGAGATAAACGGCCATCGCCTCGGTGTCCTCGTCCGTCATGTACTGCAGGCTGTTGTAGACGACCTCGGCCATGGGTCCATAGACGGTGGCGCGACTCGACACGCCGACTTGCAGCAGGTCCATGATGTCCTTGATCGACCACTCGCCGAGACCGGCCTCGCGATTCGAGGTGAGCGACGGGGCGTACCAGTTCTGGTTTGGAATCATCCCGCCTTCGAATGCTTGCGATTCACTCGATCCGCCGAGGGCGTTGACCGCGGTATGGCACATCGAGCAATGGCCGAGCCCCTGCACGAGGTACGCGCCGCGGTTCCACTGCGCCGACTGCTTCGGGTCCGGCGCGTATTCGCCTTCCTTGAAGTAGAGCGCGCGCCAGCCGATCAGAAGATCGCGTTTGTTGTAAGGAAAGCGCAACTCGTGCGGCCGGTTTCTCTGCTTCACCGGCTGCACCGACATGAGGTACGCGTAGATCGCATCGCAGTCTTCGCGCGTGACCTTGGTGTACGACGCGAATGGCATGGCGGGATACAGAAGCGTCCCGTCGCGTCCCACGCCGGTATGCATCATGCGGTAGAACTCGTCGGCGGTCCATTGACCGATGCCGGTCTCGTCGTCGGGCGTGATGTTGGGCACGTACAGGTTGCCGAATGGCGTCGGCATCGCGCGCCCGCCTGCGAACGGGCGGCCGTTGGGCAACGTGTGACAGGCCACACAGTCGCCGGCGCGCGCGAGGTATTCACCCTTCAACAGGACCTGCGTTGCGGGATTGGGGGCCGTGGCTGCGGGCGTGGTCTCGCGTTGCGGCAGCGGGCGCGGCTGCAGCATCTCCAGGCCGATTGCAGCCGCCACCACGATTGCGGCCAGTGCGATCGCGAGGACGAGAAGCGTGCGGCGGCTCATTGCTGGCTGCCGCAGGCGAGCGGCATGCGAACGAGGTTCGACGACTCGGGCGACGGGTCGGCGGGCGGATCCTGGCGCGCGAGCCACGCCGAAACCGCCGCGACGTCCGCCTCCGAAAGACGCGACACAATGCGTTTCATGCAGTCGGGCTCGGCCGCGTGGCGGCTACCGACGCGCCACCGCGTCAGCTGCGCCGAGATGTACGGAGCACGCAGTCCTACCAGGCCCGGGATGCCGGGCTCCATTCCCGTGAGCCGGCTGCCATGGCACGCGATGCAGGGCGGAATTCCCACGCGAGGATCGCCGGCGGTCGCGATGACCTTGCCGCGCTCGAGCATCGCAACGTCCGCAGGCGCAGCATCTCGTGCCTCGAACGGCGGGCGGAGCTTGGCGTAGTAGTTCGCCATCTCGCGCAGGTACGCGTCCGGGAGATAGGCGACGAGGTAGTTCATCGGCGGGTATTGCCGCGTGCCGTCGCGAAACGCTGCGAGCTGGTTGTAGAGATAACCGGCAGGCTTGCCCGCGATGCGCGGAAAGTAGCCGCTGTTCGCGCCCTCGCCATTGCGGCCGTGACAGGTGACGCAACCTTGCACGCGCGCTTCCATGGAGTCGAGCGTCGAGAATCCCGGCACCGTGGAGGACTGGCCACCCGCGTGCGTCGCCCATCCCATGCTGAGCGCAATGGCGACGATCAGCCGTCGGTTTCGCATCGTCACGACCGTGAGTGTGCGTCGGCAATCCCGCACTTGTCCAGTCGTTTGATACGTCAATGCGGTCCCAATTCACGCAGCGCAGTCGGTATGTAATCCGGCAGCTCGCGTGCGAGACCTCCCAACTCTCCATGCCGCGATACGAGAAGCCGGCCCGCCCGCGCGTGCAGCGCCACCCCCCACACGGCGGCTTGCGCGCAGGAAGCGCCGCGTGCTGCCAACGCGGCGATGATGCCGGCCAGGACGTCGCCCGACCCCGAGATCGCGAGTCCGAGGTTGCTCTCGTCGTGCACCCAGATGCTGCCGCTCGGATCGGCGATGAAGGTCTTCGGCCCCTTGAGCGCCACGACCGCGCCGTGTGCAGCGGCAAAGTCCAGGGCGATCTCCGCTGCATGCGCCTCGATGAAATCCTTGTCGCGTTTCACGAGATGCGCCATCTCGCCAAGGTGCGGTGTCACGATGAATTGCGCTTCCGGCGACGTGCGGGCACGTGGACGCCTCGAGATCATGTCGAGCGCGCCGGCATCGACGACCAGCGGCGAGATGCGCGACCACAAGTCGCGCATGCAGGCCCTCAAGGCGCCGCGGGGCTCGGTGATTCCTGGGCCGATCAGCAGCGCATCGAAGCGATCCGCTTGCTCGGCCAGCGCAGCGCGCCCGCACCCGTCGTTGCCGATGGCGACGACCCGCGCCTCCGGCACGGCAAGCGCAACACCCCGCGCAGTCGAGCGGTCCGTGGCGATGCACAGCTTGCCGACGCCAGCACGCAATGCGGCACCGCCCGCGAGCAGGGCCGCGCCCGGAAGCTCGGCCGAACCCGCGACAACGAGCAGCCGGCCGCGCGTCGACTTGTCGCCATCGCCATCCGGCAACGGCAGTGGCCAGCGACGCAGGAGCGCGGGCGTGATGCGCCGCGCCGTCGCCCTCGCCCTCGCCGACCGGCTCACGACTTCGGCGCGGCCGGCACGTCGGGCGCTGTCGTGACCGGCGTCCCGGCTTCGAGCAGCGGCGCCACGAAATTCGCAACGCGCAGCACGAGCTTGCCTCGCTCGCTCGCGGTCGGATCGAATTCGTAGATCGTCACACCGCAGTTCGGGACGTCCGCCTTGCGATCGAGCTCGAGGGTCTCCGCTTCCGTCATGCGCTCGAACAGATAGCGAAAGCAATTCACGATGACCTGGTGAGCGACGATCAGGACCCGGCCCTGCCTGTGTTCGCGTGTGAGCGTGTCGATGACGCTTCGAAGGCGAAGGATCACGTCGCACCAGCTCTCGCCTCCCGGCGGGCGGAAATAGAACTTGCCGACGTGGTTGCGCTGCTCGTCGAGCCTGGGGTACTCGGCGCGGATGCCGAACTTGGTCATGCGATCGAGGATGCCGAACTCCTTCTCCCGAAGACGCTCGTCGTGAACGATGCGCGCGTCCGCGGGAAACTTGCCCGCTTCGAGGATGAGCTTCGTGCTCTGCAACGACCGCACGTATGGCGACGACAGATAGGTCGTCGGGCGCGCTTCCGCCGGCTGTTGTGCGAACCACTCGCCGAGCGCCAACGCCTGCTGCTGTCCGAGCTCCGACAACGGCACGTCCACGTCGCGCTCGGCGATGTCGATCCAATGGGCCTCGGCGGCCTCGGCGGCATCGCGCGCGACGTTGCCGGCGCTCTGGCCGTGGCGCACGATCCAGATCCTGTCGGGCCACTTTTGCGTTGCGTTGGCGGGTTCGGCAGCCATGATGCGAGGTCATAGGTTCGACCTCCCGATCGTAGCGCCTTTCCGGGCGCGGCCCGGCTAGCGATCCCTGCAGCCCTGTCACCCGGAAGGGGCGACCAGCATCTTCTCGATTTGCATCTCGTGGTAGGTGTACGGAATTCCGCCGACGCCCAGTCCCGATTCGCGAAGCCCTGCAAACGGCATCCAGTCCACGCGAAATGCCGTGTGGTCGTTCAACATGACCGCGGACGCGTCGAGGCGCTCGAACGCGCGCATCGCAGTCGCGATGTCGCGCGTGAATACGGCGGCGTGAAACGCAAAGCGCAGGCGGTTTGCTTGCGCGATGGCCTGGTCGAGCTCGTCGTAGGCGTAGATGCAGACGACCGGCCCGAACACTTCCTCGTTGGAAATGCGCACGTCCGCGGGCGGCTCCCAGAGTACGGTAGGCGCGTAACACGACGACGAGAGCGCCGCTCCGCCGCACAACACCTGCGCTCCCCCCTCCACCGCTTCGCGTACCCAGCCGTCGATGCGCTCCACCTCGCGATGCCGGATGAGCGGTCCCACTTCCGTCTCCGGCGACGTCGGATCGCCCACGCGGAGCCTTTGCGCGGCATCGGCAACTCGTCGGGCAAGAAGCTGCGCAATCGAACGATGGGCAAAGATACGCTGCACGGAAACGCACACCTGCCCCGCGTGATAGAAAGCGCCCTTCACGAGCTTGGGAACGGCCGCGTCGAGGTCGGCATCGGCCGCAACCACCACCGGCGCTGCGCCGCCATGCTCGAGCGCGCAACGGGTACCGGGCGCGAGCTTCGAGCGCAGCATCCACCCGACTCGTGCACTGCCGATGAAGCTCACGAAGCCGACGCGCGGATCGACCACGAGGCGCGTTGCCACTTCGTTGTCGTCGGTGAGGAGCGCCTGGCACCACGCGTCCGGGAGCCCTGCTTCACGCAGCAGCGTCACGAAGCGGAAGCACGACAAAGGCGTCTCGGGCGCCGGCTTCACGATGACAGGACATCCGGCGGCGACCGCGGGCGCCGCCTGATGCACGATCAAGTTGAAAGGATGGTTGAACGCGCTGACGGCGACGACAACGCCGATCGGTTCCTGCTGCGTGAACGCAATACGCTTGGCCGACGCCGCGTTGAGATTCATGGGAATCACGTGGCCGTGCGATGAGCGCAAGAGCTCGGCGCAGTTGATCACGCCGTCGATCGCGCGTGTGACTTCGACCCGCGAATCGACCAGAGGCTTGCCGCCTTCGCAAGCGGCCGCTACCGCGAGCTCCTCCGCCTGCTCCCGCATCAGCACTGCGGTTCGCGCGAGGATCTCGATCCGTTTCGATGGCGCGAGCCACGCGTCGCGATCGCGGAACAACGCGTACGCATTCGACAGCGCCTGCTCGACCGCCCCCTGCCCGCCCGTGTCAACCCGCGCAAGCAGTTGCCCGTCGTAGGGTGCGTGCACCTCCACCTGCCCGCTGGCTTCCGCATCCGGCACGAGCAAAGGAAAGTGCGGAATCGTCATGTGCGTTGGAGCGGAAAGCCGTAGAGTACCGCAGGATTCCTGACCAGGCTCGTATTCCGTCTGACGCTGACATGGCATAAGGTTGCGTTTCATGGAGCCCGTAGTCACGTTCCGCGGTGGCCGCATCCGCGTCGATTCGCGCGCCCGCGTCGTGCTCGTCGACGGCCGCCCCGCGAAGCTCGGGGGTCGCGCATTCGACGTCCTCGACGCGCTCATCCGGCGATCCGATCGCGTGGTTCCCAAGCAGGAGCTGCTCGACGTGGTCTGGCCGGGCCTGGTCGTCGAAGAGAACAACCTGCAGGTTCACGTGATGTCCCTGCGCAAGCTCCTCGGCACCGATTCGATACGGACAGTCTCCGGTCGCGGATATCAGTTCACGCTATGGGCGGACGCAGGCCCGGACGCGCAAACCGTCAATCGACCCGTGGTGCCGGAACGCACGGAAGCGGAGGCGGCGCCGGGAACGACGCTGATCGGCCGTGACGAGCTCATCGCGTCGACCTGCGCGCTGTTGCTTCAGGAAGGCGTTCGCCTGGTGACGCTTACCGGCGCAGGCGGCTCCGGCAAGACACGCGTCGCCCTGCGGGTTAGTGCCGATCTCGCGCACGAGTTCGATGATGGCAGTTATGTCGTGATGCTGGCCCCGGTGCGCGACGCTGCGCACGTCTCTTCGGCGATCGCCGCCGCATTCGATGTGCAGGAGTCGGGAAGCAGGCGACTCGAGGATCTCATCGTCACTCACCTGCGGGATCGTTCGTTGCTGCTGACGCTCGACAATTTCGAGCACGTCATCACGGCCGGGTCATTCATCGCCGAGCTCCTCGACGGCTGTCCGCGGCTTACGGTGCTCGTGACCAGCCGGATTCGGTTGCATGTCGGCGCCGAACGGGAAGTGCCGGTCCCACCGCTTGCGGTCCCGCCTTCACGTGCGAGCGACGCGCAGGCCCTCCTTGCGCCAGCCGTGCGCTTGTTCATCGATCGCGCGCGCGCGACGGGACATCCTGTCGGCGCGCAAGCAAGCGAAGTGGCTGCCGTTGCGGAGATTTGCCGGCAACTCGACGGGCTTCCCCTCGCGATCGAGCTCGCGGTGGCGCGGCTGCGCGTACTCACGCCGGGCGAGCTCGCGCAACGACTCGGCCACCGCCTCGCGATCTTGAAGACCGGCGCGCGGGACGTCCCGGACCGGCAGAAGACGCTGCGCGACGCGATCGCCTGGAGTTACGGTCTCCTGAATGCCGACGAGCAGAACCTGTTTCGGCGCCTCGCGGTATTCGTCGGGGGCTGGACGCTTTCCGCGGCAGAGAGAGTCGCCGCAGCCGCCGGTGCATCCGCGGACCTGCTCGACACGTTGTCGGCACTGATCGATCACAACCTCGTTCAGCGCATCGACGACGTCGACGGCGAGGGACGGTTCACGATGCTCGAGACGGTTCGCGAGTACGCGGCCGAGCAATTCGAAGCAAGCCAGGAATCGGATGACGTCCGCGCGGTCCATGCGCAGTATTTCATCGCGCTGGTCAGCAGTGTCGAGCCGCGGCTGCGCGGCGGCGGTCGCGCGCCGTGGCTCGCGCGGATGAGGGCCGAGTACCACAACGTTCGCGCTGCGCTGATCCGGGTGCTGGTCGAGGTGCCCGACACCTCGGCGTCCCTGAAGCTTACGGGCACGCTCACGTGGTTCTGGTACTTCACCGCGCAGTTCAGCGAGGGCCGCGGGTGGATGAAGCGCGCGCTCGCATTGCCCGGCGCCGACCCTGCTACCGCGGCACGGGCGACGGTGCTGTCGGGTGCCGCACGGCTCGCCTTTTATTCCGGCGCGCTCGACGAAGCTGCCGTGCTGGCAACCGAAAGCATCGCGTTGTTTAGGGCGATCGGTGACCGCCAAGGCCTCGGATACGCGCTGTTCCACTTCGCGTTGTCGAAGGCCCTGGCCGAAGACAAGGCGGCGTGCCTCGCCGGCCTCGAGGAGGCTGCGGAGTGCTTTCGCGACGCCGGCGATGAATGGGGCTCGGGCCTGGCAGCGGCCTACCACGGCGTCGTGCTCGCGGTCGTGCCGAACCGGGAACAGGAAGCGTCGCTTCGCTTGGAAAAGGCGCGCGCACGCGCCCGCGCACTCGGCGACAACTGGCTTCTCGCCGGGTGTGCGCACTATCTCGGAAGCATCGCCTTGCGGCACGGCGATTTCGAGCGGGCCCGCATGCTGACCGAGGAAGCGCTCGTCGGCGTACGCGAGTTGAGCGACACGTACCGCGAATCGCGCATGCTGCACCAGCTCGCCGAGATTGCGCTCGCCGCAGGACGTCCGACCGAGGCGCTTGCAACACTCCAGCAAAGCCTTGCCATCACGCACGCGCAGGGTCGAACCGGTGACCTGGCGCTTCAGTTGCGGCTTCTCGCGGGCATCCGGGACGCGCAATCGAAGCCTGAGGAAGCGGTTCGCTTCGCGGCGGCAGCGTCACGGCTGGCGGGGCATTCGGTCACGATGCCGCCCGATGATCGCGCCGCGCACCAGCGCCTTTGCGACAGCTTGCGAGCAAGGCTCGGCAACGAGCGTTACGACCTCGGGTGGGAGATCGGCAGCGCCCTGCCTATTGGGGAGACGGTTCAGGCGGCTCTCTCCGCAGAAGCCTGACCCCGAGCGCAGCCTCGCGCTCATTCAGAACCTTTCAGGATTTGCCCAAGGAAGTTGCGCGCTCCTTTGCGCACAGTGAGGTCGCGTCATCCGACGCCCCGACCACCAAAGGAGACAAGAGATGGCTTCAACCTCGACATCGCCCGTCAGCAACGGACGCCGGCAACTGCTTCGGCAAACGCTGGGCGTCACTGCCGCGGCCCTCGTTGCCCGGCCAGCGCTGGGACACGGCGTACACGCGCAAAAGCTGCGATTTCGTCTCGAAGGCGACGTGCCCAGCTTCGACTGGTCGCTCTCCCTTTACTTACCGCCCGCGTTTGCCGGCGGCTTGCCTCCCGGCACAGCGGCAAGAGTGCGCTTCGGATATCCCACGCCGTATGCGACGCGTAACAACTCGCTTGCGGGTCGCATCATGGCCGTGCGGGCGTTCCTGGCGCCGGCGGGCGTGCCTCCCGGCGTGCCGGCGCCGGAGATCGTCACGATCTCGACCTTCGACATCGCCGTCGAGGAAGTATTCGTTGCGAGCGCCGCGTTTGGCGAGGAAGCAACGCGGCCGCGCAACAACGTGGGCATCGTCGGGCGCGTCGTCGCAAACGAGGTCGAGTCTCCGTTCGGATCGCTCGTCGACCGCATCATGACGACGACGTTCGGCTTCGACTGGACGGGTGACGGCGACGAAGCGGTATTCAAGCTCGTCGCAGGGAGCGTGGCCGGCAGCCACCTTACCGTCGTCCCCGAAGCGGGCGGCGAGATCGCATTTCGCTGACGCTAAACTGTCGCCGGCGGCCGGATCGACCGTTCCGGCCGCTCCGGCACCACGTCCAAGGAGTTGTTCATGCGCAATGCCGCTCGGTCGTGCCTGTTCCTGGTGGCGTGCTGGTCGGCGCCCTCGCATGCCGCCGACAATCCCGATCGTTTGGGCGTGCCCGTCGTCGTGCCCTTTGAAAATGCCAAGTTCGTGCCCGCTTCCCCCCGGCCCAACGCGCCCGAGATCGCCGTTCTGTGGGGCGAGCCGCGCACCGGTCCTTCGGCCATGTTCATCAAGTTGAAGAAGGGCGTGATTCCGATGCACATCCACGGCTCTCCCTACCATCTGGTCGTCATGCAAGGCTCGCTCAAGCATTGGAACGAGGGTGAGACCGAAGCTGACGCGCAACCGCTCGGTCCCGGCAGCTATTGGTTCGCACCGGCGGACCTGCCGCACACCGACAGCTGCCTTGCCGACGAGTGCCTCGTTTACCTGGTGTGGGGCGGCAAGCAGGACACGAGGAGCGTCGTGCCGCGCAAATAGCGACGTTGAAGGCAGGTCCTATCGCTTCACGCGGCGCCTGGCCGCGTGACCGCTGCGCTCCTCAGCCGGACCGCCCGGCCGCGACAGGTTGCGCGCCGTGTTGATGAGCGCCATGTGCGACAACGCTTGCGGAAAGTTGCCGAGCATCGTCCGCTTTGCGGGGTCGTATTGCTCGGCGAGAAGGCCAACGTCGTTGCACAGCTTCAGCAAACGCTTGAACAGTTTCTCGCCGGCCGCTTTGCGTCCGCACAGGAGGTAGGCATCGGCAAGCCAGAACGAGCATGCGAGGAAACGGCCTTCGTTGGGAGGCTTGTCCTCGAGCGTGGGCAAGGTGCGATAGCGCATTACGAACCCATCGACGAGAAGGTCGCGCTCGATGGCGGCAACGGTGCCCTTGATGCGGGAGTCGACGGCAGGCAGGAATCCCACTTGCACGAGCAGCAGAAGGCTCGCGTCGACCTCCGAGCCTCCGTAATACTGGACGAACGTGTTGCGCTTGCGGTCGAATCCATGCGTGCACACGTCGGCATGAATGCGATCGCGCAGCTTCGTCCAGCGCGCTACGGGGCCCGGAAGCCCATAAGCCTTCATGTCGGCGAGCGCGCGATCGAACGCCACCCACGCCATGACTTTCGAATGCGTGAAGTGGCGCTTCTCCCCGCGCGTCTCCCAAATTCCGTGATCGGGCTCGCTCCAGGCCTTCTCGAGAAACCTGAGAAGCGTTCGCTCGAATCGCCAATCGTCCATGCTCCGTTCCAGCCCGGCGCGGCGCGCGAGGCACAGCGAATCGATCAACTCGCCGTATACGTCGAGCTGCAGCTGTACCGATGCCGCATTGCCGACGCGAACGGGCTTCGACTCGGCGTAACCCGCGAGCCAGGGCAGCTGGAACTCGTTGCGCACGCGATCGCCATCGACGGCGTACAGCGTCTGCAAGTCTTGCGGCCGACCCGCTGCCGAGCGCAGCAGCCAATCGCGCCAGGCGCCTGCCTCCTCCCGATATCCCGACAGCAGCAGCGCATAGAGCGTGAACGTGGAATCGCGCACCCAGCAGTAGCGATAGTCCCAGTTGCGCGTCCCGCCTGCCCGCTCGGGCAGAGACGTGGTGGGCGCGGCGACCATGCCGCCCGTGGGCGCGTAGGTGAGACTCTTCAAGGTGATCAACGAGCGCTTGACCGCTCCTCCCCACCGGCCGTCGTACGCACACTTCGCGCACCACTTCTCCCACCAGCTTTGCGTCGCCGCCTCGGCAGCGAAAGGGTCGATGGGCACCGGCCGTGCCGCTTGCGACGGAAAGAACGTCACGACGAACGGCAACCGCTCCCCGCGTGAGACGGCGAAGTCCGCAACGGTGTGATAGTCCTTGCCGTGGGTGTCGAGCGGGCTTCGAATCTCAGCCGAGTAAGGCCCGCCGGTGGCAAGGAGGGCATCGTCCGTGCGGTGGACCCACGGAATCACTTCGCCGTAGCCGAAGCGCAGCGAGAGCTCCATGCGCATCTTCACGCGTCCGCGAAGCCCCTCGACGATGCGAACGACGTCCGTGCGCTCACCCCAGATTGGCATGAAGTCGGTGAGCCGCACGGCGCCGGACGAGGTCGTGAAGGTGGTCTCGAGCACGAGCGAGTCACCGCGATAACGACGCGTGGCGCGGCGCGGTTCCTGGGCGGGCGCGATCATCCACCGCCCTTGCTCCGGTGTGCCGAGCAGCGCGCAAAAGCACGCCGCGTCGTCGAAGCGCGGCACGCACAGCCAGTCGATGGACCCGTCGCGCCCGACGAGAGCGGCGGTGCGCAGGTTGCCGATCAGCGCGTAATCTTCGATCCGCGAAGGCACGGTGAAGATGGTACGCGCTCTTGGCGGCGCGCACGCTTAGCTAGGCGAGCTCGGTCGCTCCATCCATCGTAGCGCTCGTCGCCCCGCGAAATCGCAACGGCCAAAGGTCCGACAACTCGGCGGCGCCTCGCAGCACGAGCCGCGCCAGCTCCTGCATGCGCTTCTCCGACATGCGTGCGCTCGGTCCCGCGATGCTGACCGTCCCGAGCGCTGGTCCTGTCTCTCCGGCCCTTACCGACGCCGCGACCGCGCTCACTCCGAATTCCGCTTCATTCACTGCAATTCCAAAGCCGCGTTTCGTCGTCACCTTGATTTCACGCAGCATCCCGTCCATCGACCGGATCACGTTTGGCCCGTAGGCGTCCGCGTGCTTGAATCCGCCGTTGTGCATGACGTTGGCGACGGCCTCGTCGGCAGTCAGCGTGGCAAGCCACGCTTTCCCGCTCGCGGTTGCATAGAGCGGCACGGTGTTGGTGGTGAGCATCGGCTGGTACATGAGGCCGCCGGAGGCTCCCTGGGCGTGCGCAACCCAGACGAGAGAGTGCCCGTCGACCACGGCAAGGCGGACAAACTCGCGGCTCTCCTGCGCCAATCGGTCGAGAACCGGTTGACAGATATCCGGGATTCCGGTGGCGACGTAGAACTGCTGGCCTAAAACGGCAAGCCGCATCGTGAGCCGATAGAAGCTCGTTCCCTGATCCTGTTGTACCCATCCCACGTCGACCAGTGTCGCAAGAAGTCGATGCGCGCCGCTCTTGGGGAGCGAAAGGCGCTCGGCGATCTCGCCAAGCGGCAAGCTCTGCGCCTCGGCAAGCAGCTCGATAATCGAAAGGCATCGTTCGGCCGGGATGTGGGACATCGAAATGCCTTTGCTACGCTGACTTCCTGCGCGCTTCCAACCACGCCGCGATTCGCGTGGACCGATGGCGGCGCGGCTTGGCATGGACGTCCGCGGCCAATCCCATGAGGCCCGGGCTGAAGATTCTCGGGTCCATCGTCTTGAGCTCTGGCGATATCGCCGGCTCGAAACCCATCTTCGACACGATGTCGCGTTGCGGATCGAGGCCGGGCGCCACTTCGACAAGCTCGAGCCCTCGCGACCCAACCCGGAACACGGCCCGCTCGGTCACGAACAAAGTGACCTGGCCGCGCTCACGTCCAATGCTCGCGCTGTAGCAGATCTGCTCGAGCCTGGGAACGAACTTGCGATGCCTCCCTTCGGTGCGAATCACGGTCCGTCCACCCTCCCACGCAATGTCGAGCCCGCCCGCTGTCAGCGTGCCGCTGAAGATCACGCACTTCGCGTTCTGGCTGATGTTGATGAAGCCGCCGATCCCGATGATCTTGTCTCCGAAGCGGCTTACGTTCACATTGCCTTCGGCATCGACTTCGGCAAAGGACAGAAAGGCGAGGTCGAGACCGCCGCCGTCGTAGAAGTCGAACTGCGCCGGCTGCTCGATCATTGCCGCGAAGTTCTGGCCGCCGCCGGAATCGCGTCCGGTGATGGGCGCGCCGCCGATGATGCCTTGCTCGTTCGTGAGGACCGCGACATCGAGCAAGCCCTCCTCGGCCGCGATCGTCGACAGCCCCGTCGAAACGCCCGCGCCGAGATTGCACACCGCACCAGGAAATAGCTCCATCGCGGCGCGACGAACAATGACCTTGCGCGCCCCCAGCGGTAGCGACTGGATATGCGTGTCCGGGATGCGAAGCTCGCCCGAATAGCTGGGATCGTAGTAGGTCGCGTACGTCTGCCGCTGATCGCGGTCGACGACGACGAAGTCCACCAGGATGCCGGGAATCTTGACCTGCTTGGGCGGCAGCGTGCCGCGCCGCGCGGTGCGCTTGACCTGCACGATGACGATGCCGCCTGCGCGTCGCGTGGCCTGCGCCATCGCGAGCATCTCGCCCAGCACAGCCTCTTCTTCCATGGTCACGTTGCCGTCTTCATCCGCGGTGGTTCCGCGCAGGAACGCCACCGTGACGGGCACCGGCTTGAAGAACAACCACTCTTCGCCGGCGATGCTCATCACCTCGACGAAGTCGGGCGGCGTGCGCGGGCTTTGACGTGCGCCTTGCTGGCGCGGATCGACGAAGGTGCCCAGCCCGGTCTTGCTGAGCAGTCCCGGACGCCCCGCGGCCATGTCGCGCATGAGTTGCGAGAGCACGCCCTGCGGCAACGTGTAAGCCTCGATCTTGTCCTCCGCCGCGAGACGCACCAATCCCGGCGAGTCGACCAGCGCGCTCGTGATCGCGCGTCTCAGAAGACCCTCGTGCGCCAGGTGGCTTGCTCCCAACGCGGCGCGATCGCCCACACCGACGATGCTCACGGAGGTCAATCCGCGAGGCTGCCCATCGCGGAGGAAGCGGCGCTCGACCGCAGCAAGCAAGGCCTCCGGAACCGCATGCCCTCCGCCCGATCCGCTGATCAGGATCGCGTCGCCGTCTTCGACCAGTCCCGCTGCTTCATCTGCGGTGATGATTTCCATTTAACGACCCTTGAATTCGGGAGCGCGCTTGTCGAGAAAGGCCGCAACGCCGTCGTGCAGGTCGTCGCTCTCGAAGATCTCCTGCTGAGCGACCGTCGACATCGAAAGCGCGGCGTCGACCGGAGCATCCTGCGCCGCGTCGACAAGTCGCTTGGCGAGTCGATTGGATAACGGGCCTCGCGCAGCGATCGTGGCAGCGAGCTGCCGCGCGCCGTCCAAGGCAGACCCTTCCTCCGCGACGCGATTCACGAGTCCCCACGCCAATGCGATCTCGGCTGTGATCGTGTCTGCGGTGAACAGGAGCTGCTTGGCACGCGCAGGGCCCACGAGCCGCGTCAGGCGCACCGACCCGCTGCCCGCAAGTCCGCCGAGTCGCGACTCGGTGAGTCCTAGCACGACGCCTTTGCTGCACACGCGCAGATCGCAAGCCAATGCGAGCTCCAGTCCACCGCCGAGCGCCGGTCCATCGATGGCGGCGATCGTAGGCATCGGAAGGCGCGCCAGGCGCCGGAGGATCATGTCCTCGTACAGGATCTTGTGTTCGCTCGCGTCGTAGCGAATGCCTTTGAACTCCCGCACGTCGCTTCCGGCGCAGAACGCACGCGCGTCGCCGCCGTGAACGATGACGCAACGAATGTCGCTCCTTTGCTCGACTTCGGCGAGAATCGTGTTGAGCGCGCGTAGCATCGCCTTGTCGACGAGATTGAGCGCGCCGTTGCGCAGCGCGATCTCGCCGATGGGACCTGCGACCTCGAGGCCTGCGGGATCGTGGTCAGCGACGGTCATGGTCACGACCCGGCACCATGCAATACGCCGAGGCGCTCGAACCGGCGATGAATGCGATCGACATAGGCGCCGAACTCCTTGACATCCCCGAGCACGATCGGACGTGGGCGTGGCAGCTCGACGCGAATCTCCTCGACGACTTCTCCGGGACTTGTGCCCATCACCAGGATGCGATCCGACAGTCCCACGGCCTCCTCGACGCTGTGCGTGATGAAGAGCACGGTCGGCCGGCGCCGCATCCACAGCGCTTCGAGGTCGGTCCGGACTTCGAGGCGCGTCAGGGCGTCCAGCGCCCCGAACGGCTCGTCCATGAGAAGCACCGATGGGTCGTGCACGAGCGTGCGGATGAGCGATACGCGCTGCCGCATGCCGCCCGACAGTTGGCGCGGGTACTTGTCCATCGCGTGCGTCAGGCGGAGTTGCCCAAAGAGCTCCTTCGCTCTCGATTCCAGCTGCCTGCGCGGAACCTTGCGTATGTCGGCGTGCAGCATCACGTTGTCGAACGCCGAGCGGAACTCGAGAAGCAGGTGGTCCTGGAACGCTATGCCGACGTCCGTGATCGGCTGCGTCACCGGCTTGCCGCCGATGGCGATGTCGCCCCGGCTACGCGACAGCAATCCGGCAACCATCAACATCAGCGTGCTCTTGCCGCATCCGGATGGACCGACGACGGACAGGAACTCGCCGGCGTCGATGTCGACGCTCACCTCTTTCAGCGCCTGGAACGGCTTGTCCGTATCCTCGCCGAATACCTTGACAACGCGACCGATGCGAATCGGCACGCCGCTCTTCACCGTGTCAGCGGCGATGTTCATTGCGAAGACTCCACGGCCGCAAGCGGAACCTTGGACAGGAGCAAGGCCTTGCGGCCGCGCTGCACGATGCGCTTGTCTTGCGTCTCGACTTCGACATCGAAGACTGCGATCGCCTGGGTCGGCTTCGACGTGCTGTCGCGCAGCTCTGCGATCCGGTAGTTCACGAAAATCGTATCGCCCACGAATACAGGTCCCGCGAACTTCCATTCGTTGATGCCGAGGAATGCGATTGCCGTCTCGCGGAGCTCGCCCGTTCGAGCCCACATGAGACCGTGGGCGTAGGCAAGACCAAGCATCCCGTGCGCCACGCGCCGCCCGAACTGGCTGCTCTTCGCGTACACGTCGCTTGTGTGCAGCTCGGAATAATCACCGGTAAGGCCCGCAAAGGCGACGAGGTCGGCATCGGTGATCGTCCTTCCCGGACTGCGAAAGGTCATGCCGACATGCAGATCGGCATAGGTGTATCCCGTCCGCCTGACCTCGCCCATTGCATGGTCCTCACTCATGGATTGTCACTTGCAGGCCCGCATCGCCGACGCCGGCGGCAAATAGTCGTTCGTGTAGTAGCTCTTGGGATCCTGTCCCGCAGGCAGCAGCTTCACTTCGGCAAGCAAGTCCTGCGACTTCGACCACAGCGCGTCCTCTGCTTTGCCGATGTACTTCGCGCCGCCACTGCAGAACAGCGGCGTGATGGCGGCGAGCTCCGCGGTGGCGAGCTTCTCGTTCATCTCCGGGAACACCTGTTTCAGGTCCTTGATCGCCTTGTCCGGATTGTCGAGGGCGAAGCTCCATCCCTTGAGGCTCGCCGCGACGAACTTCTTCACGACGTCTGCGTTGCTCTTGAGGTAATCGTTGCTCGCGAAGATCGACGTGCTCACGGTAGGCACGCCATGGTCCGCGAAGCGGTATACGTCGAGTTGCGCGCCTTGCGCCTCGGCCTGGATCTGATAGGCGTCGATCGACCCGAGCACCGCGTCGACTTGTCCCTGCAGCAATGCCGGCACCATCGATGCCACCGGCATGTCGATCATGTTGATGTCGGACTCCTTCAGGTTGTTGGACTTGAGAAGGAGGGGCAGCATCGTGGTCTGCGACGAGCCCGAAGGCACGCCGACCTTCTTGCCCTTGAGGTCGGCCACCGACTTGATGCCGGCCTTCTTGAGTGACATCACCGCGTTCGGGTTCGATTGGTAGACCGTCGCGACGATCTTCA
Organism: uncultured beta proteobacterium; assembly: GCA_963707815.1. Classification (GTDB taxonomy): domain Bacteria; phylum Pseudomonadota; class Gammaproteobacteria; order Burkholderiales; family Casimicrobiaceae; genus VBCG01. Next base: position 25,895 of record CAVPRK010000027.1, read on the forward strand.
TCGGCGCACCTTTGGCGATCAGCTGGCTCACCGCGACTGCGTCGGCATACGCAATCTGCGCGCGGCCGTTGGCGACCAGCTGCGCCGTGTTGCCCGAGCCGTTGCCTTGCACGATCGTGACATCGAGGCCCGCGTCCTTGTAATACCCTTCGACCAGTGCGGCAGCGAAGCCGGCGTTAGGTCCGCCCGCCATCCAGTTGAGCTGAAAGACGACGGGCGTATTGGCCGCGCTCGCCCATGGGGCCATCCACATCCACGCGATCCCGGCAGCGAACGTGATGAGCTTCTTCATGGCATCGTGCATGTGACCTCCTCTTGATGTGCCGGCTTCGGCCGGCGGTTACGTATTCTTCGCGCGCTGCCAGGGCGTCATTGCCCATTCGCAGAATTCGACCGCGTAATTGATCGCCACTCCGATGAGCGTGAGGACCACGAGCACGGCGAATACGAGCTCGATGTCCATGGTGCTCGTGCCTCGGAGCAGGACGTAGCCCAGACCTTTGTTGGCGCCCACGAACTCCGCGACGATGGCAGCCGTCGCAGCGATGGTGGCCGACGTCTTGAGGCCGGAAAAGATCACCGGCAACGCCGCGGGGAATCGCAGAAACCGGAAGGTCTGCCAGCCCGTCGCGCCCATCGATTTCGTGAGATACAGCAAACGGTCGTCGAGAATCTGAAAGCCGCTGATGCTTGCGATGAGCAGCGGAAAGAAGGTGAGCAATACCGTGAGAAGGACTTTCGACTCGATGCCGAATCCAAGCCATACCAGGAAGAGCGGCGCCACGGCGATCTTAGGCACGAGCTGCATCAACATGATCGGCGGATAGACAAGCTGCTTCGACAGGGGCGAGAGCGCGATCAGCAGCCCAAGGGGAATCGCCGTCACAATGGTGATGCCGAAACCGAGAACGATCTCCGTGAGCGTGACTTGCGAGTGCGTCCACAGAAGGCCAGCATCGGCGATCAGCCGGGCGAAGACGGCTTTCGGACCCGGCAGCAGATACGCGGGAATCTTGAAGATCTCGACCACGGCCCACCACAGGCCCACCATCGCGATGAAGGTAAGCGGCGGCAGGAGGTTCCAGCCGATGCGACGGAACGCGCGTTGCGTCTTCGAACGCCTGGGCTTTGGCGTCTCCGCGGCGACCTCGGCACGAAGCGTCGCCTGCGGCGATGTGACCTCCATCAGTCCCGACCTCCTCGGGTGATGCTGCGACGCCTGCGGTCTCGGCCGCGTCCGACGTAAGATTGAATGGTATTCCAACTAGCGCAGAATACAAGCGGCCGCGCTCGACGTATTCCTTGCTGCAGCGCAGAGTCGAGCGGGCAGTCGATCTCGCTCGCGCTATTTCTTCTCGATAAGCAGGGTCGCCTGCTTGCGCAATATGGGAAGAAGGCGATTCGCTGCCTTTGCGAGGAGCCAGGGCAATGCCACCTCGATGCGCAGGGCGTCCTCCAGCACGTCAACGGTGCCTGACGCCGTCTGGCCGAGCGCCCGCATCGCAAAGCGCAGGGTGTCGCCTTCCCAGGTCTCCTGCTCGATCGTGATCATCCCTCCCAGCTGCCCCTTGGTTTGGGCGAAGCCCTCCTTGAGCCGACGGACGGCCTCGGCCTTGCCGAGATGGTGGCTGACCATGACGGTGACGCGATCGCTCATGTTTCGTTCACTTTCTGCCTGCAATGGTAACCCCACCGAGCAAGCGTCTTCATCTACCGCCGACCTCGCCACCGGCAGGCTCATCCGAACACATGCGTAAACAAAAAGTGCTGGCTTCTCCGAAACGTTGCTAAGCTGGTCGCAACAGGCTCGCCGATCATGACTGACATCATGCTGGGGTGCATCGCCGACGACGTCACCGGTGCAACCGACCTCGCCAACAACCTCGTTCGCGCGGGTCTGCGCGTGATGCAGACGATTGGCGTGCCGGAGCAGCAGCTCGACGCTGTGGATGACGTGGATGCAATCGTGGTCGCGCAGAAGACACGGACGATCCCCGCTGCCGACGCCGTCGAGAAGTCCCTGAAGGCGCTGGCTTGGCTGCGTCAAGCGGGCGCCCGACAGATCTATTTCAAGTATTGCTCGACCTTCGACTCGACCAGCCAAGGGAACATCGGTCCGGTCACCGACGCGCTCATGGACGCGCTCGACTGCGATTTCACGATCGCATGTCCCGCCTTTCCCGAGACTGGGCGAACGATCTACAAGGGCAACCTCTTCGTCGGCGAAGTTCCCCTCGACGAATCCGGCATGCGCGATCATCCGCTGACACCGATGACCGACGCCAATCTCGTTCGCGTGCTCCAACCGCAGACACGCCGGCGCGTGGGGCTGATCGACTACCGCGCCGTTGCCCGAGGCGCCCACGCGATCGGCGAGCGCATCGCGCAGTTGCGGCGGGAAGGCATCGGCATCGCCATCGTGGACGTCCTGAACGACGCCGACCTCCTGGCCATCGGAGCTGCGGTTCGCGCGATGCCGCTCGTCACCGCGGGATCCGGCATCGCGATTGGATTGCCGCAGAACTTCGGCATCGAGCGCGGCGATCAGGCGGCGCGTCTGCCTGCACCGCGCGGAGGCAAGGCGGTCGTGTCGGGCAGCTGCTCGACCGCGACCAACGCGCAAGTCGCGGAGTTCATCGCGCGAGGTGGCGCGGCGTTCAGAGTCGATCCGCTGGCACTCCTTGCAGGCGATGCGGTAGCCTCTGCCGCATTGACGTGGGCGAGCGCGAACGGAAGCAAGGATCCCCTGCTCGTCTACGCCACTGCGTCGCCGGACGCGGTTCGCGTTGCGCAACGTGCGCTCGGCGCCGAGAAAACGGGAGCGCTGGTCGAGCAGACGTTGGCCTCCATCGCCTGCGGCCTGGTCGAACAGGGCGTTCGGCAGCTCATCGTGGCGGGTGGCGAGACGTCCGGAGCGTGCATCGACGCCCTGGGCATCTCCCGCATGCGGATCGGTCCCCAGATCGCGCCAGGCGTCCCCTGGTGCTTCGCCGAAACGCCAATGATCAAGGACGGCGGGCTGCATGTCGCGCTCAAGTCCGGAAACTTCGGGGATCCTGGTCTATTCTCCGACGCATTCGGATTGCTCCAGGACGGATGGCGAGATGGCGAGAATTACCAAGCTCGGTGATGTCGAATGAACGAAGCGCAGGCACGCGACGAGATCTGCCGCGTCGGCTGCAGCCTGTTCGAGCGCGGCTACGTGCACTCCACCGCAGGCAACATCAGCATGCGCCTGGATGCGGGCGCCGGCGGCGGGTTTCTGATCACGCCAACCGACAGCTGCCTGGGGTTCCTCGAGCCGTCGGAGCTTGCGCTCGTCGACAGCGACGGCAGCCAGGTTGGCGGCAAACGCGCGAGCAAGACGCTCGCGCTCCATCGCCGCATCTACGATGCCACCAGTGAGTTCGACGCTCCGGCCTGTTGCGTCATTCACACGCATAGCACGAATTGTGTCGCGATGACGCTGCGCCAGCCGTCGCGATACTTTCAGGGTGACGGCAACGCAAGCGAGCTCCTGCCGCCGGTCACGCCCTATTTCGTCATGAAGGTGGGGCATGTACCGGTCATCCCATACGGCGTGCCGGGGTCGGCATCCGTCGCCGACGGGGTCGTCTCGACGATCGCCCGTTACCGTGAGCGCGGCGTTCAGTTGAGGGCGGTGATGCTCGAGCGCTTGGGTCCCACGGTGTGGAACGGCGATCCGGGGACCGCGATGGCCACGCTGGAAGAGCTCGAAGAAACCGCCCGCCTCGTCTTCGCGCTCGGGGCCGACCACGCCGTACTGAGCGAGTCGCAGATACAGGAGCTGACCAACGCCTTTGGCGTCAGTGGTAATCGCCACCGTTCGGGCCGACCGCGCCTATAGTCGCATCGAAGGAGGCATGCGCGTGATCGATGTGCTCGTCGTCGGCGGCGGCAACGCCGCGCTGTGCGCCGCGCTGATGGCGCGCGAGGCGGGCGCCAGCGTGCTGCTGCTCGAATCGTCGCCGCGCGAGTGGCGCGGCGGCAATTCGCAGCACACGCGCAACCTGCGATGCATGCACGACGCGCCGCAGGATGTGCTGGTCGACGCCTATCCCGAGGAAGAGTACTGGCAGGACCTTCTCAAGGTGACGGGTGGCGCGACGAACGAAGCGCTCGCGCGCCTCGTGATTCGGGCGTCGTCGACGTGCCGGCCGTGGATGGTTCGCCACGGCGTCCGCTTCCAACCCTCGCTTTCCGGCGCGCTGCACACCGCGCGCACCAACGCGTTCTTCATGGGCGGCGGCAAGGCGCTCGTCAATGCGTATTACCGGAGCGCGCAACAGCTCGGCGTCGAGGGTTCGCTACGACTCGCCGGTCGATCGGCTCGAGCTGCGCGACGGCCGCTTCGTCGCCGCGCTGGTGGGCCAGGAGCGCATCGAGGCACGCACGTGCGTGCTTGCCGCGGGCGGCTTCGAGTCGAATCGCGAATGGTTGCGCGAGGCGTGGGGCGTCAACGAGCGCGGCGAGTATCCCGCCGACAACTTCCTGATTCGCGGCACGCGGTTCAATACGGGCGTGCTGCTGCGCTTCATGATCGACGCCGGCGCCGACACGATCGGCGATCCGACGCAGGCTCACATGGTCGCCATCGACGCGCGCGCACCGCTGTACGACGGCGGCATCTGCACGCGCATCGACTGCGTCTCGCTGGGCGTGGTCGTCAATCGCAATGCGGAGCGCTTCTACGACGAAGGCGAGGACTTCTGGCCGAAGCGCTATGCGATCTGGGGCCGTCTCGTCGCGCAGCAGCCGGGGCAGATTGCCTATTCGATCATCGATGCGAAGGCGGTCGGCCGTTTCATGCCGCCCGTGTTCCCCGGCACGACGGCGAACACGCTGCCGGAGCTCGCGCGCGCGTTGAAGCTGGACGAAGCGCGGTTCATGCAGACGCTCGACGCCTACAACGCCGCGTGCCAGCCCGGCACGTTCGACCACACGGCGCTCGACAATTGCGCGACGGCCGGACTGACGCCGCCGAAGACGCACTGGGCGCGCCCGATCGATACGCCGCCGTTCCTCGGTTATGCACTGCGTCCGGGCATTACGTTCACGTACCTCGGTCTCAAGGTGGATGAAACGACGGCGGTGCGCTTCGGCGGGCAAGGCCGAGCCCCAACCTCTTCGTCGCGGGCGAAATGATGGCCGGCAACGTGCTCGGCAAGGGATACACCGCGGGCGTCGGCATGAGCATCGGCACCGCGTTCGGCCGCATCGCCGGCACGCAGGCCGCGCCGCTGCGCGCAAGGGAGGCCGCCATGCATCGAATTAACATCGTTGCGCTGAGCACGAACGAAGCGCGAAGCCGCGCGACTCCTCGAGATCTGCAACGCGTGCCGCTACTGCGAAGGATTCTGTGCGGTATTTCCGGCGATGACCCGGCGCCTGTCGTTCGACAAGACGGACGTCCACTACCTCGCCAACCTCTGCCACAACTGCGGCGCGTGCCTGCACGCGTGCCAGTACGCACCGCCCCACGAGTTCGCCGTCAACGTGCCGCAGGCGATGGCGAAGCTGCGGCGCGACACGTACGCGGAGTTCGCGTGGCCGCAGCGCGCTCGGCGCGCTCTATCGGCGCAACGGCCTCACGCTCTCGATCGCATTGGTGGCGAGCCTCGCGCTGTTCCTGATGCTCGCCGCCGCAACCACCGGGTCGCTGTGGCGCGCGGTGGGGCCGAGCTTCTACGCGATCTTTCCGCACAACCTGATGGTCGCGCTGTTCGCGCCCGTATTCGTGTTCGCGATCGTCGCACTGGCCGTCGGCGTGCGCCGCTTCTGGAAGCAGGAGAACCCCGGCGCCGCCTCCGGCGCCGCCGATCGGCGAAGCGACGCACAACGTGCTGTCGCTCAAGTACCTCGACGGCGGTCACGGCGACGGCTGCAACGACGAGGACGACGCGTTCTCCAACGCGCGCCGCACGGTTCCATCACCTGACGTTCTACGGCTTCCTGCTCTGCTTCGCCGCGACGTGCGTCGCGACGGTGTATCACTACTTCCTGGGCTGGCCGGCGCCCTACCCTGTCACGAGCCTGCCGAAGGTGCTCGGCATCGTCGGCGGGGTTGCCCTCGTTGTCGGCACCACCGGCCTCTTCTGGCTCAACCTGCGACGCCATCCGCTGCAGCAGGACGCGAGCCAGCGCACGATGGATCGCGGGTTCATCGCGCTGCTGTTCCTGACGGCCGCCAGCGGCCTCGTGCTGATGCTGGTCAAGGCCACGCCGGCGATGCCGGTCACGCTGTGCGTGCATCTCGGCGCGGTCATGGCGCTGTTCCTGACGCTGCCGTACGGCAAGTTCGCGCACGCCGTCTATCGCAGCGCCGCGCTTGCTCAAGTGGTCGATCGAGCGGCGGCAGCCGAGCACGGTCCGTCTGACGGAGGAATGACGAGCGCTCATCGACCGCGTCGACTCGACACGGCGTCGGAAAGCGTTAGCAGCGCCGACACCGTGTCGTCCCACCCGAGGCAGGGATCGGTGATGCTGACGCCATAGGCGAGCGTCGTCGGGATCGTCGCGGCCGGGCGTGAACTTCTGCGCACCGGGATTGAGATGACTCTCGATCATGGTCCCGAAGATGCGGCGGCTGCCCGCCTCCACCTGACGCGCGATCTCGCGCACGACGTCGACCTGGCGCTCGTGCTGCTTGCCGCAATTGGCATGCGAGCAGTCGATCATCAACGACGGGCGCAGGCTCGCGCGCTCGAGCGCCTCGGCCACGGCGGTCACGCTCGCCTCGTCGTAGTTGGGCGCAACACCGCCGCGCAGGATGACATGGCAGTCGGGATTGCCGCGGGTACGAACCATGGCAACCTGGCCGGACTTGTGCACGCCGAGGAAGTGATGCGGACGCGCGGCCGCCTGGATCGCATCGCTCGCGATCTTGACGCTGCCATCCGTTCCATTCTTGAAGCCGATCGGCGCCGAGATGCCGGACACGAGCTCGCGATGGACCTGGCTCTCCGTCGTGCGCGCGCCGATCGCGCCCCACGCGATCAGGTCGCCGATGTACTGCGGCGAAATCGTGTCGAGGAGCTCGCTCCCCGACGGCACGCCGAGCTTGCCGATGTCGATCAGGAGCTGCCTCGCGATCCGCAGGCCCTCGCTGATCCGGCAGCTCTCGTCGAGGTAAGGGTCGTTGATGAGACCCTTCCACCCCACGGTCGTGCGCGGCTTCTCGAAGTACACGCGCATCACGATCTCGAGCGTCTCGCTGAACCGCCTCCGCTCGTCGGCAAGGCGACGGGCATAGTCGAGCGCCGCCGCGGGATCGTGGATCGAGCAAGGGCCCACCACGACGAGCAGCCGATCGTCCGCGCCCTTGAGAATGTCGCGGATGCGCGCACGCGTGCGGGCGATCAGCGCCTCCACGGGCGAGTCCTGGATCGGGAAGAAGCGGATCAGGTGCTCGGGCGGCGGCAGCAGCACCATGTCGACGACGTGCTCGTCGTCGGTCTGCGACGTGCGGTCGTCGTGGCGGATTTCGGGGCGTGGAAGGGTCATGGAGTCGCTGCCCGCATGTCGGCGCTCGTTCTGATTCTAACCGGTTCGTCATTCGTCGACCGCGCTTGGCCGGTGATATAACATTCGGGCTGGCCTTCTACTCTTCGCCCTCGCGAGACCATCCATGGACTTCGACATCCCCGACGACGTGCGCGACCTCCAGGAACGCACCCGTGAATTCGTCCGCAACGAGGTGATGCCGCTCGAACGCCGGCAGGCGCCCACGAGCACGGGCCGAGCGACGAACTGCGCGCGGAGCTCGTCGCCAGGGCGCGCGCCGCGGGCCTCCTGACGCCCCACGCCTCCGTGGAGATGGGCGGACTCGGGTTGTCGCACATCGCGAAAGCGGTCGTGTTCGAGGAGGCCGGTTATTCGCCGCTCGGCCCGATCGCGCTGAACATTCATGCGCCGGACGAAGGCAACATCCACCTCATGGACCACGTCGCGACAGCGCAGCAGAAGGAGCGTTGGCTGCGGCCGCAGGTCGCGGGATCCACGCGCTCCTGCTTCGCGATGACGGAGCCCGAGGGCGCCGGATCCGATCCCTCCATGCTGCGAACGACCGCGGTCAAGGATGGCGACGACTATGTGATCAACGGAACCAAGTGGCTCATCACGGGCGCCGAAGGCGCACGTTACGTCATCATCATGGCACGCATGGAGGACGGATCGGCGACCATGTTCCTGTCCGATATGCCACGCCCCGGCATTCGCCTCGTGCGCACGATGGACACGCTCGACCGCTGCTTCGCGGGCGGCCACGCGATCCTCGAGTTCGAGAATCTTCGCGTGCCGGCGTCCGATGTCCTCGGAGAAGTCGGCAAGGGATTCCGATACGCGCAGGTCAGGCTCGCGCCGGCGCGTCTCACGCATTGCATGCGCTGGCTCGGCCAGGCGCGCCGCGCGCACGACGAGGCGATCGCTTACGCCCGCTCACGTCATGCATTCGGCAAGCCGCTCGCCGAGCACGAGGGCGTGGGGTTCAAGCTTGCGGACAACGACATGGACTTGCTGACCGCGCGCCTCCACATCTGGCACACGGCGTGGTTGCTCGATCAGGGAAAGACGTGCAACTTCGAATCGAGCCGCGCGAAGGTGGTCTGCTCGGAGGCGGAGTGGCGCATCGTCGATCGCTGCGTCCAGATCCTGGGCGGCCGCGGTGTGACGAGCGAATCGATCGTCATGCGGATCTTCAGCGATATGCGGGCATTTCGCATCTACGACGGCCCCAGCGAAGTTCATCGCTGGAGCATGGCGCGGAAGATCGTCGATCGCTGACGCCGGTCCAGCCCGTCACTTGTACGCGGCGACAAGATCCTCGCCGCGGCTTTGCACGGCTTCGGCTTCGATCCAAGGCTCCTTGAGCTCGCGCTGCAGGAGCTCGAGGTTGCGGCGATGCGCTCGAAAGAAGACGTCGACGACGTCGCCCGCCACGGGCACGGCGCCAAGCGCAGCATCGACCAGCAAGTTGCCGACCATGCGGGCCTGCAGCCAGCGCGATGCGCCGAGCTCCCGTGCAAGCCCGATCGAGTAGAGGCCGATCAGTGCCGATACGGCATCACCGGCAATGGGCACGAGGCCGAGCACCGCATCTAGGCCGACACCGCGGCGCACGCCCGGCAACGTGACCGCAGAGTCCATGAGGTGCGCGAGCGCGACCAGGCGGCTGCGCGCGCGACGCTTGCGTTCGCTCGAAGATCGGTCGAAGTTGCGTTTCGGACCCAAAGCCATCGTCGCGTCGGCTGGCCGTTCCATGAATACTTCGACATCGCGGCCCTGGATTTGTTCGGAGTCATGTCGTCAAAGACCGTCGCGTGAGTGCATGAACGCCGAGCCGGACACACCTCACGCGGGTAGATAGAAGAACGCGATGCCGAGGATTGCGTAGACGGCGAGCAGCTGAACGCCCTCCATCCAGTTCGACTCGCCGTCCTGCGAGATCAGCGCCATGATCGCCACCGAAAGCGTGACCGCCAGCACCTCGAAGTTGGTGAAGACGAGGTCCATCGGCTGCGGCCCGATCACGTAGCTCAGGAACACCAGCACCGGCGCGACGAACAGCGCGATCTGGATCGACGAGCCGATCGCGATGTTGATCGCGATGTCCATCTTGTTCTTGATCGCCATCAGCACGGCCGTCGAGTGCTCGGCCGCGTTGCCGATGATGGCGACCACGATCACGCCGACGAAGACCTCCGTCATGCCGAACGACTTCGCGGTCGCCTCGACGGCGCCGACCAGGAACTCGCTCATGAGCGCGACGAACGCCGTCGCGACCAGCAGCACCAGCAGCGACTGCCGGTCGACCAGCCTGCGGTTCCGATCGCCTCGTCGGCTTCGCTCCGCCATGGCCGCCGGCGTACAGGTGCTTGTGCGTCCTCAGCGTGAAGACGAGGCTCAGGACGTAGGTGACCATCAGGATGATCGCGATCTCGAGCTCAGGTCCTGCTCCGCAACCGCGGGGCCGCCCTCCGACCACGACGTAGTGGAAGATCGCCGGCACGACCAGACCGATCGCCGCCAGCGTCAGCATCGTCGTGCCGAGGTTCGCCGCCGTCTTGTTGAACGTCTGGATCGGGAAGCGCACACCGCCGACGAGCGCGCTCAGGCCGAACACGAGCAGGATGTTGCCGATGATCGAGCCGGTGATCGACGCCTTGACGACGTCGTAGAGCCCTGCCCGCAACGCCACGATCGCGATGATGAGCTCGGCCGCGTTGCCGAACGTCGCGTTGAGCAAGCCCGCCGATGCCTTCACCGACGCGCTCCGCCAGATGCTCGGTCGCCTTGCCCATGAGGCCCGCGAGCGGAATGATCGCCAGGCACGACAGTGACGAATATCCACTCGGCGCGCGCGTGCACGACGTACTCGAGAACGATCGCGATCGGCACGAAGACCAACAGAAGACTGAGGATGTTCTTGAATTCGAACAGTTGACCCATCGGTGAAATTCTCCTGGGGTAGCGTGCGGGTGTTCTGGCAGCAGCGACGAGCTCTAGGCTTGTAGGGAGCGCTCGGGCGCGGAAGGAACGCGCCCATCATATGGCCGAGGATAAACCCTAGTGTCATCTGCGCTAGAGTGCACTAATGCTTTGATTTTTCAGCGCCGCTGGAGGGCGTCTAGCTCACGCGGCCGCGGGTTCCCCTGGATTTCATGGGGTCTGCCGCCGCGTCGACCGCTGTCGCCGACCGCCAACTCCCGCCGCTACTCGGCCAAGGTCTGGATGCTGTACTCGAGCTGGTACAACCCGCGCATCGCGCCCGGCGCGGCGCCCCAGGAGGTCAGCAGCGCCTCGGAGAGCAGGCGTTCGCCGGCTGCACGCGCGGCGTCGGGATTCGAAGCCTCGATCATCACGACGATGTCCGGCAGAAGGATCACGCGACCGCGCTGGTTGCCGGCATTTCCGCCCGTCAGGGAGGTGTCGTTGCGAACGAGATGGGCGCCGGTGACGCGCGGCAGCGTCACGAAGCGAGGCATCGCTTCCCGTTGCAACGCCTCGATGAGCTCCGCGTCGCGTCCCGGCTGCGGCTCGATGCGAACCGTGAGCACGAAGCCGCCCATCGCGTAACCTTCGGTGAACAGGATGCGGCACGCGCCGCGCGTGTTGTCGGTGAATCCGGGCAGCGTGCTCGCCGACCAATCGGTCGGGTTCGACAGTCGTTGCCGGTAGACGTCGGTGAGCAGCACTTCGGGATTGCGCAGCTCGTAGAGCGTCAGGAACTCGGTGGCCCCGTCGAGTCGCGATGCAGCGCCGACCGCGCAGGAAGCCCGGGATCGACAGTCGCTCGACCATGTGCTCGCGCGGATGCCACTCCATGAAGTCCTCGCGCAGGTCGTCCCGGATGCCGTTCCAGATGGCAACGACGCCGGTGCCGGCGAGTCCTTGTCCGCGGTCCTTGGCGGCAATGCGCGATTCGAGCGTGCTCATGTGCGAATTCCTGTGATTTGAGGGGGCGGTGACCGGCGGCCGCGCAGGAGCGAGCCGGTACGGTGCGCCGGCCATCCGGTACGCATCGTCCATCACGTGCAGGCTGCCGAGCTGGTCCTGCGCCGACGTCCAGAACGGGCCTCCCGAGTGCAGCTGGTCGACGAAGTGCTGGATCGACGCATCGAAGCAACCCTGGCGCACTTCGGCTTCGTCGTAGACGATGCGTCTCCTGCTCGGCGCCGATCAGGCGCAGGACCGCATCCTCGAGCACGACGCTGCATCGCGTGCCGGCGATCTCCAGGCGATCGGGCGCGCGACGATCGTGGCCGGCCGCGGTCATGACGCCGTCGATGGTCACGGGGACACCCGTCGGCGGTACGCAGCAGCATCGTCGCGGTGTCCTCGCCGACGATCGCGTCGCAGGCACGCGCGGTGCTGCAGGCCAGCACTTCCACGTCGCCGAACAATGCGCGCACGACGTCGATCTCGTGGATCAGCGATTCGGCGATCAGCACGTGCTCTTCGCGCGCCAGGAACGGCTGGCGGGTCAGCGAATGGACGAGGCCGTCCTCGGCGCGCGGCAGCATGTTCGATCGCCACAGCGCGATGCGCACCTGCGTGACGGTTCCGAGGCGCCCGGCCTGCAAGCCACTCGGCGATACGGCGGAAGTAGGCGCGGTAACGCCAGTTCTCGTTGACCATCACGCGCGCGTGCGTGCCGATCTCCTTCATCAGCGCCGCCGCCTCGTCGAACGTCGGACACAGCGGCTTCTCGCACAACGCGTGCAGAGCCCATGACGAGCCGCGAGCCGGATCATGTCGGCGTGGGTCTGCGCGCGGCGTGATGATGTCCACCGCGTCGAGCTTCTCCGCAGCGATCATCGTTTCGGGCGACGCGTACGCGGACGGCACGCCGAACTCGCGTGCGCGCGACTGGGCGCGGTCGAGCATCGGATCGCAGACCGCGACGACCTTCGCGCCCTGGCAGCGCGACCATGCCGTGAAATGATCGGCGCTGATCATGCCGCAGCCCAGCACGCCGATGCGCAGCGTTGCTCGCTCACGCGCGATGCTCCGCATAGGCGCGCATGAAGCGCTCGGCGTCGTCGTGCGCGGCCCGCGCCTTTTCCAAGGCGACGCTTGTGCCATGTCGGCGCGCGCGACCTCGTACTCGATCTCCGTCCCCGCCGGCAGCGCGTCGAGGAACGCGAAGAGCGGCAGGTCGCCGGTGCCTGCGGGCAGCCGCGCGGTCCGCGCCTCGTTTAGCAGCGCTTCGTCGGTTCGCGGTCCCGTCCAGCGCTTCGCGTCGCAGAGCTGTGCGAACGCCATCCGCTTCGCCGGAATGCGCGCGATGTCGGCGGGCACGCCGCCCGACCGGTCGAGGTGCAGCGCATCGAGCAGCACGCCCGCGTTCGTCCGCTCCGGTCGCCTCGACGATGCGCAGTGCATCGTCGAGCGTGCGCACGCCGCTGTAAGGCAGGAACTCGAGCGCGACCCGAATGCCCGAGGCGGCGGCCGCTTCGCAGTAGCCGAGCCAACAACGCGGTGAAGCGTGCCAGTATCGGGATCGAAGCCATTCGCAACGATGATCGGCGCACCGAGCGTCAGCCGTCGCGTCGATCGCCGGCGCGACGTCATCCCAGCCGACGTCCGGATAGAACTGATACGCAGAGATGTTCGACAGCCGGATGCCGCGCGCCGCCGCCCGATCGCGCAACGCGCGCGCCGCGGCAGGGTTGCCCGAGGATCGGCTCGCCCGCGATAGGGGTCGCCCGGCCGGCGCGCGCAAATGCGCAAGCCGACGGCACCGAATCCGGCGTCCGCTGCTGCGTCGATCGTTGCGGTCGGGCGTGCGCGCCAAGCGCGAGGTGTGCCAATGTGAGTGATCGCATGAGAGTTCTTCAGTGGGTGGCGTGCTCGGAGACACCGAGGCTGCGCGGCGCTTCGACATCGAGCCGTGCGGCCAGCGCGCGCAGGTCGGCGGCGACGGGCTCGGGCACGGGAATACCGTCGCGCTGATTCGCCTGGTGCGCGCGCCACGCGCGCTCGCCCGGCAGGAGGATCTCCTCGACGTCGGGCATGCGCGGCGCGTCCTTGAGCGTGTCGACCATCGCATCGACGCGTGTCTTGAAGGCTTGCGGCTCGACGAAGCGTGCGATGTCGATCGCGATGTGCACATGCCCGTTGCCGATCGTCGCGTCCGTGTCCTTGTGCCACGCGGGGATCTCGCTCAGGATGCGCGCGCCGGTCAGCGCACCGCACAGGATCTCGCCGAACACCGCGAGACCGAAGCCCTTGTAGCCCAGCGGCAGCAACGCGCCGCCCGTCGGTCAAGCGCATTGCGGATCGTCCGTCGGCACGCCGTCGCGATCGAGCAGCCAGTCGCCCGGGATCCTCTCGCCCTTCTTGGCGGCGACGCGGATGCGCCCGCCGGCCGCGACGCTGAGCGCCATGTCGAGCGCGATGGGGCCGTGGCTGATGCTCGGCGCCGCGAATGCGATCGGATTGTTGCCGATGGCGTTCTGCCGCGAGCCCCACGCGGTCATGCCCGGGAACCCGTTGGTCCACGCGATGCCGATCATGTCCTGCGGCAGGCGCCATCATCGCGTAATGCGCGCAGGCCCCGATGAAATCGCTGTTGCGCGCGCTGACCATGCCGATGCCCTGCTCGCGCGCCTTGGCGATCGCGATCTCCATCGCACGCGCTGCCGTGATCGCACCGAGCGCGCGGTCTCCATCGAGCAGCGCCGTCGCCGGCGCCTCCTGCACGATGGTCGGCTGAGCACGCGCGGTTCGCTCCGCCCCTGAGCAGGCGATCGACGAGGAACGGCGTGCGGATCACGCCATGCGAATGCGTGCCGCGCAGGTCCGACGCCACGAGGCTGTCCGTGACCGTGGACGCATCGTCCTCGGGCGAGCCCCGCCGCCTCGAACAAGACCTGCACGAAGCTTCGCAGCTCGCGCTCGGCGACACGCGAGTGACGTTCGGATTCCATAGTCGCTACTCCGCCCGGACGTTCGCGTCCTTCGCGACCTTGGCCGAACAGCGCGTAGTCGCGCGCGATGCGCGCCGAGAATTCCGCCGGCGTGCTCACGACCGGGTACACGTTGAGCGTTTCCATGCCCTTCTTGACCGTGTCGCTTTGCATCGTCTCGACCATCGCCTTGTGCAGCTTCTGCACGATCGCGTCGGGCGTGCCCTTCGGCGCGTGCAGGCCCAGCCAGTTGCTGCACGCCTCCATCGGCTTCAAGCCGACTTCCGCGACAGTCGGAACATTCGGGCAGCTTGGGATTGCGCTTGGCGGCCACGATCGCGAGCGGCCGCAGCTGGCCCTTCTCGATGTACGGGAGCGACGACCGAAGGCGCATTGAGGCTGAGCTGCACGCGGTTGGCCAGGAGATCCGGCATCAACGGACCGCCGCCGCGGTAGTGGACGCCGGTGAGGTCGACGCCGGCGAGCATCTTGAAGTACTCGAGGTACAGGTGCTGGTTGCCGCCGGCGCCGGCATCGCCGTAGTACAGCGCGCCGGGCTTCGCCTTGGCGAGCGCAATGAACTCGGCGTAGTTCTTGGCCGGGACCTCCGCGCTGATGTTGAGGATCTGGTCGCCGTCGGCCGAGCATCGAGATATGCACGAGGTCCGTCATCGGGTTGATGGCCATGTTCGACGTATGCGGCAGCACGACGAGCTGCCCCACTCCCGACGCCAGCAGCGTGTAGCCATCCGGCGGTGACTGCACGACGGCAGTCGTCGCAATGCTCCCGGCGGCGCCGCTTCGATTCTCGATCACGACCGGCACGCCGAGCTTCTCCGACAGCACCGGCGCGTACAGGCGCGGCAGACCGTCGGTGATGCCTCCCGGCGCGAAGCCCACGACCAGCTTGATCGGCTTCGCCGGCCATGCGTCCTTTTGCGCGTACGCGCGCTTGACGGGCAGCATCGCGGCGGTCGCAGCAGCGGCGCCGGCCATCAGGAAATGGCGCCGGCGTGGATCGAACGTCGATTGCGACATGAATTCCTCCAGTGAGAAGATGTTCTAGGTCTTGCGCGGTCGCGCGGGCGGGACGCCGCCATGAATGGTCCAGCCCTGGACCGCGAGCGCGCCGGCGTCGACGTTGAGGTTCGCGCCCGTGATGGCGGCCGCCTTGTCGGAAAGCAGGAACGCGATGGCGTCGCCCACTTCGCTCGGTTCGACGAGGCGGCCCAACGCGCTCATTTCGATCGGCGAGATCGCGTAACGCGAGCCGTCGGCGATCTGCGCCACCATCCGTGGCACCGCGACGTAACCGGGGCTGACGGCGTTGACGCGCACACCGCTGCGTCCCCATTCGGCGGCCATTCCTTCGGTCAGCGCGTTGACCGCCGCCTTGGACGAGTAGTACGCGTGTCCGTGATTGGGGCGCTGGCCGACCATCGACGAAATCGTGACGATCGCGCCCGCCCCGTGCGCCGCCATCCGCTTGGCGAACTCGACGCAGGCGACATACGCACCGCGATACGCGATGTCGACGATGCGCTCCCATGTGTCGAGCGGGAGCTCTTCCGGGCGCATCCGCGGCGCGAAGATAGCGGCCGAGTTGACCATCGCGTAGATCGCTCCAGCGACGTTGCTCGATCTGATCGGCAGCATCGGCGATCGACGCAGCATCCCGCAGGTCGAGCGCGGACCGCGAAACCGTTGCACTCCGCAGCAGTTCGCTCGGCCGTGGCGACGTCGATGTCGGCGATCGCGATGCGCCAGCCACGTTGCGCGAGCACGAGCGCCGTCGCGGCCCCGATGCCCTGCGCGCCGCCCAGCACCACCGCGAGGCGGCCGCGCCCTTCGTCGATTTGATCTCCAGCTTGTCTTTGATCGGTCGTCATATGTTTTCCGGGTGGTCGGCGCCCGCTTCGGCTCTCCTCCGCGGACGCCTGCATTACAGCGGACGGCAGGCCCACGGTCCAGAACCGTGTGCGTCTGCCAGACCAAAGATTTTTGTTGTAGCGAGACCGACCGGCGGCGGCGTCAAGCCGCCGTGGTCGCGGCAGCGTGCAGGGCGCCGTCGCGTAACGCGGCCAGGGGCGTGGCGAGCTCGCCGAGCGTGTCCACGTATTGCCGGCACATGCGCTCGATGAGGCGGAGGATGCCGCCCTCCTCCTCGAACGCGGCGCGCGACATCGGCCGCACGAGATACATCGTGCGCTTGAGCGGCGGGTCGGCGATCCGGCGCCCGACGATCGTTCCCTGGCGGATGTCTTCGATCACGTTGCCGTAAGGCATGATCGCCGCAGCGTCGCCACGCGCCACCATGTTCTTCATCATCGACACCGACGACACGTCCAGCGTGACCTGCAACGGGAGCGCCAGTCGCTTCGCCGTCGCCAGCACCTGCTGGCGAACTCCATCGCGGGGGCCCGGCATCACCAGCGGATGGGTCACGAGCTCGGCGAACTTGATTGGGCGGCTACCGCGGCGACCGCGCCCGCGATCCGACGGCTTTGCGCGGCGGCGCGAAGCGCTGTCGGGCGCGGTCACGAACAGCGTTTCCTCCTCCAGCAATGGAACGCGAAGCAACCCGGGACGCTCATGCACTTCGTACGCGAGTGCCACGTCGATCTCGTGTCGTTCCAGCGCTTCGACGAGCACGACGCTGCGCTCCTCCACCACGCTCAGCTCGACCGCAGGCAGGTCGCGCCTTGCGTGCAGCACGAGGTCGCGTCCGACGACGTTGGCGAAGCCGTTGGTGAGGCCGAGAACGATGCCTTCGCGATCATGGCGGCCGATCGCCGTGACTTGCCTGCCCGTCTCCTCGAGCAAGCGCAGCACTTCGCACGCGCGTTCGTACAGGAGGCGCCCCGCACGCGTCGGCGACACGCCGCGCGAATGGCGAGCCAGCAGCTTGACGCCGAGCTCCTCTTCGAGCTGCCGGATCTGGAGACCCAGCGCTGGTTGAGCGACGTACAGCTGCTCGGCGGCGCGGGTGATGTTCCCGAGCTCGACGATGCGCGCGAAGTACTGGAGCTGACGTAGCGTGATGATGAGCCTCCGAGCGTTAGCGCGGACTACGCGTCGCTGGTCGACACCCTTCGCCGGTTCCGCTTCGTCAAACCGTGCTTGACTTTGGTTTCGACTCGACGACGTTGCGAGCCCCGCGTCGGCTTCGTCGCGTGGCGGACGAGCGGCTCGATGGCCGCGTCATCCACCAGTCGTTGCAGTCGAGCGAGCGCGTCCTGGCGATTGCGTTCCTGGCTGCGATAGCGCTGCGCCTTGATGACGAGGACGCCATCGGTCGAAATCCGTTGATCGCCCGAGCGCAACAGCCGCCCTTTTATCGCTTCCGGTAGCGAGGAGGCGCGGATGTCGTAGCGCAGTTGAAGCGCGTTCGACACCTTGTTGACGTTCTGCCCGCCCGGACCTTGTGCACGGATCGCCGACCATTCGAGCTCGCGTGGATTGAGAGGAATCATCGGTTGGGGGCGTGGGATTGGTACTACGTAGTCAGATCCTTCGGCAGCTCGTCGCCATAGCTTTGCAGCTCGCGTCCGACGGTCGTGCTCCACGCCGAGGCGATTGCCTCGGCGCTCCACCCGCCGTCGCGAAAAGCCGTGGCGACCTCCTGCGGATGCGACCACAGGGCGAGCTTGTCGCCGCCGATGCCGATGCATTGCCCCGACACCGCACGCGCCGCGTCGGACGCGAGAAAGACCAACAGCGGCGCCACATCGTCTGCCGAGCCGAAACCCAGGCGCCGCAGCTTCTCGGGGATCGGCTCGCCGCGCTGCGCCGCTTCGACAACGTCAGTCAGTGCAGGAATCGTGGCGAGCATCGCGGTCATCGCGACTGGCACGATCGCGTTGACCGTGATTTGGGCGCGCGCGCACTCGATCGCCCATGTCCGGGCCATCGCGGCGATGCCGGCTTTGGCGGCGGCATAGTTGGTCTGGCCGAAATTGCCACGCTGGCCCGCGATGGACGACACGAGAAGGATCCGCCCGCCCTCGCCCTTTGCGCGCATGTGCTTCACCGCCGCGCGCACGCAAGTGAACGTGCCATGCAGGTGCGTTCTGATCACGAGATCGAATTCTTCGTCCGACATGTTCCACAGCACGCGGTCCCGAACGATCCCCGCGTTGGCGCACAGGATGTCGAGCCGACCGAAGCTGTCGAGGGCGCGACTTACGAGGCGGTCGGCTGCGTCGGCCGTACCGACAGGGACGACCTCTGCCACCGCCGCACCGCCTTCCGCTTTCACGGCATCGACGGCGGCGTGTGCCACGGTCGCGTCGACGTCGTTGATCACGACCGACGCGCCCGCTTTCGCCATGCGCCTTCGCGAAAGCAAGTCCCAGCCCCCGTCCGCTGCCGGTGACGATCGCCACCTTGCCGTCCAGCCGTACGCTCATGTGTGACTCCTAGCGGCCCGTGAACCGCGGCGGACGCTTCTCCATGAAGGAGCGCGGGCCTTCCTTGGCGTCCTCGCTGTCGAACACGGCGCGCTTGCTCGCATCCTCGATCGCGTATGCGTCCGCCAGCGACAGGCCGCTCGTCTTCAACACCGTTTCCTTGATGCGCCGCACGGCGAATGGCCCGTTTGCCGCGATGGTACGGGCGATCGCCTTGGCTTTGCTCGAGGACCTCGATGCCCGGAACGACGTGGTTGACGAGTCCGATGCGGTGCGCAGTCGCCGCGTCGATCGACTCCCCGGTGAGCATCATTTCCATGGCCAGCGCGTGCGGCGACTTGGCGCGCGAGCCTCACGGTCGACCCTGCAAACGGAATGAGGCCGCGCTTGGCTTCGGGAAAGGCGAAGCTCGCGTGCGTCGCTGCGACGCGAACGTCCGTCCCCAGGATCAGCTCTGCGCCGGCAGCGAAGCACGATCCGTTGATCGCCGCGATCACCGGCTTGCCGAGATCGAAGTCGCGCAAAGCGGACGCCGCCATGACCAAGCGGCTCGTGCAGCACACGGCGATCCCAGTCGTCCGCGGGCTCGCGCGCGCCGGTGAGGAGCGGAAGCATCGACCCCAGGTCGCCGCCCGCGCAGAACGCCTTGTCGCCCGCCCCCGTGATGATCGCGGCGCGCAGCGTGTCGTCGGCCGCGTAGTCGACGAACGCATCGGCAAGGCGGCACACGACCTCCGGCGACAGCGCGTTGCGCGCCTCCGGCCGGTTGATCGTGATGCACACGATGCCGTCCTGCTTTTCGTAGAGCAGCGGCGGCTGTGACGTCATGATTTCGGCGCGAGGCCGAGCTCGTCGATCAGGCCGGCGCGCAGCTCGAACTTCTTCACCTTCCCGCTCGGCGTCAGCGGGTACTGGGTCACGAAGCGAAAGTACTTCGGCAGCTTGTGGCGGCTCAGGTTCGCTCGACAGTGGTCTTTGATTTCGTCCTCCGTCATTTGCGCGCCGTCCTTCAGCATGATGAACGCCGCGCCCTCCTCGCCCATGTATTCGTCGGGAACGCCGACCACCTCCGCCTGCCGGATCTTGGGGTGACGCAGCAGGAAGCCCTCCACTTCGGCCGGATAGATGTTCTCGCCGCCGCGGATGAACATGTCCTTGAGACGCCCGACGATGCGGACGTAGCCGCTCGCATCGATCGACGCGAGATCGCCGCTGTGCAGCCAGCCGTCGGCGTCGACGGCCTTGGCGGTCTGGTCGGGCATCTTGTAGTAGCCCTTCGTGACGTTGTAACCGCGGATCAGGATCTCTCCTGGCGCGCCCACCGGCACGACTTCGCCATCGCCATCGACGATCTTGACTTCGGTATGCGGCAGCGGGATGCCGACAGTGCTCGACCGCTTCTCGAAGCTGTCGTCGGGCAGCGTCTGCGTGATGATCGGACTCGCTTCGGTCATGCCGAGCACGATCGTGGGCTCGGCCCCCCACTTCGCCTTCATCTGTTCCATGAGCGGCACGGGAATCGACGTTCCCCCCGTGATCACCTGCCGGAGCGACGACACGTCGAACTCGCCCGCGAGGAACCGCGGCTCCTGCAGCATGGCGATGATCATGGTCGGCACCGCGTTCATGACGGTCGCGCGTTCCTGCTCGATGAGCTCCAGCATCTTCGCGGCGTTGAACTCGATCGCCTTGACGACGGTGCCACCGCACACGAGCATCGACAGCTGGTCGACGACGTTGCCCGCGGTGTGAAACATCGGCATCGGGCTCAAGTACCGGTCGTCGCTCGTGAGCCGCGCGCGTCTCGCGACGAGCCGCGCGTTGTTGAGCGTGCCATGGTGCGTGATCATCGCACCCTTCGGCGCGCCGGTGGTCCCGCTCGTGAACTGGATCTGCGACACGTCGTGCGTGCGCACGCTCGACTGGCGCTCGGCGAGGGCGCGATCGGTTACCGCATGGCCGAGCTCGCGCAGGCGCGCGTACGGCACGAGTCCCGGCTCGTTTTCGTCGCCCAGCAGTATCGCGCGGCGAAACGACGGGAAGCTCGTGCTTCGAACCTCCTCTCTTGTCCGGCTCGCGGATCGCGTCGAGCTCGGGTAAGAGGTGGCGAAGCGACTTGACGTAGGAGTTGCCGCGATGCTGCTGCATCAGGATCAACGTGTGCACGTCCGCCTGCCGCAACAAGTACTCGAGCTCGGCACGCTGGTAGTTCGTATTGACGGTGACGAGAACCGCGGCCGCTTTCGGCAGCGCCATCTCGAGCACCACCCACTCGGGCACGTTCGTCGCCAGTACGGCGACCTTGTCGTGCGCCTGCACACCCAGCGCAATCAAGCCTTTCGCAACGGCGTTCGCTTCGTCGCGCAGCTGACGGTACGTCATCCGAAGCGACAGGCCGATCTCGGGATACCGGTAGACCAGCGCTTCATGGTCCCCGCGGTGGGCGGCCTGCTCGTCGAGCACGTCCCCCACCGTCATGTCGAGCAGGTCCTCGCCGAACGTCTCGGCGGTCCAGACGGATTGGGGGCCGAGGAGCGCCATGTCGGATACTTCGGATCTATTCCAGCGCCTTGAAGCCACTTTGCTTCACTAACTTCGCCCAGCGCTCGCGCTCGTCCGCCATGTACTTGCCGAACTCGGCAGGCGTCGACGACACGACGCGGAAACCGGCGTCCTCGAGCTTCTTGCGGCCCTCACCCGACGCGAGCGCCTTGTTCACCTCGGCGTTGAGCTTGTTGATCACGTCGGGCGGCGTCTTCGCCGGCGCCACCAGACCGAACCACGCGGAGAACTGGAGATCGGAATGGCCCAGCTCCTTGAACGTGGGCACGTCCGGAAGGAGCGGTGAGCGCACGGGACCCGTCACCGCGATCGCGCGCAGCTTGCCGCCTTTGACGTGCGGCGTGACGAGCGCTACCGTTCCGAACATCCCCTGCGCGTCGCCGCTGATAGTTCCGGTCACCGCGTCGGCCGTCGACTTGTAATGAACCGGTTCGACCTTCAGCTTGAGCGCGTCGCCAAGCATCACGGCGCCGAAGTGGCCGGGCGTGCCAGCGCCGAACGTGGCCATGAAATAGTCCTTGTTCGACTTCACCCAGTCGATGTATTCCTTCAAGTTCTTCGGGGGCGCGCTTGCGCTGACGACGAGCACGAAGTCCGCACTCACGACTTGCGAGATCGGCGTGAAATCCTTGGCTGCGTCGTACGGCACCGACTTGTACGTGCTGGACGCCATGCTCAGTTGCCCGACCTCGCCGAAGAGTAGCGTGTAGCCGTCGGGCTGTGCACGCGCGGCTTCCTGTGCCGCAATGAAGCCGGCCGCCCCGGGCTTGTTCTCGACGACGACGGGGGATTTCATCGCTTCCTGAAGCTGTTGCGAGACGATTCGTGCGGCGACGTCCGGCCCGGTCCCGGCAGGAAAGCCCACGAGCACGCGAATCGTCTTGCTGGGGTACTGCGCGAACGCGACGCTTGCAAGCGTCGCAAGCGCGACCATGGCAGCCGCTCGCAACAGGTTGTGACGTGACTTCATGACTTCCTCCTCATTCGTGGCCTCCTTGGCCCTTGCTGCATGGCTAGACTTCCGTTGTCGGTCACGCTCAATCGTTCGGCGACGCGCGCTTCGCGCCTCCCTCGCTCCGCTCGGCCGCCACTCTCATTCGATGGGTAGCCCGACGTAGTTTTCTGCGAGCGCCGTCGCGGCGGCGCGTGAACCGGTGACGTAGTCGAGCTCGGCGACCTGAAGCCGGTGCTGGAATTCGTCAGCGCCGGGAAACGTGTGCAGCATGGACGTCATCCACCAGGAGAATCGCGTGGCCTTCCACACTCTGCGCAGCGCGGTCGCCGAGTACTGATCGAGCAGGTCGACGCGATTCTGCTTGTAATGTGCAACGAACGCCCGGGCGAGGATCTGCGCGTCGCTGGCCGCCAGGTTCAATCCTTTCGCGCCGGTCGGCGGCACCACGTGCGCGGAGTCCCCGGCGAGAAACAGGCGGCCGTGCCGCATGGGCTCGACCACGAGGCTGCGCATGCCGATGACGGTCTTGCTGAAGATCTCGCCTTCCTTCGGCGCCCAGCCGTCGCGGGTGGCGAGTCGCGCCCGGAACTCCGCCCAGATCTTGTCGTCCGGCCAGTCGGCGACTTTCTCCGTCGGGCTGCACTGGAAATACATGCGCTGTATCTCGGGCGAGCGCGTGCTGACGAGGACGAAGCCGCGCTCGTGCATCGCGTAGATCAGCTCGTCCGACGACGGCGGCGCGCGGCACAGGATCCCGAACCAGCCGAACGGATACAAGCGCTCGTACACCTTGAGCACTCCGGCGGGTATCGAGGGGCGACAGATGCCCTGCGTGCCGTCGCAGCCCGCGATGAAGTCGCACGCGAGCTCGACCGCTTCGCCTTCCTTGGTATGAAAGTGGATCTTGGGCTGCGTCGTGTCGAGGTCGTAGACGGCGTCGACCTTCGCCTCGAAGCGCACGTCGCCGCCGGAGTCGAGGCGTGCCTTGATGAGGTCCTTGTTGACGTCGTGCTGCGCATAGATCGTCACCTGCTTGCCGCCGGTGAGCGACGGGAAGTCGATGCGCTCGTCGCGGCCGTCGAAGCGCAGGATGATGCCTTCGTGATGAAACCCCTCGCGCATCATGCGCTCGCCGGCGCCGATCTCTTTCATGAGGTCGACGGTGCCCTGCTCCAGCACGCCCGCCTTGATGATCGCCTCCACGTCGTTGCGCGAGTTCTTCTCCAGGACCACGGACTCGATGCCCTGCAGGTGGAGGATGTGCGAAAGCAGCAACCCCGCGGGTCCGGCGCCAACGATGCCAACCTGCGTGCGTGACGTCATGACGTGCCGCCTCCTCGCTTGACTGTGCAAGCCACGTTTCTGCGTGTCGGCGTCCGCGCAATCGCGCGCCGCCGCGCCCTTCGGGCCTTGCTCGCTTCGCTCGCCGTCGCGCTCAATGGACCGCCCTCCGCGCTACGCGCTTCGGGGCTGATTCGCCCTTGGGGCGGCCCTTCGGGCTCATGCGGCCCCCTTGCGCAGCTTCAGGAGCTTGATCGCGTTCTCCTTGAGGATCAGCGGCTTCACTTCCTCCTTGAACCCCGCCTGCTCGAAGTCCGCGAGCCAGCGATCCGGCGTGATCCACGGGTAGTCCGAGCCGAACAGCATCTTGTGCTTGAGCTGCCCGTTCGCGTACTGCACGAGCTGCGGCGGGAAGTACTTCGGCGACCACCCCGACAGGTCGATGTAGACCTGCGGCTTATGCATCGCGATGGACAGCGCTTCGTCCTGCCACGGCCACGACGGGTGCGCGAGGATGATCGGCATGTCCGGAAAGTCGACGGCAACGTCGTCGACGTACATGGGGTTGCCGTACTTCAAGCGTATGCCGCCGCCGCCGCGCATGCCGGAGCCCATGCCCGAGTGGCCGGTGTGGAAGAGCGCCGGGAGCCCCGCTTCCTCGATGGCCTCGTAGAGGACATAGGCGTTGCGATCGTTCGGGTAGAACTCCTGGATCTGCGGATGGAACTTGAATCCCTTGACGCCGTAGTCCTCGATGAGCCGGCGTGCTTCGCGCGCGCCAAGCTTCCCCTTCGCGGGGTCGATGCTCGCGAACGGGATCATGATGTCGCTGTTCTGGTTGGCGAAGTCGGCGACTTCCTCGTTCGACATGCGCCTGCGCCCGGTGGCGCGCTCGCTGTCCACGGTGAAGACGATGCACGCGATCTTGCGCTGCCGGTAATACTCGGCCGCCTCCGGCATGGTCGGCCGCTTCATCTTCTGATTGAAGTGGTGTTCCGCCGCCTCTTCGAACTGCTTCGCAAGCTCGTCGGGTGGATCGCGGAGCGAGACTTCGGCGTGCGTGTGCACGTCAATGGCGACCAGCTCGTCAACGTTCATCGAAAGTCCCGCGAAAGAGGTCGACGCCGCATACTACCGCCGTTGCCGGTGATGCCATCGCTTGGCGACAACGGCGGCGTCTTTGCCTGCCTACTGGCACGCAAAGCTGCTGGCCGATTCCGGATTGCCGCCCACGTAGCGAGCCTGTGTCGGATAGGCGCATACCGGCCGCGTGCGCCCGGGGAACGTGTTGCTCGTCGCCACCATCTGGTCCGGCGCAACGCCCTTCTCGACCCAGTCCACGATCGCCTGCAGACCGTCGTAGCCCGCGACTGTCGGACCGCCCGAGCAGTGATTCATGCCGGGCACGAGGAACGCACGCGCCCACGTCTTCGTGGCATTGAGTCCTCCGTTGTTGGCGGCGAGCCGGTTGTAGTAGTCGATCGTGTCCGTCGGCGAGAAAATGGCGTCGCCCATGCCGTGGTGCAGGATCAACTTGCTGCCGCGCGCCTTGTACGCGGCAAGCGTTGCATCGCGATACGAGTCGTAGATCTGCGAATACGACTCGAGACGGGCCGGGTCGGTGTCGAAGTTGAAGTTGTACATGCTGAACGACGGGTCCGGCGGCGTGAAGAACTCGTGCGCCATCGCGTCCTGGATCAGGGTGACGAACCGCGAGTTGGGCGTGGCGGTCGTCGAGAAGCCGAGCTTCCAGTTCCGCCAGTCCGAACCGGTGATTCCGTAATCCCACGGCCACGTCGCGTAAAGCGCCTGTCCCGTCGAGTTCTTCGGACCGCCGAAACCCTTCTTGAGTGCCGCGACCTGCGCTGCGGTCAGGCAAGTGGGCCCCTTCGCGCCGGAGCACGTGAGCACCGCGGGGTCGAACGTGCAGCCCTGGATGTCGTTGACGAGCGAGTCGGCGATGCCGTCCCTGGCGTCGCATGCGGCGAGAATGGCGCTGCCGAGCAGCTGAAGGTCCGCGTCCGTGAAGGCCTGCGCGAGAACGGGATTGCCGCTCGCGTCCTTCGGCGCAATCGCCGTGTACGCCTGCGTCTCCCATGTCGCGCTGATCGACGCCCCGCTCGCGACGCGCATCGAAGGCGCGCCGGCCACGATGCCGTCGAAGTAATCGGGAAATCGCTGCGAGAACATCATGCCCTGCCGGCCGCCGCCGGAGCATCCGATGAAGTACGACTTGTCGGGGAGCGCGCCGTAGTACACCTTCTGCAGGTCCTTCGCGACGACCGCCGTCTTGTCGTACGCGTTGTACGCGTGATCGACGCGCGCCTGGCTGTCGAAGCCATAAGACGAAGCGGCGGTTCCGGTGTGACCGCCGTCCGTGGACGCGACTGCGAAGCCGCGCGTGAGCGCCGGCGCCAATGCGCCCAGGTCGCCCGTGTTCGTGCCGATGGCGGGGCGGATGGCGCCGTCGTTGCCCCCGCCGCCCTGGAAGAAGAACCGGTGGCTCCATTCGTCCGGCAGCCGCACTTCCCAGCCGATCGCGAACGCGGTGTTGTTGGCGCCCGTGCGCGGATTCGTCTGGCCCTGCACGATGCAATGGCCAGGCAGGAAGGGGCCGGTCGTCACACCGGCGGGACGCGTCGTGCCGCCCTCGACATATTGCGTCGACGTCACCGAGGTATTGGGCACCGACGACGCGTAAGCGATGAGGCTGGCGCAGCTCGCGCGAAGGTCCGATGGGTTGCGCCAAGGGAGCGGCTCCCCGTCGTCGCCGCCGCCGTTGCATGCGGTAAGGGAACCGACCGCAAGCGCGGTCGACACGAGTGCGATACGTCTGGCCGTGAGCTTCATGGGTGCTCCTCCAAGAAAACGCGTGATGCCAACGCGCTCCCCCGATCCGGGCTGGCCTTGTCTCGCGAGCATACTGCGATGTCCACGCAACCTTCGCTTACGCGGCTGGGCTTTGCGTCGAATGATTGGACCAACATAATGGGTGTGCGCATCATGACGACACTGAAGACTGTTCCCACGCTCCACGCCTCTCGCGACCGCGAGATCGCGATCCTGCGGATCGACCGGGCCTCGAAGCGCAATGCGCTCGACGATGCAACGATCGTGGGCATCGGCGAGTTCTTCGCGACGCTCCCGCGCGACGTGCGCGCCGTCGTCCTGCACGGGGCAGGAGACCACTTCAGCGCGGGTCTCGACCTGTCGGAGCTTGGCCAGCGCGACGTGGTCGACGGCGTGCATCATTCGCGCATGTGGCACAAGGCGCTGGACGAGGTGCAGTTCGGAACGGCGCCTGTGGTCGCCGTGCTTCATGGCGGCGTGATCGGTGGCGGGTTCGAGCTCGCCGCTGCGGCGCACATTCGTGTCGCCGAGCCTTCCGCTTTCTACGCGCTTCCGGAAGGCGGCCGGGGAATCTTCGTCGGCGGCGGAGGATCGGTTCGCATTCCGCAACTCATCGGCGTTGCACGCATGGCCGACATGATGCTGACCGGCCGCACCTATTCCGCGGACGAAGGGCAGGCGATCGGCATATCGCAGTACCTTACGCCGGACAGCGAAGGCCTCGCGAAGGGGATCGAGCTCGCGCGCGCCATTGCCGCGAATGCGCCGATGACGAACTTCGCACTCATGCACGTGCTCCCGCGGATAGCGGAGACGACGCGCGACCAGGGCCTGCTCATGGAGTCGCTGGTCGCTGCGATCGCGCAAGGATCGTCCGAAGCGAAGGCACGGATGGAACAGTTCCTTCGAAAGGGACCGGGATCGAAGGTGCGCAAGCAAAGCTAGCGCGATAACCGAGCACTTCTCGCTCGGCAAGCTTTGGGGTACTACGCTGGCTCCATGCCGTGGCGGCGCTTGGCTTCGTCCGCTGCGGAGGAGGCCATGAACGCGAGAAGGTCGCGCGCCGCCCGCGGTTGCGCGGATCCAGCGCACACGCCTCCCGAGAATGTGGTGACGATCTGAATCTCTTCGGGAAGAGGTCCCACGACGTCGATGCCCGAGAGGTGCATGAGCTCGCTCAGCTGCTGGAAGCCGAGCTCCACCTCGCCCTTCGCGACCAGCGAGCCGACGGGAACGCCGGGCGGCGCCTGCACGATCCTGCTCTTGATGTCGTCGGCGATGCCCCAGCGCTCGAACAGCTTGGCGAGTTGCACGCCGCTCGGGCCCGTCGAGTATCCAAGCGTCCGCGCTGCGACGACGGCGTGGCGCAAGGCGTCTTCGCTGCCGATATCCGGCCGCGGCGCACCGGCACGCACCGCAACGGCGACGCCCGAGCGCACCAGGTCCAGCTTGCTGTCGGCGATGACACGCCCGCCCGCTACGAGCTTGTCGATCGCGTCGGAGGCCAGGATCACGACGTCGAACGCCTCGCCGGCCTGCACGCGTTTCGCCGCATCGACTCCGCCGACCGATTCGATGGCGACCTCCCCCGGCGAATGCGCGCGATAGAGCTCCGTGAGCTCGGCGAGCACGGGCCGCGTCGCCATGGACGAGATGCCGGTGATGCGCGTAGGCACGGTATTGCTTACCGCGAGAGCTGGCGTTCGAGCTCGTGCAGCGTGCGGTAGCACGGCAGGACCTGTTGCACGCTCGAGTTGGGCTCGCGGTTCTCCCGGATCGCCGAGAAGAACTCGCGATCCTGCAACTCGATGCCGTTCATCGAGACCGCGACTTTCGACACGTCGATCTTCTCTTCCTTTCCGTTGAACAGATCGTCGTAGCGCGCGATGTACGTTCCCGTGTCGCCGATATAGCGGAAGAACGTGCCAAGCGGCCCATCGTTGTTGAACGACAGCGACAACGTGCAGATGGCGCCGGTGCTGCTCTTCAACTGAATCGACATGTCCATGGCGATGCCGAGCGCGGGATGAATGGGGCCCTGGATCGCGTTCGCCTGCACGATCTCTCCGCCGGCTTGGTAACGGAAGAGATCCACGGTATGCGCGGCGTGGTGCCACAGCAGGTGGTCCGTCCACGATCGCGCCTGTCCGAGCGCGTTCATGTTCGTGCGGCGGAAGAAATAGGTCTGCACGTCCATCTGCTGGATGTTGAACTCGCCGGCCTTGATCTTGTTGTGTACCCATTGATGGCTCGGGTTGAAGCGGCGCGTATGCCCGACCATGGCCACCTTGCCCGCCTTCTTCTGGGCGGCCGCCGCGGCCTCGGCGCCCGCGAGACTGTCCGCCAGCGGAATCTCCACCTGCACGTGCTTGCCTGCCGACAGCGACGCGACCGTCTGGTCCGCGTGCATCTGCGTGGGCGTGCACAGGATGACGGCGTCCACCTCCTTCAATGCCAGCGATTCCGACAGATCGGTGCCTGCATGTCCGATGCCATACTGCTTCGCCACCTCCTGCGTCTTGTCGAGCTCTCGGCCGATCACCGACACCACGCGAACTCCCGGAATATTCTTGATGCCGTCGAGGTGCTTCACCCCGAACGCGCCGGCGCCTGCGAGCGCGACGTTGATCGTGTTGTCGTTCATTGGGGATTCTCCAGGATGAGATGGCCGACCGCAGTGTTCGACGCGGGCACGTGATAGAAGCGATGCGTGACCTTGGGCTTGGGCCCGCCCGCGATGTCGGCCATCGCCCCGCGCGCGATGAGCCACATGACGAGCTCGATGCCTTCGGATCCCGCCTCCCGCACGTACTCGATATGACCGACCTTCGACAATCCGTCCGGATCGTCGATGAGACGATCGAGAAACTTGTTGTCCCATTCGGCGTTGATGAGACCGGCGCGCGGACCCTGCAACTGGTGGCTCATGCCGCCAGTCCCCCAGATCTGGACGTTCAAGGGCTCGTCAAAGCTCTCGATCGCCTTGCGAATCGCCTGCCCGAGCATGAAGCAGCGGCGCCCCGACGGCACCGGATACTGCACGACGTTCACGGCAAAGGGGACGATCGGACACGGCCATGCTTGCGGCTGCCCGAACATGAGCGACAACGGAACGGTCAGGCCGTGGTCGACGTCCATCTTGTTGACGATGGTCAGGTCGAAATCGTCCTGGATCACGCTTTGCGCTATGTGCGATGCGAGCTCCGGATGCCCGATGACTTTCGGCACGGGCCGTGGCCCCCAACCCTCGTCGGCGGGCTTGAACTCGGCGGCCGTGCCGATCGCAAACGTCGGAATGATCTCCAGCGAGAATGCGGTTGCGTGATCGTTGTACACGAGGAAGATCACGTCCGGGCGCTGCTCCTTCTCCCATTGCTTCGAGAATTCGTAGCCGCGGAACACCGCGGCCCAATACGGCTCCGCAGTCTTGCCGAGATCGATGGCCGCACCGACGGCGGGTACGTGCGAGGTGTAAACCGAAGAGCTGATGCGTGCCACGATCAGGCGCTCCTGTCCTTGGGCTGCGCGTCACCGTGCTCGCCCAGGTAACGATTGCCTTCCGCCGACCGGCCCCCCTTCACCATCATGTCGCGGTACTGCTCTTCGGTAAGTCCCGTCATGCTGCCCGCCATCTGCTGGAACGACTTGCCGTCGGTGGCGCCGACCTTGGCGAGAAAGTAGATGTTGCCGCCGAGCTCGATGCAGCGATTGAGATCGCGGGCGAGCACGGCCTGCTTCTGATCCTCGGTCATCGCCCATTCGTCGAGGTACGCGCGCTCGTTGGCCTTGAAGCGCTCGCGGTTCTCCGCCTTCATGAGCGACATGCAGAACTGGTTGAGCCAGTAGCCCTTGCGCGACTGCTCCGCATCGAAGATCGTCGTGCCCGGGATATCCTTGTACGGCTTGTCGAGCGACATTTACACCTCCTCCGGCCAATACAGGCGCATGGGATTGTCGACCAGGAGCTTGCGCTGCAGTTCGGGCGTGGGCGCAATGTGCGGAATGAAATCGACGAGCAGTCCGTCGTCTGGCATGTGATTCTTGAGATTGGGATGCGGCCAATCGGTACCCCAGAGCACCCGGTCGGGAAACGTCTCGACGATCCGCCGAGCGAACGGCTGCACGTCGTGGTACGCGTTGCGCTCGCCGTCCAGCGCGGGTGGGCCACTGACCGACAGCCGCTCGGGACAGCTCACCTTGCTCCAGACGTTGCGGTTGTCGCGCATGAACTTCACGAACAATTCGAACTCCGGCCCGTCAATCGGCTTGGTGACATCCGGCCGGCCCATGTGATCGACGACGATGGTGGTCGGCAGACCGGTGAAGAAATCCCACAGCTCCGGTAAGTCCACTGCCTCGAAGTAGATCACCACGTGCCATCCGAGCTTCTGGATACGTCCGGCGATCTCGTTCAGCTCGTCCTTCGGGGTGAAGTCCACCAGCCGCTTGACGAAGTTGAAGCGCACGCCGCGCACGCCCGCGTCGTGCAGCTCGCGCAGCTGCGCTTCTGTGATATCCCGGCGGACGGTAGCAATGCCCCGGGCACGGCCGTTGCTCGACTTCACCGCGTCGACCATCGCACTGTTGTCCGCGCCGTGACACGTCGCCTGCACGACGACGTTGCGCGCGAAGCCCAGGTGATCGCGGAGCGCGTAAAGCTGATCCTTCGACGCGTCGCACGGCGTGTACTTGCGCTCCGGCGCAAACGGAAACGCGTTGCCCGGACCGAACACATGGCAATGCGCGTCGACACTGCCCGGCGGAACCCTGAACGCGGGCTTCGTCGGATTCGCGTACCAGTCGAGCCATCCCGGAGTCTTTTCGAATTCCACGTCGCACCCCCGTCTTACTGTTTCTCTATTTTCGCGCGCGCCACGACTTGCTTCCACTTGTCGATTTCCGCGACGAGCAATTGATCGAGCGCCTGCGGCGTCGACCCGCGCGCCTCCACGCCCAGGTCGAGAAGCTTCTGCTTCACGTCCGGCATGGCGACGATGGCCTGGATTTCCTTGTTGAGCCGCTCGACGACGGCCGGCGGCGTGCCGGCCGGTGCGGAAATGCCGTTCCACGACGTCACCTTGTAATCCTTGAGGCCGCTCTCCACGGCCGTGGGCACGTTCGGCAAGCCCGGAAAGCGCTGCTCGCCGGTAACGGCAAGCGCCTTCATCCAGCCGCTCTTGATTTGCGGCAGGAGCGGCGGAAGGATCTCGAACACGACCTGCACGTCCTTCGCTCTCAGCGCGGCGACGACGTCGGGCGAGTTCTTGTACGGCACGATCGTGAGGTCGATGCCCGTCTGCGACTTGAAGAGCTCGGCGGCAAGATGCTGCGTGCTGCCGACGTTGATCGTGCCGACGTTGAACTTCGTCCCCGATTTACCGGCCGCCACGAAGTCCTGCAGCGACACGATCCTGTCGTCACTGTTGACGACGATCGCCAGCGAGAAGAACGCGAGCGTCGACACCGGCGCAAAATCCTTCACCGGATCGAATGGCAGCGACTTGAACAGCGATGCGCTGACGGCCGTTCCGTTGCTCACCAGGAAGAGCGTGTAGCCATCCGGTTTCGCTTGCTTCACGGCCTGCGCCGCGGCGATGCCGCCGGCGCCCGCCTTGTTCTCGACGACGAACTGCTGTCCCATTCGCTCGCTCAGCTTCTGCGCGATGACGCGGATGGTGACGTCAGCCACGCCGCCCGGACCGAACGGGACGACGATGCGCACGGGCTTGGCCGGATAGCTGTCGGCCGCGGTCGCGGGCATCGGCGCGAGGCACGCGCATGCGATGAGGCAGAGGCGCAGTATTGCCCGCATCTCCGCTCCTCAATCGAGGTACTTGAGGCCCGCTTTTTCGAGCGGCTCACGCATCTTGTACATGTCGAGTCCGAGCGATCCTGCCGCAAGCTTCGCGCGCTTCTCGCCTTCGTTGGCCTCGCGAGACGCGGCGGCATCCGCCACCTTCTGCGCGAGCGCCGCGGGTACCACCACCACGCCGTCGTCGTCGGCGACGATCACATCGCCGGGCGTTACGAGCGCTCCAGCGCACACGACGGGGACGTTCACCGAGCCGAGCGTCGCCTTCACCGTACCCTTGGCCGAGACGGCCTTGCTCCACACCGGAAACTGCATCTCGGTGAGCACGCGGACGTCGCGCACCCCTGCATCGATGACGAGCGCGCGCGCGCCGCGCGCCTTGAAGCTCGTCGCCAGGAGGTCCCCGAAGTATCCGTCAGTGCACTCCGCAGTGATGGCCGCGACGACGATGTCGCCCGGTCGAATCTGCTCGGCGACGACGTGCATCATCCAGTTGTCGCCCGGGTGCAGCAGCACCGTCACGGCGGTGCCCGCCGCTTGTGCGCCGGCATAGATCGGGCGCATGTACGGCTGCATGAGGCCCACGCGTCCCATCGCCTCGTGCACCGTGGCGCTGCCGAACGGACCGAGCCGATCCGCGAGCCCCGCATCGGCGCGGCGGATGTTGCGGTAAACGACGCCGAGTTCAAACATGGAAGTTACCTCCGTCAGCGGCCCTGCTTCTTCAACGTGGCGTCCAGGCGCGGATACACGCGTCGGGCGTTCCCTTCGTAGATCATGGCCTTCTCTCCGGCCGAAAGCTTCAAAGCCTCGATGTAACGCTTCGTGTCGTCGAAATTGTGACCCGTTTCGGGATCGACACCGCGTACCGCACCGATCATCTCGCTCGCGAACAGGACGTTCGCGACGGGAATCACCCGCGTCAGCAGATCGATGCCCGGCTGGTGATAGACGCACGTGTCGAAAAACACGTTCTTCAGGAGATGCTCGGTCAGGAGCGGTTTCTTGAGCTCCTGCGCGAGGCCGCGATAGCGGCCCCAGTGGTACGGCGCCGCGCCGCCGCCGTGCGGAACGATGAAGCGCAGCGTCGGAAAGTCCTTGAAGAGATCGCCCTGGATCAGCTGCATCACCGCCGTGGTGTCCGCGTTGATGTAGTGGGCACCGGTCGTGTGGAAGCAGGCATTGCAGCTCGTGCTCACGTGGACCATCGCCGGAATGTCGTACTCGACCATCTTCTCGTAGATCGGATACCACCAGCGGTCGGTGAGCGGCGGCTCCTTCCAGTGACCTCCGGAAGGATCGGGATTCAGGTTGATCGCAACGTTGCCGTATTCCTCGACGCACTTAGTGAGCTCCGCAACGCAGGTCCTGGGATCGACGCCCGGCGATTGCGGGAGCATGGCCGCGGGCACGAAGTACTCCGGGAAGAGCTGGCTCACGCGATAGCAAAGCTCGTTGCAGATGGCGGCCCACGTCGACGACACCTCGAAGTCGCCGATGTGATGCGCCATGAAGCTCGCGCGCGGGCTGAAGATCGTTAGATCGGACCCTCGCTGCTTCATGAGCTTGAGCTGGTTCGCCTCGATCGTCTGCCGGATGTCGTCGTCGCTCATCACGAGCTCGGACACGCGCGGCTTGGCGGACGGGTCCTTGATCCCGGCGATCTGACGATTACGCCAATCCTCCAGCGCCTTGGGCGCGGTGGTGTAGTGTCCGTGGCAATCGATGATCACTTGAGGTTTCCTCCTGCTCAACGCGTTTTGGAAGACGGCGGAGAGTAGTCTAACGCCGCTGCCGAGGCCTCCGAACCTTGCATGACTAAGGCGACGTCGATTGTGCGCCCCGAGGCGGACACGTGCGGCGCAAACGGCCGGAACTGCTATGACAATTGCTTATCGCCTCGTTTTTCTTCCGGGACTGCTCTGCGATCGGGCCGCCTGGACGTCCCAGCTGATGGCGTTGCAGGAGCGAGCCGTCTGTTCCGTCGCCGAGTATGGAACGATCGACTCCCTGCCCGCGATGGCAGAGGCCGTCCTGGAGCAGGCGCCCGGTGAGTTGATGCTAGTCGGGCACTCCATGGGAGGGCGCATCGCTCTCGATATATACCCGACGTGCGCGCGACCGCGTACGCGGGCTTGCCCTGCTCGACACCGGCTACCAGGCCCGGCCGCCGGACGTCACCGGTGAGCGGGAGCGGGTCGAGCGCATGGAGCTCGTCGAGCTGGCGCGCCGAAGCGGTATGCGTGCGATGGGACGGCAGTGGGTGCGCCGCATGGTCCATCCCGAACGCTTGAATGACAGCGCGCTCATCGAGGCGATCCTCGACATGTTCGAGCGCAAGACCGTTGCCGTTTTCGAGGCGCAGCAGCGCGCGCTGCTGGCGCGGCGCGACGCCACGCATCTGCTGCCCGAAATTGCCTGTCCGACGCTCGTTCTTTGCGGTCGCGAGGATGGCTGGAGTCCGGTGTCGCGTCACGAGGAGATGGCGCGTCGCATCCCGGGGTCACGGCTCGTGGTTATCGAGCGCTGCGGTCACATGTCGACCATGGAGCAGCCAGACGAGGTCAATGCGGCGCTCGGCGAATGGCTCGCGTCGAGCGTCTCTCAAACGTGAGCCGAGGTCGTTGACGTGGCCGACAGCCTGCCCTCCGCCTGGACTCCGTTCAAAAGCCCGGTGTTCCGAATCCTCTGGACGGGGTGGCTACTCGCCAACTTGTGCATGTGGATGAACGACGTTGCCGCCGCGTGGCTCATGACTTCGTTGAGCACCTCGCCGCTGATGGTCGCCCTGGTGCAAACCGCGTCGACGTTTCCTGTCTTCATCCTAGGGGTGCCGAGCGGCGCGCTCGCGGACATCGTGGATCGGCGCAGCATCCTGATCTTCACGCAATTCTGGCTCATGGCCACGGCAATCCTGCTGTGCGTGACGACCCTCACGAACACACTCGCGCCCGGTGTGCTGCTGGCGCTGACGTTCGCCAACGGCGTCGGCCTTGCCCTTCGTTGGCCGGCGTACGCAGCGACTTTGCCCGAGCTTGTGGACAGGAAGGAGCTGCCTGCGGCAATTGCACTCAATGCCGTGTCCATGAATACGTCGCGCATCTTCGGCCCCATTGCCGCGGGCGCGCTGATTGCAACGGTCGGCACGGGATGGGTGTTTGCGCTCAATGCCGGTCTCGCGGTGATGACGGCGGCAATGCTGCTGCGATGGCGCCGCGAGCGCAAGGAGAGCGAGCTTCCGAGCGAGCGCTTCTTCGCGGCCATGCGCGTGGGCCTTCAACACATACGTCAATCGCCTGGGATGCATGCCATCCTCGCGCGGACTGCACTGTTCTTCCTCCATTCCACGGGGCTGATCGCGTTGCTGCCGCTCATCGCGCGCGGTTTCGCATCCGAACGGGGAGCGGAAAGCTATACGCTGCTGCTCGCTTCCATGGGCGTCGGGGCGATTGCAGTGGTTCCGATGCTGCCACGCCTGCGCGCGCGATTCACCCGGGACCAGCTCGTCACTGGCGGCACGCTCATGCTGGGAACCGCGATCGCGGCGATGGCGCTCGCGCCCAACGTCTACGTCGGCGCCACCTGCATGTTCGTCGCAGGGTTCGTGTGGATTGCCGTAGCGAACACACTCGCGGTTGCCGCCCAAATTGCACTTCCCGATTGGGCGCGCGCCCGCGGCATGGCGATTTACCAGACTTCCATGATGGGAGCGAGCGCGATCGGCGCGGCGATCTGGGGCCAGGTTGCGACCAGTACCAGCGTGCCCATGGCGCTCGGGATCTGCGCCACCAGCTGCATTGTCACGGTCGTCGTGGCGCGCGCGTTGCGCGTGGGCGGCCGGGCCGAGGAGGACCTGGCGCCTGCCAGGCTCTGGAAAGCACCGGAGCTCGCGGTGTCCGTCGAGCCGCGGCAAGGTCCCGTGCTCGTGACAATCGAGTATGACGTCGATGCTGCCGACGAGCAGGCGTTCCACGAGACCATGCGGGAAAGTCGTCGTTCATGGCTCGCCAGCGGCCTTCTTGCATGGGAGCTTTACATGGACGTCACGCACCCCGGTCGCTACATCGAGCACCTCACCGATGAGTCATGGGCGGAATACGTTCGGCGAAACGAGCGCGTTACCGCGTCGTACCTTGCGCTGCGCGATCGCAAGCACGCGTTCCATCGCGGATCCAGCGCACCGAGCGTCAGGCGCTATGTGGCCAAGCGGCCGGAGCGCCGCAGCACGTAGACTGCGGCTGAGCTCGAAGGTGGGATGACACGATGGGTATCGTCTTTACCCGGCTCGCCGGGACATCCGCTACGATTCCGCCATCGATGGAGAGTAACCTCTCGCACCAGAGACATGTCATCGACGCGCAGGTCAGTGGTCGAGCCGCGCTGACGCGGCTCGCGCGACGGACGCAGGGGCTCGACATCAGAACGCTCACTGCTGATGACATCGAGCGACTCCTGCCGATGGTGGAGGCCATCGAAGTCGCCGCCGATGCCTTGCGGGCGATATCCGCGTGTCAGGGTCAATATCCGCCACGAATGCGCGTCGAGCTGGCCCACGGCGACGCATTGGTGATGCCCGGCTACGATGGACAGCGGCACTTCGGCGTCAAGGTCGTGACGGTGCACCCCGGAAATGCGGCCCGCGCAAAGCCCGGGACACGCGCCTCGTACCTGCTGATCGACGCCGACGACGGGGAACCCGCACTACTGTGCGATGGCACCGCGCTGACTGCGCTTCGTACCGGCGCCGCCAGCGGACTCGCTACGCGCCGCCTGGCGCTGGCGGACGCGGCCGTGCTCACGATATTCGGCGCGGGCGGCCAAGCGCGTGCGCAAGTCGAAGCTGTCTGTGCGGCGCGGAAGATCACGGACGTTCACGTCGTGAGCCGAGACGCCGAACGCGCCGATGCGTTCGTCGCCTCGCTTCGCGCGCGATTTCCACACCTGCGAGTCGATCGCGCGAAGGCCGAAGAAGCCGTATCGCGCGCGCAGGTCATCGTCACGGCGACGAATTCGCGCAGTCCGGTGCTCATGGCCGATTGGGTTCGTCCGGGAAGCCACATCAACGCCATCGGTTCGTACACGCCCGACATGTGCGAGCTCGACCCCGCTCTTCTGGCGCATGCGACCGTCTTCGTCGACCAACGCGCGGCGGCGCTCGACGGGGCAGGCGAGATCGGTGCCGCGATTCGCATGGGCCTGATCAAGAGCGATGCGCTGGTCGAGCTCGGTCAAGCACGCGAAAAGGAGCGACGGACGAACCACGAGATCACCGTGTTCAAGACCGTTGGCCATGCCGCGCTCGACCTTTTTACGGCACTGGAGTTGCTGCGTCGCGCGACTCGGGAATGAAGAACGCCGTTATCAGCGCCAGCGGAACAGGCCGGCGTCGAAGTTCGGAGGGCGGCCCTCCATCAGGTCCGCGACCATCTCGCCGATCACTGGAGCGAACTTGAAGCCATGACCGGAGCATGCGCTCGTGACCCACACTTGCGGGTGCGCGGGATGGCGATCGATCAGGAAGTGCTCGTCGCGAGTATTGGTGTAAAGGCAGACCACTGCCCGGCGCAGGGGACCGTCGGCCTCAGGCGCAAAACGCCGCGTGGCGGCCCGAACCGATTCCACGTCGGTGGACCCGACACCGCGGAAGACCGTGTCGGCGGTCGTCGGCGCGCCATCGTGATGGAAGCCGAGCTTGATGCCATTGCCGAGGTCCGGAAAGCCGTAGAAGAAGCGGTTCCCGTCGTACTGCCAGATGTGGATCGGGCAGCGATCCGGCGCAAACGCTTCGTTTCCCGCCCCATCGAACCAGAACACCACCTGGCGCTCGATTCGCAGCTTCGATTGGAGCTCTGGCACCAGCGAGCCGACCCAGGCCCCGGCCGCGATGACCAGATTTCGCGCGCAGTAGTCCGCGTGCATTGTCTGCACGCAGACACGCTCGCCGTCCATGCGCCATGCCTCGGCGGGCTCGTCGAAGTGCAGATCCGCACCGTGACTCTGCGCGCGCGACACGAGGGCATCGATGCATGCCTCGGTCTGCAGGATGCCCGCGCGCGGCTCCCAGACCGCGACCATCCCCGGCTCGGGGGACAGCGCGGGAAAGCGGTCCGCAACGTCGGCTGCAGTCAGCATCTCGTGACGCAGTCCATGCTGATCGGCGCTGCGGCGCGCTCCGATGACCAGTGCGCTGTCCGGCCGGCCGATCATCAGGCCGCCGGTCTCCCGCAAAAGAGGCTTGCCGCTTACTTCTTCGAGCTCGCGCCACAGCTCGTAGGCGCGGCGCACCATCGGAACATAGGCGGGATGCTCGAAGTAGGCCTCGCGGATGATGCGAGATTCGCCGTGCGACGACCCGAAGGCGTGCGGCGGCGCATACCGGTCGAGCCCGACGACGCGCATGCCACGACGCGCGGCCTCGCACGCGATCGCGCTCCCTGTCACGCCGAGACCGAGAACGATTACGTCGAGCATGAGCTCACGCTACTTTCGTAACTATTGTCCTGCTCGCCTGAATTCCCCGAGGATCTCTTCCATGACCCACGCGGTGCGAGCCGCGGTCACGCCCGTCGAAGGCGCGCGGCTGCCCCCGTTCAGCTCCGCCACGATTGCCTCGATCATCGGCTGATGCACGTGCGGAGGGTCGCCCGCCGCGATCTCCTCGACGGTGTCGCCCCGATGAAGCCGGATAGGCGCGGGACGGAAGGTCGAAAACGTGATGCGACCCCTCGCGCCGACGATCTCGGTGTGCTCCTCG
Organism: uncultured beta proteobacterium; assembly: GCA_963707815.1. Lineage (GTDB taxonomy): Bacteria > Pseudomonadota > Gammaproteobacteria > Burkholderiales > Casimicrobiaceae > VBCG01. Next base: position 64,947 of record CAVPRK010000027.1, read on the forward strand.
TCGACGTCCGCCCCGTAGCACCAGGCGCCGCTCGCGTGCACACCCGATGCAAAGCGTAGGCTCGCCGTCACGAGGTCTTCGGGCTTGTAGGCGCGTGCTTGATTCGCGGCGAAGGCGCGAACCGTCTCGACGGGCCCGAACAGAAAATCGAGGAAGTCGAGGGTGTGGCATACCGCCTCGAAGAAAAACCCTCCGCCCGAGAGCGCCGGATCGACACGCCATGGCACGGCGCCATCGGACGTTGCCGCAGGCGGTCGTTGCAACAAGCGCGTGATCACGATGCGGACCGGGCCTATTGCGCCGCTTTCGACGAGGTCACGCACCTTCAGGAAGCGCGGCAGCGCCCGGCGATAGTAGCCGACCCACAACGGCACGCCGGCGCCGCGACATGCCTCGATCATCGCCACGCACTGCGAATGGGTCATCGCCATCGGCTTCTCGACGTACACGGGCTTGCCCGCGGCCGCGCAACGCAGCGTGTACTCGCAATGACTGTCGGTAAGCGTTGCGATGTACACGGCATCGATGTCTGTGGCATGGATGATCGCGTCCGCGTCGTCGTGCCAGCGCGGCACGCCGTGCCGTCGTGCGTAATCGGCGGCCAGCGCGCCGTTGCGCCGCATCACGGCGACCAGCGTCGAGTTCTCGGCCTTGTAGAAGCCGGGACCGCTCTTGACCTCGGTCACGTCGCCGCAACCGATCATGCCCCATCGGACCTGCTTCATGCACTCCCCCGCATCGGTGTCGCCGAATCGTAACGCCTCGGCGCGAAAACCGCGAATGCGCCACGGTCCCCGATTGGTCGCTATCATTCGCGCCATGACCGTACGAGCCGTCGTCCTGGACCTGCTGCGCGCCTTCGGGATCACGACGATCTTCGGCAACCCAGGCTCGACCGAGCTCGCGTTGTTCCGAGACTTCCCTGGGGACTTTCGTTACATCCTCGGCTTGCAGGAAGCCGTCGTCGTGGGCATGGCCGACGGCTATGCGCAGGCGACGCACAACGCCGCGTTCGTCAACCTCCATTCCGCCGTCGGCGTGGGTCACGCGATGGGCAACATCTTCACCGCGTACCGGAATCGCACGCCGCTCGTCATCACCGCGGGTCAACAGGCGCGCTCCATCCTTCCCTATGAGCCATTTCTGTACTCGGCCCAGGCAACCGAGCTGCCCAAGCCCTACGTGAAATGGAGCTGCGAGCCGGCGCGGGCCGAGGATGTGCCGGCCGCGATCGCGCGCGCCTATTACGTCGCGATGCAGCCGCCGCGCGGGCCGGTGCTCGTCTCCGTACCAGCGGACGACTGGGCGAAGCGCTGCGAGCGCCTCGAGGCGCGCGTCGTGAGCAACGAGCTCCGACCCGAGCCGCGCGTGCTCGCGGCGATCGGTGACGCGCTCGACGCCTCGAAGCGTCCGGCGTTCGTCGTGGGATCCGCGGTGGACCGCGACCGCGCCTGGCAGGAAGTCGTGCGACTCGCCGAGCGGCACAACGCCTCAGTCTGGGTGGCGCCGATGTCGGGCCGGTGCAGCTTCCCCGAGGATCACGCGTTGTTCGCGGGCTTCCTTCCCCCGATGCGCGAGAAGATCGTGCAGCGCCTCGCCGGGAACGATCTCGTTTTCGCGATCGGCGCGCCGGTCTTCACGTATCACGTCGAAGGCTTCGGCCCGCACCTTCCCGCGGATGCGCAACTCGTACAACTGATCGACGATCCGCACGCCGCGGCGTGGGCGGCTGCGGGCACGTCCGCCGTCGGGAGCGTCCGGCTCGGTGTGCTCGATCTCCTCGCGCGCGAGTCGCCTCCGCCGCGCGAGCGTCCGGAGCCCCGCGCGCACGTGTCTCGGATCGAGCCGTCGTCGCCGATGACCGTTGCCTACGTCATGCAGACGCTCGCCGAGCTTCGCGATCCGGCCTCGATCGTGGTCGAGGAGGCACCGAGCTCGCGCGCCGCGATGCAGGCGCACCTGCCCTTCGTGCGCAGCGAGACGTTCTACACGATGGATAGCGGCGGCCTCGGGTACTCGATGCCCGCGGCGGTCGGGATCGCGCTCGCCAAGCCGCACGCGAAGATCATCGCACTGATCGGCGACGGTTCGGCCATGTACTCGATCCAGGCGCTGTGGACCGCGGCACAGCTCGCACTGCCGATCACGTTCGTCATCCTCAAGAATCGGCGCTACGCCGCACTGCAGGACTTCGCGCCGGCGTTCGGCTTCGGCCCCGGCGAGCGGCTGCCCGGCACCGAGCTGCCCGATATCGATTTCGTTGCGCTGGCGCGTGGCCAGGGATGCACCGGTTCAACCGTGAGCCGGCCGGAGGAACTGCACGACGCGCTCGCGAATGCGCTGAAGGCGAGCGTTCCGACATTGCTGGAAGTCGATGTGGCCTGATCTGAGGAGGAGTCGTCATGAGGATCGCAGCAGCAGCAAGTCGTGCCGCGCTTGCGTTGGTCACCGTCTGCGCGTTGTGTGTGCCTGCGAGCGCGCAGACGTGGCCCGACAAACCGATCAAGCTGATCGTGAACTTCCCGCCCGGCGGCGTGGCCGATACGCTCGCGCGCAGCATCGGACCCGGTCTTTCCGAGGCGCTCAAGCAGCCGGTCGTGATCGAGAATCGCCCCGGCGCGAACGGGTCGATCGGTGCGGACGCGGTCGCCAAGTCGCCCGCCGACGGCTACACGTTCCTCGTCACGTCGGGGGGCGCGATGACCGTCGACCCGTTCCTCTACTCCAGTCTTCCGTACGACACGCAAAAGGATTTGGCGCCGGTCGCATCGCTGGCCATCGTTCGCGTGTTTCTGGTGGTCCACCCTTCCGTGCCCGCGAAGTCGATGAACGAGCTCGTCGCCTACGGACGGGGCAACCCGGGCACGCTGTCGTACGGATCGGCGGGCAGCGGCAGCTCGCCTCACCTCGCAGGCGAGATGTTCGCACGCGAAGCGAAGCTTAAGGCCGTGCACGTTCCCTACAAAGGGGCCGCGCCGGCGCTCAACGATCTGCTGGGCGGACAGGTGCAGTTCATGTTCGACCCCGGTCCCGCCTTGCAGCACGTTGCCGCGGGCAAACTCGTCGTGCTCGGCGTCGCCAGCTCGAAACGCGCGTCGCGCTATCCCGATATCGCCACGCTCGCGGAGCTCGGCGTGAACGTCGACGCCGACACGACGTTCGGACTGTACGCGCCGGCCGGCGTGAGGCTCTCGATCATCGAAACGATGAACCGGGAGGTCAACCGCGCCCTCGGGTCGCCGGCGTTGGTCGACACCATCGCCAAGCTCGGCGGCGATGTCTTGCCGCTGACGATCAACGAATTCGTCGTCCGCCAAAACGCCGATCGTGCGCGCTACGGCGCGTTCATCAAGGAGGCGGGGATCAAGGTCGAGTAGTGGCAACGCCAGTATTCGTCGTCTGGAGGCTTCGCTAGCTTGGCACGCTTCGAGCGGGTTGACGGGATATCCGCTACCATTCCGCGGTCGACGGGGAGGAACCTCGCGCACCAGAGAGAAACAGGGGGAGATGTGGCGATGAAGACGGCAAGGACCGGGTTCTGGCTGGCGGCGCTCCTGACCGCGCTCGCGTGGACCAGCGCGGCGCGCGCACAGGTGGAAATCGAGTATTGGCAATACACGTTCGCCCAGCGCGTGCAGGCGGTCGACGAGCTCATCAAGAAGTTCGAAGCCGCGAACCCAGGGATCAAGGTCAAGCACACCCATGTCCCGTACGACGACTTCCGGGTCAAGATCGCCGCTGCGATTCCGGCCGGTCAGGGACCGGACGTCGTGCAGCTCTTCTACGGCTGGCTGCAGGACTATCTCAAGGCGGGACTTCTCCAGCCGCTGCCTGCGAGCGACTTCAGCGCGATCGAGGTGGAGCGGGAGTTCTTCCCGATCGTGCAGCAGATGAAGGTGGACGGCAAGTACTACGCGCTGCCGACGGCGGTGCGCTCGCTCGCGCTGTTCTGGAACAAGACGCTGTTCAAGGAAGCCGGTCTCGATCCGAACAAGCCCCCCGCCACGCTCGATGAGCTCGTGGATTACGCGAAGAAGCTCACGAAGCGTAACCCGAATGGCGATCTCATCCAGGAAGGCCTCACGATCGACATGGGCGGCCAGGACCATCACTGGCTGCGCGAAGTCCTGATCAGGCAGTTCGGTGGCGCTCCATATTCCGCCGACAGGAAGACGGTTGCGTACAACAGCGCCGCCGGCATCGCCGCCACGCAGTGGTACGTCGACCTCGTCGACAAGCAGAAGGTGGGACAGATCGGCTTTCTCACCGACGGCGTCACCGCATTCCGCTCGGGCAAGGCCGCGATGACCATCGACGGCTCGTTTCGCCTGGGCGCGCTCGATAACCAGAAGGGCCTCGACTACGGCGTCACCGAGCTGCCGTCGCGCAACGGCATCAAGTCCAACTTCGCGTCGTACTGGGTCAACGGCATCACCACCAAGGCAACGGGCGCCAAGCTCGATGCCTCCGTGAAGTTCCTCAAGTTCCTCACCACGCCCGACGCGATGGAGCTTTGGATGAACACCGTCGGCGAGCTGCCCGCGCGCAGGAGCGTTGCGGAGAAGGACGCCAACCGCAATCACGCGAAGTACGGTCCGTTCATCCGCGGCCTCGGCTACTCGCAGGCGACCGACTTCGTGAACGAGAGCGCCCAGCGCAAGGTGTACATGGATATGGTCGACAAGGTCGCGCTCAAGAACGTGCCGGTGAAGGACGCCGTGGCGCAGGCAGCCGCCGAGGAACAGAAGCTGCTCGACGCCTTCTACAAGAAGTAAGTGGCAGGGCGTCTCACCGATCTCACGATCGGGCAGAAGCGCGCGATCTGGGCGTGGGGCTTCCTCGCGCTGCCCATCGCCTTCTACGTCGCGATCCGCTTCTACCCGACGCTGGAGGCGTTTCGCGCATCGTTCACCAACTGGAACATCGTCGGCCGCATGGAGTACGTCGGCCTCGCCAACTATGCGAGGCTCGCGCAGGACCCTGCGTTCTGGAAGGTGATCGGCAACACGTTCGCGTATCTCGGCCTCGGCGTGCCGATCAGCATGCTGGTCTCGTTCGTGATCGCGTACTACCTCGATCGCGTGCGCTTCGGCCACGGGCTCCTGCGCGCGCTCTACTTCGTGCCGCACCTGACCACTGCCGTGGCGATGGCGTGGGTGTGGCGCTGGTTCTATCAGCCGCCGCCGGTCGGGGCGTTCAACGTGTGGCTCACCTCGCTGGGACTCGCCCAGATGCCGTTCCTGCGCTCGACGACGCAGGCGCTTCCCGCCGTGCTGGCGCCGGCGATCTGGGCCGGCATCGGATTCCAGATCGTGATCTTCCTCGCGGGCCTGAAGGCAATCCCGCGCAACTACTATGAAGCCGCGGAGATCGACGGCGCCGGCGCTTGGCGGGTGCTGTTCGAGGTCACGCTCCCGCTGCTGCGTCCGACCATCGTGTTCCTCGTGGTCACGAGCTCGATCGCCTACCTGCGCATCTTCGACTACGTCTACGCCATGACCAACGGCCAGGGCGGGCCGCTGGACGCGACCAAGCCCCTCGTGCTCAAGATCTTCGAGACCGCATTCACGCACTTCGAGATGGGCTACGCCGCGACGCAGACGGTCGTGCTGTTCGCGATCCTGCTCGCGATCTCGCTCGTCCAGCTCAAGCTGCTGCGCAGCCGATGACGAGAACCTCGCCCGGACGTGTCGTGGCGTGGACGCTGCTGCTTCTCGGCGGCATCGTCATGGTGATGCCGTTCGCGTACATGCTCTCCGGTTCTTTCAAGCTCAACAGCGAGATCTACGAGCTCTCGCTGCTGCCGCGCGAGCCGACGCTCGACAACTATCGCCGGCTGTTCGAGAAGTCTGAATTTGTCCGGTGGTTCGGCAACTCGCTCCTGATCGGCACGCTCACGACGGCCAGCGTGCTCTTCTTCGACAGCCTCGTCGGATACACGCTTGCCAAGTTCCGCTTCCGCGGGCGTTACGTCGTGTTCGTCGCGATCCTGACCACGCTCATGATCCCGACGGAGATGCTGGTCCTGCCCTGGTACGCGATGGCCCGGAATTTCCACTGGCTCGACACGTATTGGGGCATCGCGTTCCCGGGTCTCATGACGGGGTTCGGGACCTTCCTCATGAAACAGTTCTTCGAGGACGTGCCCGACGAGCTCCTCGACGCCGCAAGGCTCGACGGGCTCAACGAATTCCAGGTGTGGTGGCAGGTCGCGATGCCGCTCGTGGTACCGGCGCTGTCGGCGCTCGCGATTTTCACGTTCCTCGGCAACTGGACTGCCTTCCTGTGGCCGCTCATCGCCATCACGGATCGCAATCTCTACACCCTGCCCGTCGGCCTCGCCACGTTCTCGGGCGAGTACCAGACGGAATGGGAAATGGTGATGACCGGCGCTGCAGTGGCGACCATCCCGACCATCCTCGTGTTCCTGCTCCTCCAGCGTTACATTATCCGCGGCATCTCGATGGCGGGTCTCAAAGCATGAGCGCGAAGGGCCGCTCCCGAGCGCGAATCAGCCCCGAAACGCGAAAGCGTGGAGGGTAATCCATTGACCAAGGAAAAGTTTCCTGCGCGCGTCTACAAGGACACGGTGTTGGCACCGCTGTTCGAAGGCGTGAAGCGCCATCATTGGCGGTACCAGATGGAAATCAACCAGGCGAGTGCAGTGCTTCTCGCCGAGTGCAGGCTCCTGACGGACGCCGAGGCGAGCGTGATCCTACGCGCGCTCGACGACATCCTGCGCACGATCGACCTCGACACGCTCACTTACACGGGCGAGCACGAGGACTTCTTCTACTACGTCGAGAGCGAGCTCATCCGGCGCCTGGGCGTCGACATCGCCGGCAAGCTGCATACCGGCCGCAGCCGCAACGACATCGACCACACCGTGTTCAAGCTCGCGCTCAAGGAACGGCTGGCTTCGCTCTTTGCGGCGCATGCGGCGACGATCGAGGCACTGTTGTCCGTCGCGGAGCGCGAGCGCGACACGATCGTGGTCGCCTATACCCACGGGCAGCCCGCGCAGCCCACCACCTACGGCCATTATCTCGCCGCGTTCGTCGAGTTGTCGCTGCGCGACATGGAGCGGCTGGTGCAGGCCGCGAAGACGGTGGACTTGTGCAGCATGGGCGCGGCGGCGATCACGACGTCGGGCTTCGGACTCGACCGCGCGCGCATGGCGGGCCTCCTCGGCTTCGCAGAGGCACAAGAAAATTCCTATGGCGCCATCGCCGCCGCGGACTACGCGACGGGAGTGTATTCGGCGCTGAAGCTGCTTTTCGTCCATGCCGGGCGCTTCGTGCAGGACCTCAACGCGTGGACCGGGTTCGAGATCGGGCACCTGCGCGTTCCCGACGCGTTCGTGCAGGTGAGCTCGATCATGCCGCAGAAGCGCAACCCGGTGCCCGTGGAGCACCTGCGCCTCATGGCGTCGCTCGGCGCCGCGCGCTGCGAGGCCGTGCTGACGGCCGTGCACAACACGCCGTTCACCGACATGAACGATTCCGAGGGAGAAGTGCAGATCGCGGGTTACGAGGCGTTCGACACCGCCCACCGGATGCTCGCGCTGCTGGGCGGGCTGCTCGCGGTCGTTACGATCGACGGTGAGCGAGTGCGCCGTCACATCGACGAGAGCGGCATCACGCTCGCGGAGCTTGCCGATTCGCTCGTGCGTACCGAGTCGATCTCGTTCCGCCAGGCGCACGAGGTGGCGAGCCGACTCGCCCGCCGCATGATCGACGGGGGAACGACGGTCTCGACCCTCCGGTTCTCGACGTTCGAAGAGATCTTCGCTTCGGCGATTGGCCGCCCCCCCAAACTGGGCGAGGCGGATTTCCGGCGCTTCACGACACCCGAGCACTTCATCGCGATGCGCACGATGCAGGGCGGACCGGCGCCCGCCCCACTCGCCGCGAGCTTCGCGCGCTACCGCGGCGAGATCGAGGAGAAGCGCAAGGTGATCGACGCATTCGGCGCTCGCAGGCGCGACTCGCAATCGCTTCTCGCACGAGAAGTCGCCCGCCGCATCGCGGGACCCTGACCGCACGCATGGCGCAACTGTCGCTGAAAGGCCTGACGAAGCGGTTCGGGGAGGTCGAAGCCGTATGCGGCGTAGACCTCGACGTCGCGCACGAGGAGTTCGTCGTGCTGGTCGGGCCGTCGGGCTGCGGCAAGTCGACCATCCTGCGCATGATAGCGGGGCTCGAGGAGGCGACCGCCGGGGAGATCCGCATCGGCGAGCGCCTCGTCAACAATGTCGCGCCGAGAGACCGCGACATCGCGATGGTGTTTCAGAACTACGCGCTCTATCCGCACAAGACCGTTCACGGCAACATCGCGTTCGCGCTTCGCGCGAAGGGTCTGCCCAAGGCCGACGTGGAGCAACGCGTCGCGCAGGCGGCTGCGGTGCTTGGACTTACGGACCTCCTCGCGCGCAAGCCCGGCGAACTATCGGGTGGCCAGCGCCAGCGCGTGGCGATGGGCCGCGCGATCGTGCGCGATCCGGCGGTCTTCCTGTTCGACGAGCCGCTGTCGAACCTCGACGCCGAGCTGCGGACCCGGCTGCGCAGCGAGATCAAGAAGCTGCACCGCAGGCTTCGCGCGACGGTCGTCTACGTCACGCACGACCAGGTCGAGGCCATGACGCTCGCCGACCGCATCGTCATCCTGAACAAGGGAAAGGTCGAGCAGGTGGGTTCGCCGACGGAAGTCTATGGCACGCCGGCCAACCTGTTCGTGGCGGGCTTCATCGGCAGCCCCGCGATGAACATGATCCCGGCAGAGGTGGCGGGGAATGCGGAATACATCGTCGCGGCCGGCGCATCGCTGCCGATAAGCGCAGGACATCGGATCGCAGGCGCGGCGGGGATGAAGGCAACGTTCGGCATCCGGCCCGAGGACATCGCGCTGCTTCCGCCGGGCACCCATGCGCCGGCCGTCGTCGACGCGCAGGTCACGATGGTCGAGCCCCTGGGCGCCGAGTTCCTCCTCTCGTTCGCGCTGAACGGGCACGAGATCACGGCGAAGATCGCCGGCCGCACACTGCCCGCGATCGGCGAACGCCTGCGCTTCGCCTTCGACATGCGCCATGCACATGTCTTCGACGGTGCTACGGGCAATCGACGCGGCGTCGACGCAGATCGACTAGAGGTAACCGGCGCGGCGCGCTGAGCGTGAACTATTCGATCAGGGCGTCGGCGCGCAGCATGAATGCCTTCGGAATCGTGAGGCCTATGGCCTTCGCAGTCTTGAGATTAATGGCCAGTTCGTACTTCGTCGGCTGTTCAATCGGCATGTCTCTCGGTAGTTTGCCCTGCAGAACTCCGTGTACGAACTTGACAGCCTGGCGAACCGAGGTCGGCCCGTCCGCACCAAATGACATCAAGCCACCAATATCCGCAAAGGCGCGCGGTGTCGAAGCCGCCGGCAACTGGTACTTGATTGCCAGATCGACCACAGGTTTGATCGACAAGCTGCCTTGGACGACGAGCGCCTGCGCCCCCTCTTTCGCCAGGGTCCCAAATGCACTTTCGAGGTCCTCGGGTCCGCGGACCATCACGACCGGCTGAATCTTTATTCTTGTCTGGCCACCGGCGAGCAAGACCTCGTCAAGCATAGCCTTCGCGTATACCGGATTTGTCGCGTGGCCCAATACGCCTATACGCTGCACAGATGGCAGGATGTCCCGGAACAGCTCCACACTCTTGCCATTCGATGCGGCAGCCATCAGAGACAGTCCGGTGATATTTCCACCAGGCCTGGCCAGACTCGGGACTATGCCGGTTTCGACTGGGTCGCCGGCCAGGATCACAATTGGAATATCTCGCGTCGCCTGCTTCGCTGCCAACGCGCAAGGGACGTAGAGTGCGACGATCACGTCGACTTTGAGCGCAACCAGTTCAGCCGCGAGTTCAGGAAGTCGTTCCGGCCGCCCTTGGGCAGAGCGAAACGCGAATGCAACGTTCTGTCCTTCCACGTAGCCAAGCTGACGCATGCCTTCGCGCAGCTCCTTCGTGAACGACTCACCGTCTGCGACCCCCAGGTAGAGTGCACCTATTTGCGCCACCTTGGATCGTTGCGCCCGCGCCGCAAGGGGCCACGTTGCTGCCACGCTACCGAAGAGTTGGACCAGTTTCCGCCTGCGGACGTTAAACATGCCCCCTCCTTCAGCTTGCACCAGCGGCTTCAGATGCGTGAATGGCGAACGGCGCCATCAGCTTGCGCTGACGCCTCCGTCGACGGCGATGATCTGGCCGGTGATGAAGGCGCCGGCGTCCGATGCAAGCAGCGCAACGACGCCCTTGAGATCTTCCGGTCCGCCGACACGCTGAAGCGGTGCGCGTTTCGCAGCGTCGTCGCCGATCATCTCCAGAACGCCTCGCGTCATTTTCGTCGGGAAGAAGCCGGGCGCGATCGCGTTCACATTGATGTTGTGACGCCCCCATTCGACGGCGAGCGCCCGTGTGAAGTTGACGACCCCGCCCTTGCTCGTGTTGTACGAGAGCGTCGCCGGCCGCCGGTCGTCGAGGGTACCCCCGCCGAGGCCCAGGATCGACGCCACGTTGACGATTTTCCCCTGCCGACGCGGCACCATCGAGCGCCGTCCCACTTCCTGCGTGACGACGAACATCGCGGTCAGGTTGAGGTTGATCACCTTCTGCCATGCGACGAGCGGCAGGTCGACGGTCGCGGCGCCCCACGTCGCGCCGGCATTGTTGACGAGGATGTCGATCGGCCCCAGCGCACCTTCGGCTTCGTCCACCATCGGCGCAATCGTGGCAATGTCGGAGAGGTCGCAGGCGATCCCCGTCGCGTCGATGCCCGCGGTCCCGAGCTGGCCGACCGCCGTGTCGAGCTCGTCGCGCTTGCGCGCAACGAGTACCACGCGAGCGCCGAGCTCGCCCAAGGCCTCCGCCATCTGCAGGCCGAGCCCGCGCGAGCCGCCGGTCACCAGCGCTGTGCGGCCGTGCAGGTCGAAAAGCTGGTTGACGCCCATCGAACTCTCCCTGCCGCACCGTCGCGCGGCGGTCGCGGATCGACGATAATGCACCAACTCCCGCCGCCCCGCTCTTCCTCCTTGGATCTCGACTACTCCGCCGGCGAGCGCGCATTCCGCGACGAAGTTCGCGCGTGGCTCGGCGCGAACCTCCCGGCTGGGTTGCGCGACAAAGTCACCCATTACGAGCACCTGACGCGCAACGATCACCTCGGCTGGCACCGGATCCTCGCCGACAAGGGCTGGATCGCTCCGGCGTGGCCGGTCGAATGGGGCGGCACCGGCTGGAACGTCGTGCAGCGCTACATCTTCGACGAGGAATGCGGCTACGCCGGCGCTCCGCCTGTCGTCCCGTTCGGATTGACGATGTGCGCCGCCGTGCTGCTGAAGTTCGGCACCGACGCACAAAAGCAGCGCTTCCTGCCGCGCATCTATCGCGGCGACGACTTCTGGTGCCAGGGCTACTCCGAGCCGAACTCGGGCTCCGACCTCGCCTCGCTCAGGACGTCCGCCGTGCGCAAGGCCGACAGCTACGTCGTCAACGGCCAGAAGATCTGGACGACGCTCGCGCACATGGCCGACTGGATCTTCTGCCTCGTGCGCACCGACCCGTCTCCCGAGCGCAAGCAGGAGGGAATCTCGTTCCTGCTGATCGACATGCGCACGCCCGGCATCACCGTGCGCCCGCTCATGCTGATGGACGGCGGCCACGAAGTGAACGAGGTGTTCTTCGACGACGTCGAGGTGCCGGTCGACAACCTGGTGCACGAGGAGAACAAGGGGTGGACCGTGGCCAAGTACCTGCTCGGCCACGAGCGATTGAACACGGCCCGGATCGGCACGTCGAAGCGCGAGCTGGAGCATTTGAAGGCCTTCGCGGCCCGGCAAATGAAAGACGGTCGCCCGCTGGCCGACGACACGCGGTTTCGCGACAAGCTCTCGCGCCTGACGATCGAGCTGATGGCCCTGGAGATCACCAACCTGCGCTTCCTCGACCGGATGCGCGGCGGGCGCGCTCCGGGCGCAGAGGTTTCGATGCTCAAGATCAAGGGCACCGAGATCCAGCAGATGCTCACCGAGCTGATGCTCGAGGCGGCCGGCCCGCAGGCGCAGGTCGTCGCGTCGGCCAACGATCGGGACCTGGACAACCCCACGCTCGCCGCCCTCGCGCCGCGCTACTGCAACATGCGCAAGACCACGATCTACGCCGGATCGAACGAGATCCAGCGCAACATCATCGCGAAGCATGCGCTAGGGCTATGAACTTCGACCCCACCGAAGAGCAGCAGCTCCTCGCCGCGTCGATCGCGCGCTTCGTCGAGCGCGACTACACGTTCGAGGCGCGGCGCGCGATCGTCGCGTCGCCGCAGGGATGGAGCTCCGACGTCTGGCGCACGATGGCCGACATGGGCCTCCTTGGACTGACGCTTCCTGCCGAGCACGGTGGATTCGGCGGCGGTGCGATGGACGCCATGGCGTTGATGGAGGCCATCGGCGGTGCGTTGATCGTCGAGCCATGGCTTTCCACCGTCGCGCTCGGCGCGCGGCTCGTTGCGGCCGCGGGCACGGATGTCCAGAAGCAGCGCCTGCTCCCAAGTGTGGCCGAAGGATCGCGGACGATGGCGTTCGCTCACGCGGAGGACGGCGCCCGCCATTCGCTGGCACACGTCGCCGCGCGCGCGGTCGCCACCGGCGACGGCTTCGTGCTGAACGGAACCAAGCGCGCCGTCGCCAATGCGCACGCCGCGGACACGCTCGTGATATCGGCGCGTACCGAAGGGGAACGAGGCGACCGCGACGGCATCGGCCTGTTCCTGGTCGATCGCGGCGCAACGGGCATGTCGACGCATGCGCTTCGGATGCTCGATGGGACTCGCGCGGCCGACGTGGCACTCGTCGATGTCCACGTGTCCCGCGACGCGTGCGTCGGTGCGCCCGGCGACGCGCTGCCGCTGATCGAGGCGACGATCGATTTCGCGACCGCGCTCGTCTGCGCCGAGGCCGCAGGCGCAATCGGCGCAGCCAACGACGCGACGCTCGAGTACCTCAAGACGCGCAAGCAGTTCGGCGTGGCGATCGGGACGTTCCAGGCGCTGCAGCATCGCATGGTCGATCTCGCGATCGAGCTCGAGCAGGTGAAGTCGATGGCAAGCCTTGCGTGCGCGGCCGTCGATTCGAAGCAGGATCCCGAAAACCGCGGTCGCGTGGTGTCGGCGGCCAAGGTGCGCATCGCCGATGCCTGCCGTCGCGTCAGCCAGGAATCGGTCCAGCTGCACGGCGGCATGGGGATGAGCGACGAGCTCAAGATCAGCCACACGTTCCGGAGGCTGACGGCGCTCGCGCAGCAGTTCGGCGACGCCGACCACCATCTCGCGCGCCTCGCCGCGCTCGACCGACAGGATGAGACGACATGACGCAGAATCGTCAGGTGCTTCTCGCCAGCCGACCGCAGGGTGCGGTCAGCGAGCAGAACTTTCGCATCGTCGACGTACCGCTGCGCGCGCCTGCCGACGGCGAGGTGCTGGTCAGGAACGAATGGCTGTCGCTCGACCCGTACATGCGGGGCCGGATGAGCGATGCGAAATCGTATGTGCCGCCGGCCAAGCTCGATGAGCCGATGACGGGCCAGACGGTCGGCGAAGTGGTCGAGTCGCGCGACGCGCGCTTCAAGCCAGGCGACAAGGTGCTCACCTCGCTCGGCTGGCAAAGCCACGGCGTCGCGCACGGCGACGATCTCGTGACGATCGATGCGCGCCGTGCGCCGGCGTCGTATTACCTGGGTATCCTCGGCATGCCGGGTATCACCGCGTGGTTTGGGCTGCACGAGATCGGGCAGCCGAAGCCCGGCGAGACGGTGCTCGTGTCCGCCGCGTCGGGCGCGGTAGGCAGCGTAGCGGGGCAGCTTGCGAAGATCGCGGGCTGCCGCGTCGTCGGCATCGCGGGCGGCAAGGCGAAGTGCGACTACGTCGTCGACGAGCTCGGCTTCGATGCCTGCGTCGACCATCGCGGCGGCCATCTTTACGACGATCTCGTCGTCGCGTGCCCAAGCGGCATCGATGTCGACTTCGAGAACGTCGGCGGCGACGTCCTCGACACCGTGCTTCGCATGATGAACCGCCACTCGCGCATCGTCGTGTGCGGACTGATCGCCGAATACAATCTCGCCGAGCCTTACCCGCACCGACGTCTGCGCTCGATCCTCGTCAATCGCATCCGCATGCAAGGGATGATCGTGTTCGACTGGAAGGGTCGTTACGGCGAAGCGCTTGCGGGGCTCGCGCGCCATCTCGCCGATGGCAGGCTCAAGTATCGCGAGTCCATCGTCGAGGGACTCGACAACGCGCCGCGCGCGCTCATCGGCCTGCTCAACGGCGAGAACTTCGGGAAACAGCTGGTGCGGGTCGCGTAACCGCGCGTGAGCTACAGCACCTCGAACAAGCCCGCGGCGCCCATGCCGCCGCCGATGCACATCGTGACGACGACCCGCTTGGCGCCGCGTCGGCGGCCCTCGATCAGCGCGTGGCCGGTAAGACGCGCGCCCGACACGCCGTACGGATGCCCGACCGCGATTGCGCCGCCGTCGACGTTGAGCCGGTCGTTGGAAATGCCGAGCGCATCGCGCGAATAGATCACCTGCACCGCGAACGCCTCGTTCATCTCCCAGAGATCGATGTCGTCAACGGCGAGGCCCGTCCTGGCGAGTAGCTTGCGCACGGCGAACACGGGGCCGATCCCCATTTCGTCGGGCTCGCAGCCGGCGACGGCGAACGCGAGGAAGCGTCCCATCGGCTGCAGCCCGCGCCCCGCCGCTGCCTTCTCGCTCATGACGACGCATGCCGCGGCGCCGTCGGAGAACTGGCTCGCATTGCCCGCGGCAACCGTGCCGCCGGGGAGCGCGGGCTTGATCTTCGCCACACCTTCGTACGTGGTGTCGCTGCGGATGCCCTCGTCGGCGGCGATCGTCACTTCCTCGGTGACGATCCGCGACGTTGCCTTGTCGGCGACGCCCATCGTCACCGTCATCGGCACGATCTCGTCGTCGAACTTGCCTGCGGCCCTGGCAGCCGCGGCGCGTTGCTGGCTCTGCACGCCGTACTCGTCCTGGCGCTCGCGCGAAATGTGGTAGCGCTTGGCGACCGTCTCCGCGGTCTCGAGCATCGTCCAGTAGACCTCCGGCTTGTGCGCGACGAGCCACGCCTCGCGGATCATGTGTCTGTTCTGCTCGTTCTGGACGCAGGAGATCGACTCGACGCCGCCCGCCGCGATGACGTCGGCCTCGCCGGCAATGATGCGCTGGGCAGCGAGCACGATCGTCTGCAGACCCGAGGAGCAGAAGCGGTTTACGGTCGCGGCCGGCACGGTAACGGGGCAGCCGGCGCGCAACGCGATCTGCCGCGCGATGTTCGCAGCCGGTCGCGCCTTCGGGCAGCGCACACCCGATCAGCACGTCGTCGACTTCCTCCGGCGCGAGCTTCGCTCGCGCGACCGCGTGCTGCACGGCGTGGCCGCCCATCGTCGCGCCGTGCGTCATATTGAACGCGCCGCGCCAGCTCTTGGCAAGGCCGGTGCGGGCGGTGGAGACGATCACGGCGTCGGTCATTTGCGGGTCCTCAGGCGTTGAACGTCTTGCCCTCGGCGGCGAGCCGCGCAAGGAGCGGCGCCGGGGTCCAGAACGCGGCGTCCGCGCCTGGTATCGCGGCGAACTGCTGCATCCGCCGGGTCACGTTGAAAAGGCCGCTTATGTCGGCATACAGCATCGGGCCGCCCCGCCACGGCGGAAATCCGTAGCCGGCGAGATAGACGACGTCGATGTCCGACGCGCGCTGTGCGATGCCTTCCTCGAGAATGCGCGCGCCCTCGTTCACCAGGGCAAGGATGCAGCGGTCGACGATCTCGTCCGTTCCGATCTTGCGCGGCGTCGAACCGATCTCTTTCCGGTACGCCTCGACGATCGCGTCGACGGCCGGGTCGGGCAGCGGGTCGCGACGGCCCGCCGCATAGCGATACCAGCCAGCGCCTGTCTTTTGTCCGAAGCGCCCCTGCTCGCACAGGCGATCGGCGATGCGCGAATAGCGCACCGTCGGCTTCTCGACGTAGCGGCGCTGGCGGATGCGCCAACCGACGTCGTTGCCCGCGAGGTCGCTCATGCGGAAGGGTCCCATTGCCATGCCGAATTTCTCGAGCGCAATGTCCACTTGTGCCGGTGTCGCGCCCTCGTCGACCAGGAACATCGCCTGCCGCAGGTATTGCTCGACCATCCGGTTGCCGATGAAGCCGTCGCACACGCCGGAAACGACGGCTGTCTTGCCGATGCGCTTGGCAAGCTGCATCACGGTCGTCAGCACGTCCAACGCCGTCGCCTCGCCGCGCACGACTTCAAGGAGCTTCATCACGTTCGCCGGACTGAAGAAGTGCATGCCGACGACGTCCTGCGGGCGCGTCGTCGCCGCGGCGATCTCGTTCACGTCGAGCGTGGACGTGTTCGTCGCGAGGATCGCGCCGGATTTGGCGGCCTCGTCCAGCCTGCGGAATACCTCTCGCTTGATCGCCATGTCCTCGAACACGGCTTCGATCACGAGATCGGCATCGCCGACGTCGTCATAACGAAGCGTCGGAGCGAGCAGCGACACGCACTCGTCGACCTTGTCGCGCGTCAGCCGGCCTTTCGCAGCAGAAGCCTCGTAGTTCTCGCGGATGCGCGCCACGCCTTTGCCGAGCGCTGCTTCGTCCGATTCGAGCAGCACCACTGGCATGCCGGCCGAGAGGAAGTTCATCGCAATGCCGCCACCCATCGTGCCGGCGCCGATGATCGCGACGCGCTTGATCGTACGTACAGGGGTCCCATCGGGGACGTCGGCGATCCGTCCCGCCGCACGCTCGGCGAAGAACGCGTGGCGAAGTGCACGCGACTCCGGCGTCTGCAGGAGCTCGCTGAAGAGCTGCCGCTCGTGACGCAAACCCTCTTCGAACGGCATCGACACCGCGGCGGCCACCGCATCGACGCACTTGCGGGGCGCCGGAAAATGCTTTGCGGCTGCGGATACGGTGTTGCGCGCGAACTGGAAGTAGGCTTCGGCGTTCGGGTAATCGAGATTCACGTCGCGCAGCCGCTTGCGCGCTCGCTTCTCCGCGACGACCTTGCCCGCCAGCGCAACGGCCGCGGCGACCACGTCGTCGTCGACGACCTCGTCGAGCAAGCCGGTGCCGCGCAGCGCGCTCGCCTGGACACTCGCGCCGGTCACGATCATGTTGAGCGCCGCTTCGACGCCGATCGCGCGCGGCAGGCGCTGCGTGCCGCCGGCGCCGGGCAGGAGTCCCAGCTTCACTTCGGGCAAGGCGATCGTCGCGGCACTGTGGGCGACGCGATAGTGGCAGCCCATCGCGAGCTCGAGCCCGCCTCCCATGCAGACGCCGTTGATGGCGGCGACGACAGGCTTGCCGCTGTCTTCCAGCGCGCGAATCACCGAGCGCAGCGCGGGCTCGCCGCTCGCTTTAGGCGTATTGAACTCGCGGATGTCGGCGCCGCCGGAAAACGCCTTGCCGGCGCCTGTGAGCACGATCGCGTCGCACGCCGCGTCGGCGTTCGCACGGTCGAGGCCGGCGACGACGGCGCTGCGCGTGTCAAAGCCGAGCCCGTTGACGGGCGGGTTGTCGAGCGTGACGATGGCCACGCGGCCGATCTGTTCGTAGCGGGTCCCGATGATCGCCTCCGGTCAGACTTCGAGCCATTCCTCGCGCACGCCGTCATTGTCGCGCAATTCCTGCGGCGTGCCTTCGAACACGATCCTGCCATGCCCCATGACGTAGAGACGATGCGCGATGGCGAGCGCGATCGTCAGCTTCTGCTCGATCAGCAGGATGGCCACACCGCGCTCGGCAATCCGCTCGAGCAGATCGCGCACCCGCTCGACGATCTGCGGCGCGAGGCCCTCCGTCGGCTCGTCGACCATGATCAGCGCCGGATCGCCCATCAGCGTGCGGCATATCGTCAGCATCTGCTGCTCACCGCCCGACAGGACCCCGCCGGGGGCTTCGATCCGGTGGCGCAACATCGGGAAAAGCGCGCAGACGTCGTCCAGCGTCCAGCGCGACGACGCGTGCGCACTCTTCTTGCCGAGCAGCAGATTCTCGCGCACGGTCAGCGACGGAAAGATCTGGCGATCCTCCGGGACATACCCGAGTCCGCGCCTCGCGATCCGATGCGGTGCAAGCCCGTCGATGCGCTCGCCGCGGAACGATATCCGTCCCACTGGCGCCACAAGGCCCATGATCGTCTTCACAGCAGTCGAGCGGCCTGCGCCGTTGCGTCCGAGGAGGCTCACGATCTCGCCTTCGCGAACGCTGAAGCTCACACCCTGCAGGATGTGACTCTTGCCGTAGTAGGCATGGACGTCTTCGACCTCAAGCATCGGGCGCACTCCCGAGGTACGCCGTTTGCACCGCCTCGTTGGCGTGAATGCGCGCGGGCGTGTCCGTGGCGATGATCTCGCCGTAGACCAACACCGAGATGCGGTCGGCAAGTCCGAACACGACGCTCATGTCGTGCTCGACCATCACGAGCGTGCGGCGCTCCGAGACGCGACGGATCAGGGAAACCGCGTGATCCGCTTCGCCGCGGCTCATGCCGGCGGTCGGCTCGTCGAGCAGGATCGTCGAAGCACCGCCGGCGATCGTGATTCCGATCTCCAGCGCCCGCTGCTCGGCGTAGGTCAGCACGCCTGCGGGCACGTCACGCCGCGACGCGAGGCCGATCTCCTCGAGCGTAGCCGTCGCACGGTCGCGCGCGTCGGCGAGCGCGTCGGCGTTGCGCCAGAAGCAATAGCGGTAGCCGAGGGACCACAGCACGGCGCAGCGCAGGTTCTCGAACACCGACATCCGCGGAAAGATATTGGTCACCTGGAAGCTGCGCGACAGGCCACGGCGGTTGATGGCGTAAGGACGCTCGCCCGCAACGTTGGTCCCGTCGAGCAGGATCGCGCCGCGCGTGGGCGCGAAGCGGCCGCTGATCAGGTTGAACAGCGTCGACTTGCCGGCGCCGTTGGGCCCGATGATCGCGTGGCGCTCGCCGCTGGGGATGTCGAGCGAGACGCCGCGGATGATCTCGGTCGCACCGAAGCGCTTCGTGACACCGACGAGCGAAAGCGCAGCAGGCGCCGTCATCGCGATGCAGCCTCCGCCGTCGCGCGGTCCCAGGCCGCCGCGATTGGCCGGAAGGTCAGGCGCAACAGCAGGAAGCCGCCGATCAGCGCAACGACGGCGATGGTCCACGGCCATGCCGAAGCGGCGTCGACGTTGGTCCACAGGAGGCGCATCCGGCTGCCGAGCTCCGGCTGCGTCGCGAGGCGATAACTCATCTCCACCAGCAGAACCGTGCCGGCTGCGATGATCGCGAGCGGCACCACCGCAAGCGCGTAAGCGCGCAGCACGCCGGAAAACGCGCGTGTGCGCGCGATCGCCGCGTGCCGCACGATGAGTCCGGAAAGCCCCGACGGCGCGAACAGGATCATCGCGATGAAGAACAGCCCAAGGTACAGGAGCCACGCCGACGTGTATCCGGACAGGCTGCTCTGAAGCCACGTGATGACGACGGCGCCGAGCACGGGACCCATGAAATGGGCTGCGCCGCCCATGTACGCCATGATCAGCACGGTGCCGGACCGCTGCGCGCTGACCGCGTCCGCCGAGACGATCTCGTAGTTGATGGCGTGCAGTCCGCCGGCGAGCCCGGCGAACAGCCCGGCCGCCGCGAACGCGACGAAGCGCACGCGTTGCGTGCTGTACCCGACGAACTCGGCGCGCTCGGGATTGTCCCGGACCGCGTTGCACATCCGGCCGACCGGCGTTCGCGTGAACGCGTACATCGCGAGCGCCGCGAACACCGCCCAGACCACGACCGCGTAGTAGACGGAAAGCTGCGTGCGCAGCGGCAGCCCGAGGTCGATCGTCGCGCGCGTGCGACTGGCGGTGATGCCTTCCTCGCCGCCGAACAGCCCCGGCAGCATGAACGTGGCGGCGTAGACGAGCTCTCCCACGCCGAGCGAGATCAACGCGAAGATCGTTCCCGCCTTGCGTGTCGTCACCGCCCCGAACGCGATGCCAGCGACCAAGCCGCCGAACGCGCCGGCGACCGGGACCACGACGATTGGGAGCGCCAGTCCATCGTTGATCGCGCGCATCGCCATGATCGCGGCGTATCCCCCCAGGCCGAAATAGACGGCATGCCCGAACGAGAGCAGGCCCGTCTCGCCGAACAGCAGGTTGAAGGACAACGCGAACACCGCTGCGATGGCCATCTGCGTAAGGAGCGAGCGGCCGAAGTCGGTGTCGAGGCCGGGCACGTGCGGCAGGAGCGCGAGCACGACCGCCATCGCCACGAGCCCGCGCCTGCCGCCGAGCCGGGACCACCCAACGACCGACTGCTCCATCGCCGCGGTCGCGGCCTTCATACGTCCCGCGTCCCGAGAAGCCCGCGCGGACGCACGATCAGCATCAGCACGAGCAGCAGGTACGGCACGATCGGCGCCGCCGTGGCGAGCTTGACGCCGAGCGCCTCGTGGAACGGCGACGTGCGCGATACCGCAACGCCAAGCGCGCGCAACAAGTCGAGCAGCGAATAGTCGACGGCGACCGCGAAAGTCTGCAGGATGCCGATCAGCATCGACGCGATCAGCGCGCCGGACAGCGAGCCCAGTCCGCCGACGACCACGACCACGAACACGATCGGCCCGATCGAGTGCGCGAGCGTCGGCTGCGTCAGCAGCATGAAGCCGCCGATCACGCCCGCGAGCCCCGCGAGCCCGCTTCCGACCGCGAAGACCAGCACGAACACGCCCGGAACGTCGTGGCCGAGCGCGCTCACCATTTTCGGATGCGTCAGCGCTGCCTGGATCACGAGCCCGATGCGCGTCTTCTTGAGCGCCAGGTAGAGGAAGACGAACATCGCGACCGAGATCGCCATCATGAGGCCCTTGTACGCCGGGAACGTGCTGCCGAAGACGGTGAACAGCGGGAAGTCGATGACCGCCGGCACGTTGTTGGCGACCGCGTTGCGGCCCCAGATCATCGTCACCAGCTCCTCGATCACGTACGCGAGGCCGAACGTGAACAGGATCTCGGCGACGTGGCCGTTGGGGTGCACGCGACGCAGGCCGTAGCGCTCGATGGCGGCTCCGACCAGCGCGCAGGCCAGAGGCGCAACGACGAGCGCCGGCCAGAAGCCCACCCAGCGGCCGAACTGGAACGACAGGTAAGCGCCCAGCATGAAGACGCTGGCGTGCGCGAAGTTGAGCACGCCCATCATGCTGAAGATCAGCGTCAGCCCGCTCGACAGCATGAACAGCAGCAGGCCATAGACGACCCCGTTCAGCAGCGAAACGGTGACGAGCTCCAGCATCGGTTCCTGCTGCGCGCGGCGGCTAAGGCGTCGGCTGCGAGGAAATGTCGTTTATTTCGGCCGCTCCATCTTGCAGGTCGTCGGCAGCGCCGTCGCCTTTCCGTCGACCTTGGCGTCGGTCTTCCACCCGAGTCCGGTGTCCTCGCTGTCGTACTTCACACCCTTGGCCAGCGTCGATACGAACAGCGGCTGCAGGATCTGGTGGTTGTCGGCGCGCATCTCGACCTCGCCCAGCGAGGTCTGCATCTTCATGCCCTCCAGCGCGCGGCCGACCTTGGCGGGGTCGTTCGAGCCGGCCTTCTTCGCCGCGGCGGCGAACATCTCCCACATCGTCTTCGCGCGCCAGTACGCGTACTCGTTCTCCTTGCCCGGATACTTCTTGGTGAACGCCGCCACCGTCGCGTCGAGCTCGGGCGCCGCGTTGCGATGCCATTCGGAGACCTGCTTCAGCGTATCGACGCCCGCTTCGCCGATGGCCGTCACTGCGCCGGGACTGCCGCCGTAGTACGTTTCCCATGCCACCTTGAGGCCGGCGTCCTTGCCTGCCTTGATCAGGAGCACCATGTCGTTGCTCCAGTTGCCGGTGATTACCGTGTCGGCCCCGGCTGCCTTGATCTTGGCGACGTACGGCGAGAAGTCGTTGACCTTTTGCAGCGGATGCAACTCGTCGCCTACAACCTTGATGTCGGGTCGCTTCTCCTTGAGCATCTTGTTCGCCGCAGCAGCGACCGCCTTGCCGAACGAGTAGTCCTGGTTGATCAGGTAGACATTCTTGACCTTCTTGTCCCTGGCCATGACGTCGGTCATCGCCGCCATCTTCATGTCGGCATCGGCATCGAAGCGGAAATGCCAGAAATTGCACTTCTCATTGGTGAGCGCCGGATCGACCGCGGCGTAGTTCAGGAACACGACCTCCTTGCCCGGGTTGCGCTCGTTGTGCTTCAGCACCGCGTCGGTGATTGCGAGCGCGACCGAGCTGCCGTTGCCCTGCACGACGTAGCGCGCGCCGTCGTCGAGCGCCCGCTTGAGCTGGATCAGCGACTCCTGCGGATTCACTTTGTTGTCGAATGACAGGAGCTCGAGCTTCTCGCCGTTGAGGCCGCCGCCCGCATTGATCGCGTCGATGTAGAACTGGTGCGTTTTCTGCGCCAGAATGCCGGTGCTGGCGGCGCCGCCGGACAGCGGATCGATGAAGGCGACCTTCACATCCGCCAACGCGTTGCCGGCAAGACACGCCATCGTGACGCCCAGCCCGACGACGCAACGAGTGGATCCGCTCATGGCTCTTCCTCCTGGTGACGTTGTGGTTCCGTGCGCCGGACTCGAGCCGGGCCGGGTCGATGCCAGACGGATGCTAGCGAGACGGGTAGGCAGTTACAAGCCGTCGCCCGATGCCGCACTGCAACACGATCGACAACGACGAGACGCCGGGAGGAACCCGTGCAAGGCCTGATGATGAACTGGCCGCTGATGATCTCTTCGATCATCACGCATGCCGATAGCTGTCACGGCGACGCCGAGATCGTCTCGCGGACGATCGAGGGACCGATCCACCGTTATACGTACCGCGACGCCCACACTCGCGCACGCAGGCTCGCGAATGCTCTTCAACGACTCCGCGTCGCCGATGGCGACCGTATCGGCACGCTGGCCTGGAACGGCTTCCGGCATTTCGAGCTGTACTACGCGGTATCCGGCATGGGCGCGGTCATCCATACGATCAACCCCCGACTCTTTCACGACCAGCTCGTCTACATCGTCAACCACGCCGGCGATCGCGTTGTGTGCTTCGACCTGACGTTCGTGCCGCTGGTCGAGAAGCTCGCGCCGCAATGCCCGAACGTCACCACGTGGATCGCGATGACCGACCGGGCGCACATGCCGGCGTCGACGTCGCTCGCGAACCTGCTCTGCTACGAAGATCTGCTGGCCGCCGAGTCCGACGACTACAGGTGGCCCGAATTCGACGAGAACACCGCGGCGGCCCTCTGCTACACCTCGGGCACCACGGGCCATCCGAAGGGCGCGCTGTTTTCTCATCGCTCGACGGTGCTGCACGCGATGGCCTGTTGCATGCCCGACGCCAAGAGCTACTCGGCGCAAAGCGTCGTGCTTCCCATCGTTCCGATGTTCCACGTCAACGCCTGGGGTATTCCGTATTCCGCGCCGATCGTCGGCGCCAAGCTCGTGTTTCCCGGTGCCGCGCTCGACGGCAAGAGCCTCTACGAACTGTTCGAGAGCGAACGGGTCGAGACCTCCGCGGGCGTGCCCACCGTTTGGCTCGGCGTCATCAACTACATGAAGGAGAACAATCTCAAGTTCACGACCTTCAAGAGCACGACGATCGGCGGCTCGGCGTGCCCGGCGGCCATGATGAAGACGCTGCGCGACGATTTCGGCGTGCGCGTCCAGCACGGCTGGGGCATGACCGAGATGAGCCCGGTCGGAACGATCGGGACACCGAAGGCCAAGCACCGCGACTGGAATCCGGATCAACGGATGGCACTGGCGCTGAAGCAGGGACGCCCGCTGTTCGGCGTCGAGATGAAGGCGGTCGACGCAGAAGGCCGGGAACTGCCGCGCGACGGCGTCTCCGCGGGGAACATCATGGTGCGCGGGCCGTGGGTCGTACGCGACTACTTCAACAGCGACGCGGCAAGCCCACTGTCGGCGGACGGCTGGTTCCCGACCGGCGACGTCGGCGCGATCGACGAGGACGGCTACCTGACGATCACGGATCGCTCGAAGGACGTCATCAAATCCGGCGGCGAGTGGATCAGCTCGATCGAGCTCGAGAACATTGCCGTCGGACATCCATCGGTAATCGAGGCCGCGGTGATCGGCGTTTCACATCCCAAGTGGGACGAGCGTCCACTGCTGATCGTCGTCACGCGCGAAGGTGCCACGGTCACGCGCGAGGAATTGCTGCGTTTTTACAAAGACAAGGTGGCGAAATGGTGGATACCGGACGACGTCGTGTTCGTCGAGGAGCTTCCGCACACGGCGACGGGCAAGCTCTCGAAGAAGACCCTGCGGGAAAAATTCAGGGAATATCGCAGTACGACGCCAGGCAACGCGAATTAGGCCTGCAGTAAGTCCCGGTCGTTTACGCGATTCGTTGGGAGGAGACTGTGTCATCGAGTTTTCGTCATGCGCAATCCCGCCGCGCATTCCTGCGCCAGCTGATGGCGATGACGGGCGCCGCCGCGGCCGCCAACGCTTTGCCGGCGCTGGCCGCCGTTCCCGATCCGCGCTCGCCACTCCATGTCGTCATTGTCGGTGCTGGCCTGGCCGGGCTCGTGGCAGCATATGAACTGGAAAGACGCGGGCACCGCGTCACCATCCTGGAAGCCGACACGCGGCACATCGGCGGGCGCGTGCGCACGCTCCGGTTCGGCGACGGTCTCTACGGCGAAGCGGGCGCGATGCGCATCCCGACCCGGCACCAGCTGACTCGACACTACGTGCGGGAGTTCAACCTGCCGCTGCGCAATTTCGTGCATTCGAATCCGCAGGCCTACTTCTTCCTTCGCGGCGAGCGACAACGCAGAGCCGACGTCGCCAAGCTCAACCATCTGTACGCGCTGCGCGACGACGAACGCAACAAGTCCCCGGACGATTTCTTCGACGAAAGCATCGGCCGTGCGTTGAAGTCGCTGTCGGAGGCCGAAGGCAAGGATCTGTCTGCCATCACGCCGGCGACGGCGAGAATCCGTGCCCTCGATCAACAGTCGCTGCAGCAACTCGCCGAGTCGGCCGGTTTGTCGTACGAGGCAATCGAATTCCTGGCCACCGCTACGGGTTCCGAGGCGTTGATGTTATCGGCGGCGACCGAGACGTTGCGTGAGGAATTGGAGGAAGTCTGGTCGCAGGGATTCGATGAACTCATCGGCGGCACCGATCGGCTGCCAGGCGCGTTCGCTGCCAAGCTTCGCGCGAAGCCTCGCATGGGCTGCGAGGTCATCACGCTGACGCAATCGGCGAGCCGGCAAACCGCCGGTGCGGTCTATCGCGAGCACGGCGTCGAGAAACGCGTGGAGGGCGACTTTCTGCTGTGCACCCTGCCCTGTCCGGTCCTCTCGCGCATCGAAGTGCAGCCTGAAATGTCCGGGCCGAAGTGGCGCGCGATCCGCGAGCTCAACTACGACTCGTCGACGAAGGTGCTGGCCGTTGCGCGTCGCCGTTTCTGGGAAGCCGATGACGGCATCTACGGCGGCGGCACCTTCACCGACCTGCCGATCGCCACCGCGTACTATCCTTCAGACAACGCACAGGCAAGAAGTCCCAACGTGTCGCGAGGTCCCGGCGTCATGCTCGCCTCTTATTCGTGGGGACAGGCCGCGCGCCGGCTCGCATCCCTCGATCACGCGGCGCGCGCAGGCGTCGTCCTTCGCCACCTGGCGCGCGTGCACCCCCAATTGCGCGAACCGGGCATCATCCGCGAAACGCGGAGCTGGAGCTGGGACAACCACGCGTTGTCCGGTGGCGCCTTCGCGTGGTTCATGCCTGGACAGCACACGGAGTTGTACGCCGACCTGATCGCGCCCGAGGGCCGGATCCATTTTGCGGGCGAACACGCATCGCTCACGCACACATGGATGCAGGGTGCGCTGGAATCGGGATTACGTGCAACGCGCGAGATGCTCGCCGCGTCGCAGAGGACTTATTGACGCGCGTTCTCCTTCGGCCAGGCAAGCTATTTTCCTGCTAGACGGCACCTCCATGGCCAACTCCGTCGGCGAGATCTACAACTATCGCGAAGCAGCGCCCGATCTTGCGACGTCAGGACAGCCTCGCGAGGATCAGCTCGCTGCGATCGCGGAGGCGGGTTACGACGTCGTGATCAACCTGGCGTTGCACGACGACCCACGCTACTCGTTGCAAGACGAGGCATCTTCCGTTCAGGAGCTCGGGCTTGACTACATCCACATTCCGGTGCCATTCGGCGCACCGACGGAAAGTGACTTGGTCAAGTTTTTCGATGCAATGGACCGTCACAAGCACCATCGAGTGTGGGTGCATTGCGCCGCGAACAAACGGGTCACGGCGTTTCTCGCGCTATATCGCCGCTTGCGCGAGGGCTGGTCCGAAGAACGCGCATTTGCCCTTCTTCGCGAGATTTGGCAGCCTGATGAGGTGTGGTCTGAATTCATTGCTTCCCAACTCGGCAAGTCAAAGGGGGGAAGTCCATGACATGGTCGACGCGCGGAGGCGCGGCCGCTGAATCGATGACGTCGCAGCTGCGCCTATCCGGCGTTCAGACGTTCGGTCTCTTGCAGCCAATTCTTCAAGACTCGATTGACGATTTCCGGCTGCTCAATGGTTGATAGGTGGCCACACTTATCGATGATCTCGAGCCGCGCGCCGGGAACGCGCGCAGCCATTGCTTCATGGTCGGACACCGGCGTCACCGGGTCCTCGCGCCCGCACACCAGGAGCGTGGGAACACGCAGTCGCTCGAGATCGGCATGCGAATCGGGACGCGCAAGCATGGCGCTCTGCTGATTGAATTGCCCACGTGCGCCGATGCTACGTGCCATGTCAGCCATCAGGCCGGTTAGATCCGCACGTTGCACATGCTCGGGATGCAGCCAGCGTGCGGGCAACTCGGGAATCAGCCCGTCGATGCCACCTTCTCGCACCTTGGCAATGTCGGCCAGGCGCCCCGCCCGCCGCGCCGAGTGATCGGCCGCCGCGGTCGTATCGATCAAGATGAGACGCTCAAGGCGCGGCAGCTCCCGTCGAACGATTTCAAAGGCGAGATAGCCGCCGAGCGAGAGCCCAATCAACGTGAAGCGCGCTGGCGTCTTAGCAAGCAACTCATCTGCCATCCCGGCCAATGAGTCTTGGTCGCGGAACGCGAACACTTTGCACTCGTAGTCGGCGTCAAGTGCGGCGACCTGCGCAGCGTACAACCGCTCGTCGGTCAAATGGGCGCAAGCGAAGGCGAGGAATGGCTTGTGTGGCATGTCACCACCTATGCGGCAGCCTTCGACGGCTTCCCGCCGGCGATGGCCTCTTCGCGCAAGCGGTCGTACTCGTCCTTCGGCACCGGCATTGCATTGCGATTGCCCAGGTCATTCATGTGCGTCCGATAGGTTTCGCGCGCGGTCCACGCGGCAAACGCGGCCAGGCAGCAGATCGCGAGCGTGATGGAGCCGATCTTCAACGGGATGTCGGTTGATCCGGGAGGCGCCACGGTGACGAACAATGCAGGCAGCAGCGCAGTGACAGCCGTGCCGATGTTCTGCGAAATCGCCATGCCCGAAACGCGTGTGCGCGTCGGGAAGAGCTCGGGATAGAAGCTCGGGAACACGGCGTTGTAACCCTGGTAGATCACCCCCCACATGAGGAGCGACATGACGATCGCCAGCGTGACGTTGTGCTGGCTGATCGCATACAGGTAGCCGTAAGACAGCAGCCCCGAGAGAATGGCGCCGACGATGATCGGCGGCCGGCGGCCGATCTTGTCGGAAAAGTTGCCCACGAAGGGAATGACGATGACCGCGACGATGTTGCCGAGCACCGGGATCCAGAGGTAGACGTCTTTCTCGAAATTGATGCCGTACCCCGGCTGGACCGCGTACGCCGCGCCGAAGATTGCAGTGACGACCGGGACCACGTTCATGAGCGCCATGCAGATGACGCGGATCATGTCTCGCCAGCTTTCCTTGATTGCGGTGACGATCGGCGACTTGGGAACTTCGTGGTGCTCGCTTTCCTCCGCGAACGCGGGTGTCTCGTCGACCTCCTTGCGGATGATGTAGCCCGCGATGATCACGACGACGCTCGCCAGGAACGGAATGCGCCAGCCCCAGCTGTTGAACGCTTCGGGATCCATGTAATGCGCAAGAGGCAGGAAGACTGCGGCCGCGAGGATCTGTCCCGCCTGCACGCCTTGCAGCGTAAAGCTCGCGAAGAATCCGCGCCGCCCGAACGGCGCGTGCTCGAGGATCATCGAGCTCGCGCCGGAGATTTCACCGGCAACGGCGAATCCCTGGATCAGGCGAAGCACGACGAGCAGCAGCGGCGCCCACCAGCCCACCTGTGCGTACGTGGGCAGCAACCCGACGCCCATGGTCGAGATTCCCATGAGGAACATGCAGACGAGGAGCACCGTCTTGCGACCATGCGTGTCGCCCCAATGCCCGAGGAAGAAAGCGCCGATCGGGCGCGCGACGTAGCCTACGCCGTAGGTCGCGAGCGACGCGACGATGGCGACCGTGGGGTCGCCTTTCGGAAAGAAGAGCTGCGGAAAGACCAGCGACGCGGCGGTCGCATAGATGAAGAAGTCGTAATACTCGAGGGCGGAACCGATCCAGCCGCTCGCCGTCGCTTTCCTCGTCTGATGACGTCCGTGAGGTTCGTGCTCGGTGGAACTTGCCATGTCGCTCTCCTCTCCGTTTACGACTGACGTTCGCCGGCGGCTTCGTCGCGCGGACGCGCGCGAAATTACCGCCTCGGTGTCAGCGTAACAGCTTACGAAGAGGGTGCCCGACTTGCGGACCGGGGATTTTCCCCGGTCCGCGCGTGTGACACCGTGACAGCGCTACCGCCCGATTCGCGCGTAACTGCCGACCAGGACCGGCTTGCTCGACAGCGTGCGCCGCAGCAGTCCGCGGACACGCTCGCCAGCGCGCGAGAAGAGGTTGCCGAGCCACACGGCCTGCTCGGCGTGCGCATGCTCGGATTGCCGCTGATACTTCGTCATGTACGTCGCGGCGGGTACGAATCGGTTGCTGTCGTTCATGGAGCGCTCCTGAGGATTGCGATCGAGATTCGCGATTCACAGGGTAGGAGCGAGGCGCGCAAAAGCCCAATCGCGTTAACGAATCCGGCTCATCAATGGATACGATCGCATTGAATCTCCATGTCTTTTGGGGCAGTTCTAACTTTCGGGCATAAGCATATGTATCGGCGACCGCGAGCCCTAGCCAAGTAGTCCTGTCGCGCCGTCGTAGAGGAGCTTCATGCCGATCGCGAGCAACGACCAATAGCTGATTTGGTAGAAGACTTTCTCGTCCAACTTGCCCTGGATGATCACGCCCAACCAAACGCCAAGGGGAACGAGGGGCAGCAACAGGAGTGCAGTAGCGAGATTGGCCAGGTCCAGCTGACCCAGATACGCATAAGGAACGATCTTCGCGTAGTTGGCGAAGAAAAAGAACCAGACGGTCGTGCCAACGTAGATCCTGCGATCGAGCTTCTGTGGCAGGAGGTACGCCATGACAGGCGGACCACCCGCGTGCGCTACGAAGCTGGTGAGTCCGGAAACGCTCGACCAGAAGACGCCGCGCGGCCATGAAGCAGTTGCCGCTGGACGATGGCGCGCCCACCCGAGCAGATTGTTCAGCGCGAACGCGACCGAAATCGCGCCGACGAGAATGCGCGTCCAATCTCGGGACAGCAGCGTGAAAACCATCATTCCGCCGATGATGCCGATTGCCAGACCTGTAAGCAGGATCGGCATGTTGCGCCGATCGTAGATGCCCCTGAACGCCCGTAACCCGAACAGGTCGATGAAGCACAGAATCGGCAACATCAGTGCCGCGGCCTGGGCTGGCGCCATCACCAGCGAGAACATCGGAACCGCCATTCCGCCGAAGAGCCCCGGAACACCGGTCTTTGAAATTCCGGTCAACAAGACCACCGGAACCGCAATTGCGTAGAAGACCGGATCGGCGATGAATACCATATGGCGTACTAAGACTTAGCCGTCCGCTGCTCGACTCACCAACCGTGCCCGGATGCGAGCGTCCACGCGGTCCGGTGTAGTTTCTGCACGTAGTCGAACTGCGACAGGTAACCGGAAAGCGCCGCAGCAATGACGCTAGACGCATCAGGCGGCGGCAGTTCCAGCCATGCCTCCGCATCCCCAAGCTCGGCAACGATCTCCATGTTCAAGCCTCGTGCGAGACGAATGACGCTGACGTTCGCTGCGAGGCAGTGCATGAACAAGGCAGGCGCGCCCCAATTCCGAGCATGCAGGTAGCCACGCAGGAGCAGCGATCGACCGATGCCTTTGTTGCGATCGCTTGGCAAAACCGATAGGCCCAGTTCCGCGTGTTGCCCACAACGAGCTGAGATGGGCCACGCCGATAAGCGACAAGCCGTCTTCCGTTGCGCCGAACATTGCGTCGGATGAGAAATCGATGCGTGCGACGTACGAGGTAACGAAGCTGTCCACGCTGTGCCCGCCAAACCGCAGATACCTGTCGTGCAGTGTAAGCGCTCGATAGTGACGCAAGACCGCGGGCCGATCGACACTCGAAAGTCGACGCGGAGGTAAGTTCAAGGTCGTAGACTTCATCGTACGCCAGCCTGGCAACACCAACGACTGAAGCACTATTCGCGCCCGAACCGCAATTCCGACTCGCGGCGGTTCCAATCTTGCACATGATGACAAAATAAAAAAACGCGGGAGAAGCTCCCGGCGCAGACCGCTGTCACCAGCCGTCACCGCCTCGACTGGCGCGATTGATTCTGCCGTGCCTTGTCGACGTTAGCGGCGTCGACCGCGGTTTTGACATGCTGTTTTTCCTCGGGCGGTGGCAGCACGGCCTTGAACCCAAGCGACTGCAACCAAAGCTCCCGACACCATCCCTTGGTGTGATAGAGGTGCTCGTCCTCTTGATCTTCGACCTCGTCGTAGGCTTGCTTCAGCACGGGAGCGGCATCGCCGTCGAGTTGCTTGGCGCACTGCCCGATGAGCTCCCAGTTGGCGTGATCCTTGGTTTCCGCGAGAACGACGCAATCGCATGCGACGAGTTGCGCCGCCGCGCGGTCGCCATTGGCGAGCGCCATTTTCATTGCGATCACCAGAGCCTTGCCGTTGTGCTGGACGATCTGGCAACCAGGCGTCATCTCGTCCGGATCGAGACCGATCGCGACGCATGCATCGGTAAGGACGTCGACGTGACGAATCGTTTGCTCGAGGTACTTTTCCCACTCTTCCCGAAGGTCGTCGTTGACGACGCATTCCAGGGCGGTGCTGTAGACGAGCGTACCGCCGCGCTCATGAACGAGCGCCTGCAGCAGCAGCTCACGGACTTGCATGGGAATGGGCGTTGGCATCGGCAATCCTTTCAGACCAGAGGGGGGTCGGTTTCGCGTCGATACTCGCGGTGGCTGCGCGATGGCGTCGATGAACGCGTCGAGGGCCCCGGTTTGGCCGGCGTTCGCACGAACCACCCCCGGGTCATCGTTACCGTCCGGCAACGCGGCGGGTATACCCGCCTTGTCGAGGATCGCGGCGGCCTCGCCCAACGCCAGAATTGCCTTGCAGTGCCGGTACATGTCCTTCACGAACTCCACTGCGGCACCATTCGAGGCGAGGCGCTTGGCGGCGGTCCTCCTGGCAGCACCACAGCGTCGTAGACGACCGCGGGCCCGGCTTCCAGCGGATATTTCCGCGTCGACCGCCGTTCCGTCGGAGGAAGCGAAACTTCCAAGACGTGGACCGACGAACCGCGGGACGGCGCCTCGTTCGAGCAACGCGGCGTGTGCGGAAATGGACGCAGCTATCGAACGCAGTCGTCGATGAGGATGGCGACATGCCGTGTCGCAATTCCGCCGTCCCCGGGACGTGCCATCAACGATAGCGATGGCGACGTTGCGACTTCCGGGCGCGGCGGACGCTGCAGGGCGCGAGGAAGCGCCTCGGGAAGCGGCATGCCCAGTCCCGCGGCGACTCCGGCGGCCAATTCCTCGGAAACGTTGCGCAGGGTTGCAACCACGCGTCGGCGAACGGCGGGCGTCTGGACTTTGGTGAGCTCGAATCGAAAGGCGCGCATGATGTGCGCCTTCTCGACATCGGTCTGACTGTTGAAGAAGAGGGTTGCCTGGTTGTAATGCTCCGCGAACTTCTCCGGCTTGCCGCGCACCTTGTCCTCGGCCATCGGCTCGGGGAACGACATGAAGCCCCCTGCCCCGGCCTGAAACGGGCAGCCGCCGCCAAGCGAATTCGGCTCGTACGCCACGCGACCCCGCGGTATGGCTTGTCGATGCATGCCGTCGCGTTGGTTGTTGTGAACTTGCGCAACGGACGCGTTGACCGGGATCTCGTGGAAGTTGGGCCCGCCGAGCCGGGAGATCTGCGTATCGACGTAGGAGTGAATGCGCCCGGCGAGCAACGGATCATTCGAGAAGTCGAGCCCGGGAACGATGTGCGCCGCGCAGAAGGCGACTTGTTCGGTTTCCGCGAAGAAATTGTCGGGATTTCGATTGAGCACCATGCGGCCGATCGGCATCACCGGCACCAGCTCTTCCGGAACGATCTTGGTGGCGTCCAGGACGTCGAACGAGAATCCGTTCGCCTGGTCCTCGGTGAAGATCTGGACGCCGAGCTCCCACTCGGGGAACGCGCCGGCTTCGATCGCCTCCCAGAGGTCCCGGCGATGGAAATCCGGGTCCGCCCCGGAGATCTTCACCGCTTCGTCCCAGACCAGGGAATGCGTGCCCGCGACGGGATTCCAGTGGAACTTGACGAAGCGCGACTCGCCCTCCGCATTCACGAATCGAAATGTGTGAACGCCGAAACCCTTGCATCATGCGTAGGCTGCGAGGGATCGCGCGGTCCGACATGACCCACATCAGCATGTGGGTGGACTCGGGCATGAGAGACACGAAGTCCCAAAACGTATCGTGCGCCGGAAGCAGCCTGCGGCATCCCGTGGTGCGGCTCCGGCTTGACCGAGTGAATGAGGTCGGGAAACTTCATCGCGTCCTGGATGAAGAAGACGGGGATGTTGTTGCCGACGAGGTCCCAGTTACCTTCGTCGGTGTAGAACTTGACGGCGAACCCGCGGACGTCGCGCGCGGTATCGGTGGAACCGCGCTCTCCGGCAACAGTGGAAAAGCGGACGAACACCGGGGTCCGTTTGCCGGCTTCGGCAAATATCGAGGCGCGGGTCAGGTCGGTCAGCGGCGCGTAGCACTCGAAGTAGCCGTGCGCGCCCGAACCGCGCGCATGGACGATCCGCTCGGGGATGCGCTCGTGATCGAAGTGAGTGATCTTCTCCCGAAGGATGAAATCCTCGAGAAGCGCCGGGCCGCGGAAGCCCGCCTTGAGCGAATTCTGATTGTCCGCAATCGGGACGCCCTGATTGGTCGTGAGAACGCGACCGCCCGAGTCGACCCGGACACGATCGAGTGAGGCGTTGCCCGGATTGAAGCTCACCTGCGGGTTGCCGCTGCCCACCTTGGTCGAGGCGTTGATCTCGGTCAGCGTGCTGCCCGAAACCAGAGGATGCGGCGGCTCGACCGTCTGACCCACTGCAGGGTCCCGGGCACGCTCGCCGAACTCACTGGGCTTCGCAGCGTTAAATGGGAACGCGGACGCGACCGCGTCGGTTCCCGCGACCTTCGCCGTCGCAGCATCGACGATCGCAGAAACGCCTTGGGCAGGCCCGCTTGCTGTCGAGCGCGCTGTAGATTTGCTTGCATCGCTTCCGTCGGACGGAGACTTTGCTTTCGGATTGGACGGTTTTTTCGATGGAGGAGTACGAGGTGGCATGGACTTCTTTCAAGAAGGGAGGGAACAATGGCTCATCGACGCGTTGGAATGACGGACAACCGCGGTCGGCCAGCGTCGCAGTGACGTCGAACAGCGAATGGGGGCCTGGCCGAAGAGGTACTACCCGAAAAGAAAACTAGCGCCGCGTTCTTGGCAGAGTATGGGGCCTAGTTGGGCTCGTCACGACTTACCACTGGCGGGACCAGTAGTTTTTACCGACAGCAGCAGGTCCCTTTCATGTCGGCTTCCTCACCTCGAGGCCGACATGCTTCACCTTGCACTGGTTCAAGCGCTCACGCCCGTGCTCGCGCGCGGTTGCAAGAGGAAGAAGCGGACCATTTCCGCCGACGCATCGGGACCGCGCGCGTCCGTGTACGAGCCGTCCGCGCTGCCGCCCGACCACGCGTGCGCTGCGTCTCGCAATAGCCATTGTTCCGCGACGACGCGGTCCGCTGCGTCGACGTAGGTGGTGCGCTCGTAGCGCGCGCCACCTGCCGCGATCCCGGATTCCACGTCGGCGCGCAGCGTTGATCGATCGGGCCGCGAACCAACCACCTGCTCGATGATGGCCGCGCCGTTCCGGGCTTGCACGGTGCGATCGGCATCGCCGTGAAAGACGATGGTCGGCACCGTGGTCGCTGTGCAGGGTGCGCCTGCCAAAGTGCCACGGCCATGCATCGCGCCGAACGCGGAAGGCATGTCATGCGCCGCGCGAAAGGCCAACCCGGAGTGGGCCCCGACGGCCGCAAACAGATCGGGGTACGTCGCGCCGAGAACCACGGCCATCGCCGCGCCGGCCGACATCCCTGCCACGAAGATGCGCTGCTCGTCGACACCATAGCGCGACACCACCTCGCGCGGTTATCCCCGCGATGATCGAAGGCTCGCCGCGATCGCGACACTGGTCCTCCGAGCGAAACCAGTTCCAGCATCTGGATGCGTTGGCGCCGGCGGATTGAGCCGGATAGACCACCACGAAACCGTGCTCGTCCGCCAGCGCGTTCATTCTCGTGCCCGCGGCAAAATCGTCCGGCGATTGCGTGCAGCCGTGCAGCATCACGACGAGCGGCATCGGAGCGCCGGATGTCCTGGAATGGGACGCGGGAACGTAGACCTTGTAGGCGCGCATTCCGGCCGCGTTGGCGAAGGAGCAACTGAGGAATTGGCCGGGATGGCTCGTCTGCCTGTCGTGCGGTTGCAGAACGGGATCGTTGGCGGCGCGTGCAGTCCGCCCATCGACTATTGCGAGCGCCGGGTCGACTTCGCAGGCGGTCCCATCGAAGGTCGTTCCACGACCGCTTGGCTCGACTCGGTTGCATCAGCCCCGCCGTCGTGAGGGATTGGTTGATCGTATCCATGATCCCTTTGACGAGCCCGGACTCCGTGGCGAGCCCTGCCGACGCGAGCGCGCGCTGGATCGTTTCCGTAACGCCGCTCGCATCGAACTTCGTTGCCGATGGATCGGCCTTTGCGTAGTTTTTCAAAATCCGCTTTCTAGGAGAACGACCGCTTCAACGTATGCGATCCGCGAGTGCGCGACGTACCGCGACACTGGCGTGGAACGCACCCAGGACTTCGACTGATTCGATGGTGGCGCGCGCGAGCTCGGGGGACACGTCGTCCGCGATGCGCGCGAGACCCAAGACCTGGATCTGCAGCCTTTGACCTGCCGCCTGCGCCCGCTCGAGATCGGCGCGCGTGAAATTCTGGAGGCCCAGCACGAGCGTTCGCCGGGCGACGGTGCGCTTGACCTCGTCGGCATGCACGGCCAGCTGGTTGCGGATCGCGGTCCGGATGAGATCGGTGCGATTCGAATAGAACCCTTCCTGGACCAGGAGATCGATTTGGCCCAGGTCGACCACCCCGAGGTTGATGGTGAGCTTCTCGGTTTCCCCCGCTCGCCGAACTTCCATGCCCGCTTCAACCATCCCTATAGACTCCATATACCATCCATAGAGATGGTACGTGAGTTCTAAGGCGGACGCAAGCGATCCGCGCGGGCGAGTCGGTCGCCTCACGATTTGTCGTCCTTCGGGACGCGTTAGCTGAACCCCAGTTCGACGAGGTGAAGCAACACGCCCACGCAACCGCCCACGAGCGTTCCATTGAGGCGGATGAACTGCAGGTCCTTGCCGATCTCGAGCTCGATCTTCTGAGATACGTCCCGCGCGTCCCAGCTCTTCACCACATCGGTGATGAGGAGGGAAATCTGGTGACGGTGAGCAAGCATCAGCGTTTCCATGGCTCCCAGCAGCCACGCGTTGAGCTTGTTCTGCATCACTTCGTCCTTCGCGAGCCCAGAGCCCAAGGCATTGAGCATCGAGGACACAACTTCCCGCAGCCGTGATCGATCGGCCGAGACGTCGGCGAGGATTCGGTCCTTGATGTCGTTCCACAGCGCCGCGTAGTAGGGTTTCGTCTGCAGATGCTCGAGGACGTGGCGCTTGATGGCGGCCACGCGGTCGTGCAGTTGCGGCGATACCTTCAGCTCTTCGATGAGCTTGCGCGTGGAATCCGCGAATTGCATGCGCAGCGGATGCCGAGGATCGGCGACGACTTCCTGGAGCAGCCGAACGATGCCGGCGACGAACCGAGACACGATGTATTCATCGAGGAATCCCGGTGTGTACTTCGACGCCTCGCCGAATTTTTGCAGGATCAACGACTGGTTGGCAACGATCAGCCTTTCGATGCCCTCGAGTGCATCGTCGAGCATGACCTGGTACTGCTCGCCGGACGTGACAAGCTCCAGCAGTTCGGCAGCGACGGGAGAGAGATTGACCTTCTCCAGCTCGGCCAGCACAGTGCGGGTGAGGAATTTCGCGACGTCTTCGTCCTCGATCATTGCGACCACACGCGGGAGCATCGCGCAAATTCCGTCTGCGGTGCGATCGCTATTCGCAGGCTCGCTGAGCCAGGTTCCGCATGCCTTGGCGATGTTCGCGCGAGCCAGGCGCCGCATGACGTTCTCCGGCGTCAGGAAGTTCTCCTCGACGAAGCGGCCGAGACTCTCGCCGATGCGATCCTTGTTCGAGGGAATGATGGCCGTGTGGGCGATCGGCAATCCCAGCGGATGCCGAAATAGAGCTACGACCGCAAACCAGTCTGCGACCGCGCCGACCAAAGCGGCCTCGGCGAATGCCTTGAACCATGCGGCCCAGGGATGCGCAGCAACGTTCGCCGCCGATATCGCGAGCAACGCCACCATCGTCAGCAGCAATGCCAGGGCGATTGCCTGCATTCGCCTCAACTCTCTGAGTTTGGCGACATCGGAGCTGCTTTTCGACAATATTTGCATGCCGTGCCTCACGGGACGTATAGGCACCCAATGGATGTGCGATGGGTAACGCGATGGCGAGTACACGAGCACTTGGATACCTGACAGCCATTCTCACACGCGTCGCGCGCATGAGGCCGCAGTCCCGGAACCCCTACCGGCAGCTCGAAGTCGGTGAGACAGGTGCCGGGCCGGCGCCTAGGCGCTACAACCGGCGGGCGGTCCGGGAAACCACATACCCGGCGCACCCTCATGGAGTGTGACGCGGGACCACGAATCCCAACCGAAGCCGACATCCACGCCGTTCCCGGTTGCCAGTGCCCGCAGGTTGAAAGGCCCACCACGCACCGCGCGACCCGCGTTTATATGACCGAGGGGTGAGGCGTCCACCTTCGCGCAACTCGCGGGGGTGGACGAGGCGACGATCACAATGCGCGTGGCCGTCGTCGCGTGTCCGTCGCCGTCGGTCGCCGAATAGGAGCACGAATAAGTGCCCGCGCGCGATGTGTCGACGCTGCTGCAATTCACCGTGACAGGGAGGTTCCCGTCCTGCGGGTCGCTTGCGGACGCGCCCGGATCGACGAATGGCTGTCCCACGGCGAGCTGCAAAGGATTCGAACCGTTCATGGTGATGACGGGATGATCCGCCGGCAACGCGCTCTTCGGGTGGCGCACGAAGAAGTCCCAGATGATGTCGGGATAGCTCGGCCCTTGCCGGATCGAAAAGCGACCGTTGTTGCCGTGCTCTCCGCCGATCCAGTAGTGGCCCACATTCTTGTCTCCCGGATTCGGGGTGGCCTGTGGGCCGTTGTAGAAAACCGTCTCGACCAGCGAACGCGCGCCGCCATCACCGCCATATACCGTTTGCTTGCAGCCGAAATCGTCCTGAAAGGCCGGGGCGCACGCGTGTTGGCCAATTTGCGCCGCCAGTGGCGTATTGTGCGCGGAGTCGCCGAACACCCGAAGGTGCGCATCGCGAATATTGATTCCAGCGGGCTGAACGACAACGCAGTCCTTGTCGTTCTGCAGCACCAGCATCGGAATGGGATACGGATTGTTCAACTCCGCGCGCATGTCCGCCGCAACGCGGGTGGTTGCGTGGAACGTCGCGTTGCCGGGACACTGGGAAGACAGCGACACCGAAGCGGCGTCTTCGCCGTAAGGAAGCCCCGCCGCACTCGCCGCGGCCGCCCAGTATTCGTTGTGCGCGGTCGCAGCCACGACCGTCATGGCACCCCCGGAAGAGAGTCCGGTGATGTACCGCCGCACCGGGTCGACGGCGAAGCGCACCTCCACGTCCATTCCCACGCGGTGAAGGTCCTCCACCTCGCCACGTCCTTGATGACGATGGTTGTCGAGCCAGAAACCCCAGCAATTGGTGTTGCGCAAGCCGTCGTACGTCGTAATGAAAGGTGCGACGAGAAGGAAGCCGAAGCGATCGGCGGCCTCGGTCAGGCCCCAGTCGTTCAGAACGTCGTCGTTCGTTTGCTCGCAACCGTGCAATGCCATGACCATCGGCGCCGGCGCGGCGAGTCCCGCGGGAACGTACACCTTGTACTTCCGCTCGCGAGACCCGGTGTAGTTGCCGGCAGGAAGCGTGAACGATTGCGTCGTACCGGCTTCGGCGCCCGGCGGTGATGCAGCCAGCCCGATGAAAAGCAGGACTGCCGCAAACGACGACTTCATAGTCAGCACATTCAACGCGAGCCGCGCTTTGGCGAAGACCGTGCACTCCCATCCGAAGCGAGGAAATGCCCTATCAAGCCGGCCAATCGCTGGAACTCGACGGGATCGTCGTCCCGCAGCTTGGCGAGACGGTCGATCCAGCTTTCCACGTCCTGCTTCGTCGTCGTTGTGTCGTCACCCGGCTTCGCGGCTTCGACGGCAGCGACGACATCCGCCCGGAGCTCTTGGTACTTTTCGACCGAGCGCGACTGTACGGTCGTCAAACGGTCAGGGCTCATCTGCGCGATCAAGATGTCGAGCACTTCCTGCATGCGGCCGATCTGCTTGCCGTAGCTCCCAACGGTAGCCAGGACATGGTTCTCGACCGAGGCGTCGCCTTGGTTGACGGTGATGTTGAACTGGGGATTGATGAATCGTTGCCAATCGGTCACCGGTGCGACGTTGAAGTACTTGAACGGGGAGAACATCTCGAAGGCGTTAGGCATGATTTGTCGAGTTAGTAGGGCGGAAGTTGGACGGGACCACGCTAGCGCACCACAGAAAGCGCGGCAAGTGAATATTCGACGGTCATCTTAAGAGCCGCAACAACTGACGTCTGGTGACATCGGCCCCCCTTTCGACAATGTTTGCATGCCGTAGCTCATGGGACGTATAAGCACCCAAGGACGATGAGCGATAGGCAAGGCAATGACGAGTTCACGAGCGCTTGGGTACCTGACAGCCATTCTCACCTGCGTCGCCGTAGCGGCGTCCACGGGCGACTGCGACGCGCAACCCGCTAGAGTTCCCGACGTTCCTTACGAGCCCACGCCGCATCATGTCGTCGCGGAAATGCTGCGGCTCGCGCGAGTTGGCGCAAGCGACGTCGTCTACGACCTCGGTTGCGGCGATGGTCGAATCGTGATCGCGGCGGTGCAGCTTGGAGCGCGCGGAGTTTGTGTGGACATCGATCCGCTGCGCATCGAGGATAGTCGCGCGAATGCCCAGAAAGCAGGAGTCGCCGAGCGCATCCTGTTCCTGACGCAGGATCTGTTCGACACCGATATTCGAGAAGCTACAGTGGTTACGCTGTTCCTCTGGCCGGACATCAACCTGAAGCTGCGGCCAAAGCTATGGCGCGAGTTGAAGCCCGGCACACGTGTCGTTTCCTACGTCCACAGCATGGGCGACTGGATGCCCGAGGAGACGCGAAGCGTCGAAGGCACCCTCGGGACGCGAACCGTGTATCTATGGATCATCCCTGCGGACGGAAAAGCGGCAGTTCGGGGGCCGTAGACAGCGGCCAGGCAATGCCGCGTGTCACAGGGAAGTAGCCAAGCTCCTCGACCGCAGCGCGCTCCACTACGGCCAAGTCCGGCGTAAGCGCTGCAATGCGGTGTCCGCTGACGACCACGCAGGACGAAAGGCGACATCTGGGGCTGCCAGGCGTCGCTATCGTTCGCCATGGTGTTAGCGGACGCCCGCAGGGTTCCCACCCGCCGAGTTCTATCCACGGTCCTCGATTCGCCGGACGAAGCAAACCCTTCGTCTCAAGCCGTAAACACCCGAAATCGAAACCAAAGTCTTTCCAGAGGCGGTGTCGTCCATCGATAAGGAGCTCCAAGAATGAACGATACAGACGACGTCAAGGTAACCCGGCGTGAGTTCCTGATTACCGGAGCGTCGTCCGTCGCGGCGGTTACGTTGCCGTCCACAAGCGCAGCACAGGTCCCCACTCCCGGACAACCGATTCGGGCCAATGTCTCCTTGCAAGTGAATGGCCAGGCTCGACAACTCAACGTCGACACGCGGACGACGTTGCTCGACGCGCTGCGCGAAAACCTGCAACTCACGGGAACCAAGAAAGGCTGCGATCATGGCCAATGCGGCGCATGCACCGTGATCGTCGGCGGACGCAGGATCAATTCGTGCCTGACGCTTGCGGTGATGCACGAAGGCGACAACATCACCACGATCGAAGGCCTGGGCACGCCGGGCAGCCTGCATCCGATGCAGGCGGCGTTCGTGAAGCACGATGGCTTCCAGTGCGGCTATTGCACGCCGGGGCAGATCTGTTCCGCCGTGGCAGTCCTCGACGAGATCAAGTCGGGCATTCCGAGTCATGTGAGCGCCGACCTGACCGCGCCGCCGCAGGCGACGCCCCTCGAACTGCGCGAGCGCATGAGCGGCAACATCTGCCGGTGCGGCGCGTATTCCAACATCATCGACGCTATCACCGAAGTCGGCGGGAGGACCGCATGAAAGCGTTCACCTACGAGCGCGCCCGCTCGCCCGCCGACGCCGCGGCCGCGGCGGCACGCACCCAGGGCGCCAAGTTCATCGCGGGCGGCACCAACCTGATCGACCTCATGAAGCTCGAGATCGAGACGCCGACGCATCTGATCGATGTGAACGGGCTTGCGCTCGACAAGATCGAGCCCACGCCCGAGGGTGGCCTGCGCATCGGAGCGCTGGTCCGCAACACCGATCTAGCGGCGGATGAGCGGGTCCGGCGCGACTATGCGTTGCTGTCGCGCGCGCTGCTCGCCGGTGCTTCCGGCCAGCTGCGCAACAGGGCGACAACGGCGGGAAACCTGCTGC
Organism: uncultured beta proteobacterium; assembly: GCA_963707815.1. Taxonomy (GTDB): domain Bacteria; phylum Pseudomonadota; class Gammaproteobacteria; order Burkholderiales; family Casimicrobiaceae; genus VBCG01. Next base: position 106,390 of record CAVPRK010000027.1, read on the forward strand.
AGCGGACGCGCTGCCCGTACTTCTACGACACCAATCAGCCGTGCAACAAGCGCCAGCCCGGCAGCGGATGCAGCGCGATCGGGGGATTCAGTCGTCAGCACGCGGTCGTGGGCGTGAGCAATGCCTGCATCGCCACGCATCCGAGCGACATGGCGGTGGCGATGCGCGCGCTGGATGCCATCGTTGAGACCGTGAACGTCGACGGCAAGACACGCGTCATCCCGATCGCCGAACTTCATCGGTTGCCCGGCAACACGCCCCACATCGAAACCACGCTCACCGGTGGCGAGCTCATTACCGCTGTTACGCTGCCTAAACCGGTCGGTGGGACGCATGTCTATCAGAAGGTGCGCGACCGGGCGTCCTACGCCTTTGCGTTGGTTTCGGTGGGCGCCATTGTCCAGCGCGACGGCACCGGCCGCGTGGCGCTCGGCGGCGTGGCGCACAAGCCGTGGCGCGTGGAAGCCGCCGAGGCTTCGATGACGCGCGGCGCCAAACCCGTGACAGCGGAGCTTCTCGCCGGTGCAAAGCCCACGCACGACAATGCCTACAAGCTGAAGCTGGTCGAGCGCGCGCTCGACGCCGTGCTCGCGCAAGGAAAGGCCTAGCCATGAAGTTCGACACTCCTGCGACCACAAATCCGATCGATCAACTCAAAGTCGTCGGCCAGCCACGCAACCGGATCGACGGACCTCTCAAGACGACCGGCACCGCGCCGTACGCCTACGAGCGCCATGACGTCGCCCCCAATCAGGCTTATGGCTATGTGGTGGGCTCGGCCATCGCGAAGGGGCGTATCGCCTCGATGGATCTCTCGCGAGCCCGCGCGGCCCCCGGCGTGCTGGCAGTCGTGACTGCCCAGAATGCCGGCAAGCTCGGCAAGGCCAAGCGCAATCCCGCCAAGCTGCTCGGCGGTCCGGAGATCGACCACTATCACCAGGCGGTCGCGCTGGTTGTCGCAGGGACGTTCGAGCAGGCACGCGCCGCCGCCCAGCTGGTGCGCGTGAGCTACGTGCGCGCGGAGGGCTCGTTCGACCTTGCAAAGGTGAAGGACGCCGGCAAGCCGGCGGCGGGTTTCGGCGGGCCCGGCGACAGTGCCGTCGGCGATTTCGCAGGCGCGTTCGCGTCGGCTCCGGTCAAGCTCGAAGCAACGTACACGACGCCGGATGAAGCGCACGCGATGATGGAGCCGCATGCCTCGATAGCCGCGTGGGACGGCGACAAGCTCACCGTCTGGACCTCGAATCAGATGATCGACTGGGGCCGCGAGGACATGGCCAAGACGCTCGGCATCCCGAAGGAAAACGTTCGCCTCGTCTCTACCTTCGTCGGCGGCGGCTTCGGGGGCAAGCTGTTCGTCCGCGCGGATGCATTGCTGGCGGCTCTGGGCGCGCGCGCCGCCAAGCGGCCCGTCAAGGTCGCGCTGCCGCGGCCGTTGATGTTCAACAACACCGTGCACCGGCCCGCGACCATCCAGCGCATTCGTATCGGCGCCTCGCGCGACGGCAAGATCACCGCCCTCGGGCACGAGAGCTGGTCCGGCAACGTGTTGGATGGCGGGCCCGAGGCCGCGGTCTACCAGACGCGGGGGCTGTACGCCGGCGCAAACCGCCTGACGTCGACGCGTCTGTCACGGCTCGATCTGCCCGAGGGCAATGCAATGCGCGCGCCGGGCGAAGCGCCGGGGATGATGGCCCTGGAGATCGCCATGGACGAGATGGCGGAGAAGCTCGGCCTCGACCCGATCGCGTTCCGGATCATGAACGATACGCAGGTCGTCCCCGACAATCCTCGACCGTCGTCATCGTCCGACTCGCAGTCCAAAGGCAAGGAAAAGCCGCCGGGACCATTGCCCTTCTCGCAGCGTCGCTTCGTCGAATGCCTGCGTACCGGCGCCGAGCGCTTCGGATGGGACAAGCGCAATGCGATTCCAGGCAAGGTCCGCGAAGGACGCTGGCTGATCGGCGTCGGAGTCGCGGCGGCGTTCCGCAACAATCTCTTGACCAAGTCCGGCGCTCGCGTGCGCCTGGATCGTCGCGGCGTCGTGACAGTCGAGACGGACATGACCGACATCGGCACTGGCAGCTATACGATCATCGCCCAGACCGCAGCCGAGATGATGGGCGTGACCCTCGACAACGTGATCGTGCGCCTGGGCGATTCGACTTTTCCGGTCTCGTGCGGTTCGGGTGGACAATGGGGTGGCAACAATTCGACCGCCGGCGTCTATGCGGCGTGCGTCAAGCTCCGCGAAGCTGTGGCGCAGAAGCTCGGATTGAACCCCGCCGATGCGACGTTCGCCGACGGTCGCGTGCGATCCGGCTCGCAGAGCATCGCGCTCGGCGAGGCCGCGGGCGAGAACGGCCTGGTCGCCGAGGACGTGATCGAATACGGTGATCTCGACAAGAAGTCCCAGCAATCGACGTTCGGTGCGCACTACGTCGAAGTAGGTGTCGATGTTGCCACCGGCGAGACGCGCGTGCGCCGCATGCTCGCGGTGTGCGCCGCCGGCCGCATCCTGAACCCGAAGACCGCGCGCAGCCAGGTCATCGGTGCGATGACCATGGGAGTCGGCGCGGCGCTGACGGAAGAACTCGCGGTCGACAAGCGTCTGGGGTACTTCGTCAACCACGACCTTGCCGGGTACGAGGTTCCCGTTCACGCCGACATTCCGCACCAGGACGTGATCTTCCTCGACGAGACCGATCCGATGTCCTCGCCGATGAAGGCCAAGGGCGTCGCCGAGCTCGGCATTTGCGGCGTGGCCGCTGCCGTCGCCAATGCCATCTACAACGCCACGGGCGTGCGCGTGCGCGACTATCCGGTTACGCTCGACAAGGTGCTGGACGCGCTGCCGCCGATTTCGCCGGGCCAACCGGTAGCCGGGATTTAGCGAGCTCAGGCTATATATTGCGTTCTCTTGCCCGGTCGAGGAGGATCCCGTGTCGTCGATGCGCATGAGTATCCCGATCTTCTTCGCGAGCATGGCGTTCGGTTTCCACGCACTCGCCGCCGCGCCCAGTCCAGCGGTGCAAGCCGAAATTGAAACATTGATGAACGCCCTGGAAAGTTCCGGCTGCGACTTCAATCGTAACGGCTCGTGGTACACGGCGGCGGACGCCAAGAAGCACCTGCTTCAGAAGCTCGCGTACCTGAACGACAAGATTACGCTCAAGAGCGCAGAACAATTCATCGAGGTGGGCGGCTCCAAGAGCAGCATGTCGGGTAAGCCGTACCTGGTTCGATGTCCTGGGGCGACACCGATCGAAAGCCAGAAATGGCTGCTGCTTCGGCTCAACGAGATTCGCGGGTCCGCTACCCCACTCCCGTCGAATCCCAAGTGATCCATGTCCCACGCATTGCCTCTCATCGATTTGCGCGATTCGAGCGACGACGTCGCGGGAGCGATTCATGTCGCGTGTCGCGAGCATGGGTTCTTCTACATCCTCGGACACTGCATCGACGAGTCGCTTGGTAAGCGCCTCGAGGATCTCAGCCATCAATTCTTCGCCCTTCCGCAGTCGGTCAAGGAACGCTACGCGATGCCGCTCGCGGGTCGCGCATGGCGGGGCTGGTTTCCGCTCGGCGGCGAGCTGACTTCGGGTCGCGCGGACTGGAAGGAGGGTCTTTACGTCGGCAACGATCTTCCAGCGACCCATCCACGCGTTCGTGCCGGCGTTCCTTTGCACGGGCAGAACCTGCTTCCGGGCAACGATGTCTTGCCCGGATTCGCGGATACGATCCAGGCATGGATGCGCGCAGTGACGGAATTGGGTCAACGCGTGCTCGAGTCGATCGCGTTGTCGCTCGAGCTGCCGCCGACGTGGTTTCGCGAGCGCTGGACCAATGATCCGCTCGTCCTGTTTCGCATCTTTCTTTATCCGAGTCGTCCGGTTCCGGCGGAAGTGGACGCGCCGTACGGGGTCGGCGAGCACACGGACTATGGCCTGCTCACTTTGCTTCGCCAGGACGATGTGGGCGGGCTCACGGTGCGGACCCGCGACGGATGGGTCGACGCGCCGCCCGTGCCGGAGTCGTTCGTCTGCAACATCGGCGACATGCTCGATCGCGCGACCGGCGGCTACTACCGCAGTACGCCGCATCGCGTGCGACTCAATGCCAGCGGCCGCGACCGCCTGAGCTTTCCGCTGTTTCTCGATCCGGATTTCGACGCGCGGATCGAGCCGATTCGCGTGCCGCAGCACGACGATCGCGAAACCCGCTGGGACGGCGCGAGCGTGCATGCATTCGCGGGAACGTATGGGGACTACGTCCTCGGGAAAGTCGGCAAGGTGTTCCCCGCACTCCGCGGGCAGGTGCTGTAGATACGTCGCCTGCGGCTATGCCCGGACCACCTGAGCAACCGGGTGCCGCTTCGCTCCCGCCAACGCAGGTTTCGTCGCTGCGGTGACGGATTCGTCGCAAGGCGATTGTCGCCAGGGACCCCAGCGCGCAAATTGCCGCCGTGGGCGCCATCCTGACGGCCACGTCACTCTAACGGGAGATAACGCCATGAACCGGACAGTCAGCAAGGTGCTTCCTGCGTGCGCATTCCTGGTCACCGCCACCCTTGCAACGTACGCGAGTGCGGGTCCCGTCGATTGCGCGAGGCCGGCAATGGGCACCGGCGAAGTGCAGGCCTGCAGGGCCGCGGGCCAAAGCGTGGACGAGTTGCGCCGCTTCATCCAGCGCACGCAAGGCATTTACATCCTCTACATCGAGGATTTCGCCAACGCCGTGCGCGGTTAGCGCGACCAACTGCTATCGCCGTGCTCGAGGACGTCCAAAGCGGCGTCCTCCGCATGGCTAGGATCAGGTCTTGCGCGAGTTGCGCCAGATGCCGTAGATGACCCAGACGCTGTTGACGAACGCGAGCGCGTAGCCGGCGAATCCGATCGCGCCGCAGCACCGGGATGCCGAGGATGCGTCGGACCGCCCGGCACGGTCATCACGATCGCCGAGCCGATCACGAGCGACGCGGTCATGATGCCCGATCGTGACGCGGTCGAGCGTCGCGTCGAGCTGCTGGCCGAAGTCGTCGAGGCGCTTGAGATCGAGGTCGATGCGCGTCTTGCCGCGGCGCGCCTCGCGCAGCAGGCGCGCGATGTCGCGCGGCACGCTGCCGACGACGTTGAGGAACTCCGTCGCGGCGCTCCGCCCGCGCCGCGCGAGCTCGCCGGGGCGATAGCGCTCGAACAGCACGCGGCGCAGCAGCGGCGTGCAGGTGCTCGACGATGTGGAAGTCCGGGTCGTACTGGCGGCCCAGGCCTTCCATCGTGATGCAGCGCCTTGAACATCAGCGTGAGGTCCGCCGGCAGCACGATCGAGTGCTCGCGGACGATGCCGGCGAACCGGCGCAGCGAGCGACGCCGATGCGGATGCTCGCCAGCGGCACGCCCTCGTAGTCGAACACGAGCTCGTTGACGTCCGCGGCGAGCCGCGCCTCGTCGACGTACGCGTCGCCGGCCCAGTCGAGCAGCACGTCGAGCATCGGCTGCTCTTCCATGTGCGCGAGGCCGGCGAGGAGGTCGATCACCTCGCGTCGGCGCCGCGGCGCGAGCCGCCCCACCATGCCGAAATCGATCATCACGATGCGGTTGCCGGGCAGGTAGAACACGTTGCCCGGGTGCGGGTCGGCGTGGAAGAAGCCGTCGACCAGGATCATGCTGCAGGAGCGCTTCCGCGCCGCGCGCCGCGAGCACCTTCTTGTCGAGGCCCGCGGCGTCCACCGCCGCCAGGGTCGGTGCCGGGAATGCCGTCGACGTGCTCCTGCACGAGCAGCGTCTCGCTCGTCCACTCCGGATGGACCTTCGGAATGACGATGTACGGATCGTCGGCGAAGTTCTCGGCGAAGCGCTCGATGTTGCGCGCCTCGACCGTGAAGTCGAGCTCGCGCTCGAGCGAGCGCGCGAACTGCGCGGCGATCTCGACCGGCTGGTAGCGCCGCGCTTCGGGCATCTCGGACTCGATCAGCTCGGCGAGATGGCCGAGGAGGCGCAGGTCGGCGTCGACCTTCGCGCGAATGCCGGGACGCCGGATCTTGAGCACGACCGGCGTGCCGTCCGGCGAGCTTCGCGCGATGCACCTGCGCGATCGACGCCGAGCCGTGCGCGCGTCGTCTCGAGGTCGACGAAAAACCTCGAACGGCGAACGGCCGAGCGCGCGCGTCAGCTCCGGCAGCAGCTCCTCGAACGGCACCGGCGGCACGTCGCTGTGCAGCTTCTCGAACTCCGCGATCCAGTCCGGCGGGAAGAGATCGACGCGCGTCGCCATCACCTGCCCGAGCTTGACGAACGTCGGCCCGAGCTCCTGCAGCGCCATGCGCACGCGCTCGCGGCGGGTCGAGCTGCATCGACTCGGCCGAGGCGCCCCAGCTGCAGGATCTGCCCGGCGCGCTCGAGCACGCCGGAGACGCCGATGCCGGCGCACGATGTCGCCGAGGCCGTGCCGGATGAGGACCGAGGTGATCTCGTGCAGACGCGGGAGGTCCCGCATCGTGCCGAGCGCGACTTGCAGCATCGGTCGCGCTTACCGCGGCTTCTTGTCGCGCGGGGTCGCGCAGCGCGTCGGCGATGCCGCCCAGGATTCCGCTCGCCACGCTGCGCGAATCGGGTGCCGACTTCGGCGGCGACTTCCATGCCCGCGAGCGTCGACGTCGAGCGACGCGACCGAAAAGCGCTGCGCGAGCTCGGTCATGCTATGCGCCGCGATGCGTCCGGTCTCGGTGCCGGTCGTGCGCGCGCGGTATCGAGGATCTGGCGCAGCTCGGGGCGAATCGCTCGCTCGGTCGCCTCGGCCGCCTGGCCCGCCGTCGCGAGAAAATCGTCCTCGAGCCGCTTCATCGTGCGCGAGCGCCTGCTTGATCTCGGTGTCGGAGAGGTCCTTGCCGGTGGCCGCGAGCTGCCGCAGCGCGGCGCCGCCCGCTTCGGCGGAGCGCGTCAGCGCGTGGTCCATGCCGCGAAACGCCTCCGACAACGCCTGCCGCAAGTCGGCCTGGCTCTGCTCGGCGCCGATCGCCATGCCCTCGGTGACGGCCGTCACCACTTCCTGCATGCCGTGGCGGTCGAAGCGGCGGCTCGTGAGCGCGAGCAGCGTGACGTCGTGGATGCGCGCGCGAATGTCGACACCCGCGTTCACCGACTCGCTGCGCGGCGCTCTCGATTTCCTCGGCGGAGGGTTGCGGTGCGGACGCAGGCCGGGTCGAATGCGGGTTCGGTATAAGGTCCAGTCATGGAAACGCTCCTTGCGGGGGACGCGCGAGCGCTCATTGTAGTAGGAACGTGACTCGTGAAACCCGATTCACTCATTTCTCCTGGCAGCTACGACCGCTCAGGCCGACAGTGCTTGCATTTCGCGATAGAGGTCGGCCTTGCCTTCAAAGCCGATGCCCGGCAGATCCGGAAGCGTCACGTAGCTGTTCTCGACCTTCACGCCGTCCGGGAAACCACCAAATGGTTGGAACAGGTCCGGATAGGACTCGTTGCCGCCAAGGCCAAGGCCCGCGGCGATGTTCAGTGACATCTGATGGCCACCATGCGGAATGCACCGGCTCGGGGACCAGCCATGTTGCTTGAGCATGTCAAGCGTGCGCAGGTACTCGACCAGGCCGTAGCTCAGTGCACAGTCGAACTGGAGCCAGTCGCGGTCCGGGCGCATGCCACCGTAGCGGATCAGGTTGCGCGCGTCCTGCATCGAGAACAGGTCCTCGCCCGTCGCCATGGGGTTCTCGTAGTAGTTGCGCAGGGTTGCCTGCAGCTCGAAGTCGAGCGGATCGCCCGGCTCTTCGTACCAAAACAGGTCGTATTGCGACAGCGCCTTCGCGTAGGCAATCGCCGTGTCCAGGTCGAAGCGGCCGTTGGCGTCGACGCAAAGTTTCTGTCCGTCTTGCAGCACGCTCAGGATTGAATCGATGCGGCGCAGGTCTTCGTCGAGGGATGCGCCGCCAATCTTCTTCTTCACGACCGCGTAGCCGCGGTCGATGTAGCTGCGCATCTCGTCCTTGAGCTTCTGGTGATCCTGGCCTGGGTAGTAGTAACCGCCGGCAGCGTACACAAAGATCCTGCGGTTCGGTTTGCCGTCGCCATAACGGTCGGCGAGCAGTTGAAACAGCGGCTTGCCCTCGATCTTGGCAACGGCGTCCCACACCGCCATGTCGATGGTGCCGATCGCCACCGAGCGCTCGCCGTGGCCGCCGGGCTTCTCGTTGGTGAACATCGTGTTCCAGATCTTGTGCGGGTCGAGGTTCTCGCCGCTCGCATCGATGAGCGATTCTGGTTTCGCTTCCATTACACGGGGAATGAAGCGCTCACGCATCAGCTTGCCCTGACCATAACGGCCGTTCGAGTTGAAGCCATAGCCAACCACCGGCTTTCCGTCGCGGATCGCGTCGGTGACGACCGCCACCAGACTCAGCGTCATCTTGCTGAAATCGATGTATGCGTTGCGGATCGGGCTGGAAATCGGGATGGTCTTTTCGCGAATTTCGACAATCTTCACAACAACTCCTTGGGTTGGCGAGCCCGCATGAATGGAGTGGCGGACTCGACGCGCCAGACCACATACGATCGAGCCGTCAGCCCTGCCGGCCCGCGTCTTCAGTGCGGTACGCAGAACACCGGGCCTTCGATCGACCAGCCTCGCGCGACCGTGGCGTCGATCGCCGCAGGGTCCGTCAGGTAGCGATGATTCGCCTGTCCGCCGATGCCGTTGTTGTACAGGCGCGTGACGGTCGCGTACTGCGCCTCGCAGCCGCTCGCGAGCGGCTCGATCGCGCGAAACGCGAACGCTTCGAACGTCCAGTCGGGATTCGCCTTTACCTTGTCGCACTCGGCGTTGTTGATCGTGTAGAAGTGCGAATTGGGGCCGCGGCCCGGCGTGCCGAAAAACCGGCACGCCTCGTTGCCGGGACCGGTGCCCGACTTCCAGCTGTGGAACGCATAGCCGGTGCGCATCCAGCCCGGCGGCACGCCGGCGTCGAGCGCTGCCGCCTCTTCAGGGAACGCGGTGACGAAGTAGTGGTCGAGCGATGCGTTGTAGTACTCGATTGTGTCGACGACTTGCGCCGGCGGCACTCCGGCCGGGTCGACATAGAACACCTTGCTGTCGTCGAGACCGCCTTCGACGCTGACGACCTGCGTCAACCTGCTCCTGGCCGCCGCGTCACCGTTCACCCAGGCAGCGAAGAACTCCAGCGACCACGTGATGATGTCGGCGCCGCTGCCCGGGTCGAGGTCGTGCCCGTGGCCATTGATCAGCACGTGGCCTCGCGGACCCGCCATCCTGTCGAGCGCCTCGCGCACGAGGTCCGCGGGTGCGATCGAATCCTGCGTGCCCGAGAGCGCCAGGTAACGGCAGCGACACGCCCTGCGCGCCGGCCTGCCCGTTTCCGAATGCCGGCACGCTCTCGATGCCGAAGTAAGGCACGTAGCCCACGGCGGCGCGCACGCGAGCGTCCTGCGTCACTCGCTTGGTTGCGAACGTGAGGATGTTGTAGTTGAGCTGCGCGCCGCCCAGCAACGTCAGCGTCTCGCCGCCCTGGCTGATGCCAAATCCACCGACGCGGCTCGGGTCGATGCGACCCTGCCACTCCGGGCGCGCGAGGAGGAGCGTCGAGCGCTGCGGACAATGACAGCGGGCGGATCGCCTGCATGGCGACGAACTCGCTCCAGATCGGAACGTAGGCCTTCACCGCAAAGCCTGCCGAATCGGGACCGAACACCGAATACCGCAGATCGCCGTGGAACGGCGCAACGGTGACGTAGCCCCACGACGCGAACGCGATCAGCGCATGCGAGATAGTTGCCGTCCAGCGGGCTGCCGCCGTAACCGTGCGAGTAGAGCAGCACAGGCCAGGTTCGCGCGCTCTCCGGCAGGATCGGCGCTTCGTTGCCGCGCTGCATCTTTGGGATCACGTTGCCGCCCGGCAGCGCGTAATCGGCGCGGGCATTCTGCGCCGTCGTCGGGTAACACGCGATGAACACATACCTGACCGGCTGACCCGCCCAGCGGTCGAAGAGGTCTTCGTCGCCCGGCGCGGTGACGGTCGACGTCAGGGCGCTGGCCGGCGAGACCAGGAGAGCGTCGACATAGCGTTCCTTGCCGCCGCCCGACAGAGCCGCGCCAGTACATCTCGGCCGTGTCGCCACTCGGAACGCGCGAGAAATCCTGCTCGACGTTCGTGCACGCCACCGGATGGGAGCCGGTCACCGGCAGGGGCGGCACGACGTTCTGTGCGTACGCGGCGATTGAAAGCGCGGCCGCGGCGTGAACGAACATTGCCGCGAGCACCCGCGCAACTGCAGTCATGGCTTCACCTCCGCGGTGTCGCCGACATGTTACGCCGGCGGCGGAGGCGACAAATCTTAGCGGTTCGATCCGGTATGACGACCTTCGGTGCGACTCGCGGTCACCAGGGACGCGGGCTCCCGCAGGTATAGCCAGGCCCGTTGATGAAGCGCGCCGCGGCACGCGCGTTTGCGTCTGCCGCCGCCGCTATGCCAACACTCGCCGGCACCCAGGATTGAGGCTGGTCCGCCACGTCGCAGAGAAACTCGACCTGGACTTGATTGGGCGAATGGAAACGACTGGCAGTCCCATCCGTCTCGTGCAACGCACCGAACGCGTATGCGCCAATGCCGTGGAAATAGAAGTAGTCGCACCCGCTGGCCGTACAGTTGCCAAGCGGGCCGGGACGGTGACCGCCGGCGCTGCCATTGTTCCAGTTGTACTTGCCCAGCCAGCCGTGCCATCCCTCGTGCATGAAGTCGCCCGCCCGCGAGCCCGGATTCGAATTCGCGGACGCCGGATTGTAAAGCGGGCAAGCCGTCACGAGCTGGTCGGATCCACTTTGGGGCGTATATGCGCCAAATACATCGGTCCGATCGCTGGGCAGGTGATAGAGGTCGTCGTGGAACGCGCTGCTGGCGGCTTCGCCGGTGGCGCGGTAGTCCTGCGTCCCGTGGAAAGACTGGTCGTTGTTGTCGAGAAGACCGTACGTCACCAGGAACGCCGCGTTCCAATGCTTGGGGTATTCGAGCACGTTGTTGCAGGCGTCATTCCAGCCACGCCCGGACCAGTCACCTGAACGCATGTCATAGGCGCGATACTGCCAGAGAAAGTATTCCTGCCAGCATGCATGGGTGTCCCACAGATCCCGATCCGCCTGGCTCGCCGCAGTCTGGACGCAAACTGCGAATGCGGAGGGTGGCGCAAACAGCCCGAGCAAAACAAAGGCCATCGTCGCGAGAAGAGTGGTTTTCGTGCGCATGGTGGACTCCCTTGTGAAAGTCGGCAGCACAGGTTCAGAACTTCGGCGGCACCTGACCGAAGCGCTCGCGTTTCGGCGGGAACGTCTCCGGCGACGGAGGCAAGGCTTCGGGATGCGCCTTGAGGTATTCGGCGAGTTTCCGATTGAACGTCGCCGCGCCCTCCCCCTGGACGCGTCGCACACGATCCACGAAAATTTCCTCACCGGGGCGAACGTATTGGAGGACCGCGCGACGTGCCTCAGGTGAGTCGCCTTGATTCCACAAAAAAGCGCTGATTGCCTCCGCGCGCACGATGCGCGACGGATGCCGGAGGACGACGAATAACACCACCTCATCGCTGCCGCGCTCCCGCATATACGCCAGCCCGTCGACAGCCTTGGCCTGGAGCATCGCCTGCGCGGTTTGCTCCAGTATTTCGCCATCGACAACGGTTCCCGTCCCAGGCAGAGGACGAATGACGAATTCGCGGAGAAACTTCTCGCCGACCGGGCTCCGCATCTCGCCAAGTATTGCCAGGATCAACAGCGCTCGGCTGTGATCGGTTTTTTGCGCCTTCTCGAACTCACCAACGAGCGCCTCGGCTACCGCAGCATTCTGCCGCGCTCCTTCAATGGCCTTTCGCGCGGCCTCACGTTCATCCAGGGTCGACGACCCGGCCCAGCTGATGAATGCATTGACGTCGCCGGGTGTCGCAAACGCCGGCGGATTTCGCGGCGGACGTTTGGCCAGGATCTCGGAAGGGCTCGGGCCCTTTGCCTGACTGGTGGCGGGGGCTTCGGCTGGCGATGGCTCTCCCCTCGTAGCGCACCCACTGAGGAATAGTGCCAATGCCGCCAGCACAGCTGCTGCGATGAGCGAACCTCTTGCTGTCTTCATGACCTCGCCTCGTCAGTGACAAGTAAGTTGTACGCAAGACTACCCAGACGTACGCCTCAAAACTAGCAACGTATTCACCGTCGTGATACGCGAATATTCATGGCGCTATCCGTCGGGTCATGACGACATCGAGAGCACGATGACCGCGCTGAGGACGCTAGGTCGAGCGGGCGCGCAATCCTCGCCGAGGTGCATCACCCCTAGCACTCGTCTGCGAGGCAGCTTTGATTTCGGCGGCGCCATCCTTGCGCAGGAACTCCTTGAACGCATCGGCCACTGGCGGCAGGCGCTTTCCGCGGCGATGCACGACGTACCAGCTTTCCATGTGCGGAAAACCGCGCACGTCGAGCGCAACGAGCCGTCCCAATTGAAGCTCCAGCGTTACGGCGTACCCGGACAGAAACGCCAGACCCATGTCGGCGCTCACGGCCTGCTTGATCGTCTCGTTGCTGGCGATCTCCATTGCAATTCGCAAGCGCGCCATTCGAGCACCGAAAGCCTTCGACATCGCATGCCGCGTATCCGATCCATGTTCCCGGACCACGAATGGATACTGCAAGAGCGCTGCCAGGTCGAGGTTCCGCTTGCTTGCCAGAGGATGACCCGGCGGCGCGACGAGGACATAGGGATGCGGCGCAAACGCCTCCGCAACGATGTCTCGATCGTGGGGAACGCGTCCCATCACACCCACGTCGGTCCGGTTTTCCTCCACCTGCCGCAAGAGGTCGGCGCGGTTCACCACGCGCAGGTCAATGATCACACCGGGATTCGCGCGCACGAATGCCGCTAGTACGTGCGGGAAGAAATAATCGCCCGCGCTGATCACGGTCACGACCAGCGTACCGCCCGCGATGCCGTTGAGCGCCTGCATCGACTCGCTGGCCTCCCGGAATTGCTGAATGATGGCCCGGCTATGCGTGAGCATCCGCGCCCCGGCGTGCGTGAGGTAGACCTTCTTGCCGACCTGTTCGAACAGCGGCATGCCGACGTGCGACTCCAACTGCTTGACCTGAGCCGAGACCGCCGGCTGGCTCAGGTGCAACTCCCGCGCCGCCTGCGTGAAGCTCAACTGTCGGCCGACGCATTCGAAAACCTTGAGCTGACGCAACGTCGCGTTCTTCATGGGACCCCACTTCCATAACCTTATGTATATGGCACATATCATTACATTCGATTAGCGTTTATGGAAGCGCAAGCTTAGGATCGCTGCGGGTCGGAAGGTATTGCATAGGAGGTTCGCCATGAAGATTGCCATCATCGGTGCGGGCGCGATCGGCGGCTACGTCGGGGCGAAGCTCGCCCTCGCCGGCGAGGAGGTCACGTTCCTGGTGCGCGGGGCGAACCTGGAAGCCATTCGGCGACACGGAATCAAGCTCGTCATGAACGACGGCGCCGAGCACGTCGCGCGGAACGTGCATGCGACGCGCGACTATGAGGCTGCCGGTGCACATGACGTCGTGATTCTCGCCGTCAAGGCGCACCAGGTCGAGGCTGTCGCGAACGACGTTCCGAAGCTGTTCGGGACCGACACGGTCGTGGTGACGATGCAGAACGGAATTCCTTACTGGTACTTCCACGATCACGGCGGTCCGCTCGCCGGCATGCCGATTCTGTCCGTGGATCCCTCCGGCGCAATCGGCGAAAGAATTCCGGCGCAGCGTGTGCTCGGATGCGTCGTCTATCCCGCGTCCGAGCTCGTTGCTCCTGGTGTGGTGAAGCACATCGAGGGAACGCGCTTCCCCCTCGGCGAGCTCGACGGCTCGACGAGCGAGCGCGTTACAAGGGTCGCCAAAGCGTTCGAGAAGGCCGGATTCAAGTCACCGATCCTGCCCGACATTCGCGCGGAGATCTGGCTCAAGCTTTGGGGCAACCTTACTTTCAATCCGATCAGCGCCCTGACCCGATCCACGCTTGTCGACATCTGCCAGTATGGTCCGACGCGCGGGCTCGCCGCCTCGATGATGAGCGAGGCGCAGGAGGTTGCGCACAAGCTCGGGATCTCGTTTCGTGTGAGCGTCGATAAGCGCATCGAAGGCGCGGAGCGCGTCGGCAAGCATAAGACTTCCATGCTGCAGGACATCGAAGCCGGCCGAGCGCCGGAGATCGAGGCCCTCGTCGGTTCCGTCGCAGAGCTCGGCCGTCATACCCGGACACCGACGCCGCACATCGACGCCGTTTACGCGCTCACCATGCTGCTGGCACAGACAGTCACGCAGCACTCGCCTGCGCCTCCCTTGCACCGAACTCCCGCTTTCCCGGAACCTGCACGCCCATTGATGGAGCCGTCATGCCAAGGATGAGAGCGATCGATGCCGCCGTCCTCGTGCTCGAGCGCGAGGGCGTGACGGTGGCGTTTGGGGTGCCGGGCGCCGCAATCAACCCGCTGTACTCGGCGCTCAAGGCACGCGGCAGCATCACCCACATTCTCGCGCGGCATGTCGAGGCGGCGTCACACATGGCGGAGGGCTACACGCGCGCGACCGCGGGCAACATCGGCGTTTGCATCGGTACTTCCGGGCCCGCCGGAACCGACATGATCACCGGCCTGTACTCCGCTCAAGCCGATTCGATCCCGATCCTCTGCATCACGGGCCAGGCACCGCGCGCTCGCCTGCACAAGGAGGACTTCCAGGCCGTGGACATTGCTGCCATCGCGAGACCGGTCGCCAAATGGGCCACGACCGTGCTGGAGCCCGCGCAGGTACCCGGCGCGTTTCAGCAGGCATTCCACCTCATGCGCTCGGGACGGCCAGGCCCGGTGCTGCTTGACCTTCCGGTCGACGTACAGGTGGCCGAGATCGAGTTCGATGCCGACACCTATTCGCCGCTGGCCGTGTACAAGCCCGCGGCAACGCGCGCACAGATCGAGAAGGCGCTCGCAATGCTCAACGATGCGCAACGACCTGTGATCGTCTCCGGAGGGGGCGTCATCAACGCGGACGCATCGCCGCTGCTGGTCGAATTCGCCGAAATCACCGGAGTGCCGGTAATTCCCACCCTGATGGGGTGGGGAAGCATTCCCGACGACCATCCTTTGATGGCCGGGATGTGCGGCCTGCAAACGTCACATCGCTATGGCAACGCGACGATGCTCGCGTCCGATTTCGTGCTGGGTATCGGCAACAGATGGGCAAACCGACACACGGGTTCCATTGACGTCTACGCCAAGGGACGCAAGTTCGTCCACGTGGACATCGAGCCCACCCAAATCGGCCGCGTTTTCGCGCCCGACTACGGCATCGTTTCGGATGCGCGTGCGGCGCTCGCTCTTTTCGTCGATTCGGCGAAGGCATGGAAGCAAACCGGCCGCCTTCGTGAACGACCGGCTTGGGCCGAGGCGTGCCTCGCACGCAAACGCACAATGCTGCGCAAGACGAACTTCGACAACGTCCCGATGAAGCCCCAACGCGCGTACCAGTGCCTCAACAAGCTGTTCGAGGACCGCGACACCTGTTACGTGACGAGCATCGGTCTCTCGCAGATTGCCGCCGCGCAGATCCTGAACGTGTACAAACCGCGCAACTGGATCAACTGCGGCCAGGCGGGCCCCCTCGGCTGGACCATTCCAGCGGCGCTCGGTGTGCGCGCCGCGGACCCCGCACGCCGCATCATCGGGTTATCCGGCGACTACGACTTCCAGTTCCTGATCGAGGAGCTCGCAGTGGGCGCTCAGTTCAAGCTGCCCTACCTTCAGGTAGTCGTGAACAACGCCTACCTCGGCCTCATCCGCCAGGCACAGCGCGGCTTTGACATGGATTACCAGGTGTCGCTCGCCTTCGAAAACATAAACGCACCGGCAGTGGGGGAGTACGGTGTCGATCACGTAAAGGTTGCCGAGGGACTGGGCTGCAAGGCATTGCGCGTGCATCGCCCGGAGGAGATTGGGCCCGCAGTCGCGCAAGCAGAAGCGTGGATGGCGCGCTACAGCGTACCCGTCGTCCTTGAGATCGTGCTCGAGCGCATCACGAACATCGCGATGGGCACCGAAATCGATGGGATCGTGGAATTCGATCCGGCCCGTGATCCGGAAGACGCGCCGAGACTTGCAACGCTGAACTGACGACGACGCCCTGGTGTCGAGTCGCGGGGACCAGTTGTGATGCTTCGCATCACGCTGCAGCATCGTGCACAACCGATCCCCGCAGAAATACCGCGAGGGCCGTCGCGCACCGCCTGATGACTCAGGCGCTCGCCGAGGTTACGACAGAGCTCGCGCGGACCCAAGCTCGTTCTCCGACGCGAGCTTCAGAAACGGGCCAAACCTACGCTCGCTGTCGGAGTCCGTCTGTCGGACAACGCGCCGCGGTGAGGTCGCCGCGTTGTAATTCATACACGGCCGGCGCAGGCGATAAATGGAGCACCGAGGCGGTTGGAGGAATTGAGCGCGGTTGTGGTCCTTTTTGCACACCGCCGCCGGGCGACCTTGGCGCGGGTTAGTATGGAAAAATTCGTTGCTTCCGTGTGAAATCGCCGAACCAAGCAGGAGCAAGCTAATCGAATTCTAGTGCCGAGCGATTCGCATGAAGCCTCGAGACTCAGCGACCGCCGTAGTGACCGAGGGGCTGGCTGACAGCCCTGCCCGAGCCTTGCCCGCGGGCGCGTGGCTGGACGAGTTCGTGCTCGAGGAAATCATTGTCGAGGGCAGCGTCACGATCGTCTACGCGGCCACGAATCGCGCGCTTGACGTCCCGGTTTCCATAGCTGAGTACATCCCGGCGCAGCTTGCGCAGCGTAATGATGAAGGGCAGGTCACGCCACGGACCTCCGCGCAAGCGGATGCCTTTGCGAAAGGGCTGAAGGCGTTCGTCGACGAAACCCGCACGCTGGCCCGATGCGACCATCCCTCCCTGGTACGCATCACGCATCTGTTTGAAGTCAATTCGACGGCCTACCGCGTGATGCCGCGCTACACGGGCATGCGTCTGCTCGAAGTGCGTCAGGACATGAACGAACCACCCGACGAGGAGGCGCTACGCGCGCTGCTTGACGACCTGCTAGGCGCGCTTCTGGCGTTTCACCACACGGGGGAAGGTCACGGCAACGTCACGCCGTCCAATATCTTGCTGCTAGCCGATAACAGGCCGCTGCTGCTGGGCCCTGGCGCAGCGGGCCGGGCAATCGCCAGCGAGCCGATCGACGGACTGATGACCAGCGTGGAACCCTGCTTCGCGCCGATCGAGCAGATCATCGATGCCGACATTCCCCTGCATCCCTCGGTCGACCTCTACGCCTTGGCTGGCGTCGCGCGCTACTGGATGAGCGGGGAGCTCCCTGCCCCTGCCTTCGGCGCGTCTACGGCCGCACGGCGAGAAAGACTCGCACAAACGGTGCAACGCCTGCGCTTGACGTGGCCCCGGCTGCGCTACAGCGCATCCCTGCTGGACGCGCTCGACAGCACCTTGTCAATCTATCCCGCGGAGCGGCCGCAAAGCGTAGCGGAGATGCGCGCGCGCCTCGATACCGCGCCTCCGACTACCGGCGGCCCCGTCACCGCGCCACCGACAATTGCCCCTGAGCCGAACGAAACCTCTTCATCGTCGTCGGCGCCAGCCTCGCCGGCCGCGCCACCAGCCGGTGTGACACAAGCGCTCGATGCCGTGATTGCGTTCGCGCCCGACGCCGATCCTCCGGCTGCTTCAGGTGTTGTTCGCATCGATGACGATCCGTCGGCGCTTCCGACTCTCGCACATCAGGTGCCTAACCCCCGACGCATCGCAATGTGGAGTGGCGCGGCGCTGGTGCTGCTCGCGCTGATGGTCGTTGGCATGCTTGTGTTTCACGAGGAACGCCAGGCTGGAGGCGTACTCGATGCCCTTGGCATCGACCGTGGCGCTCGCGCCGGGGACAGTGTGGCTGCGTCCGCGTCCGCCGTAGACCTCTCGACGCCGGTGACACCGCCGATTGCCGCGGACGCCACGGCGGAAAAGCTGATGCCGACGGAGCCGGTCGCAGTGGATTCACCGGCGAGCGCCAGCGCAACTGCGTCTCCCGGCAGTAACCACGCGTCGCCGGCGGCCGAAACCGCCTCTCCACCTGTGGTCGCGTCGCCACCCGCCCCCACTTCGCCCCCAACACGCGTGTCGCAGCAACAGGCCTCGCGCGCCGCGGCCAGCCCGCGCGAGTTCTGCGGTGCGCGTACGCAGTTCTCGTTGTACCGCTGCATGCAAACGCAGTGCAGCCAACCCCGGTGGAAGTCACACGCTCAATGTGAACGTCTGCGTTCTACCGATAGCGTCGACTGACGCGAAGCGGTGTTGTTAACCGGCAAATCATTCCTGTCGCACCGCTACAGCGATAACTTCACCTCGCCAAACGCTTGGCGCCATCTCGACGCGGCCCACGTGCACCAACTTGCGAGCGAACAACGCGATGCCTCCATAAGCAACGCCTCGCTGCGCCCGCTCCTATAATGACCAGGAACCGGGAGGGCATCGCAATGAACCACCAGACTGAAGTCACGATGCGATCCACGACGCGTCTTCGGCAGATGTTGCGTCAACCCGAACTGGTGGTCGCTCCGGGCGTCTACGACGCCATCACCGCCCGCCTCGCGCAACAGGCGGGCTGCTCGGCGGTTTACATGACCGGCGCCGGCGTGTCCGCGTCGCTGGGTTATCCCGACTACGGCCTTCTCACCATGAGCGAGATGGTCGAGCGAGCAGCGGTGATCGCGCGCTCGGTCTCGATTCCCCTGATCTCCGACGCCGACACGGGGTATGGCAACGAGCTCAACGTCACGCGCACGGTGCGCGAGTTCGAGGCGCGCGGCGTGGCGGCGATTCACATCGAGGATCAGGTCACTCCGAAACGCTGCGGACACCTGGAAGGCAAGGAACTCATCAGTCGCGAAGAGTTCGTCTCGAAGATCAAAGCCGCCGCGGCTGCTCGACAAGACCGGGATTTCATCATCATCGCGCGGAGCGACGCTCGTGCCGTGAATGGGCTGGAGGATGCCGTGGCCCGCGTGAACGCCGCGCTCGAGGCCGGTGCGGATGTAGCCTTTGTGGAATCGCCCACGACGGCCGAGGAAGTTGCTGCCATTCCGCGGCTTGTCAAAGGCGACTGCCTGCTGAACATCGTGCAAGGCGGCAAGACGCCGGCCTTCGATCTTGGGCAAGCGCAAGCGATGGGCTATCGCATCGCCATCGTTCCCGTTGCCCTGCTGTTGCCGGTGTTGCAGGCCGGCGATGCGGCGCTAGCCGACATGCTCAGAAAACGCGTCGTCGTGGATGCGCCGGCCAACATCAGCGTGCGGGAAATCTTTCGCCGCTTCGGCGCCGACGAGTGGGACACGGTGCGCAAGCAGTTTGGAGGTTAGGTAGGCCGCCGTAGATGATCTCCATCAAGGACAATCGAATGGTCTCCGCTCAACGCATCACCTTCCGTCGAATGACGGCCGCGTCATGCAGTTTCATCATCGGCCTGTGCGCAACCGCGCTGATCGCCTCTGCACTGCCCGCGCTCGCGCAGGACTACCCGAGTAAGCCAATCCGCGTCATCGTTCCGTACTCGCCTGGCGGCGGCACCGACGTGCTTTCGCGCGCCTTGGGCGAGAAACTGAGCGTGGCCCTTGGCCAGACTGTGGTCATTGACAACCGCCCCGGCGCGAATGGCGCAATCGGATCCCAGGCAGTGGCGAGATCCGCGCCCGACGGATACACGTTGCTGGTAGTGACCAACACGCACGTGATGAATCCCTATCTGCAGAAAGTCCCTTTCGACACCCTCAACGACTTCACCCCGATCACGTTCGTCGGAATCTCCAAGATGGTTCTGGTGTCCGGCCTGAACCAGCCTTTCTCCAACATCAAGGAGTTGATCGCGTACGCCAAGGCCAATCCGGGTAAAGCCTCCATCGGTAACTCCGAGGCCGCCACCATGCTCACCGGGGAGCTATTCAAGATGATGGCCGGCGTGGATTTACAGCAGGTCGCGTATAAAGGTGGAGCGCCACTCATGACCGACGTGGTCGGCGGGCATATTCCGGTCGCCGTCACGAGCGTCACGACTGTCATGCCGCATTACAAGTCGCAAAAGTTGCGCGTGCTTGGCGTGAGTTCGAAAACGCGCTCCAGCGCGATGCCCGATGTTCCCACCATTTCCGAAGCTGGCGTGCCGGGCTACGAAGTCCAAGGCTGGTACGCCTTGCTTGGACCCAAGGGCCTGCCGCCCGCGATTGCCGAGCGTCTTCAGAAAGAGATCGCGAAAATCGTCTCGGCTCCGGAGATGCACGAGCGCTTCGAAACCCTGGGAGCGGAAGCCGCCCCCACAACGCCGAGCGAAACCGCCGCCACCATGAAAGCCGACATGGAGAAATGGGCGGGAGTCATCAAGAAGGCCGGCATCCAACCGCAGTAGCCTCGCGGGCGCAGTGGGTGTTCTATGTCTTGCGTACATCGGGATGATCGCCGGCGCCTCGTGGTCAACGAGGGCGTTCACCGCGCGATAGCCGATCGCCGCCCGCGCGGGAACGTTCACGGGCTCGCCGCGTTGCTCGGGATACGGCGCCGTCGGGGGAGGCCCTTCGCATTTCGGGCCCTTTTTTCTTGCCACCGACCCTAGCGGTGCTGCCACATTGTTCTACTATTTAACGATATAAGCGCCTGCGGAGTTGTAGTGCGCATTGCCCGAAATGTCTCCGCTGGCACGCCGGCTGACGAGCCGGCCGGGAATTGTCTGACGCTCCCCTCAGACGCGGTCGGCTTTACTGACGTGTGGGGAAGCGCCTTAATGGTGGCGTCACGCACGGAAAGGGAGAGATCCTTGACCACAGCATTGTGGGTCCTTGTCGCACTCTCGCTTGGAGTGTGCATAGGCTACATCCTTTGCTCGGTGATGACGGTCGCGAGCGAGGAGCAGCAACGCGCAGAACATCGGGGGATGCACGGAGTTCCGCCGCTGGAGCCTGAGTCCCGACTCTAGCGACGTACTTCCGCACGCGTAACGCCGGATCTGGCGGCGAATCGCTACGATCCGTGGCGCCGCGCGAGACGGGATGCGAGCGCGATACAGGCAGCTTCCACAAGACGAACGACTTCGTCGAATTGCGCTCTCGCCCCGAAGTAGGGATCGGGCACCTCGCGAGTCGCAGCGCCCTGCGCGAGGTCCATCAGCAATCCTAAATGCCCCGCGTAAGATTGTGGCGAGATGCACGCAAGCGCGCGTAGGTTGCTCTTGTCCATCGCCAAGATCCACTGAAAGCGGTCGAAGTCGGCGGTGGTGACTTGGCGTGCGCGGATGCGCGAGAGATCGTAACCACGGGCGAGCGCCGCACCAACCGCCCGCGGGTCCGGCAGTTGGCCGGCATGGTTCGCGAAGATGCCCGCCGAATCGGCGACGACATGGTGCAGACCCTCGCGCCGTGCAACGACGCGGAACACCCCCTCGGCGATCGGTGAGCGACAAATGTTATTCGCGCACACGAAGAGGACGCTCGTCTCAAGAGCCGCGGATTTGACAGTCGACATCTCACCGTTCCGCGGCGCGTCCGCCGCCTGCCGGCAACGCAGCGTCGGCAACGCTTACAAGTGGGAACGCGCCCATCGCGCTCACACCTTCAAGATCAAGACGTTGTTGAATCGGCATACGCCTTGCCTCGATACGGCCATCTCACGCCGCGCTTCGGCAAGCCGCCGAGCCAAAACATGACCGACATGATCGCAGGCCTTTGCGTTGTGCTGTTGCTCGCTGCGCTGTATGCGGTGCGCCGCGGTGCCACGCAAGCACGGCGCAAATTGAATCGCCGCGCACGATCGCAACAGGGCAGGACGCTCTCGGCGCGGACTGAGATGCGCGCATGCGCCAGCGCTAGCACCACGCAGGGAATGCTCAAGAAGCGGTCGCGGCATGCCTCGGCCGAGGAGTGGAAAAGAGCCTGAGCGGCGGCGGGCGGACCCGTCGGCAATCTTGACGCTACCTGTACGGTACGTTGAACAGTCGCGCAAAACACTGCTACCTTTTGAATCTCAACTCGGGGGCATCCACTCGCCACCGACGTCAAGGATACGGTCGCGTTCGGCAATGCTCTCTTTTCGGGGCTCGCGTTCACCCGAGTCATCATGGCGAACTACTTGCAGAGCGAGGAATTGGCTCTGCAACGTGCCTGATCGCTTCCACTCGCCAAGAGTTTGACAGCGAACGCGGCCGGATGGCTTGCTCGACTTCCTGCCGAGTGGCGGCTTCAGGGAAGCTACTGTCCCTCGTACGAGCTTCGCGGTAACGCAGTACGCGCGATAGATCGCCGATCGGGCACGCGAACGACCGCGGCTGGATACCGCGATCGGAGGGCTAGGCCGCTAAGCGGGTGTTGCGCGCCCGCACGAAACCCGCAGCGATCAGGGCGATGGCGATGAGGGCGAGCGAGCCTGGTTCCGGAACCTGCTTGGTGGTCGTGGTGGGGATGACGTTGGCTGTCACGAAGTCCTGGTGATGGGACTCGGCCAGGGTGATGAGGTTGTAGCTCGCGGGAGCGGCCAGCACGCTGTTCAGGTAACCCTGGGCCGTGGTGACAGTTGCGCCGTTTCCTTTGTTGTCCAGCACCTTGAACCCGCCATCACTCAGGTTCAGGTTGCCGCCGTCATAGATGATTTCCCAGATGGCGAGCTGGAAGGCCGCCGAGTTCTGGGTGGAGTCAAGCGCGCCGGCGAAGGCCGCGGTGAAGAGCTTGCTGAGAAGGGTATTGGTGGCGACCGACGGCGTGTAAGTCGTGAAATGCGTGCCGAACGAGAACGTCTGCGTGAGCTCGATGCAAAAGAATATGATCGAAGTCCCATTCCAGGTTCCCTTGAAGGCGCCGGCGCTGAAAGTGCCTCCGGTCAAGCCGAATTGCTGGGAGCCAATTTGATATCCACCGGGGACGAAATCGGCCTGCGCGTGAGGCGCCGCCATAAGTCCCAGCGATATTGCTATGGCCATCAAACCGGCTCGAAGGTGGGCAGTGAGGCGCATGGGCAAGAGTTCTCGTGATCGAATGGGTGCTTGTTTAGCACGCGCCATGCCAGCAGTTTTTTAACAATATTTGTGTACATAATCATGACCTTATGCGCTTGGCGCCCGGTAGTTTACAGTGTACGTAAAATTTACCGACACCTCGTGCGGGGCTGTATTTATGAGGCCCAGCTACTTGCGCGCCTCACGGCGTTGGCCAGCATCTCGTACAAGGCGTAATAACTTTCCTGCATCGCCGACATGCTGGGCAGGAAATCGGTGAAGCTGTCCACGCGGCGCTCGGGCACGTTCGTGGCGGCGGGGACACTCTCGATACCGTGCGTTGCGAACTCCGCGCGCGCGCGCGGCACGTCGAAGCTGTGAGTGACGAGGACGACGCGACTGATTCCGTTGGCGCGCAGGATGCCAGCGGTACGGACGGCGTTCTCGGCGGTGGTGCGCGAAGCGTCCTCCACCCACCGCACCTCGATGCCGAACTCGTCGCGCAGGGCGTCGCGCATGAGCCTGGCCTCGGGCGTCGCTCCGTAGGTCGAGCCACCGCTCACGAGCACAGGCAATCCCGTCAACCGCGCGACCCGTGCCCCGAATCGCACGCGCTCGAGCGTCAGGCGATTCATGGTGTCGCCGCCCAACTCGGGCGCGCGGCGGATCCCACCACCCAGGATGACGACGGCTTGCGACGTGCCAGCATCGGTGACCTCGAACACCGGACCGTCGTACAAAGCCCGCACGAGCAGCCACGCCACGACCGGGAGCGAGAGGAGGAGAAGCGTCGATACGCCGAGCACAGCGAGTAAACGACCGGTCCGCGGGCGCCTGCGGAGCATGGCGAGCCCCACCAGCGCGACGAGCAACGGCCCGCACGGCGGGAGCACGATCGCCTTGAGAACCGCTTTGACCCAGATGGGATCCAGCAACGGGCCTACCGCAGATCAGCCATCGGGTCGCACGACCGCTCGCCGGATGGCATAGGTGATTCCCGTCGGTTGCGCAACGGCGCCGCTATGGACGTTTGATGGCCGGCGAAGGCTGGACAACCGGCGCATAAGGATGCGTATCGCTTCCGTACAGGCTCACGACGCGACGCACGTAGGACTGGGTTTCGGGATACGGCGGAATTCCTCCGTACTTGTCGACGGCCTTCTCGCCGGCGTTGTACGCGGCCACCGCAAGGCGAACGTCGCCCTGATAGTAAGCCAGCAGCCAGCGCAGATACGCAAGGCCCCCGCGCACATTGTCGGACACGTCGTATACGCGCTCCACGTTGAAGCGATCGGCAGTCTCCGGCATGAGCTGCATCAGGCCCGCGGCTCCCTTGTCGGAGAGGGCATCCCAGGCGAAGTTGGATTCGACGGCGATCACGGCAAGCGCGAGGCGCCGCGAGATCGCAAACTTCGGTGCGAGCTTGTCCACGACGACGGCAATTTGCTGCTTCCACGGTGGCAACGCGGCGAACGGATCGGGTGCGTAGGGGTGCGGTACGGCCAACTCGAACAGCGGCGCGGGCAACGGCGACAACGTCGCCTCGCGCATGCAATCCGGCGCGCGCCGCGGCACTGAGGCAAAGTACCCGAGAACGTGATTCGCCTGCGGATGACCGAGCGATGCCGCCGAAGCGAACAACGCCGCCGCCGCGCTTTCGTCGCGCGGCACACCGCGGCCGTTCGCATACATCCACCCAAGGTTGAACTGTGCGTCCGCATTGAACTCGCGCGCTGCGCGGCAGTAGAGGTACGCGGCACGTGCCGGGTCCTTCGGCACGCCCTCGCCGTGCTCGTGCGCGATCGCTTCCTTCAGTTCGGGCGCGTCGGCGTCGCCTTGCGCCGCGCATGGCAATGCGGTCGCGGCCAGGGCCACGACCGCGATCAGCGCGGAAGCCTCACGCAACATCCCGGGCATCGGCACCGCGTACACCGTCGCGGCGCGCGAGGTCGAGGTGCTCTTCGTACCAGGGAAGTGCCTCCCGCAATCCAGTCCCGACGTCGACCACGGGCGCGAACCGGAGGAGCCGCTTCGCCTTGGAGATATCCGCCTGCGAATGAAGAATGTCGCCAGGACGAAACGGACGGTACAGGGGCTGGTCGACCGCGAGGCCCGGGTGGCGCTCTTCGATGAGATAGCGCAACGTGTCGTGAAGCTCGAGCAGCGACGTACGCCCACCCAGCGCGACGTTGTAGACCTGTCCCTGCGCTTCGGAAGCGGTGACGCTCGCTGCGAGCAGGTTCGCCTGAACGACGTTGGCGACGTGGCAGAAATCCCGGGTCGTGCTGCCGTCGCCGTTGATATGCACCGGCTCGCCTTCGAGCATTGCGTCGATCCAGCACGGGATCACCGCCGCGTACGCACCGTTGGGATCCTGGCGCCTGCCGAACACGTTGAAGTAGCGAAGGCCGACGGTCGACAGCCCATAGCAGCGGCCGAACACATCGGCATAGAGCTCGTCGACGAGCTTGCTTACCGCATAGGGCGAGAGGGGACGGCCGATCACGTCCTCGACCTTCGGCAGCTGAGGGTGGTCGCCGTAGGTCGAGCTGGATGCGGCGTACACGAAACGCTGGACCTTTGCCTCCAGCGCGGCCACCAGCATGTTCAGGAAGCCGGTGGCATTGGCGGCATGGGTTCCGAGCGGATCCGCAAGCGAACGCGGAACCGACCCGAGTGCCGCTTCGTGCAGCACGATGTCTATGCCCTCGCATGCACGCCGGCACGCATCGAGATCGACGATGTCGCACTCGCGGAACGTGTGGCGCGCCCACGCCTCGGGCCCAACGGCCCGCCGCACTTCCTCGAGGTTGCGCCGATAGCCGGTCGAGAAGTTGTCGACACTGACCACGCGCTGGCCGAGACGCAGCAATGCCTCGAGTAGATGCGATCCGATGAACCCGGCGCTGCCGGTGACGAGCCAGATTCGCGGCTTCTCGCGCAGCGTCGCTTCCGTGGCAGCGAACGCGGGATTGCGGGCGGCGGGCTGGTCCGTCATCACAGCCTCCACACGGTGACGCCCCGCGCACGCAGCGCCCCGGCGTCCGCTTGCGACTTGACGTCGACATAAAGGCCGTTGGCCGCGACCTTGGCGCAGACCTCGTCCAGCGAGCGGGCGCGCAGCTCGTTGTGGGCAACCGCGGCCACGATCGCGTCGGCGCGCGGAAGGTCGTCCCACCCGGTCAGCGCCACGCCGTATTCGTGGACCGCCGCCTGCGGATCGGCGACCGGGTCGTGCACGTGCACGGTCACCCCGAACGACTGCAACTCGTGGATGACGTCGATCACGCGGGAGTTGCGCAAGTCAGGGCAGTTCTCCTTGAACGTGAGGCCGAGCACGTTCACGTGCGCCTTCTTCACGTGCACGCCTGCCTGCGTCATGAGCTTGACTGTCTGCTCGGCAACGTACTTACCCATGCCGTCATTGATGCGGCGGCCCGCGAGGATCACCTGCGGGTGATACCCGATCATGTCCGCCTTGTGGGTAAGGTAGTACGGGTCGACGCCGATGCAATGCCCACCCACGAGTCCCGGTCGAAAAGGCAAAAAGTTCCACTTGGTGCCGGCAGCCTCGAGCACCTCGACGGTATCGATGCCGATCTTGTGGAAGATGAGCGACAGCTCGTTCATGAGCGCGATGTTGAGGTCGCGCTGGGTATTCTCGATGACCTTCGCGGCCTCGGCGACCTTGATGCTGCTCGCGCGGTAGACGCCCGCGCGCACGACGCTGCCGTAAAGCGTTGCAAGACGCTCGAGCGTTTCCGGCGTATCGCCCGATACCACCTTCGTGATCCTCGTCAACGTGTGCTCGCGATCGCCTGGATTGATACGCTCCGGCGAGTACCCGACGAAGAAATCGCGCTTCCATTTCTTGCCCGAGTGGCGCTCGATCGCGGGCACGCAGATCTCTTCGGTCGCGCCCGGGTAGACCGTCGATTCGAATACGACGATCGCCCCGTGCTTCAGATGTCGACCGACCGACTCGCTTGCGGACAGGAGAGCGCCGAAGTCGGGTTGGTGCGCCTCGTCGACGGGCGTAGGCACCGCGACAATGAGGATATCGGCATTCCCGAGCTCGCTCGGATCGTTCGTGGGCACGAGCTTCGATGCGGCACGCAACTCCTCCGCTGAAACCTCGCCCGTCGGATCCACGAAGGCGCGATATGACTCGACCTTCTCGCGCGAGAGGTCGAATCCGATGGTGTTGAACAGCTTGCCAAACTCGACGGCAAGTGGCAGCCCGACGTATCCCAACCCGACGACGGCCACTGTCGGGTCCGACAAGGATCCGGCGTGCGTCGCCGCCACAGTGTCGAGTGACTGCAAGGTCGTATCGTTCATAGATCCTTCAGCATTTTTTCGGCTTCTTCGCGCGTAGGGCTCGGGACGTCGGCCTTCGAGAGCTCCGTAAGCTCTTTCTTCGCACCGCTCTTGTCGCCCGCCTTCACCAGCGCCCGCGCAAGTCGCAGTCGTTTGGTGGCGTCGTTGGGAGCAAGCTCCCCGGCCCGGCGGAGCAACTCGATTCCGCGGGCGGTTTCTCCCTTCTGGACCAGCAACCAGCCATACGTATCGTTGATCCCCGCAACGTTGGGCGCGAGCGCATACGCCTTCTCAGCATATTCGAGAGCCTTCGGATCTCCCATCTCGCCCAACACCCACGCAAGGTTGTTCACGATGACAACGTTTTCCGGCTCGAACTCGAGCGCGTTGCGCAGCTGCTGCGCTGCGGTCTTGTAGTCTCTTTTGCCCATCGCGACCTGGGCGAGAAATGCGCGCACGGGGACGTCGCGGGGATGGTCGCGAATCCAGCGTTGCGCAACGGACTGGACTTCATCGCCTTTGCCGGCGGCGTCGAGCGATGCGAGGAGGCGAAGAGCAACAGGTGCTTCTGGCTGGCGAGCGAGTGCCGTGCGATACGCCGCGACGGCCTCGGGCCATTTCTTCTGGCGAACATATAGCTCGCCTTCCAGCCCGAAACCGGTTGCCCGTTCGGGGTACTGCTTCTGAAGTCTGCGAGCTTCGTCCATTCCCGCCGGCAGACGCCCTGCCTCGTCGTACACACCAGCAAGGAGAACCCATCCCGGCGAAGATGCCGGCTGCAGATCGACGACCGCCCGGAGGGACTGGATCGCCCCGTCCCAATCCTTCACCCTGGTCTGGAGTTCGGCCAGCACAAGAAGCGTCTGGGCGTTGCCGGGCAGAAGTTGAACCGCGCGCTTCAAGGTCGCGACAGCCTGGTTCGGCTCTCCCGACGCGAGCTGCGCCACGCCCAGCGCTTCCAGGATTGCACCGCTGTCCGGCACCGCGACCTGCGCGGCCTGGCCTGCGACCACCGCGGCCGCCCAATCCTTGCGGCTCATGTGAAACGTGATCAACGCGAGGCGCGGTTGCGCGCTCGCGGGGTTGGCCGCCACCGCACGCTCGATCGCAGCGCGTATCTCCTCGGGAGGCGCTTTCGTTGCGGCCAGCAGTTCCGCGAGCGCAAGCAGTGCAGCCTCGTTCTGCGGATCCTTGGCGACAATCGACTGATAGCGGCTACGTGCGCCCTCGAAGTTTTTCTCCAGCGCGTCGAGGCGCGCGAGGTTGAACACGGCCGTGACGAACTCCGGGTTCAGCGAAACCGCCTTCTCGAAGCTTGCCCGCGCTCGCGCGTTGTCGCGCATCGCCAGATACACGACGCCCTTGACGTTCTGCGCCACGGCGCTGGTCGGTTGCTTCTTCTCGAACCGCTCCGCCGCAGCGAGCGCCTTCGCGTACTCGCGAGCATTGAGGTGCGCCGAGATGAGCGCGAGATCGGCCTCGCCGTCCCCTTTCTCGCCGGCTGCCAGATTCTCGAGGTCGCGCACCGCCTGAGCGGCATTGCCGGCGGAAAGGTTGACCTGCGCCAGGCGAACCTGACCAGGCAGGTTCGCGCTGTCGATCTTGTTTGCGCGCGCGAAGAAATCGGCCGCCTTTGCCGGATTGTTGGCGGCGAGATGGATCTCGCCGATGGCGCGCAGCAACGAAGCGTCATTTGGCATTGCACGCAGGGCCGGCTCCAGTGTTTCGAGTGCCTGGACAGTTCTGCCGCGCTTGACGTAGAGGGCCGTCAATGCGCGCCGAACAGTGACATCGTTCGGAACCTTTGCGAGCACCGAGCGCAGGCTCGCTTCTGCGGATGCGAACTTGTCGAGCCGAAAATCGATGAGACCCGACAGGTAGAGCGCCGGCAGGTAATCCGGTGCCGACTGCTTCGCCCGCTCCACGAGCTCGCTCGCGGTCTTGAGATTGTTTTGTGCGTAGGCGACGAGTGCCTCCGCGTACCAGGTGCGAGGATCATTCGGCGCGAGTTTCTTGACGAGGGCGACTTCTTGGGCCGCCTCGTCAACCTTTCCCGCGCTGATCAGCGCGAAGGCGAGTGCCCAGCGGGGCAGCGGCTTATCGGGCGCGGCAGCTACTGCTTGCCGGAAGGTCGCGATCCCCTCCGCAGTGCGCCCGAGCGCAGTCTCGAGCTCCGCTCTTTGCACGAGCGCTTCCTCGTTTCCGGGATCCATCGACAGGATCGCGCCTAGCTGGGAAAGCGCGTCCTGCGGATTGCCATTCGCCACGGCGAGCCGTACACGCGCCATCTTGGCTGGAGCGAAGTTGGCATCGGCCGCGAGCGCTGCATCGAGCGAGCTGCGTGCGGCCGCGACATCCCCGAGGGCGAGGAACGCCTGCGCGCGCAGCGTCGCGATCTCGGCACGCGTCTTCGCCGTTTCGCCTTGCCGCTCGCTCGTCTCCGCGATGAGCCTTCTGAACTCGCTCTGAGCGAGAAGCGCGCGGGCGAGAATCGGCAAGACCTGGTCCGGGGGATACTTGAGGTCGAGCGCCTTGCGCGCCTCGGTCGCGGCGTCGACCGCTTGTCCCGTATCGAGCAAGGAAGCAGCGAGGAGATAGCGCGCCTCGGCACTGTTCGGCTCGATCTTGAGAGCGTTCTTGAGCTCGATGACGGCTGCGCTGTATTCCTTCTTGGCGAGATGCTTGCGGGCCGACGCGATATAGCTCGACGACGTGTCTCCGCCGCACGCCACAAGGAGCGCGATCAGGCCGACGATGACAAGGGCGCGTACAGGCGCGCGGTTCATTCTTCTTCTCCTAGTGATCGACGGATGCGGTGCGGTCGCCGGTGGGCTGCTTGAGGCCGAACCTGTGCATGAGGTCGTACAGGGTCGGCCGGCTGACGCCCAAGAGCTCCGCGGCCTTGCTGAGGTTGCCGTTGACGCGGCCGAGAACGCTGATGACCGCCGCTCGCTCCGCCTCCTCGCGCACCTGCCGCAGATTGAGCGCGACGCCCTCGGCTGCGGCCGGTGCGATGTCGATGTCGGCCCGCGTGATCGTCGACGTTTCCGACATGATGACCGCGCGCTTGACGACGTTCTCGAGCTCACGAACGTTGCCTGGCCAGGCGTGAGCCTCGATGGCGTCGAGCGCGTCGGAGCTCAGCGACATCGTTGGACGCCGCTGCTCTTCGGCGAATTTTCGCACGAAACTGTGCGCAAGCAAGGTCGCGTCGCCGCGACGCATGCGCAGCGGCGGGATCTCCACGACAATCTCGGCGAGCCGATAGTAGAGGTCCTCGCGAAAGCGACCCGTCTGGATCTGCTCCTTGAGACTCTGGTGAGTCGCGCAGACGATGCGCACGTCGACCGGAACCTCCTCACGACCGCCGACGCGCTCGATGACGCGCTCCTGCAGGAAGCGCAGCAGCTTCGCCTGCAAGGACATCGGCAGATCGCCGATCTCGTCCAGGAAGAGCGTACCGCGGTTCGCGGTCTCGATCTTGCCGATCGTGCGCTTGGCCGCGCCTGTGTACGCGCCCTTCTCGTAGCCGAAGAGCTCGCTCTCGAGCAGCGTTTCCGGGATCGCCGCACAATTGATGGCCACGAATCGTCCGGCATTTCGCGGGGACAGCGCGTGCAGCGCCCGCGCGAACAGTTCCTTTCCAGTCCCCGATTCGCCCAGCAGCAGCACGGTCGCCGACGACGGCGCCACTTTCTCGATGGTGCGACAGATCCGCTGCATCTCCGGATCGCGGGTGATGATGCCCGACGTGGCCGGCGCTTGTTGCTGGGCCTGCAGGCGTTTGTTCTCGTCCTGCAGGTCGTACATCCGGAACGCGCGGTCGATGGTCAGAGACAGGATGCTTGCTTCGAACGGCTTGGTACAGAAGTCGTACGCTCCGAGCGCGATCGCCCGGAGCGCATTCGCGCGATCGTTCTGGCCCGTCAAGACGATGACCTTCGTATCCGGTGCGAGCGAGTGAATCTCGTCCAGCAGCGACAGCCCTTCCTCGGGATCGTCCGGTCGTGGCGGCAACCCGAGGTCCATCGTCACCACGGGCGGCTCGTAGCGACGCAGCTGCGCAATCGCCGACTCGCGATCGCTCGCCACCACCGTTTCGTAGCTGTCGAAGGCCCATTGCATCTGCTTTTGCAGCGCTGGGTCGTCCTCCACGATCAGGAGCGTGCGGCGCGTTCCGTTCATGCAGCGACCCGCGACGAAGCCTGTGACGCGGGCCCCTGGCCCAATGCGGGCAGCAGCAGCCGGACGCGCGTCCCGGCGCCCGGCGTGCTGTCGACTTCGATTCTACCGCCGAGCGCCGCGACATATTGCGTGCTTTCGTAGACACCGATGCCCATGCCTCCCGGCTTGGTGGTCTCGAACGGCTTGAACAGTCGATCGCGCACGAACTCAGGTGACATGCCGATCCCGGTGTCGATCACTTCCAGGACGACATACGAGCCTTCCGTGCGCAAACGCACCGTGACAGAACCGCCGCCGGCCGTTGCGTCGAGCGCGTTCTGGACCAAGTGTCCGATGACATGGTCCAGGCGGTCCTCGTGCGCGAGCGTTGCCGGCATTTGCGTGGACTCGACCTCGACCGCCGCGCGCGCGAGGCCCT
The DNA here is from genome assembly GCA_963707815.1 of uncultured beta proteobacterium. Taxonomy (GTDB): domain Bacteria; phylum Pseudomonadota; class Gammaproteobacteria; order Burkholderiales; family Casimicrobiaceae; genus VBCG01. Next base: position 138,385 of record CAVPRK010000027.1, read on the forward strand.
TGGCTTCGCAGACTCGCCGCACCACCGCGGCAATGTCGGTAACCCCCGGCTTGTCGGGGGGCTCGCTGCCCGTTCGGAGCTGCAACATGAGGTGATACATCCTTCCTACGACGTGTTCGACGGTGGCGAGCATGTCCCGCTGGAACTCGGGATTGTCTCGGTGGCGCTCGGCGTTCTTCAGCATGAGCGAAAGTTGCGCGACGAGATTCTTGAGGTCGTGGACGACGAATGCGGACATTCGATTGAAGGCGTCGAACTTCCGTGGCCTCGAGCAACGATTCGGTCGCGCGGAGATAGCCCATGAAGCCCGCGGCTTGGCGACTCGCCGTCTTCAGGACATCGAGGACCTCCCAATTGACATCGAATGCCGTCCGCGGGTTCAGCAATACGACGAAAGCCGGCGAGCTCCGTAGCGCGACATGAGCGGTACGACGAGCCAGGCGGACGGCATCGCGCGCAGCCACTCGGGCACCTCGAGCTCGGGATAACGACTCGGTGTCGCGGCGAGTTCCTTGAGGTCGACGATCCAGGTCGTGCGCGCGAGGAAGGACACGAAGGCCCCGTCGCTGCGTTCGATCGCATCGATCGCAGGCGCATTGCAGCGCGACACCGGCCTGAATATATCGCCGTCCGGCAGCCAAAGCACTCCACCCGGGCTTTCGACGAGATCGGCAAGCGCCATGATGGTTCGCTCCTGCACGCCCTGCAGAGACGTTTCAGCCGACAGCGTCTGGGTGAATCGAAGCCACTCCTTCCGATAATCGTATCGATACGAGAAAAAGTGCTTGCTGACGAGGACCCGAAGTTTTGCCCGGAAGCCGCCGGACGACGCGACGAAGACGACGACAAGCAGTGCAGCGAACAGCAACACGATCTGGATCGACCTGCCCCAGCTGCCCCCTACGTAGCGCACGAGGACGCCCGCCGCGGCGACCACGAGAAGAAATCCCGCCGATACGAGAAGTGCGGTGGAGTGGAACACCACCTGGCGTGACATGTGCATCTCGATGGACCACCGCGGGTTGCGGGCGGTGGCGGCTGCAAAGAATGGAATCAGCAGCGCGTTGGCGAGACCGCGAACGCTCCAGACTGCCTCGTCCAGCCGGCCGAACAGGAGCGCGTCGGCGTAGAAGTAGAGATCGAAAGCGAAGAGTCCCGCGAGGCCCACGCCCAGAGGTCGCACCGCCCAGCGCGCATCGGGCTGCGCGCGCCGCAGGAGCTGCTCCACCATCACCAAGCCGGCGATGGCGAGACCGAGCCGGGCGCCGTACGTCCAGTCGTCTGCATGAACTTCGAACGTCGGTCCGAACGGCGTCGCTTCGCCGAGGACGACGCTGGCAACGAGTCCTGCGACAAGGACTGCGGCAAACCAGATCGGCAAAGGACGTGAGGCCAAGGTGGCCGTCCTGGTCTTTTCTCCCCCACGCAACACGGACCATAGGAATGCGAACCAGATGGCATACCGCACAGCGTCGAGCGTCACGTAGCTTTGCCACGTCGCGGCGGACGGCCACGACGCGACCAGCATTCCGGTCAACGCCCATATCGCGCTGACGAGCACGGCGGCCAGCATGAGCGAGCCCCGCGCGGTCGCTCGGAAACCCATCCCAAGACGAATCAGGAACGCGAAAAAGCCCGCGACGGCCAGGCCGTAGCTCCACAGGGCAACGGTGCCAACGGTATTGTCCATCATGACATTGTCGGGCACGACGGCGCCACGTTCGCCAGCGCCACGCATGCCTTTCGCGGCAAACGGTGGCGAACCGGGCCGCGGCTACCGAGCGCCTTCGCCGCGCATGACCACACGCACAGTCGCAAGCAGGATGTGGAAGTCGAGAAACAAGCTGTGGTTCTTGACGTAGTAAAGGTCGTATTCGAGCTTTTTCATCGATTGCTCGACATTTGCGCCGTAAGAGTATCGTACTTGGGCCCATCCCGTTAAACCCGGCTTCACGCTGTGGCGCACGGCATAGAACGGTATCTGCTGGGTGAGCATCTCGACGAAGACCGGCCGCTCCGGCCGCGGACCGACCAGGCTCATCTCTCCGCGCAGGACGTTCAGCAGTTGGGGCAATTCGTCGGCGCGCGTGCGGCGTAGCAACGCCCCGAGCTTCGTGATGCGCGGATCGCCCACCTTGGCCCACCTGGGTTTCCCGTCAGCCTCGGCGTCGGGGCGCATGCTCCTGAACTTCAACAGTCGGAACGTCCGGCCGCCTAATCCGACGCGCTCCTGGCGATAAATGATCGGCGCACCGCTCTCCATTCCCAGGAGGGTGGCCACGATGACGATGAGCGGCAGCGTGGTGATCAAGAGCACGAGCGACGCCACGATATCGAACGTTCGCTTGATCGCGGTTCGCAGGAAGTCTTGACGGAACCCGTTCCCGTAGATGAGCCAGCTGGCCTTGAGGGCCTCGATCGGGATCCGTCCGTGAACCCGCTCGAAGAATCGGGGCAGGTCGGTCACCTGAATCCCGTGCAGCCGGCATTCGAGCAGCGCGCGCAGCGGAAGCACGCCACCTCGCTGGTCTCGCATGGCGACGATGATTTCGTCGACCTTGAGCTTGTTCACGACATCGAGCAGTTCGATGTCGCGACCGAAAACGCTCGACGAATTTACGTTGTTGGCTTGCTCGACGTGCGAATAGAAGCCGACCAGGTGCATGCCGGGAGCGGCATTCGAAGCGAGCGAAGCCTCGACGCCGCGCGCTTCCGGCCCCGTCCCCATGACCAGCACGTTGTGATGAAATCGGGTATGCAACAGCGGCGACACCACGATGCGGTGCACGGCTACGAGGCCCACGAAAGCCAGCAGCAGGATGTCGCCAAAAATATGCTGGAAAGGGGTGCCGCCAGGCAACGGGTCCACGGATAGGTACGCGATCGGCGCACCGATTGCCATCGCGAGGACCAGGCGCACGACGTACGTCGAGAGAGACAAACGGTCGGGTCGCCGATAGAGCCCGAACATGAAGTTGAGCGACACCATGATCAATGCAAAGACGATTGCGGGGCCGAGGTTGCGCGTCGCGGCTGCCGTCGGCTGCCCATCGAGCCAGCGCGCGACGAACACGGCGAGCAGCAACCATGCGAGTTCCGCCGCCAGCTGTGGCAGCCAGGTGCGAGACGTGTTCGATCGCAGCGAGTTGACGATGTCCATCAGGTCAGGCGGCTAGACCGAGCGAGACATTGCGGAATGTATGCCGAATGCGTGGAAGGTCATGAATCGAACGCCGCTTTGTACAGTACATCGTGACGAACTTGTTCTTAACTTCAGTGACTTAGCGACCAATTCTCGACTATGACATTTGAGTTTATTCTGCGCAACTGTCGCCAATCCCCGTCGGACCGGTAAGTTTTGCCGCGGCGGATCCCCGCGCGCACTGTGCCAGCGATTTGTTACAGCAAGATGCGATTTGGCAGCGTTGAATTTGCGGAGGATTCGCTTGACGGACGTCGCGAATTGGTCTAGCAAAACTGCGTTGCACAACGTGACGCACCCGACAGCCATCCGACTGGACGCGGACCGGTGGTGGTTTACGGCTGACTAACGGGCCTGAGTCTGGCAGGCGCCCGGATGCAACGGCCCCCGGCCAATGCCACGCTCTTGCGTGGGTGACGATATTCGCAGGGTTGGCGAAGCGAAATCCCGTTGGCCTGTCCGGCGTCTACTGCGCGGCTGGAAGCGGACGGGTCCGCCCGAAGCTGCATGTCGTACGCTGGTGCGTCGACCACGTCCGACGCGCGCAGTCGGACATTTCCCGACCGACCGCCGATATCCGCCACGAAACGGCCTGCGCCGATCAACACGTTGTTCAACGCAAGCAATCGCAACGACTCATCCGGACGAGCACGCACGAACTCGCCGCCGCTCGGAAGCTCGTCGAAGAGCGTGTTGTTCACGAGGTAGAGCTCGTTCGTGTGCGAGCTATAGCCCTCGGCGCCGAAGCCGATCATGGCTTCGTTGTCGGTGAGCGGGCTTTGCGCGATCACGTTGCCGATGACGTACGCGACGCCTCCATTCGGGAATTCGAGCTCGTAGCTCGCGCGTCCCGCCGCCTCGTCGGTCAGCCGGTTGCACAGAATGTGGTTCTCGCGCGCCCTCGACTTGACGAGGTGTCCGTACGCGCCCGCATGGATGTAGCTGTCGCGCAGCGTCAGGCGCCGGATGCTGCCGGCGTAGAGCTGGTGGCCGATCCTTCCTCCAGGCTGGTACGCGACCACGGACGGCGTTGTAACGAAACTCGCAACGCTCGACGACGAGCTCGGCCGAGAGGCTGTTCCAGGTCAGCAGACCCATTTCGTTGCGCTCGAATACGCAATCCCTGACAGTCAGCAGCCCACCTTCGTGGCGGATACCGGCACCGTTCTGGGCCGGAACCGCGGCGCCGCTGAACTCGATTCCCTCCACCACCACGTCGGTGCCCTTGGTGACGAAGATAGCTTTGCCCTCTGCGGTCCTGGCGACGGATGAGATGCAGACCGGACCGCCCGCGCTGCGAATGGTGATCTCGCTCTGCGGCCACACCGCAACGTCGTCGACGTAATCGCCGGCATCGATTTCCACGACATCGCGATCGCGCGCAGCCAGAGGCGGCCGAAGCAATCGTGGCAAAGTCCCGGCCAGGGCCGACCGCAAGAACGCGCGAGGGACGCGCGTCTTGCGGTCCGGGAGAACCCGGACGTCGGGCGATGCTGCGCGCGCGCGTCCGGCCGGGAGCACCGCGGTTGCGAGCATGCAAGCCAGGAACGTACGCCGGCTGCCGGCGGCCGCGGCGCGCGGGCTCACTTCGGCGCGGCGGCGTTGCCCGTGCGCTCAGCCGGCTGCGTCGGCGTCCATTGGCCCGCTGCCTCCAGCCGCTTGCGCAGGCCGGCAGTGCAAATCCGAGCTCGTAAGCACGCTGCGCGTGCTCGCGCGCCTTGGGATAGTCCTTGAGATCGAGGTAGACGAGGCCGAGGTTGTAGTGGATGTTCGCGTTGCCCTGGTCGAGCTTGAGCGCCACCTCGAGCTGCTCCACGCGCTTCTTCTGCTTGCCGACGCGCGTGAGGTACGTGCCGTAGACGAGACGGACCATCGGGTCGTCGTCCGCGAAGCGGATGGCACGGTCGAAATAGCAGGGAAGCGTGTACTTCGCGCCGGGCGGCTGATCGGTGTTGAGCTTGCGGCCGAGATTCGCCATGGCGATCAGCGCCCGCGGATGATTCGGCGACGCACGCAGCGTGTAGTCGAGGTCGCCACCGATCTGTCCCGTGTCGCCGCTGCGCAGCGCCTCGACGTCCGGCGTGAAATGCGCGCTTTCGACGATGGCAAGCTTGTCCCGGCTCGTGCGGTAGTCGAACGGACCGTAGGCGTTTGCGAGCTCGCCGCATTCCTCGAAGGCATGCGCGGGGTTCGCACCCAGCGCGAGCGCGACTATCACCGCGAGGCCGAGAGAAGAAGGTCGGCGAGCGCAATTCGCCCCCGGAATAAATGCATCATGGAACGCCCGAATCCTTCCCCGACGACACTGTTCGCGCGAAATCTGCCGACGTGAGCTAGTGTACCCATGAACCGACGTACGCTGCGTTTGCGCCGCTCTCAGGGATCCGACCACGTGCCCGGTCGGAGTTGCAATGGACGATCGCGCTATGGCGACAGCCGCGCCTCTTCCAGCAAAGAGGCCAGATCGCGCGCCTGTTCGCGCCGCTCGAGACGCGCAACGGCCGACGTTTCCGGCAGCACCGCCCGACCTTGCTCGGATCGCCTCGACAAATTCATCGAGTGCGACCGCGATATCGTCCGTCGAATCGAGCCTTGCAATCGCGCCGATTCCCGCGCCGCGCACGGCGCCCGCGGTATCGCCGGACGGATCGGTAAGCGCGAGGATCGGACGCCGGGCCCGCAGGTATTCGTAGAGCTTGGCCGGAATCTGTTCGTTGCAGTTGGCCGCTTGCAGGATGAGCAACCCGTCCGCGCGCAACATCTCGGCCAGGGCGTGACGATATTCGGTCGGAGGCAGCACCTCGACCACCGACTTGCAACCGATGGCGTCGGGCGAGCTCGTTCAGCATCGCATCGTTTCCGGATGCGCGGAAGCGCACCTTGAGCCGTCCCTGCCCGAACTTTCCTGCCGAGACCAGGCGCTCCAGCGCTTCGAAAAGACACGTTGGATCGCGCTCGGACGGATAGACGACGCCGCTGTGCAGGAGCGTCGTCGCACCAGGAGTCAGCGGCTCGGACGTCGACCCCGTCCAGTGCCGCAAAGCTCGCTTCGTCGTAGCCGTTGGGAAGGACTCGGATGTTCGGCGCGAAGCGCGGATACCGGTTTTCGTAGACCCGTGCGGCGCCCGGGGTCGTAAATACGGACCATCGGGCCGTTCCGACCGTGTGCTGCTCGATCGCCTTGAACGCGCTCCAGATGCGTGGGTCCGCCGGGTAGCCGTCCTGGGCCATGGGGTCGCGGAAATCCGCGACCCAGGGTATGCCGAATCGGCGGTGGAGATCGGCGCCGATGACGTGGGCCGTGGCGATGGGGTAGGTCGACCACAGGACGTCGGGACGACGAGCGCGAATCAGCCTGCCTCCCGAGAGGGCTGCTCCCCAACGCCACGACGTCCAGCGATCAGGCGACGCAAGCCACCATGGATACCGGCCGAATGCGGACAGATGGCGACGCGTGTCGAGCGGCGAACGCCCGCTCGACCGCGACGTCGGGACCCACTTCGGACATGAGGTCCTGGCTGGTTCGCTCGTAGGCCCGGCTGTGCGCGGTAAGCACGGTGGGCTGCCATCCGAACGAAGGCAGGTGCGCGGCAAAGCGCAGCGTGCGCTGGATCCCGCTGCTTCCTGCGAGCGGAGGAAAGTGGAACGCAACCATGAGCACCTGCTTCATGGCCCCTTCCCCAGGACGAGCTCCCGCAGCCATTGCACGGTGCGAGCCTCCGCTTGACTCCGCGCAGCTGCGGTCGAAAACGTGTGGTCGGCGTCGGTGAAGTCGCTCCGGGTGATGCAGGGTGCGTCGAGAAGTCCGCGCCAGGCCGGATCCATCGCTGCGTAATCCAGGAACTCACGCGCGGTGAGGTCCTGACCGCTCAGGAGCAGCAAGACAGGGCCTCCGAACGCACGTAGCCCGCCGGCCATGCGATCCTGGAACTGCCCGCGGTCGGCGCGTCCCCCTGCCCCGCCGGCGTTCGCGACATGCCGCGCGACGGACGCAGCACCGTTGGCGAGATCGACTTCGAGCCGCAGGACCTTCTTCCAGAATTCCCTTTGCAGCAATCGCTTTCCGTAGTAGTGCACGAGCTGCGTCTTCGCGTAGCTCGCGTCCGAGCGTATCCACGGATTGACGAGCACCATGCCGGCGACCCGCGGGTCTCGATGCGAGCGCGCATGGAGCAGTATGACCGAGGCCGCGTCGCAGAGGCCCCACAGGACGACACGGCGAACCGTCGGACACGACGAGACCATTGCGCCGATCGCGCACTCGACATCCAGCGTGGACGATTCGAAGGATTGCATCGGCCCTGTCGCATCCCCCATGCCCCGCACGTCGAAACGCAAGGCAGGTACGCCGGCGGCGGCGAGCGCACGGGCCAGGAGTACGAACTGACGATGGCTGCCCGCGCGGTATTGAGGTCCGCCGACCACGATCACGACTCCTGTGTCGCCGCAGACCGAAGGTCTCGCCAAGACGCCGACGAGCCGCTCGGCGCCGCAAGGGATGGCGAGCGCATCCTCCTGCCAGGGCATCTCGCTCAGCGCGGCCATCCGCCCACGATAGTCGCCGTTGCGTCGATCAAGGCCTCGGATTCCGCGATCTCCTGCGTTTGCCAGAAGGCCGGTCCCTGAATCGAGTGAAGGGTCGCATCCAGACCCGAGTTGCGCCAATCGTTGACGCGCGTCTGTGCGAGGGGGCGAACGCCGGTGTCGGCATCCGGCACGATCTCGATCCAGGCCGCGCGGATCGCGTGCTGAGGCAGCGAAAGGTTCGCCGCCTCCAGCCCGAGCGCGAGGCCCGGCGCCAGCAGGTACCCGGCCACCTCGAGCGCTTCTCCACGCAGCGAATGCGTCGCGAAGGTCCTGCGTCCTGGCGCGCGGATGCGTCGACGACCCGAGTGCCTGCGCCACGCGGAGCCTCAGAAACTGCTGCAGCGCCTGCGCGCCCGGCAGGTTGAGGTTGCCAGAAAAGGAACTGATCCGCGCCGATGGCGCTCGCTGCGTCGCACGCGAGCAGGCAGCCGGCACGCATGCTCCACAGGATGGGCGCGTGGCCACTTTCCGCGCGCCACCATTGCGCCGCGTCTACTACATCATCGCGCCACTGCGACCAGTCGGCTTCGCTGAAATCGCCGTCGCTGTCGCCGCAGCCATACAGGTCGACGAGGAGCACGCTGAACCCCCGGTCCGCGAGGGCGCGCGACTGCAGCGCCACCATGCGCCGCGACTTGTTCATCTCTTCGGCAAAGGCGTGGACGAAGAGGAGCGAACCCAAAGCGGCACCTCTTGCCGAATAACGCACGCAAAAACGCCTTCCGCGCCGCAGTGGCAGGTAGAAAGGTTCCGGTAGCGGCACGCTGGGCCACGCTTACTGGCTGAGCTTGACGTTCACGAACTCGACCAATGTACCGATCGTCTGGAAGGCCGAGCCATCGATTTCGTCATCAGCGATCGTGAACCCGAAGCGCTCCTCGAGCGAGGTGATCAGCGTGGCGACAGCCATCGAGTCGAGCTCGGGAACGTGCCCCAGCAGGCGCGAAGAGGCATTGAGCGGTCCGCCTCGTCCCCGCAAGTCCAATACGCGATCCACGACCGCAACGACTTCCTTCTGCACATCCAAGTCCAGCTCCTGCAGCAAATTAACGACGACATTATTCCATCGCCCATCAAACCGGATACTAACGCTCGCTACTGGCCCGAATTTCGCTACCGTATCATCGTGCCTGATCGATTGCGAATATCCCCGATGTCCGAACCAGGGTCGTCTCCCGGCCAGCTCCCGCCCTCATCAGCGACAGAAGCCAACGAAACGCCCCTCAGAGCGATAAGGCGTAACGGAGGTATCGCGCGCCTGCCAGTATTGGGCTGGGCAGCATTCGCCGGCCAGCGGCACGCGGCGCTGCCAAGCATCGACGAGCGCCGGAACATCGTGTACACCACGAGCGGGCGTGCCGCGATCGCGCTTGCCCTGCGCGTGATCGGGTGCAAGGCGGGCGATCGCGTCCTGGTGCCGACGTACCACTGCCCGACCATGATCGCACCCGTTGTAAAGTTGGGCGCGGTGCCCGAGTTCTATCCCTTGACTGCCTCGGGCGCGCCCTCGATGGCCTACCTCGCCCAGCGCGGACGGAACGCGCGGGCGATGCTCGTGGCGCACTACTTCGGATTCCCCCAGCCGCTCTCGGAATTGCGGGCCTTCTGCGACGCAAACCGCATCGCGATGATCGAGGACTGCGCCCACGCTTTCTTCGGCGTGGTGGACGGCAGGCCTGTTGGTGCATGGGGTGACGTCGCGATCGCGAGCGCCACGAAGTTCTTTCCGGTGGTCGAGGGAGGCTGCCTCGTAGGCGACCACCCCGCGCTCCGCCACATGAATCTCAAGCCTCGCGCTGTCCGGGATGAGTTCCGAGCAGGTATCGATGCAGTCGAGCTCGGCGCACGTTACCACCGGTTTCCCGGGTTCGACCTTCTGCTGCGCACCGTGTTCGGGCTGAAAGAGGTGATGCGAGGGCGACCATTTGAATTCGTTACGCTCGATGATGCGGATACGGTCCTGCCGGCGTCGGTGGACGAGCTGGACGACGAGCTGGTCCTTCATTCGCCAACCCGTGTATCGCGCTGGACGATTTTGCGGGCACACAGGGCGCGCATCGTCGCTCATCGCCGTCGCAACTACGCGATGTTTGCGAGCGAGCTTGCGGACCTGCCGGGCGCGGCTCCGCTCCGACCGCAGCTGCCGGATACCGTAGCGCCTTACGTATTCCCGCTCCAGGTTACGAATCCGCAACGAAGGTACCGGGCACTGCGGGCAGAACGAGTGCCTTTGTTCCGGTGGGATCGCGTCTGGCCAGGCACACCCGCACTTGCGGACGACATCGGCCATCGCTGGTCCACTGAAGTGTTCCAACTTGCTTGTCACCAGGACCTGTCCGAAAACGACGTGCGCACCATCGCTGGAACCATTCGACGGGTGTTCAACACGATCGCTTGACGCCGCCAGGGATTTGCTCAGGCGTCCCGAGACGCGCCGCCCGCGACCTCCAGCGAGCGCGCAACCGGGCGAGCCACGGGAAGCGGTTGACGTTGACGTGATAAAGCATGCGCGCCTCACGCGTCCATTGCATGTGCCAATCCATGACCTTGCCGAAGAACTCCACACGACGAATGCGCTTTTCGCCGAAATGCTGTCGAATCTCCTCCTCCCGCAGAAGGAACGCCGGCGACAGGTTCGAGATGGTCTCGTCGTAGGTCGTCTTCAGCACGACCTCCATGCCGCCGCCTTCCACGCACAGGTCCATGGCGACCACACGATCGCCGAAAGCGAGGCGGTACACCCTGCCTTTCCCGAGCGAGCAGAAGTTCTCGAGCATCGCGCGGTAGAAGCGTCCTTGCGAATTGTCGCGCTCGATCGCGGTTCCCGTTGCGGCCTTCCAGCCCGAGCTCTCGAGCTGCCCGTAGGACTCGATCGCGCCGGCAATGTCCTCGGAGCGCGTCAAAACGTCTAAGCGTGTCGGAATGCCATCGGCGACGAGGCGGTTGCGCTGTTTCCTCATATTCGCGCGGAGATTCTTGCCGCGGCCCGCCCAGTAGTCGTCGAACGTACCGTCCACCGCGACCGCAGCGGTCTCGACGTAGTCGAGGGTTGCCACGTCGTGACCGTCCGCTGGTCGGTCGTACATTGCTGGATCGAGCTGGGTGAGGCCGAGCTGCAACGCGAATCCGGGTAGGCGACGCAGGAGCGCCCGTGCGATGGCGACCGGGTCCTGCCCGCGTCGCACGAGCCACGGCCCGAGAGGAAGCTGCGAAGGCTGAAAAGTGTCCCACACGCCAGCGGACCTGCGGACCAGGATCGTCATCGCGGCAACGCCCTCGCGATCGCGGCATACCGCCAGTCGCTCGCGCCCGCTGCCGAAATGGGTCAAGCAAGGGAAGAACGAACGGAGACGACAGGAAAGGCGCTCCGCCACAGTCGTCGACCAACCTGTCCCAGTCAGGGACAAATTGTGCGAATGCTGTCGTGGGATACAGTTGCCAGGGCACGTAAGCCGTCAGGAAGCGTTCGAAGCGCGAAAAGCTTACCGCCAGTCAGCGAGCCTCAACTGCACGCGATCTCCTCCCAAGCGCTCCCCGCGCCTTGCGGCCCCACTCCAGAATTCCGCTCAGTTCGGCCTCGAATTCCACCTGCGAGATGTTTTCTCCATCCAGGAAGCGGCGAAGCTCCATCCTCTCCGTCTCGGGATAGTTGAATCCAGACATGCATGTGGATGCGCTCTCTATTCGCATTTCGCGAAGCCAGGCAAACTGGTGAGCGTGGTACTCGCCGCTGGGGTAGCAGAAGTGGACTAGCGGTGCCCGCACCGCAGGGCGCAGTACCGCGCGATTTTGTTCGATCTCCAAGGCAGCGCCGGCTGCGTCGTTCTGGGGCAGCAGGTGGTTATGCGTATGCAGTTGGAGGTCCATTCCACGCGCCGGCAACTCCGCGAGCGCTCCCCGGTCGATGAGACGGAACAAAGATGCCTGCTCAAACTCTTCCCAGTTCACCTGCAGCCTCTGCGCTATTTGTTTGAGTAGGTCGTGTCGACTCGCAGGATCTCGACCTGAAGCCGCCTCAACAACGAGGCCAGCGACAAGCTCCCGGCGTTCCGGAGTATCAAGCGCAAATCGGCTGGATCCAAGCCCCAGTGACGGAAGGTCAAGTTCGCAACGCCTTCCCTTCCATAGCAGGTAGCGCAAGGCAACATCGAAGACCGGGACTTGGTCAAGTACGTCGCGCGTTGTGACGTAAAGCGTGGATGGGAAGCCAAATTCCTGTAACGCGGGTGCTGCTTTCGTTGCTGTTCCAATCCAGCCATCGTCGAACGTAATGACCACAGCGCGCGGGGGCAACCGCCGTGCCTCGAGGAGTGCCAAGGCTTCGCCAAGCCCGAGAACCGGGTATGCATTATTCCGCAGGTATTTAAGCCGCCTGCGAAACGTATCCTCCCGCATGAACAACTTGGGCTGAAACTCATGCTCGTCAGCGAGCGAAATGCCGTGATAGCAGAGAATCCGCAAGCCTGCGCCTGTCAGGGCTCGCGAAAGAGCGAAGCTTCCCGTCAGTCTTCCCAGCCCAAGTACTTTGCGCCGAGCGGACATCTTAGCTGTCCAAATCCAGTCCCTGCTGGCGCATCTCGCGCGCCCAGCGGAGCAGGTCGTCGCGTGCCCAGACCATCAGGTAGTTGGACGGCGCATAGATACCTTGCTCATAAAGTTCCTTGCGCACCTTCGAAAATTTGATTGCGTTCCGCACCGCCGCTTCATCGGGTCCAACGCGAAAGATCCGCGCACCGCCCCCCAACGGGCGCTGCCGAAGAAACCCAATACTGGGGGTAATGCGCTCCGCCTCGGGATCGAACCACCAACTGCTGCCAAACACGCCGCGAATCCGCGAATCGAGTTCCAGCACATCCGCAATGCGCAGGTAACAACTGTCCCAGCCTCGGGGCGTGAATTGGCCTAACGAGCGCGGGTCCAGATGCATTTCGTACAGCGGGCGGAACCCTCGCAGACGCGTCGAGAAGAACCACGCGACTTGCAACATTTGCACCACGCCGCCGGTCAACGCCAACCTGCGGGGCACCCCCGATAATACGTCAACCAACTCCGCTCCGCACGGCAGAAGCTTGCCGCGGCAAATGGCAAGATC
>CAVPRK010000028.1:0-133101 GCA_963707815.1 uncultured beta proteobacterium
ACTACCTCGAAGCATCGTATGCGATCGAAGGCGCGCCGCAACCCATCGACGATCCTAACAATGGGTCGACGATGCGCTTCCGCCAGGGAGGCGTCGTACCGTATGAATCGCTCGATCGCACGCGCGCCGAGTATCCCCTCCTGCGATTCCCATGGCGCGACGTCCGCCAGACGCTGTCCGAGCTCGCCTCGATCACGCCGCAAGACCGAAGCGTGCACCTTGCGTACGTCAATCCGGAGACCGGCCGCGAGTGCATGAACACGCTCGGCTTTTCCGCGCTCATGCTCCGGCCCGGCGAAGTGCTGCGGCTGCCGAAGCGCTCGGCCTCGAGCGTATTCCACGCGGTGGAGGGCCAAGGCACGGCGACGGTCGACGGTATCGACATGGCGTTCGTCGAATGCGACACGTTCGCGGCGCCCACGCACGCGGAGATCCGCATCGCCAACGGATCGTCGAAGTCGCCCGCTTGCGTCTTCATCGTCGACGACGCGCCGCTGCAACGCAGGCTCGGATTCTACGAAGTGTTCGAGTAGTACTTAGCACGCGCCTTGGTCCGCTACGTGCTGCTCTTCGCGATCGCGCTCGCGGCTTGCGAAAAGTCGCCGTCGCCGTTTCAGCGCGACGGCAATGTCTGGCGCTACCGCGAAGCCGTGATCCACGGCGCGGATGCATCGACCTTCGCGCCGCTGTCCGATCACTACGCGAAGGACCGGCATCGCGTGTACTACGCGGACACGTATCGCGAAGGCAAGGAATATTTCTCGATCGCGCACCCGCGCGTCGCGGTCATTTCAGGCGCGGACGCTGCGACTTTCCGCTACATCGATCGCGCCTACGCGCGCGACGCGACGCACGTGTACTACGAGGGCGTACGGCATGGCGTGAAGGACGCGGTCTCGTTCGCGTTGCTCGACTATGGGTTCGCCCGCGACAGCGCGACGGCGTATTGCTTCATGACGCCGATCGCCGGCAGCGAGCCTTCGAGTTTCGTCGTGCTCGATCTGCATTACGCGAAGGACCGCTCCCGCGTGTACTGGTGCGGCGTCGAGACCGACAACGGAGCGCGGCCACTGTATGTGAAAGCGGTTGCGATCGATGCGGATGCCGCGACGTTCTCGCTCACCGAAACCACGGGGGGCGATGCCGATGCCAAGGATGCGCGCGGAGCGTTCGCGCGCGGGCGCCGCGTCCGCTAGCGCGACGCAGCGGGAACCAGGATGTAGAGCTTGCCGTCGGCCTCGCCGACGAAGATCTCGCTGCTGCCGGACTGCGAGCCGTTCGCATTCCTGGTCTCGGACTTGATCACGAGCTTTTTCGCGGGTGGCAGCACGAGCTTCGCGGGCTTGCCGTCCGGCGACTGCATCGACTCGATGCGCTTGTGGTCATCGGCCGTGATCTCGACCAGGCCGATCGACGTCATCTTCGCGCCCGCCTCCGCCGACATCATCATCTTGTAGAACGCGACGGCGGCAGGGTCGGCGCCGTTGGTGTAGAGCAGGGAGGCAAGCGTCTTTTCGTCCTTCGCCTCGTAAGCCTTGCGATACGTGTCGACGAACGTCTTCTCCTGCGCGGGCGTGGCCGCACCGGCCGAAAGAGCGACGCAAGCGAGAGCGAATGCAATCCCAAGACGCATGGCGCTATTCTACGCATTCGCAACGGAGGGTTGCATGAAGATGAGGCTCGCTTGCGCGATCGCCGCAGCGGCAGTCGTCGCGCCTGGCATGACCCAGGGGAACGGCCCATTCGATCCGCTTCTCGAAGGCGGCGCGATGTGCGGCCCGCCATCCAGCCGCCAACCAGCCGTGCTGCGCGCCCTCATCCTCGCGAAGACCGAGACCACGCCGTTCCAGCCGGTCGCGCCGGTGCCCGCGATGAGCGAAGCACCGAAGCTCTATCCGAATCTCGGCACGCTGCGCTTCAAGGCAGGCACGCAAAGCGGCCGCGCGCAGCAATGGTTCGACCAGGGCGTTCGCTTGTCCTTCGCGTTCAACCATGCCGAAGCGCAACGCGCATTTCGCGAAGCGCAGAAGATCGATCCCGCGTGCGCGCTTTGCTACTGGGGCGAGGCGCTCGTGCTCGGTCCGAACGTCAACGTGCCGATGATGCCCGAAGCCAACGCGCCCGCGCTGGCGGCGCTCGAAAAGGCGATGGCGCTCGCGAAGTCGGCCCCCTCGCGCGATCGCGCGTTGATCGAGGCGCTCTCCACGCGTTACTCCGCGGATCCTTCGGCTCCGCGATCGAAGCTCGATGCGGCCTACGCGCAGGCGATGGCCGAGGTCGCAAAGACCTATCCGGAAGACACGGTCCTCACGCTGTACGCCGAGGCGATGATGGACGCGCAGCCGTGGGACTACTGGGAAGGCGGCGGCGAGAAGCCGAAAGGCAACGGCGCCGCGATCGTCGAGACGCTCGAGAACGTGCTCGCGCGCGATCCTTCGCACCCGGGCGCGATCCACCTCTACATTCACGCGGTCGAGGCGTCCACGCGCCCCGAGCGCGCGCTGCCCTATGCCAGTCGCCTGGCCGCGCAGATGCCGGGCGCCGGTCACATCGTGCACATGCCCGCGCACATCTACTATCGCGTGGGCTTGTACCGCGAGTCGCTCGACGCCAACCGCAAGGCGATCGGCGTCGACGAGCGCTATTTCCGCACGTCACCGTCCGACCCGTTGTACAAGGCGGCGTACTACCCGCACAACATCCATTTCCTCATGGTGTCGGCGCAGATGGGCGGCGAAGCCAGGACGGCGCTCGGCGCGGCCGCCAAGCTCGACGCCTCGATGCCTGTCGACCTCGTGCGCCAGTTCGCGATCATGCAGCCCGTCAAGGCCGCGCCTTACACGACGCACGCGCAGTTCTCGGATCCCGCGACGATTCTCGCCCTGCCCGCACCGCCCTCCGACCTCGTCGTCGTCGACGCGATGTACCGCTACGCACGCGCGACGGCATTCGTGCGCAAGGGCGATCACGCCTCGGCGAAAGGCGAGATCGACGCACTCGCGCGGATCGAGCAGAGTGCTCCCTGGAAGCCGTTCGCCGAGTGGGGCGTTCCCGCGAAGGAGATCGTGCAGACCGCGCGGCTGGTGGCGACGGGCCGGCTCGCCGACGCCAAGGGCGACCTTGCCGCAGCCGCCAAAGCCTACGAGGACGCGGTGTTCATCGAGGATACACTCGCGTACATGGAACCTCCGTATTGGTACTACCCCGTCCGCCAATCGCTCGGCGGCGTGCTCTTGCGCCAGGGCAAGCTCGACGGCGCGGAAAAGGCGTTCCGCGAATCGCTTGCGCGCGTGCGCAACAACGGATGGGCGCTCGCCGGACTCGCCGCGACGTACAAGCGCAAGGGCGACGCCGCAGCTGAAAAGGCCGCGCACCGCGCGTTCTCGAAGTCATGGTTCGGACCGCCCGGCGGCCCGGATCTCGCGACGCTATGAAAAAGGCATCGATCGTCGCCGCCTTTCTCGCGTCACTGCTGGTTGCCGCGTGCGGCGGCGGTGGCGGCGGCGACGGCGGCAACAGCGTCGTTCCGCCGCCCGTCGTGGTCACGGGCCCCGCGTGGTCGAACTTCGGACGCGACGTGCAGCACGGCGCGCAAAGCGGCATCGCGACGCAGAGCCTCGCACGCATCGTATGGCAGACGCCCGTCGATCTCGTGCCGCCGTATCTTGCGAACAACGTCCTGCACATTCACTACGGCTCGCCCGTGATCACGGCACAGAACACCGTGCTGGTCCCGGTGAAGCTCAATCGCGATGGCGGCTTCCGCGTCGACGCGCGCTCGGGAGCGAACGGGTGCGCTCCTCTGGTCTGCCGAGACCGATTACGTGCTGCCTGCGCACGACTGGACGCCGAGCTACAACATCGCGGTCACGCAGGGCAACCGCGTGTACTGGCCCGGCGCGGGCGGCAAGCTCTTCTTCCGCGACAACGCCGACGCGGCCGACGGCGCGGTGCAAACGATCGCCTTCTACGGCAACGAAGCCTACGACGCAGCGCGCGCCGCGTACGACGCATCGGTGATCATCAGCACGCCGCTCAGCGTCGACCCGCGCGGCAACGTGTATTTCGGCTTCATCGTGACGGGTGCCACGCCGCTCAACCTTGCGAGCGGCATTGCCCGCGTGTCGGCCGACGGCTCGGCGACGTGGGTGGGCGCGCGTACCGCGGCCAGCGATCCGCAGGTGGCCAAGCCGGCGATGAACAGCGCACCCGCGCTCAGCAACGACCTGTCGACGGTGTACGCCGTCGTCACGAATTCGCCGCCCGCGGGCGAACGTCCCTCCGGCATGCTGCTGGCTCTCGATGCGCAAACGCTCGCGACGCGGAGCAGCGTGGCGCTGCGCGATCCCGCGACCGGCCAGCTCGCCTGGGTGAGCGACAACGGAAGCGCGTCGCCGACCGTCGGCCCGGACGGCGACGTCTACTACGGCGTGCTCGAGTCGAACACCCCTGCACACAATTTTCGCGGATGGCTCTTGCACTACAACGCGGACCTGAGTGTCACCAAGGTGGCCGGATCGTTCGGCTGGGACCAGACGGTGTCCGTCGCACCGGCGTCGATGGTCCCCCAGTACACGGGGCCGTCGAGCTACCTCCTCGTGTCCAAGTACAACAACTACGCGGGCGTCGGCTCGGGCAACGGGCGCAACCAGATGGCGATCCTCGATCCGTCGACCTCGCAGCCCGACACCATTTCGCCGCTCGTTCCGGTGATGCGCGAGGTGCTCACGATCCTCGGACCGACGCCGCAACCGACGGCCTTCGCAGGCTCGGTGCGCGAATGGTGCGTGAACACGGTCGCGGTGGACGCCGCAACGAGCTCCGTGCTGGTGAACAGCGAGGACGGCCGCCTTTACCGCTGGCACTTGCCGTCGAACGCGCTGACGCAGAACATCCGCTTCAACAACGGCTACGCGGAGTCGTACACGCCGACGGCGATCGGCGCCGACGGCAAGGTCTACGCGATCAACAACGCGACGCTGTTCGCGGTAGGTCTATAGGCGCGCGACGATCACGTGCGCCTGGATGGCGCCCTCGACGGCGCCGGAGCCAAAGCGATCCGCGATCATGCGTGCCGCGGCGTCGGTCGCCGACGCGAGCTTCGACGCATCGCGCGACTCGATTTCGTTACGCACGGGCGTGCCCTGGCAGAACGCGATCGCGGGAACGCGCGCTGATTCCGCGCGGGCGCGCGCCGGGACCGTGTCGAGTGCGTGCGACGCAAAGCCGCCAAGTGTCACATCGCGCGCGATGACGGCGGCGTCGTGATACCCGTGCGGCACGCGCGCCATGAAACGCGGAGGGTCGGCCGGAAACACGTCAGCGAGCGCGTCCGTCACAGCGAGCGGGAATTCGTTGCACTCGATCCGATCCCACGCATTGAACACGAACGCGCCGCCGGGACGGAGCACGCGCCGCGCCTCCTGCAATGCCGCGGGCTTGTCGGGAAAGAACATCACGCCGAACTGGCACACGACCGCGTCGAAGGATGCATCGTCGAACGGCAGGTGCATGGCGTCCGCCGCCCGGAACTCGACCGGCCGTGACGTTCCGCGCGCAATCGCCTGGTCGAGCATCGGCTGGTTGAGATCCGTCGCGACGATCGTCGTGCTGGCGGGCAACGTGCGCGCGAGCTCGCGCGTGACAACGCCCGTGCCTGCCGCAATCTCGAGCACGCGCCCCGGCCGAAGCGCCTCCACGCGCGATGCGATGTCGACGGCGTACGGCGCGAAGATGAGCGGTACGAGATACTTGCTCGTAGATCTGCGGGATCGATCCCGCGAATCCGGTGTCACCCAGGCTCATGCGATCCTCGCTCTCGGGATCCTTCTTGGCAAGGCGCGCGAGCAGGTAGTCGACTTCGGCGCGCGCGGCGGGCGTCAAAGGCGCGCGCGGCTTCCGCAGCGTGTCGGAGGCGATGATGCCGCGGCGCATCATCACGTACTTGCGCACCGCGAGGCCCGGGCCGGGCTGCTGCTCGTAGCGGATGAGCGGCAGGTGCGCGTCGAAGAGGTCGTGCGCCTCGTCGCGCTTGCCCTCCTTCGAGAGGCGCACGACGTCGACCAGCATGTCGGGGAAGCAGTAGCCGGTGTTGGCGCCGTCGGCGCCGCGCTCCATCTCGAAGTCGAGGAAGAGCGCGTTGTTGCCGATGAGGATCGGCAGACGCCGCATCGAGCCGTCCTTCTCCCACGCGCGCAGCTGCGAGATCTTCTCGAGGCCCGGCCAGTCCTCGTGCTTGAGGAACCAGCACGACGGGTTGTCGGTGCGCGATGCGGCGGATGACCGCCGGCGTCATCTGCACCGAGAACGTGAGCGGATAGTCCTGGATCACGAACGGCACGTCGGCGCCGATCGCCTCCGACGCCTGCTTGTAGTACTGCGACGATCGAGTCGTCGGTGCGCAGCGTGTTGGGCGGGGCGATCATCACGCCCGCGGCGCCCAGCGCCATCACGTCCTGCGTGAGCGCGCGCATCGCGGCGAAGCCCGGCGCCGACACGCCCACGACGATCGGCACCTTCACGCGCGCGATCACGCGCTTCACGATGCCGACCGATTCCTCGTGCGTCATCTTCGGCGCCTCGCCCAGCTGGCCCAGCACCGTGATGCCGTCGACGCCCGCCTTCGACGAAGAAGTCGGTCATGCGGTCGATGGACGATTCGTCGATGCGGCCGTCGGGATGGAACGGCGTCGGCGCGATGACGTAGACGCCGCGTCGCGTCGGAGCGACGAGCTTCATTGCTTCGTCTTCTCGTAGCGCGCCTTGTTTTCGGCGTTCGGCGGATAGAGGCCCGGCAGCGACGCGCCGTTCTCGACCTCGGCCATGATCCAGCCCTCGAGGCGCTCCTGCTCGGGCGCCGTGCGCGACGATCTCGTCGATGAACGCCGCGGGAATGAGCACCGCGCCGTCGTCGTCGACGACCACGACAGTCGTCGGGGAACACCGCGACGCCGCCGCAGCCGATGGGCTCGCCCCAGTTCGACGAACGTGAGGCCCGCCACCGAAGGCGGCGCCGCCGCGCCCTGGCACCACACCGGCAGCCCGGTGCCGCGCACGCCGGCCACGTCGCGCACCACGCCGTCGGTGACGAGCGCCGCGACGCCGCGCTTCTTCATGCGCGCGCAGAGGATGTCGCCGAAGATGCCCGCGTCGGTGACGCCCATCGCGTCGGCCACCGCGATGCAGCCCGGCGGCATCGCCTCGATCGCCGCGCGCGTCGAGATGGGCTTCGACCACGACTCGGGCGTCGCGAGGTCCTCGCGCGCCGGCACGAAGCGCAGCGTGAACGCCTTGCCCACGAGGCGCGGCTGGCCCGGGTTGACAGCGGCCGCGTGCCGCGCATCCACACGTTGCGCAGGCCCTTCTTCAGCAGCAGCGTGGTGATGGTGGCGGTGGTGACGCGCGACAGCGTGGCGACGGCAGTGGGATCGAGAGGCATCGATGTCGCCTGCGTACCGAAAGGCGACATCGTATCAATTCGAGTGGCCGCGGGGGCATCCGCGGACACTACGTGGAAGGTCGCGGTTCAGGCCGTGCGCACGGGCCGCAGCCGCGGCCTCGTCAAACGTGCGGCGAGCGGCGTGGATTTCATGATCGCGTCGAACACGTAGCTGTAGCACTCGTTCGAAGGATGCAGGCCGTCGCGCGCGAAGTAACGTTGCGGGTCGCGTCGTGAGCGGGCACGTGCCGCGCTCGTGGAAGAAGTCGAGGTAGTGGACGCCGTGCTGGCGCGCCGACTCCGCGTACAGCGCGCACAGCTGGCGCGCGCGCCGCGACATCATCCACGACAGAGGCGGAAAGAACATCGGCAGGAGGCCGAGGTTCGGAATGCGTGGTCACGATCACGTTGGACGAAAGCTTGCGCGCGAGCCGCATGAGCGCGTCCACCTGCGGCCCGAGAGAGCGCAAGCGGCGCGCGCGCAGCACGTCGTTGCCGCCGGCGTGCACCAGCACGAGGTCGTAGCGGCCCGGCACCGGTGCTCGGCAAGCTGCATGATTACGTCGAGCGTACGTGCGCCGTTGGCGGCGCGGTTGACGATGGAGACGTGCGGGAACGCGGCCCCGAGCAGGCCCGCAATCGAATCGCTCGGGCGTCGTCGCGCCGGTGCCCGACCCCGGTGCTGTCGCCCACGACCAGCACCGCCGGCGCGTGCGGCATGGTCTTTCGCTCGAACGGCACGGCGTGGTCGGCGAGGGCCTCGCCGATGCGCATGTACTGCAGGAGCTGCCCCCAGCGCCACAACCCGGCGAGTGCGGTAACGCCCGCCAGCGCCACCATGGCGCCGCCGGCATTGCTCGTCGTGAGAGGTCGGGTCGTCATCGTTGGACACTCCAGCAAGAGACGCGCCATCGCCGCTCCCTTCGGGCGGGGATGCCTGGCGCCGCGACAAGCGGTCGTTTCTACGCTGCGGACCGGCGCAAATTTACGCTCGTGCCATCCGGACACCGACAAGCATCGACCCGGGTATTGCGCGCTTGTGACGGGTCTTGTCGGCCACACCTTCGCGTGCGCCGGCGCCCCGGCGGTCGAGCGAGCGCGCTAGGGAACCACGAATGCGGCGCGCGCCTCGTCGACCGCCTTGCGCGTGTCGCATCCGTGCAGGTGATCGTTGACGAGGCCCATCGCCTGCATGAAGGCGTAGACCGTGGTCGGCCCGACGAAGCTCCAGCCGCGCTTCTTGAGGTCCTTGGCGAGCGCGACGGACTCGGGCGAGGTCGCCATGGCCGCGAGCACGTCCGTCGTCAGGCGCTTCGGCCGGGTCGACTTCCCCGGCTCGTAGCGCCAGAAGTACGCGGCGAGCGACCCGTGCTCGCTTGCGAGCTCGCGTGCCCGCTTCGCGTTGTTGATCGTCGACTCGATCTTGCCGCGATGGCGCACGATGCCGGCATTGCCGAGCAGCTGCTGCACGTCGCGCTCGCCCATGCGCGCGACGCGCTCGAAGTCGAACCCGCGAAACGCCTCGCGGAACGACTCGCGCTTGCGCAGGATCGTGATCCACGCGAGACCCGACTGGAACCCTTCGAGGCAGATCTTCTCGAACAGGCGACGATCGTCGGCGACGGGAAGCCCCATTCGCTGTCGTGGTATGCGACGTAGAGCGGATCCTCGCCGCACCACGGGCAGCGGCGCGCGCGGTACGGACGGGCTTGGCATGCGCGGATTAAAGCACGAAGATACTGCGAATGCCGCCACGAACTCGCCGCGCGTCGGCCTTCTCCTCCCGACTCGTCGCGCGCCGCCGCCGAGCTGCCGATCTTCGACGCGCACCTGCACTACAGCCACGACGCGTGGGCGAATCTGCCGCCGGCCGACGCGATCGCGATCCTGCGCAAGGCCGGCCTCGCCGCGCGCTCATCTCGAGCTCCGGCGACGACGGCACGCAGCGGCTCTACGAGGCGGCGCCCGACCTCGTCATTCCGTCGCTGCGGCCCTACCGCACGCGCGGCGACATCGGCACCTGGGTGCGCGACGACACCGTCGCGGCGTTCCTCGAGGAGCGCCTGCGCCGCAGCCGCTACGCGGCGATCGGCGAATTCCACCTCTACGGCGCGGACGCCGACCTGCCGGTGCCGCGCCGCATGGTCGCGCTCGCGAAGCAAGCACAACCTCTTGCTGCACGCGCACTCCGACGTCGACGCGATCGAGCGCCTCTTCCAGCAGTGGCCGCAGGCGCGCATCCTGTGGGCGCACTCGGGCTTCGATCGCGCCCGAGCGCGTGCGCGACATGCTGCGCAAGCACAAGAACCTGTGGTGCGACCTCGCGTTCCGCACCGAGCACGGCTCCGGCGGCAAGGTGTCCGGCCAGTGGCGCGCGACTGTTCACCGAGTTCCCCGACCGCTTCATGGTCGGCACCGACACGTTCACGCCCCGAGCGCTGGCACTACATCGTCGAGCATGCCGAACTGGTCGCGCGCGTGGCTCGCCGACCTGCCGCGCGACGTGGCCGAGCGCATCGCATGGAAAAACGGCGAAGCGCTTTTCTCGTTCTGGCAGCCGCCCCTCGCGCAATGATCCGCGTCGTCGCGCAGCGCGTAGCCGGCGGCGTGCGCACGCGTGCGGCAATCCGGGCGACAAGCGCGTCGAATCGGCGCGCTTACACGCTCGCGTTCAAGACGGCGCCTGCGCCGATCGCGGTAAGCGAGCATTTCGCGATCGACGTCGCGGTCTGCCCGCCGGCAAGGCGCGCCATGCCGCGCAGGCGGTGAACGTCGACGCGCAGCATGCCCGAGCATCGCCACGGCATGAATTACGCGCCGACGGTGAAGACAGCCGGGCCCGGCCGCTGTCGCGCCGAAGGCCTGATGTTCCACATGCCGGGCCGCTGGGAGATCGCGTTCGAGGTCGTGACGGCGGCACGACCGAGCGCATCGCCACGGCCATCGAGCTGCAATGAGGATCTGCGTCCTCGTTTCGTGCCTCGTTCCCGCAGCTCGCGTTCGCGCAGCCGACGCCGGTGGCGTTCAGCGACGACGAGGTCGCGCGCATCGCGGCGCACGGACCGTGGCCGCCGCCGCGCGCGACGATCCGCGCAATCGCGTGTCCGGCAAGCCCGAGGCGATCGCGCTCGGCGAGCAGCTGTTCTTCGAGCCGCGGCTCTCGGGCACCGGCTCGGTGCTGTGCGCCACCTGCCATCGCGCCCGTGCGCGCGTTCCAGGACGGCGCGCGCGCGCGCCTTCGGCCTGGAGCGCGGTCGATCGCAATACGCCGACGCGTGTTCAACGTCGGGCTTCATCGCTGGTACGGCTGGGACGGCGCGCACGACAGCCTGTGGGCGCAGAGCATCCGGCCGCTGCTCGATCCGCGCGAGATGCGCGCCGACGTCGCGCATGTCGCTTCCCGCGTTCGCAACGATCCGGCGCTGCGAACGACTATCGGAAAGTGTTCGGACGCGCACCGACCGGCAGACGACGAAGCCGTCGCGGTCGACGTCGGCAAGGCACTCGCGGCGTACCACGAGACGCTGGCAAGCCCGCGATCGGCATTCGACGACTTCCGCGACGCGCTCGTGCGCGGCGACAAGGAGGCGATGGCGCGCTATCCGTTGCTCGCGCAGCGCGGGACTCGCGATCTTCGTCGGCAACGGCAGCTGCACGACCTGCCACTTCGGCCCGCGATTCACCAACGGCGAGTTCGCCGACGTGGGCATCCCGTTCTTCGCCGAAGCGGGCGCGTCGATCCCGGACGCTCGGAGGCATCAAGAAGCTTCGGAAGCAGCCCGTACAACCTGCTCGGGCAAGTTCAACGACGACGCAAAGCGACGCACCACGGTCAGCACGCGCCATGTCGCCAGATCACCGCAACTACGGCGAGTTCAGGGTGCCCTCGCTGCGCGGCGTGTCGCGTCACCGCGCCCTACATGCACAACGGCAGCCTCGCGACGCTGCGCGAGGTGGTGCGTCATTACTCGAAGCTCAACGAGGAGCGGCTGCACGCCGACGGCGAGCGCATCCTGATGCCGCTCGGCCTGGATAAGTACGACGTGGAAGCCCTAGTTGCGTTCCTGGAAACGCTTTAAGCGGGGTTGTAAGAATCATCCGACAAGACAATGGCAGTCCGGCCGGTAGGACCACCGGGGACCGAGGCGATACATTCGAACCGTCCTGAACACTTTTCGGTCCCGGTCCACCGGCCACTGTAGCGGGCAACTGCAGATGCCGAGCCTAGCCCCATGCGGCGCAAGGCACTTCCCCCGGATCCGGAAAGGCTACTCCCGAGCCTCGTGTTCTTGACCCCAGCGGCCGCCTAAAGTGCGGCCGCTCTTTTTTGTGCGCTCGGACCTGCGGTGCCCCGGGGTGCCGGAAGTTGTCCGACACAAAAATGAGAGTTTGTCCGACCGCCGTCCTGAGACGGCCGCGGCATCATTCCTCTGTCGTCAGTACCGCCTAAGCCGGATTTACGATGAGCGGCCTTTCGAGGCTGTTCAGCGATTCGACGTACGGCGAAGGACTACTCCCCTGGTCCTGTATTAACGACGAAGCGGCCGCCGCGCGCGGCCGCTTCTTTTTTTGTGCGGCCGCTATCGACTTGCAGCGAGCATCTGCAGCTCGACGTCCCGGCGCCGTGCGAAGCTCTGGCTTCCGGCGGGCTGAAGCGCGAACGCCAGCGCGGCGCAGGTGCGGCTCGCTCCCCGCACTAACGGACGTGCGATCCGCCAGATACTTGCGAAGCTGTCCCGTCCGGTACAGGTAGAGCAAGAGCGCGAACAGCGTGCCGCCGGGCAGAACGACTTCGAGCACGACGTACGGCCCTGCCTTCTGCAGCACCCGTCCCACTTCCATCATTGCCATCTTCGCTTGCATGATGCTCTCCTGATTTCCCTAGAGTCGCCGTGACGGCTCGTCATGGGTTCGCAGTGTGAGCGGGCAGCGCTGGCCGATCGCTGACGGATAACGACATTCGCCGCGACGCGAACGTGATGACCTAAACGTATGAAAATACGGCGGAAGTTGATGCGATACCGTGCCGGAGGTGCGCGCCCAGCCGCTGACCGCCCGGACTTACAGATCGCTTACGAGGCGCTGACTTCCGCGACCTCGGGCTCGGTTACCGAGAGCCCGATCGCGTGCCGCAGGGCGTCGTCGACCGTGTCGAGCCATACGAAGGCAAGGCGCTCGCGGACGTCGGCCGGGATGTCGTCGAGGTCGCGCCGGTTGCGCGCGGGCAGCATCACGGTCGTGATGCCCGCTCGCGCGGCGGCGAGCACTTTTTCCTTGATGCCGCCGACCGGAAGGACCAGCCCGCGAAGGCTGATCTCCCCGGTCATCGCAGTGTCGGCACGCACCGCCTTGCCCAGCGCCAGCGAGGCGAGCGACGTGAACATCGCGACGCCCGCACTCGGGCCGTCCTTTGGAATGGCGCCGGCCGGGATGTGCATGTGGACGTCGCTCTTCTCGAAGAGGTCGGGGACGACGCCGAGGCTGCCCGCCCGCGCCTTCACCAGAGTGAGCGCCGCCTGCGCGCTCTCCTTCATGACGTCGCCGAGCTGACCCGTCAGGATGAGCTTGCCCGCGCCAGGCGTGCGCGACGTCTCGATGAAGAGGATGTCGCCGCCGACCGGCGTCCAGGCAAGCCCGGTCGCCACACCTGGGACGCTGGTGCGCATCGCGACCTCGTTCTCGAAGCGCGCCGCGCCCAGCACTTCGCTCACCAGCGCCTCGTCGATGTGAACGTGCGACGCGGCGCCTTCGGCCACGCGCATCGCGGAATGGCGGAACAGGTTGCCGATCTCGCGCTCGAGGTTCCTCACACCCGCCTCGCGGGTGTAGTCGCCGATGACCATGCGCAACGCTTCGTCGGTGATCTCGACCTGCCCGGCAGTCAACCCCGTCGCATCGAGCTGCCGCTTCACGAGGTAGCGGCGCGCGATCTCGAGCTTCTCCGCCTCGGTGTAGCCTGGCAGGCTCACGACTTCCATGCGATCGCGCAGCGGTCCAGGGATGCGATCGAGCACGTTCGCGGTAGCGATGAACACGACGCGCGACAGGTCGAACGGCACGCCCAGGTAATTGTCACGGAACGTCGAGTTCTGCTCCGGATCGAGCACTTCCAGAAGCGCCGCGGACGGGTCGCCGTGCATCGACTGGCCAAGCTTGTCCATCTCGTCAAGCATCAGCACGCAGTTGCGCGTCCCCGCCTTGCGCAAGGCCTGGATGATGTTGCCGGGCATGGCGCCGATGTACGTGCGCCGATGGCCGCGGATCTCCGCCTCGTCGTGCACGCCGCCCAGGCTCAGGCGCTGGAACTTGCGGCCGAGGGCTCGCGCGATGCTTTGCCCGAGCGACGTCTTGCCGACGCCGGGCGGCCCGACGAAGCACAGGATCGGCGTGCGGCCTTCGGGATTGAGCTTGCGCACCGCGAGGTACTCGAGGATGCGCCGCTTCACCTTGGCAAGGCCGTAGTGGTCCTCGTCGAGGATGCGGCGCGCCTCGTCGATGGCAATAGGGTCCTCCGCGGGCAATGCCCACGGAAGCTCGACCAGCCAGTCGAGGTACGTGCGGAGCATCGACGACTCGGGGGACTGCTCGGACATCTGCGACAGGCGCGAGAGCTCCTTGCGCGCGTGCTTCTCGACGTCCTCCGGCATTTTCGCCTTCGAGACCTGCTCCGCCAGCTCGGCGACCTCGGCGGCGTTGTCGTCGCTCTCGCCGAGCTCTTTCTGGATCGTCTTCAGCTGCTCGCGGAGCAGCACTTCGCGCTGGCGTCCTTCGAGCCGGCCCTGCGTCTGCTCGCCGATCTCCTTCGACAGCCTCTGCACCTCGATGCGGCCCACCAGGAACGCGAGGACCCGGTCGAGGCGCATCTGCACGTCGAAGGTTTCGAGGAGATCCTGCTTCTCGGCGGCCTTGATGTCGATGAGGCCCGCAACGAAGTCGGCAAGTCCACCTGGCGACTGTATCTGCTCGATCGACGCCACGAGCTCTGCCGGCGCGCGCGGCATGAGCTCGAGAAGCTCGGCAGCGCGCGCCTTCACCTGCAGCATGCGCGCCTCGATGTCGCGGTTGACGGGCGACGGGTCCGGAAGCATTTCCGCACGCGCGGCCATGTAAGGACGGCCTTCGAGGAATTCGGCGACGCGGAAGCGCTTGTCGCCCTGCACCACGAGGTTGTGGGCTCCGTCCGGCGTGGTCACGTAGCGCAGGATCGTCGCGGTAGTTCCGACCGTGTAGAGATCCGTCGAGGCCGGTTGTTCGGTCTCGGCGTTGCGCTGCAGGAGGAGGCCCATCGGCTTCTGCGTGCGCACGGCCTCCTGCGCGGCGAGCATCGACTCCTGCCGCCCGAGCGTGAGCGGCGCGATCAACCCCGGAAACAGCACGAGGTTGCGCACGGGAACGACGATCAGGCCATCGGCAGGCAGCGGCGGTGCGCCCGACTCGGTGCGCGGGGTGTCGAGGGTGGTCATATTGTCAGGCCACTCGGCGTAGCTCGATCAGCAGGCAGCCGTCGGCAAATTCGTGTTGAACGAGGTCGTAGCGGCCCGCCGGCAGCTCGATCGTGCGCTCGAAGCGGCCATAGGGAATCTCCAGGCGGTGGATCGTCGCGGCGGCCACGGCGGGCGGACGGAGCCCAACCACCGACAGGCGCGCACCATCGGTGCGAATCTGGACATCGCCCGGAACGACGCCGGGCAGCGCGACGCGCACGAGCAACGCGTGAGCGCTTTCGACGATGTCGATCGGCGGCTCCCAGCACGGGCCGCCACGGCCCAGCGCGAGCGTCATGAACTGCCGGTGGAGGCGGTCGGCCTCGCGCAGCATGTCGAAAGCCTCGTCCAGCAGGCGGGTATCGCGAACCGGCATGGCGGCTCCGTCGTATTTGGTGGTCATTATCCCCGCCGAAGCGGGGCACCCACGCTAGATGCGGGCGAGGCTGCGGTATGCAACCGACGGGGTTGAGCCGACCCTACGCGCGCTTCGGCAGGAGATGCAGGAGCTGGTCGAACTCGACGGGCTTCCTGAGAATGGTCGCGCCCGTCGGGACGACGTCGTCGTCGGTGATCTCGTGGCCCGTGACGAGGATCACCTTGAGATGAGGAAATCGGTGCTTCACGACGCGCAGGAAGTCGAAGCCGTCGAGCTCGGGCATGCGGACGTCGGAGATGACGAACCCGATGCTGGAATCGCGGTCGAGTGCATCGAGCGCCTCTCGCGCAGAGTAGGTCGGTATCGTGGCGTAACCGGACGTGATGAGGAACGTCGAGATGACGTCCACGGCGTCACGGTTGTCGTCCGTGATGAGTATCGTTGCGCAGTTGTCTTTGTTGGGCATGGCGCGATCGCTGGGCGACCGTCAGGCAACCATTGGATCGTGCCGCGCGGCTCCAGCGATGTCAAATCATGATTGTTGAGCGCGCGTTCAAACCGAACCCGCGAAGGTCGAACGCAGCCTCCAATTGCAAAGAGTTCTCATTCGAGGAGATCTCATGCCGCGCCTGCTGCAAGGGTTGTTCGCAAAATTTTCGACATGCGCATTTCTGTCATCAATTCGTAACGCGGCGTTGCTAACGTGCAAGTGCCAGTAAAAGAACAAGAAAAACATAAGGAGAATAATAAAATGGCATTGCAATCCAATCCCGTCTGGCTTTCCCTCCGCCAGTTCCCCCTTGACGATCCCACGCATGCCGTACCGTTCAGCACGCGCCTGCGGTGTGAGCAAGGCTGGTCTTCGGCGTTCACGTCGCGCGTGCTCGACGAGTACCGCCGTTTCCTGTTTCTTACCGCGACGCACGACGAGCTGATCGTTCCGTCGGGGGCGGTGGACCAGGCGTGGCATCTACACATGCTCGACACGCGCGCGTATTGGGACGAGCTCTGTGGCCGAGTGGCAGGACGCCCGATCCATCACACGCCGTCGCGCGGCGGCGCGACGGAAGACACGCGTCACGCGGACGGATACGAGGCAACGCTGCGCCGCTACCGCGAGGCGTTCGATGAACCTCCGCCGGCAGACATCTGGCCGTCGGCGCACGAGCGATTCGCCGGGCGGTACCGGCGCTTCGATACGCGCGATGTGTGGGTGATCCCCAAGCGCGTCGTACGCGGAGGCGCAGCAGGCGCGTTTGCACTGGCCGTGCTGGCCGGATGTGCCAAGGCAACCTCGTCGACGGTCACCGGCTTCGTGCTCGTGGGCATGATCGTGGCGATGTTCGCTGCTCTCGTCTGGGCGGCGGCACACGCGCGGGTGGGCGACGACAAGTCGCGCGACGGCAAGTCGACGGGCAACTCGGGATGCGGCGGTGGTGGCAGTGGTTGCGGGTGCGACGGTGGCGGAGGCGGGTGCGGCGGCGGCGGATGTGGAGGCTGCGGCTAATTGCCGGGGGCGCCGCGCACGGCGACCCGCACTCCTCGCGTTGACGAAGTGGTTTGATCGGGCGCACATTTGCCCGGACGATTGCTGAAACCCCGGTACGGAGGAATGGCCTTTGCCCGGGTGGCCGGAGGGCCGTGTCGCCGCGAATGACGCAACGGATGCGAACCTTCCATCAAAGGCAATCCGATGACGAGAACCGAACGGTTTCTACTCGCAGTCTCCGTCCTCAACGTGGCATGTGCGGCGGTCTCGGTGTCGCAGTGGCCTCATGCCGTCGCGGCGAGCGCACAAGCCACCGACGTCGTGCGCGCGCGCCAGCTCGAGATCGTCGATGCCGAGGGGCGCGTTCGAGCGAGCATCGTCGTGCATCCCGCGGACGCCACGAACAAGGAAGAAAGCGTCGTGCTTCGCCTGGTCAATCCCGATGGCCGCCCCGGTGTCAAGCTCGCGAGTTCGCCGAACGAAGTGGGACTGGCGCTCATCGCGAGGCAGGGAGACTACCTTCAGGCCTTTGGCGACGGCGTAAAGGTGACGCGAGATTTCAAGGAGCGAGCTGCGTGGCCTTGATCGCGTGCAGAGGTACCCTATTCGCGTGTGGTGAGATGGATCAAAAGCAAACGGACGAGTTCCCGATCGGCCGCGCTGGTAACGCTTTTCCCGGTGACGAGTTGGACCGCACCTGCAGGGCTTATACCGAATCGCACAAGCTCAGAAGAGGCAACGGCGATCTCGGCGCCGGAAGGCGACATGTCACGACCGCCGGCGCTGAAGCGCGAAACCATCCCGTGGAAGTGCCTGCTCATCGCTTCCTTGCTGCGTTCCAGGGAAACACCTCTATCTTGCGCTCGGTAGGGTGGCGCGACAAAACCGGCACCCACGGGTGGGTCAGGTGGCCTCTTTCAACACCGCGCGCAGCTGCTCTTGTGTGAACGGTTTCAGGAGTGGAATGATGCCCTCGTCCAACGCCGCACCGATCGCTTCTTGATGGCCCGTGATGAGCACCACGGGCGTCTTCGGTCGCCATCGTCGCACGAGATTGGCGAGCTCGAGCCCTGAAGTACCGGGCATGATGAAGTCGGTGACGACGATGTCACACGCGGCCCCGGACGATAGGTGCGCCACGGCTTCCGCGACATCCTCGCACGCGGTCACGGCATACCCTAGATCTTCGAGCATCAACGCAACGACCTGTCGCGCGTCGGCATTGTCGTCGATCACCAGTACAGATTGGGCCTGATTCATCGCGTACTCCCCGACGAGTGCACATTCTCGTACGAAGTGAAAACGGCGCCGCGAGGGCGCCGTCACTCTTATTGGTGGAGGTGGGCGGAATCGAACCGCCGTCCGAAGACGCTCCACAGTCAGGACTACATGCTTAGTCGAGTCATTGTGCTCTCACCCACGCGCCGTTGACGGACAGACAACGCGCAGGCCAGTCACCTTGCTTTAGCGCCTCGCCCAAGTGACCCGGGCGGACGCGATCGCTCTAAATGTCCTTGCTGTGACTAGTCTGTTGCCAGCTTCGTCACCCGGCCGGAGCGCCAACCGGTGCAAGGTCCGGCGGGATTAAGCCGCCAGAGCGTAGTTTTCGTCGTTCGCAGTTAAGTTTGCGAGTGTCAGAGTTTTACGAGGACCAACACCTCGGCATGCCCCAAGCTGCTTCACTGCCCCCGTCGAGACCAGTTCACCCCCGATGAGAACCGGCCGAAAGACCGCATCGGCCGGACAAGCATTCTAGCAAGGTCCTACATGGGGCCGTCGAAACGATTCTCAACCGCCTGCGAATCGTAGCGACGCGCGGCGCGATGGATCCGTGGTCGTTGCCGATGACGACCTCGACGCGGCGGTTGCGCAACCGGCCTTCGCGGGTATCGTTGCTCGCCACCGGAAACGCCTGCCCGTATCCGCGCACGAACACGCGTGGGCCGTCCACACCCGCGTCCAGCAATGCCCGCCGGACGGAAGCCGCGCGGAGCTCGGAGAGCTCCTGGTTTTGCGCGTCGCTGCCGACGCTGTCGGTGAAAGCCTTCGATCGCGATTTCGCGCTCCGGATACTCGCGCAGGAACTCTGCGAGCCGCGCCACCAGACGTTGGCCGCCTGGCCGAAGCGTCGCGCTGTTCGACTCGAACAGGACGTCGTTCAGCGTGACCACCGTGCCCCGATCGGAACTGCTGGCGAAAAGGTCGCGAAGCTGGCGTTCGCTGAGCGCGCGTCGCTCGCCAGCCGAGTGCGCTCGCTGCTGCGCGGCGGCAGCCTGCTGCTGCGCGATGCGCGCCCGTGCCTGCGTTTCGAGCACTCCGCGGCGTTCGCTCTCGGCATGCGCCGAAGAGAGCTCCGCTGCCTCGACTTCATCGTGTGTTTCAACGGGCGCATTGGACGCGACGTGCGGGGTCGGGCGCGGGGCGTCGACCGCCATCCGCGCATCGTGGACCGCGGGCGGGCGCGCGGGGGGCCGTGGAGCACGCGGACACCAGGACTGCGACCGTTGCAGTGAACGTCAATCGCGAATATCGCATGTCATCTCCGCGCCATGCGGTCCCGCGCGCGCCACAGGATCAGAGCGTATATTTCGTCCGCGCATGCGCGGCCGCACCATCGTCGCACCCAGTATTTGCCTGTAGGCAGGAAGGCTGCGGTACAGCGACGGAACGTCCTACCGGAGGGAACTGCCGCGCCGCCGGCCGGCGGCAACCGTCGCAACGGGTCGGACACGGTAAAATCCGCGATTCGCCATCAGCGGATCGCTTCATGACCCACATCGTTCCAGTCATTCTCTCGGGAGGCGCGGGCACGCGACTGTGGCCGCTCTCGCGCGAGACCGCGCCCAAGCCCTTCATGCCGCTTCCCGACGGCGACACGCTGCTCGGCAAGACCGCACGGCGAGCCGTCGCAATTCCCGGCTGCCGGGGCTTCGTGACCGTGACCAACCGGGACCTTTACTTTCACACGAAGGATGTCTATGCGGGACTGGCCGACGCCGAGCCGCGTGACGCCGCGTACCTGCTCGAGCCGTTCGGGCGAAACACCGCTCCGGCGGTGGCGGTCGCGTCGCTGCTCGTGCGGGCGCGTTACGGCGACGATGCCGTCATGCTCGTGCTCGCCGCCGATCACCTGATCCGAGACGAGGTCGCGTTTGCGGCCGCGGTGATGCGCGGCGCCGAGCTTGCGCGGGAGGGCCGCCTCGTCACGTTCGGCATCACGCCGACGATGCCCGAGACGGGATTCGGCTACATCGAGTGCGGCGAGGCCGCGGGCGCGCGTGCTTTCATTGCCAAGGCGTTCGTCGAGAAGCCGCCGCTCGCAAGAGCGCACGAGTTCGTCGCCGGGGGCACGCATGTCTGGAACTCCGGGATGTTCGCGTTCACGCCTTCCACATTCCTCGACGCCTGCGACCGCTACGCGCCTGGCGTGGCAGCCGCCGCGCGCGCGGCGTGGCAGCCGCTCGCGTCGCGCGCGAACGACGCGATGCTCGAGCTCGATGCCGCAACGTTTGCGACTGCGCCCGATCTTTCGATCGACTATGCCGTGATGGAAAAGGCCGCGGCGAACGGCGAAGTCGCGGTCGTTCGTGGCGAGTTCGACTGGAGCGACGTCGGCTCGTGGCAAGCCGTGTCGGAGCTCACCGACGCGGACGCCGACGGCAACCGCGGCAGCGGCGAGCGCGTCGCCATCGACACGCAAGGCACGTTCATCCATTCGGAGGATCGCGTAGTGGCCACGATCGGCGTGTCCAATCTCGTCATCGTCGACACGCCGGATGCCGTGCTCGTCGCGCACCGCGATCACCTGCAACGCGTGAAGGAAGTGGTGGTCGAGCTCAAGGCGCGCGGCCACGACTCGTACAAGCTGCACAAGACCGTCGCCCGCCCGTGGGGCAGTTATACGGTTCTCGAAGAAGGACCGGGCTTCAAGATCAAGCGCATCGAGGTGAAACCCGGCGGCTCGCTATCGCTGCAGCTCCACCATCGCCGCAGCGAGCACTGGGTGGTGCTGCGCGGGACGGCGCGCGTGACCTCCGGCGAGAGCGTTTTCGACCTGCCCACAGGCGAATCGACCTTCATTCCCCTCGAGACCATGCACCGCCTCGAGAACCACAGCAGCGACGTGCTTGCGATCATCGAGGTCGCGTGCGGCGACTACATCGAGGAAGACGACATCGTCCGCTTCGACGACAAGTACGGGCGCGTTCCAGGCTAGATCAGCCGGCGGGAAAAACCTCAGGCCCGAGCGCCGATTTCGCCGAGCAGGCGCGTGAGATTTTGCTGCGCCTGGTCCTCGTAGCGCTTCGCGAACCAGTCCGTGCGGAACAGGCGCGGCCTGCGCCGCAGCGACGTCAGGAACGCCGACAGGCCGCGGTAGTAGTCCGCGTCGCTCTGGGTTGCGAACTCGCGTCGCAACAGGTTCCCGTTGTGCATGAACTCCTCCCACGGCGAGCCGAAGCCGGCGAGGTCGATGTCGTCGATGAACCTGCAGTCGTTGTCGCGGGGCGTCCGGTTGCGGCGCGTGGTCAGGATCAAGGCGATCACGCGTCGGCGGAACCTGGGGCGGGCGCCGGCCGCATGCGACAGGAAGAGCTCGGCGCTGCGGCGCTCGTTGGCAGCATCCCCGGGCACGTACACCGCGTCGTGAAACCAGAGGGCGAGCTCGACGGCATCGGGGTCTTCGACGTGCCGCTCTACCTCGTCGAGGCGGGCGAGACAGTCGTCGATGTGCCCCATGTTGTGAAACCTGCGGCCAGGCTCGAGCAGGCGTGCGCGCAGGTCGGCGAAGACGGAAGCGGCGCCCGGCGAGGGGGGCGATGCCACGCACCGGCGCCACAGTTCGCCGAATCGGGTGCCGTCGGCGCGATCGATTGTCATTACTGGAGCTTAAGGGATCGACGTTCAAGTGAAAAGCCACCCAAAGGTGCCGCTCGTCACGCACGCGTCCCCGTGCGACAATCCGCCCGCCTATGTTCGGCTTCCTGACGCACAAGAAGACGGAACACCCGCGGCTCGCCCAGCTCCGCAAGCTCGGGCTGTTCTCGACCTTGCGCCCGCGCGAGCTGCGCGTCGTCGACGGCCTCCTGCACGAGCGGGAATACCTGGCCGGCGAGGTGGTGTTCGACGAGGGCGAGGAGGGGCAGGCGCTGTACGTCGTCCTGAAGGGCCGCGTGCTGATCTGCCGCCAGGGCGACCCCGTGCACGGCCGCATCGCGGAGATCCCGGCCGGTGCGCTGTTCGGGGAGCTCGCGCTGCTCGACGGGATACCGCGAACCGCGCAGGCGCGAGCCCTCGATCACTGCATCATCGCCGCCCTCGCGCGCGCCGACTTCAACGGGCTGCTCGAGACGCATGCCAGCACTGCGTCGAAGATTGCGCTGCAGCTCGCGCGCGACCTCGGGCAGAAGCTCGTCGCTCGCTACGTGACGATGGAGTCGCGCCCGCTGTGAACGGAAGCTACCTGGCCGGCGGTCCGGCGGTCTGGCTCGTCACCATCGTCATCACGACGCTCTTGCTGGTAGCGTCGACCAAGGCGCTGTGGCTCGTCGTTCCGCTCCTCATCGCCATCATCCTGTACTACATGATGTTCCCGATCGTGCGCAGGCTCTCGCTATCGGGACTCGGGCGCGAGACGGCGGCGGCTATCGTCGCGGGCGTCGTGACGGCGTTCGCGATCCTGGTGATGATCCCCCTCCTGCCGTGGCTCGCCGCGGAATCGGTCGCGGGACAGGAGACGTTCTACCGCTATCTCGAAGGCGGCCGCGTGCTGATCGACCGCGTGCTGGGCGGGCTCGAATCGCAGTTCGCGTTCTTGAAGCGCCTCGACTTCCACGCCGAGATGGGCAAGCGCGCCGCCGAGTTCGGCGACACCTATGTGCAGGAGAAGTTGAGCCAGGTTCTCCTCGCCGCGGCGGCATCGCTGCCCACGTTGCTGCTGGCGCCCTTCTTTGCGTTCTTTTTCCTGCGCGACGGCACGCTGTTCACCAAGCTCGTGACGCGCGGCGTGCCCAACGCTTTCTTCGAGCGCACCGTCTACATGTTCGAGCGCGTGGACGCGACGGCCAAAAGTTACTTCCAGGGCTTGCTCAAGCTGACCGCGATCGACACCGTCGTCCTCGGCGTCGGGTTCCTGGCCGTGGGCGTGCCCAACGCCTTCGCCATCGCGTTTGTCGCCGCAATCCTCGAATGGATTCCGATCGTCGGCTCGATCGTCGGCTGCACGCTCGCGGTCCTCGTGGCCGCCACCGCGCACCAGAACGACTTGTGGGTCGTGTATGGCGTCGTTGGCGTATTCGTCTTCAACCGCGTCCTCGACAACTTCTTCTTCATCCCGCTCACCGTCGGCCGCAGCATCCGCATGCATCCGCTCCCGACCGTGCTCATGGTGTTCATCGGCGGCGCCGTGGCAGGCATCCCGGGGCTGATCCTGGCCCTCCCGCTTGCCGGCGTCGTGGGGACCATCGTCGGCACGATTGCCGGGATCGTTCGCGATCCGCGCCTGCGCGCGCGCAATGCATACGCGCGGGCGCTGCTGCAAAAGCGCGTGACCGCGGACCTCCCGATCTGACGTCGTCCGCGACCCGCTTCTCGTCACGCCTGCGAGGCCGCTTCATCGCCGGCCGCCGGAGGCAAAGCCTGATCGTTCTCGCGCTTTGCGCGGTGCTGGCGATCGTCTCGCTGTGGATGTACGTGAGCGTAGAGCGCTCGCTGCGCGAGCTCCGCGGACAGGGCCTGCCTGCGCTGCTCGAGGCCAAGACCAAATCCCTCGAGGTGTTCATCGCCGAGCGCCGTGCCGACGGCGAGCGCTGGGCGCGCGACCCGGAGGTGGCCGCGCTCACGGCAAACCTCGCGCGACTCGCGCACGCGCGCCGCATCGCGGAGCACTGCGCAAGCGAAGAGGTCGCGCAGTGGCGTGCCCGCGTCTCCGCAATGATGCAGGCGGAGAGCGCCGCGGCGGCCAATGCCGTCGATCGCAAGGGTCTCATCATCGCGTCGACGATCGCCGAAAGCTGCGGCGCCGAGGCGCAACCGCGGATCCTGGCACCGCAGCTCGCGCAGGTGTTCGCGGGCCGCACGCAATTCATCCGCCCGTTCGCCACCGATCCGCGCCTCGTGGCGGCGCAGCCGTTCCTCGGGGCGCGACCGCTCGCGTGGATCGAGACGCCGGTGCGCGACGCCGCGGGGAACGTCGTCGCCGCCCTCGGCATCGCAAGCTACGTCGACCGCGACTTCGAGAGCATCCTGAGCGCGGCGCGGCCCGGCGAGACCGGCGAAGCCTACGCCTTCGACGAAAGCGGCACCCTGCTGTCGGAGATCCGCGACCTGCGCGGGCTCCAGCGCGCGGGCATGTTGCCGGAAAGGGCTGCGAAGGCATCGTTCGGTCTCAAGCTCCGCGATCCTGGCCTCGAGCTCGATGCGTTGTCGCAACCTGCGGGAAGCGCGGCCGAATGGCCGCTCACGCGCGCGGTGGCCGCGGCGCTGACTGCCGCGGCCACGACCGACGTCAAAGTGCCCCTCCAGGGCGTGCTTCTCGATCCGTATCGAAACTACCGCGGCGCCGAAGTCATAGGCGCGTGGCGCTGGCTGCCGGACGAGCGCATGGGAATCGTTGCCGAGATCGGCGTCGACGAGGCGTATGCGCCCCTTCGCTACGTGCGTGCGGCCATGGCCGTCGTCCTGATGCTGCTCGTCGTCACTGCGGGGTGGGCCGCATGGTCTACGCTCGCGCTCGCCCGCGCGACCGCCAAGCCCGCGCAGGGTCGCCGCATCGGCGCGTATCGCCTGGAAAGCGAGCTCGCGGAAGGTGGGATGGCGACGGTGCATCTCGCGCGCCACGCGCTGCTCAAGCGTCCCACCGCCATCAAGATCATTAAGCGCCACATGGCTACCGACGAGCTCGCGGCACGCTTCGAGCGCGAGGTGCGCCTGGTGAGCGAGCTCACGCATCCCAACACGATCGAGATCTACGACTACGGCCAGACTCCGGACGGCTTGATGTACTACGCCATGGAGTACGTCGACGGCATCACGCTCGACGCGCTCGTTACGAACGACGGGGCGCTGCGGCTCGGGCGCATGCGCTACATCGTGTTGCAGGTGTGCGATGCGCTGGCCGAAGTGCATCGGCGCGGGATGGTACATCGCGACATCAAGCCGCAGAACGTGATGCTGTGCGAGCGCGGCGGCGTCGGTGACTTCGTCAAGCTCATCGACTTCGGGATCGTCAAGCGCATCGAAGCGGTCGCGGACGACTATCCCGACGCACAGCGCGCGCTGACGCGGCAGGTGCGCCTGCTCGGCACGCCTTCCTACATGGCGCCCGAGCGCATCGGCGCACCCGAAGGCGTGGACCCGCGCGCGGACGTGTACGGCATCGGCGCGCTCATCTACTTCCTCGCGACCGCGCGACCGCCGTTCGATGGCGAGTCCGAGGCCGATATTCTCCGTGACGTGCTGTCGGCCGAGGCGCCGCAGCTTCGCGATGCGATGCCCGACGCGCCGGCTGCGCTCGAGGGCCTCGTCGCGCGCTGTCTCGCCAAGAAGCCGGAACTGCGCCCGCGTACGATCGAGGAGGTCGCCGCC
Source organism: uncultured beta proteobacterium (assembly GCA_963707815.1). GTDB lineage: Bacteria > Pseudomonadota > Gammaproteobacteria > Burkholderiales > Casimicrobiaceae > VBCG01. The sequence continues at coordinate 25,374 of CAVPRK010000028.1, forward strand.
GTGCTCGGTGCGCTGGAGCTTCAGCCCTGGACGCGCGAAGACGCCCGTGCGTGGTGGGTGGCGCAGCGCGGTGAAAACCGGCCCTAGTCGGTGCCCACCGCTGCCGCTTCGTCGACGTCGGCGCGACGTTTTTGGTAGCGGCTCGTGATCCAGATGCCGGTGAGGATCAAGGCGATACCCGCCACGTGAAACGCCGCCATCCGCTCGCCGAGGAACACCCACGCGAGCACGACCCCGAACACCGGCATGAGGTGCACGAAGAGCCCCGCGACGTTGGCGCCCACCTCGGCAACGCCACGATTCCAGAATAGATACGCAAGCACGGACGAGAAAAGCGCAACCGCGACCATCGCGGCAAGAAACTGCCACGACCACCGCGGCACGTGACCCGTCGCAAGTTCGCCGATCCAGAACGGCAGCACGCACAGGTCCCCGATGACCGCGATGACGAGAAGGAACGACATCACGTTCAGGCCTTCCGGGCGCCAGCGCAGCGCGATCGTGTACACCGACCACATCGCCATCGACAGGATGACGAGAAGGTCGCCGCCGTTCAGGCGAAACGCGAGCAGCGTCGCGAGGCTGCCGTCGGACAGGATCGTGAACACACCCGCGAGCGACACCGCGATGCCCGCGATCTGCAGCAGCGTGAGGCGCTCGCGCAGGAACACCCACGACATCACGACGATCATGATGGGAATGAACGAATTCAGGATGACGCCGTTGGTAGCGGTCGTGTAATTGAGCCCGAGATAAGCAAGGCCGTTGTGCGTGCCCACGCCGACCGCGCCGAGGAACAGGAGCACGCGCCAGTTCGCGCGGATGCGCGGTGCGTCGCGAATGACGTGGCGCCACGCAAAGGGAGCGAGGATCAGGATCGCGAAGAACCACCGGAAGAACGTCATCGCCATCGGCGGGATCTCCTCGTGAAATCCGCGTCCGACGATCCAGTTGCAGGCCCAGAAGAACGGCGCGAGCGTCAGCAGGAGATACGGAGATGCGCCGTGCTTGACCATGGCGCCGCGAGTATAGCCCCGGCCCCGCCGGTATAATTGCCTACTTGAATCCACCGCCTTCTCCCGTTGCGGAAGCGGCCGCAACGGCTGCGATTCCCACCCTTATCCACGACGTGCCCGATGCGCAAAAGCGCATGGGGGCGGGCCCGTTTGCCGGATCGTCGGACGCGCTGGCGCTCGCCGATCTCGCCCGACGGGCAGCAGCGCGCAAGCGCATGGTCGCGGTCGTGAGCGCCGAACCGCGATCGGCTCAGCGGCTCGCGGAAGAAGTGCCGTGGTTCGCGCCCGATCTTCGCGTCGCGTTGCTGCCCGATTGGGAGACGCTGCCCTACGATCAGTTCTCGCCGCACCAGGACCTGGTCTCCGAGCGCCTCGCGACGCTCTATCACGTCTCGCGGGGTGAATGCGACCTCCTGATCGTCTCGGCCACCTCGGCGCTGTACCGTCTCGCCCCGCCGTCGTATCTCGCCGCGTTCACGTTCTTCCTGCGGCAAGGCGAGACGCTCGACGTCGACGCACTGCGCGCGCAGCTTTCGCTTGCGGGCTACTCGCACGTGACACAGGTCGTCTCGCCCGGCGAGTTCGGCGTGCGCGGCGGCCTCATCGATCTCTTTCCGATGGGATCGGCACTGCCGTATCGCATCGACCTCTTCGACAACGAGATCGAGTCGATCAAGACCTTCGACGTCGACACCCAGCGCACGCTTTATCCGATGCGCGATGTGCGATTGCTTCCTGCGCGCGAGTTCCCCCTCGACGAAGCGGGACGTACGCGCTTTCGCAGCCGCTTCCGCGAAGTGTTCGAGGGCGACCCGTCGAGGTCGGCGCTGTACAAGGACGTGAGCAACGGCATCGTGCCGGGCGGCATCGAGTATTACCTGCCGCTGTTCTTCGACGCGACTGCAACACTCGCAGATTATTTGCCCGCGAGCGCCGTCGTTGCGCTGCACGGCGACGTGCGCGGCGCCATCGAGCGATTCTGGCAGGACACGGAGTCGCGCTACCGGCTCCTGCGCGGCGACAAGGCGCGGCCGTTGTTGCCGCCGACCGAGCTGTTCCTCGCGCCGGACGCGTTCAACGGCGCGGTCAAGGCGTTCGCGCGCGTCGAGATGCAGGGCGGCGACGGCGGTCCCACGCGCCCGCTGCCGCCCGTGAACGTGGATCGCCGCGCCGACGATCCGTTGTCCGCGCTCAAGCGCTACGTGAAAGCCTCGCCCCACAAGGTCGCGATCGTGGCCGAGAGCTCGGGTCGTCGCGAGACCATGCAGCAGTACTTCACGGAATACGGCTTTCACCCGCATCTCGTCGAAGGGTTCGCGGGCGTGCTCGCAGCGCCGGAACGCGTGCTGCTCGTCACGGCACCGATCGGCGCGGGGTTCGAGTGGCCGGAAGGGGAGCTTGCGTTCGTCACCGAAGGCGAGCTGTACGCAGGAGTGGTGCGCCGTACCGCTCGCGAAGCCGCCAAGCGCAGCAACGTCGACGCGATGGTGCGCGACCTCTCCGAGGTGCGGATCGGCGATCCCGTCGTGCACGAAGAGCACGGCATCGGCCGCTACCTCGGTCTTCTCACCCTCGACCTGGGCGACGGCTCCAACGAGTTCCTGCAGCTCGTCTACGCCAACGACGCCAAGCTGTACGTGCCGGTCAGCAACCTGCATCTCATCAGCCGCTACAGCGGCGCTTCGCCCGATGACGCGCCGTTGCACGAGCTTGGCAGCGGCCAGTGGGAAAAGGCGAAGAAGAAAGCCGCCCAGCAGGCGCACGACACGGCGGCGGAGCTCCTGAACCTCTACGCGCAGCGCGCGGCGCGGCAGGGCCACACGTTCTCGCTCAAGCCGCACGACTACGAAGCCTTCGCCGAAGGATTCGGATTCGAGGAGACACCCGACCAGTCCGCGGCGATCGAGGCCGTCGTCAAGGACATGACGTCGGGCAAGGCGATGGATCGACTCGTCTGCGGCGACGTGGGCTTCGGCAAGACCGAGGTCGCGCTGCGCGCCGCGTTCGTGGCGTTGGCGGACGGCAAGCAGGTCGGCCCTCCTCGTGCCCACCACGCTGCTCGCGGAGCAGCACTTCCAGACGTTCAGCGACCGCTTTGCCGACTTTCCCGTGCGCATCGCGGAGCTCTCGCGCTTTCGAACGGCAAGGAAACCAAGGCCGCGCTCGAAGGGCTCGCGAGCGGCAAGATCGACCTCGTCATCGGCACCCACAAGCTCCTGCAAGCCGACGTCAAGTTCAAGGACCTGGGCCTCGTGATCATCGACGAGGAGCATCGCTTCGGCGTGCGCCAGAAGGAGCTCCTGAAGCGCCTGCGCGCGGAAGTGGACGTGCTCACGCTGACCGCCACGCCGATCCCGCGCACGCTCGCGATGTCGCTCGAAGGCATCCGCGACTTCTCGGTGATCGCCACCGCGCCCGAGCGGCGGCTTGTCGATCAAGACCTTCGTCGCCTCGTACTCGCACGGCATCGTGCGCGAGGCGGCGCTGCGCGAGCTCAAGCGCGGCGGCCAGATCTACTTCCTGCACAACGAGGTCGACACGATCGCAACGCGCGCGGAAACGCTCGCGAAGCTGCTGCCCGAGGCGCGCATCGCGGTGGCGCACGGCCAGATGGCGGAGCGCGAGCTCGAGCAGGTGATGCGCGACTTCTACCAGCAGCGCATCAACCTGCTGCTGTGCTCGACGATCATCGAGACCGGCATCGACGTGCCGACCGCGAACACGATCATCATCGACCGCGCCGACAGGTTCGGCCTCGCGCAGCTGCATCAGCTGCGCGGGCGCGTCGGGCGCTCGCACCACCAGGCGTACGCGTACCTGCTGACCCCGCCGTGGGACGCGCTGTCGGCGCAGGCGAAGAAGCGCCTGGAGGCGATCCAGATGATGGAGGACCTGGGCTCGGGCTTCTATCTCGCGATGCACGACCTCGAGATCCGCGGCGCGGGCGAAGTGCTGGGCGACGAGCAGTCGGGCGAGATGCAGGAGGTGGGCTTCCAGCTCTACAACGACATGCTGCGCTCGTCGGTGTCGGCGCTCAAGTCAGGGCGCGAGCCCGACCTCACGGAGCCGCTCGGCGTCACGACGGAGATCAACCTGCACGTGCCCGCGCTGCTGCCCGAGCGCTACTGCAGCGACGTGCACGAGCGGCTCGTCTTGTACAAGCGCCTCGCGAGCGTGGAATCGACGGAGGAGCTCGACGCGATCCAGGAGGAGCTCGTCGACCGCTTCGGCCCCACGCCGGAGCAAGCGCAGGCGCTGCTCGCGAGCCATCGACTGCGGCTCCTCGCCAAGCCGCTCGGCGTGCGCAAGGTCGACGCAGGGCCCGAGCGCACGACGATCCAGTTCGTGAAGCATCCGCCGTTCGACACCGGTGCGCTCATCCTTCTCGTGCAGAAGGACGGACGCATCCGCTTCGCCGGACCGGATCGCGTGCGTATCGAGCGTGCCGCACCAACACTCGTCCGAGCGCATCGCCCTCGTGCAGCGATTTCCTGGCCAAGCTGCGATAGCGCGTTCCTATCCGCCGACCACGACGGCACGCACATCGCGACGCCATCGACACCCGATCCTTCCGAGATCCAGCCGCCCGACCACGCATCGCGCTCGGCCTTGCTCGTGGTGAGCCGATGCGCGCTGCCCTGACGACTGTCCCAGAGCCGATAGACGGCCGCGAAGCTGAACCCGCCGACCTGCGTGACCAGCCTGGGGCACTCACCCGCATCATCCGCAAGCCACGCGTAGAACGCGGCCTCGGTCTCGAGCACGGCGCTCGGAATGCGCTCGCCGATCACCTTGCACTCTTCTGCCGAAGCCGAGAGGAAGTGCGATGCCGGGGGAATGAAGTAGCGGCAAACCGGCGACGCCGTTCCTCGACCGCCGGGCATGACCTGTGCCGAGGCACCACTGTCGACCGTATAGAACGCGAAGTCGCGCGTCCGCATCCATGCGGGTGCTGCGCCTGCGTCCAGCGCCACGATCTCGTCATACGACGCCGTGACGAAGTACTCGCCCAGCTCCTCGTTGTAATACTCGATCACGGGTGTGATGCTCGCGGGCTCGCCGCCGAAGAGCAGAAACGCACCTGCGGGAGATGCGAGCTGGAGCGACAACGCCGTTGCGACCGCTGCCTTGCGCCAACGCTTGCCGTTCATGGTGTTCTCCTTTTGTTCGTTGTGGCGGCCTCACCATGCGCCGCGCGCGCTGGTGCACCAACGTATTAATCGCGAATGCGGCAGGTAGAATTCCGCATGCTCCTGCCGCCGCAAGTTCACGTCCTGGTGCGCGACTGGCTGTCCGGCAACAACGTCGTGCTGTTGAGCCGTGACGGGCCACGTTCTCGTGGACTCCGGCTACTCGACGCACGCGCCGCTGACGCTCGCGCTACGTCGAGCGTGTCCTCGGCGGCGCACCGCTTGCGCGCCTCGTCAATACGCACGGGCACTCGGACCACGTCGGCGGGAACGCGGCGATCAAGAACGCGCACCGGTGCCCGATCGCGTTTCCGGAAGCGGAAGCCGACCTCGTCGAGCGCTGGGACACGACGGCGCTCCTGTACGACTACGCGGACCAGTACGCGCCTCGCTTTGGCGTGGACGAGCGCCTGCGCGCGGGAACGACGCACGTGTGGGGCGATCTCCAATGGCACATGCTCGCCGCGCCCGGGCACGACATGGGTGCGCTCGTCTTCTACAATCCCGAGCACCGCATCCTCGTGTCGGGCGACGCGCTGTGGCAGAACGGATACGGCTTCGTCATGCCGCAATGCATGGCTCCCGAGGCGCTGCCGGCAACCCGCGCCACGCTCGACATGATCGCCGCGCTCGACGTGCGAATCGTGATCCCCGGGCATGGCGACGCATTCACCGACGTGAACGCCGCGCTCGATCGTGCATACCGCCGCACCGAGGCTTACGCGGCGGACGACACCCGGATGGCACGCTACGCGCTCAAGGCATTGCTCGCCTTCACGCTCCTTGCGAGACGCTCGATGAAGATCTCGGAACTTCCGGCGTACGTGGAGCGCATCGGCGTCTACCGCGACATCAACGCCGCGGTTCTGCGCATGGCGCCCGACGCGCTCGCGCAAATGCTCGTCGACGAGCTTCGGAGAGCTGCGGCCATCCGCGTCGAGAGCGGTAACGTCCTGTCGGCGTAGCTGGCGTTCGGGCTAGAATAGCGCGCGCCCGGAATAAGACGCGCGAACTTCCTGTTGGCGCCACGATCGTGACCGAATTCTTCGACAGCAATCCCGCGTTGCAGGCTGCCTTCCAGGGCGGGATCGCGCCGTTCGTGGTCGCTTTGATCGTCGCGCTCGTGCTCGCACGCACGCGCTTCGCCTGGCTTGCGATCGTCGCCGCCTATGCGACCCAGGTCGCGCTGTCGACCGGATTCAACTTCACGCCGCTGTCCGCATCGCGGAAGATCCTCCTGCTCTCGCTCGTTGCGCCGGTCGTGGGGATCGCCGCCTACGCGCTCGAGTCGCGCGGCCGCTCGATTGCGTACGCATTGGCGGGATTGGCCGGGCTCGCGGCGGTCTGGGTCTTCCTGACCGTGCTCGAGCAACGCGAAGGCGCGGTCGCCTGGGCCACGGGCATCGGCATCGTGGTTTTCGCCGCCCTGATGGTGGCGCTCATGCTCTCGCTGCGCTCCGACCCTCTGCGCGCTGCGGCGGCGGGCGTCGGGCTCGGCCTGGCAACCGGCATCGTCGCGCTGATGTCGGCTTCGGTCGGCTTCATGACATCGGGCATCTCGGTCGCTGCGGGCGCCGGGGCGCTATTGCTCGTCAACGCGTTTCGCCGCGATGCTCCGGCACCGGGACTGCTCGGCACGCTCACGATCGGCGTGATGATCGCCCTGTTCGCCGAAGGCGCGCTCATGCTCGCAAAGCTGCCGTGGTACGCGCTCGCGGCGCTCCTGCTCGTTCCGCTCGCCGTGCAGCTGCCCGTCCGCGAGACCGCGCCGCCGGTCGTGCGTGCCGCCATCCTTTTCGCTGTACGCGCTGGTTGCAGCGCTCATTCCAATCGCCGCCGTCTGGATCGCACCCGGCGGCTGAACTCGTTGTCCCTTCTGGAGGAAATGCCCGTGCTTAAAACCATTCCGCTCGTTATCCTGCTCGCCGCTCCGGTCGCGGCGCTGGCCGCTGCCGACAACTACACCGTCGATCCGATGCACTCGTCGGTCAACTTCTCGGTCGACCACCTCGGCCTCACGAACATGTACGGCCGCTTCAACAAGTTCACGGGCAACGTTCTCGATCGACCGCGCGGCCAAGACGGGATCGCTCGACGCATCCGTCGACACCGCGAGCGTCGACACCAACGAGAACGACAAGGGCAGCCGCGCGCGCTCGCGCGACGAGCACCTGCGCTCGGCGGACTTCTTCAACGCCGCCGAATTTCCGAAGATGACGTATCAAGAGCACCAAGGTCGCGTTCATCGGGCGACAATCCGTCGGCGGTCGAGGGCAACCTGACGCTGCTCGGCGTGACCAAGCCGCGTGACGCTCACGATCGAGCGCTTCAAGTGCAATCCCGCGTCGGGCAACGCGCAAGGAACGCTGCGGCGGCATCGCCGTCGGCAAGCTCAAGCGCTCGGATTTCGGCATGAAGCGCGGCGTTCCCAACATCGGCGACGAGATCACGCTCGTGCTCGCGTTCGAGGGCGACAAGGACTAGTAACGCCATCGCGACGCGACGGAAGGCCGGGCCGCGCGCCCGGCGTTTCTTTAGCCGTCAGTTGCTGCGACGAACTTCGCGTATGCCGTTCAGCAGCATCTGCACCGCGACGGCGGTGAGCACGAGGCCCATCAGGCGCTCGAACGCGATGACGCCGCGCTCGCCCAGGACCGCCTGCAAGCGCGGCGCGGCAAGCAGCACGACCGTGGTGACCGCCATCGCGATCGTCAACGCGAGCACCCACGTCCACAGATGCGCCGGGTCGCGCGACGCCATCAGCATCACGGTCGCCATCGCGGACGGCCCGGCGATCGCCGGCACCGCGAGCGGCACCAGGAACGGCTCGCCGTCGCGCATGTCGCCGAAGACACCGTCCGGGTGCGGAAACACCATGCGCATGGCGATGAGGAACAGGATGATGCCGCCGGCGATCGCGAGCGAGACGTCCGACAGCTGCAGCCACTGCATGAACGTGCGACCGCCCGCCATGAACGCGAGCAGCAGCACGTACGCGAACAGGCACTCGCGCAGCACGATCGCCACGTGACGCTCGCGCGGGCACGCGCGAGGTCGCCGACACGACGATCGGCAGGTTGCCGAACGGATCGAGCACGAGCAGCAGCAGGATCGCCGCGGAAAAGAGGTCGGTGCTCAGGTCAGTGCAGCTTCACGCGCGGCTCGACGCCGCCCGCGCAACATGCGGCCCATCGTGTCGAACACGACGCGCACGACGCCGTGGATCGACACCTGGTGCATCTTGTAGAGCGACGTGTACATGAGCCGCGCGATCAGGCCCTGGATCAGCAGGCTGCCGCCGATCAGCCGGCCCATCAGCGTGCCGACCGCCGACAACTCGCCGAGCGACACGAGCGAGCCGAAGTCGCGGAAGTGGAACGACGGCAGCGGCTTGCCCGCGAGCCGCGCCTTGATCGACTTCACCAGCAGCGTGGCCTGCTGATGCGCGACCTGCGCGCGCGGCGGCAGGATCGCCCCTTCCTTCTGGCCGAGCCACGGCGCTGCGGCGCCAGTCGCCGAACGCGAAGATGTCCGGATCGCGCGTCGTCTGCAGCGTCGGGGCCGACGACGAGCTGGTTCGCACGGTTGACCTCGAGCCCGTCGAGCTCGCGCTGGACCGCGGGCGCCATGATGCCGGCGGCCCACACGATGAGGTCCGACGGATAGAAGTCGCCGCTCGCGGTGTGCACGCCGTCGGCGTCGATTTCCGTGACGCGCTGCGCCGGTGCGGACGTCGACGTCGAGCTTCTGCAAGGAGCTCCGTGGCCGCCGTCGGCAACGTGATCGGACAGCGGCGGCAGGACGCGCGAAAAGGCTTCGAGCAACGTGATGCGGATGTCGCGCGCGGGATCGATGTGGTCGAGGCCGTACGCCGCGTGCGCGCGCGTCGTCTGGCGGATCTCGGCGGCGAGCTCGACGCCGGTCGCGCCGGCGCCGATGATGACGATGTCGACCTCGCGCCGTGCCGCCCGCCGCCGCACGGCCGTCGGCCCGCACGCACACCGCGAGCAGCCGCCGGTGAAAGCGCTCGGCGTCGTGCAGCGTGTCGAGCGATATCGGGTGCGCGCTCGCACCGGGCACGCCGAAGTCGTTGCTGACGCTGCCGAGGCAGAGCATCAGCGTGTCGTAGGGCAGCGTTCGCCGCGGCAGGATCTCCTCGCCCTCCGGGCCCGTCACCGCGTCGAGCATCACCTCGCGGCGCGCACGATCGAGGCCGACGATCGCACCCTGGCGGAAGCGGAAGTGATGCCAATGCGCGATCGCGAGATAGTCGAGCTCGTGCGCGTCGGCGTCCATGCGGCCGGCCGCGACCTCGTGCAGCAGCGGCTTCCACACGTGCGTCGCGTTCCGGTCGACGAGCGTGACCTGCGCCACGCTGCTGCGGCCATAGCGGTCGCCGAGGCTCGTCGCGAGCGGCAGGCCGCCGGCGCCGCCGCCGACGATGACGATGCGATGCGGGAGTGTTCGGTTCCGGCATAGGCGTCATTCCCCTCGTACCACACCTTCGCGACGCGGGTCGGCGCCGCCGACCCAGCCGTCGCGCGTTCGCACGATCGTGTGCAGGCCGCTCGTGAGCGGCACGATCGCCACGTCGGCGCCGATCGCGCGCAGCTTCGGCGCGAGATCGCGCGACCTCGGTATCGGCCTCGAGCTCGGTCGGTCCGTTGCGGCTGCCGAAGTTCGGCAGTGCGACCGCGGCTTGCGGGTCGAGGTTCCAGTCGATGATCGCGACCAGCGACTTGGCGACGTAGTTGATGATCGCGCTTCCGCCGGGCGATCCCGTCACGATCGCAACCCGCCCTTGCCGGTCGTAGGCGATCGCGGGCGACATCGAGGAGCGCGGCCGCTTGCCGCCCTGCGACCCGGTTGGCGACCGGCACGCCGTCGACTTCCGGCACGAACGAGAAGTCGGTGAGCTCGTTGTTGAGGAGGAAGCCTCCCGCCGTCATCAGGCGGCTTCCGAATTGGTCCTCGATCGAGGACGTCATGGCGACCGCATTGCCGTAGCGGTCGACGATCGAGATGTGCGACGTCGACGGCAGCTCGAGCGAGGCATCGGCGGCCTTGCGCGGCTCTTCCGCGCGCCGGCGGGTTGCCCGGCTCCGCGCGCTGGAGCGTCGCGTCCGGGCGGATCGAGCGATGCGCGCTCGCGCAGGTACGCGTCGTCGAGCAATCCCGGCGGGCGGCGTGTAGAACGCAGGGTCGGCCTCGTACACCGAGCGATCCGCGAACGCGAGACGCCCGGCTTCGCTCACGAAGTGCACGGCGAAGAACGACGCGGGCGGCAAGCGAGGCCATGTCGAAGCGCTCGAGCATCTTCAGCATCTGCAGCACGGCGATGCCCCCTGACGAGGGCAACGGAAACCCGCACACGCGGTACACGCGGTAAGCGCCGCACACGGGCTCGCGCACGACGACGTCGTAAGACGCAAGATCGCGCAGCGTGATGTCGCCGGGGTTCCAGGCGTGCAGCGTCACCGACTCGACGATGTCGCGCGCGATGTCCCCTTCGTAGAAAGCGCGCGCCCCGCCGCGCGAGATGGCGCGCAGCGTCCTGGCGTACGCCGGATTGCGCAGGATCGAGCCCGCGGGCAGCACCTTGCCGTTGCCGTCGTACAAGTACGCGCGCAGGCGCGGCTGCGTGATGTAGCGCTCGAGGCCCGCGAGCTGGTGCAGGCGCGCCGACATCGCAAACCCGTTCTCCGCCAGCGCGATCGCAGGCTCGAACAGTCGCGGCCAGGCAAGGCGCCCGTGCTTGCGATGCGTCACCTCGAGCAATCGCACCAGGCCGGGCACGCCGACCGACTTGCCGCCGACTACCGCGTCGTGAAAGTCGAGCGGCCGGCCGTCTTTCAGGAACCGGTCGGGTGTTGCGGCGGCGGGCGCCGTCTCGCGGCCATCGTACGCGAGCAGCCGCCGGGCGCGCGCATCGTGCACGAGCATGAACCCGCCGCCGCCGATGCCGGACGATTGCGGCTCGACGAGACCGAGCACCAGCTGCACGGCAATTGCGGCGTCGACCGCGCTGCCGCCTTGCGCAAGCACGCGGTAACCCGCGTCGACCGCGAGCGGATTTGCGGCCGCGACCATCCAATGCCGAGCATGGACGGGCGCCTTGTCGACCCATCCGGACGGGTGCTCGGGCGCATGCGGGCGCGCCTGGCCGAGAGCGACGAGCGGGACCAGGCCCATCGCCAGCACGAATGCACGAATGGGCGGCGTGGTCGGGTGCATTCCCGTATCATGCCGCGAAACGCGGCCTTCCCAATCATTCCGACACGATGTCGCACACGATGTCCGGCCCCGCCGCGATTGCACTTGCGGCCTTCGTGCTGATTCTCGGCCGTTTCGTCTCCTCGCGCGTCCCGTTCCTCACGCGCTACTCGATCCCGCATGCGGTCACCGGCGGCCTCATAGCCGCGCTCGCTACGCTGCTGCTTCACCTTGGCGGCCTCGAGATTCAATTCGAGCGCGGGCAGCATCCGTACCTCATGCTCGCGTTCTTCGCGTCGATCGGCCTCGGCGCCGACGTGCGCGTCCTCGCCAAGGGCGGCAGGACGCTGGTGGTTTATTTCGCGTGCGTGGCGGCGGTGCTCGTCCTGCAGAACGTCGTCGGCATCGCGGTAGCCGTCGCAACGGGCCAACCCCCGCTGCTCGGCCTCGTGGCGGGCTCGGTTGCGATGTCGGGCGGGCACGGCACGGCGGCAGCGTGGGGCGCGCGCTTCGAAAGCGAGTTCGGCATGACCGGCGCAATCGGCATCGGCCTCGCGGCCGCGACGTTCGGGCTCGTGGCAGGCGGACTTCTCGGCGGCCCCGTAGGCAGCAAGCTCGTGAACCGGCTGCGTGCGCAAGGCAAGCCGCTCGGCGACGAGCGTCGCGACGGACCTCATGACGGCGCCGTGGCGGCCGGCCCGCTCACCGCGGACCGCGTCATCGTCACGGTGTTCCTCGTCAGCGCATCGATCGCGCTCGGCCTCCTCGTTGCGCAGTGGACGGCCAACCCGCGCTTCACGCTGCCGAGCTTCGTATGGGTGCTGCTGGTCGGCGTCGTGTTGCGCAACGTGCTGTCGGCGGCGCGCATTCACGAGGTCGACCAGGAGGCGCTCGATTTCGCGGGCACCGTCTCGCTGTCGCTCTACCTCGCGGTCGCGCTCATGACGCTGCGGCTGTGGGAGCTCGCGGGGCTCGCGCTGCCGATGCTGATCATCCTCGCCGCGCAGATCGTGCTCATGTACATTTTCGTGACGCAGGTCACGTTCCGGGTCATGGGACGCGATTACGACGCCGCGCTCCTGTCCGCAGCGCAGTGCGGGTTCGGCCTCGGCGCGACCCCGACCGCGATGGCGAACATGGATGCGCTAGCGCGTCGCCACGGCTTCTCGGTGCGCGCATTCCTCATCGCTCCCATCATCGGCGCATTCCTGATCGACCTCTGCAACGCGCTGGTCATCAGCACGTTCGCGCAGTTCGTCGGCCGCTAGGAGGCATCGTCATGGCAAGCGGCAACGACAACAACGACATCATCGTCCAGGCCTGGAACACGGTTCTTTTCGACAAGTTCCTGCGCTTCAAGCACCTGCTCATCGACGGCCTCGCAGCGCACAGCGAAGAAGCGCTCACGCGCGCAGGCTACAAGGACGGCATGCAGGTGCTCGACGTGGGGTGCGGATTCGGCGACAGCACGTGCCACATCGCGCGCAACGTCGCCCCGGGCGGACGCGCCGTGGGTGTCGATTGCGCGCCGCGTTTCATCGAAGCAGCGCGCGCCGAGGCGCAAGCGGAGAGCGTCCCCAACGCGGAATTCTTCGTTGCCGACGTGCAAAGCGAAGATCTTCGCGGGCCGTACGACGCCGGGTTCTCGCGTTTCGGCACCATGTTCTTCAACCTGCCCGGCGCGGCGCTGCGCAACATTCGCAAGTCCCTGGCCTCCGGAGGCGAGTTCTTCATGATCGTGTGGCGCCGCCGGGAAGAGAATCCCTGGCTTCACGACGCGGAGCTGTGCGTGCGCGGGCTCGTGCCGGTCGTGAAGCACGAAGACACCGACCAGGTCCATTGCGGGCCCGGCCCGTTCTCGATGTCGGGGCCCGACCTCGTGAGCACGATGATGCGCAGCGCCGGTTTCGACCGCATCGCGTTCGAGCGCTTCGACGCCGACATCTGCATCGGGCGCGACCTGGACGAGGCCGTCGAGTTCGCGATGGCGCTGGGTCCCGCGGGCGAGATCATGCGCCTCGCCGGACAGGAAGCGGAGAAGCGCAAGCCGCAGGTGGTCGCGGCGCTGCGCGAAACGCTGTCGCGCTACGTCAGGCCCGACGGCGGCGTGTGGGGGCCGTCGAGCACGTGGTTCGTGCGCGCGTGCAACCCGTGATGCAACGTCAGTAGCGCGCGTTGCCCGGCGTGCGCGGGAACGGGATCACGTCGCGCACGTTCGACAAGCCCGTCGCGTACGCGACGGTGCGCTCGAACCCCAGCCCGAAGCCCGCGTGCGGCACCGTGCCGTAGCGGCGCAGGTCGCGGTACCACCCGTAGTGCGCGGGGTCGAGCCCCGTTTCCTTCATGCGCGCGTCGAGCACGTCGAGCCGCTCCTCGCGCTGGCTCCCGCCGATGATTTCGCCGATGCCGGGTGCGAGCACGTCCATTGCGGCAACGGTGCGGCCGTCGTCGTTGACGCGCATGTAGAACGCCTTGATCGCCTTCGGATAGTTCATCAGGATCACGGGCCGGCCCACGTGCTTCTCGGTGAGATAGCGCTCGTGCTCCGATTGCAGGTCGATGCCCCACGACACCGGGAACTCGAACTTCTGCTTCGACGCCTCGAGGATGCGGATCGCCTCGGTGTAATCCATGCGCGCGAACTCGTGGTCGACGATGCCGGTGAGCTTGGCGATGACGCCCTTTCTCGATGCGCTCCTCGAAGAACGCCATGTCGTCGGCGCGCTCCGCGAGCACCGTCTTGAAGATGTGCTTCAGCAGCGCCTCGGCGAGGTCCGCGTCGTCCGCCAGCTCCGCGAACGCGATCTCCGGCTCGATCATCCAGAACTCGGCCAGGTGCCGGCTCGTGTTCGAGTTCTCCGCGCGGAACGTGGGACCGAACGTGTAGACCTTGGATAGCGCCAGGCAGTACGTCTCGACGTTGAGCTGGCCCGATACGGTCAGGAAGGCCTCGCGGCCGAAGAAGTCCTGCGCGAAGTCGACCTTGCCGTCGGGCGTGCGCGGAAGATTGGCGAAGTCGAGCGTGGACACGCGGAACAGCGCCCCCGCGCCCTCGGCGTCCGACGCCGTGATGATCGGCGTGTTGACCCACAGGAAGCCCTGCTGGTCGAAGAAGCCGTGAATCGCCTTGGCGATCGTGTGCCGCACGCGCGTGAGCGCGCCGATCACGTTCGTGCGCGGGCGCAGGTGCGCGACCTCGCGCAGGAACTCGAGCGTGTGCGGCTTGGGCTGGATCGGATAGGTGTCGGGATCGTCGACCCATCCGATGACGCGCAATGTCTCCGCCTGCATCTCGAACGGCTGGCCCTTCGCGGGCGACGGCACGACTTTGCCCGTCGCCTCCACGGCGCAGCCGGCGGTGAGATGCATGACCTCGCTCGCGTAGTTGGGCAGCGTCTGCGGCGCGACCACTTGCACGGGGTGGAAGCCCGACCCATCGGACACGTGCACGAACGACAGGCCCGCCTTGGAGTCGCGGCGGGTGCGAACCCATCCGCTCACGGTGACTGGCGCATCCGCGGGTGCGCGGCCGGCGAGGATGTCGGCGCAGGAGTAACGGAGCATTGCACGATTGTAAGACATCGTCGATCGACAACGCGCGCCATGCTACGTTCGCTCGGTGAAGACACCCCGCGTGAGGCCCGACACCGTCGCCATCCTCGCGGGCATTTGCGCCGCGATCCACGTCGGCAAGCTTCCACCCGCGCTGCCGGTGCTGCGCGACGCGTTCGGCATGACGCTCGTCGAAGCGGGCCTCCTGCTTTCGCTCGTGCAATTCGCGGCGATGACCGCGGGAATCGTGGTCGGGCTTGCGGCCGATGGTTTCGGCTTACGCAGAAGCATGCTTGCCGGGCTCGCAATCCTGGCCGTCGCAAGCGCGCTCGGCGGCTTCGCGCGCGAAGCATGGGAGCTCATGATCCTGCGGGCGATCGAAGGCTTCGGGTTTCTGGCGACCGTCCTGCCGGTGCCTCGACTCCTGCGTTCGATGGTGCCGCCCGGGCGCCTGCAGCGGAAGCTCGGTGTGTGGGGCGCATTCATGCCGGCAGGCACCGCGCTCGCGCTTCTGTGCGGGCCGTGGGTGATGGCCGTGGTCAGTTGGCGCGGGTGGTGGTGGAGCCTCGCCGCACTCACGTCGGCCATGCTTGCATGGACAGCGGCGGCCATGCCGCGGGACGTGCGCGACGACGATGCCGCGACCGAAAACCGCGAGTGGGTCACAAGGCTTCGCGTGACTCTCTCGGCGCCAGGACCTTGGCTCACGGCACTGACGTTCGGCATGTATGCGTGCCAGTGGATGTCCGTCATTGGCTTTCTTCCGACGATCTACGCGCAGGCCGGAATTTCCGCGACGGCGGCAGGCGTAATGAGCGCGGCCGTGGCAGCCGTGAATGCCGTGGGCAATATCGTATCCGGATGGCTGCTGCATCGCGGCGTGCGGCCCGAGCGTATCCTCGTCACCGCGTTCGTCACGATGATCTTGTGCGCGATCGTCACGTTCGGCGGGCCGGAATCGACGCCGATCGCCGTGCGATTCGCAGCAGTCCTCATGCTGACGGGTGTGGGCGGCCTCATACCCGGTGCGCTCTTCCCCCTCGTGGTGGACCTGGCGCCGCAGCCACGCACCGTGTCGACCGCGGTGGGCTTCATGCAGCAACTCTCCGGCGCCGGCCAGTTCGTCGGGCCACTGCTCGTCGCGTGGGTGGCGTCCCATGTTGGAGGCTGGCAATTCACATGGACGGTCACGGGCGGCGCGTCGCTCGTGGGCATGTGCCTGGCGATCGCCATCGGACGCGTGCATCGCCGACACCGACACCGCGCGTGACGCTCAAAGGAAAAGGGGCAGTATCCGCTGCCCCTTCTCCGTTGCGCGTTGCGAAAGATCCGCGCTACTTCACCAGCACGATCTCCACCCGCCGGGCCTCCGCGTCGTTGCCGGAGCCTTGCGAGAGCTCCGGCTTCAGGAGCTCGATCTTGTCCTCGGCGAGGCCGACGGACTTGAGGTGGTCGCGCACGGCCACGGCGCGCTGCTTCGCGAGCTCCTGGTTCTGGTCGAGGTTGCCGGTGGCGTCGTGGTATCCCGAGACCTTGAGCTTCTGGCCGCCGGCCTTGGCCTTGTCGGCGAGCGGCGCGAGCTTGGCCGCGGCGTCGGCCGGCAGATCGGCCTTGCCGACTTCGAAGTAGAGCTTCACGACGTCGACGGGGACCGCCACGACCGTCGTGGCCGCAGGCGCAGAGATCTTGGCCGGCGGCGTTGCAGCACTCGTGTTGCTCTTGCCCGCGTACCACGTGGCGAGCAGCGGCACGATCATCAGCGCAACGATGTTGATGATCTTGATCAGCGGATTGACCGCCGGTCCCGCCGTGTCCTTGTACGGATCGCCGACCGTGTCGCCGGTGACCGCGGCCTTGTGCGCATCCGAGCCCTTGCCGCCGAAGTGGCCGTCTTCGATGTACTTCTTCGCGTTGTCCCACGCGCCGCCGCCCGTGGTCATCGAGATCGCGACGAAGAGGCCGGTGACGATCGTGCCCATGAGCAGGCCGCCCAGCGCCTGCGGTCCGAGCGCGAGGCCGACCACGACAGGAACCAGGACCGGAAGGAGCGACGGCACGATCATCTCGCGGATCGCGGCCTTGGTCAGCATGTCGACGGCCACGCCGTACTCCGGCTTGGCGGTGCCTTCCATGATGCCCTTGATCTCCTTGAACTGGCGGCGCACTTCGACCACGACGGCACCGGCCGCGCGCCCGACAGCTTCCATCGCCATCGCGCCGAAGAGATAGGGAATGAGGCCGCCGATGAAGAGGCCGATGATCACCATGTGATTCGACAGATCGAACGACGCAACGATGTTGGCCGACTCGAGCGCGTGCGTGTAGTCCGCGAACAGCACGAGCGCCGCAAGCCCGGCCGAGCCGATCGCGTAGCCCTTGGTCACGGCCTTGGTCGTGTTGCCGACCGCGTCGAGCGGATCGGTGATCGCGCGCACTGAATCGGGCAGATCCGCCATTTCGGCGATGCCGCCTGCGTTGTCCGTGATCGGACCGTACGCGTCGAGCGCAACGATGATGCCTGCCATCGACAGCATCGACGTCGCGGCGATAGCGATGCCGTAAAGCCCGGCGCACCAGTACGACAGGAAAATGGCGGCGCACACTGCGAGCACGGGCCATGCGGTGGACTTCATCGACACGCCGATGCCCGCGATGATGTTCGTCGCGTGCCCCGTGGTGGACGCCTGCGCCACGTGCTTCACCGGCTTGAAGTCGGTGCCCGTGTAGTACTCGGTGATGATCACCATGAGCGCGGTCAGCACGAGGCCAACGACCGCGGCGCCGAACAGACGCAACGGGGTCAGCAGCGGGTCCGCCGCGGCAAAGCCGCCGGTCATGCGATCGGTGATGAACCAGAAGCCGATCGCCGAGATCACGCCCGCGACCGCGAGGCCCTTATACAGCGCGTTCATGATCTTGCCGCCGGGCGACGCCTTGACGAAGTAGCAACCGACGATCGACGCGAGGATCGAGAAGCCGCCGAGCACGAGGGGATACAGCACGGCTGCTTCCGCCACCGTCGGGAGGAGCAGCGCGCCGAGCAGCATCGTGGCGACGATCGTGACCGCGTACGTCTCGAAGAGGTCCGCCGCCATGCCGGCACAGTCGCCGACGTTGTCGCCCACGTTGTCCGCGATCACTGCAGGATTGCGCGGATCGTCCTCGGGAATGCCTGCCTCGACCTTGCCGACGAGGTCGGCGCCAACGTCCGCACCCTTCGTGAAGATGCCGCCGCCAAGACGCGCGAAGATCGAAATGAGCGATCCGCCGAACGCGAGGCCCACGAGCGGCTGGATGATGTGGTGCAGGCTTTGCGTGGTCATGTTCGGCGCCCAATGCGCGGAGCCGATCAGGAAATAATAGAAGCCGGCGACGCCGAGAAGACCCAGGCCCACGACGAGCATGCCGGTGATCGCGCCGCCGCGGAAGGCAATCGCGAGCGCTTCGTTGAGTCCCGTCCGCGCGGCTTCGGCGGTGCGCACGTTCGAGCGGACCGAAACGTTCATCCCGATGTACCCGGCGAGCCCGGACAGCACCGCGCCGACGAGGAACCCGCCCGCAGTGCGGCCGCCTAGCGCCCACCAGATGATGACGAACAGGATGACGCCGACGATGCCGATGGTGGCGTACTGGCGATTGAGGTACGCCTTGGCGCCGGCCTGGATGGCCGCCGCGATCTCCTGCATGCGCGCGTTGCCGGCCGGCTTCTTCAAGATCCAGCTGATCGACACGAGGCCGTAGACGATCGCCGCCACCGCGCACACGAGCGCGAAGATGAGTCCTGTGGACATGGCTGTTGCTACTCCCTGAAAAATTGGCTGTCAGCGGTGCCGCTCGAGCGCCTTCATGGATGGGCGCCCGTCGCGCGTTCCCGGTCGTCTGGGAACATATGAATTCCCTTGGGAGCTTCTTTTCCCTGGGAACTTCTCTAATCCCCCTTGCCCCTGGCCCGCCATGGGATGGCTGGCCGGGAAAGCACGCTATTTTGCCAGTTTTCGAGCGACGAAGTCGAGTCGGTCCTGTCCCCAGAAGATTTCGCCGTCGATCACGTAGGACGGAGCCCCGAAGACGCCGCGATCGATCGCTTCCTTCGTGTTGGCGGCGTACCGCTGGGCGATTTGCTCGGTCGAAGCGCGATCGGAGAGGCTTTGCGCGTCGAGTCCGATGCCGTGCGCCACGACGGCAAGCGTTTCCGCGTCGGCGATGTCGCGCTCCTCGACCCACAGCGCCGTGCGCGATCGCGCCGGTCAGCGCCATCGCCTGCTCTCCGCTGACTTCGTTCGCCGCGAGGATCCAGCAGGCGGCGAGATCGCCGTTGGCCGGAAAGAACTTCGGATGGAGGTTGATGCGGCACGCCGAGGTGCTTCGACCAGCGCTTCGAGCTCGACCAGGCGATACGCCTGCCGCTGCGGCGCGCGCTTCGAGAGCGGCAGGCCGCCGGACGCGGGGAAGACTTCGCCGAAGTTCACCGGCTTCACGTGCGACAGTGGCGTCGTGCTGATGCACGAGATCCGTGAATCGCGTCGTGACCGAGGTACGTCCACGGCGAAATGGTGGCGAAGTAGTAGTCGATCGGTCGTCGTCATGGCATCAGACCTTGAATCGGAATGTTGATGAGCTTCGGCACCGCGACGTTGCGCAGCCGCTGGTACTGCGGCAATCCGTGCTTGAACGGCGGCGGATCCTCGCCTTCCATCAAGGGGCGCAGGTAGGCGCGCGCCTTGTCGGTGATGCCGTAACCGTCGGGTGAAATGAAGTCGCGCGGCAGCATCTTCTCGACGTTGGCGACCTTGTCGAGCGGCGCTTCGGTGATCTTCCATGCGTACGGGTCGTCCGACACGCGCGTGATCGCGGGCATGACGGCGTTGCGTCCCGCGACCGCCATTTCCACCGCCGCCTTGCCGACCGCGTACGACTGCTCGACGTCGGTCTTCGACGCGAGATGCCGTGCCGCGCGCTGCAGGTAATCCGCCACGGCCCAGTGGTACTTGTACTTGAGCTTCTCCTTGACGAGCGACGCGATCAGCGGGCCGATGCCGCCCAGCTGCGCGTGGCCGAACGCGTCGCGCGTTCCCGCTTCCGCCATGAGGTTGCCCTGCGCGTCCTGCAAGCCTTCCGACACGCCGATGCAGCAGTAGCCGAACTTTGTCGTCTTCTCCTCGACGAGCGCGAGGAACTTCGCTTCGTCGAACGGAACTTCGGGAAAGAGCAGCAGGAGCGGGATCGGCGTCTCGGCATCGTCCGCCATGCCGACCGCGGCCGTGATCCACCCCGCGTGGCGACCCATCACCTCGAGCACGAAGGTCTTGGTCGACGTCTTCTCCATCGACGCCACGTCGAAGGCCGCTTCGCGCATCGACGTCGCGACGTACTTCGCTACGGAGCCGAAACCGGGGCAGTTGTCGGTGATCGGCAGGTCGTTGTCGACCGTCTTCGGCACGTGGATCGCGCGCAGCGGATAGCCGAGCTTCTCGGCGATCTGGGAAACCTTGAGGCACGTGTCCGCCGAATCGTTGCCGCCGTTGTAGAAGAAGTAGCCGATGTCGTGCGCGCGGAACACGTCCATCAGGCGCTCGTACTGCGCGCGGCTCTCCTCGAGGCCTTTGAGCTTGTAACGGCAGGATCCAAACGCGCCCGAGGGGGTGTAGCGCAGCGCGGCGATCGCCTGCGCCGGCTCCTGGCTCGTGTCGATCAGGTCCTCGGTGAGCGCGCCGATGATGCCGTTGCGTCCCGCGTAGACCTTGCCGATGTGATCCGGGTGCGCAGCCGCGGTCTCGATGACGCCCGCGGCGCTCGCGTTGATGACGGCGGTCACGCCGCCCGATTGTGCGTAGAACGCATTGCGTGAAGTCGGCATGGGATCACCCGAGCGCGCCGGCCAGGGCGCTGTATTTGGCGACGCCGGGAGCAAGCGAAGCCGCGTGCGCCGCGTATCGGCGCGCGGCGTCGATGTCCTTGCCTTCCCGGCACAGAAGCGCAAGATTGTAGACGAGGTCCGGATCGCCAGGCCGCACCGCGACGGCGAGCTCCTGCGTGGCGCGCGCTTGGCCGAGCCTTCCTCCGGCGCGCTCGACCATCGCGAGGAGATTGAGCGCCCACGGGTCGTTCTGGCTGAACGCGAGGACCTCGCGGCACGTCGCCTCGGCGCGCGCGAGGTCGCCGCGCTGCGCAGCGGCGGCCGCCTGCTGCAGCTTCGGTTGCACGCGATCGACCAGTGCGTCGTGCGCGGCGCGCCACTTCGCGTACACCAGATCGCGATACCGCGCGAAGCGCGCGTTGTCCTCGTTGGAGCCGCCGCCGGCGCCGGAGTTGCCCGCGTCCGCGTTCCACTCGAAGGTCTCGCGCGGCACGAACGCGAAGCGCGTGCGTGGCGCGAGCGCGAGGACAAAGTCCCAGTCCTCGAGGATCTCGAACTGCGGATCGAACCGGCAGCCTTGCGCGACGAGCGATCGCGGCACGAGCGCCGCCGACAGATGGAGGAAGCTCCGATCGAAGAGCTGCATGTGCGCGACGGGACAGCCGACCCGCCGCACGGAGCCATCGCGGAAAATGGCGCGCGCGTAAGAATGCACGACACCGGCGTCTGCGGCCGTCGCTTGCACGAGGCCGGACAGGTGATCGGCATCATAAACATCGTCGTCGTCGAGGAACGTGACGTAATCGCCGGTGGCCGCGTCGATTCCCGCATTCGCAGCCTCCGGGCGTGTCAGCGCACTCGCTGCTCGCCACGAAACGAATGGGGAACGCGCCGCATCGCGCGGGGGCGGCAGGATGCGATGCCCCGCTCGCCGCGACCAGCACGACCTCGACGTTGCCGTAGTCCTGCGCCGCGAGGCTGTCGAGCGCGACGCCAAGCGTCGGCCGCGCCGTGCTGCGCACGACCACGCTGACGAGCGGAGTCACTAGGACCGAAGTGCCCCGATGCTGGCGTCGCGCACGGCGTCGACACTCGCGAGCCCGTTGACCTTGCGATACTTGGGCGCGCGCGAGTCGCCGGTCGCGGCCCAGTCGTTGTAATACGCAACGAGGGGCTCGGTCTGCGCGTGATAGACGGCAAGGCGATTCTTCACCGTTTCCTCGCGGTCGTCGTCGCGCTGGATCAGTTCGTCGCCGGTAACGTCGTCCTTGCCCTGCACCTTGGGCGGGTTGAACTTCACGTGGTAGGTGCGACCGGAGGCGACATGTACGCGGCGTCCGCTCATGCGCTCGATGATGGCGGAGTCGGGAACGTCGATCTCCAGCACGTAGTCGATCGGCACGCCGGCGTTCTTCATCGCTTCGGCCTGGGGGATCGTGCGCGGGAAGCCGTCGAAGAGATAGCCCTTGCCGCAGTCGGGCTGCTCCAGGCGGTCGCGAACGAGCCCGATGATGATGTCGTCGGATACGAGGCCGCCGGTGTCCATGATCTTCTTCGCGGCAAGCCCGAGCGGTGTGCCGGCTTTCACCGCCGCGCGCAGCATGTCGCCGGTGGAGATCTGCGGGATGCCGAATGCCTCCTTGATGAAGGTCGCCTGCGTTCCCTTACCGGCGCCCGGGGGCCCGAGCAGAATCAGTCGCATGTGATTTCTCCCGTCGTCCGCGATTATGGCCCACCGCGCTCGTAAAGCTTCTGCACACGCGCAAGATCCTCCGGCGTGTCGATGCCCGGCGCCGGCGTGCCGTGCGTGACGTCGACCGCGATACGGAAGCCGTGCCAGAGCGCCCGCAACTGCTCGAGCGCCTCGATGCGTTCCACCGGCGACGGCGCAAGGTGCGGATACGCGCGCAGGAAGGATGTCCGGTAGGCGTAAAGGCCGTAGTGCCGGTAGATCGACATGCCTGCCGGGAGCACCTCGCGCGAAACTGCGAACGCGTCGCGCGCCCAGGGAATAGTCGCGCGGCTGAAGTACATCGCATAGCCGCGCGCATCGAGCACGACCTTGACGACGTTCGGCGCGAACGCTTCGGCGGCATCGGTGATCGGGTGGCACGCGGTGGCGATCGCCGCGTCGCGACGATCGCGGAGCAATACGGCCATCCGGTTCATCAAAGCGGGATCGAGCAGCGGCTCGTCGCCCTGCACGTTGACGACGATCTCGTCGTCGGCGAGGCCGAGCGCCGCGGCGGCTTCCGACAGGCGGTCCGTGCCGGTCGGATGGTCCTCGCGCGTCATGCACACCGCGATGCCGTGCCGCTCGCAGGCGTCGCGGACCATTGCGTTGTCCGTCGCCACCACGACTCGCGCGGCCGCGCTCTCTTTCGCGCGCTCCGCGACCCGCACCACCATCGGCTTGCCCGCGATGTCGGCGAGCGGCTTGCCCGGCAGCCGCGTGGAGGCGTAACGCGCCGGGATGAGGACCGTGAACGCCATGACGGCGTTATTCGTACTCTTCGGGCGTGAGGCGCCGAGCCTCTTCCTCGAGCATCACCGGGATGCCGTCACGTACGGGATACGCAAGGCGCGCCGATTTCGACACGAGCTCCTGCTTGTTGCGGTCGTAGACGAGCGGACCCTTGGTCACGGGACATACGAGAAGCTCAAGCAGCTTGGGATCCACGGATCTTCTGCTCCACGAAGGCGACGAGCGACGGATCGACGACGGCGCGAATCGGCAGGTACCAGAACCGCTCGTCCGCGAAAGAGGCGCATTTTACCGCGTCCTTCTGGGTCATCAGGATCGCGCGAGCGCCCGGAAACTCGAGGTCTCGCTTGGCGAAGGCATGGTGGTCGGGAAATGAATGCTCGACCGGTGCCAGGCCCTGCGCGCGCAGCATCGCGAAAAAGCGCTGCGGATGGCCGATGCCGGCCACGGCATGCACGCCTTCGCCTGCAAAGCGCGTGCCGTCGTCGCTTCGTTGCGGATCGCGCACGTTGCGCCACGGCAGCGGCTCGTGCGTCATGAACGTCGAGCGCCCGTCGCTTTGCGGCTCGTGCGGCACCGTGCCGGAAACGAGGCGCACGACCGCGTCGACTTCGTCCAGGCGTTCCTCCGGCTCGCGCAGCGGTCCCGCGGGCATGAGAAGCCCGTTGCCGAGGCCTCGCGCCGCGTCGACCACCGCGATCTCCACGTCGCGCGCGAGCGCGTAGTGCTGCAGGCCGTCGTCGCAGATCACGACGTCGCATGCCGGGTGCGCGGCAAGCAGCGCGCGCACCGCGGCGGCACGCCTGCGGCCGACGTACATGGGGAAGCCGGCCGCCGCGACGATCGGCGGCTCGTCGCCCACGATCGCGGGGTCGCTGTCGGGGGTGACGGCATGCACGCCACCGTGTCCCCCGTGACCCCGGCTCACGACGCCGGGATGAAAGCCTCGCTCGCGCAGCGCCTGCGCAAGCGCAATCACCAGCGGCGTCTTGCCCGAGCCTCCGGCGGTGATGTTGCCCACCACGACGACGGGCACGGGCATGCGCTCGACGCGCGCGAACCCCCGCGCGTACATCGCGCGCCGGAAGCGCGAGACGAAACCAAAGACGAGGGACGATGGCCACGCGAGCCACGCGGCGAGCGTCGGCCGCGGCTCGTACCACGCGGCGACGACTCGCTCCTGCAAGGTGTGACGCTCCGCGCGGCCCGCGCTCGCTTGTTCGCCCTTGGGGCGACCCTGCGGGCTCACATCACTTGCCGGCCGTCTGGGTCGCGAAGGTGATGTGGACGATGCCCGCCTGGCGCGCGGCTTCCATCACGTGGATCACCGACTGATGCGTGGCGTTGGCGTCGGCGTTGATGATGATGACCGGGTCCTTCGCATCGCCGGCCGCGCGTCGCAGCATCTCCGCGAGCGCCGGGACCGTCGAGAACGTGAAGACGTTCTTGTCGACGACGTAACGGCCCTGCGCGTCGATGCCGATGTTGACTTCCTTCGGCCGCTGCTTGGCGGGATCCGCCTCGGCCTCGGGCAGGGTGATCTGCAGTTCCGACACCCGCTGGTACGTCGTGGTCACCATGAGGAAGATCAGGATGACGAGCAGGACGTCGATCAACGGGATGAAGTTGATCTCCGGATCCTCGCGTTGACGCGTGCCCCGTAGATTCATGTCAGTGTCGCCGGGCGGCCACAAGCCAGTGACACGCCTCCCCTCAGGGGGCAGCGAGCGGAGCGAAGCGTGGGGGTCGTCATTTGCGTTCCCCGTGCGCGAAATCGACGAGCTTGATCGCCTGCTGCTCCATCTCGACCACGAGCTCGTCGACCTTGGCGCGGAAGTGGCGATAGAAGATGAGCGCAGGGACGGCCACGATGATGCCCATCGCCGTGTTGTAGAGCGCGATCGAGATGCCGTGCGCGAGCTGGATGGGGTTCGAGCTGGCGGTCGTCTGCGAGCCGAAGATCTCGATCATGCCGATGACCGTCCCGAGCAGGCCGAGGAGCGGCGCCGCGACCGCGATGGTGCCGAGCGAGGTGAGGAAGCGCTCGAGGTCGTGCGTGACCACGCGGCCGACCTCCTCGATGGCCTCCTTCATCACGGGCCGCGGCGCCTTCACGTTGGCGAGTCCCGCCGCGAGGATGCGGCCGAGCGGACCCTGCGAGGCCGTCTTGGCGAGCAGCTCGGGCGTGGCGCCCGACTCGCGAAACTCGGCGAGCACACGATCGACCATGGCGGGCGGCGCGACGACCGAGGTACGGAGGGACCAGAGGCGCTCGAAGATCAGCGCGAGCGCGATGATGGACGCGATGATGAGCGGCCAGATCGGCCAGCCCGCGGCCTGGATGATGGACCACACGTTTGTGCTGCTCCCGGAGGCGAAAGGTGTGCGGAATGTAGCATGGCCGTCAGCCCTGCTACTCGCTCTCCGCGATCGACGCAGTGACGGCCGCACCCGCCAGCACGATCATCCAGAAGACGAACACCCACAGCATGAAGATCGGAACCGCGGCCAGCGCGCCGTAGAGGATCTCGTAGGTCGGCGAGTTCGCGACGTACCACGTGAATCCGGCGCGTGTGATCTCGAACGCCGCTGCGGCCAGCAGCCCGCCGATGAACCCGTGGCGCCATTTCACGGGGCGCGCCGGCGCGATCACGTACAGCAGCGTGAAGCCGACGACCGTGAGGACGAACGTCACGATGTGCAGCAGCTCGGTCTGGACGCCCTTCGCGAGCGAGAGCGGCGACACCGTCTCGGTGATGATCCAGCGGATGAGCATGATCGCACCGCCGAGCAGGGCGGGCCCCGCCGTGACGCCGATCGTGTAGAGGATCACGCGGCGGATGATCGGGCGCCGCTTCGTAATGCGCCAGATCTCGTTGATCTCCGTCTCGACCGAGTCGACGACCAGCGCGGCTGTCACGATCACGAACAGGATCCAGACGCCCTTGAGACTCGCGGCCTGCTGCGCGAGCCCGACGACGTACGTTTGCACGACCGTGGACGCCATCTCCGGGAGGGTATAGCGAAGGAGGAAGATCTCGAGGACGCGCAGGAAGTCCTGGAAGATCGGGAACTGCGCCACGAAGGCGAACGCGACGGTGGCGAGCGGCACGATGCCGAGCAGCGTCGTGAACGCGAGGCCGCCCGCGGCGCGCGTCCAGCCGACGCCGTTCAGGCGCCGATTTACGCGGCGCGCGAGCGTGATGGGACCTACGAAGGGCATGCGGGAAACCGCGACGAAAGTATCCGAAATTATGCCTACTTCCGGCGGCTCAGCGCGCCGCCCGCCGCGAGGCACAACCCCACGGACCAGAACACCGGCGTCAAGCCCACGGTCGCGCCGAGGGCGCCGAACGTAAGCGGCACCGTCACCGCCATCGCCTGCACCAGCGTCATGCGCACCCCGGCGGCCTCGCCCATGCGGCCCGGCGGCGCGTGTGTGTGCAGGAGCGACATCACCATCGGCTGGCTCATTCCCAGGCCGAGCCCTAGGCAGAACGAGAGCGTCATGAGCGTCGGCGCCGAATGCGAGAACGGAAACACGAAGTACACCGCGCCGGCGATGATCAGCGAGAGCGTGAGCACCTGGTGCTCGTTCGCGCGGCGGACGATCCACGGCATGGCCAGCCGCACGACGAAGGTGGCGGCGCCGAACGACGCGAGGATGAGCCCGATGGCGGACGCCGACAGGCCGATCTGGTCGCCGTAGACCGGGATGACGATCGGGTGAAGGTCCCAGGCCATGGCGAGAAGCACGTTGATCACGAACACGCGGCGCAGGTGCGGATGCATGAGGAGCTCGAGCGCACCGCCACCGACGTTGCGCGCGTGCGCGGGATGCGGTCCCGGCAGGTTCAGCATGCCGCGGCCGAGCACGAAGATCGGCACCAGCGGGAGCGCGGCGAGGAGGCCGAAGGCGACCAGAAACCCTCCGTGATCGATCGTGAATCCGGCGAGGAGCGGCCCGAGGAAGCCCGAGATCGAGTAGCCGAGCGCGAGGAGGCTGAAGTTCTTCGCGCGCTCCGACGGCGGGCCGAGCTCGCCGGTGCCGTTTTGCGCGGCGACCTGCCCGAACATGAACGACAGGCCGATGACGCATGCGCTCGCGAACAGCACCGGCAGCCCGGTGAAGACGAGAGGCAGCAATGTGCCAGCCACGAGCCCGATCGACGCGCCGAGCATGGGCTTGCGAATGCCGATGCGGTCCGACAGGCGGCCCGCAGCCACCGCGCAAAGCATCGGCAGCAGCGCGAATAGAGCGAGGATGACGCCGACCGTGGCCGTCGATGCGCCCTCTCGCAGCGCTTGCAACGTGATCGTGACGCGACTCCCCGACAGCACGACGTGATTGATCGTGCCGAGCGTAACGAGCGCCGCGAGCGTCGGATTGCGTCCGAAGTCGCGCGTCACGGCGCGAGCCGCCGGGTGCGCCACCCGGAATCATCCTGCACGTAGGCGATGCGATCGTGAAGCCGCGAAGGGCGGCCCTGCCAGAACTCGAACATGGTCGGCACGACGCGATAGCCTCCCCAGTGCGGCGGCCGCGGGACCTCTTCGCCGGCAAAGCGGCGATCCGCGTCGGCAAAGCGCAGCTCCAGCGCCGCGCGATCCGGCAACGTCTCGCTCTGCGGAGAAGCCCAGGCCCCGATGCGCGAACCACGCGGACGCTGGCTGAAGTACGCATCGGCGATCGAGGCGTCGACGTCTTCGACACCGCCTTCGATACGCACCTGGCGCTCGAGGTCGGCCCAGAAGAAGAGCAGCGCCGCTTGCGGATGCGCGGCCAGCTCGCGGCCCTTCCGGCTGTCCCGATTGGTGTAGAAAGCGAACCCGCGCGCGTCGACTTCCTTGAGGAGCACGATCCTGGCCGACGGCCGCCCGTGCGCGTCGACGGTGCACAGCGACATGGCGTTGGGCTCGGGAACTTGCGCAGCCTGTGCCTCGGCGAACCAGCGCCCGAACTGCGCGAACGGATCGGGCGCGACGTCGCGCTCGTCGAGCGACGCGCGCTTGTATTCGGTGCGAAGGCCTGCGAGAGCGAGCGGGTCGGGCATGAATGCGGGACGGCGCGAGGCACGTCGTCGTGATTCTACGGCACGGCAGCCTGCGGGCGCCTTGGTCCCGGGCATGCCGCACGCGTACGCGGCGCGCAACAGTCGTGCGCAATCGCGCGTTTTTCCCTCTGAAAACGCCTTCCCTCACTGTGAAAATGCGGTATAGTCGGCCGCGATGGAACGTTGCCCGCGACAGGAGGGAGTGTTCCAGTCCGATCGGCGAATAGTCCGTTCGCTACAAACGACAGGAAGGAGAACATGGCTACTGCCAAGAAAGCTGCCAAGAAGACCGCCGCGAAGAAACCCGCCGCGAAGAAATCGGCCGCAAAGAAACCCGCCGCAAAGAAGCCCGCCGCGAAAAAGTGCACCGGCGAAGAAACCGGCCGCGAAGAAAGCCGCCGCGAAGAAGACCCGCCGCGAAGCGCAAGCCCAACGCCGCGTTCATGAAGGCGATGACGCCGTCGGCGGTCCTCGCCGCCGTCATCGGCAACAGCCCGATGCCGCGCACCGAAGTGACCAAGAAGATCTGGGACTACATCAAGAAGAACAAGCTGCAGGACGCGATCAACCGGCGTCTCATCAACGCGGACGAAAAGCTCAAGGCCGTGTTCGGCGGCAAGGGCAAGGTGTCGATGTTCGAGATGACGAAGCTCGTCTCGAATCATCTGAAGTAATACGCATCGCGGGCGCGCCGCTTTCGGCCCGCGGCGAAGATCGAACGGCCGGTGCATGCGGGAACGCCGCGCCGGCCGTTTCTCTTTGGCTACGCCGCCGCGCTCATCGCCGCGCGCAACGCCGGCTCGCGCCGCCGATGGCATGCCATCCACCGCGTGAGGTTGCGGCAGGTCGCCGGCGCGCGTCGATCAGCCGGACGGCGCACGACGGCAAGCGGATAGAGCGCGAAGTCGGCGATCGAGAGCTCGTCGGCCAGCCACTCGCGGTCCGCGAGCCGCGCGTCGGCCACGCGGAAGATATCGCAGCGTGCGCTCTTCGCAGAACGCGAGGTTCGGCCGGCACTTCTCCGGCGAAGCAGCGACCGACTCGAAGAACACCATCATCGACGCGGACGCGGTCGGTCGACGCCATACATCAGCCACTGCAGCGCGAGCGCGCGCCGCGCGCGGATCGCGCGGCAGGAACTGGCCCGTCTTCTCGGCGGCGTAGACGAGCGATCGCGCCGGACTGCGCGAGCGTGAGCGGCGCGCCGCCCGGGCCCGTCCGGATCGACGATCGACGGGAATCGCGCCGGCCGGATTGATCTCCAGGAATTCGCGGCGTCCGCTGCTCGCCCTTCATCAGCTCGAGCTTGTGGACGCGGTACGGCAACCCGCATTCCTCGAGCATGATGGCCGCGCGCTGGCCGTTGGACGACTTCGCGGTGTAGAGCTCGATCATGATTTCTTCGGCCAGTCGTCGTCGTCCTCGAGGATGCGGATCACGCGCGTGCGCTTGCCGCCGGCGTACTTCTCCATCTGCACCAGCACCGGATAGCGCTCCGCCAGCGCGGCGCGCGCCGCGTCTTCCGTCTCGAACATGAGGATCTTGCCGTCATCCCCGCAGACGTCGCTCCAGATGCCCTTGTCGTCCTCGCACTCGATCTTGAACATGGTCATCAGCGGCGGCTCTGCAGCGCCGCGATGCGCTCTTCGATCGGCGGGTGCGTCGCGAAGAGCGCCATGACGCCGCCTTGTCGGTGATGCCGAAGCCGCTCATCGCCTTCGGCAGCTCGCCGGGCTCGAGCCCGCCCAGGCGGCGCAGCGCGTTCACCATCGGCGACGGCGATGCCGAGGTACTTGCGCCGAGCCCGCGTCGGCGCGGAACTCGCGCCGGCGCGAGAACCACGCGACGATCATCGACGCGAGGATGCCGAGCACGATCTGCAGCGACGATCACGGTGATGAAGTAGCCGGGCCCGTTGCCGCGCTCGGCTGGAACACGGCGCTTGTCGACGATCGAGCCGATGATGCGCGCGAGGAAGACGACGAACGTGTTGACCACGCCCTGGATCAGCGTCAGCGTCACCATGTCGCCGTTGGCGACGTGCGCGATCTCGTGGCCGAGCACCGCCTCGACCTCCTCCTTGTTCATCGACTGCAGGAGGCCGGTCGACACGGCGACGAGCGCCGAATTCTTGAACGCGCCGGTGGCGAACGCGTTGGGCTCGCCTTCGTAGATCGCGACTTCGGGCATGCCGATGCCGGCCTTCGTGCGCGAGCCTGCGCACGGTCTCGACGAGCCACGCCTCGGGCTCGTTCGCCGGCTGCTCGATCACGTGCGCGCCGGTCGACCACTTGGCCATCGGCTTCGACATCAGGAGCGAGATGATCGCGCCGGTGAAGCCGACGACCGCCGAGAACACGAGCAGGCCGCCGTAGGACATGCCGCGTCTGCGCGTACATCGCGCCGGTCGAGGCCGAGCAGCTTGAGCACGACCGACAGCACCAGCATGACCGCGAGGTTGGTCGCGAGGAACAGGACGATGCGTTTCATGGCGTTGACCTCGCGATGCGGTGGCGCGGCGCGCATCTTAGCGAAGCGCGCCAGGACTGACGATCGTCGTGCAAGGATGCGGGCCGGCGCCGGCCCGGCGCAACGGCATCCGTCGCGCTGGCAGCCGGACGTCCGCCTACCGCTGCGCCCAGGAATCCCTGAGCGTCACCGCGCGGTTGAACACCGGCTTGCCGGGCGCGTGGTCGCGCGAGGTCGGCGACGAAGTAGCCGTGCCGCTCGAACTGGAACGGACTTCTCCGGCGCGGCGCTGCCGAGCGCCGGCTCGACGTACGCGCGTGATCACGCGCTTCGATTCGGGATTGAGGTCGTCGAGATAGTTGCGCTCGACGGGCTCG
Organism: uncultured beta proteobacterium; assembly: GCA_963707815.1. Taxonomy (GTDB): domain Bacteria; phylum Pseudomonadota; class Gammaproteobacteria; order Burkholderiales; family Casimicrobiaceae; genus VBCG01. The sequence goes on from CAVPRK010000028.1 coordinate 56,587, forward strand.
GCGTCGCCGTCGTCGTCGTCGTCGCCGGCGACCACCGCGTGACGCGCGGGCGCAGGCTCCTCGACGCGCCGCGCCGCCGCGGCTGCCCCGCGGATTGCGCGCGCCGGGAAACGGCACCGCGAAGAGCCGGTCGTAGAGGCGCACTTCCGCCGGCACCGCGTGCGCGGCCGACAGCCAGTGGATGTTGCCCTTGACCTTGCGCGCATCGGCGCCCGGCGTGCCGCTGCGCGTGTCGGGATCGTAGGTGCAGTGGACGACGTCGACGTTGCCGTCGGCGTCCTTCTCGGCGCCCGATGCAGCGCACGATGTAGGCGTAGCGCAGCCGCACCTCGGCGCCCGGCGCAAGGCGGAAGTAGCCCTTCGGCGGCGTCCTCGCTGTAGTCGTCGCGCTCGATCCACAGCTCGCGCGTGAACGGCAGCGCGCGCTTGCCGAGCTCCGGCTGCTGCGGATGATTCGGCGCGAAGCATTCCTCGCTCTGCCCTTCCGGATAGTTGTCGATGACGAGCTTGACCGGATCGAGCACCGCGATGCGCCGCTCGCGCGCGCGCGTTCAGGTCGTCGCGCATGCAGTCCTCGAGCACGCTCATGTCGATCCACGAATCGGACTTCGACACGCCGATGCGCTCGGCGAAGCAGCCGGAAGCCCTCCGGCGTGAAGCCGCGCCGCCGCGCGCCGACCAGCGTCGGCATCCGCGGATCGTCCCAGCCGTCGACGTGGCTGCTTCTCGACGAGCTCGATCAGCTTGCGCTTCGACAGCACGACGTAGGTGAGGTTGAGCCGCGCGAACTCGTACTGCTGCGGCAGCGGCCGCTCGAGCATGCCGCCCTCGGCGAGCTTCTCGATCACCCAGTCGTAGAGCGGCCGATGGTCCTGGAACTCGAGCGTGCAGATCGAGTGCGTGATGCGCTCGAGCGCGTCGGAGATGCAGTGCGTGTAGTCGTAGAGCGGATAGATGCACCACTTGTCGCCGGTGCGATGGTGCGACGCGTGGCGGATCCGGTAGATCGCCGGATCGCGCATGTTGACGTTCGGGCTCGCCATGTCGATCTTGAGCCGCAGCACGTGCGCGCCGTCGGGAAACTCGCCCGCCTCATCCGCCGGAAGAGGTCGAGGTTCTCGGCGACGCTGCGATTGCGATACGGGCTGTCGTGCCGGGCTCGGTCAGCGTGCCGCGCAGCGCGCGCATCTCCTCCGCCGACTGGCTGTCGACGTAGGCGAGGCCCTGCTCGATGAACCACTCGGCGAACCGGTAGAGCTCGTCGTAGTAGTCGGACGCGTGATAGCGATGCCCGCCCCAGTCGAAGCCGAGCCAGCGCACCGACGTCGGCGATCGACGTCCTCGAACTCGACGTCCTCCTTCAGCGGATTGGTGTCGTCGAAGCGCAGATGGCAGGTGCCGCCGTTCTCGGCGGCGAGGCCGAAGTTGAGGATGATCGACTTGGCGTGCCCGTAGTGCAGGTAGCCGTTGGGCTCGGGCGGAAAGCGCGTGACCACGCGGCCGCCGTACTTGCCGGTGCGCGATTGTCCTCGGCGATGATGGCGCGCAGGAAATTGGGCGCCGGCGCCGCGCACCGCGCGCGATGTCGCGGCGCGGCGCCGTCGCGGGTTCGCGCTCGACGACTTGCGGCGGTGCAGCACTCATTCCGGTTTTGTTCATGAACAACAGCGGTGGATCGGTCCATTCTAACCGAACGCGTCCGCGCCGCGTCATCGCGCGGCACTCGCAGTGGAAACCGCGTCGCACCCCTCGAAACCCGCGCCAGGCAAGGCTTTCCGCGGCGGTCGCGCAACCGCGCCAGACGCGTGTTGTCCACAAATCCTGTGGATAGTAGTGTGCATATCTTGTAAATTCGATCGCTAAGTCGTGCCGGGGCACGGAAAATCGTTGCGATGCCCAATTTCTGCTCGGTAATTCTTACTTCCAATACATACGTTTTACGACGACTCCACGCGCGCCGTCGCACCGTAAGACACGCCGGCCGCGCGCGGTTTTTGACAGTCGCGATGACCGCCGCGTGACACGGCGTTTGTCCTGGACAAATGCCATGCTGCGCCTGCGTTGTCGAACCGCAACCGACCCCCTACTAGTGATGACGCCCGATCTCTTCGATGAACGCGGCAGCCCGCCTTCGGATGACCGCGCAAGCGCGCCGCGTCGCCCTGCGCCGCCGGTCGTGCCGGTCTCGCGTGCTCGTCGTCTCGGCGCGGCTGCTCCTCGAGCGCCAGCTCGGCGCTCGCCTGGGTCAGCGGCGAGATCTCCGGATTTCACGCGCGCGCGTCCGGCCACTGCTATTTCAATCTCAAGGATGCGCAGGCGCAGGTGCGCTGCGTGTTCTTCCGGCAGAAGGCGCAGCACGTCGACGTTCACGCTGCGGGACGGCCTGCGCGTCGAGGTGCGCGCCACGCCGTCGATCTACGAGGCGCGCGGCGAGTTCCAGCTCAACGTCGACACCGTGCGCCTCGCCGGCGTCGGCGCGCTGTACGAGCAATTCGCGCGGCTCAAGGCGCGGCTCGAGGCCGCCGGCTGGTTCGCGGCCGAGCGCAAGCGCCCGCTGCCCGCGTATCCGCGCGCCGTCGGCATCGTCACGTCGCCGCGCGCGGCGGCGCTGCGCGACGTGCTGACGACGCTCGCGCGCCGCTGGCCGGCGCTGCGCGTCATCGCTCTACCCGACGCGCCGTCCAGGGCGCGGGCGCCGCGGCCGAGATCGCGCGGGCGATCCGCACCGCCAACGCAGCGCGCCGAGGTCGACGTGCTGATCGTCGCGCGCGGCGGCGGCTCGATCGAGGATCTGTGGGCGTTCAACGAGGAGATCGTCGCGCGCGCGGTGTTCGAGTCGGTGCTGCCGGTCGTGTCGGGCGTCGGCCACGAGACCGACTTCACGATCTGCGATTTCGTCGCCGACGTGCGCGCGCCGACGCCGACGGCGCGCCGCGACGCTCGTCGTCCCCGACCGTCGCGCGCTGCGCGCAGCACGTGCGGCGCGTCGTCGCGCGCGCTCGGCACGCGCAAGCGCACGCGCTGCGAGACGCGCGCGCAGCGCCTCGACCACGCCGTGCGCGCGGCTCGTGCATCCGGCGGCGCGGCTCGCGCGCAGCGCGCGACGCGCAGCGACTCGCGCGCCGCCTCGACGCGCTGCGCGCAGCCGGCATGACGCGCGGCGCACGCGGCCGGCACGGCGCAGCTCGCCTGCGCGAGCTGCGCGCGCCGCTGCCGCACGGCGCGACGCGTCGCGCGCGCTGCGCGACGCGTGCGCGCGCGCTCGCCGCGATCGAGCGCGCGCGCGCGAGCGCGTGACCGCGCTCGCGCAGAACCTCGCGCACCTCAACCCGCAGGCGGTGCTCGACGCGCGGCTACGCGATCGTCGCCGACGGCCGACGGGCACGCATCGTCGAGCGACGCCGCGGCACACGTGCGCCATCGGCGATCGCGTCGCGCTGCACGTTCGCGCGCGGCGGCGCGCGAGCGCGACGGATCGAACGCGACGCTGAACGGCGCGAGGCGCTCAGGCTTCGTCGGGATCGGGATCGTCGACGGCGCGCGCCGCGCGCAGTGCTGCGCGGCGACTTCCGCGGGCGCCTGCGCCGCGATGCGCGGCGTCGTCGTCACGCACGTCGGCGTTCTGCGCGCGATGGCGCAACGCGTGGTCCATCAGCACGAGCGCCATCATCGCTTCGGCGATCGGCGTCGCGCGAATGCCGACGCACGGATCGTGGCGCCCGTGCGTGTTGACGATGACCGGGTTGCCCGCCTTGTCGATCGAGTGGCGGTCGAGGCGAATCGACGACGTCGGCTTGACCGCGATGCGCACGACGATGTCCTGGCCGGTCGAGATGCCGCCGAGGATGCCGCCCGCGTGGTTGGACAGGAAGCCCTGCGGCGTCATCTCGTCGGAGTGCTCGGTGCCGCGCTGCGCGACCGCGGCGAAGCCGGCGCCGATCTCCACACCCTTCACCGCGTTGATGCCCATCATCGCGTACGCGAGATCGGCGTCGAGCTTGCCGTAGACCGGCTCGCCCCAGCCGACGGGCACGCCGCTCGCGACCACCTCGATGCGCGCGCCGCCGAGTCGCCGGACTTGCGCAGCCGGTCCATGAACGCCTCGAGCTCGGCCACGATCGACGCGTTGGCGACGAAGAACGGATTGGCGTCGACGTGCTCCCAGCCCTCGAACGGAATCGACGTTCGGGCCGAGCTGCGTCAGGTGGCCGCGGATCGCCACGCCGTAGCGCTCGCGCAGCCACTTCCTCGCGATCGCGCCGGCCGCGACGCGCACCGCGGTTTCGCGCGCCGATTGCCGGCCGCCGCCGCGATAGTCGCGGATGCCGTACTTCTGCCAGTACGTGTAGTCGGCGTGGCCGGGACGGAACGTGTCGGCGATGTTCGCGTAGTCCTTGCTGCGCGAGTCCTCGTTGCGGATGAGGAGCGCGATCGGCGTGCCCGTCGTGCGGCCTTCGAACACGCCGGACAGGATCTCGACCGTGTCGGGCTCGCGCCGCTGCGTGACGTGGCGCGACGTGCCCGGGCGGCGGCGGTCGAGCTCGTGCTGGATGTCGGCTCTCGGCGAGCGCCAGGCCCGGCGGGCAGCCGTCGACGACGCAGCCGATCGCCGGACCGTGCGATTCGCCGAACGAGGTGAACGAGAAGAGGGTGCCGAACGTGTTGCCGGACATGCGATCGAGTTTAGCATCGCGAGTAAGCGCGGCGGGCGCGGCGAAGCCGCGCCAGGACCCGAAGGGCCGACGCCACGCGACCGAGCGGCGACCGACAGCGTCGACGCCACGTCTCTTGTAGAACGTGCGTGGAAGGAGCCCTATGGAAGCCATTGAGAGGGCAGCGGCTGCACTTCGCGATGCCCGATTCGTCGCGGTACTGACCGGCGCGGGCGTGTCGGCGGAATCGGGCGTGCCGACGTTCCGCGATGCGCAGACCGGACTGTGGGCGAAGTACGACCCGCGCGAGCTCGCCACACCCGAAGCGTTCGCGCGCAATCCGAAGCTCGTGTGGGACTGGTACGCGGAACGACGCGCGATGATTTCGAAGGTCGACCCCAACGCCGCGCACACCGCGCTCGTGGAGATCGAGTCGCGCGTGCCCGGCTTCCTGCTCGCAACGCAGAACGTGGACGGCCTGCATCGCCGCGCGGGCAGCCGCAAGCTGGTCGAACTGCACGGCAACATCGTGCGCGTGCGATGCTCCGGGTGCGGAGTGCACGCTCGCGTGTGGAGCGACGAGAGCCCGCCTCGCTGCGAGGCTGCGACGCGTTCCTGCGCCCGGACGTCGTGTGGTTCAACGAGCTCTTGCCGGAAGATGCCCAGGGTGCCGCCTCGGACGCCGCCGAGCGTTGCGACGTGTACTCGTCGCCGGCACGTCGGCCGAGGTGTATCCGGCCGCGGCGCTCCCGTACGCCGCGCTGCGCAGCGGCGCGCGCGTCATCGAGGTCAATCCCGACGCGACGCCGCTCACATCCTCGGCAACGTTCGCGTTGCACGGCAGGGCGGGCGACGTGCTGCCGCGCTCGTCCGCGCGGCGTTCGCCGCGTAGCGCAGCTCACGTCGCTTCGCTCGCCTTCGCCGGCGGAAGCGGCGCGAGGTAGCCGATCACGAGCAGCAGCGACGCCCACGCCGAGGAACGCGACGACGCGCGGCAGTCCCGACAGCGATCGCCAGGTCGAGCACGAACAGCTTTACGACGACCACGGCGAGCAGCGCCGCGCCCACCATCCACAGCGGCCGGATGCGCACGTCGCGTGGCGATGAGCATCAGCGGCAAGCGCGGTGGCGGTCCACGTCAGCGTGAGCGCGGCCTGCAGCGGCTTGCTCGCGAGCAGCGCGGCGAGCCGCCACGGCACGTCGAGCCATTGGTGCACCGTACGGAACACGATCGCATTGACGAGCAGGAACAACGCGGCGCCGAACCACGCGTACAACGTGCGCTCGGCGACGTCCTGCGTGCTCGCGCGCCCACACGAAGAGCGCCGCCAGCGCGCGCGATCAGCGTGAGGTCGAGCGGATTGGCGATCGGCACGTACGGCAGCGGCGCGGCGCTTCCGGGCGAGATCACGTTGACGATGCAAGAACCACACCGCGAGCGAGCGCGGCGATCGTGGTGCCCGCGCTGCGCGCGTACGCGTCGCCGTACACCGAGCATACGGCCACGCGCGACGACCTGCGCAGCCGCGATCGCCGCGAAGAAGGTAGGCGATCGCGGGCAACGCCGCCGCGCAGGCGACCCACACGCTGCCGGCGGGGAACAGGCGGCCGACCCATTCGCTCGCTTCCCATGCACACCCACGCGACGAGCGCGATCGCCGACGCCGCATGCGCGAACCACAACGTGGACACGACGTGCGCGGATGTCGCGTCGCAGGCCGTCCGCCGCGTGCAGCAGGCGCGCAACGCGACCAGTGCAGGACCCACGCAAGCGGCCAGACGACCCAGCCGTAAGCGACGAGCGTGCGTGCGCGCCGGTCCCAGTCCACCAGTGCGACCACGGCCATCACCGGAAGAAGCCCCGCGCCGAACCACGCAAGCGCGGCCAGCGCAACGGCTTGCGACAGCAGCAGCGCAAGCGGCGACGCTGCCGACGGCGTAGGCGAGAATCGCGTTGCCTCGCGTCGCGGCCGGCAAGTGCACGCGCCGATCTCGAGCGCGCCTGCGCCGTACCACCACCCCACGCCCCACAGCATGAGGAAGGGCACGAGCGCGCGCTCCGCGCGACGAGATGACGTCGCGATGCCGATCCGCGACCAGCGCCGTCGCGAGCGCGGCGCACGGCGATCAGATCGCTGCCGAGGAACGTCGCGTTGAGGAACAGAGGCTGCTCGCCTCGCTCGAAGCCGCCGGCGGCGAACGCCAGCGCCGCACCGAGCTGCAGCAGCAGCGCGAACGCGCGCGCGAGCCCCTGTCGCTGCCGACATCCGATCCAGTACACCGCCGCGGCCTCGAGCGCCCACCACGCCGACGTCCAGTGCGGATCGGCACGCGAACGGAATCGCGACCGTCGCGAGGATGATACCGCGAGCACGAGGAACGCGCGCGCGAGCAACGCGACAGCCCGGGCTCCGGGCGCCGATGCAGCGGAAGCCGCAGCACGCCGTAGACCGCCGCCATCGCGAGCGCGCTATATGCCACGCCGTAGCGCGTGTCGTGCACCAGCGCGGCCTGCAGCGCGAAGCCCGACGAGCGGCACGCCGAACACGAGGATGCGCGTCGACCGGCGCCTTGGCCTCGAGCGCCGCCGCGCTCGCGCGTACAGGATCGCGATCGCGAGGTAGAACGCGAAGAACGCGGCGAGGAACGGCTCGACCGTCGCGAAGTGCTCGGGACGGTAGATAGCGCTCGCCCCACAGCAAGCCCGAGCACGAACGTGAAGACGAAGCCGAGCACGTTGAGCGCGCGCCACGCACGCACGCAGCGCGAGCGCGAGGATCGCGGCGTTCAGCACCAGGAAATAGCCGAACAGCAGCGCGGGCGCCCGGTGACGTGGTCGACACCAGGAACGGCGCGAGAAAGCCGCCGGCGATCGCGAGTCCGGCGAGCGGCTGCGAATCTGCGCGCACGGCGAGCCGCACCGTCAGCGCGGCGATCGCGATGAGCAGCACGAATGCAGGCATCGCGGCGGCAGCACGTCGTACAGCCGGAACGCCGCGAACGTCGTGAGGTACAGGATGCCCGCGCCGGCACCTTCGAGCGACAGCGCCGTAGCCGGGCCGCGTGCGCGCGAGCCGCGCGCCCAGAGCGCACGAGCACCGCGCCCACGAGCGCGACCGCCAGCGAGCTTGACCTCGATCGGAATGTCGATGATCTCGGCGAGGTACTTGAGCAGGAAGCCGACGCCGAAGAACAGCACGACGACCCCGATGCGCGTCAGCACGTTGCCGCCGGTGAACCACGCCCACAAGCGGATTCGGCGTCGGCGCGGCACGGCCGGCGCGTCGATCCGCGATGCGGCGCCGCAAGCGTTGCGGCGCGCTCCGGTACCGTCGGCGCAACGGGCACCTGGCGCCTTCGGCGCGACCGGCTCGAGCGTCCCTTCCGGCGTTCGCACGAGCCGTTCGAGCGTCGGGCATATCGGGCATCGCGCGGGCGCAGGCCGCGACGCCGTGCGCTCGGTCGGCGGCTCTGCAATGGGCCGGCGTGTCGACCGCGCGCGCCGCCTTCGAGCGCGTTCCAGGCGGCGTTCGATGCGCCGCAAGCGCGCTCGTCGATCGGCGTGCGCGTCGCGAAATCGCGGCAACGGCGTCGGGCGCACGCTTGGATGCCGTCGCTCGGACGTCGCCGTCGCCGCGGCGCTGCGCCGCGATTGCGCGAGCGCCACGCGAGCGCCACGATGAATCCGGTGAAGCGCGCCCGCGATGCCGCCGCCCCATCCGAGCGCCAGCGCGCCCAGGATGAAGCCGATGACGATACCGAGCGCGATCACCATCGCAATGTCCTTGCGTGTCAGCGTGCGTCGCCGCGCATCGCAAGCACCTGGTCGTGCAGCGCCGCGAGGTTCACGTGCTCGGCCGGCACCGGCGGCGCCGCAACGATCGCGATGCGCGAGAACATGCCGCGCCAGCGGCGCATCGCCTTGCCGTCGGCCGAGCGGCTGAAGAAGCTTCCCCACAGGCCGCGCAGCGCCATCGGCACGACGGGCACCGGCGTCTCCTGCACCATGCGCTCGACGCCGGGGCGGAACGAGCCGATCTCGCCGTCCGCCGTGAGCGTCCCCTCGGGAAAGATGCCGACGACCTCGCCCGCGCGCAGCGCTGCGGCGGCGTCCTCGAAGGCCTGCTCCTTGAGCGCCGCGTCCTCGCGCGCCGAGCGCGACCGGAATCGCCTGCATCGTGCGGAACAGCCAGTTGAGCAACGGGACGCGGAAGATCCGGTGGTCCATGACGAACCGGATCGGACGACGCACGCACGCGGCGATGACGATGCGCGTCGACGTAGCTCACGTGGTTGCACACGACGATGCAGGTCCCGTCTCGGGCACGTTGTCGAGCCCTTCCTTGCTTCACGCGGTACATCGTGTGGATCAGGATCCACGCGAGGAAGCGCATCAGGAACTCGGGCACCAGCTTGTAGATGAAGAGCGCCACGACGGCGTTGAGGATCGCCGGTGACGAGGAACAGGTACGGAATCGACAGCCCGGCGCCGAGCAGCGCGATCGCAAGACCGGCCGAGGCGACCATGAAGATCGCGTTCAGGATGTTGTTGGCGGCGATGATGCGCGAGCGGTACGCGGGCTCGGAGCGCTCCTGGATCAGCGCGTACAGCGGCACGATGTAGAAGCCGCCGAAGAGCCCGATCAGCATGAGGTCGGCCACGACGCGCAAGTGCCCGGGCTGTCGCAGGAACTGCCCGATCGCCGGCAAGCGCCGGCCGCGTGCATGTCGCGGCGTCGCGAACCACAGGTCGATCGCGAACACGGTGAGACCGATCGAGCCGAACGGCACCAGGCCGATCTCCACCTTGTGTCCCGACAGGCGCTCGCACAGGAGCGAGCCGACGCCGATGCCGACCGAGAAGAGCGCGAGCAGGAACGTGACGACGTGCTCGTCGCCGCCCAGGACGTCCTTGGCGAAATTGGGAAACTGCGTGAGGAAGGTCGCGCCGTAGAACCAGAACCACGAGATGCCGAGCATCGACAGCCACACGACGCGATTGCCGTAGGCGAAGCGCAGGTTCTTCCAGGTCTCGGTGACACGGATTCCAGTTGATGCACGAGATCCGGCGCGACCGCCGGCGTGACGGGAATCGCGCGGCTCACGAGCCAGCCCGCGATGGCGACCGCGATGGCCGCCACGCCGGCGAGCACCGGTCCGACGCCGGGGATCGCGACCAGCACGCCGCCCGCGATGGTGCCGAGCAGAATCGCGACGAACGTTCCCATCTCGACCAAGCCGTTGCCGCCGACCAGCTCCTCGGGGCGCAGCGTCTGCGGAAGGATCGCGTACTTCACCGGCCCGAACAGCGTCGAATGCACGCCCATCAGCAGCAGTGCCGCGAACAGAAGCAGCAGGTTGTGCACGCAGAAGCCGACGGTACCGATCACCATGATCGCGATCTCGAGGAGCTTGACGAAGCGGATGAGGCGCGACTTCTCGAACTTGTCGGCGAGCTGCCCCGCGGTCGCCGACAGCAGCACGAACGGCAGGATGAAGAGGCCGGCGGCGAGGTTGACGAGCGTGTTGGCGTCGAACGCCGCGCTCGCTGCCGCGTGGTACGCGACGAAGATGACGAGCGCGTTCTTGTAGATGTTGTCGTTGGCGGCGCCCAGGAACTGCGTCCAGAAGAACGGCGCGAAGCGGCGCTGACGCAGAAGCTGCGAATTGGTTTTGCGTGGCCATGGCAGGCGGCTCGGATGAGGGACCGCTCGCATTATTGACGAGAGTGGTCATCACATGTCCGCCAGGTAATCCAGGACGGCGGTCAGCGCGTCGCGCACGGCTTCCGGATCGGTGCGGTACCAGACCTCCTTGCCCACCTTCTGCGCGTGCAGGACGCCGCTTCGCGCAGGACCTTCAGGTGGTGGGCGACAGCGGTGCGCGACAGCGTGGACGCGCCGACGATCTGGCCGACGGTGAGCTCCTCGCCCGGCTCGAACATGAGCAGGATGCGCTGCCGGTGCGCGTCGCCCAGCGCCACGAAGAGCCGGCCGTGTGGCGCCAGGCGCGGGGAATCGCGCGGGCGTAGCTCTGCGCATGTCGTTATATAACTAAAAAACTAGTCTCGTAGTTATATTGAGCTGTAATGCGCCTGCGGTGTCAAGGCATGGCCGCCGCGAGGCGACGGACGGAAGCGGCGCTACAATCGCCGCATGCAGACCTACCTCGACTTCATGCGCCACGTGCGCGACCACGGCGCGCGCAAGGACGACCGCACCGGCACCGGCACGCTGTCGGTGTTCGGCTACCAGATGCGCTTCGACCTTCGCGAGGGGTTCCCGCTGCTCACGACCAAGAAGGTGCACACGAAATCGATCGTGCACGAGCTCCTGTGGTTCCTGCGCGGCGAGACGAACATCGCCTATCTCAAGGAGAACGGCGTCACGATCTGGGACGAGTGGGCCGACGCGAACGGCGATCTCGGTCCCGTCTACGGCTACCAGTGGCGCTCGTGGCCGGCGCCCGACGGCAGGCACATCGACCAGCTCGCGCAGCGTCGTCGCGGAGATCAGACGCAATCCCGATTCGCGCCGGCTCATCGTGTCGGCGTGGAACGTGGGCGACATCCCGCGCATGAAGCTGCCGCCCTGCCACGCGTTCTTCCAGTTCTACGTGGCGGAAGGCCGCCTGTCCTGCCAGCTCTACCAGCGCAGCGCGGACATCTTCCTCGGCGTGCCGTTCAACATCGCGTCGTACGCGCTGCTGACGCACATGGTCGCGCAGCAGTGCGACCTCGGCGTCGGCGACTTCGTGTGGGTCGGCGGCGATTGCCACCTCTACCTCAATCACCTCGAGCAGGTCGACACGCAGCTCGCGCGCGAGCCCTATCCGCTGCCGCGCCTCGTGCTCAAGCGCAAGCCGCCCACGCTCTTCGACTACACGTACGACGACATCGAGATCGCGGGCTACAAGAGCCACCCGGCGCTCAAGGCCCGGGGCGGTGCGCGGTCTAGCCCACGTACTTGCGCAGGAATGCGAGCGAGCGCTCGCGCGCGGTCTTCGCGGACGGCGGCGTCATACGATCCGCGCTGGTCGCAGTTGAAGCCGTGATCGGCGGGGTACAAATGCACGTCGAGCCGACGGGTGCGCCGCGGCGAGCTCTTCGACGCCCTCGACCGGAATCATCGAGTCCTTTTCGCCGAAGTGCGCCGAGCACTGGACATCTTCGGCTGCTCGCCCACCGCCTCGTGCATGCCGCCGCCGTAATAGCAGATCGCGCACGCCGAATCCGGAAACGCGCGCGGCCGACAGCCACGTGAGATAGCCGCCCCAGCAGTAGCCGATCGACGCCGACCTTGCCCGCTTCCGTGGCGACGTCGCGCGCCGCGGCGATGTCCTGCAAGCGCCAGCTCTGCGTCGGCCTTGCCGCGCAGCTCGCGGCCGCGCGCGATGTCGTCGGCGGCGTGTAGCCGATGTCGACCCCTTGCTCGATGCGATCGAACAGCGCCGGCGCAACGGCGAGATAGCCGTCGGCCGCGTAGCCGTCGCAGACAGCTCCGGATGTGGCTGTTGACGCCGAAGATCTCCTGGATGACGACGAGGCCGCCGCGCGGCGTGCCCTGCGGATCGGCGCGATACGCGGAGATTTCGATCCCCGGCGCCGGCGAAAGCTTCAACATGCGGCCCATGACGCTCCCTCCCGATGATGGGGGGATTGTAGATGCCCGCGGCGGCGGCTCGCGGTTAGCGGTGAACAGGCAAAAAAAAGCCCGCCGGGAGGAATGTAGCGGGCAAGGGGGATTCCGATGACCGAAGCATTGACCCACTTCGCGGGGTCCGGAGCCAGTACCGCTCCGGTGGAGAGACTCGTTAGACGATGCTGCGCGCCGCGGTGACGACGTTAGCGAGCGCTTCGAGCGCCGCTGTCAGCCTGCCCGCGTCCTCGTCGGTCGCCGTGCGGTACGCGTCCGCTTGCACGCCATCCTTGTCGGCGAGCCAGACTTTCGAGAGTTCGGGGGCTAGCGAATCCATCGTCCACCTCGTTTCGCTTCCTTGATTGCTTGATTAGCAAAAAGCAAAACATGTGCCGGATTGCAAAGTCATGCGTTTTGACTGTCTGCGATGCGGCCCTGCGTCAGGATAAACACAACGCGCGAGACCGTTGTTCCGCCGACGGGCGCGCGAATGCGCGAAACTGTCGCAACGCCCCGACGCCGTTCATGACAATAGCATTAAGCGTCTGATTGCATGGACGAAAAATTGTCGCCGCGCCACGACACCCCAAATCGAGCGAAGTGAGCGTTTGCAGACCACAGGATGGAACGCTGCCGCCGCCGCACGGCGGTATTACGACGCTGCGGGCCGGAGAGCGCCGCTGAATGCCTACGCTTTCGGCTCCTTGAACATCGCAGGCTCGAGGCGATGCCGCTGCAGGAGCTTGTAGAACTCGGTGCGGTTACGCTTGGCGAGCTGCGCCGCCTGCGTGACGTTGCCGCCCGTGATCTTGAGGAGCCGCACGAGGTAGTCGCGCTCGAACGTCTTGCGCGCCTCTTCGAACGGGATGAGCGCCGCAGCGTCCTCCTTGAGCGCGTTCTGCACGAGCGACGCGGGAATCACCGACGTCGTCGTCAGCGCCATGGCCTGCTCGAGCAGGTTCAGGAGCTGGCGCACGTTGCCGGGCCAGGGGGCCGCGACGAGCAGCGCCATCGCATCCGGCGCAAGCGATGGGACGGGCTTGCGGTAGCGCTCCGCGAGCCGCCGCAGGAAGTGCGCGCCAAGCAGCGGGAATGTCCTCGCGCCGCTCGGCAAGCGTGGGCAGCCGAAGGGAGACCACATTGAGCCGGTAATACAGATCCTCGCGGAACTGGCCTGACTCCTTTTGCGCATCGAGGTCGCGGTGGGTCGCCGAGATCACGCGCACGTCGACCGGGATCGCCTGCGTCGAGCCGACCGGCCGCACCTCGCCTTCCTGCAGCACGCGCAAGAGCTTCACCTGCAGCGGCAGCGGCATGTCGCCGATCTCGTCCAGCAGCAGCGTGCCGCCGTCGGCGGCCTGGAAGAGACCCTTGTGCGCCTGCACGGCACCGGTGAACGCGCCGCGCGCGTGACCGAACAGCTCGGACTCGAGAAGATCGGCTGGAATCGCGCCGCAGTTGACGGCGACGAAGGGCTTGTCGCGGCGGGGGCTTGCGCGGTGGATCGCCCGCGCCAGGAGCTCCTTGCCGGTCCCCGACTCGCCGTGGATCAGGATGCTCGCGTCGGAGTCGGCGACGAGCTTGGACTGGCGCAGCAGGTCTTCCATCACCGGGCTTCGGGTGATGATGCCCTCGCGCCACTCTTCCTGCGACGCACTGCGGCCGGGGTCGCCGCCGGACAGCTTGATCGCCGACGCGACCTTCTGCAGCAGCTCCTGGCTGTCGAATGGCTTGGTGAGGTAGCCGAACAGGCCGCGTTGCGTCGCGGCCACAGCGTCCGGAATCGTGCCGTGCGCGGTGAGAATCAGCACCGGCAGGCCCGCATGCTGGCGATTGATGGCGTCGAAGAGCTGCAGTCCATCGATGCCAGGCATGCGCAGGTCGGTGACGACCGCCGCGGGCCTGCGCACCGCGATCGCCGCCAGCGCGGTCTCGCCGCTCTCGGCCGTGCGCACGCGATAGCCGGCCGATGTCAGCCGCAGGCTGATCAGCTTCAGGAGGTCTGGGTCGTCGTCGACCAGGAGTATGTCGCCGCTCATAGGTATCCGTTAGTTTCCGCCGCTTCCACCACCGCCGCCGCCCCCGCCGCCAGACCCGCCGCCAGACCCGCCGCCGCTTCCGCCGCCAGCGCCGCCGCCGCTCCGCGCGCGCTCACGAATCAGGCTGCGCTCCATCTGCCGCAGCGCTTCGAGCTTTTGCAGCGCCGCGTCGGCCTTCTGCTGCTCGTCGCGCACGGCGCGCGCGCGTCCGACGATCTGCGCCTGCAGCACGAACGCGAGCTGCTTCACGGCGGGCGATCCGGGATTGCTCCTTGAAACATTGTCGAGGAGCTGCAACGCTCGCTGGTCGTCTTGCGGCGACGCGCGCGATAGCGTGTAGAGGACCGCGAGGCGAATGCGGTTCGCGTCCGTGCGCTGCCTCGTGAGGAGTTGCGTGACGTTGGCGAGCTCGCGCCGTACGTCGTCCTGCGAGCTGCTGCCGTACCGGTTGAGATCCGCGATGAGCACGATGAGCTCGACGTCTTCCGGCGGTGCCTGCGGCGCAATCGCCGCAGGAGGAACCGCGACGATCGAAGGCGGAGCGGTTGCGATCACTTCCGGCGAGGGCGAGGGCGCAGGCTTCGCCGCAATCGGTTGCACCGGCGCAGGCTGGGCTGACGCGACAATCGGCGGCTCCACGGGCTCGATAGGCGGATACTCGATGAAGGGCGAAGGCACCTCGACGCGCTCGGGCTCGTATTGCTCCTCGAGGGTCATCACGGGCTCGGGCGCGGTCGCGCACGAGGCGAGCCACGCGCATGCACCTGCCGCATAGACGAGCCGGCGGAACGTCACTTCGCGGTCCCCGTTGTCACGGGTGAACGCGGCGTTTCGGCGAGGGGAAGCGCGCCGAGCGAGAGCGGCAGCCACAGGCGCAGCCGAACCCCGCGCTGGCCATCGATGCGGTCGAGCACTTCGATGCGGCCCGATTGCGCAATCGCGTACTCGCGCGCGATCGCAAGCCCGAGTCCCGAGCCCTTCACTTTGCCGTCGACGGGCGCCTTGCCGGAGTAGAACGAGTCGAATACGCGCTCGCGCTCCTCGGGCGCGATGCCGGGGCCGTGGTCGGATACGTCGAGCACGGCGAAACCGTCCTGCTCGAAAAGCGCGATCTCGATCGCGCCCGAGCGAGGCGAATACTTGAGCGCGTTCGACAGGAGGTTGTCGACCACCGTGCGGATTTTCTCGTGGTCGCCGACGACCACGAGCGGGGTAAGCGACGTATCGATGTCGATCATGCGCGCCACCGCTGCGAGCTTCTGCTCGCGCAGCACGCGCCGCACGATCTCAGCGAGATGGACCGGCGCGAGCGTGGCGGGCTCGAGCGCGCGCGCCTGGTGATAGGCGAGAAGATCCTCGATCAGCTTCTGCAGCGACAGCGTGTTCTCGCGCACGATGCGCACGATGTCCTTCTGCTCGGGCGACAGGCGCCCGCCGACATTGTCGCGCAGGAGCTCGGCACCTTCGCGCACCGCGGTGAGGGGCGTCTTGAGCTCGTGCGACACGTGGCGCAGGAATCGCGTCTGCTGCTGCTCGAGCTCGGACAGGCGCGTGCGCAACCAGTCGAGCCGCTGGCCCAGGTAGCGCAGGTCCTGAGGACCATCCACCTGGACGGCTTGCCTGAAATCAGCTGCACCCATCCTGCGGATCGCGAGGTCGAGCTGGCGGATCGGGCGCGCGATCAGCACCGCGAACACGAGCGCAAGCGCGAGCGCGATGGCCACGGTGGCCAGCGAGAGCCACAACCACTTCTCGCGGCCCTGCGCCGCGGTCTCCTGCAGGCGCTCGATCGCGCGCTGCGTGAGCTGTGTCGTCGCGTTCAGCATGCCCTGCGTATCCTCGACGAGCGAGGCGTAGCCATCCGCGAGCTCCGTCACGACGCCCCGCGTCCGCTCGCGCGAGCTCAGCATCTTCCAGAGCTTTTCCTCCTGATCGCGCAGCTTGTTGAGACTCGCGAGCTGCGCGGGCTCGAGCGGCAGGAGCGAGAGCTGCTGCGTGGTCTGCCCATACTCGGCGCGCATGCGGCCGTAGTCTTCGAGAAGCGCCGGGTCCTCGAGGATGATCTCCTGGCGCGCGAGGCGCTCGAGGGTAGTCGCCTGTTCGAACAGGAGCCGGCTCGATCGCGCGGCCTGCGAAGCCTGCAGGACCTCGGCGCGGCTCTGCGTCGCGAGGCGATCGAGCGACAGGATGAGCTCCGCCAGCGCGTACACGAGCGGCGCGCTCACGAGCATGAACCCCAGCAGGATGAACTTGAGAAACGAACGCGGGTAATACACGCGCGGACCCCTATAATCGCGCGCATTATGGCATCTGTCGGATCAGGGGCGGTGGCACTCATCGCCGCGGTCGCGCGCAACGGCGTCATTGGCGCGAACAACGCCCTTCCGTGGAAGCTGCCGGAGGACCTCGCGCACTTCCGCGCGCTGACGTCGGGCCATACCGTGATCATGGGTCGCAGGACCTGGCAGTCGCTCGGCCGCCCTCTGAAGAACCGGCAGAACGTGATCGTCACGCGGGATCCGTCGTTTCTTGCCGACGGGGCGGACATTGCGGCCTCGCTCGGCGAAGCGCTCGCGAAATCGACGATGCCAGCGCCCGCGTTCTGCATCGGCGGCGGCGAGCTCTACACCGAGGCGCTTCCGCTCGCGACCCTCATGTACCTCACGGAAATCGACCGCGACTTCGAGGGTGACGTGCGGTTTCCGGCGTTCGACCGCCGCGAGTGGCGAGTGCAATCGCTCGATGCGCGCGTGGACGCCGACGGGATGCGCTACGCTTTCGTCACTTACCAACGCATAGGGGAGCAATGACATGTCGGAAGCCGGATTTCACGTTCACGGCCCACACGAGCACGAGCTCGAGCACCAGGCACAGCACGGCGACAACTTCGCGGCCAAGATGGCCGTGACCACCGCGCTGCTCGCGACGCTCGGCGCGCTGATCAGCTACCAGGGCGGCGCGACCCAGAACGACGCGCTGCTGTTCAAGAACGAAGCCGCGATCAAGAAAACCGAGGCGTCGGACCAGTGGAACTACTACCAGGCGAAGAGCAACAAGCAGAACCTGGCCGAGCTCGGCGCAACGCTGACGACGGGCGACGTCGCCGAGCGCTACAAGTCGGAAGCGAAGCGCTACAACGACGAGAAGAAGGACATCCAGAAGAAGGCCGAGGAGCTCGAGAAGGCGGGCGTGGAGGCGAACGCGCGCTCGGAGCAGTCGATGCACGTCCACCACCGCTGGGCGCAGTCGATGACGCTGATCCAGGTGGCGATCGCACTCGCGGCGATTGCGCTCCTGACGCGCAAGAAGTGGCTGCAGTGGGGCGTCTATCTCACGGGCGTGGGCAGCGTGGCACTCGCCGCGCTCGCCCTTAATCACATCTAGTAAATGCCGATGTGAATGCCGCGCTCGCGGTGGTTGTCCGTGCGCGCGGCGATCTCGGCGTCGTCGACCGTGATGCGATGGCGCAGCGTGGCGAGCTTGTCCAGAAGCCGCTCGCGCAGCGATTGGCGCACGGACTCGTACGCCGACGCAGCGCCAAGGTCGGCGAGCTCCAGCGGGTCGCGCGTCAAATCGAAGAGCTGCGGCCGGAAGCCCTCCCAATGCACGTACTTCCACTCCCTGGTGCGCAGCATGGCCGCGCGGCATTGCGACGGTGCGCGCCCCAGCGCCAGGCGCGCGCGACGGAATCCGTAGTCGAGCTCGCACAGCACGTCGTCGCGCCACGCCACCGCCTCCCCGCGCAGAAGAGGAAGCAGCGAGCGTCCGTCGCAGTGGGACGCGCCTTTCGAGATCTCCTCGACGAACGTCGGCACGAGATCGACCGCCTCGACGAAACGCTCGTCGACAGTTCCGCGCGTGCCGTCTGCGCGCGGGTCGGGATCGACGACGATCAGCGGGACGCGAACGACTTCGTCGTAGAAGAGCTCCTTCTCGCCCAAGGCCCGGTCGCCCAGGAATTCGCCGTGGTCCGACGTGAACACGATCATCGTGTCGTCGAGCCGGCCTGACGAGCGCAAGGCCTCGATCAAGCGGCCGATGTGCGCGTCGACCTGCGCGACCAACCCCATGTAGACGGGACGCACGTGACGCGCGACCTCTTCGCGCGCGAAGCTCACGCACTCGTCGTGCGTGCGGTACGCGGCGACCACCGGATGCTCGGCCGCCGTCGCGTCCTGCGGGCCGTGCACGATGGGTCCGGTGTTCTCCCCGCGGAACATCGCGTGATACGGCGCCGGCGCCATGTAGGGCCAATGCGGCTTGACGTAGGAAAGGTGCAGCAACCATGGCCTTTCGCCCTGCGCGCGAATCCAGTCGAGCGCAACGCTCGTCATGTACGCGGTTTCCGAATCCGCCTCGGCGACACGCGAGGGAAGGTGCACGT
The DNA here is from genome assembly GCA_963707815.1 of uncultured beta proteobacterium. Lineage (GTDB taxonomy): Bacteria > Pseudomonadota > Gammaproteobacteria > Burkholderiales > Casimicrobiaceae > VBCG01. The sequence goes on from CAVPRK010000028.1 coordinate 75,299, forward strand.
TGCGCATCTGCCAGCCGGATACCACGCGACCGCCATCCTCGGCGGCGATGACGTAGTCCGACCACGGATCGTCGCTCGCGTAGCCGTGCGCGCGCAGGTAGTCGGAATACGCCGATTCGGGTCCCGGCGGCGAATGGCCGTCGTAGCGATCGATCTCGACGAAGCCGTCGGCGACGAGGCGCCTGCCTTCGCCGGTCGACTCGTCGATGCCGAAGCGAGCGATGCCCGCCTCGTCGCGCATCGCGTGCGACTTGCCCGCGAGCGCGACGGTCAATCCCGCGGGAGAGAGATAGTCGCCGAGCGTCGGTTGCGCGAGCGAGAGCGGCACGCGGTTCCAGGTCGCGCCGTGCGAGCTCACATAGCGGCCGGTATAGAACGACATGCGTGACGGGCCGCACACGCCGGATTGCACGTACGCGTGATCGAAGCGCACGCCGCGCTTGGCGAGCGCGTCGATGTTGGGCGTCGGCACGCGCCCGCCATAGCACGACAGGTGATCGCGACGCAGCTGGTCGCACATGACGAAGAGCACGTTGCGGACGACGCTCACGGGGTCTTTGGGTCTACGATCTGCGTGCGATAATGACATCAGACCGGCCGGGATGACGGAACTGGTAGACGTAGCGGACTCAAAATCCGCCGGTGGCAACACCGTGGGGGTTCGATTCCCCCTCCCGGCACCAAAAAACGGTGCGCTTACGTTGCGAGCAGCCGCGGACGCGCACCTTCAAGCGAAAGACGGATGCCGAACTTCAGGCGAAGGTCGAGGTGGTTCTCGGCCATGGCCACTACGTTCCGACTACCGCGGATCGACGCCGTACGCTTGGCGAGCTCATCGACAAGTTCTTCGCCGGCCATTGCCCATCGCCGGCTTCGGATCGGAGCTTCTGAGCCCACAGAGCCGGTCGTGGCGAGAAAGCGAGTCCCGTTACCCGGTCAAGTTGGGCGAAGTTGAGTCCATTTGGGAGCAATGCGCGGCTCTAACGAAAGCCAAGGAACCCGAGCACTACCAAGACTATGACAACTAGACCGACGATATAGATGATGCGATTCATTGGAATCCTTTAGGTCCTACGAGCACTCGGCGCCGCACACGGAGACCGCGGCCAGTTACTTTGTCTGCTTGTTACCTTTCTGCGCGCCAGCTCACGCATAGCTTCGCAGACGGCGCGCAAAGTTCTGCAAAGCAGTGATATTGCTTTCCTCCGCGCGCCGACACCAAGCCTGCAGGCGCGCCAGTAGCTCGTCGCTCGAATCAGTGGAACGTTCCCAAAGTGTGGCGAGCTCGCGCCCCATGGCATAGAGCGTTTTCAGCGAAGTGCTCTGCTCCAAAGTCGAGGCAAGCCGTGCGCGATCGCTTTCGTCGAGGGCGCTCTCCTCTGTCAGGAACCATTGGCGCAAGCGCCGGAAGCTCGGCATGTTTCGCGTAAATTCGCCGCGACGTACGCGCTCGCGCTGACGAGCGACTTCGGCTCTGTATGCCTGCTTGACGAATCGCGCATAGCTCGTCGCGACGGCGTAACGATGAGTGATGACCGATTGCAGCGTTTCCAGGTCGGCCTCCCGCTTGGCGCGGTCGAGCTTGAGACGTGGCGCGACTCGTCGAATCGTCGCGAGTCCTAACACTGCGAGCGCGCATATGTACATCCAGCCCAAGTCGAACTCATACCACCGTAACGACAGCTTCGCCGACGTGACATAGGCGTGATGGTTGTTGTGCAGCTCTTCGCCACCTATCAGGATGCCCCAAGGCAGTATGTTGCGGCTCTCGTCTTTGGATGAGAAGTTGCGGTAGCCCCAGTAATGACCGATGCCATTGACGATGCCGGCCGCGGTAATCGGAATCCACATCATCTGTACCGCCCAGATCGTCACGCCGAGCGGGCCGAACAGCACGGCATCGACGATCAGCATCAGACCACAACCCTGCAGGGAAAAGCGCGCATAGAGATTGCGCTCGATCCAGTCCTGTGGCGTGCCATGACCAAATTTTTCCAGGGTCTCGAGATTTTTCGCCTCGGCTCGATAGAGCTCGGCGCCTTGCCAGAAAACTTCCTCGAATCCGCGCGTCTGCGGGCTGTGCGGATCTTCCTTCGTTTCAACGTGTGCATGGTGCTTGCGATGGACGGCGACCCATTCCTTGGTCACCGTGCCCGTCGTGATCCATAGCCAGAAGCGGAAGAAGTGGCTGACCGCCGGATGGAGGTCGACGCCACGATGGGCCTGGCTTCGATGCAGGTAGACCGTGACGGAAACAATGGTGATATGGGTCAACACCAACGCTACGACGATGTAGCCCCACCACGGTAGCGGCAGCAGACCGGAAGCGAGCAGCGAAGAAATGGTTGGTGCCGTAGAGGTCATCGCCAACGGAACTGAATGAGTTGGAAGATTTTATCCGGAGTTTCGGACTCGTCTGTACGAGAGCGCACACACGAGACCCTTGGCCCCTACAAGGGCGCGCAGTCAAGATAGCGACACGGGCCGCGTCGGTCTGTCCGGTAACACACATTCCTGTGCCACTGGCCTCAAGTGAACGGCGCACGGCATGTCTCAGCCCCGGAACGAGCCGAACCGGGGCGCGAAAGCGTTTGATTAGAGGGGCGACCCCACGCGACCGTCTCTCGGATCCCGCGCCGATGGGCGCGACGAAACGCGGCCCAAGTTCACCAAGCCGCGGAGCGAGGTAACCCTGCACGCGTACTCATCCGCCGATCGCGTGCTGATCGATGTTCAAGATCACTGTGGGTGCCTGCCGCCCGGGGACCCGAGAGGATGTTCCAGCCGTTCGTGCAGGCGGAACCGATCGGTCCGGTCTCGGGCTCGGCCTGTCCATTTCCCGTCGCAGCGTCGCTGCCAACGACGGATTCCTGACTGTACGGGACGTGCCCGGCTCCGGATGCGTCTTTACCATCGAGCTCCCGCGGCATCCTTTGTCGGACGCTGCTTCGGGATCCGTACTATCGGTGTAGAAGCGGGGCGCGGCGTTGTGCATCGCGCGCGCAACGATTCCAATCCTCGCGACGCGTCGCCTGGAAATCAAAGTCGGTACACGAAACTCCGTCTGCGTCAGTCTCCGAGCAATTCCGAGAGCGGGTGCAATTCCTCGACGTGCTCGGAAACGACCTTCGCGATGACGATGATGGGAACGCTGAGCAGCATGCCCCAGACACCCCACAACCAGCCCCAGAACAGCAGGGAGATGAATATCGCAGCCGAATTCATGCCTGCGATCCTTCCGATCATCCAGGTAGTGACGAAGGTCCCTACAAGAGTTGCTATGGCGAGAGAAAGTCCGGCCACAAGCAACGCACTTGAAAGCGAGTCGAACTGCATGAACGCCGCCATCCCCGTTACCGCAGCGGTCACGCCGGGGCCGAGGTAGGGCACAAGGTGCATCAGCCCCGCAGCGACTGCCCAGGCCCCCGCGTTCTCTAGGCCTATCCAGCGGAACGCGATCCAGGTCAGCAGCGCCACGAGCAGGTTGGTGGTCAGCAGCATGAACATGTACTTCTGGATCGAGGCGTTGATGTCGTCCAATATCTGGACCGTCACCTTCTTGTTCGACAACGACGGCCCCGTCAGTTGCACGAGCTTCCGCTTGAACTGATCGCCGCCCAGCAGCAGGAAGAACACCAGGAAGACGACCATCGCTGCCTGACTCATACCACCGAGCGCGCCCATCGAACCCTGCCACAGAAAGTTGCCGAGCCTGAAAGTGGGCGGGTCGACGACCACACGGGTCGCTTGCTGGCGCGCCGGTTGAGATTTGCCGGGCGTACCCGTGGTCGCGCTTTCCACCTCGGCCGCCGCGTTCTGGATCTTCGCGATGTTGTCGCCTTGTCCGATGCGCAAGCGCTCAATCGCGGTCGAGATCTTGCTCGCCGCTTCCGGTAATTGTTCGATGATGGTCTGCATTTCGCCGCGCAAGGAATACGTTCCCAGCCCGAGCGCGCCGATGACGCCGGCCATTACGAGGAGCGTGCCGGCAACGCGCGGAATCCGGATGGCCTCCAGCCATGCGACGAGAGGATTCAACGTGTACGCAATGACGATGCCGAGCAACAGCGGCACCAGGAAAGGCTCTGCCCATGACACCGCGAATATCGTGGCCAGCGTAGCCAGAACACCGAGCGCGAGGCCACGCGCATCCACCGAAATGCGGATCGATGCCCGGGTCGGATCCGACGCAGGGCCGGCAGGACTCTCGTCGTGGTTTGCGACGGCGCTAGGTGCCCCGTCGGCGGTTCGAGCGATCGTGGTATCCATCTCAGCCGGCAAGACGTGCGCGGGGCGCTGCGCCGAAGTGCCTGGTAGCAACCACGTGGAGCGTGAATCCGAAGACGAGGACAGTAGCCGCGGCGATGACCAGTACGGTCTGCGTGCTGCTGGGGCTGGCAACGGTCACCGCAAACACCGTCGCCACGATCGACCCGCCGATCAGAACCCCCGCGGTGAGGCTGCGCGCGGCTCGCAATGTGGTCAGGATGTGCATGATCGAGGGAGGATGACCCCGATTGCGAAACGCGTCGGTGCAGTGGCGCACCTAGGGCAACGCCACGCTTAAGATGGGTCGTTACGGAGCCAGGCAGCCTCAGCGGCCTTGCTCGATTGGGTGGCTCCCTGCTGACCTGCAACATCGAGGAGCAGCAGGCGATTGGCGAGGCGGCGCTGGAGAAGGCCTTGCGCAGCGATCCCTATTCCTCCTCGATGCTCCTCCTCAAAGCCGACCTGCTCCTGTGGCGAGGCAGGTTCGAAGAGTCACTACTCCTCGCCGAATCCGTCCTCACGCGCGAACCAGACAACGTCGACGCCATGAGCATGAAAGCGCAGGACTTGCTGAAGCTCGGCAAACCGCGCGACGCGGCGAGAGCGATCGATGATGTGCTCGCCCGTGGAGCGATTCGTGGGGATACGCGATGATAGCGGCCGCCATTTACTACGCGGGCGCGGAGTACGAGCTTTCCACGCGGATGGCGCAGAGCGCGAAATCGCGGATGAGTCGCGAACGTTTGGCCAGTCCGAGAGACGGCCCCGTGGCACTGACGCTGGTCGGCATCGCAGGCACGCCTCGGTCATCTGGATCGCGCGCGGGACGTCCTGAGCGACTTCAAGGCGTTGGTGCCGGGTATCCAGACGACCTCGGACGTAAGGAAGTGGATGCATCCCGCTGCCGAGCTCGCGGGGTTCGAACCTTTGTACGACGGCTTGCGCCTTGCCGGCATGCCCGACTGAGGGTGACCAACTGCAGGCCCTGCACCGGTCCATCTGCGAGTCTGCAGAAGGAGCCGTTACAAGACACTGGCGCACAAGGGGCAAATTGGGGACAGCACGGGCCATAAGCAGCCGGCCGGAAGTGTGAACGACTGGAGCGTGTCACCGTACAGCGCGCGAGTGTTGGCATGGCGGCCAGTGTTTGCTTGGGTCGCGGCCGCCCGTACCTCTCTATATTTCCACGCGCGTTCCCAGCTCCACGACCCGATTCGTCGGCAGCGCGAAGAAGTCCGTGACACTGCCCGCGTTGCGAGCCATTGCGACGAACAACCGGTCACGCCAGGACGCCATTCCCTCGTTTGTTTCGCCGGGGACAACCTTTTCTCGAGATAGAAAGTACGAAACCTCCATCGGCTCCAGGCCCAAGCCGCACGGCGCGCACCGTTCCAGTGCCCGGGGAACATCGGGTTGGTCCATGAATCCATAGCGGACTCGCACGCGCCAACATCTTTCGGCTAGCGAACGCGCAATCGACGCGATGCCCCTCGTCGACGCGGGAGACGGGTGAGAATTCGACGTTCAGAAAGACGTTCTCCTCGTGCAGAACTTTGTAGTGCTTGAGGCTGTGCAACAACGCATTGGGAGTTGCGTCAGGTGTCGAAGTCAGGAATACGGCCGTTCCGGGCACCCGCCCTGGCGGCGAAGCCAGCAGACTTTTGAGGAACCCCTCGAGAGGCGGGGAACCACCGCGCAGGCGCTCCAGCAGCAACGCGCGCCCTCTCCGCCAGGTCGTCATCACGGCAAAGAGCAGCACGCCAACAGCCAGCGGAAACCATCCGCCCTCGAGGACTTTTTGTAACGCAGCTGCAAAAAACGTGAGGTCCACTGCCATGAACAATGTGGTTGCGGGAAGGACCATCCATAGCGCGTACCGCCACTTGAAGCGGAGCACGAAGAAGGTAAGAAAGGTCGTCGCGAGCATCGTTCCCATGACGGCAACGCCGTAAGCACCGGCGAGCCGCGATGAGGTGCCGAAGCCGATGACGGCGACGACCACGACAAACAGCAACAGCCAATTTACGACGGGCACGTAGATTTGCCCCATGGTCCGCGCCGACGTGTGGCGCGTACTCATCCTGGGGAAGTAGCCGAGCTGCATCGCTTGCTGCGTCATCGAGAATGCCCCCGAAATCGTTGCTTGAGATGCGATAACCGTCGCCGCGGTCGCCAAGGCGACCATGGGATACAGTGCCCATTCGGGATAAGCGCGATAAAAGGGGTTCTCGATGGCGTCCGGCTGCACGATCAGGAGCGCTCCCTGACCAAAGTAGTTCAGCACCAGGGCCGGCGCCGCGACGCCAAACCACGCGACGCGTATGGCGCGTTTGCCGAAATGCCCGAGATCGGCGTAGAGCGCCTCGGCACCGGTGATTGCAAGCAGTACCGAGCCCAGTACGACGAATGACGCCCAACCGTGGCTGGTCGCGAATCCCACGGCATGGCGCGGGTCCAGCGCCTGCAGAACGGCGGGCGCCTTAGTGATGTTCCAGATACCGACCGTGGCCAGGGAAACGAACCACAACAGGCAGACAGGCCCGAAGAGCATCCCAACCACACCGGTGCCGTACCGCTGGAAGGCGAACAGCGCAATGAGCACTCCGGCGGCGATCGGGACCACATACGGTTTGAAGGCGCTGGTACCGACCTCCAGCCCTTCGATCGCCGACAGCACCGAGATCGCGGGCGTCAGCACCGCGTCGCCATAGAACAATGCCGCGCCGGACACCCCCACGGGCAGAACGATCGCGAGAAGCCTCGGGCGATCGCGCAGTGCGCTCGCGGCAAGCGCAAGCAGGGCCATGATGCCACCTTCGCCGCGATTGTCCGCCCGCAGAACGAGCACGACGTACTTCAGCGAAACGACGATCGTCAGCGCCCAGAAGATCGCTGACACGCCTCCGAGAATGTTCTCGGGCGTCAGCGGGATGCCATGTTCGGGATTGAACGTCTCCTTCGCCGCGTACAGAGGACTGGTTCCTATGTCTCCATACACGACGCCCAATGCGAGTAGCGCCAAGGCCGCGGTCGCGGGCTTGGCGGTACGTGCGCCTTCCCGAAACAGTTCGCTCGAATCCGATTGACGTGTGTTCATGCCGCCAGACTAGGCCGGCACGCGCGTCGCAAGTTTGCGGAACCTCGTTTCTTAACGGGATCTTTACGCGGGTGTTGCGCTAAAGTATTCGCATGTTGGAAAGGCGCAGCTGGCTTGGCTATGGGTGGGCGCTCAGTATTGCCATGGCTTGCACGGTGATAGCCTGGGCTCTTTCTCCCCCCTTCAATCTCGTCAACGTCGTCATGGTTTACATGCTCGGCGTTGTCTTCATGGCCCTGCGGCACGAACGAGGTGCCGCAGTACTCACCGCCATGTTGTGCATCGCGACTTTCGACTATCTGTTCGTTCCACCTCGCGGTTCTTTCACTGTCGAGGACGCGCAGTACCTGTTCACATTCCTGATCATGGTGGTCGTGGCGCTGACGATCTCGCACCTCGTGCGGAGCGTTCGCGCGCAGGCGCGCGCGCAAGCTGCGCTGGCGCTGGAAGCGGAAACCGAACGAATACGCAACGCACTGCTTGCCTCGATCTCCCACGACTTGCGAACGCCGCTGGCGGTGATCGTTGGTGCGTCGTCGAGCCTGGTTGAATCCGGCGAGCGCTTTGACGCGAGCGAGCGGCAGGCTTTGGCGCGCAGCGTGTATGAGCAGTCGCGCGACATCTCCGAGCGTGTCGTGAAAATCCTCGAGATGACCCGGCTCGAAGCGGGAGGATTGGCGATCGAGCGGGACTGGTGTCCTCCATCCGACATCGCCCATGCGGCGGTCACGCGCCTGCGTGAGCGGATGGCGTCGCATCGATTGATCGTAAGCGTTCCGGACGACTTGCCTTTGATTCGCGTCGATGCCGGGCTGATCGAACAAGCGCTTTCGAACTTGCTCGAGAACGCCGCCAAGCACACGCCGCCCGGGACAGTGGTCAACCTGCGCATGCAACCCCGCGACCGCGAGTTGCTGGTGTCCGTAGAAGACTTTGGCGGCGCTTTGAAGCATGCGGACGTCGATCGGATATTCGCGAAGTTCTCCCGCGTCAAGAGTGAAGGCGGTACAGGCGGCGTGGGTCTCGGTCTGGCCATCTGCCGTGCAATCGTCCAGCTGCACGGCGGTCGCGCATGGGCGGAGAACCTCTCCGGCGGGGCGACGGCGTTTCGCTTCGTGCTCCCCCTCGAAGAGCCGCCGACCCCGCCTGTGGAAGCGACGGCGGATACTCGTGATGACTGAGCTACACCCAACGCTATTGCTCGTCGAGGATGAGCCGGAGATCAGACACTTCCTGAAGACGTCGCTCACGGCCGAGGGATATCGGATCGTCGAATCGGCGACAGGGCGCCGCGGCACGATCGACGCTGCCAGCCACAAGCCCGATCTCGCCATCGTCGATCTCGGGTTGCCGGACATGGATGGCGTAGCGGTCATCCGCAGGATTCGCGAGTGGTCGCCGATGCCGATCGTCGTGCTCTCGGCGCGAGTCCATGAGCGTGGAAAGCTGGAGGCTTTCGACGCGGGCGCTGACGACTATGTAACCAAGCCTTTCGGGATCAGCGAACTCGTTGCGAGGATACGCGTTGGGCTGCGTCACGCCACCCGGCCGAGCACCGGCCAACACATCGTCGAGCTGGAAGCGGCAAGGATCGATCTTGAAAGGCGCAACGTGTTGCGGAACGGTGTCGAAATACGCCTCACTCCGCTTGAATTCCGGCTCATTGCAACGTTGGCGCGCCATATGGGCATGGTAGTTACTCACAAGCAGCTTCTGCGCGAGGTGTGGGGGCCGACGCACGAGGAGCACACGCATTACTTGCGCATCTACATCAAGCAACTGAGAGACAAACTGGAAATCGATCCCTCACAGCCGCGACACTTCATCACCGAGCTTGGGGTAGGTTATCGGCTGGAAGCGAAGGAGTAGGTTCATGGTTGCGCCCGCCGCTGCCTGAGTCCTGCTCGGATAGCGCGCGGGTCTTCCGACGACTATTTCGCGTGCCCCTCCCGGCACCAGGAACGGCGACCACGATCGCGTGCTTCGAGGCCAAGTACCATCATCAGTTCTGGCGCCCGACAAGCGCAATCGTGCTGGCGGGCACGGATGGCAACGATGCGACCGAGACGGATGCCGCATGGACGCCGCACGTCGCCACGCCCAACCATCCCGAGTACCCCGCCGCACACTCGTGCGCCGCGGGCGGACTGTCCGAAGCGCTCGGCCGTTACTTCGGCACGCGCAAGGTGACGTTCACCATGAACAGCACGGTGACGAACACCACGCATTCCTACGAGTCCGTCGACGCGTTCGTGAGCGAGTCCGCGCTCGCGCGGATCTGGGGCGGCATGCACTTCCGCACATCGACCGAGCACGGCGCAACACTCGGCCGCAATGTTGCTAACTGGGTCGCGGATCGTCATTTCCGAAAGCTTTGACCATCGCCAAAGCCTAGCATCGGAGGTCATTCCGGACGATAATTCGGCTCCCTCTCCCGCCAACCAGCGTCCCGACGCGCATTTTTTGCCCACGGGCAGGAAAGGTTCGCATGTCCGATTCCGCCCCCGAGCGCGGCACGAACCGCGATCTCGCACGCATCGTTCTCTCGGTGCTCTTGATCTTCGTCCTGATCGCGGCGTCGTTCTGGATCCTGCGCCCATTCCTGCTGGCGATCGTCTGGGCAGCGATGATCGCGGTCGCCACGTGGCCGCTGATGCTCAAGCTGCACGCCCGGCTGCGAAGCCGCGCTCTCGCAATCACCATCATGTCGGGCGCGATGGTTCTCGTGTTCGTCGTGCCGCTGTTGCTCGCGATCCAGACGCTGGTCGACAACGCGGACACGATCAAGCAGTGGGGAAGCACGCTTGCGACGGCGTCGATTCCGCCGCCACCCGATTGGGTCTCGCGGATCCCGCTGGCCGGCGCGAAGCTCGTCGAGGTGTGGTCGGAGGTTGCCGCGTCCGGGAGGCAAGGGTTGATGGCGCGCTTTGCGCCGCACGCGTCGGCAGCGGCGCAGTGGCTGCTCGACGCGCTCGGCGGCGCGGGGATCCTCGCCGTTCAGTTCCTGCTCACCGTCATCATCACCGTGATCATGTACGCGCAAGGCGAAGCCGCGCGGGCAGGACTGATCCAGTTCGGCCGCCGGCTCGCGGGCAAGCGCGGCGAGGGCGTGGTGGTCCTGGCGGGTCAGGCCATTCGCGGCGTGGCGCTAGGCGTCGTGGTGACCGCGCTTGCGCAGACGCTGGCGGCAGGCATCGGGCTCGTCGCGGCGGGCATCCCGTTCGCCGGCCTTCTGACCTGCGTCGTGCTCCTGCTCTGCATCGCGCAAGTCGGCCCCGTGCTCGTGCTGGCGCCGGCCGTGATCTGGCTCTTCTGGACCGACCAGACCGGTTGGGGCGTCGCGCTCCTCGTGTGGACCGTCATCGTCGGAACCATGGACAATTTCATCCGCCCGATCCTCATTCGCAAGGGCGCCGACCTGCCGCTGCTCCTGATCTTCGCGGGTGTGCTGGGAGGCCTTTTCGCCTTCGGCATCGTCGGGCTGTTCGTCGGACCCGTGGTGCTCGCCGTGACCTACACGCTGCTCACGGACTGGGTTAACGAAGGCGAGAGCGCGGCGTCCAGGACCTAGTCGCCCGCCCCGGATGCATCACCGCCTGTCCGACTTCGACTACGCGCTTCCGCCCGAGCTCATCGCGCAGGTGCCCGCGGCCACGCGCTCGGCGAGCCGACTTCTCCACGTCGACGGCGATCACCGGCGCGACCTCGCCTTCACGGCGCTGCCTTCGCTGCTTTCGCGCGGCGATGTCGTCGTATTCAACGACACCAAGGTCATTCCGGCGCGCGTTCACGGAACGAAGTCGATCGGGCGGTCGCGCCGAGCTCTTGGTCGAGCGCGTCGTCGGCGAGGCCGAAGCATGGGCGCAGGTCCGCGCCAGCCACGCGCCGCGCGTCGGGTCGCATATCGAGCTCGTGAACGGCGCGCGCGCGACCGTCATCGCACGCGAAGACCGCTTCCATCGTCTCGCGTTTGAAGGCACCGGGCCGTTGCACGCGTGGCTCGACCGCTACGGTGAAGTCCCGCTACCGCCCTACATCGCGCGTCAGGCCGAGCCTGGCGACCGCGAGCGTTACCAGACGATCTACGCGCGCGATCCCGGCGCGGTCGCTGCCCCGACGGCCGGCCTGCACTTCGACGAGGCCATCATGTCGGCGCTCGAGAGGAACGGTATCGAGCGGTCCTTCGTGACGCTGCACGTCGGCGCGGGCACATTCCAGCCGGTGCAACACGACGACCTCGCGCGCCACGTCATGCACGAGGAGTGGTTCACGCTGCCGGCCGCGACCGTCGAGAACGTCGCACGCGCCCGCGCGCGCGGGAGCCGCGTGGTGTCGATCGGCACGACGACCTTGCGCGCCCTCGAGTCGGCGGCGACCGAAGACGGCGCTCTGCGCGAAGGACCGTCGCGCACCAGGCTCTTCATCACGCCGGGCTACCGCTTCCGCGTCGTCGACCGGCTGGTCACCAACTTCCACCTGCCGCGCTCCACCCTCCTGATGCTCGTCAGCGCGTTCGCCGGGTATGACCGTATCCGCGCCGCCTACGCCCACGCGGTCGCCTCCCGCTATCGTTTCTTCAGTTACGGCGACGCGATGCTGCTGGACCGCGAGCGTGGGGATCCTACCCCACTGACGCCAAACGACGACACCAGCCTCACATAGCGTCGCCGTTCCCCGACATTGGACTTGAACAATGCCGTAAGGCGCAACAAAACCCGGCGCCGCATTGCCGTTTGTCGTGTGTTGGCTTGGCACGATTCTGCGAACGCGCTACTCTACGGACAACTCAATCTTCCGCGGAAATGGCGCGCTTGGGTCAAACGCCGCCGGAACCCGCGATTTCATGAAGCCTCGACTTTCGCGCACCTCACACGTGCGCGCGCTCGCAGTCCTCCTCGTCCTTGCGCTGCCTGCGCTCGCGGCGTCATCGGCATTCGCCGCGCGCGTGGGCATCCTGACGAACAGGTACGCCACCGAGACCGCCGTCGACTTCAGCTCCCATATCCCGAGTCACACGTTCACGGGCATCGACACGGGCTCTGCGATTCCAACGCTCGGCTCGCTGACCAGCGCCTACGACGTCCTGCTCGTTTTCGAGGACTCGACGTACGCGAACGCCCCGTCCGTCGGCAACCTCGTCGCCGCCTTTGCCGGCACGGGTCGCGCGGTCGTGCTCGGCACGTTCTACGAGCAGGATCGCAGCGACGCGCCGCCCAGCGTCTCGCCGCACGGTTGGGGCGCGCTCGAGCAGATCGACCCCAACACCACCGACGGTACCGGCACGCCGTATGCGCCGCGCACCCTCGACCCGTCGACCATGATCGGGCATCCGCTCACGGCGGACCTCACCGCGCTCAGCAGCCAGAAGTTCGCGGGCGGCAACAGCGCCAAGCCGGGCACCATCGTGGTCGCAAGGTGGGCCCAGCCCAATGCGCGCGGCGAGCCCGATCCAGCCATCGCGTTTCGCATTACCGGCATCGCGTGCGTCATCCAGGTCGCGATGGCCCCGAACTACAACGTGCTGGGTGTGGCCGGGACCGACTTCGGCGGAGACTTCCATCGCGCCTGGAAGAACGCGTTCGACTTCGGCGCCAAGCGCTGTACTCCGCCTTACGTGGCCGACGCGGGCGGCGACCCTGCCAACGTTCCCACGCTGTCGCAGTGGGGCGTCGTCCTGACGGTCCTGCTGCTCGCGCTCCTCGGGGCGCGCTCATTCATTCCCCGATCCCGCCGCCGCTGACGTCGCGGATGCAATTCGAAGTCCTCGCGACGTCGGGCTCGGCCCGCCGCGGCCGCCTTACGCTCACCCACGGCGTCGTGGAGACGCCTGTGTTCATGCCCGTCGGCACCTACGGCACGGTCAAGGCGATGTCGCCGGCCGAGCTCGTCGAGATCGGCGCGCAGATCGTCCTCGGCAATACGTTCCACTTGTGGCTGCGTCCCGGGCCCGGCGTCATCGCCGCGCACGGGGGACTGCATGCGTTCATGGGCTGGACGCGGCCCATCCTTACGGACTCGGGCGGATTCCAGGTCTGGAGCCTGGGGCCGCTGCGGCGCGTGCTAGAGGAAGGCGTCGCATTCGCGTCGCCGGTCAACGGCGACAAGCTGTTCCTGACGCCCGAGATCTCGATGCAGATCCAGCAGGCGCTCGATTCGGACATCGTGATGGTGTTCGACGAGTGCACGCCCTACCCCGCCACGCACGAGGATGCTGCAGCGTCGATGGAACTGTCGCTGCGTTGGGCGGCGCGCTCGCGCACCGAGTTCGAGCGCCTCGGCAATCGCAACGCGCTCTTCGGCATCGTCCAGGGAGGCATGCACGACGACCTTCGCCAAGCGTCGCTCGCGGGCCTCGTCGACATCGGGTTCCCAGGCTATGCGATAGGCGGCCTGTCGGTGGGCGAGCCCAAGGAAGAGATGCTGCGCGTGCTGGCGACCGTCGCACCGACGATGCCCGCCGACCGGCCGCGCTACCTCATGGGCGTCGGCACCCCGGAGGACCTGGTTGCGGGCGTGATCGCCGGCGTGGACATGTTCGACTGCGTGATCCCCACGCGCAACGCGCGCAACGGCTGGCTTTTCACGCGATTCGGCGACGTCAAGATCCGCAACGCGAAGCACCGCACCGACACTGCCCCGCTGGACGCAACTTGTGGCTGTTACACCTGCCGCAATTTCTCGCGCGCGTACCTGCACCACCTGCAGCGGGTCAACGAGATCCTCGGTGCCCGACTTGCCACCATCCACAACCTCTTCTACTACCACGCGCTCATGAGCGAGCTGCGGGAGGCCGTCGCAGCCGATGCGTTGCCGGCCTACGCCGCGCGGTTCCGGTCGGAACGGGGTCGCGTGCTAGAATAGATGGTTCCCCGCCAAGGGTTTTTTTTATCCCGCCGGCGGACTCAATCCCGTGCCAGGCGCGAGTTCGGTAAACCGCCTGCCTGCACGCAGCGAATCAAGCGGAGGAAGTCCCGTGTTCATCAGCGAAGCTTACGCCCAGGCCGCAGGAGGCGGCTCGACCGGCGCCGATCTCATGACGTTCCTGCCGATGATCGCGATCTTCGTCGTCTTCTATTTCCTGCTCATCCGTCCCCAGCAAAAGCGCGCGAAGGAAACGCGCGCGATGCTCGATGCCCTGCAGAAGGGCGACGAAGTGATCACCGCCGGCGGCATCGTCGGCAGGATCGCGAAACTCAACGACCAGTACGCGACCGTCGAGATCGCGCCGAACGTCGAGATCAACGTGCAGCGCGCGGCCATCTCGCAACTGCTCCCCAAGGGCACCGTCAAAGCGCTGTAAGTCATGAACCGGTATCCGTTCTGGAAGTACGCGATCATCGCGGTCGCGCTCATCGTCGGCATCCTGTACACGGTGCCCAATTTCTTCCCCGAGGTGCCGGCGGTACAGGTGTCCTCGGCGAAGGTGAAGGTCGACACCGCGGTGCTCGCACAGGTCGAGGAAGCGCTCAAGGGCGCGAGCGTCCCGTATCGCGGCACTGCGCTCGATCCCACGGGCATCAAGGTCCGGCTCCCGGATCCCGACACGCAGATCAAGGCGAGGGACGTGCTGCAGGCGAAGCTCGGCGAGAACTACATCGTCGCGCTCAACCTCCTGTCGTCGTCCCCGCATTGGCTTGCGTCGCTCGGCGCTTTGCCGATGTACCTCGGGCTCGACTTGCGCGGCGGCGTGCACTTCCTGCTGCAAGTGGACATGAAGGCTGCGCTCGACAAGAAGCAGGACAGCTACGCAGCCGATGTCCGCTCTCTCCTGCGCAAGGAAAGGATCCAGTACTCGGGCATCTCTCGCGAAGGCGGCAACGTGGTGATGCGCTTTCGCGACGACGCCGAGCGCACCAAGGCACGCGTCGCCATCGAGAAGAACTACCCCGATCTGGCGTTTCGCGACACCGATGCAGGCCCCGGCGAGCTTCGCCTTGTCGCGAGCCTCAAGCCGGAGGCGCTCAAGAAAGTGCAGGAGAACGCCGTCGCGCAGAACATCCAGATCCTGCGCAATCGCGTGAACGAGCTCGGGGTCGCCGAGCCGATCATCCAGCAGCAGGGCGCGGAGCGGGTCGTCGTGCAGCTGCCCGGCGTGCAGGACACGGCGCGCGCGAAGGACATCCTCGGCCGTACCGCTTCGCTCGAGATCCGCCTCGTCAACGAGGATCCGGGCGCGCTCGAAGGGGCGCTTGCGGGTAGCGTCCCGATCGGCAACGATGTATTCACCGAGCGCAACGGCCAGAAGCTCCTCGTGCGTCGCCAGGTCTCGCTGACCGGCGACCGCATCAGCGATGCGCAGCCGGGCTTCGACCAGCGCACCAACGAGCCCGCCGTCCACATCAATCTCGACGGACCGGGCGCCAACATCTTCAAGGAGGTCACGCGCGAGAACGTCGGCAAGCGCATGGCGATCGTGCTGGTCGAGAAAGGCAAGGCCGAGGTCATCACGGCGCCGGTCATCCGCGAGGAGATCGGCGGCGGCCGCGTGCAGATCAGCGGCCGCATGACCACGCGCGAGGCCAACGACGTCGCGCTGCTGATGCGTGCGGGCGCGCTCGCGGCGCCCATGGAGATCGTGGAGGAGCGCACTGTCGGACCGTCGCTGGGCGCGGAGAACATCGACAAGGGCTTCCGCTCGGTGACCTACGGCTTCATCGTGCTGGCGCTCTTCATCTGCATGTACTACCTGCTGATGGGCGTGATCTCGACCGTCGCGCTGGCGGTCAACCTCCTGCTGCTCGTCGCAATTCTGTCGATGCTGCAGGCGACCCTCACGCTTCCCGGCATCGCGGCCATCGCGCTGACGCTCGGCATGGCGATCGACGCCAACGTGCTGATCAACGAGCGCATCCGCGAAGAGCTTCGCTGGGGCGCCACACCCCACGCCGCCCTGCAGGCAGGTTACGAGCGCGCGTGGGGCACGATCCTGGACTCGAACATCACCACGCTCATCGCGGGCCTGGCGCTGCTGATCTTCGGTTCCGGACCGATCAGGGGTTTCGCCGTCGTGCACTGCCTCGGCATCCTGACGTCGATGTTCTCCGCGGTGTTCGTGTCGCGCGGCATCGTGGCCATGATCTACGGCCATCGCAAGAAGCTCGACCGCATCTCGATCGGGCAGGTGTGGAAGCCAAGCGGCGGCACGCCGCCGCCAGCGGCAACCAAGGCGTAATGGCGCGGAACTAGATAGGAAAGCACGAGATGGAGTTCTTTAGGATCCACCGCGACATCCCGTTCATGCGGCACGCGCTCACGTTCAACGTGATCTCGCTCGTGACGTTCCTGCTGGCAGTCATCTTCCTCGCGACGCGCGGGCTCAACTTCGGCGTCGACTTCCGCGGCGGCACGGTCATCGAAGTCGCCTATGCGCATCCGGTCGACTTCAACCGCGTGCGCGCGGCGCTCGACAAGCTGAACCTCGGCGAATTTTCCGCGCAGGCGTTCGGACGTTCCGACACCGCGCTCATCCGCCTGCCGCTCAAGGACGAGTCCAGCGCGGCGTTGTCGGACCGCGTGATGAACGCGCTGAAGGCGGACGACCCGTCGGTGACGCAGCAGCGCGTCGAGTTCGTGGGGCCGCAGGTCGGCAAGGAGCTCTACGAGAACGGCGCGCTCGCGCTGCTTCTCGTCTCGTTCGGCATCGTGGGGTACCTGGCGCTGCGCTTCGAATGGCGATTCGCCGTCGCGGCCATCATCGCCAACCTGCACGACGTGATCATCATCCTCGGCTTCTTCGCAATGTTCCAATGGGAGTTCTCGCTCGCCGGTGCTTGCCGCCATCCTCGCGGTGCTGGGCTACTCGGTGAACGAGTCGGTCGTCATCGCCGACCGGATCCGCGAGAACTTCCGCAAGCTGCGCAAGGCGAGCGTCCACGCAGTGATCGACAACGCGATCACGAGCACGATGTCGCGCACGATCATCACCCACGGCTGACGTTGATGATGGTGCTGTCGATCCTGTTCTTCGGCGGCGAGACCCTGCACCACTTCGCGCTCGCGCTCGCCATCGGCATCTGCTTCGGCATCTATTCGTCGGCGCTGGTCATGGCCACGCTGGTGATGTGGATGGGTGTGTCGCGCGAAGACCTCGTGAAGCCCGAGCGCAAGGCGGGCAGCGCGGACAAGGTCCTGCCCTGAAAAGCGGGACGTACGCCGTGGCTGAATTGGGGCACGTCCCTTGCTGACGCGCTGTTCTACGCGATCCTCTCGCTCGACCAGACACTCGCGTCGATCGCCACGGAGTACGGCCCGTGGCTCTATGCGCTGCTCTTCGCGATCATCTTCGCGGAGACCGGCCTGGTGGTGTACGCCATTTCTGCCGGGCGACTCGATCCTGTTCGTCGCCGGCACGGTGGTCGCGGTCGCGGGCCTCAACGTCCACTTCCTCGTGGGGCTGCTGGTCGTGGCGGCGATGCTCGGCGACTCGGTGAACTACTCGATCGGCCATTACATCGGCCCCACGCGTCTTCGATAAGCCGGACTCGCGCTGGTTCAGGCAGGCGCACCTGCGGCGCACGCAGGCGTTCTACGACAAGTACGGCGGCGTCACGGTCATCATGGGCCGCTTCGTTCCGATCGTGCGCACGTTCGCGCCGTTCCTTGCCGGCGTGGCCGGCATGCGCTATCGCCGCTTTTTCGCGTTCAACGTGGTCGGCGCCATCGCATGGATCGCCTCGCTCGTCTACGCAGGCTACGTCTTCGGCAACATCCCGTGGGTGAAGGACAACCTCACCTTCATCGTGATCGGGATCGTGATCGTGTCGCTGATCCCGGCGCTCGTCACGTACTTCAAGGAGCGCGCCGCTCTGACAAAGCGCACCCGCCGCGCGGGTGCGCTACATCCGCTTCGCGAGTTCCGCCGCAAGCCCGACGTAGGTGGCGGGCGTGAGCGCCTTCAACCCTTGCTTGGCGTCATCGGGCATCGCAAGGCCGTCGATGAACGCGTGCAGCGACTCGCGCGTCATGCCCGTCTTCCCGCGGGTGAGCGCCTTGAGCTTCTCGTAGGGGCTGCTCCACGCCATAGCGGCGCATGACGGTCTGGATTGGCTCCGCGAGCACTTCCCAGTTGGCATCGAGGTCCGCGTCGATCCGCGCCGTGTCGACCGTGAGCTTCGCAAGCCCCTGGCGTAGCGACGACCAGCCGAGCAGCGAGTAACCGAGCGCAACGCCCATGTTGCGCAACACGGTCGAGTCGGTGAGGTCGCGCTGGAAGCGGGAGATGGGAAGCTTCTCCGCGAGGTGCCGCAGCATCGCGTTGGCGAGCCCGAGGTTGCCTTCGGAGTTCTCGAAGTCGATGGGATTGACCTTGTGCGGCATCGTCGAGGAGCCGACCTCGCCTTCCTTCACCCTCTGGCGGAAGTATCCGAGCGAGACGTAGCCCCACACGTCGCGGTCGAGGTCGATCAGGATGGTGTTCGCGCGCGCGATGGCGTCGAAGAGCTCCGCCATGTAGTCGTGCGGCTCGATCTGCGTCGTGTAGGGATTGAGCTCGAGGCCCAGCGACCCTGACGACGCGCGCGGCGAGCTGCTCCCAGTCGACGTCCGGATACGCCGCCACGTGCGCGTTGTAGTTGCCGACCGCGCCATTGATCTTGCCCTTGATCGGAACACGCTCGATCGCCACGATCTGGCGCTCGAGGCGCGCGTAGACGTTGGCCATCTCCTTGCCGAGCGTCGTGGGCGTCGCCGCCTGGCCGTGCGTACGGGAGAGCATCGGAAGCGCGGCGTTGTCGTGCGCGATCGCGCGCAGGTCCGACGCGATGTCGCGCAGCATCGGCAGCAGGACGTCGCGCCGGGCGTGCGCGAGGGCGAGGCCGTGCGACAGGTTGTTGATGTCCTCCGACGTGCACGCGAAGTGGATGAACTCGGAGGCGCGCGCGATCTCCTCGATGCCGGCGAAGCGCTCCTTGAGCCAGTACTCGACCGCCTTGACGTCGTGGTTGGTGATGCGCTCGATCGCCTTGACCCGTGAGGCGTCGGCGGGCGAGAAGGCACTCATGGCGTCGTCGATCGCGCGCCGCGTCGGCGGCGAGAAAGGCGCGAGCTCGGCGATCGCGGACTCGTCGGAAAGCGCTACCAGCCAAGCGAGCTCGACGCGCACGCGATGGCGGACGAGGCCAAATTCGGAGAAATGAGGGGAGAGCGCCTCGACCTTGGCGGAATAGCGCCCGTCGAGCGGCGACAGCGCGGTCAACGCAAACAGTTCTGCTGCTTCGGCGCTCATGGGCGAACCGCGTACGCAGGAAGCGAATTTTATCACGCGGCCGCCGCGGGCCCGTCGCGCGCGCTCGCGATGCTATACTTTTTTTCCGTCTTCGCTCACGCAATTCGTGCTCACGCTCTCGCATCGACGACCAGCCCCTATACGCGCAAGGTGCGCATCGCGCTGGCCGAGAAGAAGCTACGACTACGAGCTCCGGAGATGTCGCCGTGGACGCCCGACAATCCCGGTTCTGGGATGGAGCCCGCTGGGCAAGGTGCCGGTGCTCGTGCTCGACGACGGCACGCATCTTTACGACTCCCGCGTGATCGTCGAATACCTCGACACCGTGAGCCCGGTGTCACGCCTCATTCCCGAGCCAGCCGGCAGCGCATCGCCGTGAGGCGGTCGAAGCTCTTGCCGACGGCATCTGCGACGCGGCGATCTCGATGGTGCTCGAAGGCCGGCGGCCCGCGCGCCAGCGCAGCGAGGAGTGGATCGATCGCCAGCGCGGAAGGTGAAGCGGGCGTCGCCGCGCTTTCGCGCGAGCTCGGCGACACGCGTGGTGCAACGGCGAGGGGTACACGCTCGCCGACATCGCGACGGGTTGCGCGCTCGGGTATCTCGCGTTCCGCAAGGCCGCCATCGACTGCGCGCACGACTTCACGAACCTGAGCAAGCTCGCGGAGCGTCTCGAGCAAGCGCGCGGCATTCGCGGAGACCGCACCGGCGTGACGCGCGGCGCGTTCGTGCGGGTCGCGGGTGATCTGCCGAAGCCTTTCGGGCGTACAACCTCGCATGATGCTTTCCGTGCGGCGGCCCATCGCAACTTGCGTCCTCGTGGGCGCGACGGTCCTAGCTACGTTCGCCGTCGCGGATCCTTCCAGGAGGGAAGCAACCCCGATCGCCGAATGGCGGTTTGCAGCCTTGCTCGAAGGCTCGCCGATCGGCACGCACCGCTTCGTGCTGCGGGCCGCCGGCAACGACGACGCAGTGCGCGAGGTCGAGAGCACAGCGCGGTTCGAGGTGAAGTCGCTGGGATTCGTCGCATACCGCTACGAGCACCGGGCCGAGCGAGCGCTGGCGCGGCGACTGCATGGAGTCGATGCGTGGCGCACACCAATGACAACGGCATCGTGACCGATCTGTCTCGGCCGCGAGGACCGCCTCCGGTCTCGCCGTCGACGTGCGGCGCGCCGGCGGCGATCCGTCGCGCGCGTCGGAGGTCACCGGATGCCCGATGACCTTCGCTTACTGGAATCCCAATTTCGCGTCGCAGCGCCGGCTTCTCGATCCCGCCACGGGCCGCCTCGAGAACGTCACGATCACCTCCCTTCCGCCTGCGACCCTCGAGGCTCGCGGACAAAACCTGCAAGCGCACGGGTTGCGCATCGCGGGGCTGACACACCCGATCGACGTCTGGTACGTGGGGAGCGAATGGATAGGGCTCGACACCACCGTCGAGGGCGGCCGCCGCTTCAGCTATCGGGTGCTTTGACGTAATGGTACTTCCGCAGTGACTCGCTTCCTCGTGCTTACCTCGCCGCCGCGGTCGTCTTCGTGGCGCTCGACGCGATCTGGCTCCACACCATGATGGCATCGCGACTGTATCGCGCGAGCATCGGTCACCTCATGCGGCCGGACTTCGACGCGGTGGCCGCCGCAGCGTTCTATGTGTTGTACCTCGCGGGGCTGGTCGTGCTGGTGGTGCTGCCGGCGACGGGCGCATCGGACGCTCTTCTGCGCGGCGCGCTGTTCGGTCTCGTCGCCTACGCGACTTACGACCTCACCAACCAGGCGACGCTACGCGATTGGCCGTGGATCGTGACGCTCGCCGATCTCGCATGGGGCACCTTCGTCACGGCGGTGGCGAGCGTCGCGGCGTACGCAGCCCTCGCCCGCCTCGCGCCCTGACCGCGCCGGGCTCCACGACGTCACATCCCGATCCATCCGCCGATCGTTGCGGCAATGCGACCGTCGAATCGCAGCGACCCGCCGACGTGCGCGAGGCACACGCACTCGCCGCCGCTGGTCACGACCGGCTGATGATGCACGTCCGCATCGGCGGCGTCGAAGTCGCCCGCGCCGAACACAGCGCGCCCGTCGTCGAACGATCCGTGCAGGACCTGCGTAAGCTCGAGCCCGTCGTGCGTGTGCCGCGGCAAGTGCCGGCCTTCTGCGATGCGCAGCAGGAACAGCGCCGCGGCAGGGTCGTGCGGCATCGACAGGCGAGCGAAGTGCATCCCGGGCCCCATCCAATGCCATCTCGACACCTTGCAATCGCGAAGGCTCGAAGGCCACGTCATGCCGCCCGGCAACGCGAGCGGCGGGCTCGGACTTGCCTTCGCGCGCAGAGGCAGCGCGGCGCCGCCGAAGCGCGACTCCCTCTCGTCAATGCGAGCCAGCGTGCGCACCCATGCGTCGGGCGCCATCGTCGCGGGCTCGATCTCGTCGAGCAAGACGCCGCCGACGGCCTGAAGCAGATGCAGTCGGTCGCGACACCGCTCGCAGCCTTCGAGATGAGTGGACACCAGGAGCGACTCTCCGCCCGGCAGGCTGCCGGCGGCGATCGCACCAGGAATTCGTCAGCGGGGTGATGTTCGATGATCATGAGTCAAAACCGTCCAGTAGGCGGCGCAGTTGCGCCACGGCGAGGCGAATGCGCGACTTCACGGTACCGAGCGGAATCCCGAGCTCCTCGGCGATCCTCGCATGCGATTGCTCCTCGAAGTACGACAGCTGCAGAACCCGCGCCTGGTCCGCCGGGAGCACGGACAAGGCGCGGCGGACGCCGCGCTCGCGCTGCGCTGCGAGCAGTTGGTCGTGGGGGCCGAGCGCTTGGTCAGCGGCCTGGAGATCGGCGTCCCACTGATCGCAGGGATCGGCGGACGCCGCGGGCGCCTCGCCCGCCGCGAGGCGTCGAAGGTGACTGATGCGCACGTTCCGGGCAACGGTGAAAAGCCAGGTGGAGAGCTGGGCCTTGGCGGGATCGAAGGTCACCGCCCGCCTCCACAGGATCACCATGGTCTCCTGCACGAGCTCCTCGGCTTGCGCATCGGGCGAGCCGCAGCGCCGGAGGTAGCTCATGAGGCGCGGCGCGAAGTGACGAAACAGCGCGGCGAACGCGAGCCGGTCCGACGAGGTCGCCACGGCGCGCATCCATTGGTTGAGCTCGTCGGTCGTCGGCATGCGGTGGGCGGAAGTCACTGACGCTACGCCGACGTGGGACGTCCCGGTCCGGGCCGGTCGAGCGGCCGGGCCGGCCATCCGGTGTCGGGCGCGTTCCATCTTGTTTGTACGCATCGCGACCGGCGGCGGATCAGCGTGCGGCATAACACCGGGCCGCATTGATCCAGCGTCCGCCGCGGCGCGTACAAGAAGTCAAATGTAACGGAGATTCCCTTGGCCCTGTCGAAGGTCGCAGACATCGCGTTCGCCGTCACCGAGCGCGGTGCCATTCCCGACGCCATCGTGCGAGCCGGCATACGCCGGCTGATTCGCGCGCGCCTCGAAGAGATCGATGCCGGCGGCGCCGAGAAAGGTGCCGCGCGCGCCGAGGATTTCGTCTCCGGCATGCTCGCCTCGCCGATCGCGCTCGTCCCGGAGAAGGCCAACGAACAGCACTACGAAGTGCCGGCCGCTTTCTTCGGTCACGTGCTCGGCCGACAGCGCAAGTACAGCTGTGCGTGGTGGCCGGCGGGCGTGGGCACGCTGGACGAGGCCGAGGCGGCCGCGCTCGACGCCACCGTGCAGCGCGCGGATCTTCGCGACGGTCAGCGCATCCTCGAGCTCGGGTGCGGATGGGGCTCGTTAACGCTGTGAATGGCCGAGCGCTTTCCGGACAGCCGCGTCACGGCAGTGTCCAACTCGCATTCGCAGCGCAGGCACATCGAGCGCGAGGCGACCCAGCGTGGCCTGCGCAACGTGCGAGGTCGTGACGGCGACATGTCGGGGAGTTCGAACCCGGGCGGCGCTTCGATCGGATCGTCTCGGTGGAGATGTTCGAGCATCTGCGCAACTGGCGCGCCATGTTCGCCCGTGTCGCGCGCTGGCTCGAGGCCGACGGCCGCTTCTTCATGCACGTGTTCGTCCATCGCTCCACGCCCTACGCTTTCGAGGGCCGGGACGCGAACGACTGGATGGCACGTCACTTCTTCTCCGGCGGCATGATGCCGAGCGACGACCTCGCGCTGCGCTGCCAGAACGATCTCGAGCTCGTGCGCCGCTGGCGATGGGACGGCACACATTACGCACGAACCTCGGAGGCGTGGCTCGCCAATCTGGACCGCCGGCGCGACGACGTGTGGCCCGTCCTTGCCGAGACGTATGGCGCTGCGCACGCGGGGCTGTGGTGGACCCGCTGGCGCCTCTTCTTCCTGTCGTGCGCCGAGCTCTTCGCCTTCGACGCCGGCCAGCAATGGTGGGTATCGCACTACCTGTTCCGGCCGCGACATGGCGCCGATGAGTGAGCACTGTCGAATGGCCAGGGTCGCGCGATGACTCCCGACGGGCCATGGCTGCTCGCGTCCACCGTCGGACTCGCCGCCAGCCTCCTGCTCGCAATCGCGACCTGGGTCGCCAGTCAGCCATTGCGCGACGTCAGCATCGTCGACGCCGCCTGGAGCGCGCTCGTGCTCGTGCCCGCCCTGGTAGTGGCCATGCTGGTGCCGCAGGCAGGGGCGCGCACGGGACCGGTGCTCCTCGTCGCCGGGGCATGGGCGCTGCGACTCGCGGCGTACATCGTGTGACGTCGCCGCGGCCACGGCGAGGACGCTCGCTATCAGGCGATGCGCCGTCACAACGAGCCTTACTTCCGCTGGAAGAGCCTCTACCTCGTCTTCGGCCTGCAAGCTGCTGCTTGCGTGGATCGTCTCGCTGCCGCTGATGGCAGCGGTGTCGAGTCCGCGTCCCTGGGGAGCGCTGGATGCGATCGGGCTCGCGCTCGCGTCGTACGGGCTCGTCTACGAGGCCGTGGCCGATGCGCAGCTCGCTCGCTTCAAGGCCAATCCGGCCGAGCGAGGACGGGTGATGGACCGAGGCTTGTGGCGCTACTCCCGCCATCCGAACTACTTCGGCGAGTGCTGCATGTGGTGGGGACTGTGGCTCGTGGCCGCGTCGGCGGGTGCATGGTGGACGATCCCCTCCCCTCTCCTGATGACGCTGCTCCTGCTCAGAGTGTCCGGCGTCGCTTTGCTCGAATCCACCATCGGGCAGCGGCGCCCCGATTACGCCGACTACGCGAGACGCACGAATGCCTTCATTCCCGGATTTCCCCGCGCCTGAGCGCCCCGACCGACAGACGCACCGCATGCGCAGCGGCGGGAATACCGGATCGCACCGACCCCGTGCACTCCGGGCCACGTCCGAGCCTTCCCGTTGGCTGCGCAGCATGACGGCATGGATCGACGCGCACGCGCAGGGGGCCAGCGTTGCCGATTCGCGCCGCATCGACTGGCCGCGGCAGGCGCCCTTCCTGGCGATCCACGCCGGATGCCTGCTCGTGCCGTGGGTCGGCGTCAGCGCCACCGCTCTCGCCATCGCCGGCGCGTTGTACGCGCTGCGCATGTTCGCGATCACCGCTTTCTATCACCGCTACTTCGCGCATCGCGCGTTCCGAGCGGGGCGCGCGGCGCAGCTCGTGTTCGCGGTGCTCGGCGCGTCGGCGGCGCAACGCGGGCCGTTGTGGTGGGCATCGCATCACCGCCACCACCACGTGCACGCGGACGACCCGCGCGACGCGCACTCCGCGGCGCGGCATGGCTTCGCGTGGAGTCATGTCGGATGGTTCATGGCGCGTGAGAACTTCGCCCCCCGGCACGAGCTCGTGGGATCGTGGGAGCGCTTCCCCGAGCTTCGCTTTCTGGATCGATGGGATGCACTCGTGCCCCTCGCGCTCGCGACATCGCTGTGGGCGTTGGGCGCGGCATTGGAGCACTGGGCGCCTCAGCTCGAGACCTCCGGGGCCCAGTTGCTCGCGTGGGGGTTCTGCGTGTCTACCGTCGCGCTCTATCACGCGACCTTCAGCATCAACTCGCTCGCGCACCGATTCGGCCGGCGCCGCTATGCGACGCGCGACGAATCGCGCAACAACGCATGGCTCGCGGTCCTCACCTTCGGCGAGGGGTGGCATAACAACCATCATCACTATCCCGCGGCAGCGCGCCAAGGATTCTTCTGGTGGGAATTCGATCTCACGTGGTACGGGTTGCGGCTGCTGGAGTGGGCGGGGCTGATCCGTGACTTGAGGACGGTGCCGGCCGCGGTGCGCGACGCGACACGCCCGGAGTCGCGCGCATGAAGGTCGCGGTGATCGGTACGGGGATCGCGGGCAACGTCGTCGCCCATCGCCTGCACGGCGCGGGGCACGAGATCACCGTGTTCGAGGCCGACGCCCGTGCCGGCGGGCACACGCACACGCACCGCATCGAGGTCGACGGCGAAGCGCACGCCATCGACACCGGCTTCATCGTTTTCAACGACCGCACGTACCCGCACTTCATCGCGCTGCTCGACGAGCTCGGTGTCGATTCGCAGCCAACCTCGATGAGCTTCTCGGTCCGCAACGACCGCGCGGGGACTCGAGTACAACGGCACGTCGCTCGACGGCCTGTTCGCGCAGCGGCGCAATCTGGTACGTCCCTCATTTCTCGCGCATGCTGGCCGAGATCCTGCGCTTCCATCGTCGTGCGCCGGCGCTGCTCGCGCAGGATGCGCCGGACGTCACTCTGGGCGAGTACCTCGAGGAACACGGCTTCCGCGGCCGGTTCGTCGACGACTACCTAGTGCCGATGGGCGCTTCCATCTGGTCGACCGACCCGGAGCGCATGTTGACGTTTCCAGCGCGCTTCTTCGTGCGCTTCCTCCACAACCACGGCATGCTCACGGTGAACGACCGGCCCACCTGGCGCGTGGTGCAAGGCGGATCGGCGCGCTACGTCGACAGGCTCACCGCGCGCTGGCGCGACCGTATTCGCTACGGCTGCCCGGTCGAGCGCGTGCGCCGGCGCGCCGACGGCGTGCTGGTCAAAGCCCACGAACGGCCGGACGAGCGCTTCGATCACGTATTCCTGGCCTGCCATGCCGATCAGTCGCTCGGGCTCCTGGCCGACCCCACGCCCGCCGAGCGCGACGTGCTGGGCGCGCTGCCCTACCAGCAAAACGAGGCGGTGTTGCACACGGACACGTCGCTGCTTCCGCGCCGCCGGCGCGCCTGGGCGGCGTGGAACTATCACGTGCTGCAGGGGCGGATCCTCGCCGCGGGCGCGTGGCGCTCACGTACAACATGAACATCCTGCAGGGGCTCGAGTCTCGCCACACGTTCTGCGTCACGCTCAACGCGACCGAGCACGTCGATCCTGCCCGAGTGCTCGCGCGCCTCCACTACGACCACCCGCTGTTCACGCCCGCGGGAGTCGCCGCGCAGCAGCGCCATGGCGAGGTCAGCGGTGCACCGCACGCGAGAGATCCGGTGGGCCGAACGCACTACTGCGGCGCGTACTGGCGCTACGGCTTTCACGAGGACGGCGTGGTCAGCGCCCGAATGGCACTCGACCGCTTCGCAGCGAATGCACGATGCACAGCGCGCTCTACCTCGGGTCGCTTGACCACCGGCGGCACGCGCCGCGTGCGCATGCGTTCCGCTACCGGCTGTTCATGGCCTATCTCGATCTCGACGAGATCGACGTCGTGTTTCGCGGAAGGTGGCTGCTGGTCGACGACAAGAGCGGCGCTCGCGCGATTCGACCGGCGCGATCACCTCGGCGATCCCGGCGTGCCGCTCGACGAGTCGGTGCGCGCGCTCGTGACGGAGCGCACGGGACGTCGACCCGAGGGGCCCGATCCGCCTGCTCACGCACCTCGCCTACTTCGGGTACGTCTTCAATCCGGTCAGCTTCTACTATTGCTTCGACGCGGACGGCCGGCACCTCGAGGCCGTCGTCGCGGAGGTCGACCAACACGCCGTGGGGCGAGCGTCATTGCTACGTGCTTCCAGGAAGCGGGACGCGCCCGCACGTGCCGCTCGAGGCTCGCACCGCCAAGGCGATGCACGTCTCGCCGTTCCATCCAATGACGCTCGACTACCGTTGGCGCCTCACCACGCCCGGCGAGCGCCTGTCGGTGCACATGGCGCTGCACGGCGAGACGGCGGAAGCAGGACCTCGCGCGTGCTTCGACGCCACGCTGGCGCTGCGCCGCACGGCGATCACCACCGCCTCGCTCGCCGGCGTGCTCGTGCGCTTCCCGTTCATGACCGCCCGGGTGATCGCAGCGATCCACTGGCAAGCACTGCGGCTGTGGCTGAAGCGCGTAAAGGTGCACGATCACCTCGCCAAAGGCCACGCGTCGACTTCCTCGTCCCTTCGGCACGGAGCCTTTCCCATGAAGCACGCGATCACGATCGTCCATCGCGCCGTCGCCTTTCGTGCGCGCCGCCCTTCGCGCGGCATCGCGCAACGGAACGTGGAGCGCCTGGCCGAGCGCGTGCTTCGCGGTCGCCTCGCCCGCATCGAGCACGGGTGCATCACGCTTGTCGAGGGACACTGCGCGCACCACCTACGGGCGCGCGACGGACGTGTGCGACCTAGCGTGCACCGTGCACGTGATCGACCCTCGCTTCCACGCCGACGTCGCCTTCGGCGGCTCGGTGGGTGCCGGCGAGTCGTTCATGGCCGGGGACTGGACGTGCGACGACCTCACCTCGCTCGCACGCATCCTGATCGTCAACCGCGAGCGTGCTGGAGCGGCCTCGACGCCGGCGTCTCGACGTCCCGGCGAGGTCGCGACGAAAGTTCATGCATGCACTCGCACGCAACACGCGGGCCGGAAGCCGCCGCAACATCGCCGCGCACTACGACATCGGCAACGACTTCTTCGAGCTCATGCTCGACTCCACGATGACGTATTCGTGCGCCGTCCACGAGCACGGGTGCGCCACGCTGGAGGACGCGCAGCGTGCCAAGATCGACCGCATTTGCCGCAAGCTCGACCTGGGGCCGGGCGATCACCTGCTCGAGATCGGCACAGGATGGGGCGCGCTGGCCCTGCACGCCGCGCAACGCTACGGCTGCCGCGTGACGACTACGACGATTTCGGAGGCACAGCACGCGCTGGCGCGCCGACGTATCGACGCCGCCGGGCTGTCCGATCGTATCGCGCTGAAGCTCCACGACTACCGCGACCTCGACGGACGCTACGAAAAGCTCGTGTCCGTGGAAATGATCGAGGCCATCGGAGACCGGTACTTCGATACCTTCTTCCGCCGCTGCGGCGAGCTGCTGACGCCGGGCGGCACGATGGTGCTCCAGGCGATCACCATCGACGACCGCCAGTTCGCCGCAGCGCGCGACTCGGTGGACTTCGTCAAGCGCCACATCTTCCCCGGTTGCTGCATACCGTCGGTGGGTGCGCTCACCGCCTCGATCGTGCGCGCCTCGACCCTGCGCCTAGTCGATCTCGAGGACATCGGGCCGCACTACGCGACGACGCTCGCGGCGTGGCGCGCGAAGCTCATGGCCAATGCCCAAGCGATCCGCGCCCGCGGCTATCCCGAGGAGTTGATGCGCATGTTCGAGTTCTATCTCGCGTACTGCGAGGCGGGCTTCGCCGAGCGCACGCTCGGCGTCGTGCAGATGGTGCTGCAAGATACGCGGCAGCCCGCGCGACCGCCCGCGAGAGTGTGACCGCGGCCGCGGAACGCCGCGGCCGGGCTCGTCAAGTAACCTGCTTAAGCTGGTCCAGGATCGCCGGATTTTCCAACGTCGAAGTATCCTGCGTGATCTCCTCGCCCTTGGCGATCGAGCGCAACAGGCGCCGCATGATCTTGCCCTGAGCGCGTCTTCGGCAAATTGTCGCCGAAGCGAATGTCCTTCGGCTTGGCGATAGGCCCGATCTCCTTGGCGACCCAGTCGCGCAGGTCCTTCGCGATCTTCTCCGCGGCTGCGCCGTCCGGCCGCGACTGCTTCAGTACGACGAACGCGCATACGGCCTCGCCGGTCATGTCGTCCGGCCGGCCCACCACTGCGGCCTCGGCAACCAGAGGATTGGCAACGAGCGCCGACTCGATCTCCATCGTGCCCAGGCGATGGCCCGACACGTTCAGCACGTCGTCGATGCGCCCCATGATGCGGATGTAGCCCTCGAGGTCGCGCGACGCGCCGTCGCCGGCGAGGTAGTACTTGCCCTGGAAGTCGTCGGGGTAGTAGCTCTTCTTGAATCGCTCCGGATCGCCCCAGATCGTGCGGATCATCGACGGCCACGGTCTCTTGATGACGAGGATGCCGCCCTTGCCGAACTCGACCGGGTGTCCGGTCTCGTCGACGATGTCCGCCATGATGCCGGGCAGCGCGAACGTGCACGAGCCCGGCTTGAGCGGCGTGGCACCCGGAAGCGGCGTGATCATGTGGCCGCCCGTCTCGGTTTGCCACCACGTGTCGACGATCGGACAGTTCGACCGCTCCGACCGTCTCGTAGTACCACATCCATGCTTCGGGATTGATGGGCTCGCCGACGGTGCCGAGGATGCGCAGCTTCGACAGGTCGTACTTCTTCGGCAGGTCGCCTCCGGCCTTGATGAGCGAGCGGATCGCGGTCGGCGCCGTGTAGAACACGGTGACCTTGTGGTCCTGGATCATCTTCCAGAAGCGGCCGGCATCGGGATGCGTCGGCACGCCTTCGAACACGATCTGCGTCGCGCCGCACGCGAGCGGCCCGTACGCGATGTAGGTGTGCCCCGTGACCCAGCCGACGTCCGCCGTGCACCAGAAGACGTCGGTCGGCTTGTAGTCGAACGTCCACTTCATCGTGAGGATCGCATGCAGCAGGTAGCCCGCGGTCGAGTGCTGCACGCCCTTCGGCTTGCCGGTCGATCCCGAGGTGTAGAGGATGAACAGCGGATGCTCGGCGTTGACCCACGTGGGCTCGCAGGTCTCGGGCTGGCCTTTGACGGCGTCGTCCCACCACTCGTCGCGGCCCGCCTTCATCGGCACGTCGGAGCCCGTGCGCTTGTAGACGATGACGCTGTGGATGCCGTCGCAGTCGCCCATCGCGAGCGCTTCGTCGACCACGGGCTTGAGCGGGATCTCGCGTCCGCCGCGGAACTGCCCGTCGGCGGTGACGATCGCAATGGCGCCCGCGTCGACGACGCGCTCCTGGATGCTCTTCGCCGAGAACCCGCCGAACACCACCGAGTGCGTCGCGCCGATGCGCGCGCACGCCTGCATCGCCACGACCGCGTGGATCGACATCGGCATGTAGATCAGCACGCGGTCGCCGAGCTTGACGCCCTTCGACTTCAGCGCGTTCGCGAACTTGCACACTTCGCGGTGAAGCTCGCGGTAGGTGATCCTCGTCACCTTGCCGTCGTCGGCCTCGAAGATGATCGCGACCTTGTCCGGCTGCGTGGACAGGTGACGGTCGAGGCAGTTGTACGACGCATTGAGCTCGCCGTCGTAGAACCACTTGAAGAACGGCGCCTTCGATTCGTCGAGCGTCTTGGTGAACGGCTTGTGCCACAGCAGTTCCTCGCGCGCGTGACGCGCCCAGAAGCCTTCGAAGTCTCGCTCGGCTTCGGCGCACATCTGCCGGTACGCCTCCATGCCGGAGATATTCGCCTGCCGCACCATTTCCGCGGATGGCGGGAACACGCGGCTCTCGGTGAGTACGGATTCGATGGTGGACGACATGAGCGGGGCCTCCTCGTTAGGGCGGTTTGTAGTGAACGCGCAGGCGTCGAGTCTACCGCAACGGGCACGCGCCGGACCTTCGAGCGGGGGTTCCGTTTGCGTTAGCGCAAACACTTCGCGGTGCCCGACGCGGCACGACGCGATGGTAGACTCAAGGGCTTGCCCTGACCGACCCGCCTGGCTCTCGATGCCCGACCGCAAGCTGCCCGATCCCCGCAACAACGCTCTGCCGCGCTTCATCTTCATGAGCCGGTGGCTGCAGGTGCCGCTGTACCTCGGTCTCATCGTCGCGCAGGGCGTCTACGTCTGGCAGTTCTGGCACGAGCTCTTCGCACCTGCTTTGGGCGGCGACGGGGAGTCCGGAAGCCATCGAGCACGATCCGCAGCAACGTCGCGGTGCCCGGTGCCGATCCCGAGATCGCCAAGACGATGACGCGCGAGACCCTCACCATGCTGGTGGTGCTGGGCCTCATCGACGTGGTCATGATCAGCAACCTGCTCATCATGGTGATCGTCGGCGGCTACGAGACCTTCGTGTCGCGCATGCGCCTCGAGAGCGCATCCCGACCAGCCCGAGTGGCTGTCGCACGTGAACGCGTCGGTGCTCAAGGTGAAGCTCGCCACGGCGATCATCGGCATCTCGTCGATCCACCTGCTCAAGACCTTCATCAACGCGCAGGCATTCACCGAGAAGGCGCTTTTCTACCAGACCGTGATCCACATCACGTTCCTGCTGTCGGCGATCGCCATCGCGGCCGTCGATCGCATCATGCCCGCGCCGGTCGCACGTGCGCACAAGCACGCGGACGAGCACCGCCTGCCGGAGGGATCTCAATGACCGTCATCCGCCAGTCCGACGTCATCCAGAGCGTCGCCGACGCCCTGCAGTACATCTCGTACTACCACCCGATCGATTACATCACCGCGCTCGGCGAGGCCTACCGCGCCGAGGAGTCGCCGGCGGCCAAGGACGCGATCGCGCAGATCCTCACGAACTCGCGCATGTGCGCCGAAGGGCCATCGCCCGATCTGCCAGGACACGGGCATCGTGTGCGCATTCGTGAAGGTGGGCATGGACGTGCGCTGGGAAGGCGTCACCATGTCGCTCGACGGACATGATCAACGAAGGCGTGCGGCGCGCGTACAACGATCCGGACAACCGCCTGCGCGCGTCGATCCTCGCGGACCCGCTCGGCAAGCGCAAGAACACGAACGACAACACGCCCGCCGTCGTCCACTACGAGCTCGTCCCCGGCAACACGGTCGACATCAAGATCGCGGCCAAGGGCGGCGGCTCGGAGAACAAGTCGAAGTTCACGATGCTGAATCCCTCCGACTCGATCGTCGAATGGGTGCTCAAGACCGTGCCGACGATGGGCGCAGGCTGGTGCCCGCCCGGCATGCTCGGCCTCGGCATCGGCGGCACGGCCGAGAAGGCGATGGTGCTCGCGAAGGAGTCGCTGATGGACCCCATCGACATGCACGAGCTCAAGGACGCGCGGGCCCGCCAACCGCATCGAGGAGCTCCGCCTCGAGCTCTACGAGAAGGTCAACGCGCTCGGCATCGGCGCCCAGGGGCTCGGCGGACTTGTCGACCGTGCTCGACGTGAAGATCCTCGATTACCCGACGCACGCGGCATCGCTGCCGGTCGCGATGATTCCGAATTGCGCCGCGACGCGCCACGCGCATTTCACGCTCGACGGTTCGGGCGTCGCCAGGCTCGATCCGCCCGACCTTTCGCTGTGGCCGGACGTGCACTGGACGCCGTCGCCGTCCGCGCGCGCGTGAATCTCGACACGCTCACGCGCGAGGAAGTCGCGTCCTGGAAGCCCGGCGACACGCTGCTGCCTCAGCGGCAAGCTCCTCACCGGACGCGACGCCGCGCACAAGCGCATCGCCGATCACCACGCGCGCGGCGAGCGGCTGCCCGAAGGCGTGGACTTCCGCAACCGCGTCATCTACTACGTCGGGCCGGTCGATCCGGTGCGCGACGAGGTCGTGGGCCCCGCCGGTCCCACGACGGCAACGCGCATGGACAAGTTCACGCAGCTCATGCTCGAGCACCATGGGCCTCTCGCCATGATCGGCAAGGCCGAGCGCGGCGCGGCGACCGTGGAAGTCATCCGCAAGCACGGGGCGGCCTACCTCATGGCGGTCGGCGGCGCGGCGTATCTCGTGTCGAAGGCAATCCGCGCTTCGCGCGTGGTCGCGTTCGCCGACCTCGGCATGGAGGCGATCTACGAGTTCGAGGTGAAGGACATGCCGGTCACGGTCGCGGTCGATGCCCGGGGCAAGTCCGTTCATCACACGGCGCCGAAGGAGTGGCAGGCGCGAATTGGCAAGATACCGGTCACTTCGGAATAAAGTTCCGCACCCGGCACGGACTGTGCTTTATCCCGAGGTTATCCCTCGAGCTTCGCTTGGCGCTTAGTGGCGTGAATCACCAGGCCGCCGCCTTGATTGATCGACCATGAAACGGTTCCGCCTCCTGATCCGCAGGCACATGTCGCCGCTCGCCGGCGACACGGCGTCGATGCTCGACCTGCCGCCGGTGCGCATGGGACTGCTCGCCAAGCTCAACCTGCTCACGATCGGCCTCATCTTCCTCACCGCTGTCGCCATCACGATCTTCTACGCGAACCAGCGGTGGCGTGACGACGACCAGGAGCTGCGCGCACGCGGACGCGCCCTCGCCGCCGTCGCGACGGAGCTTGCGGAATACGCGCTCGTGAGGCAGGACAAGGCCGCGCTGGAGCGCCTGCTCGACGGCATGGGCGCCAACCCCGACGTCGCCTACATGGCCGTGTTCGACGGCGACCAGCGACCGCTCGTCGAGCGCCGCTTTACCCCCACCCTCGTGCGCGCGGCGCTGCCCGACTTCGCCAACGACGCGGCACCCCCCGCGCGCGGCCAGGTCGGCACGTTCGACCGGGATATCGACGATCGACGCTATCTCGAGTTCGTGGCCCCCGTGTGGCCTTCCGCGCCGGAGGCTTCGCCGGTCGGCTACGTGCGCCTCGGGCTCACGTACGAAGCGCAGCGCCGCCAGTTCCGCGAGCAGATGCTGGGCGCGATCGGCGTCGTGAGCATGCTGGTCGTCATCGCGGTCGTCGCCACGCTGATCCTCACGCGCAAGCTCGTCGCACCCATGCGGCGGTTGATGCGCGCCGCGCGCGCCGTTGGCTCGGGACGCCTCGACGTGTACGTGCCGGCCGGATCGTCCGACGAGCTCGGCCTGCTCACGCATACCTTCAACCACATGACGCAGCGGCTGGCCGAATCGCAGTCGGAAGTGGCGAGCTACCAGCGGACCTTGGAGGAAAAGGTCGCGCAGCGCACGCGCGAGCTCGAGATCGCCACGGCGCAAGCCTACAAGCTCGCGCAGCACGACATCCTCACCGGCCTGCCGAACCGCTCGCTCCTCAACCAGCGCCTGAGGCAGATCCTCGCGCAGGCGCAGCGCGACGGGACGCACGTCGCTTGCCTGTTCCTCGACTTCGATCACTTCAAGCGCATCAACGACACGCTCGGCCACGATGCCGGCGATCAGCTGTTGCAGGCGATCGCGCAGCGACTGACGAGCGCGGTGCGCGAATCGGACACGGTCGCGCGCCTGGGAGGCGACGAGTTCGTCGTGATCCTTCCGGGTCTGCCGGCCGAGCCCACGACGTTCGAGGTGATGACCGTGCTGGGGCGCGTGCGCGAGGCGTTCCAGGCGCCCTTCCGCCTCGCCGACCAGACGCCGACGCTCAATTGCTCCATCGGCGTCGCACTCTATCCCAACGACGCGCTCGACGGCGTGGGCCTCATCAAGCAGGCGGACACCGCGATGTACGCCGCGAAGGAAGCGGGGCGCAACGCGTATCGCTTCTACACCGCGGACATGAACGCCAAGGTGCAGCTTCGCCTTCAGCTCGAGACCGACATGCGCCGCGGGCTCATGGACGACGAGTTCTTCCTCGTCTACCAGCCGCTGATCGAGATGCAGACGGGCCGCGCGTGCGGCGTGGAAGCGCTCTTGCGCTGGCGCGATCCCGAGCGCGGGATCATCGGGCCCGCGGAGTTCATTCCCATCGCCGAGGAGTCGGGCATGATCCAGGCGCTCGGCGCGCGGGTGCTGCGCGACGCGTGCCGACAGGTCGTGCAGTGGCACAGGCAGAACATGCATCTGCGGCTGTCCGTCAACCTGTCCGTGCAGCAGCTGCAGCACGACAGCTGGCTTTCGGTCGTGGAGGAAGCGCTTTCGAGCAGCGGTCTTGCGGCGCGCCACCTCGATCTCGAGATCACGGAGAGCGTGATCATCACGCACCCCGAGAAAGCGGTGAACACGCTCATGCGGCTGAAGCAGATGGGCGTGTCGGTCACGGTCGACGACTTCGGGACCGGCTACTCGAGCCTTTCGTATCTCGCCCGACTGCCCATCCAGGGCGTGAAGATCGACCAGCGCTTCGTGCACGGCCTCGACAAGAACCGCAACGACGAGGCGATCACGCAGGCCATCATCGCGCTGTCGCATTCGCTCGGCCTGCGCTGCACCGCCGAAGGCGTCGAGACGCCGGCGCAGTTCAACTTCCTCAAGTCGCCACGGCTGCGAGGAAGCGCAGGGGTATCTCATCGCGCACCCGCTCGCGGAATCGGAGCTGCGCTCGTGGTGGCGCATCCAGGAGGATCTGCACCAGACGAGAGACCACCAGGCGGATCTTTGGCAGGGCGCGGATTAAACCCCGCCTCGCGATGAGTGAGCATGGAATTCCGGGAGATCGCCACCGCCGACGTGCCGGCGCTCTTCCACGTTCGCACCAGGACGCGCGAGAACACGTACACCCTCGAACAGCTCGAGCGTCTCGGCATCACGGTTGCCAGCGTCACCGACAGGCTCGCACGGTCGTTCAAGGGCTGGTTGTGCACCGACCGCGATGAGGTAGTCGGATTCTGCATGGCGGACCGCTCCACCGGCGAGCTGTGGGTCATCGCTGTGCTGCCGAAGTATGAGAAGCAAGGCATCGGCAACAGACTCATGGGACTCGCCGAGAGTGCCCTGTGGGCATCCGCTTGCCCGAGGGCGTGGCTTACGACGGACATCGATACGACCCTGCGTGCATACGGCTTCTATCGTCGGCGCGGCTGGACCGACTGGAAGATCGAAGGAGGTCTCCGATATATGCAGCTTCTCGCGCCAGGATCTCTGGATTGACGGGGCGACGCTGCGGCGACGCAGGTGTGACGATGTGCGTGCTGCTGCAGCTACACAAGATCCGACGGCTTGTCGACGTCGCGAAGGATGCCGGGATCGTCGACTTCGACCAGCTGCAATGCCCACTGCCGCGCAGCGATCACGCTGCGCGCGCCTTCGTCTCCGGTGAGTGAAGCGAGCAGCGACCCGTACTTGCGAGAGAAGCCGACCGGATGGCCGCGCTTGCCTTCGAAGTGAGTGGCCGCGATCTCGGCGCCGTCGCGGATCGCGTCGGCCACGGCAGCGATGCTGGTCGGCGCGATCCACGGCATGTCCGCAAGAGCGACGATCCAGCCGTCGGCATCGGCGCACTCCCGTACGCCGCACGCGATGCTCGCGCCCATGCCTTCCGCCGCACGTTCGCACGGGACCACGCGCGCGCCCGTCGATACCAGTGCGCGCTCGAGCATCGCATCCCGCGGACGAACGATCGCCACGACATCGTTGAGCGCGGCCATGAGATGCATGGCGGAAGCGGCGCCGATCGGCGTTCCCGCGCTCACGCCGTACGCCGTGCGCGGGACGCGCGCGAGCAGCTTGCCGCCGCCGAACCGCGCACCTTCGCCGGCCGCCAGGAGGATGCCGACGATTCGCATGTCTACTCGGCCAGGAGCCTGAACTTGCCGTCGCGCACCGTGACGAGCACGCGCGCGCGCTCGTCCATGCCGTTGTGGTTGGTCGGGGACATGTTGAACACGCCCTGAGTGCCGACGACGTCGCGCTCCTTCTCGAGCGCGTCGCGCAGCGCGACGCGGAACGCTTCGGTACCGGGCTTGCCCGCCTTCAGTGCCGCCGGGATCGCGCGCTGCAGCAGCAAGCCGCCGTCCCACGTGTTGGCACCGAACGTCGCCGGCTTCGCTCCGAACTGCTTTTCGTAGACGGCAATGTACTGCTGCGCCACTTTCTTGGTCGGGTTCGAGTCGGGAATCTCGTCGATCACCAGCATGGGGCCCGCTGCCAGCACCGTACCTTCTACTTTCTCTTTCCCGAGCTTGATGAAGTCGTCGGTCGCCACGGCGTGCGTCTGGTACACGCGGCCCTTGTAACCCTGGTCGAACAGCGTCGCCTGCGGCAGCACCGCGGGCCCTCCGACCGCTGCAATGAGCACGGCGTCGGGCTTGGCCGCGATCAGCTTGAGCGTCTGACCCGTCACGCTCTGGTCGGTGCGCGCGTAGCGCTCGCTCGCAACGATCTTGATGCCTGCCTTCTCCGCGAGGCCGCCGAACACCTTGAACCAGTTCTCGCCGTACGGATCGTTGAAGCCGACGAAGCCGACCGTCTTCACGCCGTTCTTCGTCATGTGCTTGATCAGCGCTTCGGCGATGAGGTCGTCGTTCTGCGTCGTCTTGAACACCCAGCGCTTCTTCGCGTCGAGCGGCTCGACGACCGACGACGTGCCGACCGTCGCCATCACCGGCACCTTGGCCTCGGCGATGATGTCGAGGATCGCGAGCGCGTTTGGCGTCGTCGACGGACCGATCATCGCGTCGATGTTGTTCTCCTGGATGAGCTTCTTGATGTTCTGCACCGCGCGCGTTGTGTCGCCGCCGTCGTCGAGCTGGATGTACTCGACAGTCGCGCCGCCGATCGATTTCGGCAAGAGCTCGCCGGTGTTCTTCTGCGGGATCCCGATGGCCGTGGTCGGGCCGGTGGCCGAGACCATGAGGCCGACTTTCACTTGCGCCGATGCCACGAGGGCGACGGCGGACAGCGACAGTGCGATGCAGACACGTGCGAGCACGAAGAAGTCCCCTGCGGTGGAAACTACGCGAATTGCGCGGCGGCGTATCCCGACGACCACGCCCACTGAAAATTGTACCCGCCCAGCCAACCCGTGACGTCGACCGCTTCACCGATGAAGAAAAGATTCGGCAGCGCGCGTGCCGCCATCGTACGCGCGTCCAACCCTGTCGTGTCGACCCCGCCGATGGTCACCTCGGCCTTGTTGTAGCCGAGCGTTCCGGACGGCATCACGCGCCACGCTTTCAACGCACGCGCCGCGGCGTCGATGTCCACATCGCGCATCGGAAGTACGAACTCGTGCGCGGCGCACCATGCCTGCGCGGCGCGTTTCGGCAACCGCTCGGCGAGCAGGTTGTCGAGGCGCGCATTGCTTCGCGACCGCGAAGCAAGCCACGCGCGGGCGTCGAGGTCCGGAAGCAGGTCGATGCCGATCGGCGTCCTGCCATCCCAATACGACGATGTCTGCAGGATCGCGGGCCCCGACAACCCGCGATGCGTGAACAGCAGGTTCTCGCGAAAGCGACCGGCGCCGCACGCGACCTCCGCATCGACCGACACACCGGAGAGCTCGCCGTAGCGCGCGAGATCGTCGGGCGCCCATGCGAGCGGCACGAGCGCGGGACGCGGCGGAACGATGGCGAGACCGAACTGCTCCGCGAGGCGGTATGCGAACGGCGTGGCACCGATCTTGGGAACGGTCAGGCCGCCGGTGGCAACGACGAGCGACGTTGCACGCACCCTGCCCTGCGACGTTGCGATCTCGAAGGCGCTTCCGTCGTGCCTCACATGCTCGACGGCACACGGGACGCGCCACGTCACGCGGCCGCGCTCGCACTCCGCTTTCAACATGCCGATGATGTCGTGCGCTGCGCGGTCGCAGAACAGCTGCCCGAGCTTTTTCTCGTGATACGGGATGCCGTGGCGCTCGACCAGCTTCACGAAGTCGGCGGCGGTATAGCGCTCGAGCGCTTCGGCGCAGTAGGCAGGTCTGGCGCGAAAGGTACTGCGCGGGTGACGCGTTGACGTTCGTGAAATTGCAGCGCCCGCCGCCGGAGATACGGATCTTCTCGCCGATCGTAGCGAAGTGATCGATCAGCACCACGCGGCGGCCGCGTTGGCCCGCCTGCGCGGCGCACATCATGCCGGCCGCGCCGGCGCCGATCCCACGACGTCGTATTGGAGTGTCAGGAGTCAGTGGCAGTTGCGACGGTGTTTCGGTGGCGGCGCATTCAGCGCCGCTGTAGCTCCAATGCGTTGCACGATGCTACCCGGCGCTCGATGCGCCGACGACACCGTCGCCTGACTCACTGTTCCGACAACGTCAATCGCCGAAACTCTCGCACCTCTCGAACCAGCCCTTGGCCTTCGCTGTGCTTCCGGGTCTTCCTGGTTGATCGCCTCGAACTCGCGCAGCAATTCCTTCTGACGCGCGGTGAGCTTCACGGGCGTCTCGATCGCGACATGGCAATACAAGTCGCCTGCCGCGGACGCGCGCACCGGGCGAATGCCCTTGTTGCGCAGGCGGAACACCTGGCCCGATTGCGTTTCAGGCGGAATCTGGATCGTCGCGTGACCGTCCAGCGTAGGAATCTCGAGCTCGCCGCCGAGCGCGACCGTCGAGAAGCTGATCGGCATTTCGCAGTGCAAGTCGGCGCCGTCGCGCGTGAAGACCGAATGCTGCTTCAAGTTGATGACGACGTAGAGGTCGCCGTGCGGGCCGCCGTTGAGTCCCGCTTCGCCCTCGCCGGTCAGGCGGATGCGATCGTCCTGATCCACGCCGGCGGGAATCTTGACCGAGAGCGTCTTCGACTTCTTGATGCGGCCCACGCCATGACACGCGGTGCATGGATCGCTCACGACCTTGCCCGTGCCATGACAGGTGGGACAGGTCTGCTGGATCGAGAAGAAGCCCTGCGACACGCGCACTTCGCCGCGGCCGTGGCAGGTGCCGCATTGCTTGGGCGCGGTGCCGGGCTTGGCGCCCGTGCCCTTGCACGTCTCGCATTCGTCCATCGTCGGAATGCGGATCTTCACTTCCGCGCCGCGCGCCGCGTCCTCGAGCGTGAGCTCGAGGTTGTAGCGCAGATCGGCCCCGCGGTAGACGCCGTTACCGCGGCCGCCGCGCTGCTGCCCGAAAATCTCGCCGAAGATGTCGCCGAACGCGTCGGCGAACCCGCCGAAACCCTGCGCTCCCGCGCCGGCGCCGCCGAAGCCGGCCGACGCATCGACACCCGCGTGCCCGAACTGGTCGTAGGCGCCGCGCTTGCGAGGGTCCGTGAGAACCTCGTACGCCTCTTTCGCTTCCTTGAATTTCGCTTCCGCGGTCTTGTCGTCGGGATTGCGGTCCGGATGGTGCTTCATCGCGAGCTTGCGATAAGCCTTCTTGAGCTCCTCTTCCGAGGCGCCGCGCTCGACGCCGAGCACCGTGTAGTAATCGCGTTTCGACATAAGACCCTACCGCTTCCCCTGATGCATAAAGGCCGAGTCAGGCGAAAACCTGACCCGGCCGGATGTTACGTGGTGCGCGCCGCTTACTTCTTGTCGCTCTTCACTTCGGTGAACTCGGCGTCCACGACCTTCTCGTCCTGCTGGCCGCCGCCCTGCGAACCGCCGCCTTGCCCACCCGCGCCGCCTTGCCCACCGCTACCGGCTTCCGCGCCGCCCTGCGCGGCCTGCGCCTGCTGGTACATCATCTCGCCCAGCTTCTGCGCCGCCTTGGAAAGATCCTCGGCCTTGGCGTCGAGCGCTTCCTTCGTCGCGTCCTTCTGCTTCAGAAGCTCGTCGGCGCTCTTGAGCGCGGACTCGATCTTGCCCTTCTCGTCGCCGCCGATCTTGTCGCCGTACTCGCCGAGCGACTTCTGCACGCTGTGCACCAGCGCGTCCAGCGTGTTGCGCGCCTGCACGGTTTCCATGAGCTTGCGGTCGTCCGCGGCATGCGCTTCGGCGTCCTTCACCATGCGCTGGATCTCGTCTTCCGACAGGCCCGTGTTCGCCTTGATGGTGATCTTGTTCTCCTTGCCGGTCGCCTTGTCACGGGCGTGCACGTGCAGGATGCCGTTGGCGTCGATGTCGAACGTGACCTCGATCTGCGGCATGCCGCGCGGCGAAGGCGGAATCCCCTCGAGGTTGAACTGGCCGAGGCTCTTGTTGCCCGAGGCCATGTCGCGCTCGCCTTGCAGGACATGAATCGTCACGGCCGATTGGTTGTCGTCCGCGGTCGAGAACGTCTGCTGCGCCTTGGTCGGGATGGTCGTGTTCTTCTGGATGAGCTTGGTCATCACGCCGCCGAGCGTCTCGATCCCGAGCGACAGCGGGGTGACGTCGAGCAGCAGCACGTCCTTGACGTCGCCCTTCAGCACGCCTCCCTGGATCGCGGCGCCGACCGCAACCGCCTCGTCGGGATTGACGTCCTTGCGAGGCTCCTTCTTGAAGAACTCCTTGACCTTGTCCTGCACCTTCGGCATGCGCGTCTGGCCGCCGACCAGGATGACGTCGGAGATGTCGCTCACCGATTCGTTCGCGTCCTTGAGCGCGATCTCGCACGGCCCGATCGACTTCTCGATCAAAGGCTCGACGAGCGCCTCGAACTTGGCGCGCGTGATCTTCATCGACAGATGCTTGGGACCCGATTGATCGGCGGTGATGTACGGCAGGTTGATCTCGGTCTGCTGCGACGACGAGAGCTCGATCTTGGCCTTCTCGGCCGCGTCCTTGAGACGCTGCAGCGCGAGCACGTCGTTCTTCAAGTCGACGCCCGATTCCTTCTTGTACTCGGTGACGATGAAGTCGATCAAGCGCTGGTCGAAGTCCTCGCCGCCGAGGAACGTGTCGCCGTTGGTGGAAAGCACTTCGAACTGGTGCTCGCCTTCGACGTTGGCGATCTCGATCATCGAGATGTCGAACGTGCCGCCGCCCAGGTCGTACACCGCGATCTTGCGGTCGCCTTCCTTCTTGTCGAGGCCGAACGCGAGCGCGCCCGCGGTGGGCTCGTTGATGATGCGCTTGACGTCGAGGCCCGCGATGCGGCCGGCGTCCTTGGTCGCCTGTCGCTGCGAGTCGTTGAAGTACGCCGGGACGGTGATGACCGCTTCCGTGACTTCCTCGCCGAGGTAGTCCTCGGCAGTCTTCTTCATCTTGCGCAGGATTTCTGCGGAGACCTGCTGCGGCGAGATCTTCTTGCCGCGGACCTCCACCCATGCGTCGCCGTTGTCGGCCTTGACGATGGCGAAGGGCGAGAGCTCGCGCGCCTTCTGCACTTCCTTCTCGTCGAACTTGCGGCCGATGAGGCGCTTGACGGCGTAGATGGTGTTTTTCGCGTTGGTGACCGCCTGCCGCTTGGCCGGCGCGCCGACGAGGATCTCGCCGTCTTCCATGTACGCGACGATCGAAGGCGTCGTGCGCGCGCCTTCCGAGTTCTCGATCACCTTCGGCTTGCCGCCTTCCATGATGGCGACGCAGGAGTTCGTGGTGCCGAGGTCGATGCCGATGATCTTGCCCATGTTGGTGTTCTCCGTATTGCGATGAATTGTCTGCTTCGTCAGATGGGGATTTCGGTGGCCGGATCAACCGCCCTTGGCGTCCTCGCCGTTGCTGACGGTGACCAGAGCCGGCCGCAGGATGCGGTCGTTGATGAGGTAGCCCTTCTGGTACACGTCCACGACGGTATTGGGCGGCTGCGACGACGGCACCATCTGCATCGCCTGATGGCGGTTGGGATCGAACCTCTGGCCCGCGGGGTCGACCTCGACCACGCCGCCGCGCGCCAGGGCGCTTTGCAATGCCTTCAGCGTGAGATCGGCGCCTGCCTTGAGGGATTCGGCCGTCTGGTTCGGGGTCGCGAGCGCCTTCTCGAGCGCGTCCTTGACCGGCAGGAGGTCCTCGGCGAACGACTCGATGGCGAACTTGTGCGCCTTGGCAACGTCCGCCTGGGCGATCTTGCGCGCGTTGTCGGCCTCCGCCTTGGCTCGCAGGAAGGCGTCTTTCAGGCTCGCAATCTCGGCCTGCGCCTTGGCAAGCTCGTCCGATTCGGTCGTTTGGGGGGCCGCGGGCTCCGTCAGAGCGGCGGGATCGATATCCGGGGTCATGTTGGTACGGTGGTTGCTAACCGCACGCACATTGGGGTCATTCGGGAGAGTTCAACCCCTTTTGGCTTAGATTCGAGAGGCGCAGACGATCTCGCGGACGGTTCTCGGCGGGCTCGCCCGGCCTCGAACCGGCGGGTTGGCGTCTGTGGATCGAACGCGATTTGCTGGTGCAAATCGCGCTACTGCCTTGGGCCGCCGGTGCCGAGCGCTGCCCGCCACGCGGCGAGGGTCTGCTCGATCCGCGCGCCGACGTGCCGCTGCGGCTC
This sequence comes from uncultured beta proteobacterium, assembly GCA_963707815.1. Taxonomy (GTDB): domain Bacteria; phylum Pseudomonadota; class Gammaproteobacteria; order Burkholderiales; family Casimicrobiaceae; genus VBCG01. Next base: position 118,872 of record CAVPRK010000028.1, read on the forward strand.
CGACAGCTCGTAATCTTCCTTTCTCTCACGCTCGGCGATGACGGGCAGGGCGCGGTCGAACGCCTCGGAAAACGAGTCGGTCGCGCGCAGCGCCTCGTCGAAAAAGGCCTTTCCGAAATACGTGAAATCCGCCTCGTTGCTGCAGCCGAACGAATTGCGATCCTTGGCCGACGCCGTCACGATCATGGAGTCGTCGTCGCGCAGCGCTTCGATGAACGCCCCCGAGTAGCATGACGACACGACGATCACGCGGTTGCGTATGCCGGCCTCGTCGAGCATCGCCTTCAATTCCGTCGGAGTGAGGTCGTTCAGGCGCAGTGGCGGGAGCGACAGGGTGAAGCGCCCGTCCTTCGACCCGTGCGACGTCAGGAAGAGGAACAGCACGTCCTCGTCCTGCTTCATCAGGCTGCCGACGCGCTTCAGCGTATGCGCGAGCGCCGTGCGGGTGGCGATCGACGTGTCGCGGACCGTCGCGGGGTTGTTGACGAGCTTGACCGACCGGCCGCGCGTGCCGAATCGCTCGGCGAAGAGCGCATCGACCGCGTCGACTTCGCGCCGGAATACGTTCTGGCCGCCATCGCCTGCGACTCCGACGAGATACAGGTTCGGCCGGCCCTCCTGTCGCGGCAGCAGCGCGGACACGTCGTGCTCGAGCAGCTTGGGCTGCAGGTACAGCACATCCTCGCTTGCGACGGCGTCGAGCGCGACGCTCTCCCCGGGTGTGCCGCCGGCCCTCGTCCACAAGGCACCCGTGAAATCGGACGTCGAGAGCGGCATCGCAACCAGCACGAGCGCGAGCGGCACCGCCGCGACGCGGTTGACCCAGCCGAGATCGAACCGACGCGCCGCCGCCATGACGATGCATGCGGCGAGCCAGAGGGGCCCGAGGTAGAAGAGCACCCATTGCGCCCAATGCGCGGCTCGCCGCATTGGAATGGCGGGCGCTATCGCGTACCCGAGACCGAGGAAGGCGTCCAGCCAGAACTCGGCCGCCAGGACGGCCACGAGCAAGGCGAGGACGTCGTCCATGCGCCGCGCCATGCCGGCGAGCACCAGCGACGCGAGCATGATCAGCGGAAGGAAGAAGATGGCGCCGGGCAGCGACCAGAAATTGAAGCGCGCCGGCCATCCGGTTGCCACGAAGCTCCAGAAGATCGTGGCCGCGATCGAAAGCGCGAACAGCAGCGCGAACTGCGTCCAGGAAGCCATGACCTCGTGGCGCATCAGCAGCGCCGCGCGCAGGCCGGCGTGCAGGTTGTGCATCAGCGCTCGGCGCGCCGACGGGTGCGGGGATACCGCGTGCGACCGGTCGGTCTCGTCCAAAGCGCTCTACTGCCTGGCGCCCAGCGCCTTGGCGCGCACGTGGGTGAGCTCGCGGGTGTCCACGTCCGGCGGCTGCGCGAGCCACCCCGTCAGGTTACGGACCGCCAGTTCCGCGAGCGCGGCAATCCAACGCGGGTGCTCGTTGAGGCAGGGGATCACCTGCAGCTCCTTGCCGCCTGCCTGCTTGAACAACTCGCGGCCCTCGATACCGATCTCTTCCAGCGTCTCGAGGCAATCGGTCACAAAGCCTGGGCAGAAGACGTCGACGCGCGCGACACCCTCCTTGCCGAGGGCTTTCAACACGTCGCTCGTATAGGGCGTGAGCCACTGCGCGCGCCCGAAGCGCGATTGGAACGCGAGGGTCCACTGGGCGGGGGCGAGGCCGAGCTCGCGCACCAGCAGGCGCGCCGTCACGTGGCAAAAGCAGTGATAAGGGTCGCCCGAGTCGAGGGTCCGGCGCGGAACGCCGTGGAACGACAGCACGAGCTTGTCAGGCCGGCCGTGCTTCACCCAATAGTCGTTGACGTTCTGCGCGAGCGCCTTGATGTAGCCGTCGTCGGCGTGGAAGGTCTCGATAAACCGCAGCGCAGGAACGCGGCGCACGTGCGCGAGATGCGCGGCGACCGCGTCGAGCGTGGATGCGGTCGTGCTCGCCGCGTATTGCGGGTATAGCGGCAGCACGAGCATCTTCTCGCAATGCTGCGCGCGAAGCTTGTCGATCGCCGAGCCGATGCTCGGATTGCCGTAGCGCATGCCGATCTCGACGGGGCACAGGTCCGACGGGTACCCATGGCGCTTCAATTGCTGGCCGAGGAACCCGAGCAGCAACGTCCGCTGGCGGACGCTGTGCACGAGCAGCGGCGAGCCGTCCTTGGTCCAGATCGCGCGATAGCGCTTCGCCGACTGCGACGGGCGCGTGTTGAGAATGACGCCGTGCAGGAGCGGCTTCCACGCCCAGCGCGCGATCTCCACGACACGAGGATCCGACAGGAACTGCGCGAGGTAGCGCCGCACCGCGCTCGTGGTGGGAGCATCCGGCGTGCCCAGGTTGGTGAGGAGTATCCCGATGCGCGGCGTGCGGTCGTGCGCGAAGGGAGGCTCGGGTCCGTGTCGCAAACCGGCTATCTCTTCTTCAGCGTGCGCCAGCTCTCGAAGCCGCGCCGCGCCTCCGACCGGATCGCCTTTTTGACGAACGGCGCCCAGCCGAGCGCCGCGCCTTTCGGACCTAGCGCCATGCGGCTCCACCGCCACAGGTTGAACGTGTCGACCTGCGAGGCGATTTTCCCGTCGCGGAACGTGAAGCTCGAGTCGATCTCGTTGTGCACCGGCCGGCCGGTCACGGAGAACGTGTAGCGCGGCTCCCAATGCGCGGAGCCTTCGCGGTCGTCGGCGCGCACGTCGCGCCAATCGAGCACGAGATCGCGTCCGCGCTCGCAGAACATCGCCCACATGTCCGCGACTTCCTGGCCCTTCAGGTCGAAGATCGGGTCGCGGAACGCCGCGTCGGGGTGATAGCACGCCGCCATCGCCTTCGCATCGCGGTCGCGAAACGCCCGGTACAGCCCGTCGATGAGAGCGGCGTTCGGGTGCATCGATCAGTGACGTAGCAGCATCATTCGTCGGGGAGCTGCTGCGTCATCGCGTTGGACAGGAGCTTGGCCGTGAGGTCGACGATCGGGATGACGCGCTCGTACGCCATGCGCGTGGGTCCGATGACGCCCAGCGTGCCGACGATCTTTCCGTTGGACTCGTAGGGCGCGGTGATCACGCTGACGTCGTCGAGCGGCACCAGGCCCGATTCGCTCCCGATGTAGATGCTGACGCCTTGCGCGCGCTGCGAGAGATCGAGGAGGTGCAGGATGGACGTCTTTTGCTCGAATAGCTCGAACAGGCGGCGCAGCCGTTCCATGTTCGACGCAAAGTCTTCGGTGTTGAGGAGATTGCGCTCGCCCGTGACGACCAGCGACTCGGCTTCGCTCAACGCGACCTCGCCCACATCGACGGCTGCCGCCATGAGCCGGCCGATGTCGTTCTGGAGCGCGCGAAGATCTTCGCTGATGCGCAGCCGGATGTTCGCGAGCGGCTGGCCGGCAAAATGCGCGTTGAAGAAATTGGTCGCTTCCGTGAGCTGCGACGACGTGTACGAGCGGTCGGTATGCAGGATGCGGTTCTGCACGTCGCCTTCCGTCGTCACCAGGATGAGCAACACGCGGCGCTCGGCGAGCCGCAGGAACTCGAGGTGGCGAAACGACGTGTCGCGACGGCGCGACGTCATCACGACGCCCGCGAACTGCGTGAGCTGCGAAAGCAGTCCCGCCGCGTTGCTCACGAGCTGCTGCGGGCGGTCGGCCGCGAGCTCGCCCGACATGCGGCGGATCTCGTTGTCCTCGAGCGGCTTGGTGACCATGAGGCTGTCGACGAAGAAGCGGTAGCCCTTCGCGGTCGGGACGCGCCCCGCGGACGTGTGCGGGCTCGCGATGAATCCCATCTCTTCGAGGTCGGCCATCACGTTGCGTACAGTGGCAGGCGATAGCTCGAGCCCCGAATGGCGCGATAGCGCGCGCGAGCCGACGGGCTGGCCGTCGCTCACGTAACGCTCGATGAGCGCCTTGAGCAGGTGCTGGGCACGCGCTTCCAACATGCGGTCCATTCTATCAACCGTATAGTATTTCTCCCCCGACGCGTCGCTACGCGCCGCCTCCCCCATAGGGGGCGAGCGCAGCATCGGGAAACGCGAGCCCGCCTTCGGGCGGCCGTGCGGCGGGCTTGGCGGTCCTGCGGCGCTCCTCCCTCAACGCACGAAGACTCGTCCGGAGGGACGAAGTTTCTCCTTGGGGAGCGTGTGGTTTAATCGCCGCATGGCCGCCGACCGCTTTCCGCGCATTGCCCTCGTCGGCCGGCGCTCGACGCCGGCCATCGCGAGGCCGATCGCCGAGCTGGGTGCGTTTCTGACGTCGCGGGGTCATCGCCTCGTCCTCGACGCCGATACCGCGGAGTATGCCGCCGTCGCGGGCGCCGCGACCGTGGCATCGCAGGAGCTCGGCAAGCATGCCGACCTCGCGATCGTCATCGGCGGCGACGGCACCATGCTCGCCCTGGGTCGCCAGCTCGCGCCCTTCGACGTCCCTCTCATCGGGGTCAACCAGGGACGCTTGGGCTTTCTCACCGATATCTCGTTGTCGGCCATGACGGCCACGCTTACGGGAATGCTCGACGGCCGCTACGTCGAGCAGCGGCGCACGTTGCTGTCCGTCTTCGTTCAGCGGCCAAGCGGAGCGAGGGAGGAAGCGCTCGCGTTGAACGACGTCGTCGTCGTCGCCGCCGCCGACGAGGCAGGCGGGACGATCAGCCGCCAGCGCGCCGCCGAAATGACACGCTCCATACTCGCCGTCATCCGCGACCTCGAAGAGCATGTCGATGCAAAGCACACGGGAACCTCGAATCAGGAGCGGCCAAATCGAGAGAAGCTCCACCGGGCTCGTCGTGTGCGTTGCAGGTCGCGGCCCGTTCGACGATGTCGTGTCGGCCATGCTGGCGCAGTTGTTGGCCCAGCGAGGTGTCGTGTCGCGTCGAATCCTCCACACATCCGTCTCGCGTGAGATGATCGCGCAGCTGGATTTATCCGCCGTCAAGGTCATCAGCGTGTGCTATCTGGAGCTGGGTGGAGTGCCGGCGCACCTACGGTACCTGCTCCGCCGACTTCGGCACCGCGCTCCCCACGCGGCACTCATCGCTGGCCTGTGGCCCCAGGGCGAGGCGGTGTTGAACGAACCGCAGGCGCAGAAAGGGCTTGGTGGCGATCGCTACGTCGCCTCCCTGCGTGAAGCGATGGACGCCTCGTTAGCAGCGCTGAGCGATCGATCGGCGTCGGAGTGACCTGGCCGCTCGGATCAGCTCCTCTGAAACGGCGATGTGAGTCAAACACATAGTTCGGCGATCCTCACACGCGTACTTGCGTTGACGGCTAACTGAGCGCCTCAGGGTCCTTTTCCGCGAACGACTCCGGGGCCGGCTTCGTGCCGCCTCGCTGAGCGTACACGCGGGTGAACTCGGCACCGAGCAGCAGGATCTGGCACGAGTAGTACACCCTGACGCGATCATTACCGATCCCGCTGCGCCGTAGCTGGAGGCCATGCTGCTCTGTCCGAGATACAAGCCAATGAGCTGCTGACCGATCGTGAAAAGCACAGCGGTGGCGAGCGCGCCGGTCATGACATCGCGCCAGCGGAGATGGACGTCCGGCAAGAAGCGGAACAGGAGCGCGAACAGCCCGGTCGTCACCATGAGCGACACGAACATGCTGACGCCACTCCAGAGCAGCGGTACGTCGGGGGCGTACCGGGCGAGCCAGCCGTTCAGGGCGGCAAGTGCCGCCGTGACCGCGAGGGAGACCATCAACAGAAAGCCGATCGCCACCACCAAGCGAAACGAACGCAGACGATCGATCAGGAATGCCTTGAGGTGGGTACCGGGGTTGCGGCTTCTACGCGCCAGATCGTGTTCAGCGCCCCCTGAAGTTCGAGGAATGCTCCCGTCGCCGCGACGACGAAGGTGATGCTGCCAAATACGGTGGCGAGAATGCCAGTCCGTCGTTGGCTGGCTCCTTCGAGAAGATTGTACGGCGCGCGCACCCTCGCGTCCAATGAGGTGATCGAGCTGTCCAACAATTTCCCCGCGGACGGCCTCGGCGCCGAACACCATGCCCGCGATAGCGGTTGCGACGAGCAGTATCGGTGCGATCGCAAACAGCGTGTAGTAGGCGAGCGACGCGCCAAGGCGGAGTGCGTCGTCATCCCACCATGCCCTGAGTGCAGATTGGAACATTCGCAGAATGGCTGGCGCCCGCATGCGCATTTCCCCTCTCCAGACCTGCGGAGACGCTCGCTGGAGCGGGCGCGCAGTTGTGCCACATTTCCAACCTATGCTGTCCGATTGTGAACGTGCCGGGACGGTCTACAGGAGCAGTGAGAACGTGGGCCTCCATCGACGACGTGAAAATCTCAACCGTTGGTGAGGGTCGCCGGGTGGTACCTGCGTCGTCGCCCTGTATTGGGTGTAGGTGTCTTCGTGCCCATCGCGCTCGCTGTCCTGCTCAGGTCGTTGCTGACGACTCCAATCGGCCGGTCGAGGGCGGGCAAGCTCTCGCGATTAACATTCTCGGCCGCGACTGCGCATAAAACGCGACGCACGACAGAGAACGTCGACGCCGTCATCCTCGTTAGGTCTGATCCCGCTGGATCCAGGTGCTCAGCCATCTGTCGAGCAACGCCATTAGTACAGCACAGACTTGGTGCTGGTGATCGTCGTGACCGGCCTACGAGCCTCTGCAGATGGGAAGTCGTCGCGGACCCAGCGCAGGACGAAGTTCTGCTGCACGGTGCTGCGGGCGTGGCCGCCCGTGTACTCGCGCATGATCTGGCCGAGGCCGCGGAACTGCTCCGGGGTGAGGTCGCCGCGGGTGATCTTCACCTCGACCGCGGAGAAGCCCTCCTGGCGCTGGGCCTGGACGTTGCCGGCGAGGAAGCGCTCGAACTCGGAGGTGTCGCCGTTGGGCGAGGTGGGGGCGGGCGGCGCCTTCGGGGCGTCGGCCTCCTCGTCGATGTCGAAGCGCAGCCGCTCGACGTCGAACTCGCGCTCGCCGACCCAGTCGCCCTTCAGCTCCTCGTCGCAGAGCTCGCGGAAGGCCTCGATGCCGATCTTGTCGATCAGGACCTTGATCCGGGCGCGGGCGCGGTTGACCCGCAGCCAGTCCTGGCGGTCGAAGATGCGGAGGATCGCCTCGGCGACCATCAGGTAGTCGCCGTTGTCGGCCTCGACGAAGTCGTAGACGGTGGGCGCGACCCGGGCCATGATCGAGGTGCCGCCGCCGACCCGGACCTCGAAGCCCTTGACGCCGTCCCGTTCGCGGGAGATGAAGGCGATGTCGTGGATCCCGGTGATCGCGCGGTCCTCGTCGGAGCCGCTGAAGGCGGTCTTGATCTTGCGCGGCATCAGCTGCGTCGTCGGGTGGCGGACGAAGTAGCGGACGTAAGCGCCGGCGTAGGCCGTCGGGTCGAAGATCTCGTCGGGGGCGACGCCGGCCCAGGGGTCGCCGGTGACGTTGCGGACCGTGTTGCCGCAGCCCTCGCGGGAGGAGAGGTCGGCCTCGGCGATCTCCCGCAGCAGCGACTCCATGTCGCGCAGCGGCACGTGGTGGATCTGGATGTTCTGGCGGGTGGTGACGTGGCCTTTGTTGAGCGGCGCGTATTTCTCGACCACGCTGGCGAAGGCGTCCATCTGCTCGGGGGTGACGCCGCCGAACGGGAGCTTCACCCGCACCATCTGCACGTCGGGCTGGCGCTGGCCGTAGACGCCCTGTTTGAGCCGGAAGCCGATGAACTGGTCTTCCGGCATCTGGTCGGCGAGGAACTTCTCGGCTTCGTTGTCGAAGTCGTCGAACTCGCGCTCGATGATCGGGATGATGTGCCCGGGGACGTTCTTATAGGTCTCCGGGTTCTCCAAGCTGCCGACCCGGCCCTTGCCCCGCTGCTCCTTGTTCTCGGCTACGACTACGTCCACGGAGTGGAAAATAGCAAAACCTGACAGGGATTCGGGTATTTAGCCGCGCAAGGCCGCGCGCCAGGCGTCGATCTAGCTGTGCGAGGGTTTTTTCTGCGACTGCAGAATCGCCGCGGCTTCGCCCGACTCGGCGACGTAGCCGCCCTCCGGCTCCAGCGGCAGGTCGGCTTCGTCCCAGCCGACGATTCCCTCGATCAGCTTGTGGGCGTCGTAGCCGGCCTCGGCCAGGGCTGCCGCCGCCATCGTCGAGCGGTTGCCGCCGCGGCAGTAGAGGACGACCGGGCGGTCCTTGTCGAGCTCGTCCGCCCGCCCGGCCAGCTCGGCCAGCGGCAGGTGGGTGGCGCCGGCGATCCGGCCCGCCTCCCACTCGTGGTCGGCGCGCACGTCGAGGAGCTGCGCGCCCTCGGCGACCAGCTTCTGCACCTCCTCGCGCGAGGTCTCGCGGGTCGTCTCCTGGGTCTCGTCGGCCATTCGCGCCAACCCTAGCAACGGGCCGAAATGGGATTGATCGATCCCATTTCGGCGGATTTGGTTCCGAGATGGCGAAATGCGACCGTTCGGTCTCAGTCTGAATATCCCGACATGCCGTGTTGTCTGAATATCCTAACACTGCTACTATGTCTGCTTATGCCGACAGAAAGTACGAATACTGCAAGCGGCCGCTTCCGCATCTATACGGCTGCCTCTTTGGGCAACGCAATCCGCCATTACCGCAAGGAGGCGGGGCTGACGCAGGCGCAGCTGGCCGAGCGAACCGGGTTGCAGCGCAGCTACCTCTCCGAGCTGGAGACCGGAAAGGAAACCGAGCAGCTGAAGCGAGTCCTTCGACTGCTGCGACAGCTTGACGTGCGGATGACGCTCGACAAGGCCGACTGGTAATGGCGGACGAGCTGGCCGTCTGGCTCTACGGCGAGCGCGTAGCGACCATCGACCGCAAGCGGGGGCGCCCGCGGCTCGCCTACACGGAGGAGGCGCTCGGCCGCTACGACCTGGGCACGCCGCTGCTCTCGCTGGCGCTGCCGGTCGGCACGGAGCGCTACACGCAGGGTGTCTCGCGGCCCTTCCTCGACGGTCTCCTCCCCGAGGGCGAGCCGCGAAAGGCGATTGCCAGGGACCTGGGACTGCGGCCGGACGACACCTACGGCTTGATCGAGGCATTGGGGCGGGATTGCGCCGGCGCCGTCGTCATCCAGCCGCTCGGTGACCCACCTCCCCCCGCTCCGACCACGGCCACCGCCGAACGGCTCGCTCCCGACAGGCTCGAGGCGCTGGTCGACGATCTGCGCAGCGCGCCGCTCGGCGCCGGTGGAAGGGTCCGCGTCTCGCTCGCCGGCGTCCAGGAGAAGCTTCTCCTCACCCGGATGCCGGATGGCTCCTGGGGGCGACCGGTGGACGGAACGCCCTCGACCCACATCCTCAAGCCCGAGATCGCCACCTACCCGCACACCGTTGAGAACGAGGCGCTCTGCATGCGGACCGCCCAGCACCTCGGTCTCGATGTCGCCGCCGTCGAGACCACCGAGATCGCCGGACGCAAGCTGATCGTCGTCGAGCGCTACGACCGGTCCGTCGGCGCCGGCGGATCAGTCGAGCGCATCCACCAGGAGGACTTCTGTCAGGCGACGGGCACCCCGCCCGACACCAAGTACGAGGAAGACGGTGGGCCGTCCCTGCGGCGCATCGCCGCGATCCTCCAGTCGGTCGCCGCGCCCGCCTCGCTGGAGAGGCTGGCGCAGACGGTCGCCCTGAACTTGGCGCTCGGCAACGGCGATGCGCACGCGAAGAACCTCTCGCTGCTCCATGCCCCGTCGGGCGGCCTCGCGCCGGCGCCCCTCTACGACCTGATGTGCACGCTGCACTACGGGGACAACAGGCTTGCGATGTACGTCGACAGCGTCCAGCGGACCGACCGCGTGACCAGGGAGAGGATCGTCGACGAGGCAGTCCGCTGGGGAATGTCGCCAGACCACGCGGCAGGGATCGTCGGCGACCTCCTCGACCGGGCGCCCGCGGCGCTGGCCGCCGCTCGGGAGGAAACGGAGGGCGTTCCCGCGGATCTGGTCGCGACGATCGAGCGGCAGCTCGCGCAGCTGCGGGCCGCTGCCTGAAGTCAGTCGATGTCCGTTCCCTCGATCAGAAACGCGACCCGGACGTGGGCGCGGTACTCGTCGAGATTCTCGCCGCGGATCCCGGTCGAGACGATGTCGACGGCGCGGATGTTGCGCAGCGTTCCCTGCGCCTGGCTCAGCGCCTGTTTCGCCGCGTCGTCGGTCGAGGTCTTGGAGCTCCCGACCAGCTCGATGATTTTCACGACAGCCATTTCGATCCTCCTTCTGCGTGCAGGACATTCTCCTTGGCGCCCACTCCCTCGGCCAGCGCCGCCCGTTGCCAGGCGCTCGCGGTCGCCGGAGCCTCTCCGGACGCCCCCCCAGCCTCTGCCTCGAACCGCGCGATCGCCGCGGCCACGGCCGCTGCCTCGTCTCCGCTCGCGGTCCTGGCTGCCATCCCCACAAGCCTACTGCGATACCCGCGGCCGCTCCCCTGGACACAGCGGAGTTCGCTGCCTCGCTTACGGTGACGCCAGCCCAGCATGAGACGAGAGCGTGACAGTGCCTGACGAAGCCGCGACCCCGACGATCCTGCTCGACCAGGCCCGCGCCCTCGTGCAGACCGAGGAGGCCCGTTTCACCTCATCCCAGTCGAGGGCGACGGCGCTGCTCGCCGTCGCCGGCGTGATCGCCGGGCTCGGCGGGGGGATCCTGGGCGGGCTCGACAACCGCGACTACCACCTGCAGGTGAGGATCGACGGGATCGAGTTCTCGCTGATCCTGGTCGCGGCGGTGATCTTCGGCGCGGTGGCGATCGTCACCCTGCTCTGGTCCGGCGCCACCGCTCTGGGGGTGCTGCGGAAGGAACCCGAAAAGGAGTCGAAGGCAAAGGAGCTGTCGGAGATCCTGAAAACGCAGTTCCCGACCATGCTCGACCTGGCCCCGGCCGACTCCGCCCGGGCGCTGCTCTCGCTGCTGAGCGGGCAGCACGGCGCGATCCGGAAAATCAACAAGCAGACGAACGAGGCCCTGAAGCAGGCCGGGCGGTTGCTGGGAATCGCCGTCGCCTTCGGGTTGCTGCTCTCCGTGCTCGTGCTCTTTGGGACCACGGCCAGGCACCAGAAGGTCTACGTGGTCGAAGAAGCCGGCACGGAAAATGCGCGACCCGACCAGGAACCGCGCTAACCTTGAAGCCATGACGGATCCAGTTACGGCAGTCGTCTTCGCACTCGACCGAGGAGTCGAGTTGATCAGTGATCGCGCCTTCAATGCCGCCGTCGACAGCCAGGAGGGTGAGCCCGAGGAGGGCCTCACCCCGCAGGAGCAACTGCTGCGAGACGTCAAAGCCGGCTCGACCGACGCCTCGGGGGAGGGTGTCCAGATCGCGATAGACGCGAAATTGATTGCCAGGGACTCCCAGGGCCGGCTCAGCCTGACCCCGCTCGGGAAGTACCTCGCGCCCGAGCCGGAGCCCGCGGAGGCCCAGGCCGACCAGGCCGCCGCCGCAGAGCCAGCCACCGCAGCGGGCTAGCCGGCCGAGACGGACATAGGGTCCTCAGCCGTTGAGACCCGGCACCGGGCTGCCGTGCCTGACGATCGAGCAGTTGAAGGGCTCGGGGTCGAAGGAGTCGGTGAGAGCACGGCCGGCGGGGGTCCCGGTCGGCGCCGTGAAGCCCATGCCTTTCGGCTTCTTCACAGGCGGCCGGCCGACGCCGCACTGGATCGACCGGTCGCGGACGCCGTCGCGGGCGTCGATCACGTCGTCGCCGCCGTTGCCGATGAAGACGTCTTCGCCGGGCTGGCCGAGCATGCTGTTGGCGCGACCGTCGCCGATCAGGACGTCGAAGTCGAACGAGCCCTCCATGTCCTCGTTGGTCGGGGACAGGTGCACGCTGTCGCAGCCCCTGATCGTGTCGATCCAGGCGGAGCGCCTGGGGAAGGAGATGATCAGCAGCCCCGGGTGCGCCTGGGTCTCGGCGAAGGACGCATCGTCGCGGCCGGGGCCGCCGACGATCGCGCCCCCGGCGCAGCCGCCGCCCGCCGCCAGCAGGTCGCCGTTGCCTTCGCCATACAGGTAGGTGGGGCCGGGGAGGCCGCCGACCAGGCCGTCGGCGCCATCGCCGCCGTAGAGCTTGTCGGCGCCGCGCCCGGCCTCGACCAGGTCGTCCTCGGGGCCGGCTTTGATCGTGTCGTTGCCGAAGCCCCCGGCGAGGCGGACGCTCCCCAGCGACTCCAGCGAGCCTTCGACCCGCAGCTTGTCGTTGCCGGGACCGAGGTCGGCCATCAGCCAGCGGCCGGGGCCGTCGGCCCGGCAGGAGACCTGGTTCGCCACCCCGGGCGGGCGGCTGCAGCCGGCGCCGATCGCGAGCCCGCCGGCGGCGCTGATCCCGAAGGTGTCGGTCGCCTCGTCGAAGCCGACGGTGAACTCGTCGGGGCCGGCGCCGCCGACGATCTCCAAGCCTCCCCCGCCCCCCGGCGCGGGATCGAACTGGATCAAGGCCGAGCCTTTCGGCGGCCGTTCCTTGCCGCAGGAGGCGGTGCGCCCCTTGGCGCCCTGGCAGCCGTCGGACCCCTGGCCGCCGTCGATGCTGTCGCGACCGCCGCCGCCGATCAGCCGGTCGTCGCCGGGGCCGCCGTCGAGCGCGTTGTCGCGCCGGTTGCCGATCAGGGTGTCGCGGAAGGCGGAGCCTTCCATCGCCTCGAAGCCGAACAGCTTGTCGTGGCCGTCGCCGAAGGCGCGATGCGTGCGCAGCGAGGCCCAGACCCCGGCGCCCTTGCCGCCGGCGACGTCGGTGGCGAAGGAGGCGATGTCGCCGCCCCCGGCACCCCCGGCCATGCGGTCGTAGCCGTAGTCCCCGTGGACCAGGTCTTCCCTGCCGGGGCCGCCGTTGACGATGTCGATGCCGAGGTCGCCCGCCGCCTCGTCGCCGGGCCCGGCGCCGCCCAGGACCTTGTCGTCGCCGAGGCCGCCGATCGCCCGGTCGGCGGCGCCGGCGCCGCCGTCGACCTCGTCGTTGCCGCGGCCGCCGTGGACCACGTCGGCGCCCGCCCCGCCGCAGAGCAGGTCGTTGCCGAGGCTGCCGAAGATCTCGTCCTCGCCGTTGCCGGCCCAGATCACGTCGCGCCCGGGGGTCCCGTGCAGGACGTCGTCGCCGGGGGTACCGACGATCTTCGCCTGCCGCCCGTGGCAGAGCGGAGTTTCGATCGTCGCGTTGTCCTCGGCCGCGACGGCCGCGGCGGCGAACACGGCTCCCACCGCAAGCAGTCCCGCCGTGACCCCCCTGATTCGCACGCTCACTGAGCGGGGATCGTAATCGCTGGGGCGGCCGGGGGCCGGGCCTCGGCCACCGGCATCGACTCAGGCGCTGCGGATCAGCTTCTTGTTGACGAACTCGTCGGCGCCGTAGCGGCCGAGCTCGCGGCCGAAGCCGGAGCGCTTGAAACCGCCGAACGGCAGCTCCGGGCTGTCGGCCCCGACCAGGTTCACGTAGACCATTCCAGCTTCGATCCTGTCGGCGACCCGGTCGGCCTGCTCCTCGTCGGTGGTCATCAGGTAGGACCCGAGGCCGAACGGGGTCTGGTTGGCGAGATCGACCGCCTCCTCCTCGGAACCGACCCGGTAGACCTGGGCGACGGGGCCGAAGAACTCTTCCTGCGACGCCTCGTCGCCGGGCGCGATGCCCGTGAGGATCGTCGGTTCGAAGTAGTTGCCGTCGCGCTTGCCGCCGACCAGGATCTCGGCACCGTTCTCGATCGCCCGCTTGACCTGGTCCTCGAGCCGGTCGGCCGCGGTCTCCGAAGAGAGGGGGCCGACCGCGGTGTCCGCGGCGGTCGGGTCGCCCGGCTTCGCGCCGCTCAGCTGCTCCGTGAACTTCTCGAGGAACTCGTCATAGAGCTCGTCGACGACGATGAAGCGCTTGGCCGCGTTGCAGGACTGCCCGGTGTTGTCGAGGCGCGCTTCGGCTGCCGCCTGCGCCGCCCCGTCGAGATCGTCGGTTCCGAGCAGGATGAAGGGGTCGAGCCGCCCGATCTCGAGCACGACCTTCTTCAGGTTGCGCCCGGCGACCTCGGCGACGGCGGCGCCGGCGCGCTCGGAGCCGGTGACCGAAACGCCGCGGAGGCGCGGATCGGCGAGGACCCACTCGATCTGCTCGTTGGTGGCGTAGATGTTCTGGTAGGCGTCCTCGGGAAAGCCGGAGTCGTCGAACATCCGCTGCATCGCCTCGGCCGACTCGGGGCACTGCGGCGCGTGCTTGAGCAGGATCGTGTTGCCGATCACCAAATTCGGCCCGGCGAAGCGG
>CAVPRK010000029.1:0-97644 GCA_963707815.1 uncultured beta proteobacterium
GTTCATCCTGCGTGCCACCGTGGTGTGCACCGAGCCGCCCTACGCGCACGGCTTCGACCTCGAGAGTGCCGAACGCACGATGCGCCTGTGGCGCGAAGCCGCGACACTGATGGCGGTGCCGGTGCTCGGGCTGCCGGGCATCGCCGTGCCGACGGGTCTCGCCGAAGGCTTGCCGGTCGGCGTCCAGATCGTCGGGCCGCGCTTCCGCGAGGATCTCGTGCTCGCGGCGGCGGAGGCGATCGAGGAGCGCGTCGCCGAAGCTCGCCCCGATCGATCCGCGCTAATATCCGGAAGCATCTTCCAGAGAGGTCTTGCCATGCTCGCACGCCACCGCCTGCTCGCTGTCGCCGCTCTCGCCGCCGTCCTGTCCACGCCCTCGCTCGCGCAGACCACGCTGCGCGTCGTCAAGCATTCCGATCTCAAGATCGTCGACCCGATCTGGACGACGGCATACATCACGCGGGATCACGGCTACATGGTCTACGACACGCTGTTCGCGACCGACGCGACCGGCCAGATCAAGCCGCAGATGATCGACAAGTACGACCTTTCCGCCGACAAGCTCACGTGGACGATGACGCTGCGCGACGGACTCCTGTGGCACGACGGCACGCCCGTCACCGCGGAAGACTGCGTGGCCTCGATCCGCCGCTGGGGGGCGAAGGATGCGATGGGGCAGAAGATGATGTCGTTCGTGAAGGACATGCCCGTCGTCGACGCGAAGACGTTCCGCATCGTGCTGAACGCGCCGACCGGCCTCGTGCTGACCGCACTGGGCAAGCCTTCGTCGAACGTGCCGTTCATGATGCCCAAGCGGGTCGCCGCCACCGACCCCAACACGCAGATCTCCGACTACACGGGCTCGGGCCCGTTCGTGTTCAGGAAGGACGAGTGGAAGCCGGGCGACAGGTCGGTGTACGTGAAATGGGACAAGTACAAGCCGCGCAGCGAGCCGGTGTCGGGTCTCGCCGGCGGCAAGGTCGCCAAGGTCGACCGCATCGAATGGCGCCAGCTCGCCGACCAGCAGACCGCCGTGAACGCGCTGATCGCGGGCGAGATCGACTTCATCGAGCAGCCGTCGCACGACCTCCTGCCTGTGCTGCGCAAGGATTCGAACATCAAGCTCGTCGACTGGAATCCCCTCGGCAACCAGTACGCCTTCCGCTTCAACACCACGGCGAAGCCGTTCGACAACGTGAAGGTGCGCCAGGCCGTCGTCCTGGCGCTGAACCAGGAAGACTTCCTCCAGGCCGTGATCGGCGACAAGCAGTACTACAAGACGTGCAAGGCGCTGTTCGTGTGCGGCACGCCGCTCGCCTCGGACAAGGGCATGGAAGGCTTGATCGAATCCAACTTCGCGAAGTCTCAGGCGCTCCTGAAGGAGGCGGGCTACGACGGCACCCCGATCGTGCTCCTCCACTCGACGGACCTGCAGGTGCTGACCAATCTCGCGCCGGTCGCCAAGTCGCTGCTCGAGAAGGGCGGCTTCAAGGTCGACATGCAATCGATGGACTGGCAGAGCGTAGTCGCGCGCCGCGCGAAGAAGGATCCGCCGACGCAGGGCGGATGGAACGCGATGCTGACGTCGTGGGTGTCGGCCGACATCCTGAACCCGGTGTCGACGGCGTTCCTCAACGCGAGCTGCGACAAGGCGCCGTTCGGCTGGCCATGCGACGCGGAGATGGAGAAGCTGCGCGACGACTTCGCGAAGGAGACCGATCCCGCGAAGCAGAAGGCGATCGCCGAAGCGGTTCAGGTGCGCTGGACGCAGTATCCGACGCACGTCAACCTCGGTCAGTGGTACCAGCCCGGCGCCGCGCGCAAGAACGTCGACGGCGTGGTGGTGGCGCCCGCTTCCGTGTTCTGGAATATGTCGAAGACGGGGAAATAGCACCGCGGCGAGGCAGCGATGCTCGCCTACATCGCCAAGCGTCTCCTCGCGACGATCCCCGTCATGGCGGTCGTCGCGGTCTTCGTCTTCGCGCTGCTGCGGCTCACGCCGGGCGATCCGGCGGCGATCATCGCAGGCTCGGCCGCCACGTCGCAGGACGTCGCCAACATCCGGCTGAAGCTCGGCCTCGACGAGCCGATCGTCACGCAGTTCTTCGTGTGGCTCGGCAACATGGCGCGCGGCGACTTCGGCGAGTCGTTCTTCTTCAAGCGCACCGTTGCTTCACTCGTCGGCGACCGCGTCGAGCCGACGCTCATGCTGTCGCTCACGACGATCGTGCTCTCGGTGCTGATCGCCGTGCCGCTCGGAGTCGTTGCCGCATACCGCCAGGGCACCTGGATCGACCGGATCGTGATGGGCTTCTCGGTGCTGGGCTTCTCGGTGCCGGTGTTCGTCATCGGCTACGTGCTGATCTACGTCTTCGCGATCGAGCTCAACTGGCTGCCGGTGCAGGGCTACCAGCCGCTGCGCGAGGGCCTTTGGGGGTGCCTCCAGCGGCTCATCCTTCCGAGCGTCACGCTTTCCGTGATCTATGTCGCGCTGATCGCGCGCATCACGCGCACGAGCGTGCTCGAGGTGCTGGGCGAGGATTACATCCGCACGGCGCGCGCGAAGGGGCTCACCGACCGCGTCGTGCTGATGCGTCACGCGCTGCGCAATGCGTCCGTGCCGATCGTCACCGTGATCGGCATCGGCATTGCGCTCCTGATCGGCGGCGTCGTCGTGACGGAAAGCGTCTTCTCGATCCCCGGCCTCGGCCGCTTGACGGTCGATGCCGTGCTGGCGCGCGATTACCCCACCGTGCAGGCCGTGATCCTCCTGTTCTCGTTCGTGTACGTGCTCATCAACCTGCTGGTCGACGTGTCGTACACGGCGCTCGATCCGAGGATACGGTATTAAGGTCACCGCCGACGCCATCGGGCTGGAAGCGCCTGCAGGGCCGCCGGCGGTCGTTCAGCGCGGCGTCGTGCGCCGCTTGATCCGCAATCCTGTGATCGTCGCGGGCGCGACGATCCTGGCGCTCATCCTGGTCCTGGGAATCGCCGCGCCGCTCCTCACGCCGCTCGATCCGGCAGAGATCAACCCCGCGTTTCGCAACAAGTCGCCGGGCGCCGAGGCCACGTTGCGCGGCGCCGACGGCTCGAAGACCGTGATCAAGCATTGGATGGGCACCGATTCGCTCGGGCGCGACGTCTACGCGCGCGTCGTCTACGGCGCCCGCACGTCGCTGACTGTCGGACTCGCGGTGGCGGCGATCAGCGTCGCAATCGGTCTTGCGATCGGCCTCTTCGCAGGCTACTTCCGCTGGGTCGACGCCATCGTGATGCGCTTCATGGACGGGCTGATGGCCATTCCCGCGATCCTCCTCGCGATCGCCCTCGTCTCGCTGTCGTCCGCGGGTGTTGCGATCGTGATCGTCGCCATCGTCGTGCCGGAGATTCCGCGCGTCGTGCGCCTCGTGCGCTCGGTCGTGCTGTCGATCCGCGAAGAGCCGTACGTCGAAGCGGCTGTCGCGCTCGGCACGCGCACGCCGCTGCTTCTCCTTCGCCACGTGCTGCCCAACACCATGGCGCCGCTCATCGTGCAGGCGACGTACATCGCCGCGTCCGCCATCCTGATCGAGGCCATCCTTTCCTTCCTCGGCGTGGGCATCCCGCCGCAGACGCCCACGTGGGGGAACATCATGGCGGAAGGGCGCACCGTCTTCCGCGTCTCATCCGCACAAC
Organism: uncultured beta proteobacterium; assembly: GCA_963707815.1. Lineage (GTDB taxonomy): Bacteria > Pseudomonadota > Gammaproteobacteria > Burkholderiales > Casimicrobiaceae > VBCG01. Next base: position 3,679 of record CAVPRK010000029.1, read on the forward strand.
ATCCTCTACCCCGGCATCTTCCTGGCGCTCACGGTGCTCGCCGTCAACATGCTCGGCGACGGATTGCGCGACGCGCTCGACCCCCGCATGAGCAGGAAGCTGTGACGACCCCGGTCCTCGACGTGCGCGACCTCACGGTCACGCTGCCGCACGGCGCGGAGCGCCTTCACGCGGTGCGCGATGCCAGCCTGGCGGTGGACCGGGGCGAGATCGTGTGCCTGGTCGGCGAATCCGGATCGGGCAAGAGCGTCATCGCTCACACGACCATGGGCCTCCTGCCCAAAGCGCTGGTGCCGGCAGGAGGAGAAATCCTGGTCGCCGGCGAGAACGTGCTGGCCGCGAGCGCGGCGCGGCTTCGCGAGCTTCGCTGCACGCGCATGGCAATGATCTTTCAGGAGCCGATGACCGCGCTCAACCCGGTCATGCGTTGCGGCGACCAGATCGAGGAGGTGCTGGCGACGCATACGAAGCTCGCGCCTGCGCAACGGCGCGCGAAGGTGCGCGAGATCGTCGACGCCGTGCGCTTGCCGGATCCCGCGCGGATGATCGCTTCTTACCCGCATCAGCTGTCGGGCGGCCAGCGCCAGCGCATCATGATCGCGATGGCGCTCGTGCTCGAGCCCGCGCTCCTGATCGCGGACGAGCCCACCACTGCGCTCGATGTCACCACGCAAGCCCAGATACTCGCGCTGATCCGCGATCTGCAGCGCGAGCACGGTACAGGCGTGCTCTTCATCACGCACGACTTCGGCGTCGTCGCCGAGATCGCCGATCGCGTGGTCGTGCTTCGCAAGGGCGAGGTCGTGGAAGCGGGAGCGGCGCGCGACGTGCTGACGTCGCCGCGCGAGGCTTATACGCGGATGCTGATCGCGTCGGTGCCGTCGCTGACGCCGAGGCGGCGCGAGCCTGTCGAATCCCCGGTGGTCGTGCGAGCGGAGAACTTGTCGAAGGTCTATGCGCGCCGCTCGTGGCTCGGCAAGTCGCGCGATTCGGTGGATGCCGCCATCGACGTGAGCTTCGAGGTTCGCGCGGGCGAGGCGGTCGGCATCGTCGGCGAGTCGGGCGCGGGGAAGAGCACGGTCGCGCGGTGCGTCGCCCGGCTGATCGACCCGACGTCGGGCCGCATCGTCGTGGGAGATGCCGATTTCGCGACCATGTCGCGTGCGGCGCTTCACGCGCTGCGCCGCCGCGTCCAGATCGTGTTCCAGGATCCGTATCGGTCGCTCAACCCGCGCCGCACGGTCGGCGCGGCCATCGTCGAAGGTCCGATGAACTACGGCGCGTCGCGCGACGAGGCGATGGCGCGCGCGCGCGAGCTCCTCGATCTCGTGCGCATGGACGCCAACGCCCTCGATCGGTATCCGCATCAATTCTCGGGCGGGCAGCGGCAGCGCATCTGCATCGCGCGCGCGCTTGCCATGTCGCCCGAGCTGCTGATCGCCGACGAGGCCGTGTCGGCGCTCGACGTGTCGGTGCAGGCGCAGGTGCTCGCGCTGCTGGACGAGATCCGCGACCGGCTCAAGCTCGCGATCCTGTTCATCACGCACGACCTGCGCGTGGCGGCGCAGGTCTGCGATCGGGTCGCAGTGATGACGCGCGGCCGCGTCGTCGAGTACGGCCCGACCGCGCAGGTGTTCGCCAATCCGAGAGATCCCTACACGAAGACCTTGCTCGCCGCAGCCCCCGGCAGGCGTTTTTTCTGACTGCTTGATCCGGCCGCGCTGTGCTCCTCTCGTCAGTACGGCTCGAAGGCGATCTTCGCCCGCGCCAGTTGCGCAACGACGTAGCGCTTCCACACCTCGTTTGGCGACCACACCGAAGCGACGCTTTCGTAGGCCTTGTCGGGCGACTCGCCAAGCTCGATCACTCGGTACAGGAACGTCATCGTCGACGCCTGCAGATTGATCTGGCAGTGCACCAGCACCTTGCCGTTCGGAACGCGCTTCATCGCAGCGGAAAATGCGGCGTAGTCGGCTTCGGTCGGCTGCTGCCAGTGGATGGGCACTTTCACATGTTCGATGCCCTGCTCGCGCAGGATCTCGGCTTCGTGCGGCACGGCGTCCTGCGCGGTCGTGGGAACGAGATAGACCACCGCGGTGAATCCCTCCTCCCGCAGCGACGCGAGCGACTTGACGCTGGGCTGGCCCGACGTGACGAGACGCGGCGAAATCGTCACCACGTTCGGCGCGTCGAGCGCGCTCGCGAGCGCAGCATGCAACGCGAAGAGCAGGACGACGGCACGTCTCACGGTGAACGCAGCACGCGTGCAAGACGCGCCACACCTTCCGCGAGCCTCGCCTCGTCCGACGCGAAGCACCAGCGCACATAGCCTTCGCCTTCGGGACCGAACGCGCTGCCCGGCGCGAGGCCGATGCGCGCCTCGTGCACGAGCCTCTTGCAGAACGCGAAGCTGTCGGTCAACCCGTCGACGCGGAAGAAGGCGTACATCGCGCCCGCCGGCGGCGCGACTTCGATACCGGGCAGCTTCGAAAGCTCGCTCACGAGGAAATCGCGTGCGCGCCGGAACCGCTCGCGCGTGCGCACGACGGTGGGCTCCCCCTGCGTAATCGCGGCGACGCCGGCGTGCTGCACGAACGCGGGCGAGCACGACGTGTTGTACTCGATGAGCTTGCCCAGGTCGGGCATGAGGGCGCTCGGCGCGACGATCCACCCGAGGCGCCATCCGGTCATGAGCCATGACTTCGAAAAGCTGTTGGTGCTGACGACGCGCTCGTCGGGATCGGCGAGGTCGAGGAACGACGGCGCGGCTTTCGTCGCTTCGCGATAGTAGAGCCGCTCGTACACGTCGTCCGCCACCAGCCAGATGCCGCAGCGCCGGCAACGCTCGAGGATCGTGCGCTGCTCGTCGCGCGTGAGCGTCCACCCCGTCGGATTGTTGGGCGAGTTGACGAGGAGCAGCCGCGTGTCGGGCGTGAGGACGGCGAGAAGCCGGTCGAGGTCGAGCGACCACACGCCGTCGCGGCACGAAAGCGCGACACACTCGACTTGCGCCGACAGTATCTTCGGAATCTCGACCAGGTTGGGCCACAGCGGCGTCACCACTACCACGCGGTCGCCGGGTGCGACGAGCGCCTCGACGGTGAGCATCAGGGCGGACATGCCCGACGCGGTGACGGCGACGTTGTCGGCCGCGGTGGGCCGATGCAGCGTGCCGAGGTACGCTGCGATTGCCTCACGCAGCGGCGGAATGCCGAAATTCTGCGTGTAGAACGTCTCGCCGCGCGCGATCGAAGCGGCGCCCGCGTCGCGGATGAACGCGGGCGTGACTTCATCGGGCTCGCCGAACCAGAAGGCCAGCACGTCCGGCTCGCTCATGCCCTCGTTGGCCACCTCCCGGATCAGCGACGGCGCGAGGGCGCGCACGGCGGGGCGTGCGGCGGTGTCATATTGCGGTGCGCGGCTGGTCATCTGACGAAGGTGTGTGCCAAAGTCCCGTTACCGCCGTTATCATTGCACGACGCGGGGGCACACCCGTTCGACAAAGCAAACGCCGGGGAGGCACCATGAACGTCTACGGCATCACCAACTGCGATACGGTGAAGGAAGCACGCCAGTGGCTCGCGCAGCGCGGGGTGTTGCATCGTTTCGTCGATTTCAAGAAGACGCCGCCGACGCGCGAGAAGCTCGCCGCGTGGTGCGCGGCGGCGGGCTGGCAGACGATCCTCAACCGCCGCGGCACGACCTGGAAGAAGCTCGAACCGGAAGATCAGGCGCGCGTGATCGACGAGCGCACGGCGATCCAGCTCATGGTCGCCAATCCCACGGCCATCCGCCGTCCTGTCGTCGAGTCCGACGAAGGCATCCTGGTCGGCTTCGACCGCGGCGAGTGGGAGCGCACATTCCCGCGGTAGGCAGCGCCTGATGGCGAACACGCCGCGCTCGATCGCCTGGAGCCTCGCCGGCATCGTCGTTTGCGGCATCGCAGGCGGGGCCTGCGGATGGTGGTTGGTCGGGGCGCTGGGTCTCGACGGGGTCGTTGGCGCGCTGCTCGGCGCAATCGTGGGCATGGTCGTCGCGACTGCGACCTGGGTCGCGCTGACGGTCGTCTTGCGCAAGGCTGGCCTTGCCTGACGTCGCCGCCATCGCGCGCGACGTGCTTGCGGCGTTCGACGAGGCCACGCCGCTTCCGAGCTTCAGCGCGACACACGTCGATTTCGACGTCGCCGCGGCGTACGAAGTGTTGCGCGAGGCCGAGCGCATGCGCAGGGCGCGCGGATGGCGGCCCGTCGGCCGCAAGATCGGATTCACCAATCGCACGATCTGGCCCCGGTACGGCGTTTATCGACCGATGTGGGCGCACGTATGGTCCGAGACGGTGACCGACGCGCCCGACGGCAACGCGGCGATCACCCTTGCACCTGCCGCGGCGCCGCGCATCGAGCCCGAGGTCGTGTTCGGCCTGCGCGGGCCGGTGCGTGCCGACGGCAACGCGCGGGACGTGCTCGACGCCGTTGCTTGGATTGCGCCCGGTTTCGAGATCGTGCAATCGCACTTTCCCGGATGGAAGTTCACCTCGGCGGATTGCACCGCGGCGTTCGGCCTGCACCGGGCCCTTGTCGTGGGTCCGCGCACCGCACTGACCGACGCATCGCGAGACGCGTACGCCGCTTCGCTGCCGTTGTTCGAGCTCACGCTGCGCCGCGGCGAGGCCGTCATCGACCGCGGGGTCGGCGCCAACGTCCTCGGCAGTCCCGCGCTGGCGCTGGCGCATCTCGCGCGCGTGCTCGCCGACCAGCCGGCGATGCCGCCGCTGGCGGCCGGCGAGCTCGTGACCACCGGGACGATCACCGACGCCTGGCCGGTGGCGCCCGGCGACAGCTGGTCGAGCGACTATGGCGCGCTGGGTCTTCCCGGCCTGGTGTTGCGCTTGAGCTAGTAATTTCCCGCGGTTACAATCGCGGCTTTTTTTCGAAAAAGAAAGCCGAAGATGCAGCGTTATCTCGCCCTTGCCGCAGCCGCCCTTGCCCTGTCGCTTGCTGGATGTGCCAGCACCTCGAACACCACGTCGACCGCCCAGAAGCCGATGGAAGAGAAGGAATACCGCGTCGGCAGCCGTATCCCGGTGAAAGACCCCGCCTCGCGTACCAACTGACGTTCGCCTGCGGCCTCCTTGCTTGGTCTCGCCTCGTGCAGGACGGAGTGTCGGCCGCACTCCATCACTCGCGGACGCGCGCTGCACGCCTGGCCTTGGGCCCGCTCGCTCAGTCGACAGTCAATCCCCGCTTCTCGTGCCACCCCGCGATGCTCTCGCGGGGATACTCGCGGAAGTGCGTGTGCTTGCGTCCCTTCGGCACGTCCGCCCAGGGCGCCGCATAGGCGAGCATGAGCTCGACCTCCTCGGGCGGCTTGGGCAGCGGCGTGTCGATGGCGGACGCGAACGGATAGACCCACTCCGGCCAGCGCGGGTCGAACACCCATAGCGCGCTTGCGCACCGCTCGCAGAAGTGCCGCCGGGCGGGCGACAGCCGTGCGCGGGCGTCGCCCTTCTCCTTGACGCGTGCGCGATAGACGCGCACGTGCCGCTCGCCCTTCACGCGAAGCGTGGCGGCGTCGCCCATGATGTTGATCGCGTAGCCGCCGCCGCCTTGCGTCTTGCGGCAGATGGAGCAGTAGCAGCGCATGTACGGATACGGCGTGTGCGACTCGACCGTAAACCGCACGTTCCCGCAGTGGCAGCTTCCCTGGAGCAGCATCGGCGATCCTCCAACAGTCAGGCAGGGGCGCACATCGCGACCATGTTCGGGCCGTCGCCTTCGGGTGTCCAGCCGCGCGCTTTCATCGCGTCGCGCACGGCGGGATCGGTCGTGTAGCGGTGGTTGGCGTCTGCGCGGTTGCTGAACACGCGGTAGACGTCGATGGTCCCGGCCGGACATGCGCCTTGCTGCGGCAGCGACAGGTGCATGAAGGCCGGATCCTCGAGGACGAGCCCGGGGAACTTGATGGCCGTCGACTCGCATTCGAGTGTCCCGCGTCCGAAGAAATGCGAGTCGCCGAGCGCGGGCGGGATGTAGAAGCGGCACACGGGCGAGGTGGCCGGCTGCGCGGCCGTAAAGGTGCGGAACGTGGCGCCGGTGCGCGACCAGCCCTTGATCTTCACGCCTTCGTCGAGGATCGCGATCTCCGCCGCGATCCACGAGATGAAGTAATGGTCGAGCGCGGCGTTGTAGTACTCGACGACCGTCGCAACGGGCGCGATGGCCAGCGACGCCGACGCGCCCGCGAGATTGGTCGCGACGTTAGCCATCGGCTTTCCGGTTCCGTCGAGCGCGGTGACGCCGTCGGTCGGCAGCGCCGTGTACGAGACCTGGCTCACGTTCGCGAGCTCGACGCTGCCCTCTGCCAGCGGCAGGAATCCGTTGGGAATGGTGAAGTCGGGAGTGACCAGCCCAAGGGCTGCGAACCCCTCCGTTGCGATGAGGATGTGCCGCTGCGAGGTCCTGCAGTTCGGCAGGTTGGCCGGGAAGACGTATGTCCTTGCGCCCGACGGCCCGGTGCTCTTGAGCGTGAGACCCATCCAGAGCTGTTCGTTCGCGTCGCAGTCGTTGCGGCCGTTGTCGAAGACCTCGATGAACTGGACCGTGCCGTCGGCGCTCGAGAACACCTGATCGATGGCGAACGTACCGGGAAGTGCGAACGCCGGGCACGCGGTGAGCGCAAGCGAGATCCCCAGCGACGTGGACGCGACGAGACGCCTCATCGGCGCGAGCATAGCTCAAACGCGACGAATTCCTACGCGGCTTCCGCGACGACGACGTAGCGGAGCGGCCCGCCGGGGTTGAGGGCGTCGAAGGGATAGCACGTCACCAGCGTGAGGGTCGGCACCGCCGTGTCGCGCGGAAGGTGCAGGTCGCGATAGTCGGTGACGTACGCGCCGCGTATCCGGAAGTGACGCGTGCCGCCGCCGGCGCGCTCGACCACGAGCTCGTCGCCCGGGTTGATCGCACGCAGGAAGCGGAAGTGCGTGTCGCGATGCGCGGTGATGACCGCATTGCCGGCATCGCCGGGCAGCGCGGAGCCGTCGAAGATGGCCCGGTCCGAACGCCAGCGTGCGGCCGGACGCGCCCGCGAGAACGAGCACGTCGGCGTCCTGGGCGGGCGCTATCAGCCGCGCGACGGGATGCGTGTCCGCCCACGGCCACGGCTTGACGGGTGCGCCGGTCTCGCCGGGTCTCGGTCCCACGCCGCGTGCATCAGCCATTGCGCGAGCTGCGCCTTCGCGTGCATGTAGGCGCCGTCGCCGAAGCTCGCGATGCCGGCGATCGCGAGCAATGTGATACAAATTCCAAGCAGCAGGCGACGAAAGCTGTATCGCTTTCTGCCGCTGCCGCCGCCGATCGGGGAAGACTCGTGCCGCGGCACGCACTTGAATGCGATCCCCGGCGCCGCCGCCCTCATCCAGTTGCGTGCGGGCCCGCTTGCGCTCGACGAAAGGTCCTCCCCGATCGGCCGTGGCCATGATTGCGATTCTTCTTCGGTAGCTCAACATGCGAGCTAGCATCCGTGAACGGTCAGCGACGCCGCGGGCTTGTTCATGCCCGGTTTGGCCTCGCTCGACAGCAGCACGTACCACGTGCCGGCGTTGTTGCCGTTGACGTAGACGATGAAGTCGGGCCGGCCGTCGCGGTCGATGTCGCCCGCGAACTGGATCTCGCTGTCCCAGCCGAAGCCGTCGAGCAGGTATTCGTATCTTCTCGCCGTCCCGCTCGATGACGTAGTGCGCGCCCGCGCGGCCCTTGAAGCCGTTGTTGACGGTCAGCGAGAACGGCGTCGTTCCCAGCGTCGAGCGAGTAGGTGCGACCGTTCACCGGCATCAGCGCGCGACGGCGCAACGCGACACCTCGGTGACCGCGCCCTCGCGCAACGCGGCCTGCGGCAGGTTGACGTAGAACAGCTGGCCGAGCGCGGATTGCAGCGTCGCGCTGTTGTCGAGCGTTGCGCGCTCGAGCTCGCGCAGGAATTCGGGCCGGCGTCCCGGCAGTCGGGAATGCGGCGCACGTAGACTCCTGCGGCGTCCTTGACCAGCACGAACCAGCCCGTCTCCGGCGCGTCCTTCGGAATGGCGTCGAACGAGCCGACGTCGCCGTCGTAGTGGCCCGGCAGCAGCAGGTGGTTCTGCGGCGCCTTCGGCTTGCGCGATTGCGCGTCGGCGTCGTGCGCGACGGCCACCGCGAGCGCGATCGCCGCGATGCTTGCGAACGCGCGCGAGGGCCGCTTCCGGAAGAACGCGAGCGCGGCCGCCAGCACCATGGCCAGCGCGCCCAGGAGCATCAGGAGCGGCGCCGGCGTGGCGGTGCGCGGCAGCTGGTCGAAGCCGGTGAGCCCTTCGGGAATGTTGCCGGGCACCGCGGTTTTGGACGCCGGGATGCCCGCGGCCTTCGTCGGCGTCACGTCGACGGCGACGAGGCTCGTGAACTTGCTGACGAGGTGATGCGTGAGCGCGACGTCGAGCACCGCCGCGCGGATCTCCTGCTCGGGCGCGCCGCGCCGTCCCGCGTCCATCAGCGCGTCGATCTTCGCGCGCGCCCACAGCACGCCGACGCCGCTCGTCGCTCGCGGCCGTCGCTGCGGCAGCAGCGTGCCCCACGCCGCGCCGCCGCGCCGGCCCGACAGCGCGATGTTGCCCGGTGCGGCGCTGAACTCGAACGCCGCGCTCACGACCACGGGCTCGCCCGCGTACAGGTCGGGCACGATGCGCGGCCACACGTCCGCGCCGGCCGGCCAGGCGACGTCGATGTCGGTCAGCGCGGGCGCTTTCGAGCTTGCGAAAGAGCGCGGTCATCTTCTCCTTCACTTCGCGCACGTCGCCGATCGCGGTGTACGGTGCCGCGGCCGAACTGCGCGGCCTTGGTCATGAAGAACATGTTGGGCGCGGGACCGATGCCGACGGTGAAGAGGCGCCGGTCGCCGATGCGCTCGCCGACGAGCTTCAGGATCTGCGTCCTCGTTGCCCACCGCGCCGTCGGTGAGGAACACGACCTGGCGCAGCATCGACGCTTCGCGCGCGCCGGCGAGCGCGATCTCGAGCGCGGGGAGCATCTCGGTGCCGCCGCGGGCGCGCAGGCCGCCGACGAACTGCTTCGCGCGCTGCATCGTCGCGGCATCGACGCGGACGGGTGCGGCGAAGAGCGAGCGCGTGATCGAGTTGAATTCGATGACGTTGAAGCGGTCGCCCGGCTGCAGGCGGTCGAGCGCCATCAGCAGCGCGTCGCGCGCCTGCGCCATCGACACGCCTTCCATCGAGCCCGACGTGTCGATGATGTAGGTGATTTCGCGCGGCACGCGCCGGCCCGGCTTCGCACTTGCGGGCGGCAGCGCCATCAGCAGCGCATAGGTCTTGCCGCCTTTCGTCTCGGTGAAGAGCGCGGTCGCCGGGCGCCGCTCCGACGTTCGGCGTCCACGCGAGCTCGAAGTCGCGCGCGGCGGGCACCGGGCCGTCGGCAGCGTCGAGGTGGTAGCGGTGTCGCCGCGCGGCTCGATGCGCATCGGGTGATACGTGCTCGACAGGCTCGCGGAACGGAAGCCGGCATCGAGCTCGACGCGTCGACGGTCGACCGTCGACGTGCACCGGCGAGGACGTGATGCGGCGTCGCTGCGCGTCGAGCGACCGTCGGCGTTCGACGACGCGAGCTCGCCGTCACCCGGGATGTAGCGCGGCGTGATCGCCAGCGGAAAGCGCAGGCGGAACGTGCCTTCGTCGTAGCGCAGCGTCTCCTGGTACTCGATGGTGACGACGATCTCGTCGTCGCGGGCCGATGTTCGCGACGCTCGTGGTGAACATGTTCGGGCGCTCCTGCTCGACGAGCGTCGCCTTGCGGCCTTCGCTCTTCGCGTTCTCGTAGGTGCGCTTGGCCTCGCCGCGCTCCTTGATCATGCCCTCGATCACGCGCTCGCCGACCTTCATCCGCAGGTGGTCGACCGCCGCCTTCTCCGGCAGCGGGAACATGTAGACGCCTTCGCGCCATTCGTCGGTGGGGTTGACGAATCGCTGCTCGACGGTCACGCGGGCGATCATGCCGGTGACGCTCATGCGCACGTCGGTGAACACGAGCGGCGTCGCGACGCGATTGCCGTCGTCGTCCTTGAGGTAGAGCGCGCCGGTCGCTTGCGACGTTGCCGCGAGGGCGGGGCTGGTCGACGATGAAGACCGCAAGCGCGAGCACGATGCTCACGACGAGCCCCGCCGCGAACCCTTCGAGGACGAAGCGCGCGAGCTCGCGCCATTGACTACGCAGGATGACCGCGCCGTCGATTCTCCGACCGTCCGCCATGATGTCCGCCCCGACCTTCCTTGTTCGTGAGCCGGCGGTTCCTGCCCTTATCCCGGGTTCGGGGGCGCCCGCCGGCGACACGCCCTCGATGGAACGGATTACGCGCGCGCAATGCGGCGCCGCTCGGCGGAAAAAGCGCAAAGGCGGTGAACAATCTGGCAAACCGGTGGCAAATGCACGGGCAGCCGTGGTCCGCCTCGCGGTCGCGCGGTGTACGCTGCTCTCCATGCGACGAATCGCCATCGTCGAGGACGAACCCGCCATCCGCGCCAACTACGCGCGACGCGCTGCGCCGTCACGGTTACGAGGTCGCGACGTATGCGAGCCGCCCGGAGGCGCTGGCGGCGTTCCGCACGCGCCTGCCCGATCTCGCGCTGGTCGACATCGGGCTCGGCGACGAAGTCGACGGCGGCTTTACGCTGACGCGCGAGCTGCGCGCGCTGTCGGCGACGCTGCCGATCATCTTCCTGTCGGCGCGCGATTCCGACTTCGACATCGTCGCCGGGCTGCGCTCGGCGCCGACGACTACCTGACCAAGGACGCGAGCCTGCCGCACCTCGCCGCGCGCATCGCGGCGCTGTTCCGGCGCAGCGAGCTCCTCGCGGCACCTCCGTCGATCGAGGACATCGTCGAGCGCGGCCCGCTTGCGCATCGACGTCAAGCGCCTGACGGCCGACTGGAACGGCCAGCGCGTGGACCTCACGCTGACCGAGTTCTGGATGGTGCACGCGCTCGCGCGCCATCCCGGGCACGTCAAGGATCGCGATGCGTTGATGCGCGACGCGAACATCGTCGTCGACGACAGCACGATCACGTCGCACGTCAAGCGCATCCGACGCAAGTTCCTGGCGGTCGACCCGGCGTTCGACCGCATCGCGACGGTGTACGGCATGGGGTACCGGTGGGGCGAATGAGCGCGAAGGCCGTCGTGTAATGCCGCGCATCGCCCTGTCGATCCGCGCGCAGCTGCTGCTCGTGCTGACGGTATTCCTCGCGCTGCCGTGGCTCGGCGTACGAGTACGTGCGCGAGCTCGAGCGCGTGCTGCGCGACGCGCAGGAGCGCACGCTCGCGGGGACCGCGCAGGCGGTCGCCACCGCGCTGCACGACCGGCCGCGGCTCTTCGCCAATCCGCCGCGACCCGATCGCGTCGTTCGCGCGCGAGCGCGCCGACGACCGCGCCGGCAACGGGGCCACGCTGCCGCCGTCGGCGTCGCCCGAGATCGCGCAGATCATCGAGGGACTGTCGCGCACGACGGCGCGCATCTGGGTGATCGACCGCGACGGTGCCGTGCTCGCGCGCGCCGGCTCGCTCGCGCAGCCGCGGTGCCGACTCCCGAATCGTGGAGCTCGCGCCTCGAGCCGCGCGACCATCGGCCGCCTGTACGCGCTGGTCCTCGACCAGCCGTACGAGGATTTCAACGACGATGCGGCCACGCAAGGCGCGCCGCGCGGCCGCGACGTCGAAGGCGCGCTCGCGGGCATCCTCACCACCGATCGGCGGCCGACGTCGGACGGCAAGGCGATGATCGTGAGCGCCGCGCATCCCGTGTGGGTCGGCGACGAGGTGCGCGGCGTGGTGATCGCCGAGGAGACCGGCAACGCCGTGCTCGCGCGAGCGCAATCGCGCGTTCGAGCGGCTCTTCAACATCGTGCTCGCCGTGCTGCTGGTCGGCTCGCTCGCGCTCACCGCGTATGCGACGTGGCTGTCGTCGCGCATCCGCCGGTTGCGCGACGACGCCGAGCGCGCGATCGACGCCGAAGGACGCGTGCGCGCGCCGTTGGCGAGCTCGCGACGCGGGCGACGAGATCGGCGACCTGTCGCGCAGCTTCAGCGGCGTGCTGGCGCGGCTGTCCGAGTACGCGAGCTACCAGGAGAAGATGGCGAGCCGCCTGTCGCACGAGTTGCGCACGCCGATCGCGGTGGTGCGGAGCTCGCTCGACAACCTCAAGGCGGCATCGCTGCCCGACGATGCGCGCGTCTACATGGCGCGTGCGCAGGAGGGCCTCGCGCGGCTCACGCAGATCCTCACGCGCATGACGGAGGCGGCGCGGCTCGAGCAAAGCCTCTCCGACGTCGAGCGCGAGCGCGTTCGCGCTGGCCGAAGTGGTCGCAAGCTGCGTCGACGGCTTTCGCGTCGCGTACCCGGCGGCGAACATCGCGTGCACGACACCCACCGAACCCGCGATCGTGGACGGCGCGCCCGATCTCGTCGCGCAGATGCTCGACAAGCTCGTGGCCAATGCCGTCGAGTTCGCGGGCGGCGGCGCGATCGTCGTCGAGGTCGCGCGCGAGGGCGGCAACGCCGTCCTTACGGTCACCAACGACGGCCCGCCGCTGCCCGCGGACATGCAGGATCGTCTCTTCGACTCGATGGTGTCGGTGCGCGCCGGTAGCGGCGCACCGGGCCGCACCTGGGGCTCGGTCTCTACATCGTGCGCGTGATCGCCCAGTTCCACCGCGGCACGGCGCGTGCGCAGAACCGCGCCGACGGCAGCGGCGTGGTGGTGACGGTGACGATGCCGCTCTAGAAGCTGCGCGACACCGGCGCGTCGAACCTGACGTCGAGCCGGATCGCCTTGTTCCACGCGTAGCCGGTCTTGCCGTTGCCCGGCGACGCGAGGCTTCCGGCGATGCGCTGCGCGCCGAACGCGTCGAACTTCGCGACGCCGGATTTGCCCGCGTCCTTCTCGATGGCGGGCGTGGCCCCGAGCTTCGGATGCCACACGACCATCGCCACCTTGGGCGGCTTGGCGTCGTTGCGCACGACGAGCACGTACCACGGCAGCGACGCGAGGATGCGGTCGAGATCGGCCGCCTGCGCAATCGCCGCCGGCGGAATGGGCTCCTGGGTGAGCAGCACCATCGGCCGCTTGGTGAGGTTGTCGAGCGGATCGGGCGCCATGAACGTGTACGCGAATCGCAGCGGCACGGTGACGCCCCCGGCGACGAGCGTGCCGGTCGCGGTTCCCGCGGGACCGACCGTGACCGCGGGTGGTGGCTTTGGCGGCGGCGGAGGCGGCGCGACGGTGACCGCTGCTTGCGGCTGAATCGTCATCAGGTGGTCGAGCTCGCGCTCGGCGCGCACGAGGTCGTCGCGCAACGCTTCGCGGTTGCGGTCGAGCTCGCGCACCTGGCCGCGCAGCTCCGAGCGCCGCGAGTCGGAGGTCCGGTCGCTGCGGATCTCCGATTCGCGCCACGAGACGTCGCCGCGGTTGCGCTCGATCGCCCGACGCAGCGTCGTCACGCGCAGCGCCGCGGCGTGATTGCGCGCGAATACCGAATCGCATTGACCGTGATATTCGTTGCCGGCAAGGCCGTCGCGAAACGCGTTGGCGGGCTGGCAGTACTCACCGATGCCGACCTTGCGCCCTTGCAGGTACTTGAGCTCGTCGGGCTCGACCGCCACGCCCTTGCACGCCTCGCGATGCTGCGCGACACGCTCGGGCGAGTAGCCTGCGCGGCCGTCCTTGACGCCGAGCTCGTACCAGTCGACCTTGGCGCACTCCTGCTCGGGAATCGTCCCGCAGCCGGCAAGCGACAACGCGAACGCGACGCATGCGGCGCGAGGGCCCACATTCATCACCTGGTCCTCACGAGACGTCCACGCGTGTCGAACACGGTGTACGGTTGGGGTGATTTGTAGTTGGTGAACTTGACCTCGATGGTCACCGGCTCGCACTCGCGTGGACGTTCGACGTTGAACGCCGCGTGATCGCGGTCCTCCTCGTCGAGGTTGCCGGCAAGCATCGCCTTTTCGACGAGCACGGGAAAACCAGTCCAGTCGACATCGCGCTCGTCGAAGCCGTCACGGCAAAGCCAGATCGAGTCGTACTTGCTGTCGCGCTTCTTGAACGCGCCCAATCGGTCGTAGTCGGTCATGACGCCGTCGGCCTGGATGAAGGTGATCGTGTCGCGCGCGATCCAGATGCCCATCAACCGGCCCGCGCCGACGTCGCGCCGGTAGGCAGCGACTACCGCGGGAACTTCCTTGCGCAGGTCGCGCTTCTCCGCTTCCTTGCGCGCGGCGGTGCGCTTGGCCTGCTCGGCCTCGCGCTGCGCCTTGACTTGCGCGATTGCCGCGTCGACGTCGAGCTGCTGGCCGGTCGTGAAGTCGAACGCGATCACCGACATCTTGAACGCCGAGCTCGCCATGCTGACGACACTGATCTCCACGATCATGCGGTTGAAGGGCGTGCCGAAGTAGCCGATGGTCACGGGGCTCAGGTGGTCGGCGGCCCTGGACGCCTGCGCGCGGTGCGCCTTGAATCTGTCGCGCAACATCGCTTCGCGCACGGCAGACAGGCGGAAGCGCGCGACCGCGGGTTCAGCATCGGGCGCCCACGCCTTGAGCTGCCGTCCGTCCGTCGAGATCCACTTGCCGGTCTGGAAGATCACGTGCTCGGCCGGCCCGGTCGGCGTCGCGTGCACGAGCGCCTGCCCTTCCTGCTCGTCGAACTTGAGCATCGACAAGAGCGGGTCGGCGCCGAAGCGCGCAATCAGCGCGGCCCTGAACTGCGCGAAGTAAGCAAAGGTGCGATCGTCGGTGCGCTGCGCTTCGCGGACCTGGATCGTGCGCGTGTCCTGGGCGCCCGCCGCCGTGGCGAGCACCAGGAAGAGCAACGCCGCGGCGCGCGTCACTTCAGTTCTTTGACCATCGGGGCGTCGAATGTCACATCCACCTTCGGCCCGCCGGCGGCGGTCTTGTCGAATTTCAGCGTTCCCGCGATTTTCTTCGCGTCGTTGGCCGTCGACGCGAGCGACTCCTTGGGCTCGGTCCCCGAGTACTGGACCTTCTGGCCGTTCATCACGAGCCAGTAGTTGAGGCGCGGCCCGTCGACGAAGTCGAATTCGACGCCTTCGTCGAGGTCGCCGTCCACGCACGACATCTTGGCGCACGACGCGATCTTGGCGCCGATGTCCTTGGGCGAAAGGATGAGCCGCCGCATGGGCTTGTTCGACATCGCGTCGGTCGTCTGCACGAGGTACGCGTGCTTGATTTCGACGTTGCGGCCCTTGTAGGCGACGGTTCCCTTGGCGTCGCCGGCAAGAGCGGGCGCGGCGAGGATGGCGACGAGAACGGCGGTGGCGATTCGCAGCATGATCACTGGCTCCTTCTCGGTGCCCATGAGGGGCGGTGGAATGACGAAGTCTACCGGTTCCGCCTCGAACGAGCCGCCACCTAGGGCGCAACGAAGACATCCATGTGCGCGCCGACGAACACGTTGAACTGCTGCAGGATCGGAAAACCCAGGGTGGTGGCGCCGATGAGTGCGCCCAACGCATTGTCGGGACGGGTCGCGAGCGTCAGGTCGGCGGCGCCGATCGCTATGACCGGCACAGTCGTATCCATCCGAACGTTCCCGGCCGCGGTTTTCTGCCACCATGCCGCCCGGAACGCGCCGCTCGGCGCGACGGAAGGCGCGACGGTTCCCGCGACGGCGAAGCGGGGATCTCCAGGTCGAGGGACGACCACCGCGAGATGGTTCGGCACTCCCGACGTGCCCGGTTCCAGTACGTAGTCGATGGTCTCGACATGCTGCGCCGAGACTCCGGCTTTCCGCAGGCGATGCGCGAGCTTTTCGTCCGACGTGTAGTACCAGAATGTGTAGTTGTCGATGTCCTCGCCGGAAAATGCGGGCGGCACGATCACCGCACCGATCTGGACCACCGAGCCCGGCTTCGACTTGCCGCCGTCGACCGAGATACCCGCGCAATCCGCGGTGCGCACCACGATCGGTGACGTCGGCGTGCCGATCCCGACCGGGATGAAGCCGGGCGGCGTCAGCGCGACGACGTTCTCGGTCGGCGCGAGAGCGACGCCGATGCTTTCGACGCAACCCTTGAACTCGACGCCGAAAGGGACCGTCGGCGGAGCTCCGAACGCGTCATGCGCGCTTATCGAGGCGAATCCGATGGCGGCGATGCCGAGCACAAGGCGAAACGATTGATTGCTCATCCGAAGATCTCCATGGGCAGGTGAGACGCGTTCGCGGAATCGTCCATCACGGCGCCTCGAACGGAGCGCGCCGCAGGTCGAGCGCGGGATTGCGGTCGAAGAAGTTCACGGGTTTCAGCTTGAACGAGAGCGGCTCGAGCGACAGCACGGGAAAGTCTTCCGCGGCGGTGACGTGATGGTGGCCGACCGTGAGCCAGAGGACGAGGTCGGTGTTGACGAGGCTTGCGTTGTCCTTCTGATAGACCGGCAAGCCGCCTTCACCTGGATTCTGATTGGGCGTGTCGCCGGCCGCGTAGCGCTGGTCCGGGTCGTACTTGGTGATCCACAGCGGAAACTCGATGAACCCGGCGCGCTGAAAGTCGGCCTTCTTGAGGAGCGGGTCCGCGTGCGTGTGCGACTCGAGCATGTAGCCCGTGTTGTAGCCGCGGGCGTTCGTCCGGTTGGGGTTGACGACCTTCCACAGGGCTTCGCCGTGCTCGAGCTTGCCGTCTTTCTCGCGATCGATGCGCTTGTCCTCGACCGCCCAAACGCTCTTGCGCGGGCCGGCCGCGTTGACCGTCTTGAGCTCGCCCAGCATGAAGCTGTTGTTGCGGCCGTCGACGTCCAGGTCGAGCCGGAAGTTGAAGAAGTGGCTGTGGTTCGGCGCGACGAGGTTGGGGGCGACCAGCGCACCGAACTTCGTGTCTTGCGCCGCGCCGTTGCTCGCAAGGGTCGAGCTGCGCACACCCTTTGGCGCGTCGATGCCGGTGAGCGCGATGTCGACGCGGATGGCGCCGCTCTGATTGAACACCCAGTCGACCAGGTAGTCGTAGTTGCCGAGCTGCGCGATCGAGCGCACGACGAGCTCGACGTCTGCACGGCCCTCGTACGCGGGCGTGAGTCCCGCGAACAGCTCGAAGTGGCGCCAAGCCGGGTTGCCGGTGAGGCGCTCGAAGATGCCCAGCACCTGCGGCAGCGGCAGGGGAACGACCGGGATGGAAGGATCGGGGATCGCCGCCGACACGAGCGCGTCGCGCAGCACCGCGGTCGAAGGCACGTCGAGGCCGAGCCGCAGCGGCGACGACAGCAGGCCGAAGCCGAATTCACCCGCGTCCATGTAGGTGCGATAGAACCAGTTTGCATCCGGATCCTGGTACGGCACGAAGATCTCGGCGAGCGACCCCTGGTACATCACCGGCCGGCCGTCATAGGTGACGAGCGAGATCACGGTGCCGGCGCGGCGCTCGAAGCGAACGTGGAAGCGCCACTTCTGCCATTCGACGAAGTTGTCAGTCAGCGTGAAGTTGGCGCCTTGCGGCTGCGACACGACGATGGGCTTCATTTGAGGGCGCAGGCCGTAGCGCGTTTGCACGCTCGCCTCGTCGAACTCGTTGGTGTCCGATGCAATCGGGATGACGCCCGTGTCGATGACCTTCAGCACGACGCGGTCGTCGAGGTCCATGATGGCCTGCACGCCTTCGATCGGCTTCGCGTAGAGGTTGATGGCCGCGTTGTTGCGGTAGTACATCTGTGCCTTGACGATGCGCCGCGATTCTTCCGGCAGGCCGAACGACCCGGGTGTCAGCGGCGTGACCAGCACGTCGGCGAGTTGCGCGGGCGTTACGATCCCGCGAAGGGCGAGCGCGTGCAGGAACGCGGCGTCCTGGAAGGCGAACGTGAAGTCCGACACCTCGGTGATGGTGAGGCCGAGCTGCCCGTCGCTCTTCGGAATTTCCACGGGTGTCGTGAACGTCCCGTTGGTCAGGTCCACCGTCGCGCGGTAGCTCTTCTTGTCCTGGCGGAAAAACACCGTCGCCGCGCGCGTGATGGTGCCGCCCGGCACGAACGCGAGCACGACGTCCTTCGGGGGCTCGCGCAGGTCGATGCTCTGGAAGATCGCCCCAGGCTGCGCCGCCCCCCCATCCAGCAGGATGGTCGCGGCGCCGAGGATCTCGGTGTCCTCGAGCGGGTCCATCGGGTGGACGACCGCGGCGCCTGCGATGGGTGCGAGCCACGCTGCGAGCGCGAACGACGCGGTACGTGCGATCCTGTTGACGGCGTCTTGCATTGGCGGCTCCTTGGCGATGGTTGGGAAGGGGTTCGCGGATTCTGGCCCGCGATACCTAACCGATCGCTAACGGATGCCGATGTCGCCGGGCCGGTATATGGACTTGAACAGCGCTTCAGTCTCGCTCGAGGGCGCGATGCCGAGCTGCACCGAGAGCATTTCACGACAGCGCCTGTAGACGCGCGCGGCCTCGGCCGGCTGACCTTGCGCGATATGACATCGCATCAGCCGCCGATAGAGATCCTCGGCCAGCGAATCGACCTCGATGCCGCGTTCGTAGAGCCCGACCGCATCCGTCCAACGTTCGTCACGCTCGTGGCGTCTGCCGAGGTCGGACAGCGAGCGCAGGAAGCGATGCCGCAAGCGATCGCGCGCCGCGAGGCTCCACCGCTGCGGCGCCTCGTTGTCGAGAAACGCTCCACGGTAGATCGAGAGCAGTCGGCGGCCGAGATCGGCAGCGTGCACACTGTCGGCGTCGTCGTGCAGTGCCGTCTGCAGCGCCTCGACGTCGCGGTCGAACGCCCAGACGTCGATCCAGACCAGCGAAGGATTGAAGCCAACCTTGCCATCCTCGATCACGATGGCTTCCGCCGACCCGACGAGCTTGCGCAGCCGTGAGATCGCCATGTCGAGCGCGGCCGGACCCCCGTCGGCCTCGCCGTCCGGCCAGAGGGCATCGACGAGGCGCTGCTTGTCGACGCCGCGGGCGCCGAGCGCGACGAGCGCCTTCACGAGCTCGAGCGGGCGCTTTTGCGTCTTGCCGTGGACGGGTAGCGCCGCGCCTGCTCGCGTCAGCACGAAGGCGCCGAGCGTCTCGACGCGCAGCGCCCACGGCCACGCCGCCCCCGCTTCGGGCGGCGGTGCCATCCGTGCGATGCCGACGATGCGCTTCACGAACTCGGTCTCGATCCCATGCTCGAGCGCGAGCGCGCACATCGTGGCCCCGAATCGGGGATTGGTGTCGAAGCTGTCGTAGAACTGGCGTGCGCGCGGCGCAGCGAATGCCTGCGCGAGGAGCGCGCGCGCATCCGGACGGCGGAGCTTCCACGCTTCGTAGGCGTCCACCATCCTCATCATGTCCCGCATCTCCTCGGCGTGCAGCACCGCAACCATGCCCGCGGTGCGGGCGAAGAGCTCGCGCGCGGCCGCGTAGTCGCCGGTCAGGACGCGCGCCTGCGCCTCGAGCGCGATGCGCACGCCCTGCATCGGTGCCGGCAGCTCCATCTGCTCGCCGATCGTGCGCGAACGCACGGCCTCGAACAGCGCGGCGTCGCCTTCGCCGCGCGCCAGCGCGACCCGCCCGCGCAGCCACGCGAGCCTCGCCATGGCGGTGAGGTCGGCCGGGTCGGACACCTCCTCGATCGTCGCGAGCGCGCGCTCGATCGCCGCGAAGTCGCCCGCCGGAAGCGCACGGTCGATCTCGGCCGCCCCGAGCCACGCGATCACTTCCGGGTCGCGGCCGCGATCGGCCAGCGCCTTCATCTCCTCCAGCGCGAGTCGGTTCTGCGCCGGGTCCTTGCCGTCGCGCGTCATGCGTACCCACATGATGAGCCAGCGTCCGAGGCGATGCGGCTCGAGGTCGGGATGGTCGTAGAGCGGCGCGAGCAGCGTGTGAACGCGATGGCCGAGCACGCGCAGCTCGCGCGGTTCCGTATAGAGCAGTACGAGGCGGCCGGCCGCGAACTTCGCATTGACGTCGATGTCGAGCTCGAGCAGCGGCATGATCCTTGTTACGCACGCATCGATGAAGGCATCGTTCGGGCGCAGGAACAGGAGGCCGCACAGCGCGCCGGCGTGCGCGATCAGCGCATCGGCATGATCGGCATAGGCGATCGAGCCGTCGCGCAATCCGCGCAGGGCCTCGCTTCGCTCGCCGAAGCCGCGGTAGCTCTGCATGCATTGGCCGGTGACGAGGAGCGCGGCGGCGGCCAGGGCGGCACCCGCCGCGTCGCCCTGCGCATGCATGCCCTCCATCGCGGCCGAAAGTACCTGCAGCGCGCGGAACTCACCGCGATGGGCGAGCTCGAGCCCGAGGCGATACGAAGCCTTGGGGGCCGTGATGGACGGAGCGCGCGCGCGGGCTTGCACCATGTGCGGAATTGTCGCCCAAGATTTCGGATCGGCGATAATCCGCGTCTTCCTCGGCCTCCGCTATGAATACGTCCGCTGCATTCGCACAGCATCCCGCTCTCGCGTGCGCCGTACTGCTCACGCTGTCGAACCTCTTCATGACCTTCGCGTGGTACGGGCACCTGAAGAACCTCTCCGGGCAGCCCGTGGTGGTTCGCCGCGCTCGTGTCGTGGGGCATCGCGCTCTTCGAGTACCTGTTGCAGGTCCCCGCCAACCGCATCGGGTTCACCGCGCTGTCACTGGCGCAGCTCAAGATCATGCAGGAAGTGATCACGCTCATCGTGTTCGTGCCGTTCGCCGTGGTCTACATGGGCGAGCCGGTCAAGCTCGACTACCTGTGGGCCGGGTTGTGCCTCCTCGGCGCCGTCTACTTCATCTTCCGCACATAGCGGACGCAGAACCTAATTGCATTTCCTTCGCATCTATTTCGCGTTCGCGGCCGGCTACCTGCTGTCGTACCTCTTCCGCACGGTCAACGCCGTGATCTCGCCCGAGCTCACGCGCGAGCTCGCACTCAATCCCTCGTCGCTCGGCCTGCTCACGAGCGCTTACTTCCTCGCATTCGCGGCGATGCAGCTTCCCGTCGGCATCCTGCTCGACCGCTACGGGCCGCGGCGGGTCGAGCCCGTTCTGCTCGCGCTGGCCTCGCTCGGCGCCGCGCTCTTCGCCTGGTCGGACACCATTGCCGGCCTCACCGTCGCGCGCGCGGTCATCGGCGCGGGCGTCTGCGCGTGCCTCATGGCGCCGCTGAAGGCGATCGCCGCGTGGTATCCGCCGGACCGCCAGGCGTCGTACTCGGGGTGGATCATGGTGGCCGGCGGCATCGGCGCGCTTGCCGCAACCGTGCCGGTCGAGCTCGCGCTGCGCGTGGCGAGCTGGCGCATGGTGTTTGCCGTCCTCGCCGCGATGACGCTTGCCGGCGCGCTCTTCATCTACCTGCGCGTGCCCGACATCGACAAGCCGGTGGGCTCCGGGAGCTTCGCGACGCAGGCCGCGGGCGTGCGCGAGGTGATGACGCATCCGCGCTTCTGGTGGATCGCGCCGCTGGGAGCGCTTGCGATGGGCTCGTTCATGGCGGTGCAGGGGTTGTGGGCGGTGCCGTGGATGATGGAGGTGCAGGGCATGTCGCGCGCGCAGGCCGCCGACTACCTCCTCGTCATGAACGCCGTCACCATGGTGGGCTACTTCATGATCGGCCTCTTCGGCACGCGCCTCGCCCGTCACGGTATCCATTCGCGGCACATGTTCGGCATCGGCTTCGCGCTCAATCTCGCGGCGCTCGCGATGATCGAGCTGCGGATTCCCGGCAGCTTGTTGTGGTGGTCGCTGTACGGTCTCGGCGCCGCGTCGAACGTGCTGGGCTTCACTGCGCTCAACGAAGGCTTCCCGCGCGCGCTGACCGGCCGCACCAATACGACGCTGAACCTCATGATGTTCAGCGGGAGTTTCGCGATGCAGTGGGGCATCGGCCTCATCGTGGACGGGGCGCGCGATCGCCTACGGGCTCGACACGGCGGGAGGCCTGCGCGTTGCGCTCGCGGTCGTCACCGTGCGTGTACGTCGTCGACCTTCCTCTGGTTCCTGCGCGGGTGGAAGCGGTATGCGCGCGTCGCGCCCGCCCCGTTACCGGCGTAGCGCCACCGACATGCACCTTCACATCCTCGGCATCTGCGGCACGTTCATGGGCGGGCTCGCCGCCATCGCCAAGACGGCAGGTCACGTCGTGACCGGCTGCGACGCGAACGTGTATCCGCCGATGTCCACGCAACTTCGCGACCTCGGCATCGATCTCGTCGAGGGGTGGGATGCGTCGCAACTCAGAGGCGTTGCGCGCGACGCCGACGCGTTCGTGATCGGCAACGTCGTGTCGCGCGGCAACCCGCTGATGGAGGCGATCCTCGACAGCGGCAGGCGATACGTCTCCGGGCCGCAGTGGCTCTACGAGAACGTGCTCGCACGATCGCTGGGTGCTGGCGATCGCAGGAACGCACGGGAAGACGACGACGACCGCGATGCTGTCCTGGATCCTCGAAGACGCGAAGTTGAACCCGGGGTTCCTGATCGGCGGCGCGCCGATGGACTTTCCCGTCTCCGCGCGGCTCACCGACAGCGGATTCTTCGTCATCGAGGCGGACGAGTACGACACCGCCTTCTTCGACAAGCGATCGAAGTTCGTGCACTACCGTCCGCGCACCGTCATCTTCAACAATCTCGAATACGACCACGCGGACATCTTCCCGGACCTTGCGGCGATCGAGACGCAGTTCCACCATCTCGTGCGCATGATTCCGCCGCACGGACGCATCGTCGCCAACGGCGGGGACAATGCAATTGCGCGCGTGCTCGGACGCGGCGCCTGGAGCGAGGTCGAGCGCTTCGACTTCGCGGAGGTCCCGAACAACGGCCCAGGATGGACTGTCGCCATCGATGGCTCCATCCTGCTCGGCGGTGCTGCGCAAGGAAAGCTCGCGCTCGACATGCCCGGCCGCCACAACCAGTTGAACGCGCTGGCGGCGCTGGCGGCGGCGCGCCACGTCGGCGTGCCCGTGCATCACGGTCTTGCGGCGCTTGCGAAGTTCAAAGGGGTGCGCCGCCGCATGGAGGTGCGCGGCGCAGGTGCGCGGCATCACCGTCTACGACGATTTCGCGCATCATCCGACCGCGATCGCGGTGTCGCTCGAGGCGCTGCGGCGCAAAGTCGGATCGTCGCGCATCGTCGCGGTGCTGGAGCCGCGCTCCAACACGATGAAGCTCGGGGCGATGAAGGACGCGCTGCCCGGCAGCCTGCGCGATGCGGAGCGCGTGTTCTGCTACGACGCGAACCTGGGCTGGGACGTGGCGGGCGCGCTCGCGCCGCTCGGCGCACAAGGCCACGGTGCTGTCGGACCTTGCAGCGCTCGTGCAGGCGATCGCGCGCGAAGCGAAACCCGGCGATCACGTGCTGGTGATGAGCAACGGCGGTTTCGGCGGCATCCACGACAAGTTGCTGTCGGCGCTCGCGTGACGCGCCCTCGTCTATCTGCACGGCTTCCGGAGCTCGCCCGCGAGCATCAAGGCGAAACGCCTTCGCGCGTACGTCGACGCGCTGCCGTCGCGCCGGACGCTGCACGTTCCGCAGTTGCATCACCGTCCTGCGGTCGCGATGCAGGACGTTGTCGAGTGGGTGGAACGGTACGCGCGTGACGGCGTCGCCTTCGTCGGCAGCTCGCTCGGCGGGCTTCTACGCGACGTGTCTCGCCGAGCGCTTCGGCGCGCGCGCGGCAATGATCAATCCGGCGGTGCGGCCCTACGAGGCGCTCGCGACGTCGCTCGGCGTGCAGACCAACCTTTACACTGGCGAAGTCTTCGAGGTGACGCAGAGAGCACATGGACGAGCTCCGCGCGCTCGCCGTCGCGCGCATCACGCGTCCCGAACGTTACTTCCTGCTCGTCGAGACCGGCGACGAAGTGCTCGATTATCGCGAAGCCGTCGCGTTCTATGGCGGCGCCTGTCAATACGTCCGCGGCGGGGGCGATCACACGTTCACCGATTTCGAGTCGCAAATCCCCGCGATCCTGCGCTTTGCGGGGTTAGAGATTGGCTGATCGCGCGTTTCATGTCGCGATAGTCGGCGGGGGCCTCGTCGGCGCGGCCTTGGGCTACGGGATGCGCGATCTCGGCAAGCGTCTTGTGATTCTCGACGAAGGCGACATCGCGTACCGCGCCGCGCGCGGCAACTTCGGGCTCGTCTGGGTCCAGGGCAAGGGGCTGGGCATGCCGTCGTACGGCGCGTGGACGCAGCGCTCGGCCGCGGCCTGGCCCGCGTTCGCGGCCGATCTGGCGCAGACGTCGGGCATCGAAGTCGCGTTGCGCCAGCACGGCGGCCTGCACGTGTGCGTTACGCAGGACGAGCTTCACGCGCGCGCAACCCGAATCACCGAACTGCTCGCGCAACCCGGCTTTCCGCGCTACGCCGTCGAGGTCCTCGATCGCGCCGGGGTGGAGGCGAAGATCGGCACCGTCGGCGACATCGCGGGCGGGACATGGTGCGCGCTCGACGGCGAGTGCGATCCCCTGCGCCTCTTGCGTGCAATGCGCGCCGGCGTCGCCGGATCGGGCGGCGCGTTGCTGCCGGACCATCCTGTCGATCGCATCGAGCGGGCCGGCGGCCGCTTCGTGCTGCACACGCCGCACGGCGCCGTTGCCTGCGATCGCGTCGTGCTGGCGGCCGGTCTCGGCAACGCGCGCCTTGCACCCATGGCAGGGCTCGCGGCGCCGGTCTCGCCGAACAAGGGACACATCCTCGTCACCGAGCGCGTGCCTCGCTTTCTCGACGCCGCCGTCGAGACGATCCGCCAGACGGACGAGGGCACTGTGCTGATCGGTGACGCTCAGCAGGACGCGGGATTCGATACGTCGCTCGACACGGGCGTGATGTCGGTGATGGCGGCGCGTGCGGCGCAGGTCTTTCCGGCGCTTCGCCAAGTACGCGTCGTGCGCGCGTGGTCGGCGCTGCGCGTGATGTCGCCCGACGGATTCCCGGTCTACGCGCAGTCGCGCGAGTCGCCCGGCGCATGGATCGTGACCTGTCACAGCGGCGTCACGCTCGCGGCCGTGCATGCCCTGGTGCTCGCGCCCGCCATCCGGGGCGGCGCGCTCCCGCCGGAATGCGCGGCGTTCGCCGAAGATCGTTTCCGTGTTCGCGCGGCTGCCTGACGATCGACAGGTCGTGACGATCGTCGTCGATGGCACGCCGGTCGCCGCGCGCGCCGGCGATACGGTCGCGGCGGCATTGCTCGGCGCGGGCCTGCGCGCGTTTCGCGCGACCGCAGTGTCGGGCGCGCCGCGCGGCCCGTTCTGCATGATGGGCTCGTGCTTCGATTGCGTCGTGACGATCGATGGCCAGCGCAACGTCCAGGCGTGCCTTGCCCGCGTCGCTGACGGCATGAGGGTCGAGACCGCATGATCTTCGACGTCCTGGTGATTGGCGCCGGCCCCGCGGGACTTGCCGCCGCGACGACGTGCGCGCAGCACGGCTTGTCGGTCGCGCTCGTCGACGAGCAGCCTTCGCCCGGCGGGCAGATCTACCGCGCCACCGCAGACGGCCCGCTCGCGCACAGCGACATCCTGGGCGACGACTACCGTCACGGCGCAGCGCTCGTCGCCGCGTTCCAGCGCAGCGGTTCGCAGTACCTGCCGCTGACGACCGTATGGTCGCTGTCCCGCCACGGAGGCGGCTTCGAGATCGCGCTCTCCAAGTCGCGTAGCGCGGCGATTGCGCATGCGCGCGCCATCGTGATCGCAACCGGCGCGCTCGAGCGGCCGTTTCCCATCCCCGGGTGGACACTCCCAGGCGTCATGATGGCGGGCGCTGCACAGGCGCTCCTCAAGACTTCCGCGATGGTGGCGCAGGACGGCGTCGTGCTCGCCGGCAACGGTCCTCTCCTGTGGCTCGTCGCGTGGCAATACCTGCGCGCGGGAGCGCCGCCGCGTGCGCTGCTCGATACGACGCCCCGCGGACGCCTAGCGCAGTCGCTGCGCCACGCGCCCTCGTTTGCGGCCTCGTCGTACTTCGCCAAAGGCCTCTCGCTCGTGCGCGACGTGCGCCGCAACGTGAAAATCGTCGAGTACGTCGATGCGCTCGAGATCGTCGGCGAGGATGCCGCGCGCGCGATCCGTTATCGCGCCGCGGGTAAGGCAGGGTCGATGGATGTTGCCCACGTGTTCCTGCACCACGGTGTCGTGCCCGACATCAATCTCGCGTCGGCGCTCGGTTGCGCGATTGCATGGGACGACGCGAGTGCGTGCTTTCGCCCGGTTGTCGACGAGTGGGGCGGCACGAGCGTGGCCGGCGTCTACATCGCGGGCGACGGTGCGGGCATTGCGGGCGCGCAAGCAGCGGCCATCCGCGGCCGTCTCGCGGCGCTCGCGCTCGCCAACGCGCACGGACGGCTGCCGGGGGACGAGCGCGATCGCGTCGCGCGCCCGCTTTTGCGCGCGCTTTCGCAGGCGTTGCGAGGGCGGCGTTTCCTCGATGCGCTGTACCGCCCAGACGACGGGTTTCGCATTCCACAGGGCGACACCGTCGCTTGCCGTTGCGAAGAAGTACGCGCGGCCACGATCGCGCGCGCAGCGCGTGAAGGATGCGCGGGGCCCAACCAGGCCAAGAGCTACACGCGATGCGGCATGGGTCCGTGCCAAGGTCGGTATTGCGGGTTGACCGTGACCGAAATCATCGCGCGCGAGACGGCGCGCACGCCCGCGGAAGTGGGCGCATTGCACGCACGGTTCCCGCTAAAGCCCGTCACGCTCGCGGAAGTCGCGTCCTTGCCCGTGTCGGAAGACGCTCGCCGCGCTGTCGTCCGATAGAAGGTTTGTGCATCGCGTCAGCGAATGGCTGCCGGCCCATTGATGTGCTTTTCGCGTTGCGCCGCAAAATACAGTTTTCTTGACTTTGTATATCGAGACGCTTACTTTGCATACAACAAGCCGCGATTGTGGAACACAAGCGGCTGGTAGTTCGAGGGCAAGGGCCATTCATCGAGCAAGCAGTGCTTACGCGATGCGTGACGTCCGATCGGAAGCAACTTTGTAAGGAGGAGGAATCCCATGGATGCGCTGACACTGCGCAAGCGTGTTACTTGCTTCGCCGTCGCTTCGTCGCTTTGCATGGCGGCGTCGGCGGTGAACGCACGTGTCGTCAAGATCACCATCGACTCGACGACGCCGGTCGCAAGCGGCGAGCAGTTCGGGTCCGTCGGTGCCTATGAACTGCTGCGCGGGACGGCGTACGGCGAGCTCGACCCGACCAGTCGCTTCAACGCGATCATCAACGACATCACGCTCGCCCCGAAGAACGCGGGCGGCAAGGTCGAGTACAAGGCGCAGTTCGCGATCCACAAGCCCGTCGACATGACGAAGGCGTCGGGCGTCATGGTCTACAACGTGCCCAATCGCGGCAACATCGCGATCCCGTATACGGCAGGCGACACGAGCTTCCTGTGGCGGCGCGGCGACGTGGTGCTCAACAGCGCCTGGCAGGGCGACCAGCCCATCGCATCCGTGTCGTCGAGCCAGCTGGGCATCGACGTGCCGATCGCCACGGGCGTGACCGGCATGGTGGTCGACCGCTTCGTCGCCGTTGCCGTGCAAGCGAGCGGCGCGCGGCAGACGACGCAATCGCTCACCGGCCCCGGTCGCGACCTCGCGAGCACGAACACCGCGGACTCGAAGCTCACCACTGCGACGAAGGAATCGCAGAGCGGCGTGAAGACCGGCGTGGCCACCATTGCGAGCACCGACTTCGCCTATGCCGACTGCCGCACCGTGCCGTTCCCCGGCACGCCCGACCCGACGCGCCTGTGCGTCAAGGGCGGCTTCGACCCCGCGCTGCTCTACGAGCTCGTCCGTCCCGCGAAGGATCCGTTCATCAACGGCGTCGGCAACGCCGCCATGCGCGACGTGATCTCGTTCTTCCGCTACAGGGACAAGGACGACTCGGGCACGGCCAATCCGATCCTGCAGCGGCTCGAAGACGGTAATCGGCTTCGGCAGCTCGCAGTCGGGACGCTTCCAGAAGCACATGCTGAACAACGGCTTCAACGAGGACGAGGCCGGCAGGATCGTCTGGGACGGCATGAATCCGAACATCGCCGGCATGATGGGCAGCTTCAACGTCCGCTTCCGCAGCAGGGCGACATCGCCGAGCTCTACTTCCCGGGCGCCGACGGTCCGCTTGTGGTGGGAAGATTACGACGACACGGTGCGCGGCCACGGCAAGCGGGGGCTGCTGACCCGTTGCCGCGTGTCGAGCACGTGTCCGCTCATCATGGAAACCTACGGCGGTCCGGAGCTCTGGTACAGCCGCGGTTCGGTCGGCATTGCCGGCACCAAGGGCACGGAAGACCTGCCGCTGCCTGCCAACGTGCGCCGGTACTATCACGCGGGAACGACCCACGGTGGCGGTGCGGGCGGCTTCAACCTCGGCACGGCGTCGACGGATCCCAACGTATTCGCGGCCAATCCGAACCCGCAGCGCGAGATCAACCGCGCGCTGTACGTCGCGATGGTCGACTGGGTAAAGAAGGGCACGCCGCCGCCGCCTTCGCGCTATCCAAGCGTGAGCGACGGGACGCTCGTGGAAGCGACGTCGGCGGCGATGGGATGGCCGAACATTCCCGAATGCGCCGAAGCCTGACGGGGTGATGAATTCCGTGCTCGACTACGATTTCGGCCCGACGTTCAACTACAACAACGACTCGGGCGTCATCACCAACGTCCCGCCGCCGGTCAAGCAGGTGATCCCGACGCTGGCGCCGAAGGTCGACGCGGACGGCAACGAGATCGCGGGCATCAAGTCGTTGCTCATGCGCCTGCCGCTCGGAACGTATACCGGCTGGAACCCGATCGCGCAGCGGACCACTGAAGGGCCGCGAGGCGTCGCTTGCCGGCGGGTACATCCCGTTCGCGAAGACGAAGGCGGAGCGCACGGCAAGCGGCGACCCGCGCCTGTCGATCGAGGAACGGTACTCGAGCCTGTGGCTGTATTACCTGTTCGCGGTCAACGAAACGAACATCATGGTGCAGGAGCGTTTCCTGCTGCCGGATGACGCGGCCGTGATGGTCAACCAGCTTCTCAACAACATGCTGGCGTCCAACCTGCTGCCGAAGCGGGCGGGCGAGCAGACGGAGTTGAACGCAATCGCGGTACCGGAGGAGGCGGCTGCCGAGTAAAACCAAGGGCAGCCATGTCGCGGGGGGCGCGCGATGCCGCGGGGCCGGGAAGGTCCGGTCCCGCGGCGGCGAAGGGTTGGCGCCTCGTGCTGGTTGCGGCGCTTTGCCTGCGCGCGGGGTTCGCAGCCGCGATCGTAAGCGACTTCTCCGACCTGTGGTGGAACCCGGCGGAGTCCGGATGGGGCATGCAGCTCGTGCGAGGCGGCGACGCGACCTTCGCGACGCTCTACGTTTACGACGCGAAGGAGCGGCCGTTGTTCTACACCGCGACGTTGTCCGCCGCCGGAACAGTCTGGAGCGGAACGCTGAACGAGACGACCGGAACGTACTTCGGCGCGGGGGCTTACGACCCCGCCAAGGTCACCGTGCGCGGCGTAGGCGTCATGACGTTCGCGCCAACCAACTCCGAGACGGCGATCGTGAGCTATTCGGTCGATGGAATCGACGTGACGAAGAGCGTGACGCGGCAGACGCTGCGCCTCGAGAACCTGAGCGGTGCGTTCGCAATCGCCACGCAACGTGCGACGACGCATTGTCCGGATGCCTCGATGAACGTCGAGCGCACGACGCTCGAGACGGCGACCGTCGCGCATGCGGGCAACGCGATCACGGTCGACTGGACGGCCGGCGATCGCACTTGCCGGCTCGCCGGGACGTACATCCAGGCCGGGCGGCTGGGCGCCGCGCAGACGTCGTATGCCTGCAGCGACGGCGAAGCGGGCGACATGGCGCTGTTCGAGCTTCACAAGCGCGACGGCTTCCTGACCGGGCGCTTCCAGGGCCACGCGATCACCAACGGCTGCGACTATCGCGGGCGAGTGTCCGCATTCGTGCCCGAATAGCCACGTGACCATGCAGCACACGCCGACAGCGAAGACCAGTGCGCCGGAGCGCAAGGCGACCACGCGCTCCGAGCACGTGCGCGAGCTGATCGAAGAAGGCATCGCGACCGGCAAGTTCCCGCCGGGCATGCGCCTGGACGAAGTCGAGCTTGCGCAGCGTTTCGACGTCTCGCGCACGCCGTTGCGCGAGGCGCTGTTCCAGCTCGCGTCGGCAGGCATCGTCGAGATGCAGCCGCGGCGCGGCACGGTCGTCGCAGAAGTATCGCCGCACCGCATGGTCGAGATGTTCGAGGTGATGGGCGAGCTCGAGGCGATGTGCGGGCGCCTCGCCGCGCGCCGCATGTTGCCGGCGGAGCACGAGCGGCTTCTCGCGGCGCATCGCGCGTGCGAAGCGGCGAGGCTAGCGAACGATCCGGACGCGTATTACTACGAGAACGAGCGTTTCCATCACCTGATCTACGAGGGCAGCCACAACGGGTTCCTCGAACAGCAGGCTTCTGCGCTTCACCGGCGCCTGCGGCCTTACCGGCGCCTGCAGCTTCGGGTGCGCGATCGCATGCCGACTTCGCTGCGCGAGCACGAAGGCGTGGTGCAGGCGATCCTCGCGGGCGACGCCGAGCTCACGGCGCAGCGCCTGCGCGACCACGTCGTCGTCCAGGGGCAGCGCTTCGCCGACCTGATCGCATCGCTGGCCGAGCTGCAGAACGGTTCGAATCCGTTGGCAATGCCCAAGCCCGCGGGGACCTCGGATGCGCCGTCCGCCGAGACCGCGGTTCGGCGCACGGTACGGTGATCTTGGAGGCCAGCGATCAGAGCCTTCGGACCGCGTATTCGATGATCGCGAAGAGGAATTGAGATGGTCGCCGCACAAAAATCGTTGCAGGAATCGACCGCCCAAAGCGGCCTCGTGACCAGGGAGGAGCAGGCATGACGTTCGAGTACCTACGCAAAAGCGTTGCCTTTGTCGCCGTCACTGGCGCGCTCTGCATCATCGCCGGCGGCGCGCAGGCGCGGGTTACCAAGATCACCATCACCAAGACCACATCGCCGATGTTCAACGGCCAACAGTTCGGCACGGTGGGCGCGTACGAGGAGATCAAGGGAATAGCAGTTGGAGAAATCGATCCGGCCGATCGCCGAAGCGCGGTCATTACGGACATTGGGCTCGCACCGCGAAACGCGAACGGCAAGGTCGAGTACAAGACTACGTTCACGATCGTCAAGCCCGTGGACATGTCCAAGGGCCAGCCGGTGATGCTCTACAACGTACCCAATCGCGGGAATCATTCGCTGCCGAACGCATTCCTCTTCGGCGGCGATCCCGGTGACGGCTTCATCTACAAGCTCGGTCACACGATGGTCTGGAGCGGATGGCAGGGCGACCAGCCGATCTCGTCGGTCAATACGGCCACCCAGGAAGGCATCGACGTCCCGGTGGCGAAGATGCCGGGCGGTGCGCCGGTGACGAGCCAGACGTGGCAGCGGTTCGCCAACGGTTGCCGTGACTGCGTCGCCATTCCCGCACCGTCAGGCACGCCGCCGGTGAAGGCTACGACGCTCGCGATTTCGGGGCTCGGCCGCACCGCGGCAACTCTCGATACGACGCAGGCGACGCTGATTTCCGCGACGGCCGAGACGCAGGACGGAAAGCGCAGCGGCGTGGTCACCATCCCCAGCACGGACTGGGCATGGGCGGATTGCCGCACGGTGCCGTTTCCGGGAACGCCGGACAGCAACCGCGTGTGCCTCAAGAATGGGTTCGATCCCGGCCTGCTCTATCAGCTCGTCTATACCGCGAAGGATCCGTTCGTCCTCGGCGTCGGCATGGCCGCGATGCGCGACGTGATTTCATTCTTCCGCTACCAGGCGAAGGATGACGCAGGCACGGCCAATCCCGCTGGCGGGCGCGATCAGGCACGTGATCGGCTCCGGGCACTCGCAGTCGGGACGGTTCCAGAAGAACTACATCAACCTCGGCTTCAACGAAGACGAGAACGGCAAGATCATCTGGGACGGCATGTGGCCCGAGCGTGCGGGACAGGCGGGCGGATTCAACATCCGCTTCGCGCAACCCGGCAACATCGCCGACCTCTACGAGCAAGGCGGCGAGCAGCCGACGTGGTGGGTCGACTGGCCCGACACGGCGCGCGGACGCCCGGCCTGGGGAATTCTCCATCGCTGCACGCAAACCAACACCTGCCCGCTGGTCACCGAAACGTACGGCGGGCCGGAAGTCTGGTACAGCCGCGCGTCGACGGGCATCAGCGGTACCGATGCCACGGTCGACATCCCGGTGCCTCCAAACGTGCGCCGGTACTACTTCGCGGGAACGACGCACGGCGGCGGCGACGGTGGGTTCAAGCTTGCGCAGCCGGTCCGCAACAACGCGGTGCTGCTCAGCAATCCGAATCCCAACACGGAGTTCTTCCGCGGCATCTACGTGGCGCTCACCGAATGGGTGACCAAAGGCGTGCCGCCGCCGCCGAGCGTCATTCCCCACGCTCGCGGACGGCACGCTCGTAGCCGCGAACGACACGTCGCTCGGATATCCGAAGATCCCCGGCCTGCCGACGACCAATGGCGTGATGAATTCAATGCTCGACTACGACTACGGTCCGCAGTTCAACTACCTCGACGGTTCCGGCGTCATCACCGTGGTGCCGCCGGTGGTCAAACAGGTCATCCCGACATACGCGGTCAAGGTCGACGCGGACGGCAACGAGATCGCAGGCTTGCGTTCGGTGCTGCAGCGGATGCCGCTCGGAACGTATACCGGCTGGAATCCAATCGCGACCGGAATCTTCAAGGGCCAGGAACAGAATCTGGCCGGCGGGTACCTGCCCTTCGCGAAGACCAAGGCGGAGCGCGTTGCCAACGGCGATCCGCGCCCCTCGATCGAGGAGCGCTATCCGAACATCTGGGGTTACTACTTCAACGCGATGCAGATCGCGAACGAACTGGTCGCAGAAGCGCTACTGGCTCGCCGAGGATGCCAACCGCACGATCAACACGCTTCTCAACGACATGCTGTCGACGGGGCTGCTTCCCAGGCAGGGAGAGTTCGTTCCGGGAAGCGAGCCGGTAACGGGCGTCGAAGCCACATCGAAGCACCTCGAGGACGCCGAACAGTAGATCGAAGGTATCGGACGCAGTGTCGAAGCACATCGAAGCCGGGGACGCCTGGCTTCGATGGCTCGGTCTGCAAAGCGGTGCGCGCGGAACGCCTGATGAGACGAGAGCACGGAACAGATCGGGTTGGGGCATGCAGCTGGCGCAGGGCGGCGACGCAATATCGCGACACTCTTCGAATGTGGCAGCTTTTCCAATCCCACCTGCTTCACGGCGACGCTTTCACCGTCCGCGCGAGACGGTCGCGAAACGGATTTGCCGCCGTCATGTCTACGTTCTTGTATGCAAATGGTCAGTGTTGAATATGCAAGAGTCGTGTGTGAATATACATCACGGGTTCACCCTTGAAAGACGGTCAAACCGCGCAAGGCGACCCTTCAAACCGTTAGGAGGAAAGATGAAGAGCAGTCGTCGTCGCGTCGTACTGGGTACTGCAGCGGGAATGGCGCTGGCAGGTATGGGATTGCCGGGCTTGGTTACGGCCCAGGCGCCCAAGGTGCTCAAGATCTCGCATCAGTTCCCGGCGTCGACCGGCGAGGACGGCGACTTCCGCGATCGGCTCGCGAAGAAATTCGCCGCCGAAGTCGAGAAGCGCACGAACGGGCAACTCAAGATCGAGGTCTACCCGAACGGCTCGCTCGTGAAGACGTTCAGCCAGTTCGGCGCGCTGCGCAAAGGCACGCTCGACATGTCGGTGCTGCCGATCGCCTACGGCGGCGGCGAAGTGCCGGAAGCGAATCTCGGCCTCATGCCCGCGCTGGTGACGAGCTACGACCAGGGGCTGCGCTGGAAGAACGCGCCCATCGGCAAGGAGTGGGCGAAGATCCTCGACGACAAGGGCATCGTCATCCTGACGTGGGTGTGGCAGGCGGGCGGGATCGCGAGCAAGACCGATCCGATCGTCTCGCCCGACGACGCGAAGGGCAAGAAGGTCCGCGGCGGCAGCAAGGAAATGGACCTCATGATCAAGGGCGCGGGCGGCGCCGTGACCAACGTGCCGAGCAACGAGATCTACAACGCCATGTCGAGCGGCGTGCTCGACGGCGCGCTGACGTCGTCGACGTCGCTCATCAGCTTCAAGCTGTCCGAGAACTCGAAGGCGGTGACGACCGCGCGCAACAAGGCGATCTGGTTCATGTTCGAGCCGCTCGTGATCTCCAAGGACACATGGAGCAAGCTCACGCCCGACCAGCAGAAGATCATGATGGAAGTGGGCGCGTCGCTCGAGCCGTTCGCGAAGGAGGCCGCGATGGCGGACGACAAGGAGCTCGCCGCCGTGTTCCAGAAGGCAGGCGCCAAGGTCGTCGACATGGACGAGGCCGCGTTCCTCAAGTGGCAGGCCATCGCCCGGGACACGGCGTACAAGGACTTCGAGACCAACGTCAAGGACGGCAAGAGGCTCCTCGACATGGCGCTTTCGGTCAAGTAGCCATGGCGACCGGCATCCCGGGACACGCAGCGGGGATGCCGGCCCCCGCCGCCACCGGCTTGTGGTCGCGCTTCGTGCGCGGCCTTGCATGGTTCAACACGGTCACGGGCTACCTGTCCGGGATCGTGATCGTGGTGTGCAGCGTCGTCATCGTGTTCGAGGTCCTGGTCCGCTACATCTTCAAGTGGGCGACGGACTGGGAAATCGAGATGTGCGTGATCCTGCTCATCATCGCCACGTTCATGAGCGCGGCATACACCCAATTGAAGCGCGGCCACGTGACGATCGAGGTGCTCGAGCACGTTCTGTCCGCGCGCGTGAACCGGTGGCGCTTTCTCATCGGGGACGTGCTGTCGTTCGTCTTCTGCATGTTCGTCGCCGGCAACGCATGGTACTTCTATCTCGAGGCGGCGCACGACGGCCGGGTGAGCAACAGCTCGTGGGCGCCGAAGCTGTGGATTCCCTATCTGTTCATGGCGATCGGCATGACCACGCTCGCGCTTCAGCAACTCGTGCAGATCGTGGAGAACCGCCGCGCGAACGCGGCACGCGCCCGTCTCGCGGCCGAGGCGGCAAACGCCAAGTGGACTGAGTGATGACGACCGGCCAGATCGGACTGCTGTACGGAGCCGTCACATTGTTCCTCCTGTTCTCGGGAATGCCGATCGCGTTCGCGCTCGGGTTATCGGCGCTCGGCTTCATGGCCGTGTTCATGCCAACCGCGAACCTGTGGTCGGTGGCGGAGACCATGTACGCCGAGCTCGACAACTTCACGCTGCTCACCATTCCGCTCTTCGTCCTGATGGGGGCGGCGATCGGCAAGACGCGCGCTGGCTCGGACGTCTACGGATCGCTCAACGCGTGGCTGCACAAGGTGCCGGGCGGGCTCGGACTCGCGAACGTGTTCGCCTGCTCGGTGTTCGCGGCGATGTGCGGCAGCTCGCCGGCGACGTGCTCCGCGATCGGCTCCTCCGGCATTCCGCAGCTCATCAAGCGCGGTTATTCCGAAGGCCTGGCGGCGGGGCTCATCGCGGCCGGCGGCACGCTCGGCATCCTGATCCCGCCGTCGCTCACGCTGATCCTGTACGGCCTTGCTTCCGAAACGTCGATCGGGCGCCTGTTCATGGCGGGGTTCGGACCCGGGCTCATGCTTACGCTCGTTGTTCGCGGTCTGGGTGGTGTTCAAGTACCGCCTCGAGTACAAGGCCGCGCTGAAGCTCGCGAAGGAGCGCGGCACGCAGGCCGCGATCCTCGAGGAGGAGCACGTCACCTGGCGCGACCGGTTCGAGTCGTTGCCGCGTTTCCTGCCGTTCATCGTCCTCATCGTCGTCATCATGGTCGCTATGTACGACGGGTGGGCGACGCCGTCCGAGGTCGCCGGGATCGGGGCGCTCGGCGCCATCGTGATGGTCGTGGTCGCTCTACAAGTGCTACCGCAAGGAAGATCTCGGCGCGATCCTCTCCGGAACCGTTCGCGAGAGCACGATGATCATGATGATCATCGCCACGTCGTTCCTCTTCACCTACGTCATGAGCTACCTCGGCATCACGCAGGCCGGCGCACAATGGCTCGTGTCGATGGGCTTCGGCAAGTGGGAATTCGTCCTGTGGAGCAGCGTGTTCATGGTGGTGCTGGGCTTCTTCCTGCCGCCGGTCGCCATCATCCTCATGGTCACGCCGATCCTCCTGCCGTCGCTCAAGGCGCTGCAGATCGATCTCGTGTGGTACGGCATCGTGATGACGATCCTGATGGAGATGGGGCTCATCCATCCGCCGGTCGGACTCAACCTGTTCGTCATCCAGGGTATCGCGCCGGACTTGAAGCTGCGCAACATCGTCTGGGGAACGATGCCGTTCATCGCCATCATGGTGCTCGGCATCGTGCTCCTGTGCTTCTTCCCCGACATTGCGCTGTGGCTGCCGAATCACATCTACAAGGGCGCCTGAGATGAAGGATGGAGCGCCCCACGTGCGCAGACGGCAGGCGTGCGCAGCGCCTCGCGCGCGTGGTGGCCGCGCTCGGCTCCCGCATCGACGGCAAGCGCGTCGGCCGACGCAGGACGCAGTGGCGCTCCTCGAGGCGGCGATCGCGCCCGGCGACCGCGTCTGCCTCGAAGGCAACAACCAGAAGCAGGCGGATTTCCTGGCCGAGTCGCTCGCCGTCGTGCGACCGCGAGCGAAGGTGCACGACCTGCATCTCGTGCAGTCGGTGCTCGCGCTGCCGAGCCACATGGATCTCTTCGAGCGCGGCATCGCGCGCCGCGTCGATTTCTCGTTCTCGGGGCCGCAGGCGACACGCCTCGCGCGCCTCGTGCAGGCGCGCAAGATCGAGATCGGCGCGATCCATACGTACCTCGAGCTCTTCGGCCGCTACTTCATCGACCTCACGCCGCACGTGTGCCTGATCGCCGCGCAGTCCGTGCGACGCGGCGGGCAACCTGTACACGGGCCCGAATACCGAAGACACGCCGGCGATCGTCGAGGCGACCGCGTTCCGCAACGGCATCGTGATCGCGCAGGTGAACGAATGCCTCGACGCGGTCCCGCGCGTCGACATCCCCGGCGATTGGGTCGACTTCGTCGTGTGCGCGCCGCGGCCCAACTACATCGAGCCGCTGTTCACGCGCGACCCGGCGCAGATCACCGAGATCCAGGTGCTGATGGCGATGATGGCCATCAAGGGCATCTACGCCGAATACGGCGTCACGCGCCTCAATCACGGCATCGGCTTCGACACGGCGGCGATCGAGCTGCTGCTGCCGACGTACGCGGCGGAGCTCGGCCTGAAGGGCAAGATCTGCCAGCACTGGGCGCTCAATCCGCATCCGACGCTGATCCCCGCGATCGAGTCGGGCTTCGTCGAGTCGGTGCACAGCTTCGGCTCCGAAGTCGGCATGGAGTCGTACGTCGCCGCGCGTCCCGACGTGTTCTTCACCGGCCGCGACGGCAGCATGCGATCCAACCGCGCGATGTGCCAGACCGCGGGCCTGTACGCGTGCGACATGTTCATCGGGTCGACGCTGCAGATCGACCTCGCGGGCAACAGCTCGACGGCCACGCTCGGGCCGCATCGCCGGCTTCGGCGGCGCGCCGAACATGGGGAGCGACGCGCGCGGCCGCCGGCACGAACGCCCGCGTGGCTCAAGGCGGGGCGCGAGACGAGCGGCGACGCGCCGGCGCTGCGCGGCCAGAAGCTCGTCGTGCAGACGGTCGAGACGTTCCGCGAGCACATGCAGCCCGCGTTCGTCGAGAAGCTCGACGCGTGGGCGCTGATGGACGACATGGGCATGGCGCTGCCGCCGGTGATGATCTACGGCGACGACGTCACGCACATCGTCACCGAGGAAGGCATCGCGAACCTGCTGCTCTGCCGCAGCGCCGACGAGCGCGAGCAGGCGATTCGCGGCGTGGCAGGCTTCACGCCCGTTGGGCGCAGGCGCGACAAGCGCGCCGTCGAGAACCTGCGCGACCGCGGCGTGATTCGCCGTGCGCAGGATCTGGGCATCGATCCGCGCACCGCATCGCGCGACCTCCTTGCCGCGCGCTCGATCAAGGAGCTCGTGCGCTGGTCGGGCGGCCTGTACCAGCCGCCGGCGCGATTTCGCAACTGGTGAATGCCCCATGGAAACGCTCGAGTTCTCGTTCGCAAGCCAACCCTGCCGCAGCCGCGCGTGCGCCCACGCTGCGCGGCGTCGTCGGCTCCGGCAACCTCGAGGTGCTGATCGTGCCCGCGCCGGGCAGCGATGATTGCCGCATGCTCGTACACACGTCGGCGCGCGGCTTTCGCGACATCTGGCACGCGGTGCTCGAGAGCTTCAGCGCGAGCAATGCCGTGGGCAAGCTGAGCTTCGTCATCAACGACATGGGCGCAACCCCGGCGGTCGTGACGTTGCGCCTGTCGCAGGCGC
Source organism: uncultured beta proteobacterium (assembly GCA_963707815.1). GTDB lineage: Bacteria > Pseudomonadota > Gammaproteobacteria > Burkholderiales > Casimicrobiaceae > VBCG01. Next base: position 42,125 of record CAVPRK010000029.1, read on the forward strand.
TTGCGGCGTACAACGAGATCATGAGCGCGGCCACGCAGCTACTTCGAAGTCGACCGCCCGCGAGCGCGTCGCGCGCTTGTTCGATGCCGGGACGATGCGCGAATTCCTGCCGCCGCAGGAGACCGCGCCGAGCCCGCATCTCGCGCGGCTCGGATTGCCGGGCGCGCTCGACGACGGCGTCGTCGTCGGGCCGCGCGCGCTGCGGGGGCACGTCGGTGCTGTTCGCCGCGCAGGAAGGCCAGTTCATGGGCGGCGCGGTAGGCGAGCTTCACGGCGCGAAGATCGTCGGTGTGCTCGCGCGCGCGCGGCAATCGAAGCCCGCGCGCGGTCGTGTTCATGATCGACTCCGGCGGCGTGCGCCTGCACGAGGCGAACGCCGGCCTCATCGCGATCTCGGAGATCATGCGCGGCGTGCTCGACGCGCGCGCGGCGGGCGTGCCGGTGCTTGCGCTCATCGGCGGGCATCTGCGGCGCGTTCGGCGGCATGGGCATCGTCGCCAGGCTGTGCTCGCGTGTGATCATGTCCGAGGAAGGCCGGCTCGCGTTGTCCGGTCCCGATGTCATCGAGACCGTAGCCGGCGTGGAGGAATTCGACGCCAGGGACCGCGCGCTCGTCTGGCGCGTGACCGGCGGCAAGCACCGACTGCTCATCGGCGATTGCGACACGCTCGTCGACGACGACATCGACGCGTTTCGCAACGCCGCCGCCGATGCCATCGAGCGCGGCGTCGCGCGCGCCCCGACGCGTGCAGTCGCTTGCGCGAGCAGCAGCGCGAGCTTGCGGAGCGGGCGCAGCGCTTCGCCGGCATGCGCGACGGACTCGACGCGTGGCGCGCTGCTCGGCGTGCGCCGATGCCGACGCGATCTCCGATGCTGACGGCCGAGGAGACGATGAACGCTCGCCGTGCAGGCATGCGTCATGATGGACCTCGCGCTCCTCCTCGACGCGCTGTTCCCGCTCGGGCACGACGTCGCCGTCGACGGCAGCCTGGTGCACGGCAGCGCGCGCACCGCAGTCGCCGCTAGTGTCGAGATCGTCGGCACGGCCGACGCCGCCGCCGTGGATGCGAAGCTCGCGCTGGCGATGGCCGAGCACATCCTGCTGTGCTGGACGGCGCCGCCGCGGCCCTTCGTGTTCCTGGTCGACACGAGCGGGCAGGCGTTGCGCCGCCACGAGGAGCTGATCGGGCTCAATGCCTATCTCGCGCATCTCGCGTGCACGGTCGACGTCGCGCGCCGCAGCGGCTTTCCTTCCGTGTCGATCGTGTACGGCGAGGCGGTGAGCGGCGGCTACTTGAGCCTCGGGCTGATGGCCGATCGCGCCTACGCGCTCGCGCGACGCGCAGATCCGCGTCATGGACTTGCACGGCGATGGCGCGCGTGACGCGATTGCCGCACGAGCAGCTTCAACAGCTCGCGCGCGAGTCGCCGGTGTTCGCGCCCGGCGCCGACAACTACGCGAAGATGGGGGCGCTGTCGGCGATCTGGGCGGAGCCCACGGCCGCGCTGCTGTCCGACGCGCTCGCCGAGGTCATGCGCGAGTCTTCGCGCGCGGACGGGCGGCTCGCCGCGGGCCACGAGCGCGGCGGGCGCGTGCTGGGCGAGCCGACGGCGTCCGCAGTCGCGCGCGCACTATGAAGCGGCACGACTGGGCGTACCTGCGCCAGATGCGCGTGCCCGCGTTCGGCAGCGGCGGATGAGGCGGCGCTCGCATTCGCGCGCGACTGGCTGGCGCGCGGCCAGCCCTTCGTCGTCGACGCGCCAGCCCGAGCAGGGCGGCCAGCGTCGCGCTCGGGCTCGCGCTTCCCGCGGAGCTCGCCACGCGCCGCGTCGCGTGCACCGTCGAGCACGCCGACGTTGTCCGCACGCGCAACCCGCTGACCGTCGACGAAGCGGCCCACGTGCTCCCGATGCAGGACGCGCGCGCGCTGCGGCGGTTCGCGGCCGCGGTCGCGGGCCATGCGCTGCAGGTCGGGCGTGTACGGGTCGACCGCATGGGAATTCGCATCAGCGGACTGCGCTACCGGCACGAGGGCTCGGACGTCGACGTCGTGTGCGACGTCGCGTCGAGCGCCGGGCTGTCCGCGTGCCTCGCGGCGTTCGCCGACGGCACGCGCGACTTCCGCGTCGCGCCTCGACGGCGAGATCCGCTTCACGGGCGGTCGCGCGGTCGCGTGGCGCGAGCTCGCCGAGGCCTGCGCGGGGACGTCGAGTCTCGTGCTCGCGAAGGGCGAGCGCGACGTGGCGCTTGCTGTCGCTGCATCGGGTGCTTGCGCCGCTGCGATGAACCGGCTCGCGGCCGCTTCGGCCGCGGCGACAGCGCGCCACGCGCATCGCGTGGCGCCGCGCCTCGGCCGGCTCGCCGTGCGCGCGCTCTATCGACGAAGCGGTGCTCGACACGAAGCCCGGGCTCGTGAGCCCGAGCGGACAGCGGCGCGCATGCGCGACATGACGCTCGCGACGTTCTATCGCGTCGATTACCGCGCTTCGCGCGTACTTTCCCGACGATGGCCGCGCTCGGCGCGGCGAATGCGCCGTGGCGCTCGCTGCAGTCGCACGGGCAGGCGGCGGAGACGGTGATGCTGCGCGCGACCGGCGGCGTCAACACGCATCGCGGCGCCATCTTCACCTCGGGCTGCTGTGCGCGGCCGCCGGCGCGCTGGCCGCGGCGATCGGACGCTGTATCGCCGGCGCGGTGTGCGCGCTTCGTGCGCGCGGACTGGTGCGCGATCCGCGCGTGCTCGCGACGCGCCGCCGGCGTCGCACGGCGCTGCGCGTCGAGGCGCGCTACGGCGCGGGCGGCGCGCGCAACGAGGCGGCCGGCGGCTATCGCTCGGTGCGCGCGATGGTCGTTGCCCGCGTTCCGTGCGGCCCTCGCGCACACCAGGGATCGCGAGCGCGCGTCGGTGCAGGCGTTGTTCGCGCTCGTCGCGCAACGTGGCCGATACCAATCTGCTGTGGCGCGGCGGCGCGCGACGGCCTTGCTTTCGCACAGCGCCGCGCGCGGCAGTTCCTCGACGCGCGGCGGCGTGCTTGCGCAGCGACTGGCGCGGCCACGGCGACGGCCGTGCATCACGATTTCGTTCGGCGCGGCGCTTGAGCCCGGGCGGCTGCGCCGACCTGCTCGCCGTCACGCTCTTCCTCGACGAGCTCGACACGGCTTCGCGCAGCGAGCCGTGAGGTGGGTCGCGTTGTTCAGCGGCCAGGGCGGACAGCGCCCGAGCACGTCGCAGCGAATGCGCGCGTGCTGGCGCCGGACCTGCGCGACGGCGTGGGAGCGCGCGCTGGCCGATGCGGCGCAGTCCGCCGACGGCTCGACGACGAGACCGAGCTGACGCGCAATCGCGTCGCGCAGCCGACGCTCGTGGCGTGGCAGCTCGACGCGTGGCGCGGCTGTCGGCAACGTTGCCGCCGCCGGTGCTCGTCGCCGGCTATTCGGTCGGCGAGATCGCCGCCTGCGCGACCGCGGGAGGCTCTGCGCACGCGACGCCATCGCGCTGGCCGCGCTGCGCGCCGAGCTGATGGACGCCGCGCGTCGATTTTCCTGCCGGCCTCGGCGGCGGTTCTCGGACTGCCGCAGCACGAGCTCGCGCCGACTCTGCGCGCGCCAAGGCGTCGCGATCGCCATCCGCAACGGGTCGCGTCACTTCATCGTCGGCGGTCCCGACGCGGCGCTTGCGATCGTTCATTGCCGCGGCGCTCGCGGCGGGCGCCGTACGCGCGCATCGGCTGTGCCGTCAACACACCCGCGCACACGCATTGGCTCGCGCCGGCGGTCGTCGCGCGTTCGCCGATGGCGCTGCAGTCGCGATGGTGGGCCGCCTGCGCGCTGCCGATGCTGAGCGGCATCGACGCGCGCACGCTTGCGGACCGCGGCCGAGGCTGTCGCGGCGCTGTCGCGGCAGCTCTCGACGCCGCTCGACTGGGCTGGCATGCATGGAAGCGATCGCCGAGATGCAGCCGGACGCGGTGCTCGAGATCGGGCCGTGCAACGCGCTGGCGCGCATGCTTGCCGAGACTGCGCCCGGCATCGCGGTGCGCGCGCTCGACGATTTCCGCGATCCGGCCGCCGCCGTCGGCCTGGGTGGCCGCGCAGCGCCGAACGTCCTGAACGGCCCGCCGGCGGGGGAACCGGCAATCGCGTCGCACCGGTCAACTTGTGCGAGGATGCGCACCATGGCCTCGCATCGCCCGCAAATCACGCCGTTCGCGCTTCGGCAACCGATCCCGCCGCATTCATCGAGCGGCGGAACGCACGTTCGGCGCCCGCAACTACGACCCGTTGCCCGTCGTGCTCGTCGCACGGCGAAGGCGCCTGGGTCACCGACGTCGACGGCCGCCGCTATCTCGACCTCATGAGCGCGTATTCGGCGGTGAGCTTCGGCCATGCGCATCCCGCGATCGTGGCCGCGCTCGTCGCGCAGGCGCGCAAGCTCGCGGTGACGTCGCGCGCATTCTTCAACGACCGGCTGCCGGTGTTGCTGGAGCGGCGTGACGCGGCTGACCGGACTTGCCGCGCGCGATTGCCGTCGAGCGGCGGCGCCGAAGCCGTCGAGACGGCGCTGAAGGCGGTGCGCAAGTGGGCGTACAAGGTCAAGGGCGTCCCCGCCGACCGCGCGGAGAGTGATCGTGTGCCGCAACAACTTCCACGGCCGCTCGATCACGATCGTGGGCTTTTCGTCGGAAGCGCATTACCGCGACGGGTTCGGGCCGTTCGCCGCCCGGCTTCGTCACGATTCCCTACGGCGACGCGGCCGCGCTCGAAGCGGCGATCACGCCCGAATACCGCGGCGTTCCTGGTCGAGCCGGTGCAAGGCGAGGGCGGCATCATCGTGCCGCCCGACGGCTATCTCGCCGAATGCGCGCGCATCTGCCGCGAACATCGCGTCCTCCTGATCTGCGACGAAATCCAGACAGGGTTGGGCCGCACCGGCTACGTCCTCGCCTGCGAGCACGACGACGTGCAGCCGGACGGCGTGATCCTCGGCAAGGCGCTCGGCGGCGGATTGCTGCCGGTGTCGATGTTCGTCGCCACCGACGACGTCATGCAGGTGTTCACGCCCGGCGATCACGGCAGCACGTTCGGCGGCAATCCGCTCGCGTCCGCGGTTGCCGCTCGCGGCGCTCGACGTGCTCGAGCGACGAGAACCTGTGCGCGCGCTCCGCTTCCCTCGGTACGTGGCTGCTTGCGGAGCTGCGCACGATCGACAGCCCGCTCGTCACCGACGTGCGCGGGCGCGGCATGTTCATCGGCATCGAAGTCGACACGCGGCGGGTGACCGCGCGCGCGGTCGTCGACCGTCTGCTCGAGCGCGGCCTCCTGTCCAAGGACACGCACGGCACCGTGGTGCGCATCGCGCCGCCGCTCGTCATCGCGCGCGAGGATCTCGCGTGGGCCGTCGGCGAGATCGCCGCGACGTTCCGCGACCTCGAAGGGCGCATCAAGACCGCGGCTTGAGCGTCCGTGCAACGGCGCTTGCGCGGCGCGACGTATACTTCGCGCCCCGATGATGCGCGTACTCGCAATCCTGCTTTTGCTCGTGGCCGGGAGCGCATGCGCGGCCGGGCGCATCTGCATCTCGCGCGACGTGCTGCTCTTCGGCGAGCAAGCCGTCGGCACCGCGGTCACGCAGTCGTCGTCGGTGACCAATTGCGGCGATGCGCCGTTCTCGTTCACCGACGTCTCGCTGCATCCCGCAACGTCGCCCGCCTACAGGATCGCCACGACGTGCGCGATCGGGCAAAGCCTCGGGCCGGGCGCGTCGTGTGCGGTGGACGTGACGTTCGCGCCGGCAGCACCCGGCCAGGTCTCCGGCGGATTGTGGCTGCACAACACGACCACGACGCCCGACCAGATCATCACGTTCTACGGTCGTGGCGCCGACGCAAGATCGGGCACCGCGACGCTCGCATTCGAACCGGGCCCGCTCACGTTCGCGCCGCAGGTCATCGGCACCACGTCGAACGCGCAAACGCTCACGCTGCGCAACCTGGGGCCCGCCGATCTCACGATGACGGCGCTGGTACTTAACGGCCCGACCCCGTACGACTTTCGCTTCCCGGGCACGTGCATGCTCGGGGTCGCGTATCCGGCCGGGGCCTCGTGCGAGTTGTACTTCTACTTCACGCCCGCCGGGCTCGGCACGCGGCTCGCGCGCCTCAACGTGGACGCGCCGCAGCTTGCGTCCCTTGCGATCACTTCGATCAGCGGCGCCGGCATTGGTGCAACGCCGCCGCCGCCGGCCATCGACGTGATCGAGTTCTTCAACGCGGTCCTCCAACCACTACTTCCTCACGGCCGTCGCGGCGGAAGCCGACGCGATCGACCGCGGCGCGGTCGGCCCTGGCTGGGTGCGCACCGGCTTGACCTTCCGCGCGTATTCGATCGATACGCAGGCCGAAGATACGCTGCCGGTGTGCCGGTTCTTCGGTACGCCGGGACAGGGGCCGAGCGCGCACTTCTTCACGGCAGACGCCGCCGAATGCGCGCTGGTAAGGACGAACCCGCGATGGCTCTACGAAGGCCTTGCGTTCCGCGTCGCGGTGCCGGCGGGCGGGCAGTGTGCGGCGAATACAGTGCCGGTCGTGCGCTTTTTCTGGCCGGGCGCGATCGTCACCGAAGCGCGCCACCGCTACGTGAAGGACGCAGGGGAGCTCGTGCGCATGCGAAGCGCGGGATGGATCGAAGAGGGGCCGGTATTCTGCAGTCCCCCGTGATGCAGCGGGCTATACTCCGCCAATGCCAGAGACAGTGGGCGGGGTTCAACTCGTCGTCGCCATCAGCTCGCGCGCGCTCTTCGATTTCGAGGAAGAGAACGAGCTGTTCGACAAGAACGACGACGGTCCGTATATCGAGCTGCAGCTCTCGCGCCTCACGCAACTCGCCAAGCCCGGCATTGCGTTCCGACTCGTCAAGAAGCTTCTCGGCTTCAACGCGGACGGTGTCAAGCGCGTCGAAGTCGTCATCCTCTCCCGCAACGATCCCGTGTCGGGATTGAGGGTGCTGAGGTCGGTCGAGGGCAGCGCGCTTGCGATCGAGCGCGCCGTGTTCACGCGGGGTCGCGAGCCGTGGGGATACCTGCGCCCGCTCAACGCGAACCTGTTTCTCTCGGCCAATCCCGAGGACGTGCGCTTGGCGCTCAACGAGCGTTTTCCCGCCGCCGTTGTTTACACGAGCACGACCGGTGTCGATTCGCATCCCCAGGAGGTCCGCATTGCCTTCGACGGCGATGCCGTGCTGTTCGGCGATCAAAGCGAACGCGTCTTCCAGGAGCAGGGACTGCGCGCGTTCCAGGCGCATGAAGCGGATCACGCGACGCTTCCGCTGCAACCCGGCCCGTTCAAACCCCTGCTCGAAGCCTTGCACCGGTTGCAGCAGGCAGACGACCGCAACAAGGTGCCGATGCGTCTGCGTACCGCGTTGGTTACCGCGCGTAGCGCGCCGGCGCACGAGCGCGCCGTGCGCACGCTCATGCACTGGAACATCCACGTGGACGAAGCGATGTTCCTGGGTGGCCTGTCCAAGGGCCCGTTCCTCAAGGAGTTCGAGCCCGACTTCTACTTCGACGATCAGACGCGGCACGTCCAATCCGCAGCAGAACATGTTCCGGCGGGACACGTGCCGCATGGAATCGCGAACGAATGAACGCCTTCGCCCTGGCGCACTGGCGCCGCAGCGTCGCCGAACTCTACGCCGAGGTGCGTGAGCCTGCACAGGACCGTCGCGCTCAGTGCGAAGCTTTTCGTGAGGCGCGGGACGAGTTGTTTCGCGCGCACGCGGAAAGTCCCATCGCGGCGCACCTGCGAAGCGCGTGGCCGGGCGTGCAATGGTTTCCCTACGACCCCGCGGCGCGCGTCGACGCCTCGATCGAGCCCGCAGCCGAGCGCACCACGTTCGAGATCGCGCTGGCGGCGGACGGCGCGCTGCGCTGCACGCGCGTCGGTGTCGCGCACTTCGTGATCGCGCAGCGCCGGGCGAGCCTTGCGCTGTATTGGCTCGAAGGCTACGGCGGCGGCCTGTGGCTGCCGTTTGCCGACGCGACGACGGGCGTTGTGACGTACGGTGGAGGACGCTACCTCTACGACACCATCAAGGGCGCCGACCTGGGCGTCGACGAAACGTCGATCGTGCTCGACTTCAACTATGCGTATCACCCGTCGTGTGCTTACGACGAGCGCTGGTCGTGTCCGCTTGCGCCGGCGGAGAACCGCCTCGACTTCGCGGTCGAGGCGGGCGAGCGCCTCGCGTAGCACATTCGCGCGGTGCGCGCGTGTGTGCGCGTGCGATACCATAGCCGCGCCTCACTTGCCCACGGAGTTGTCGATGCGTGCACTACAGAACTGCCTGCTCGCCGCGTGTGCGATTGCGATCGCTTCGTCGACCGCCGTCGCGCAGATGATGCAGCAAGGCCCCAAGACGTTCATCGCGGGCAGCGGCCCGGACGACCTGTGGGAGATAGCGACGAAGACCGAAATGTCCGGCATGTCGATCCCTGGACAGACGAGCCAGGTCTGCATCAAGAAAGGCCGCAACGTCGGAGAGGCGTCGGTGCCGAAGCAGGACAACTGCAAGGTCACCGAGATGAAGACGACGGGCAACAAGACTACGTTCGCGATGGAGTGCCAGGGCCAGGAGCCCATGTCGATGCGCGGCGAGACGACCGCGACGCCGACGTCGTTCGACACGCGGATGTCGATGAAGGGCACGAAGAAGGGCAGCGACATCGACATGACGATGACGTCGATCGGCAGGCGCCTCGGGGCCTGCACGGACCAGAGCGAGCAAGCCATCGCCGGCATGAAGGCGCAGGGCCAGGCCGAGCTCGCGAAGGTGTGCGGCGAGGCCGCCGACCGATTCCAGTACACCATGTTCGCGCAAGGCCAGGCGTGCGAAGGGAACCGCAAGACCCTCTGCGACAAGGTCACGGGCCTCGCGCCGGGCATGATGAAACCGGCGGGATTCCGGGCGGCGGTCGACAAGCCCGGCGTCGACATGGTGCGCGGGTCGTTCGATGCGTGCGCGTCGTCTTCGCCCAGGCCCGACTTCACCACCACTGCGAAGACGGCGTGCGGCGAGGCGGTGGGCACTCGCGACTGGGCGTTCCTGGGCATCGGCGTCTGCGATGCCGAGGTGATGCAGCAGGCGCCGTCGAAGTGTGTCGGCCGCGACTACTACACGGTGGACAAGTCGCTGGTCCCGATGTGCAACCGCTACGCAATGCTGTCGCGCGGCGGGACGCCCGCCGCCGCTTCCGCGCAACCCGTGCAGACCGCGCAACCCGCGCAGGCCGAGGCGCAGAAGCCCGACCCCATCAAGCAGGGCGTCGACGCAGTGCGCAAGCTGCTTCCGTTCTAGCAGTCGATGCGGCTGACCGCGCTCGCGGTCGCCGCCGCGGCGATCGCGCTCGGTGCGCATCGTGTCGATGCGCAGCCGGTCGACCGCTGGCCGGGTGCGGCTGCTGCCTATGTCGTGGAAGTCGACGGTGCCGAGCGGTGGTCGCACGATGCGAGCGCGCGCCTTCGCCCCGCGAGCCTGACCAAGATCCTCACGGCGCTCGTCGTGATGGAAAGCGCCGGCGACGACGAACTCGTGGCCGTGAGCGCGCACGCCGCAGCGGCGCAAGGTGCTCGGATCGGCCTGCGGCGCGGCATGCAGGTGCCGGTGGGCGACCTCATGACCGCGATGCTCCTGCGCTCGGCCAACGATGCCTGCCTGGCGCTCGTTTCGCACGTCGCGCGGACGGAAAAATCCTTCGTCGCGCAGATGAATGCGCGCGCCGCCGCGCTCGGGTTGGTCGACTCGCAATTCGAGAACGCCTGCGGATTCGATGGGCCCCGCCATCGCGCGTCGGCGCGGGACCTCGCCCGTCTCGCGCACGTTGCGATGGCCCACCCGCGATTCGCGGCGATCGTTGCGCGGGAGCGGGGCCAGGCGCGCGCGCGTGACGGCCGCGTCTTCAAGTTCGACAACACCAATGCGCTGATCGGGCGGGTCGACGGTGCGCGGGGCGTCAAGACCGGTTGGACGCAGGCAGCGGGCCGCTGCCTCGTTGCGTTCGCGGAGCGTCGCGGGACGGCCGTGATGCTGGTCCTGCTGGGAGCACCGGATCGCTGGTGGGACGCCGTCGCCATGATCGAGACTGCGTTCGAAGAGGCGCGCGCATCGCCCGCGCCGCAGAAGTGACGGTGCGCTGCGCCGGCTTGACGGTCGCGATCGCGGCGCTCGCGGTCTACGCGCTCGCGGGCGGCACCGCCTTCCAGTACGACGACTTCCGCGTGATCGTAGGCGACGCGCGCGTGCACGCGTGGTCCGCGTGGGCGGCGTCGATGCCGGGCATGCGCGCGCTCACGAAGGCGACCTACGTCGTCAATTGGACCACGCAGCCTTCGGCGGCAGCCTTCGCGTGGACCGGCGTGGCCCTGCACATTGCCTGCTCGCTGCTCGTCCTCGCACTCGCCCGACGCTGGATTCCCGCGATGGCTCGCGATTGTCCGCGTCCGGAAGCGGCGGCGCTCGTGTGTGCGCTCGCGTTCGCGCTGCATCCTGCGCAGACCGAGGCCGTCGTCTACGCGGCCGCGCGGTCGACGACGCTGTCGACGCTCGCGATGCTCTTCGGTCTCTACGCGTGGGAGCGTGCACGAACGATTTCCCGCACGCGTTGGATTGCACTGTGCGTGCTCGCGCTCGCGGCCTCGCTTGCAGCGCGCGAGGCGGCGTGGACGCTGCCGTTTGCCATCGTGCTGGTCGAGCTGACCCGAGGTGCCGGCATGCGCGACGCGATGCGGGCAAGCGCGCCGCTGTGGATCGCGCTGGCAGCGCTTGCGGGCATCGGCGCGACCATCGCGGCCCATCGCCAATTGCTGGCATCGAGCGTCGGCATCCGCGGTCCGCTCGAGAATCTCGTCGCGCAGGTCGACGCCGTCGCCTATCTAGTCACGCATCCGTTGCTCACCCTGCGCGTCAACTTCGATCCCGACCTCGCGGTCCGCGGCGCGCTCGATGCCGGGTGGTGGACGAAGCTTGCGACGATCGCGGCGGCGCTCGCCTTTGCAGTGCTGCAGTTGCGCCGCCGGCCATGGCTTGGCTTCTCGATCCTGTGGTTCGCGCTCGCATTGCTGCCCACGCACAGTTTCCTTGCGCGACTCGAGCTCGCCAACGACCGCCAGCTCTATCTCGCTATGGTCGGCCCCGCATTGGCGCTCGGTGTCGGAATCGCCGCGCTGCCGTCCCGCGCGCTTGCGGTTACGGCCGCCGTCGCGCTCGCCAGCATCCTCGGCTTCGCGACGTTCGTGCGCGTTGGCGACTATTCGAGCGAGTCCCGATTGTGGAGCGCCACCGTGCGCGCGAGCCCGGAGAACGCTCGCGCGTGGAACAACCTGGGTTACGCGCTTGCCGCCGAGGGGGATGTCACCGGGGCGCGGGCGGCCTACGAGAAGGCGCTGGCGATCGAGCCGTCGAGCCCGCGTGCGCGGGGCAACCTCGACGCGCTGCCACGCTAGTCGAGGGGCAGCGGCAGGTCGCGAAGCAGCGACACGGCGGCCTCGTCGGGTGACGCGCTTGGGGTGACCGCGGGCCTCGCTACCTTGCTGCGCCACCAGGGCCGCGGCGGCGGTGCGCTCGAAGGCTCGACTGCCTCGCCAAGACGGGGCAGCAAAAGCGGGACATCGCGACGCGCCGCGAGCGCGAGCAGCGTTTCAGCCGGCTCGTCCCACGCATGCGTCGCGAGGCTGAATGTCCCCCAATGGATGGGCAGCAGGCGGCCGCTGCCGAGCCACGCGTACGCCTGCACCGCGTTCGTCGGACCCAGGTGGATGTCGCCCCAGGCGGGATGCCACGCGCCGATCTCGATCATCGCGACGTCGAACGGCCCGAGCCGCTCGCCGATCTGTCGCGTACTCGGAGGTGAGGCCGGTATCGCCACTGAAGAAGATGGCGTGATTCGGCGAGCGGATGGAAAACGACGACCAGAGCGTCGCGTTGCGATCGCCGAGCCCGCGTCCCGAGAAATGCTGCGACGGCGCCGCGGTTACGACGAGGTCGGAGCCGGGCAGCCGATGCGATTCCCACCAATCGAGCTCGGTGATGCGCCCGGGCTCGACACCCCAGGCTTCGAGATGCGCGCCGACCCCGAGCGACGTCACCATCGGAACCGTGCTGTAGCGGGCGAGCGTGCGGATGGTGGGGTAGTCGAGATGGTCGTAGTGATCGTGCGATATCAACACCGCGTCCACGCGGGGCACGTCGCGCAAGCGCACCGGCGCGGGCTGAAACCGCTTCGGCCCGATCAGCTGGAACGGCGAGACGCGTTCGCCCCACACCGGATCGGTCAACAGCCGGAAGCCGTCGATCTCGATCAGCAACGTCGAGTGGCCGAGCCACGTCAAACGCAGGCCGCTCGCGGGAGGCTTGCGCCACGTCTCGCGCGGATCGACCGTGGGAAGCGGTGCATCGGGAAAACGTGGCGGACCCGTGCGCATGAACTCGCGCATCGACGGGAACGGCACGGTGGGATCGCGCAACGACGGGCTCACCGGATGAACGTTGCGAAACCCGTTGCCGTTCCAGCGCGGCGACGCTTGCATGCGCTCGAGCCGCGGGCCGCGAGCCCTGGCGCCGAGCGTCCTCATGCGGCCGTTATCTCAGTGTCGGAACGTCGCCGTCGCATGCGAAGGCAGGTGGGGTTGCCGTAACCGAACACAAGAAAGCGCGCAGCGCTCGTCGGAACGCGGGGCGGCTGGACTGGACCAGAGGTCGCGCGACGTACCCACGCTCAAGATAGGACCTCAGGAGGGACGTTTGATGCAACGCACCTGGCGCGGAACTCCCTTGTCCTGACTGCCGCCCGTGATCTCCTTGATCTCGCCCGCCGGGCAGCTGCCGTCGTCGACGTAAACGACCTTGCCTCGGGGCAACGAGTACTTCGGGGGCTCTTCCTTCAATATCTCCGCCGCGCCGGGCGCCGTCGCTTGAAGCAACAGGATTGCCGCCAATGCCGTCGTACGCAGCGATTCGAAGAATCGCATGGTGCCCTCAGGCCTTCGCCTTCTTCGCGGGCTTCGCCTGGTTCGAGGCGTTGAACGCGACGGCTTCGCGCACCAGCGCCTTGAAGGCGGAGGCGTCGACCTCTTCTCCTTCGTGGATGTCGATCGCGCGGCGAACATTGCCGTCGAGGCTCGAGTTGAAAAGCCGCGCCGGGTCCTTCAACGAGGCCCCCTTGGCGAACGTCAGCTTGACGACCTTCTTGTACGACTCGCCCGTGCAGACGATGCCGTCGCGCGACCAGACCGGGACGTCCCACTTCCACTCCTCGACGACGTCCGCGTCCGCCTGCTTGATGAGCTTGCGCATCCGGCTCAACGTTTCGCCGCGCCAGTCGCCGAGCGCGTCGATCTTGGCGTCGATCAGCTGCGAAGCCGACTTGCCTTCCGCCTTGTCGCTCACTCCAGCACTCGTCCGAAGAACGGATACTGCGGATCGTTGTAGCCGGGCGTCGACGGATGACCCGGCGTCACGAGCGTATTGACGAGCGCCTCGTCCTCCTCGCTCCACGCCGTGCCGATCGCGCCGACATAGTCGTCCCATTGCTCGACCGTGCGCGGTCCGGCGATCACCGACGACACGATGCGGTTGGCCCACAGCCATCGCGAGCGCGAACTGCAGCAGCGTGCGGCCGGTGCTTTTGCGCGTGTTCGCGCAGCTTCTGCGCGATCGCGAACGATTCCTCGCGCAGCTCCGTTTCGGTGATGCGCCGGTCGCCGCGCGCTCCGCGCGAGCCTTCGGGCAGCGGCACGCCGGGCGCGTACTTGCCGGTCAGCACGCCGCGCGCGACCGGCGAGTAGGGCGCGACGCCAATCCCGTAGTAGTCGCATGCCGGGCAGGATCTCGACTTCCGGCATGCGGTTCAGCAGGTTGTAGTACGGCTGGCATACGACGGGGCGCGGCACGCCCTGCGCTTCGCATTCGGCGACGAGCTCGGCGATGCGCCAGCCGCGGATAGTTGGACACGCCGAAGTAGCGGATCTTCCCGCTGCGGATGAGCTCGCCGATCGCGCCGATGGTTTCCTCGAGCGGCGTGCCGAGGTCGTCCTTGTGCAGGTAGTAGATGTCGATGTAGTCGGTGGCGAGGCGCGCGAGGCTGTCGTCGCAGGCTGCAGCATCCAGCGGCGCGACAGACCGCCGTCGTGCGGCTTCTTCGTCATCACGTTGCCGACCTTGGTCGCGAGGATCCAGTCGCGCCGGTGCGCCTTGATCGGCCGCGCCGACGATGCGCTCGGACGCGCCCTTCGTGTAGACGTCGGCGGTGTCGATGAAATTGACGCCCGCGTCGCGCGCCTCGTCGATGATCGTGCGCCGACGCCGCCTCGTCCGTGCGGTCGCCGAACATCATCGTGCCGAGACAAAGCGGCGAAACCCAGCAGGCCGCTGTCGCCCAGCAGGTGTGTCCATTGCCATCGCTCCGATCGCAGGGTCGAATTGCGCGCGTTCGCGCTGCACGGAGCGCCCGCGCGGTCGCGCGCTTGGCGGCCGTCATCCCGCCCAATCCCGCCATGAACGTGCTCTTCGAGGACGACGGCCAGCTGAAGGCCGGCGCCGTGCTCGCCGATCAAGGACACGTCGCTGCAGGTCGAGGCGGCGTCGGGCAAGCGCCTGAAGGTCAAGGCCGGCAGCGTGCTGCTTGCGCTTCGCTCGCCCGGCGCCGCGCGAAGCGCTGGCGAAGCGCAGCAGGCTCGCCGCCGAGCTCGATCCGACGTTCCTGTGGGAGGTCGAGCGGCGACGACGAGTTCGGCTTCGCCGAGCTCGCGCGCGAGTACTACGGCGCGGGCGCCCACGCCGGCGCAGGCGACGGCCGTGGCGATGCTGCTGCACGCCTCGCCGATGTACTTCTACAAGAAGGGCAAGGGCCGCTACCGCAAGGCGCCGCCCGAATGCGCTCAAGGCCGCGCTCGCCTCGGTCGAGCGCAAGCAGCGCGAGGGCGAGCAGATCGCGACGTGGGTGAGCGGAGCTCGCGCAGAACCGCCTGCCCGACCCGTTGCGCGCGCAAGCTTGCCGATGCTGCTCTACGAGCCGGACAAGAATGCGCTCGAATGGAAGGCGCTGGCGTGCCGCGTGCGACGCACGCGCAGACCAACCCGGTCGCGCTTCTCGCCGCATGCGGCGCCATTCCGTCGACGCACGATTATCATTTCGATCGCGTTCCTCGCACAGGCGTTTCCGCACGGCGCGCGTTCCCGCCGTGGGGCACGCTGCCCGCGGTGCCCGAGCTTCCGCGGCAGCCGGTGCGCGGGCGTTCTCGATCGACGACGCGACGACGACCGAGATCGACGACGCGTTCTCGGTGCGCGAGCTCGCCAACGGCAATTACGAAGTCGGCATCCACATCGCGTGTCCCGCGCTGGCCATGCCGCGCGGATGGTCCGCTCGACGCATCGCGCGTCGCGGTTGTCGACGGTCTACATGCCGGGCCGCAAGCTCACGATGCTGCCCGACGAAGCGATCGCCGCGTTCACGCTGGCGCCGGAACGCCGCGGCCGGCACTCTCGCTCGTTCGTCGAAGACGACGCCCGACGGCGTGCCGCTCGCGCCACGCGACGCGCGTCGAGCGCGTGCACGTCGCCGCCAACCTGCGCGCTCGACACGGTAGGCGATGCGTTCGCCAACGCGCTGCCCGTCGCCGGCGACCCGCCGTGGACGCCCGAGCTGCGCGTGCTGTGGAAGCTCGCGCAGCACTTGTCGACGCGCGCGGCAAGAACGACATCAACCGCATCGACTACAGCTTCGACGTCGATTGGGACGCGCGCGCCCGGACGGCCGGGTCACGATCGTGCCGCGCGAGCGCGGCAGCCCGCTCGACAAGCTGATCGCCGAGCTGATGATCCACGTCAACAATACCTGGGGGAAGGCTGCTCGCCGACCACGGCGCCGCCGGCCTGTACCGGGTGCAGTCCGCGGGCAAGGTCAAGATGAGCACGCGCCCCGGCGAGCACCAGGGCCTGGGGCTCACGCACTACCTGTGGGCGAGCTCGCCGCTGCGCCGCTACAGCGATCTCGTCAATCAGCGGCAGATTGCTCGCGGTGCGTCGCGGCGAGACGCCGCCGTACGCCGACAACGACGCCGACCTCTTCGCGGCGCTGGCCGACTTCGAGGCCACGTACAGCCAGTACGCCGAGTTCCAGGACCGGATGGAGCACTACTGGTGCCTGCGCTGGCTGTTGCAGGAAGACGTCACCGAAACCAGGGCGCGGGTGATCCGCGAGAACCTGGTCCGCTTCGAGCGATTCCGCTGGTCGCCGAGTGGCGGACCTGCCGCCGCTACCCGACCGACACGCCGGTCCGCATCGCGGTCGGGCGCATCGATCTCCTGGCGGCCACGTTCGAATGCCGCTACGCCGGCCCAGCGGTCATGACGTCGGCATGACAGTCCGCATACAATACGGCGGACAATACGTCCTTTTGCCTGATTTCCCGTGACCGCGACGCGCGACGCCGCCGAAACCGTCCGACCCACTGCCCGCCCAACGGCGACGTGCCGGCCGTGCTCGCGCGTCCCAAGCCGGTTTCGGCGGTTGCGACGAACCGCCCCGCGCAAGCAGGCCTCCGCCGAGGCGCCAAGCCGCTGATCGTCGCGCCGGAGTCCCGGCCCCGGTCGCACCGCGCTCGCCAAGGCCCGCACTCGCACGGACCGCGCACATCGCGCCCGCCGGCGCGCTGCCGCCCGCCCTCATTCCACGCGAGGCGCTGATCTCGCCGCGCCACGATCGGCTGCTTGACCGACCGCGATCGGCATTTCGGTGCTCGTGCACCTCGTCGTGCTGACGATCCATTTCCGCCCGTTCGACCTGAAGCAGCTGCAACGACAAGGGCCCGCCGCTCGAGGTCGCGCTGGTCAACGCGAAGACGGCGGCCAAGCCGACCAAGGCCGACATCCTGGCGCAGGCGCAATCTCGACGGCGGCGGCAATACGGATGCCAATCGCCGCGCGAAGACGCCGCTTGCCCGTGCTGCCGAAGAACAGCGCCCGACCAGCAAGTCGCGGTCGCCACGCAACGCGTCGAGGCGCTCGAACAGCAGACGCGCGAGCTCATGACGCAACTTCGCAGTCGCGCCGGCGCTGCAGTCGCTGCAGCCGCCCGACCGAAGCACCGGAAAACACCGATCTTGCCGTCGGCCAACGAGCTCATGCAGCGGACGCTGGAGGCGATGCGCCTCGAGGCGCAGATCGCCAAGGACATGGACGCGTACCAGAAGCGTCCGAAGCGCCGCTTCATCGGCGCGCGCGCCGAGGAATACCGGTTCGCGCGCTACGTCGAGGATTGGCGTCTCAAGATCGAGCGGATCGGCAATCTCAACTACCCCGAGGCGGCGCGCCAGCAGAAGCTCTACGGCAGCCTGCTGCTCACGGTGTCGATCAAGCGCGACGGCAGCGTCGAGAACGTCGAGGTCAATCGCACGTCGGGCAACCGCGTTCTCGATGCCGCGGCGGTCAGGATCGTCGAGATGTCGGGGCCGTTCGCGGCGTTTCCGCCGGACATCCAGACGCGACACCGACATCCTGCACATCACGCGCACGTGGACGTTCACGAAGGCGGATGCGCTCGAGTCCCAGCAGGAAGTGAGACGAGCGCAAGTCGGTTCGCGCACCGGCGTCGAGCAGACTTCCTCACGTTCTCACCGCGTTCCACTGGACAAGTACGCCGTCATCGGCAATCCCGTCGCCCATTCCACGATCGCCGCAGATCCATGCGGCCTTCGCGCAAGCGACACGGCCAGGACATGAGCTACGAGCGGCTGCTGGCGCCGGTCGACGGCTTCGCGGCGACGGTCGACGCATTCGCGCGCGACGGCGGCCGCGGCCTCAACGTGACCGTCCCGTTCAAGCTCGACGCGTTCGCGGTCGCGCACACGGCAAGCGACCGCGCGCAGGCGGCGGGCGCCTGCAACACGCTGAAGCGCGAGGGCGACGGCTGGTACGCCGACAACACCGACGGCGCGGGCATCGTTCGCGATCTCACCCACAACCATCGACGTGCGGCTCGCCGGCTGCGATGTGCTGGTGCTCGGTGCGGGCGGCGCGGCGCGCGGCATCGTGGTGCCGCTGTTCGCGGAGCGTGCGCTCGCTCGATCACGATCTGCAATCGCACCGTGGACGAAGGCGGAAGCGCTGGCAGCACGCTTCGCCGCGCGCGGTCCGATCGCGGCCGTGGCGCCCGCCGCGCTGGCCGGGCGCGACTTCGACGTCGTCATCAACGCGACCAGCGCGGGATTGACAGGGCGACGTGACGCTGCCGTGGCCCGCGGGGCTCTTTCGCCCGCGCGCGTTTGCGTACGACATGATCTATGCCGACGCGCCGTACGACCTTTCTGCGCTGGGCGAGCGCGCAAGGCGTGCGGCGAGCCGCCGACGGCCTCGGCATGCTGATCGAGCAGGCCGCGGAGAGCTTCTACCTCTGGCGCGGTGTGCGGCCCGACACGGCGCCGTTGTTCTCGTTGCTGCGGCCGTCGCGCTGATGGCGTACTACGTTCGCCGCCCCGCGTGGGTACGCTGGCTCGGATGGCCCTGGTGCGTCGTGGCGGCGGCGGTCATCGCCATCCAGTGTGGTACGCCGCGCACATCCTGTGGTGGCGCGACCATCCGGTCGGCGAGACGTCGTTCATGAGCTATCGCATGGACGAGCTCCGCAGCAAGAATCGCCGAAGGCCGCAGCTGCGCTACCAGTGGGTGCCGTACGACCGCATTTCGAACAACCTGAAGCGGGCGATGGTGGCCGCCGAGGATGCGAAGTTCATCGACCACGAGGGCTTCGACTGGGACGGCATCCAGCTCGCGCTCGAGAAGAACCAGAAGAAGGGGCGCGTGGTCGCGGGCGGGTCGACGATCACGCAGCAGCTGGCGAAGAACCTGTTCCTGCACGCCGTCGCGGAGCTACTGGCGCAAGGCCGAGGAAGCGGTGATCACGGTCATGCTCGAGCGCTGCTTGCCGAAGCGGCGCATCCTCGAGATCTATCTCAACGTCATCGAATGGGGCAACGGCATGTTCGGCGCCGAGGCCGCGGCGCGCCATTACTTCGGCGTCTCCGCCTCGCAACTGTCGCCGGAGCAGGCGGCGCGGCTCGCGGCGATGGCGCCCAATCCGCGCTTCTACGAGCGCAATCAGGGCGCGCCGGGCTTGAACCGGAAGATCGGGATCATTCTCGCGCGCATGCCGTCGGCGGAATTGCCGTGAGGCTTGCTCACCGCCTTTGCGCGCGGTCCGCGCCGGCTCAGGCCAACGGCGCACCCTGAGCGCGCTGCATAATGCGACCGGCAAGGTTCTCCACTCCGATACCGACGTTCGTCATTGCCAATGATTCGTTCCGACGTTTAGAGGCTGCTTCAGGTATCCGCCAGCGCTTTCAGGAGGCGACGCCATTTCGTCACGTCCTGGTGGAAGACTTTCTCGAACCTGCGGCGGCCGAGTCGCTCCTCGCCGACTTTCCGGCATTTGACCGCCGCAAGGCGATCAACGAGTACGGCACCGTCGGTCGAAAGGCCGTGGTCGAACGGGTGACTGCCATCAGCCCGTTCTACCGCCAGTTCTACGCTATATCAACTCCCGTCCCTTTCTCGATGCGATGTCGGCGTTGACCGGCATCCCCGACCTGATCGCAGACGAAACCCTGTTCGGCGGAGGCACGCACGAGAACCTCGATGGCCAAGGCCTCGATGTCCACATCGACTTCAATATCGACGAGCGGCGCATGCTGCATCGCCGCGTCAACCTGCTCGTTGTACCTGAACAAGGAATGGGAGCGAGAGCTGGGGTGGTTCGATCGAGTTGCATTCGAATCCGTGGGATCCGGCGACCAACACGGTGAGATCGTTCCTGCCCCTGTTCAACCATGCCGTGATCTTCCAGACCAGCGAGTATTCATGGCACGGGTTCAAGCAGATCGCGCTGCCTCAGGACCGCAAGCATCTCTCGCGCAAATCGTTCTCGATCTACCTGTACACCAAGGACCGGCCGCTCGCGGAGGCGGTCGCGCCGCATACGACTTTCTATGTGCCGCAGCCATTGTCGACGCGCTTCGATGCCGGCGTCACGCTGTCTGAACGCGACGCCGACGAAATACGGACGGCAGTTGCGAACCGGGACGGGCTGTTGCGGATGTACCAGAAGCTGCTCGTCGAAAAGGAGCAACGGCTGCGCGATTTCATGCGGCTGCCAGGCAGGATGCGCTCGGGCGCGGCGGTACGTGTCGCCCGACGAAATCGTCCTGTCCCGTCGCACGTGGCGAAGGATCATGGTGCTGCACCGTCTCAAGTACCGGCTCGACGTTCTGCGTCGCCGATTCGCTCGCGGCGGTCCACGATGAGGACGACGTGATCGGGTTTCAACTCGTTTCTCCACTAGAATGCGCGTCGTCAGCACTCAGCGCTTGCGCTCTCCATTTGTCCAGCGCGCCCACGATGTCCGAGACCGTCGAAGACAAGACGGGCGAGCGCCCCGAAGCGCGGGAACGCGTGCAGGATGCGCTCGTCGAGATCACCGCGCTGCTGCGCAAGCACCGGCTGGTCGAAGGGCTCGTCCACGAGCAGCTCGAACACGCGCCGGTAAGCCGACGAGAAGTCGCGGCGAGCTCGTCGAGAGCCTCGTCACCAAGCAGAACAAGGCGCAGCTCCAGCGCAAGCTCGACCGGCTGCACTCCGCCGACATCGCGTTCGTCCTCGAAGCGCTGCCGCTCGACGAGCGGCTCGTACATCTGGGATCTCGTGCAGCGCCGGGCGCGACGGCGACATCCTGCTCGAGGTCTCCGAGCCGGTCCGCGAGTCGCTCATCTCGTCGATGGACACCGAGGAGCTGGTCGCCGCCACGGAGACGCTCGATGCCGAGGAGATCGCCGAACTGGCGCCGGACCTCCCGCAGGAGGTCATGGACGACGTGTTCTCGAGCCTCCCGGTCGAGGAGCGCGAGCAGCTGCGCGCGGCGATGTCCTTCGAGGACGACATGGTCGGCGCGCTGATGGACTTCGAGGACGTGCAGGTCCGTCCCGACGTCACGCTCGAGGTCGTGCTGCGCTACCTGCGCCGCTTCGAGCGAGCTGCCGTCGCAGACGGATCAGCTGTTCGTCGTCGATCGCGACGAGAAGCTGCTGGGCGTGCTTCCGGTGAACAAGCTCATCGTCACCGAACCCGAGCACTGGTCGTGGCGGATGTCATGGAGGCGCCCGTCGTCAAGCTGCTGCAGCACGAGAAGGCGACGGAGGCGGCGTCCGCGTTCGAGCGCTACGACCTCGTGTCGGCGCCGGTCGTCGACACCAACGACAAGCTCGTCGGGCGCGTGACGGTCGACGAGGTGCTCGATTTCGTGCGCGGCGCAGGCGAGGAGGAGATGCTGGCGCAGGCCGGCCTTGCGCGAAGAGGAGGACGTCTTCGCGTCGGTGTGGAAGTCGTTCCAGAACCGCTGGACGTGGCTCGCGATCAACCTCGTCACCGCGTTCATCGCGTCGCGCGTGATCGGCGTCGTTCGAAGGCTCGATCGAGAAGCTGGTCGCGCTCGCCGCGCTGATGCCGATCGTCGCGGGCATCGGCGGCAATTCCGGCAACCAGACGATCACGATGATCGTGCGCGCGGTCGCGCTGGGCCAGGTCTCGCGCGAGCACGCGAACAAGCTCATCCGCAAGGAGATCCTCGTCGCGCTGATCAACGGCCTCGTCTGGGGCGGCGTGATGGGGCTCGTCGCGACGCTGCTCTACCGGGACAGTTCGCTCGGCCTCGTGATGATCTTCGCGATGACGCTCAATCTCGTGCTCGCGGCATCGATGGGCGTGCTGATCCCGATGACCATGCTGCGCTTCGGCCGCGATCCCGCGCTCGGATCGTCGGTGATGATCACCGCGGTCACGGACTCCGGCGGGTTCTTCATCTTCCTCGGCCTCGCCACGCTGTTCCTGGTCCGATGAATGGTGGGAATAAACCCGTACCGGCTTTGTTGGCAACGATAGCCCACTGGACGTGAAATGAGCTCGTCGCCCGACGACCCGCCGCTGCCGCAGCCCGATCTCCTGGCCGCGCTGCCGCGCCTGCGCCGCTACGCGCGCGTGCTGACCGGCGACGCGACGCGCGCCGACGATCTCGTGCAGGAAGCGCTTGCGCGCGCGTGGGAGAAGCGCCGGCTGTGGGCGGCGGGAAGCGATCTGCGCGCGTGGCTGTTCACCGTCATGCACAACGTGTTCGTCAACCAGCGCGCGCTCGCGCGGCACGAAAAGCAACACGTGTCGCTCGACAGCGGAAGGCGAGGGCAACGAGGCGTGGCAGATCCCGGTGCGCGCGATGCAGTACACGCGCGTCGAGTTGATCGAGTTGATGCAGCACGTCGGAAGGTTGCCGATCGATCAGCGCGAGGTGCTGCTGCTCGCGGTGGTCGAGGAATTGCGCTACGAGGAGATCGCGGCGGTGCTTGGTATCCCGGTCGGTACGGTGATGTCGCGATTGTCGCGCGCGCGCGAGAAGTTGCGCGCGGCGTTCGCCGACGGTGCCGGGTCGTCTTCGCTCAAGGTCGTGAAGTGACACCATGCCGATGAACCCGCTTCCGGTCACCGACGCCGACGTCAACGCGTACGTCGACGGCCAGCTCGCGCCCTCGCGCGCCCCGGCGGTCGAGGAAGCGATCGCACGCGATCCCGCGCTCGCCGCGCGCGTTGCGGAATTGCGCCGGCAGAACGCCGCATTGCACGATGCGTTCGACCCGTGGCTCGGCGAAGCGCCGCCGCCGCGGCTGCTTGCGGCCACCGCCAGGGACCCCGCGCGCGGCCGCTGGCCGCGATGGCTCGGCGCGTCCGTCGCGGCCGCAGCGTCGCTGGTCGTCGGACTCGGTCTCGGATGGTACGGACGCGATGCGATGCTGCAGCGCGACGGCACGCCGACATCCTTCACGCGCCAGGTCGCCCTCGTGCATGCGCTTTACGCGAACGACAAGAATCGGCCGGTCGAAATCTGGGCGGCCGAAGAGCAGCGGCTGGTGCGATGGCTGTCGCACCGCCTGGGATTCCAGGTGCGTGCGCCCGACCTCAATTCGCTCGGCTTCGCGCTCGTCGGCGGCCGTTTGGTCGCCGGCAACGAAATGCCGACCGCGCTGTTCGTGTACGAGAACCAGACAAGCAGCGGCTGACGTTGCAGGTGCGCAAGCCCACGTCGCCGCAGCACGAGACGGCGTTCCGCTACGCGATCGAGGATGGCGTGGGCGTGTACTACTGGCTCGAGGAGAATTGCAGCTATGCACTGTCGGGCAATCTCGATCGCACGCAACTGCTTGCGATCGGCCGCGTCGTGTACGGCCAGCTCGCGGCGCTCGACGCGTCCACGCCCAAGTAGTAGGACGTCACGCAAAGCCGCGCTTCGCGAAGCGAGGCGCGTTCGATTCACAGACGCGATCCCGCCGGTTCGAGTCCGGGCGAGCCCGCCGAGAACCGTTCGCGGGATCGTCTGCGCCTCTCGTATCGAAGAGTGCCGTTTATAGCGCCTCGCCCGCCAACCACCGGCCGCCGCGCGCATACAGCGCCTCCACCTCCGCGCCGGTGAGACCCGGCATGTCGGCCTTCACCGTGTAGCCGATGCGCGTCTGCAAATACGCGAGATGGCGGTAGCCCTCGGGAAATTGCGCGAGCAAGGCCGCATCCAGCGCGAGCGTCGCGGCCGGATCTATCGGGTCGAGGCGGTCCTTCTCATAGATGGGCTGCCGCAGGACGAGCCCCCACCGTCCCGCGCGACGCTCGAGGAAATCGTAGAAACGTCCCGTGCATACGACGTCGCACATCACGCCGTCCACGCTCGCGCGCTGCGAGATCGTCATCTTCGTCTGCGCGATAGCGCGCTCCCCGGAAAGCTCGACCGACGTACCGCCCAGGAAATGCAGGATGCGCACGCCGCGCGCAAAGCCTTCCCGGCTCACGCGGATGAACTCGGACGGCCGGACCCTGGAACCACGTGGCCATCATGCGGCCGTCTTCGTGCCACACGCCGCGCGAAGCGATCCCAGTCGCCGGCGTCGCGCCACACGACCCAATTCTCGAGGAGGTCGCGGATCGCCAGGCGGTCCGCCATTCGATCGTCCATCGCGACAGCATACCGCTAGCGCAGGTATTTACCCGCATTTGCAGGAGCGTTCAACAGGGGGGCGGTCATCGAATGGGCAGTCGATTCGCTATAATTTCGCCCCAACGCGCGACTGTGCGCCGCCAAGGGAGATACCAGTGAACGTACGGCTTTTGATCGTTTCCGCCACGATGCTCGGGCTCGTCGCGTGCACTTCGGCGCCGATTCAGAACGTTCCGCAGACGCCGGTCGTGACCGGCACCGGCAAACCTCCGACCGCCGATCAGGTCCGGAGCGCGATCGTTCGCGCCGGCAACGGGCTGGGATGGCAGATGACTCCCACCGATCCCGGTCTCGTGACCGGCCGGATTGCGTTGCGCGGCCACACCGCCGTCGTCGACGTCAGGTACACGCCCAGCAACTACAGCATCACTTACAAGGACAGCACCAACCTCGACTACAATGGGACTCAGATCCACAAGAACTACAACGGTTGGGTCGAGAATCTCAATCGCGACATCCGCGCGAACCTCCTGTCCCTGTAGGCGACCAACGGCAGCGCGCCGCGGGCGCACGGGTGCGGAATGACGGAACTCGAAAACGAGATCGCCGAATTGATCGTGGAAGCGGTGGGGCTCGAACAGCCCGCGTCTTCCATCGAACCGGACGCACCGCTGTACGGCGATACTTTGGGGCTGGACTCGATCGATATCCTGGAGATCGCCGTGGTGGTCGCCAAGCGGTACGGGATCGAGATGCACTCCGAAGATGCCGGCAACGCGAAGATCTTCGCCTCGCTTCGCGCGCTTGCACGCCATGTTGCCGAGAAACGCACGCAGTGACGAGCCCGTTCGTGCGCATGACGCATTCGGCGTCCTATTCGCTTCGATTGCTGTCCTCGCCGGCATCGCATATCCGGTTGTCGTAAGAGAGGTGTTGGGTGTCGTCGGCAGCGAGGCGTCCGTCGCCGCGGCGCTCCTGAAGCTGGTGCCGATCGTCATCGATGTCGCCCTTGCCCGAGCCTTCCTGTCGACACTTGCTCCCGGACGCGAGCCGGCCATCTCGCGTTTCGCACGGCTCGAGCGCGGCGCGCTCGAGCCCGATCTCGCGGCCTATACGAGACGGCTTACCGCCCTGATGGGGTTGGCTGTTCATCGTGATGGGGGTCATCTGCGCGGCGCTGTCGATGCCGTCGACGATGCTCGCCTGGCAATGGTGGACTGGTCCGGGCACCTGGATTTGCGTTGTCGGGTTGTTCGCCGGCGAGCGCTGGTATCGCAAGCGCCGCTACGCGCACTACGCGCATGCATCGCTCGCACGGCAGCTCGCCATCGTCGCCCGCCATTGGATGTCGAAATGAACGCGCCCCTGGTCGCGGGCCACGCGCCGACGTCGATCCTTACGTGGGTCGAAGGCCGACCGGTGACCGCGGCGCAGTTCTGCGCCGAGGTGCGCGAAATGGCCGCAGCGCTGCCGTCCTCGCGCCATGTCCTCAACTTCTGCGAGGACGGGCCGCGATTCATGCTGGCGACGGCGGCGGCGTGGCTTCGCGGCCAGGCGATCCTGCTGCCGCCCGACCGGCTCGTGCGCAGCGTTCTGCGATTGCAACGGGACTTCCCGGATGCCTACGCCCTTTGCGACACTCCCGAAGCCGAGCGCATGGCCCGCGATTGCGGCTTGTCCATCGCGCGTGTGGACTTCGCCGGGGACGCAGGCGAAGCCTGGCCGCCTCCCGAATTGCCGCTGGATCTCGAGGTTGCGTGCCTTCATACCTCGGGATCCACCGGCGAGCCTTCGCGTCACCGCAAGTATTGGCGCGAGTTCACGGGCGGAGCGGGCGCGCTCAGTCACGCGCTAGGCCCGCTGCCGGCCGACGGTGTCGTCATCGGCACGGTCGCGCCGCAGCACATGTACGGACTCGAGACGACGATCGTGTTTCCGCTCCTGTGCGGCGCCAGATTGTTGCCGACGAGACCGGCGCTGCCCGGCGACATCGCGGGCGCGATGAAGATGGCAAGGTCGCTCGGAGTCCATCGCGCGTGGCTGTTCACGACGCCGTTGCAGCTCCGCGCGTTCGTTGCCGCCGGCGAAGTGAAGGGTCTCGCGCGCGTCTTCAGCGCCACGATGCCCATCGATATCGCCCTCGCGCGGCAGGTCGAGCAGGATTGGGATGCCCGCATCGAGGAAATCTATGGGTGTACCGAGGGCGGCACGCTTGCATCCCGACGCCCGACGGAGGAGGACTTCTTCACGGCCTTCGACGGTGTCGAGTTCACGATCGACGAGCGGGGCCGCGCGCTTGCCTTGTGCACCTACCTGCCTGCGCCTGTTCCGCTCGGCGACCGCATCGAGCTTCTCGATGCGCCGACGACCTCGAAAAGAATCCGCCTGCTGGGGCGCGAAGACGATCTCGTCAAGATCGGCGGCAAGCGTGCATCGCTCGCGGGGCTCACCGCAACGCTGAAGTCGGTGCCCGGCGTGGTGGATGGCGCAATCTTTTTTCCTGCCGACGACGCCAAGCGGCTGTGCGCAATGGTCGTTGCGCCGAGACCTGTCCCCCGCCGACCTCCAGCGTGCGCTCGCCGCGCTGATCGACCCGGCATTCCTTCCGCGCCCCTTGGTGTTCGTCGACGCGATCCCGCGCAACGCAACCAACAAGGCGTCGTTGCCGATGCTCCGCGAGCTCGCGGCGTCGCATGGCCGCTTGCGCCACGAAGCGGCGCCAATCTGCGTCACGGCCAGCTTCGCTTCCTCCGACCCCGTGTTCGCGGGCCACTTCCCCGGCCGTCCGGTCGTGCCCGGCGTTCTGCTCATCGAGCGCGTCGAGGCCGCGCTCGCCGCAAACGGGCGTCGCGTCGTCGAGCTCACGGCGGTCAAGTTCCATGCCCCTGCCGGCACCCGGGGAACGGCTCGACTTCCGAATCGTGTGCACGTCCGAAGGCGAGGCGCGCTTCGAGATCGAGTGCGGGACGACGCGCATCGCGAGCGGCGCATGCAAGGTCGTATCCATTGAGTAGCGCCGGCCCCGCTCGAACGCCTGCCTGGCTCCTTCAGAAAGAGCGCGGCAGCTCATGGCTCATGCGCTTCATGACTCTCGTGGGCTTGAGCGCGGGGCGTGGGGTGGGGCGCGTGCTCCTGTATCCGATTTGCGCCTATTTCGTCGCGTTCTCCCGATCCGCGCGTGCGTCCTCGCGAGACTTCCTGCAGCGCGCGCGCGGGCGACCTTGCGGGTTGCGCGACGTGTTCGCGCATTACCATCGCTTTGCCGAAACCATCTTCGACCGTGTGTTCCTTCTCGCGGGCCGCGACCGCGGATTCGCGTTCGACGTCGCGGGCACGGAGGATTTGAATGCCGCCGTGGCGGAAGGACGCGGCGTGCTACTGTTCGGCGCACACTTCGGCAGCTTTGAAGTGCTGCGCAGCATCGGCGCCGCCCGGTCGCCAGCGCGCATACGCGTCCTGATGCACGAGGCCAACGCGCGCAAGCTCAACGCAACGCTCGGCGCGGTCAGCAAGTTCGCGAGCCAGGACGTGATCGTATTGGGCCGGCCGGAGACGATGCTCGAAGTGCGCGACGCGTTGGGAGCCGGCGAGATCGTGGGATTGCTGGCCGACCGCGCCGTTGCCCACGACCGTGCGGCGGAGTGCGATTTCCTGGGTGCCCGCGTCCAATTTCCGCAGGGCCCGTTCATCCTGGCGTCCGTGCTGCAGGTCCCGGTCATCCTGTTCTCCGCAGTGTGCGACGGCAACGGCGCCTATCGCGTGCGCTTCGAGCGATTTGCGGGCACGGGCGAGCGAACGCCGACATCGATCGCCCGGCAGGTGCAACTCTTTGCGTCGTGGCTGGAAGCGAAGTGCCGCGCCGATCCGCTCAATTGGTTCAACTTCTATGACTTCTTCGCGCCGCCCCGCGCGTGACCGCATCGCCGGGGCGGCGCTCGCATTGGTCGCGGCCGCGCAGTGTTGGGCGCTCGAGCCGACCGAAGTGCTGTCCGGGCTGGCGCGCGTCGAGCGCAGCGACGCGAGCTTCGAGGAGACGCGTCACATTGCGGCGCTGACGGCCCCCGTGGTCCGGCGCGGCACCTTGAAGTACGTGCGGCCCGCGGACCTCGAGATGGTGGTCGATACGCCCGTGCGCGAGGTCATTCGCGTCGCGGGACCGTCGCTCGTCATCGAACGGCGCGGCCAGGTCCGCGAGATACGGCTGACCGAGATGCCCGCGATCGCGGGCTGGGTCGAGAGCGTCCGCTCGACGCTCGCCGGCGACCTGTCCGCGTTGTCGCGTCACTTCACGGTTCGGGCGAGCGGCGATGCGGCGCGCTGGCAGCTCGAGCTCATCCCGCTGTCCGCGGAGCTCGCCTCCTTCGTGACGCGCGTGACGATCGCAGGTACGGGCGCGCAGATCACGCGCATCGAAGTGGCCGAGGCTTCCGGCGATCGCAGCGTGATGAACGTGTTCCCGACCGTGCGCAAACCGTGACGCGACGATACGGCGCGCTCTTCGCCTTGGCGGCCGTCGTGGTTGCCGGCGGTTACTACGCGCTGCGTCATGTCACGCTCGATTCCGACTACTCGGCGTTCCTGCCGGGGGGTACGACCGAGGCGCAGCGCACGTTGATCCGCGAGCTGCGCGAAGGACTGGGCAGCCGCGTGGTGCTGATCGCGCTCGATGGCGCCGCGCCGTCCTCCCTTGCACAGGCAAGCCGCGGCCTCGTGCAGGCGCTCCGCAAAACCGAGGACTTCCGCTATGTGAGCAACGGTGAAGCCGGATTGGGCGAGCGTGAATTGACGCTGCTCACGGCGAACCGTTACGCGCTCAGCGATCGCCTCGACGCGAGCGACCCCTTTTCCCGGACGCATCTGCGTGCCGCGCTCGAAGACCGGGTCGAATCGCTGTCGGGCAGCGCGGGCATCATCGAAAAGAGGTTCCTCGCGAGCGATCCTACGGCGGAGACCCTGCGCGTGCTGGCGCACGTGGCCCCACGCAAGGCGCCGCAACGCATCGACGGCGTCTGGTTCGATGCCCAAGGCAGCCGTGCGCTGATCGTGGCGCAAACGCGCGCGCTTGGTTCCGATCTCGAAGGCCAGGCTGCCGCGATGGCTGCGCTCGAGCGCGCGTTCACCGCGAGCCGCACCGAGGCCTCCGCGACCATGGAGTACTCGAGCCCCGGAGCCATGGCGGTCAGGAGCCGCCACCTCGTCGCCGGCGATGCTCGAACGCTGTCCATTGCATCCATGGCGGGCGTCCTTGCGATTCTCGCGTGGGTCTATCGCTCGCCCATGGTCGTGGCATTGTGCGTGCTCCCCGCCGTGTGCGGGTTGCTCGGCGGGTGTGTTGATCGTCGATGCGGCGTTCGGCTCGCTTCACGCCATTGCGCTCGCGTTCGGAGCGACGCTGCTCGGCGAGGCCGTCGACTATCCCAGCTATCTCCTCACGCAAGTGAGCGAAGGCGCTCCCGCGCAGGTGGCCGCGGTGCGCATCCGGCACACGATCGCCCTCGCCGTGCTCACCACCGCGTGCGGGGCCTTCGCGCTCCTGTTCAGCGGATTTCCCGGACTCGCGCAACTCGGTACGCTCACGGTAGCCGGCGTGTTGATCGCGGGCGCGGGAACGCTGTGGGTCCTGCCGCACGTGGTGCCCGCGGGGTGGCGGCCGCGACCGCCGCCGCGATGGACGTGGCTCGCACAGTCGGCCGTGCGCGCGCGGCATTTGACGTGGCGCTGGGCCATCGTCGTGTTCGCCACCGCGGGTGCCCTCGCTCTCGCGTGGCGGCATCCCTGGTGGAACGACGACCTTGCCGCAATGAACCCGCTTCCTGCTTCGGCAAAGGCGGACGACGCGCGGCTTCGCGCGGCGTTGGGAGCGCCGGATGTGCGTTACGTGCTTGCCGTCGCAGGCACGTCGCGCGAGGACGCATTGCAACGCGTGGAGGCGCTGCGGTTGCCGCTCGAGCGTGCCGTCGCATCGCAGGCGCTCGGCGGCTTCGACCTGGTCAGCGATGTCGTGCCGAGCGAGCGCACCCAGGCGCGCCGCCGCGAATCGTTGCCTGCTGCCGAACGCCTGCGCGCCGATCTCGAGCTCGCCGCGACGGGACTTCCTTTCAGGCGGGGCGTGTTCGAGCCTTTCATCGAGGACGTTGCGCGCGCGCGAATCGCACCGCCGGTTACGCCTGAAACCTACAACGGGTCCGCTCTGGGCCTCAAGCTGGAAAGTCTCCTTCGCGAGGAAGGCGGCCGCTTTCAAGTCATCGTTCCGCTTGCCGAAGTACGCGACGTGGGCGCCCTTGCGCGCAGCGTGCCGCACGACGCGCGCCTCGTCGACCTGCGAGGAGAGATCACGGCGATGATGGCCGCTTACCGCGAGCGGGGCCTTGCGTACTCCGCGATCGGTCTCGCGCTCATGTACGTCGTGCTCGCGGTGGGGCTGCGCTCCTTTGGCGGTGCGGTCAAGGTATTGCTGCCCATCGTGTTGGCGGCCGTGGCCGCCGCCGCGATGCTGATCGCGTTTTGGGAGCCTCTGACCGTCTTCCACTACGTTGCGCTGCTTCTTACCGTCGGCATCGGCGTGAACTATGCGCTGCTGATGGCCTCGCCCGTGGCGCGTCGCGATCGCGCTGCATTGTGGCGCACGATCGCAGTGGTCAGCGGCACCGCGCTGACCACGTTCGGCGTGCTCGCCTTCGCGCACGCGCCGGTTCTGCACGCGATCGGCCTCACGGTTTGCGTCGGCGTGATCGCGAGTCTCGTCTTCGCGGGCCTGGTGGTGCAACCCGCAGCGGAGTCCGACGCATGAATGTGCCAATCGCGGCGTGGACGCTGCTGGCGGCCTGCGGCTCGGGGTCACGCGATGTCCGCGACGCCTTGCGGACGGGTCGCAGCGGCCTGCGCCCGAACGACTTCGAGCCTGCGCCGGGCCTTTCGACCTACCTCGGGCGCGTCGAAGGCGTCGAGGATTTCGTCGTTCCGTCCTCGCTGTCCCATTTCGATTGCCGCAACAACCGGCTCGCGATGATGGGGCTCGCATTGGACGGCTTCGAAGCTTGCGTTGCGCGCGCCGTACGCCGGCACGGCGCGCATCGCGTCGGTGTCTTCGTGGGCACGAGCACGTCGGGCATCCTCGCGACCGAGCTCGCTCTGTGCGCCGCGCCGTCCCGCAATGGCGACGTGCCGCTGTCGCCGGACTTCTACCGTTACCGGCACAGCATGCATTCGGTGACCGAGCTTGTGCGCGGCGTCCTCGGGCTTCGCGGGCCCGCGATGACGGTATCGACCGCCTGCTCGTCGAGCGCGAAGGTGTTCGCGGTCGCGGCGCGCGCGATCTCGGCGGGCGTCTGCGATGCCGCGGTGGTCGGCGGCGCCGACAGCGTCGCAATGTCGACTTTGCATGGCTTCAACGCACTCTCGCTCCTGTCGCGCGCGCCGTGCCGGCCGTTCGACGCGGATCGTGACGGGATCTCCATCGGCGAAGCGGCTGCTTTCGCGCTCCTGGATCCCTCGGCCGACAGCGACGTCGCGCTCGAGGGTTGCGGCGAGAGCTCCGATGGATACCATATGTCGACCCCGGACCCGGAAGGCGCCGGCGCCGCCGCGGCGATGCGCGAAGCGCTCGCGAGCGCTCGACCTTCGCGCCGACGAAATCGGCTATGTCAACCTTCACGGCACCGCGAGTCGCGCGAATGACGCGGCCGAGGATCTCGCGGTGCAGGCGGTGCTCGGAGACCGCGTGCCCGCCGGGTCGACCAAGGGCTTCACGGGTCACGCGCTGGGCGCCGCGGGCATCGTCGAAGCCGCGATATGCCTCATCGCGCTCACCGACGGCTTCCTTCCAGGCACGCTCAATTGCCGGACCGTCGACGCGCAGATCCGGTCGCGTATCCTTCTGGACCCGGTCGCGGCGACGCCGGCGCACGTCATGACGAACTCGTTCGGGTTCGGCGGCAGCAATTGCACGCTGGTGCTGGGAAGGCGCACATGAGTGCGTCGTTCGCGGCCTCGGTCGTGGGCGTCGGTATATGCGCGCCGGGAATGATCGATTGGGTCGTTGCGCGGGACGTGCTCTGCGGTCGATGCGAATGGCGGCCGGACCCGCTGCCGAAGCTCGACGTGCCGCTCCTGCCATCGACGGAACGGCGCAGGGTCAACCCCGCTGCGCGGCTCGCCATCGCGGCCGCGACGCAGGCGGTCGCGCCGTGGCCCGTCGATCGCAGGGCATCGATAGCGTCGGTGTTCGCCAGCGGAAACGGCGACGGTGATGTCCTCGCCGGCACGCTGCAAACGCTCGTCGACGACGCCACGGCGATGTCGCCGACGCTCTTCCACAATTCCGTGTTCAATGCGCCTGCCGGATACTGGACCATCGCGAACCGCTCGCGCGCCCGGTCGACGACCGTGTCGGCGGGCGCCGGGTCGTTCGCGGCAGGCGTCCTCGAGGCAACTGTCGAAGTCGCGATGACCAGAGACGCCGGTGCTGATGGTCGCCGCAGACATGCCGTTTCCAGCGTCGCTCGCCGCTTTCGACGTGACGGGCGCGGCGTTCGCCGCTGCGCTGCTCCTGTCGCCGCCGGACGATTCCACGGCGAGCTCCTTCGGCAGGCTCGAAATAGCAGTACACGAAGGCAGCCCCGGGTCGACAGGCGACGACGTCGATCCCGCCGTCGCGACGGCGTTCCGCAGGAACCCTGCGGCGCGCGCCTTGCCTCTGCTCGCGGCGATCGCCCGCGGCGTCCCGTCGAGGATGGATCTGCCCTACGTCGACGGCTGCTACCTCGGGATGACGTTCACGCCATGATGCTCGACCGGGCCGGCATCGAGAAGCTCGTCCCGCACACGGGAACGATGTGCCTTCTCGACGAGGTCGAAGAGTTCGACGCCGTGCGCATCGTGTGCATATCCATGCGCCATGCGTTCCCGGACAATCCGTTGCGCCGAGATGGGCGCCTCTCGGCGGTGCATGCGATAGAATTCGCCGGCCAAGCGGCAGCGGTGCACGGCGCGCTTGCCGCGCCGTCCCTCTCGGGTTCGCGAAGGGGCCTGCTCGTGAGCGTCCGCAGCTGCCGGCTGTACGTGAAGGCGCTCGATGCAGCGCGCGATCCCCTGCGCATCGAGGCCCGACTGATCGCAACCGCACAGTCCCTGACGAGCTACGAATTCGCGGTGTCGTCCGCGAGCGTGAGGCTCGCCGATGGCCGGCTCGGCGTCTTCATGGAGACGGCATGAAACGCGCGCTCGTCACCGGGGGCAGCGGCGCGATCGGATCGGCGATTTGCGCGAAGCTGTCGGAGGCCGGCAACCACGTGATCGTGCACGCCAATCGGCGCCTGGGCGAAGCGGAGGCGATCGCCCGGCACATCGTCGCCAAGGGCGGGTCCGCGGAAGCGGTCGCGTTCGATGTCGCCGACCGTGAAGCGACGGCGAGCGCCATCTCGGGCCTGCAGTCGGTGGGTGTCATCCAGATCCTGGTCAACAATGCCGGGATCCACGACGATGCGCCGTTTGCCGCCATGACCCTGGCGCAGTGGCAGGCGGTCATCGACGTCACGTTGGGCGGATTCTTCAACGTGACGCAGCCGCTCGTGATGCCGATGGTGCGCGCGCGCTGGGGACGCATCGTCAATATCGCGTCCGTTGCGGCCATCGCCGGCAACCGCGGCCAGGCGAACTATGCGGCGGCGAAAGCGGGGCTGATCGCGGCCGGCAAGAGCCTGTCGCACGAGATCGCCCGCAAGGGCGTGACCGTCAACGCGGTTGCGCCGGGCGTGATCGACACGCCGATGACGCGGAATGCGTTCGACGACGGGCGCATTCAGGCGCTCGTGCCCATGCGAAGGGCGGGCACTGTCGAGGAGGTCGCGGCGCTCGTGGCATTCCTCGCGTCCGACGGGGCGGGCTATATTACGGGCCAGGTGATGCAGGTCGACGGGGGATTGTATTGATGCGGCTTGCGGTCGTCATACCCGCGTTCAACGAGGCTCGCACGATCCGGGGCGTCGTCATCGGTGCGTTGCGCGAGTCGCCGATCGTCGTCGTGGTCGACGACGCTTCGACAGACGGCACGTCGCAAGCGTTGTCGGGTCTTCCGGCAAGGGTCGTGCGCCACGAGACCAATCTCGGCAAGGCCGCCGCGCTGTGGACCGGGTTCGACGTCGCGATGGCCGAGGGAGCGGACTATGTCGCCACGCTCGATGGCGACGGCCAGCACGACCCGGCCGACCTTCGGAGGCTCGTGAGTGCGGCGGCGAGGTATCCCCGTGCCATCGTCATCGGCGCGCGCCTTCTCGACCGCGCGAGCGCGCCTCCCAGCCGGCGCGTCGCGAATCGCATCGCGGACTTCTGGATCTCGTGGGCGGCTGGTTATCCCATCGCCGATTCGCAGTCCGGCGAGCGCCTCTATCCTTCGAGCTTGTTGCGCGTGATCGAAGGAACGCAGGACCGCGGTGCCTCGTTCACGTTCGAAAGCGAGATCCTGATACGCGGTGCGCGAATCGGCTTTACGAGCGTCGCAGTGCCGATCCGCTCGATCTACCCACCGGGCGGGCGGCGCAGCCACTTCCGGCCGGTGCGCGACATCGCCCGCATCGTGTCGATGGTTGCGCGCGCACTGCTCGCGCGCGGTCTCTACCTGCCTGGGCTGTGGAACAGCCTGCGTGCCGCTCCATTGGTGGTCGAGTGCGCGGACTCCAGTGACGATGCGCTGAAGATCGTGGCGTAGGCCTCTTGCATGCAGCGCGTCCCCGCACGCATCGGCGATCCGCTCGAGGCGGTCGAGACACCCGCCCTGGTGGTCGACCTCGACGCGTTCGAGCACAACCTCGACCTCATGGCGAACGCCGTGCGCGGATCGGGGCTTGCGTTGCGCCCGCACGCGAAGTCGCACAAGTGTCCCGACATCGCGAAAGCGCAGGTCGCCCGCGGCGCCGTCGGCATCTGCTGCCAGAAAGTCGACGAGGCCGCCGCATTCGTCGCCGCGGGGATCGCCGACATCCTCGTGACCAATGAAATCGTGGCGCCGTCGAAGATCGCGCGCCTCGCGGCACTCGCGCGGTCCGCGACCATCGGCGTCCTCGTCGACGACCCGCGCGTGATTCCCGATCTATCCGCCGCGGCCGTACAGGCGGGCGGCACCCTGCACGTCTACGTCGAGATCGACGTGGGCGCCGGGCGCTGCGGCGTCGCGCCCGGCGAGGCGGCCGTCGCAATCGCGCGAGCCGCGAGCACGGCCAAAGGGCTGGGCTTTCGCGGCATCCAAGCCTATCAAGGCGCGGCGCAACACCTGCGAAAGCCGCACGAGCGGCGCGCGGCCATCGAGCGCGCGAGCTCGCTTTCGGGCGAGACGCGCGAGCTCATCGAACGTGCAGGGATTGCGTGCCCCGTCGTCACCGGTGCAGGGACGGGCACGTGGCAGCTCGAGCGCGACAGCCACGTCTACACCGAGCTGCAGCCCGGCTCCTACGTGTTCATGGATGCCGACTACGCGCGCAATGCGCTTGCGCCCGACGAGCATGCGTTCGAGCACAGCTTGTACGTGCTGTGCTCGGTGATGAGCGTGCCCGCGCCGGATCGCGCTGTCGTCGACGCCGGGCTCAAGGCGCTCGCCGTCGACTCGGGACTGCCGGAAGTGCACGCCGCGCGCGGACTCCGGTATGCGAAGGCCTCCGACGAGCACGGCGTGCTCGACGTGGATGTATCCGAGGCGCATCCTGCGATCGGCGATCGCGTGTGGCTCGTCCCGGGGCATTGCGACCCGACCGTCAATCTCTACGACTGGCTCGTCGGCATGCGCGGGCAGCGCGTCGAATGCGTGTGGCCGGTGGCGGCGCGCGGAGCAGTGGGATGACGACGCGCCGCCTCTCCGCTGTCCTGGTCGCCGACGTCGTCGGCTTCAGCGCCCAGATGGAACACGATGACGCGGGCACGCTCGCGCGCTTGCGCGCGATGCGCGGCGAGGTCGTCGATCCGGCCATTGCCGCGAATGGCGGCCGCATCGTGAAAACGACCGGTGACGGGCTCCTGGCCGAGTTCGGCAGCGCCGATGCGTCGCTGCGCTGCGCCGTTGCGGTCCAGCGCGCGCTCGCCGGCCGCAATGCGTTGGCGCCGGCAGACGACCGGCTCGAGCTCCGCATCGGCATCAACCTCGGCGACGTGATCGCCGAAGGCGACGACATCTTCGGCGACGGCGTCAACGTCGCGGCCCGGCTGGAGCCGCTCGCTCCGCCCGGCGGCATCTGCGTGTCGCAGGCCGTGCGCGACCAGGTGCACGGCAGCCTCGACATCGCGTTCGCCGACGCGGGCGAGCAACGGGTGAAGAATATCGGACGGCCGATCGTCGCTTACATGGTGGATCTCGGACGGCGGTCCGCGGGCGGTGCGCGGGACCGCGGAGCCGCGCGCGATGTCGATCGGCGTTCGGCCCTTTGCCGTGCTGACGGACGATGCGACCATAGGCGCGTCGTGCGAAAGCGATCGAGCGCGACTTCACGGCCATGCTCGCGCGCTGCGGGTCGCTCATTTCGGTGACGCCCTCGGCCGCGCATCAGGGCGGCCTGCGCTATCTCGCAGAAGGAGAAGTACGCGAGGAGCGCAACGAGACGGTCGTCGACGTGCTCGTCACGGATGGCGCCAGCGGCGAACAGGTTTGGAACGGTGCAGTATCGCTGCCGAGCGAGGACGACGCCACCAAGAACGCACGCCGTCTGCATGCCGTGGCGTGGAAGCTGTCGCGCGCGTTGGTGAGCGCCGAAGTGCGGCGTGTTACCGCACAACCACCGGAGGCGCCCACGCCGATCGACAACGTCGTGCTTGCATTCGCCCTCGATCGCACCGAGCCCGACGTTCGCGAGCGCATGCGCCGGAAGGAAGCTGCTGCTCGAGGACGCGCTGCGTCGCGAGCCCAATTGCGTGCCAGGCGCTGCTCGGCCTTGCGATCGCCCTCGACGAACGCCTGACCCACGACATCGACGCCGACCGCGACGGTCGCTGGTGCGGCGCATGAACGAATCCACTGCCAAGGCACTCCGTCTCAACGACACGTTGCCCGTCACATGGCTCCTGCGCGCGTCGGCGCTCATGTACGCACGGCCAATGGAAGGCCTCGCTCGAGGCGTCCGCGAAGTCGATCGCGCTCGAGCCGTACAGCGGCGGCCTGCTGGAGCACCGCGCAGGGTTGATCATGTCATGCGGGCAGCCGGACGACGCGCTTTGCGTCCTCGCGCGAAGCGGCAGACGGAAGACCCCCAGCCCACCGCTAGCGCAGATGCAGATCGTGTGCGAGGCGCACCTTCTGTGCGGCCGGTACGCCGATGCGATCGAGGCGGGCGAGCGATCGCTGGGTCTCGGCTCCAGCGACGACTTCGACACGCACGTGTGCCTCGTCGCGGCCAACCAGAACGTCGGCGACACGGCGAAAGCGTCGAATGCAATGGAGGCCGTGCTGAGGCTGCAACCGCGCTATACCATCGCCATTCATCGCTCGCGCAGTGCCCTCGCGGCATCCGCAATATCTCGAGCTCCTCGACAAGCACGTCTACCCGGCGCTGCGCAACGGCAGGCCTGCCTGAGGGCTGAACGTTACAGCGTCGCGACTCCGCGCGGCGTGCGGATCATCGCCGCGAGCCGCGGCGACTTCGCGTACGTGACCTTCAGCGTGTCGGACAGACCGAGCGCTGCGATCGTCCTTGCGCACGGCGTCGGGCTCGGGATGCTCGCCGGCGAGCACGACGAGGCGCCGGCCGGAGTCGGGCAGCGCGTCGGCAGGATGGCGCGCGTCGCTCCACTGGATGACCGTCGGCACGAGGCCGCGCCCCGGCCGATGACCGTCGTCGGGAATGGTGATGCGCCACGACCATGCGCCGCGCGTCATCGGCGTGACCGTGCCGAGGTCGGGCACGCTTGCGCACCGCGGCGTCGATGTCGCTCGTGCGCGCGACCCAGTGGATGAGCTGCGGGCCTTCGGCGAGCGCGGCTTTCATGCGCGGCTCGTCGAGATCGAACCAGCGCGGCCGCGCAGGTGTCGGCGCCCGCAGGATCGACGGCGATCACCTCGAGATAAAGGCGCGGACCGAGCAACAGGAGCGCGTTGTGCGTGCCCATCGTCACGTGCTGTGCCGCCGGGCTGCGGCCGCACGCCGAGCCGGTCCTCGACCCAGTCGCACCCTGCGTCGAGCGTCAGCGCGCCGACGACGAGATGATCGGGCTCGATCATTTCCGGACTTCGTCGGAAGCGAAGTCGAGCTCGACGCGCGCGCCGTTGGGATCGAGGAAGAACACCTGCCAGAATCCCGTTCCCACCTGCTGGCGGCAGACGTGCTCGATGTTGTAGGCCGTGAGCATGGCGAGCGTGTCGGCGAGCCCCTTGCGCCGTGAACGCCATGTGATCGATGACGCCGGCGCGGAGCTGCTCGCGCGACTTGCCACCGATGATGTGCAGAATCGCGTCGTCGCCCGCGTACATCCACGCCCCGGGAAACCCGAGATCGGGACGCGGGCCGTCGGCGAGACCCACGAACTGCGCGTAGAACTCGACCGTCCGCGGCACGTCGTCGGTGAGGACGGTGAAATGATTCATGCCCGGAAACCGCCATCGTCGTTTCGCTCCTTCAGGACGTGAGGATAAAGCATCGGCGAAGAAAGTCGCCGACCAGCGCCGTGGCATCGGGCGGCCCGGCGTCGTTGAAGTCGAGGCTCGCGTCGCCGCCGCTCCATGCGTGACCGAGTCCTTGACCTCGACGTAGCGCACGACGAGCCGACCGTCGCGCCGCCATTCGCGGACGATTTCCACGCGGCCGTGCAGCGGTGCGCTCGAATCCGCGCCTGCGCGTCAGGCCGCACGCGCCGGATCGTCGCCGTTGAGCGCGAGGTACTGGCGCACGAGCGCAACGGCATTGCGCAGGCGCGACGACCTCGTCGCGGTCGCCGTGCATTGCGAGCAGCGGCACGCGCAATCTCGTGCGGCATCGCCGCTTCGCGCACGGCCACCGCGATCGCTTCGACATCCTGCTCCGGACCGCGCTTCAGCACGCTGATCGCCGTCATGCGCGGACGACGCCGCGCCGCACGCGATGCCCGAATGCACGGCGACCGCCGTGACGAGACGCGGAAAGCGCACGCCGAGGATGGCCGCGAGCGCGCCGCCCGCCGACATGCCCGCGACGAAGACGCGCTTGCGATCGATGCGATACGCGCGGCGCACGCTGCGGATCTGCGCCGCGACGATGGCCGCTTCGCCGTCGCCATGCGTCGTGCGCGTGTCGAACCAGTTCCAGCACCGCCATGGATTGGCCGAGTCCTTTTGCGTCGGCAGGAGGACCACGCGTTCCTTCGCGGTCGGCGAACTCGGCGATGCGCGTGCCGTGCGCGATCTCGTCGGCCGTCTGCTTGCAGCCGTGGCAGCAGCACGACGAGCGGCGATCGCCGCAAGCGCGAGCGCGCCCTTTGGAACGTACACGAGGTAGTCGCGGCTCGGCCATACGGCGGGTGCGCTGCCGACCCAGCCGTGCGCGGAGAACTTCGATCCCGGACTCGAAGCGGCCGGGCGCCGGCTCGCGGCGGAACCAGCCGCCGACGCGCTCCTTGAGTGCGATGCCACCAGGCGAACACGCTAGATCAGGACGATGTCGTATTGCTCTTGCGTGTACAGCGTTTCCACCTGCAGCGAGATCGGCTTCGCGATGAAGTCGCCCAGCTGCGCGAGGCTCTGCGACTCTTCGTCGAGGAACATGTCGATCACCGATTGCGACGCGAGGATGCGGAACTCGCGCGCGTTGAACTGCTTCGACTCGCGCACGATCTCGCGCAGGATCTCGTAGCAGATCGTCTGCGCGGTCTTGAGCTCGCCGCGGCCCTGGCAGGTGGGACACGGCTCGCACAGGACGTGCGCCAGCGATTCGCGCGTGCGCTTGCGCGTCATCTCGACGAGGCCCAGCTGGGTGAAGCCGTTGACGGTCAGGCGCGTGCGGTCCTTCTCGAGCGCGCGATTGAGCTCCGACAGCACCGCGTTGCGATGGTCGGCATTCTCCATGTCGATGAAGTCGATGATGATGATGCCGCCGAGGTTGCGCATGCGCAGCTGGCGCGCGATCACCTGCGCCGCTTCGAGGTTGGTCTTGAAGATCGTGTCGTCGAAGCTTCGTCCGCCGACGAAGCCGCCGGTGTTGACGTCGATCGTCGTCATCGCCTCGGTCTGGTC
The DNA here is from genome assembly GCA_963707815.1 of uncultured beta proteobacterium. GTDB lineage: Bacteria > Pseudomonadota > Gammaproteobacteria > Burkholderiales > Casimicrobiaceae > VBCG01. Next base: position 82,376 of record CAVPRK010000029.1, read on the forward strand.
GATGATGAGATAGCCGCCCGACTTCAAGTCGACGCGGCGCGCGAGCGCCTTCTCGATCTCGTCTTCGACGCCGTGCAGGTCGAACAGCGGCCGGTCGCCGAGGTAGTGGTTGATGCGATCGGAGAGCGCCGGCGTGTACTGGCGCGCGAAGTCCGCCATCTTGACGAACGTCTCGCGCGAGTCGACGAGCACGCGCGCGGTTTCGTCGGTCGACATGTCGCGCAGCACGCGCTGCGCGAGGTTCAGGTCCTGGTAGAGAAGCGATGCCGGCGGGGCTTCGCGCGAACGCACCGTGAGGTCGCTCCACAGCTTCGTCAGGTATTCGATGTCCGCCTGCATCTCGCGCTCGGACGCGGTCTCGGCCATCGTGCGGATGATGAAGCCGCCGGCGAGGCCCTCGGGCAGGAGATGCTGCAACCGCTCGCGCAGCGTTTCGCGCTCCGCTTCGTCGCCGATGCGCTGCGAGATGCCGATGTGCGAGTCCTGCGGCAGATAGACGAGCAGGCGGCCGGCGAGGCTCACTTGCGTCGACAGGCGCGCGCCCTTGGTGCCGATCGGGTCCTTGATCACCTGCACGAGAAGCGACTGGCCCTCGTGGAGGATCTTCTCGATCGGACGCTCGACACCGCCGTGGCCGTTCTGCCGATGCTCCCAGATGTCGGCGATGTGGAGGAACGCCGCGCGTTCGAGGCCGATCTCGATGAATGCGCTCTGCATGCCCGGAAGCACGCGCGCGACGCGGCCAAGGTAGATGTTGCCGACGAGGCCGCGCGCGCTCGCTCGCTCGATGTGCAGCTCCTGCACCACGCCCTGCTCGAGCATGGCGACGCGCGTTTCCTGGGGCGTTACGTTGATGAGGATTTCATGTGTCACTTATTCGGCGGCCCGCCGGCGACTCCTCATGCAATCTGGCGGCGCGTTGATGTCGTTGGACGCCCTTATAGCACGGAGCGTCCGATTCGCGCGAGGAGCGACGCGGTCTCGGCCAGCGGCAGTCCCATGACGCCCGAGTAGCTGCCTTCGAGTCTCGTGACGAAGACGGCCGCGCGGCCCTGGATCGCATATCCGCCCGCCTTGTCGAATGGCTCGCCCGTCTCGATGTACCGTTCGATTTCGCCTGCGGTGAGCTTGCGGAGCGTGACCTGCGAGACCGACAGCGCGACGTCGACGTCGTCGTGACATCGAAGCGCTACCGCGGTGACCACGTCGTGCAGGCGGCCCGACAGTCGCGCGAGCATCGCGCGCGCGGCGTCCGCGTCGTCCGGCTTGCCGAAGATCACGTCGTCGAGCACGACTTCGGTGTCGGCGCCGAGCACCGGACGCAGGGGCAGGCCGCGCTCCTCCATGCGCTTCCATCCCACGTTCGCCTTGGTTCGCGCGATGCGCTCGACGTAGTGCAGCGCCGGCTCGCCGTCGAGCGCTTCCTCGACGACGTCGCGGTGGCGGCCGGGCGCTGCGCGAAGCGATCTCGTCGAACGGGACGCCGATCTGGCGCAGCAGCTCCTGCCGGCGCGGGCTGCGCGACGCAAGATAGATGGAGTCGATGCACTCACGATGGTACGGGTGGCCGGCGTTGAGGCTGATTGCGCGGTACAGCTGCTCGGCGATCATCACACGCACGAGGCCGTGCGGCAACGTGAACATGGACAGCGAGATCATCACGGCGGCCTCGCGCTTGAGCGCGTCGTCGAGTCCGTCGGCGCTGCCGATCACGAACGCGATGTCCTGCGCGTCGTCCTTCCACCGCGTGAGCTTCGCCGCCAGGTCACGTGTGGTCCACAGCTGTGCCGCGCTCGTCCAGCACCACCATGCGCACGCCCGCGCATGCGGCGCGAATGCGCACCGCTTCGGCGGAGAGCAGTTGGGCGACGGTCTTTCCCGCGTCCGCGGCTCGGGCTTGAGCTCGACGAGCGCGAGTCGCGCGGCATGCGCTTCGCGTAGTCGTCGAAGCCCGCGTCGACCCAGGCGGGCATGCGGTGGCCAAGCGCGACGAGGCGAAGTTTCAAGTCATCGAATGCGATCAGGCCGCCTTCGCGCGGCGCTGCGCCGGCGACGTGTCCCAGAGCTCTTCGAGGTTGTAGTAGGAGCGCACCGCCGGCTGCATGACGTGGACCACGATGTCGCCGCAATCGACGAGTACCCATTCGCCGGTTTCTTCGCCCTCGACGCCGATGATCGTCGCGCCCGCCTCCTTGAGCTTGTCGCGGACGTGATGCGCGAGCGCCTTCACCTGCCGGTTGGACTCGGCGCTGGCGATGATCAGCGAGTCGTAGAAACTGGTGAGCTTGCGGACGTCGAGGACCTTGATGTCGCGGCCCTTGATGTCCTCGAGGGCGGAGACGGCGGTTTGCTGCAGCTTGTTAAGTCGCATCCTTCGGGTGGGTGTGATCGAGTAAAGATGGTGCTGGTCAATATAGGCCAAAACCGCAGGCGGGAAGCAGCAGCCGGACGACCTCCGCGGCCTTCGTCACCGCGTGCAAGTTCCGCGCGGATCTCGGTCGCCGCGATGGGATGCGGCGCGATCGCCTCCTCGAAAATGGCGCCGGCAGGCGTGGAAAACAAGGCGGCGGGGTCCGAGTCAGGCGCGATTTCCACTCGGCCGCCAGCGCCTCCGGCAGGTCCGCGTCAGCGCGACGCCCGGCCGCGCGACGACGACGACGTGCGCGAGCGCAAAGACGTCGCGCCAGCGATGCCACGTCGGACAACCCGCGAAAAGCGTCGGCGCCGAGCAGCAGCCAGAGCGGCCGCGACGGCACCTCGCGGCGCAACTCCTCGAGCGTCAACACCGTGTAACTCTTGCCGTCCCGCGCGCAACTCTCGCTCGTCGACGACGAGGCCGGGAATGCGCGGCCACGCGCGAGTCGCAGCATCGCGAGCGCGATCGCGGCCGGTGGCCGCCGGGCCGTCGCGATGCGGCGGATCGCGCGCCGGAACGAGTCGCACTTCGGATAGCGCCGAGCGCGCGTCGCACGTCGTCGGCAAGAGCGCAGGTGGCCGTAATGCACGGGATCGAACGTGCCGCCCAGCAGCGCGACCGGGGCGGTCATTGGCGATCATCCGTGCTGCGCTTCGGGGCAATCCGCCCTCGGGAGCGTGGCCTCATCGCGCTGCTTGCGTCGTGCAGATCTCCGCGTGTCGGCCACGTACGCTCGCGCGGCGACGGGCCCCTTGGGCCTTGCCTCGACCTGCGGTCTCGGCCGCCTTGCTCGCTAGGGCCCTTCGGGCTCATGCCCTGACCCGAGTGTTTGCCGGACCGAGCGACGATTCCGCATCGTCGATTTCCGCCTCGATCGACGCGCATCGTTTCGTCGTTGATGACGTCGGCTTCGCGCATCTCGACGAGCTCGGCGCGCTCGGCGCGCAGCGCGGCGAGCTGCAGCTTGCGCTCGTCGTCGGCAAGCGTGTCGAGGTTGACCCGCCGGCTGGCATTGGCCGACAAGCGCAGGAGAAGGCGCTCGTAGTTGCGTCGATGCGCGAGGCGAGCGCGATCTCCTCCGGCCGCTGACATCCGCGAGAGCGACTCGCGCAGCGCCGTGCTGGCCGCCTGTGCGAGCGCGATGCGCGCAGCGCGCTCTTCGCGCTCGGCCTTGCCGTCGCCGCGCACGCCGAGCCATCGGATGAACCAGGGCAACGTCAAGCCGTTGATGACGAGCGTGAGCACGATCGTCGTCCCGGCCAGGAAGATGAGGAGGTCGCGTCCCGGGAACGGCTGGCCATTGCCGGTCACGAGCGGGATCGACAGCGCCGCCGCCATCGTCACCGAGCCGCGCAATCCGGCCCATCCGACGATGAAGACTTCGCGCGGATTCGGAAATCCTTCGCGTTCGCGAATCCGGCGCAACAGCAGCGGCGGCAGGTGCGCGCCGGGAAAGACCCAGGCGAGGCGCACGACGTTGAGCGCGACCCACACGACGACCGCATACAGGACGAGCTCCTGCCAGGGCGTTGCCGACATGCGGCGCATCACGTCCGGAATCTCGAGGCCCAGCAGCAGAAAGACGAGGCCGTTGAAGGCATACAGCAGCATCGTCCACACTTCGCCGACGTGCCTTCGCGTGGCAACGGACGTGTCGCGCGTGTCGTGCGAGCCCATGTACAGGCCCGCGGCAACGACCGCGAGAATCCCCGACATGTGCAGCGACTCCGCGAGAAGGTAGGCAGCGAACGGCGTCAGGAGCGACAGGGTCGTCTGGATGGTCGGCTCGTCGACACGACGCGCCGCACGCGCTTGCCGACCGTCCATCAAAGCGGCGGCAGCGAGGCCGACGAGACTCCGCCGGCGGCCAGCACCACGAACTGCTCGGCCGCCTCGACGAAGGAAAACACGCCGGTCGCCACCGCCGCGACCGCGAACTTGAACGCGACCAGTCCGGACGCGTCGTTGATGAGGCTCTCGCCGTTCAGGATGTGCGTGATCGCCGACGGAACCGGCAGCCGCTCGGTGGTGGCCGCCGTCGCGACCGCGTCGGTCGGCGAGACGATCGCGCCCAGCGCGAAGCGGCGGCCAGCGGCAGCGACGGAATCAGCCAATGCAGGAGGTAGCCGACGCGACCACGGTGAGGAACACGAGGCCGAACGCGAGCGCCATCACGGGACGCAGCGCGCTGAGGAGATCGCGCTTCGGAATGCGCCATCCGTCGGCGAACAGGAGCGGCGGAATGAACAACGCGAAGAATATGTCGGGCTCGATGTGCAGCTCGGACAGCCCGGCACGAAGGAGAGGATGCACGCCGCCACCGACCAGCAGCAGCGTCACGGGCACCACGACGAAGCGGGCGAGCACGCCGACCAGCGCTACGACCAGCAGCAGCGCAAGCGTGATCTCGAAGGTCTGCCATGGACGGTCCCCTTTGAATGTCTCGCGCCGGTTAAAAGCGGACAGTCCCAGAACCCGCGATCCCGGCTCGCGCAAGAACGCTTCCTCTTCCGGCGTGGACGCGCGACCGAGGATCGCGTTGCGGTGCGGGAAGCGTCCGAACCGAAAGATCACGTCGGCGTGCTTGCGCGCCCACACGAGCGGTGACGTCGTCGTTCATCTCGCGGGCGAGCGCGCCAAAGAGCTCCAGCGACCGGCGTTGCGCGTCGACGCTTCTCGGCGTGCTCGAACGGCATGTAGACGAACCAGCGGCTCGCGCGGCTCGAGCTCGCGATCGAAGCCGCGCGCCACGGCGTCTTCCGCCGGTGGCGAGCGCGCGCTCGTCGCCGGCGAAAGCGCGCGGGGTGTCGCGAAAGATGTTGCGCGTGAACTGGTCGAGCAGCAGGACGCGCGCGAGCGAACCGTGCGCGGTCCCGCACCATTCACCGAACCCGCCCGCGAGCGCAATCGCCACCGCTTCGCCGAAGCGGTGGCGGATCGCGTCGTCGAACGCCGCGTCCTTGCGAAACCACCTCGGGCGCGACGGCGTGCTCGGGAGAGCCGGGCCCCGAACCAGAAATCGAGATCGCGACGGCCAGCGGGTCTCATGCCCTATGATAACGGGATGCTCGGCGAGGGACGATGGAGACGGACGGGCGGCTCGATATGCCCGCTCCTGCGATGCGTCGTCAATCTGCCCGTACTGTCACGCCCCACGCCTCCGATCCCTCGCACTGGCAATGACCACTTCGTATCGCAACGTTTTCCTGCTCGCGTGCTGCCAGGCGCTGCTGCTGACCAACGCGGCCGGGCTCATCACGATGAACGGCCTCGTCGGCTATTCGCTGGTCGACGCGAAGACGGTCGCGACGCTCGGCGCGACGACCTACGTGCTGGGCTCGGCGTTGCCGACGATGCCGATGTCGCTGTGGATGGCGAAGGTCGGCCGGCGCCGCGGCTTCATGACCGGCGCGCTCATCAACATCGTCGGCTGCGGCGTCGCGGTCCTCGCGCTGTGGATGCGGAGCTTCGCGCTGTATTGCGTCGCGACCGCGGTCATCGGCATTTACAACGCGATCGGACTGCAGTACCGGTTCGCGGCGGCGGAAGTCGCCACCAAGGCCGACCGCGCGCGCGCCATCTCGCTGGTGCTGGCCGGCGGCATCGTCGGCGGATTCTCGGGCCGGCGATTACGCGCTGCGGCAAGGACATGTTCGCGTCGCCGTTCCTCGGCTCGTTCGTGTTGCTGGCGGTGGTCGCGCTTGGTCGCGCTTGCCGTGCAGTCGCACGTCGAGGTGCCGAAGCCGACGCCCGAGGAGAGCGCCGGCGGCGGGCGGCCGCTGCGCGAGATCGTGCGGCAGCCGGTGTTCGTCGTCGCGGCGCTGGCCGGCGACGTTCGGCTACGGCCTCATGAACCTGCTGATGACCGCGACGCCGCTCGCGATGGACTTCTGCGGCCATCCCGTACTCGCTGGCCGCGATGGTCATCTCGTGGCACGTGGTGGGCATGTACGCGCCGGGCTTCGTCACCGGCAGCCTCATCAACCGCTTCGGCGTGCTCAACGTGATCCTCGCAGGTGTGCTAGTGATGGCGCTCGGCGCGATCATCGCGCTTGCCGGCATCACATACGGGCACTTCGTGGCCGCGCTGGTGCTGATCGGCGTCGGCTGGAACTTCATGTACACGGGCGGCACCACGCTGCTGACCGAGTCGTACCCGCCGGCGGAAAAGGCGCGCACGCAGGGCGCGAACGATTTCATCATGTTCTCGACGATGGCGCTGTCGTCGTTCTCGTCGGGCGCGCTGGTGTCGGCCGCCGGCTGGGACGTGATGAACTGGGGCGCGCTGCCGTTCCTCGCGCTGGTCGCGGTCGTCGTGCTCTGGTATGCGCGGTGCGCGGTCGGCCGGTGCCCGCCTAGGTGCGAATCTGGCCCGATCCCGAGCACGACCCACTTCTGGCTGGTGAGGCCTTCGAGGCCGACCGGTCCGCGCGCGTGCAGCTTGTTGGTCGAGATGCCGATCTCCGCGCCCAGGCCGAACTCGAACCCGTCGGCGAAGCGCGTCGACGCGTTGACCAGCACCGAGCTCGAGTCGACCTCGCGCAGGAAGCGCATCGCAGTTCGCGTAGTCTTGCGTCACGATCGCGTCGGTGTGCTGCGAGCCGTATCTCGCGATGTGCGCGATCGCCTCGTCGAGCGAGTCGACGACGCGGACGGCGAGGATCGGCGCCAGGTACTCGGTGTACCAATCGTCCTCGGTCGCGGCCTTCATCGCGGGAACCAGCGTGCGCGAGCGCTCGCAGCCGCGCAGCTCGACGCCCTTCTGCGCGTAGATCGCCGCACAGCGGAGGCAGGACGCGCTCCGCGATGTCCGATGTGCACGAGCAGCGTCTCCATCGTGTTGCACGGCGAGTAGCGCTGCGTCTTCGCGTTGTCGGCGATGCGGATCGCCATGTCGATGTCGGCCGTGGCGTCGACGTACACGTGGCACACGCCGTCGAGATGCTTGATCACCGGCACGTTCGCTTCGCTTGCGCGATCCGCTCGATCAGGCCCTTGCCGCCGCGCGGCACGATGACGTCGACGTGCTCGTCGTCGGCGATCAGATGGCCGACCGCGGCGCGATCGGTCGTGGCGACGACCTGCACCGCGGCCTCGGGCAAGCCCCGCCTCGCGCAGACCCTGGTGGACGCACGCGGCGATGGCGCGTTGCTGCGGAGCGCCTCCGAGCCGCCGCGCAGGATCGTCGCGTTGCCCGACTTGAGGCACAGGCCCGCCGCGTCCGCCGTCACGTTCGGCCGCGATTCGTAGATGATGCCGACCACGCCGAGCGGCACGCGCATGCGGCCGACCTGGATGCCGGTCGGACGATAGCGCAAGGTCGGTGATCTCGCCGACCGGATCGGGCAGCGTCGCGATCTCGTCGAGACCCGTCGGCCATCGCCGTCGATCGCCTTCGGCGTGAGCGTCAGGCGGTCGACGAAGGCCGCGTCGTGCCCAGCGGCCTTCGCCGGGCGGCGTCGACGTCCTCCGCGTTCGCCGCGAGGAGCTGGCCTTCGTCGCGCCGGATCGCGGCGGCCATCGCGAGCAGCGCGCGGTTCTTGGCGTCGGTGTCGGCGCGCGCGACCTCGCGCGACGCGGCGCGCGCGGCTTCGCCCACGCCGCGCATGTACGCGGCGACGTCGGCGAGGCCCGGCACGTTGAGATTCGTCATGCGCTCCATTCTATCCTGTGCAGGGGGGTTGACAGCTCCGTACCAATTGGTACACTAATGGGAGCAACCGCAACAACCGCTCCTCAACGAGAAACTCCTCATGCCCGCCGTCGCCCCGCATCCACGCCCCGCCGCCGTCGACCCGCGCACGCGCGCGCCCGCCTCGCGGCGATGGTCGTGCGGCTGCTCGATCACTGGGCAGTGTCCACCGCCGAGCAGGCGGCGCTGCTCGGGCTGTCTCGCGGCCAGCCGCAGCGACCCTCGCCCGCTACCGCACCGGCGAGCCGCTCGCCGACAACCGCGACCTCCTCGACCGCGCCGGCCACCTGCTCGGCATCCACAAGTCGCTGCGCATCCTGTTCCCGCACGACCGCGATCTCGCGTACCGCTGGATGACCACGCCCAACCGCCGGCTCGGCGCCGTCCCGTCGACGTCGTCGTCGCGCACGGCTTCGAAGGGCTGCTCGCGGTGCGCCGCTACCTCGACTTCCAGCGCGGGCAGTAGATGGACCGCGAGCTCTTCGAGGCCAACGTCGACTTCCACGCGCGACCTCGTGCGCAACATCCCCGGCATCCGCGCGTCGCAGGACCTGTTCGACGATCTCTCGAGCGACCCGGCCGACTGGGCGGTCGCGATCGCGGCCGAGAGCACCGACCGCATCGCGACCGCCGCGCGCGCTGATCACGCGGCCGTTCGACTACGGCACGGTGATCGCGTACACGTTCGACGCGGCGCACTGGCAGGCCACGCGCTTCTCGGACGGCACGCGCTACGGCGTGTGGTACGGCTCGCTGGACGTCGAGACGACCGTGTACGAGACGGCCTGGCACTGGTATCGCTTCGTGCGCGACAGCTTCGCCGGCGAGGCCCGCGCGATCGTGCAGCGAGCGGCGCGTCTTCGACGTGCGCTGCGACGCGGTGCTGCTCGACCTGCGCGGCCGCGAGGCGAGCCATCCGGGGCTCGTCAGCCGCACGAGCTACGCGTTCACGCAACGCTCGGCCGCTACGTGCACGAGCAGGGCCAGAACGGGCTGCTCGTGCGCTCCGCGCGCTGCGACGGCGTCAATGCGGCGGTCTTCCGCGCGGAGCGGTTGCGCAACGCCCGCGACAAGCTCTTCCTCACCTACCGCTACAACCCGGCGCGCGACCAGCTCGTGGTGGAGCGCGCGCAGGGCCGGGCGTGGCTGCGGCTTATCCCGAGCGCGCTGGAGTGAGTGCGGGGGCCGAGGCGAAGCCGAGGGAGGCGCGAAGCGCGCGTCCCCGCGCGACCGACGCGAGGCGACACGTATCGCTGCGCATCACGATGCCAGGCCAAGGAGCCGAGGAGTGAGTGCGGGGGCCAAGGCGAAGCCGAGGGAGGCGCGAAGCGCGCGTCCCCGCGCGACCGACGCAAGGCGACACGTATCGCTGCGCATCACGATGCCAGGCCAAGGAGCCGAGGAGTGAGTGCGGGGGCCGAGGCGAAGCCGAGGGAGGCGCGAAGCGGGCGTCCCCGCGCGACCGACGCGAGGCGACACGTATCGCTGCGCATCACGATGCCAGGCCAAGGAGCAGTGAGCGCCTCTATTCGGGCGTGATCGTCCGTACGCCGTTGTCGGCGCCCACGAGGATGACGTCGGCGCCGCGATGGGCGAAGAGGCCGACGGTGACGACCCCGGCGATCCCGTTGATCGTAGTCTCGAGCGCCTGCGGATCCTCGATCGTGAGGCCGTCGACGTCGAGGATCACGTTGCCGTTGTCGGTCGTGAATCCCATGCGCCACGCGGGCCGGCCGCCCAGGCCGCACCAGCTCGCGCGCCACGTAGCTGCGCGCCATCGGGATCACTTCGACCGGCAGCGGAAACCGGCCGAGGACGTCGACCACTTTCGACTGCGGTCGACGATGCACACGAACTTGCGGCCGACGGCGGCGACGATCTTCTCGCGCGTGAGAGCGCCTCCGCCGCCTTTGATCATCGCGCCCCACTTGGTGACTTCGTCGGCGCCGTCGATGTAGACGGGCACGTTGTCGACGTTGTTGAGCTGCTCGACCTCGATGCCGTGCGACTTCAAGCGCGCGCTCGACTTTTCCGAGCTCGACACCGCACCCTTGATGCGGTTCTTGATCTTGCCGAGCTCGTCGATGAAGAAATTGGCGGTGGTGCCGGAGCCGACGCCGATCCAGGCGTCGTCGACGACGTACTTGATCGCCTCGCGGGCGACGGCCTGCTTGAGCTCGTCCTGGGTCATGCCGCGATTCTACGCGTGACTTGCGAGGCGCTGCCACGCTGCGCGCCCGGCAGCGACCGCGCCGACGAGGAAGCCGCCCGTCACGATGCCGACGACAAGATTCGCGACGAACGCCGCCACTTCGTCGAACGCAGGCACGACTTCCGCGGCGGCCTCGACCAGTGGTGCAGCGGCGGGATGCCGTGGACGAGGATGCCGCCGCCGACCAGGAACATCGCCGCGGTGCCGGCGATCGGACAGGCACTTCATCAGCCACGGCGCGCGCGCGCAGGATGCGCGCGCCGAGCGCCGCGCTGGCACGCGCGCGCCGTCGCGCCGGCTCAGGTACAGGCCCGCGTCGTCGAGCTTCACGATGCCGGCGACGAGGCCGTAGACGCCGACGGTCATCAGCGACGGCGATGCCGACCAGCACCGCGACCTGCGTGCGCGAAGCGGCGCGCTCGGCCACGGTGCCGAGCGCGATCACGATGATCTCGGCGGACAGGATGAAGTCGGTGCGCATCGCGCCCTTGATCTTCTCCTTCTCGAGCGCGACGAGGTCGACGGCCGGGATCGGCGAGCGGCCGTCGCGCAGCTCCGCGTGGTGCGCCTCGTCCTCGTCTCGCGTGCAGGAAGCTGTGCGCGAGCTTCTCGACGCCCTCGAAGCAGAGGAAGGCGCCGCCGACCATCAGCAGCGGCGTGACCGCCCACGGCGCGAACGCGCTGATGCGCGAGCGCCGCCGGCACGAGGATCGCCTTGTTGAGCAGCGAGCCCTTGGCGACGGCCCACACCACCGGCAGCTCGCGGTCGGCGCGGACGCCGGTCACCTGCTGCGCGTTGAGCGCGAGGTCGTCGCCGAGCACGCCGGCGGTCTTCTTGGCCGCGACCTTGGTCAGGAGCGCGACGTCGTCGAGGAGCGTCGCGATGTCGTCGAGGAGCGCGAGCAGGCTGGTGGCGGCCATTCCGCTAGACCACCGCGGCGCCGCATGTCGGCGAGCAGGCTCGCGAGATACGTCGGTGAATCGCGCCGCGGCGGCGCCGTCGATCACGCGGTGGTCGTAGGAGAGCGACAGCGGAAGCATGAGGCGCGGCACGAACGCGTTGCCGTCCCAGACGGGCTTGGTGGCGCTCTTCGACACGCCGAGGATCGCAACCTCGGGCGCGTTGATGATCGGCGTGAACGCGGTGCCGCCGATGCCGCCCGAGCGAGCTGATCGAGAAGCACCGCCCTGCATGTCGGCGGGTCCGAGCTTGCCTTCGGCGCGCCTTGGCGCGACAGCTTGCCCATTTCCTTCGCGATCTCAAGCACGCCCTTGCGGTCGGCGTCCTTCAGCACGGGCACCACGAGCCCGTTCGGCGTGTCGGCGGCGAAGCCGATGTTGAAGTACTGCTTGCGCACGAGGTTGTCGCCATCGAGCGAGGCGTTGAAGTCCGGGAATTTCTTCAGCGCGAAGACCGACGCCTTGATCAGGAACGCGAGCATCGTGATCTTGACGCCCGCCTTCTCGTTCTCCTTGTTGAGCGCGACGCGCAGCGCTTCGAGGCTCGTGATGTCGGCCTCGTCGAACTGCGTCACGTGCGGAATCATCGCCCAGTTGCGCGCGAGGTTGGCGCCGGAAATCTTCCTGATCCGCGACAGCGGCACGGTCTCGATCGCGCCGAACCTGGCGAAGTCGACCGTCGGCCACGGGAGCAGGTCGAGCCCCGCGCCGCTCGAGGCGGGGCGTGCGCCCGACGTCATCACGCCCTTCACGTACGCCTGCACGTCATCCTGGGTGATGCGGCCGTTCGGCCCGGTTCCGTTGACCTTCGCGAGATCGGCGCCGAGCTCGCGCGCGAATTTGCGCACGGAAGGCGAGGCGTGCGCGGCGGTGAACGAGGCGGCGTCGACGGCCGGTTGCAGGCCGGGCCGCAGGCTCCGCTGGGGACCTTGGATGGCGCGGGTGCGGCTGCGCGGGCGGCGGCGGAGGTGCCGTGCGTTCGGGCGCGGGCGCCGGTGGCCGCGGCTCCTTTCCGCTTGCGTTGCTCGAGGGTGAGCACGAGGGTGCCTTCGCTCACCTTGTCGCCGGCCTTTATCTTCACTTCCTTGATGACACCCGCGGCCGGCGCGGGCACGTCCATCGTCGCCTTGTCGGACTCGAGCGTGACCAGCGCATCGTCGGCCGTAACCGTGTCGCCCGCCTTCACGAGCACTTCGATGACCGGCATGTCCTTGAAGTCGCCGACGTCGGGGACCTTGACGTCCATCAGACCGTCCACGGCGCCGGCTTTTCGGGGTCGAGGCCGTACTTCGCGATCGCTTCGCCGACCTTCGCAATCGGTATCGCACCGTCGTCCGCGAGCGCCTTCAACGCGGCGACGGCGACGTACTGCGGGTTGACCTCGAAGAAGTGACGCAGCTTCTCGGGCGTCGGAGCGTCCGAAGCCGTCGGTGCCGAGCACGACGTAGCGGCGAGGCACGAGTGGGCGGATCTGTTCGGCGAAGAGGCGCATGTAATCGGTGGCCGCAACTGCGGGTCCGGTCGTACCTTCGAGGCACGTTTCGACGTGCGACCGCCGCGGCGTGTCGGTCGGATGCAGGGTGTTCCAGCGCGTGACCGCCATGCCGTCGCGCGCCAGCTCGGTGAACGACGGGCAGCTCCAGATGTCCGAATCGACACCCCAGTCGTTCTTCAGGAGCTCCGCGGCGGCGATGGCCGCCGCAGGAATGACGCCGGAGCCCATGAGCTGGACGCGCGGCCCCTTGCTCTTGGGCCCTTCACGCAGGTGGTACATCTCCTTGAGAATGTCGGCCACCGCACCTTCGGGCATCGCCGGGTGCGTGTAGTTCTCGTTCATCACGGTGATGTAGTAGTAGACGTCCTCCTGCTCCGCGCACATGCGGCGCAGGCCGTCCTGGATGATCACCGCCACCTCGTAGGCGAACGTGGGGTCGTAGGAGACGCAGTTCGGCACCGTCGCCGACAGAGGTGCGAGTGGCCATCCTCGTGCTGCAGGCCCTCGCCGTTCAGCGTCGTGCGCCCCGCGGTGCCGCCGAGCAGGAAGCCGCGCGAGCGCATGTCGCCGGCGGCCCAGCACAGGTCGCCCACGCGCTGGAACCCGAACATCGAATAGAAGATGTAGAACGGGATCATCGGCACGGCCGCGGCGTGGAGTACGAAGTCGCGGCCGCGATCCAGTCGCACATGCCGCCCGCCTCGTTGATGCCTTCCTGCAGGATCTGGCCGTGCTTGTCCTCCTTGTAGAACATGAGCTGGTCGTGATCCTGCGGCGTGTAGAGCTGGCCCTGCTGGTTCCAGATGCCGAGCGCCGGAACATGCCCTCCATGCCGAAGGTCCGCGACTCGTCGGGCACGATCGGCACGACGTGCTTGCCGAGGTTCTTGTCGCGGATGATCATCTGCAGGATCTGCACGAACGCCATCGTCGTCGAGATCTCGCGGTCGTCGGTGCTCTTGAGGAACCGTTCGAACGCCGAGCTCCGGCACGGTCAGCGGCGTCGTGCCTTCCGTCGCCGCTGCGGGAGGTAGCCGCCGAGTTCGATCCTTCGCGCCCGCATGTACTGGAGCTCGGGCGAGCCGTCGGCAAACGTGACGTACGGAATCTCGTCGAGCTTGTCGTCGGGTACGGGGATCTGGAAGCGGTCGCGGAAACGTGTGAGCGACTCGTTCGACATCTTTTTCTGCTGGTGCGTGCTGCCGCGCTTCGCCGGAGGTGCCCATGCCGTAGCCCTTGATCGTCTTGGCGAGGATCACCGTCGGCTGTCCCTTGTGATGGGCGGCCACGTGGAACGCGGCGTAGATCTTGTGCGGGTCGTGTCCGCCGCGGTTCAGATGCCAGATGTCGTCGTCGGAGTAGTCGCGGACGAGCGCCTTCAGCTCCGGCGTGTTGAAGAAGTATTCGCGGACGTACGCGCCGTTCTTGCTCTTGAACGTCTGGTATTCGCCGTCGAGGGCTTCCATCATCCGCTTCATCAGGATGCCCTTCTTGTCGCGGGCCAGCAGCGCGTCCCAGTGCGTGCCCCAGATGAGCTTGATGACGTTCCAGCCGGCGCCGCGGAAGTCGCTTTCGAGCTCCTGGATGATCTTGCCGTTGCCGCGTACGGGCCCGTCGAGGCGCTGCAGGTTGCAATTGACGACGAAGATCAGGTTGTCGAGGTTTTCACGCGACGCCATGCCGATCGCGCCCATGATTCCGGCTCGTCCATCTCGCCGTCGCCCATGAGCGCCCACCTTCCGGCCTTCCGTCTGCGCGAGGCCGCGGTCCTGCAGGTAGTTCATGAAGCGCGCCTGGTAGATCGCCATGAGCGGACCGAGGCCCATCGACACGGTTGGGAACTGCCAGAAGTCGGGCATCAGCCACGGATGCGGATACGACGAGATGCCGCGGCCGCCGACTTCCTGCCGGTAGCTGTCGAGGTGGCTTCCGTCAGCCGGCCGAGCATGAACGCGCGCGCGTATACGCCGGTCGCCGAGTGGCCCTGGAAGAAAACGAGATCGCCACCGTGGTTCTCGGAGGCCCGTGCCAGAAATGGTTGAAGCCGACGTCATACAGCGTTGCGGCCGACGCGAAGCTCGCGATGTGGCCGCCGAATCGTTGGCGTTGTTCGCGCGCAGCACCATCGCCATCGCGTTCCAGCGCACGTACGATCGTATGCGATGCTCGACTTCCTGGTCGCCCGGCAGGCGGACCTGCGCTTCGGTCGGGATGGTGTTGATGTACGCGGTGTTCGCCGAGAACGGAAGGTACGCGCCGCGATTGGCGCGCTTCTCGATGAGTTGCTCGATGAGCAAGTGCGCGCGGTCGGGTCCTTCGACCGCGAGTACCGCGTCGAGTGCGTCGATCCATTCGCGCGTTTCCTGCGGATCGGGGTCGTGTTTCTTCGCGTCCATGTCATTCCTCCTTCCGGCAATTTAGCCCCACGCTCGCGGGTTGTGCGTCCTCGTGGGTGGTGGCTAATTTACCAACTGATGGAATTGATTTCCATATTC